>NZ_JAFKFW010000002.1 GCF_017308015.1 Allobosea sp.
GCGTCACCAGGGGCGTCAAGGTGGAGGAACTCTACAGGGAGATCAGGGCGCTGCGCATCTACGAGGGTGCGAGCGAGGTCCAGAAGGTCGTGATCGCGCGCGACCTCTTGAAAGCACATGCCGCAAAGGCAGGGGAACGCCATGACAGCAACCGGGTTCGCGAGATCGGGACATGAGGACAGCTTCGCGCGGGACAACCTGCCGCCGCGCGAAAGCTGGCCCGATCTGAGACTGGAAGAGGCAGGGCTCGCCTATCCCGAGCGGTTGAACTGCGTCGCGGAGCTGCTCGACCGGCACATTGCCGAAGATCGCGGCGGGCGCACCGCCGTGATCGCCAATGATCTGCACTGGAGCTATGCCGACCTCGCCGACAAGGTGAACCGCATCGCCAATGTGCTGACGCGCGATCTGGGCATGGTGAGCGGCAACCGGGTTCTGCTGCGCGCCGGCAACACGCCGATGATGGTCGCCGCCTATCTCGCCGTCATCAAGGCCGGTGGCGTCGCGGTCGCAACCATGCCGATGCTGCGAGCGGGCGAGCTTGCGTATCCCCTGCGAAAGGCCCGGATCGCCCTCGCGTTCTGCGACCACCGTCTCACCGTGGAGCTGGAAAACGCCAGGGCGCAAGTGCCCGAGCTTGCCCGCATCGTCGCGTTCGGCAGCGCCGACAGCGAGCTGGAGACCCTGATGGCGCAACCGGGCTACGCGCGGTTCGAGGCCGCCGACACCGCCCGCGACGATGTCTGCCTGATCGCCTTCACCTCCGGCACCACCGGCGAGCCCAAAGGCACCATGCATTTCCACCAGGATATGCTGGCGATCTGCGACTGCTACGGCGCGCGCGTGCTGAAGGCCTCGCCGGATGATCGCTTCACCGGCTCGCCGCCGCTCGCCTTCACCTTCGGGCTCGGCGGCCTCGTGCTGTTCCCGATGCGGATCGGCGCGGCGATGGTGCTGCCCGAGAAGGCCGGCCCGGCCGAGCTCATCGAAGCGGTCGAACGACACAAGGTCAGCGTCGTCTTCACCGCGCCGACGGCCTATCGCGCCATGCTCGACAAGCTCGACGGCCGGGATATCGCCTCGCTCCGCATCTGCGTCTCGGCCGGAGAAGCCTTGCCCAAGGCGACCTTCGACGCCTGGCAGGCGCGGACCGGCATGGCACTGCTCGACGGCATCGGTGCGACCGAGATGCTGCATATCTTCATCGGCGCACCGCGCGAGGCGATCCGGCCGGGCGCGACCGGAATTCCGGTGCCGGGCTACGAGGCGAAGATCGTCGACGCAGACGGCAAGGTCGTACCGGACGGCACGCCCGGGCGGCTCGCCGTGCGCGGCCCGACCGGCTGCCGCTATCTCGCCGACGAGCGGCAGACGCGCTATGTGCTGAACGGCTGGAACATCACCGGCGACACCTATCTGCGCGATGCAGACGGCTACTTCTGGTATCAGGCCCGTTCCGACGACATGATCGTCTCGGCCGGCTACAATATCGCCGGCCCCGAGGTCGAAGCCTGCCTGCTGACCCATGAGGCGGTGGCGGAATGCGGCGTGGTCGGCGCGCCCTGCCCCGAGCGCGGGCAGATCGTGAAGGCCTATGTCGTGCTGCGCGCGGGGCTCACCGGCGATGCGGCGCTGGCCAAGGTGCTGCAGGAGCATGTGAAGGCCGGCATCGCGCCCTATAAGTATCCGCGCGCCATCGCATTCGTCGAAGCCCTGCCGAAAACGGCGACCGGCAAGCTGCAACGCTTCGCCCTGCGCCAAATGGCGCAGGGCGAGACCTGACCTTTCTTCCAACAGAGCCTGAACGGCTGAATCGAGGCGATACGCCATGTCCGACCACCCGCAATCCCGCGCCATTCTACCCGAAGGCTGGCCGCAGCCGCGCGGTTATGCCAACGGCATGGTGGCGGAAGGCCGCGTGCTGGTCACTGGCGGGCTCGTCGGCTGGGACGCGCAGGGCGTCTTCGCCAAGGACTTCATCGGACAGTTGCGCCAGACCTTCCTCAACATCAGGGCGGTGGTCGAGGCTGGCGGCGGGCGTGTCGAGGATATCGTGCGCCTGACCTGGTACGTCACGGATATCGCGACCTATCGCGCCAGCCTCAAGGATATGGGGCCGGCCTATCGCGAGGCCTTCGGCCGGCATTTCCCGGCCATGGCGGTTGTCGCGGTCACCGCGCTGGTCGAGCCGGAAGCCCTGCTGGAGATCGAGGCGACGGCGGTGGTCGGGACTTAGTCCTCCACCGTCAGATCCCCGCGCCGTGCTGCAAAAACCCGGCCGGAGCCTTGCGCCAGAGGCGCATATGCAGCGCCCGCAAGCCCGGCCGCAGCAGGATGTCGCCGAAGGCCAGCGCCAAAGATGCTGCCGCATTGGCTGTCAGCGCGAAAGCTGCCGCGAACAGCCCAGCCGTGCTCAGGACGCGCCAGCTCACGCCGGCCAACCAGGCCCTGCGATCCGGCGTACCCGAGCGGCCGACGATACGGATGACGCCGCGCTGCGCACGCGCCAGCGCCCCGCCTTCGCCCACCGCCTGCTGGACAGCCCCCTCGCCCGACTCGACGAAGCCGAAGGCCACCGTCTCGTTGCTGATGCGATCGATCAGGATAAAGCCGCCGAGCTCGTGGCTGCGGGCGTAAGGCAGCGAGACCAGCGGGCGATCGAGGCGCAGAGTCACGAGGCCTATGCCGTTCATGCCCAGGCTCTGCGCCGGCAGCGGCTGGAAGCCCTCGATATCGATGCTGTGATGCAGCATCTCGACCGTGGCATTTGCGCTCTGCGTCGCGAGCTTCAACAGGAACTGGCCGCCTTCGAGCATGGCGCGCTCGCCGGTCCAGAGCAGGCGTGCCCTGAGGCCACGGCTGACCGGGAGCGCCGTCCCGGCCGCGGCAATGACATCGCCGCGCGAGATGTCGGTATCGTCTTCCAGCGTCACCGTCGCAGCCTGGCCGGCAGTGAGTTGGCTGACATCGCCCGCCGCACCGATCAGGCGCGCGATCCGACTGGTGCGGCCCGAAGGCAACGCCACGACGGGATCGCCGACGCGGGCGCGGCCCGTGACGGGGGTTCCGGCATAGCCGCGGAAGTTGAGATCAGGCCGATTGACCCATTGCACCGGCAGGACGAAGCCCTCCTCGGCCGGCGCAGCGCGCGCGATCGCGACGCTTTCGAGATAAGGCAGTAGCGCCGGACCGTCATACCAAGGCATCAGCGCTGACGGGCGCATAACGTTCTCGCCGTCGCGGGCCGAAACCGGGATGAAGCGGATCGAGGCGAAGCCGAGGTTCCGCACCGCCGCGCGATAGTCCTCCGCGATCCGCTCGAAGACGGCCGCGTCATAGCCGACGAGGTCCATCTTGTTGATGGCGACCACGACACGGCGGACGCCGACCAGCGAGACGATGAAGGAGTGGCGCCGCGTCTGCGGCAGCAGGCCCTTGCGGGCATCGACCAGGATGATCGCGAGATCGGCGGTCGAGGCGCCGGTCGCCATGTTGCGGGTGTACTGCTCGTGGCCGGGCGTGTCGGCGACGATGAAGCTGCGGTTCTGCGTCGCGAAATAGCGATAGGCGACATCGATGGTGATGCCCTGCTCGCGCTCGGCCGAGAGGCCGTCGACCAGCAGCGCGAAATCGGGCTCCGCTCCTTGAGTACCGAACTTGCGGGAATCGCTGTCGAGGGCGCTGAGCTGGTCGTCGAAGACCGCGCCCGCCTCGTAGAGCATGCGGCCGATCAAGGTCGACTTGCCGTCATCGACCGAGCCGCAGGTGATGAAACGCAAGAGCGAGTGCTGGCCGGTTTCGCTGATGCCGGGCGCATCATTGGCCGGAAGCGGGGCCTGCGCCAGCCTCAGTGCCTTCTTCTTGGCGAGCGCGAAGCCCATCAGAAATAGCCTTCCTGCTTCTTCTGCTCCATCGAACCGGAGCCGTCATGGTCGATGACGCGGCCCTGCCGTTCGGAGGAGCGGGAGGAGCGCATCTCGGCGATGATATCGGTGAGGTTTGCCGCTTCGCTCTCGACCGCGCCGGTCAGCGGATAGCAGCCCAGCGTGCGGAAGCGGACCATGCGGGTCTCGACGGTCTCGCCGGGGCGCAGGTCCATGCGCTCGTCATCGCGCATGATCCAGGCGCCGTCGCGCCGAACGACCGGACGCGGAGCGGCGAAATAGAGCGGCACGACCGGGATATTCTCTAGGGCGATGTAGTCCCAGACGTCGCGCTCGGTCCAATTGGACAGCGGAAACACGCGAAAACTCTCGCCGCGATGCTTGCGGGTGTTGAAGAGCTGCCAGGGCTCGGGGCGCTGGTTCTTCGGGTCCCAACGATGCTCCGGCGAGCGCAGTGAAAAGACGCGCTCCTTGGCCCGGCTCTTCTCCTCGTCGCGGCGGGCGCCACCGAAGGCGGCATCGAATTTGTGGAGATCGAGCGCCTGCTTCAACCCTTGCGTCTTCATCACATCGGTATGGACGCGCGAGCCGGAGGCGAAGGGGTTGATCCCGGCCTCGACGCCCTCGCGATTGATATGGACGATCAGGTCGAGCCCGAGCCGCTGTGCCGTCTCGTCGCGGAAGGCGACCATCTCGCGGAACTTCCAGGTCGTATCGACATGGAGCAGCGGGAAAGGCGGCCTGGCCGGATAGAAGGCTCTCATCACGAGATGCAGCAGGACGGCCGAGTCCTTGCCGATCGAATAGAGCAGCACCGGCTTGTCACAGGTCGCCACGACCTCGCGAATAATGAAGATCGCCTCGGCCTCGAGCTTCTGCAGATGGCTGAGCTGGATCACTGGCGCAGCTCCACAGCCGAGAGCGTGGCGCGCGCCAGCTTTCCGTCCTGTCCCACATGCAGGCCGCACTCCTTGGCCGCATCATCCTCCCACCACCAGCGCCCGGCCCGCTCGGGCTCGCCGGGGCGGATGGCGCGGGTGCAGGGCTGGCAGCCGATCGAGACAAAGCCCTGCGCGTGCAGCGGGTTGATCGGCACGCCGTTCTCCTGCGCGAAGGCGAGCGCGCGCTCGCGCGTCCAGTCGATCAGCGGGCTCGCCTTGACGAGGCCGCGCGTTGCATCGGCCTCCGCCAGCTTGACGCCGCCGCGCGCTGCCGACTGATCAGCGCGCAGGCCGGTCAGCCAGATGGAAGCGCCGGCCAGCGCCCGGCCGAGCGGCTCGACCTTGCGGATGTCGCAGCAGGATTTGCGTGCCTCGCGCGAGCCATAGAAGCCGTTGATGCCATTCTGGCGGACATGAAGCTCAAGCATGTCATGGCGCGGATAGTACGGGCGGATCACGATGCCGTAGCGCTCCTCGGTCCCCTGCCAGAGCGCGTAGACCTCCGGGAAGAGCCGGCCGGTATCGAGCGTTGCGAAGGTCACCGGCAGCTTCGCCGCTGCAATGAAATGGGTGAGGACCTGATCCTCAAGGCCGAAGGAGGTGGTAAAGACCACCCGCCCCTGCGCTTCTCCGACGATGCCGGCGAGACGCCCGGCAACGTCCTCATTGCCGAACGCCGTATCGAGCGCGGCCGCACGATGCGCCAGCAATGCCTCTGCCGGCGTGGTCGCGGTGGGTTCGTCCGAGCCGAAGCCGTTCGCCATGATCGCTGCCGCCTGTTCGATAAATCGAACAAACACTTATATCCATGGCGGCAAAGGTTCAATTTACGGCAGATAGCGCGTTTTTTCTTATTTAACTCCCATTATAGAAGTTTGTTTTGGCGGACGGATCGCACCTTCCCACGCATCGCCTCCCTCAATGGAAATCCCGCGATTTCGGGAGGATACGAACATTGCGCGGGTGGCGATGGCGCGGCAGCGGCGGGTTCTTCAGTTCGTCCACGGGCATCGGAACCTCGGCGCGATGCGTATCCGAGAGCGACAGCAGGTCGATCGAGCGATCGGCGATGCGCTGCGCCATGAGGTGGGTGACGCCCTCGACGCTCTTCTGGACCCGGCCCTCGACCAGCATCAACCGTGCCCCCATGACCTCGCGGCGGAAGCGTTCGAACAATCTCGCCCAGATCACGACATTGGTGATGCCGGTCTCATCTTCCAGCGTGATGAAAATGGCGTTGCCCTTGCCCGGCCGCTGCCGCACCAGCACGATTCCAGCCGTACGGACAAAGGCGGCATCGGGCTTCGCCTCCGTCTCGGCACAGCTCAGCACCCCCTCACGGCGGAAGCGCGGGCGCAAGAGCTGCATCGGGTGGCCCTTCAGCGAGAGGCGCACCGTCTGGTAATCGGCGACGATATGCTCGGCGAGCGGCATGACCGGGAGTGCCACGCTCCGCTCCGAGCCCAGTTCGCGCGCCTGCGCGGCCTGGAAGAGCGGCAGAACGGGATCGTCCGGCAGGCGGCGCACGGCCCAGAGTGCCTCTCGGCGGTCGAGCCCCATCGAGCGGAAGGCATCGGCATCGGCGAGCAGGCGCATGGCGCGGGCGGGAAGGTCGGCGCGGCGCATCAGTTCCTCGACATCGCGGTAGGGGCCACCCGCTTCACGCTCCTGTGCAATGGCCTTGCCCCAGTCCTCCTTGAAGCCGTCGATCTGGCGGAAGCCAAGACGCAAGGCGAAGGGATCCCTTTTGCTCTCCTGACCCGGCCGATCGCGGTAAGAACTTGATTCCGAAACGGCCTCCAAGCTGTTGTCCAAAAAGCTGGAATTGACATCGGCCGGGCGCGGCTCGACGCCGCCGTTCTCCTCCGCCTCCCGCACGATCTGGGCCGGCGCGTAGAAACCCATCGGCTGGGAATTCAGCAATGCGGCAGCGAAGGCGGCCGGATACCATCGCTTCAGATAAGAGGAGATGTAGACCAGCTTGGCGAAGGAGGCGGCGTGGCTCTCCGGGAAACCGTAGCTGCCGAAGCCCTTGATCTGCTCGAAACAGCGCTGGGCGAAATCGCGTTCATAACCACGTTCCACCATGCGCTCGACCATCATCGTCTCGTAATTGCCGATGGTGCCGGCATTACGGAAGGTCGCCATCGCCTTGCGCAGGCCATTGGCTTCGATGTCCGAGAATTTGGCGGCGACCATGGCGAGCCGCATGGCCTGCTCCTGAAAGAGCGGGACGCCTTCGGTCTTGTTCAAGACCTCGAAGAGCTCGTCCGGCTGCCCATGCTCCGGTGAAGGAGCTGGATAGGTCACTTCCTCAATCTTCGCCCGCCGCTTCAGATAGGGATGGACCATGTTGCCCTGAATCGGGCCGGGGCGGACGATCGCAACCTGGATGACGAGATCGTAGAACTTCCGCGGCTTCAGCCGCGGCAGCATGTTCATCTGGGCGCGGCTCTCGACCTGGAAGACGCCGAGCGACTTGCCCTCACAGAGCATGTCGTAGGTCGCTTTGTCGCCATCCTTGAGGTCGGCGAGCGCGTAATCCTGTCCTCCATTCTCCCTGATCAGATCGAACGCCTTGCGGATGCAGGTCAGCATGCCCAGCGCCAGCACATCGACCTTCATCAGTCCGAGTTCGTCGATGTCGTCGCGGTCCCATTCGATGAAGGTGCGGTCCTCCATCGCGGCATTGCCGATCGGTACGGTCTCGTCGAGGCGTCCGCGCGACAGGACGAAGCCGCCGACATGCTGCGAGAGGTGGCGGGGATAGCCGAGCAGCCGGGTGGCGAAGTCGACGGCGCGGCGGATCGTCGGATTGGTCGGATCGAGCCCGGCCTGGCGGACGCGCGCATCGCCGATCTCGCTGCCCCAGCTCCCCCAATTCGTATCGGCGATGCGGGCGGTGACGTCCTCGGTCAGGCCCAGCACCTTGCCGGCCTCGCGGATAGCGCTGCGCGGCCGATAATGGATCACGGTGGCGGCGATGCCGGCGCGCTCACGGCCATAGAATTCATAGATCCACTGGATCACCTCCTCGCGCCGCTCATGCTCGAAATCGACGTCGATATCGGGCGGTTCCTTGCGCTCGGTCGAGATGAAGCGCTCGAACAGCACGTCGTTCTCGTCCGGGTCGACAGCGGTGATGCCGAGCACGTAGCAGACGGCGGAATTGGCGGCCGAGCCACGGCCCTGGCAGAGGATACCCCGGCTCTCGGCGAACTCGACGATCTGGCGGATCGTCAGGAAGTAACGGGCGTATTCGAGCTTCTCAATGAGGGCGAGCTCCTTCGCCAGCAAGCCTTGAACCTTGTCCGAAACGCCGTCGGGATAGCGGATCAGGCAGCAGCGCCGGACCAGCTCCACCAGCCAGTCCTGATCCTTCCAGCCGGGCGGGATCGGCTCATCGGGGTATTCGTATTTGAGCTGGCCGAGATCGAATTCGATGCGGGAGAACAGGGCTTGCGTCTCGGCGATGGCCTCGGGCGCATCGCGGAAGAGGCGAGCCATCTCCTGCGGCAGCTTGAGATGGCGCTCGGCATTGGATTCGAGCAGACGCCCGGCCCGCTCGATGGTGGTGCCCTCACGGATGCAGGTCAGCACGTCCTGCAGGTCGCGCTGCGCGATGGAATCGTAGAGCGCGTCATTAGTCGCGATCAGCGGCGTGCGGGTCGCTGCGGCGATGGCCTTGAGCCGCGCGAGGCGACGGCGATCGTCGCCGCGCCGGTGCATGCTGGCGGCAAGCCAGACCGCGCCGGGGGCGGCATCGTCGAGCCGGGCCAGCAAATCGGGCAGGCCATCGAGGCTGCGCGCGGGCATCAGGATCAGCAGCAGGTCGCGGGCATCGTTCAGGAGATCGTCGAGGACGAGCCGGCATTCGCCCTTCTTCACCCCCTCCTTCAGGTTACCATGGCTGAGCAGGCGGCAAAGCCGGCCCCAGCCGGCGCGATTGGCGGGGTAGGCGACAATGTCGGGCGTGCCGTCGGCGAAGACGAGGCGCGTGCCGGTCGCGAGCTTGAAGCACTCCGCCTTTGCCTTCATCTCTGCGGGAGTGAAAGGCAGGGCGGCGCATTCGGGGTTCTCGGCCCAGTAATATTCGCCGGGGCTGCCGCCTTCCCTGACCTTGTCGGGCGCCGGCAGGCCGTCCTCGCGCAACTGCTTCAGCGCCGCCCAGGCGCGCACGACGCCCGCCACCGTGTTGCGGTCGGCGATGCCGATGCCGGAATAGCCGAGCAGCAGCGCCGTCAGCACCATATGTGGCCCCGGCGAAGCGCCACGCAGGAAGGAAAAATGCGAGGCGGCAACGGGTTCAGCGAAGGGGCTCCCAATCTGATTCATGCGAAGAGCCCGTGCAGGAACCAGCGCGGCGGAGCGCTGTCAGCCTCGTAGAAGCCAATGCGGTAGAGCCAGAAGCGGCGCCCTTGCACATCCTCGACGCGGTAATAGTCGCGCATCGGCTCGTCCGAACCGTCGCGCCACCATTCGGGAGCGATGCGCTCCGGCCCCTCGGCGCGGGCGACGTCATGGATAAGATGCCGCCAGCGGAAGCGGATCGGCGGACCGTCCGGCACCTCCGCGATCGCTTCGATCGGTTGAGGCGGCTCGAAAAGCTGGAGCGGGCGGGCCGGCGGCTCCTGCGGCTCGGGCGCGGGCCAGGCTGCTTCGGGCAATGGCGCAGCGGCGGAGAGCACCTTGGCGGCACGGACGGGATGATGCGTCTCCTGTGCCACGAAACGCAGCACCCGGTCGCGGCCGAAGCGGGTGACGAGCCGGTCGACCAGATCGGCCACCGCCTCCTCCTCGACCGCCCGGCCATCGAGGCTTTGCTGGGGCGTGTCGAGCGGCTCGCAAAGGGGCACGGCAAGCTTGATCGCATCGAAACCGAAGCCGGGGTCGAGCGGGTCGGCCAGCGTCTCGACGCGCTCGCGATAGAGCCGGAGCAGCGCCTTGGCGTCGCGCGACGGGCGGCCGGTCTCGATGGCGAGGCGGCGGAGAGTGCCGTCACTGCGGAAGAAACCGAGTTCGAAGATGCGCCCGCCCTCGCCGCGGGCTTCCAGCACCCGCGCCGCCTCCCCGATCAGCCTGACGACCACGGCTTCGAGGTTCGCCGCATCGGTGAAAGGCTCGGCGAAATGACGCTCGACCACGCAATCTGGCGGCGGTCGAAGCGGCGTGATGCGGCGGTCTTCATGACCGAGGATGCGCCGGAGCTTGACCGCCAAGGCCTCGCCGAAACGAGCGGAGAGCGTCTCCGAGGGGCGCTCCGCGAGATGGGCGAGCGTCTTGAGGCCGGCGCGGGAGAGCGCGATCACGGTTTCCACGTCGGTATCCAGCGCCGCGGTCGGCAGCGAGCGCAGCAGCGCCTCCTCCTGGCCCGGCAGGACGAGGCCCCCATGGCCATGGCGGGCGCAGGCGCGGGCGGCGTCGGGCGTGCCGGCGATGGCGGCCTTCACCTTGAGGCCCCCGCGCTGCATGGAGCGCCCGGCCAAATTGCCGAGCCCGGCTTCGCCGCCGAAGAGATGGGCGCAGCCGGTGATGTCGAGCATGAGGCCGTGCGGTTCGTCCAACGCGACCAGCGGGGTGAAACGGTCGCAGAAACCGGCGAGCGCTTCGAGGAACTCGCGATCGACCTGCGGCTGCGTCTCCAGCGCGACGAGGTCGGGTATGCGGGCGCGGGCATCAGCCAGCGTCATATCCCGCGTCAGGCCGAGATCGACGGCGCGTTTATCACAATCGACGATGCGCAGGGCATTGCCCTGCATCTCGGTCAACACATGCGGCTTCTCAGCCGGCGCGCCGGAATTCGGAATCGCGCCCGTCCGCCGCAACCTGTCCGTCGCCAGATAGGGGAACCAGAGGGCGAGATAGCGGCGCGACATGGTCTGTCCGGGCAGAGCGATCGAAAAGGTTGCGTTCCGCAAAGCAATGTCGGTCACGGTCCCACTCCACACGCCACTCACGTTCGGCCGCGCCGCCGCGCTGGCGCTGCAATCTCAGGGCGAAGGCCGGGGTGCCCGGCGCATTCGCCTCCAGCGCCCGCGAGGCGAGCGCCCTCACCTGCCAGCGCGTGCGCGCCGCGCTCGGCACCTCGGCGGCAGCGACGCGCAGCAGCAGCACCGGCACGCCCGAGGCTTCCGCCGCCAAAGCGAGACGCCGGCTCGCCGTCAGGTCGAAAGGGCGCGGCTCGCCCCAGGGCTCGATCAGCACGGCGCCCAGTGCCGGACAGCGCGCCGCCTCGGCTCCGGCCCGCAATACGCCCTCACCGTCCCGCGCCCGCACCAGCAGCAGACGCGCCGGATCGAGGCCGAATTCGTTCAGTCCCGGCGCATGCAGGCGCCCAGACTCGGCATCGACGAAATCCTGCCGCGCCCAGAAGATGGTGCGATCGCCGGTCTTCTCCTCGACCTGCCCTGCCCGCAACGCGAGGCCGAGCGCGAAACCGGTCGCAGCAGCGAGATCCGCGACCTCGGCGGCATAGACCTCGTGCAGCGCCGCCCGCACGAGCCCGCCGTTCAGGATTTCGTCCAGACCGGGCACGCCCAGGCCGATCCGGTCGGCCGCAGCCGTGCCACTCCGCCGGGCGGCTTCGGCAAGGCTACGACGCAGATCGGACAAGGTCGGTGCGGTTTCCGGCATGGGAGCACGATAATTGTTCTCTATTTGTTCCTATACAAGGGTGCCCGCCGGAAGGCGAGTCGAGTCTTCCGGCCGTCCCCATGCCCCTGCCAGAGCTTGACGCGGACCGGGTCTCGCCGCTGCCGGCATCCCACTCGACCAGATCGGCTATCTCTCGGGTCTCTCGTCGACGGCGGCGGAGCTCGCGGGCCCGGCCATCCGCCCTGGTCGCGACGATCGAGATGCCCTCACAGGCGAAGATCGTGCAGCCCTCAGGTGCGGGAGCGGCCAAAGCCGGTTGAGCATGACGGATCGCGCCGCCACAGACGGGACTGGGTTCGTGATTCAAAAATCGCGTGCGCAATCCCGCTTTTTTCTCCGATCGCATTTTCTTCACGCGAACCGGTGCCCACTTCGCTCGAAAATGCTCTAGCCTCGGTCCCATGTGGGGGATTCTCCAAGACTACTGGCCGCATATCCTCGCCGTCATCACCATCATGACGTCGACCGTCGCAGGCGCGCATGCGGTGATGACGAAAGACGAGGTGCGCGCCGCCATCGGCTGGGTCGGCGTCATCATCCTCTCGCCGATCGTCGGGCCGCTGCTCTACGCCATCGCCGGGGTCAACCGCATCCGGCGCGCCTCGATCATGGCCCAACGGCCGGGCCATGGCATGGCGGCGGCCGATTTTCATGTCGAGGACGAGGCGGTCGCCACGAATTTCGGCCGGCGCTTTCTTGCGCTCAAGACGCTCGGCGACCGCGTCGCCCGCCATCCGCTGACGACCGGAAACCGCATCGAAACGCTGGAAACCGGCGACGAGGCCTATGGCGCGATGCTCGCTGCGATCGCGGCTGCCGAACGCAGCATCATCCTGGAAAGCTACATCTTCGACCGCGACCCGATCGGCCTGCGCATCGCCGATGCGCTGATCGACGCACATCGGCGCGGCGTCACGGTCCGGGTGCTGATCGATGCGGTCGGCGCGCGCTATTCGGTGCCGAGCATCGCCGGGCATCTGCAGGAGGGCGGCGTCGCGGTCGACGTCTTCAACGGCAACATCATCATGGGGCTGAGGCTGCCCTATGCCAATCTCCGGACGCACAGGAAGATCATCGTCGTCGACGGGGTCGTCGGCTTCATGGGCGGCATGAACATCCGCGAGGGCTTCACCCGCGAATTCGCCGGCGATGCCTTCGCCCATGACACGCATTTCCGCATCGAAGGGCCGGTGGTCGCCGACCTCTTCGCGGTGGCGGCCGAGGACTGGTGCTTCGCCACCGGCGAAGCGCTCACCGCTTCCGCCTGGGAGATTCCCGCGCTGGAACGAGGCGGCATGCCCGTGCTGGCGCGCGCGGTGCCGTCCGGACCGGACGCCTATCTGGAGACCAATCACAAGCTGTTGATCGGCGCGCTGTCGGTGGCGCGCCATTCGGTCAAGATCATGTCTCCCTATTTCCTGCCGGACCAGGAGCTGATCAGCGCGCTCGTCACCGCGGCGCGACGCGGGGTGGACATCGATATCGTCGTGCCGTCGGTCAACAATCTCGTGCTGGTCGACCGCGCCATGACCGCGCAATTCGATCAAATCCTGAAGAATTACTGCCGGATCTGGCGCTCGACCGGTGCCTTCGACCATTCCAAGCTCCTCGCCATCGACGGAAGCTGGGCCTATATCGGCTCCTCCAATCTCGATCCCCGCTCGCTGCGTCTGAATTTCGAGATCGATCTCGAAGTCCTCGACCACGGCTTCACTCGCGCGATCGAGCGCCGGATCGAGACGGTGATGGCGAGCGCGACACCGGTCACGCTTGCCGGCCTGCGCGCCCGGCCCTATGTCATGCGTCTGATCGACAGGCTGATCTGGCTCGGCTCACCCTATCTCTGAACCGGCCCGGTCATCTCCCTGACGCCATGAATGCCTAAGCCTTCACCCGTTCGACCAGGCGGGTCCGGAGCACGAGCCGGCGGAGCGATGCAGAAGAAGAACCAGAGCCTCCCCGCCAGCATCATCGCCTCGCTGCGCCAGCGCAAGAACCGTCCCGGCACCGTGGCGGCGGACGGTAATGGTCGCACAGGCGGCACGTTGGTCGCGTCCTACAACGTCCATAAATGCGTCGGCGTCGACGGCCGCTTCGATCCCGGCCGGATCGGGCAGGTGATCCGCGAGATCGCCCCGGACGTGATCGCCCTGCAGGAGGCCGACAAGCGCTTCGGCGCCCGCCACGGCCTGCTCGACCTCGCCCGGCTGAAGGAAGAGACGGGGCTCGTCCCGGTTCCGGTGGAAAGTGCCAATGCCGCGGCCCATGGCTGGCACGGTAATGTCGTGCTGTTCCGGCAGGGGCTGGTGCGCGATGTCCATCAGGTCTCGCTGCCGGGCCTCGAGCCGCGCGGGGCCTTGGTCGTCGATATCGACCTGGAGAGCGGCGCGGCGCTTCGGATCGTCGCCGCGCATCTCGGGCTGCTCAGGCGTTCGCGCTCGCAACAGGCGCATATGATCATCGACCTGATGCGCAGCCGGGACGAGCGCCCAACCCTGCTGCTCGGCGACCTCAACGAATGGCGGCTCGGCGGCCGCTCGGCGCTCAGTGCGCTCGATGCCGCCTTCGGCGCGATGCCCGTGCCGGTGCCGAGCTTCCCGGCAGGGCTGCCCCTGCTGGCGCTGGACCGGATCATCGCCAACCGCCCGGAGATCCTGTCCGAGGTCGCGGTCCACGACACGCCATTGGCGCGCATCGCCTCCGACCACCTGCCGATCAAGGCCTTCATCGACCCGGCCATGGCGGCGCCGCCGGTCAGCGCACCCGAACTCATGCTCGTGGCGGCGGAGGCGGCGCCCGCTGCAAGGATGACGGCACAGCACAGGGAGGCGCCCTTGCCGTTCCCGGCGTTATCGTCCGGCAAAGGGCATCGCGGCAGCAACCGGGAGCTCGTGCGCAAGGCCGGCGACCAGTTGAAGCGCGCCGTCAAGCGCACCCTACGCCGGCCGGGCGCTCCAACCCGCTGAGGCTTCCTCCGCCTCATCAGGCCCGCAGAGCCCGGCCTCATGCCGGCAATGCAGTTCGACGCTGGCCAATTCCGACGAAGCCTGCTTTCTGGATTCGTCAGCCGTCTCAGGACGCAGAATCAGATGCCGGATGCCTTGGCCGAGCGCCCGAACGCGCTGCAACTCTTCCTGATCTTCGCACGGATCGGGCTGACCAGCTTCGGCGGCGGACTGAGCGGCTGGATGCTCAGGGAATTCGTGCAGCGTCGCCGCCTGATGAGCGAGGAGGATTTCCTCAACGGACTTTCGGTCGCGCAGGCCCTGCCCGGCGTCAATGTCACCAACATGGCGATCTGGATCGGCTACAAGCTCGGCGGGCGCAACGGCGCCATCGCCTCCTGGCTCGGCATCGTCGTGCCGGCCGCCTTCGTCATCGTTCTGATCGGCAGCGCCTTCGCCTGGCTCGCGGGCTATGAGCTCAGCCATGTCGCACTCAGCGGCGCGGCGTCGGCAGCAATCGGCCTGTCACTGGCGATGGGGCTGACAGCCGCGCGCCGGGTACCGCGCCGCGTGTTTCCGCTCGCGATCATGGCCGCGACCTTCGTCGCCGTCGCGATCCTGAAATGGCCGCTGCTCTGGACAGTGCTGGGCTTCGGCTCGATCAGCGTTGCCGTGGCCTACAGGAACGGCTGAGCTTCATCCGATGCCGTCCCTCCCCTTCAGCATCCTTCTTGTCTTCCTGCCGCTGTCCCTGGTGACGATCGGCGGCGGCCAGAGCGCCATTGCCGACATGCATCGGCAGATCGTCGAGGTGCACCACTGGATGACCGCCTCACAATTCGTCGACGCCTTCGCGATCGCACGGCTGGCACCGGGACCTGGCTCGCTGCTGGCAACACTGATCGGCTGGCAGATCGCCGGGTTCTGGGGGGCAGTCGCAGCGACCGCCGGCATCTTCGGACCGACCGCCTTCCTGATCTACGGCGTCGCCCATATCTGGTCGCGCTACGAAGGCGCTCGCCTGCTGCGCGCGCTTGAAAAGGGCTTACGGCCGGTCGCGGCCGGGATGATCCTGGCGGCGAGCTATGTGCTGATCCTGTCCCTCGACACCGGCTGGCTCGGCCGGGCCATCGCGCTCGTCTCGACAGCCCTGCTGATGCTGACGCCGGTCAACCCGCTGCTGCTGATCGCAGGCGGTGCGGGCTGTTTCGCCGGACTGCATCTGCTGGCGCTGATCTAGCTGGCCAGAGCTCCCGCCTCGGTCAGGCTAGACAGGTCCTAGCGCCCGCGGATCAGGTCGGCGGCCTGATAGCTCCAGTAGGTCAACTGGACCGCGGCGGTGCCGAACGGGCCGCCGTTCCAGACCAGGCCGAAGGGCGCGAACAGCTTGTAGCGGTCGCTGGCACCCTGGATCGCCTCGGCGATGACAGTGCCGCCGATCGCGGTGGTGTTCATGCCATGGCCGCCGAAGGCCGTGCAGTACCAGACGCCTGGCCGGTACTGGCCGATCTGCGGCATGAGATGGCGCGCATAGGACATCAGGCCGGACCAGGCGGCCTCGATCTTGAGCCCGGCAAGTTGCGGATAGGTCGTGACCATCTCGTGGCGCAGGATCGCGGCGACGTCGCTGGGCTCGGTCGTGCGGGTGGTGATCCGCCCGCCCCAGAGGATGCGAGAGCCGCCCTCGACCGTGCGGTAATAGTCGCCCGCGCGCCGGTCGTCGCCGACGCCGGCACCGATGCGGATCGCCTGCCGGATCAGGTCCGGTGCGGCCTCGGTCAGCAGCACATAGGTCGCGATCGGGATGTAGGCGCGCCGCAAGGCCGGCAGGACGCTTCCAGTATAGCCGCCGGTCGTGAACAGCACCTGCTCGGCCGCGATCGTGGCCTTGGCCGTCTTCAACCGCTTCACGGCGCCGTCGAGCTCGCAGGAGATAACCGGCGAGCCTTCGTGGATCTTGCCACCGAGCCGGACGATCTCGCGGGCGAGCGCACGGGCATAGTTCAGCGGATGGAAATGGAAGGAATCGTCGGCCGTCAGCGAGGCGTGATATTTCGGCGAATTCAAAAGCGCGCGGGTCTCGTCGCGGCCGAGATAGCGGAGCTTCCGTCCGAAGCGCTTCTCCTGCGTATCGCGCGCCGCCTGAAGCCCGGCACCGCCATCATAGCGCACGACCTTCATGATGCCGGGCGACGGCGCGGCTTCCGTGATCGCGAGGCTCTCGATATTGCCGCGGACGATTTCGACGCCCTCCATCGTCAGGCGATAGAGTTCGTCGGCCTGCTCGCGCCCGGTCTGGCGCTCGATCGCGGCAAGCGAAGTCGCATAGCCCGGGCTGACAAAGCCGCCATTGCGGCCCGATGCGCCCCAGGCGACGCGCTCAGCCTCCAGCAGCAGGACGGAGCGACCGGCGCGGGCAAGTTCCAGCGCCGCCGTCAGGCCGGCAAGGCCGCCACCAACGATGCAGATTTCCGTCTTCAGCGCGCCTTCGGCCGGCGGATAGCTTTCCTCGGTCGCGAGCGTGCGGCGGTAATAGGTGTCGATATAGGAGGAAGACATGCGGTCTCGCGGAGAGCAGGCAGCGGGCTGTTTTCGTCGTCAGCTATGGCGCGATCCGTCGTCGGTTTCCAGAGCGGCGGATCGTGGATTCTCAGGCTTATTCAGCAGCCTCGGCCGCGCGCGAGCCCGGCGGATCGAAGGCCTGGATCGGCGGCAGGTTGCCGTCGAAACGCGCGACCTGAACCGTGGTGAGCTGGCCGGTGCAGCCCTGCGCCAGCGCCGAGGTGCCGATGTCGCGGGTCAGCACGTTCGGATTGCCGTGGACGCAGAGCGGCTTGTCCTCGGTGGGGTCGGCGGGGTCGTACCACGCGCCGGTCGGCAGTTGGATCACGCCCTTGCGGATCCCGTCGGTGACATGGACGGCAGCAAGGCAGGCACCGCGCTCGTTCGAGAGCCGGATGATGTCGCCATCGGCGATGCCGCGCAGCGCCGCGTCGTCCGGATGCATATGCGCGACCTCGCGGCCGCGATGCTTGGCGTCGCTGCTATGGCCACCGAAATCGAACTGGCTGTGCAGCCGGGTCCGGGGCTGGTTGGCGACGAGCACATAAGGATTGGCCTCGTCCGGCACATTGGTCGCGCCGAGCCAGGCCGGATGGCCGGGGCAATCGGCCTCGCCGAAACCGGCGATCGTCTCCGAGAAGATTTCGAACTTGCCTGATGGCGTCGGCAGCGGCGCGGCATCGGGATCGTTGCGAAAGGCGCGAAGATTGCCGCCATCGTCGGGCTGCTGCGGCAGATCGAAGCCCTCCCCCGCCCAGAACTCGGCGAAGCTCGGCGCCGGCAGGCCCTTCGTCGCTAGCGCCGTGCGGGTCGGCTCGTAGAGATGCTCGAGCCATTGCCGGGCGGTGCGGCCCTCGGTGAAGGCCTCCCCCGTGCCGAGGCGCTCGGCCAGATCGGCGAAGATCGCGTAATCGTCACGCGCCTCGCCATAAGGTGCGATCACCGGATGCATCGGCACCAGCAGCGGGTCGTTGGGATTGCCGCCGATATCCTCGCGCTCCAGCGTCATCGTGCAGGGCAGCACGATATCGGCGTGGCGGGCGGTCGCGGTCCAGGCGAGCTCGTGCACGACCAGCGTGTCGATGCGGGCGAAGGCCTGACGCAGGCGGTTCAGGTCCTGATGATGGTGGAACGGGTTGCCACCGGCCCAGTAGACCAGCTTGATCTCGGGATAGGTCCGGGTCTGACCGTTATAGCGATAGGTCGCGCCAGGATTGAGCAGCATGTCGGAGATGCGCGCGACCGGGATGTAATCGCTGATGGGGTTCTTGCCTTGCGAGAAAGTCGGCATCGGCACGGCATTGTAGCGCCGGCCATAATACGCGATGGCGCCAAGCCCGTAGCCATAGCCGCCGCCAGGCAAACCGATCTGGCCGAGGGCGGCCGCGAGCACCATGCCCATCCAGACAGGCTGCTCGCCATGGGCGGCGCGCTGCAGGGCATGGGCCACAACGATGAGCGCGCGCTTGCCGTGGAGACGCCTGGCCAGCGCGACGATCTCGTCGGCCGGCAGGCCGGCGATCGGCGCGGCCCAGGCCGCGTCCTTCGGCTGACCGTCGGTCTCGCCGACCAGATAGCGTTCGAAGACCGGCCAGCCGACCGTGTAGCGGTCGAGGAAGGCGCGGTCATGCAGGCCATTGACGACCAGCGTGTGGACCAGCGCCAGCATCAGCGCCGTGTCGCTGCCTGGCCTGTTCGCGATCCAGTCGGCATGGGCTCCGGCCGGCAGGTCGCTGCGCAGCGGGCTGACCAGCACGAACTCGCAGCCGCGCTCCTGCGCCCGCTCCATCGCGCCGCGCTCGACATGGCGGCTGGTGCCGCCGCCAGCGACCATGCTGTTCTTCAGCGCCATGCCGCCGAAGGCGAGCACGATCTCGCTGTGATCGGCGATCTGCTCCCAGGAGACGTTGCGCTTCACCAGATCCTCGTAGTCGCCGATGATATGCGGCACGAGGACGGACGAGGCACCTGAGGAATAGCTGTTGACCGACTTCACATAGCCGCCGGTCGAAGTATTCAGAAAGCGGTGGATCTGGCTCTGCGCATGGTGGAAACGGCCGGCGCTGGCCCAGCCATAGGAGCCGCCGAAGATCGCGCCGGGGCCATGATCGTCGCGCACGCGGCGCAGCTCGGCGGCGAGCCTGTCGAGCACGGCCGGCCACGACATCGGCACATACTCGTCACGACCGCGGCGATCATCGGGGCCGGGACCGTTCTCCAGCCAGCCGCGGCGAACCATCGGCTGGGCGATGCGGGCACGGTGACGCAAGGCCGCGGGGAAGTTCTGGATGATCTCGTTGGGGTCGGGATCGACCGGATGCGGACGGACTTCCAGTTCCCCGCCCTGCATCCGGGCCGAGAACACGCCCCAATGCGAGGTATGCGGGCGGAAGGCCTCGCTTTCGGCCACAGCTTCGTTTGCCGGAACGATCGGAGCCGCCATTGCCTTCACCCTCCTCTTTCGGGCTGGAACAGCCACTCCCTCATTCCGCCTCCCCGCTGCGGATCGCAAGGGGTTTTGGCGGATTGCCGACAGACGTAACGCGCGGGACGGAACGCAGAAGGGCCCGGCTGCGTCTCGCTGCCGGGCCCTTCCTCATGTCAGTCGACGGATCGCGCCGCGCTTAGCGGATCGGCGCGGCGTATTGCAGGCCGCCATTGGTCCACAGCGCGTTCTGACCGCGCGCGATCTTGAGCAGCGACTTCTCGCCGAGATTGCGCTCGAACATCTCGCCGTAATTGCCCGTGGCCTTGATGGCGTTATAGGCCCAGTCGTTCTTGAGGCCGAGCGCCTCGCCGAAGGTGCCTTCCTTGCCCAGCAGACGCTTGATCTCCGGATTGTCCGACTTCTCGCGCATCTCGTCGACATTCGCCTGGGTCACGCCGAGTTCCTCGGCCGTGATCTGGGCGAAATGAACCCAGGTGACGATGTCGAACCACTGGTCGTCGCCGTGGCGGGTGACATAGCCCAGGGGCTCCTTCGAGATCGTCTCGGGCAGCACGATGTGGTCGGCCGGCGCCTTGAAGCGCATACGCTCGGAATAGAGACCCGACGCGTCCGTGGTGAAGGCGTCACAGCGGCCGCTTTCATAGGCCGCGGTCGCCTCGTTGTTGGTGGCGAAGGTCACCGGCTCGAACTTCATGTTGTTCTTGCGGAAATAGTCCGCCGTGTTGAGCTCGGTCGTGGTGCCCTGCTGGATGCAGATCGAGGCGCCGCTGAGCTCCTTCGCCGATTTGATGCCGAGCGACTTCTTCACCATGAAGCCCTGACCATCATAATAATAGGTCGCGCGGAAGTTCTGGCCGAGCGTGGTGTCGCGGCTCATGGTCCAGGTCGTGGTGGCGGCGATGAGGTCGGTCTCGCCCGACTGAAGCGCCGTGATCCGATCCTTCGAGAGAAGCTGGATGAACTTCACTTTGGTCTGATCGCCGAAGATGGCCGCGGACAGTGCCCGGCAATAATCGGCATTGATGCCGGTCAGGACGCCATTCGCATCCGGAACCGCGAAGCCGGCGAGATTCGCGCCGGTGCCGCAATGCAGGATCCCGCGCGACTGAATGGTCTTCAGGGTCTGCGCTTCCGCAGACACCGAAACGGCGCAAACGACGGCGGCGGCGAGCGCCAGGGTAAGCTTCATCATTCCATCCCCAGATAAGAGTAGTATCTACGATGTTCCACGCGACCCGGCTCCCGTCAATCGGCCGCGCGGCTTTGTCCCGTTCGGGACCTGCCCCCGCTATTGCAGATCTGCGAAGGCGAGCTTCAGGCGCTCTACCGCTTCCGCCACCACGTCACGCGGGGTCGCGAGGTTGAAGCGCAGGAAGCTCTCGCCGCCCTTGCCGAAGCTCGGTCCGTGATTGACGGCGATCCTGGCCTGTTTTTCGATACGGGCGGTGAATTCGGCCGGCGCCATACCCGTCCCCGAGAAATCCGCCCAGGCAAGATAGGTCGATTCAAGCGGCATCGAGCGCACGCCCGGAATCGCATCGATACCGGCATCGAACAGACGGCGGTTGCCATCGAGATAGAGATTCAGCGCATCGACCCAGGCCGCGCCTTCCGGGCTGTAGGCTGCCGTGGCCATCGCCATGCCGAAGGAATTCGGAGAGATGCCGAGCGCCTCCATTCGCGCGCGGAACCGCGTCCGCAGCCGCTCGTCGGGAATGATGACATTGCCGATATGAGCGCCGGCGATGTTGAAGGTCTTGGTCGCCGCCGTCATCATGACCAGCCGGTCCATCACTTCGGGCGCCGCGACCGGCATCACCGTATGCTTCTGGCCGGGCATGACGAGGTCGTGGTGTATCTCGTCCGAGACCAGGATGAGGTCGTGGCGCTTGCAGAAATCGGCGATCGCGCGCAATTCGTCGCGCGTCCAGACCCTGCCGCCTGGATTATGCGGCGAGCAGAGGATGAACATGCGTTCGTTGCCGGTCATTGCGGCATCCCAGGCAGGAATGTCGAGGAGATAGCGCTCTTCCTCCAGCGTGAGCGGACATTCGACGACCTGCCGGCCCGACGCCGCGACGATGCGGGCGAAAGCGTGGTAGACCGGCGTCATCAGGACAACGCCATCGCCAGGCTTGGTATAGGCTTCGACGCAGAGCGCGGTGCCGTTGACCAGACCGTGCGTGGTGAAGATCGAGTCGGGCGAGACATCCCAGCCGTGCCGGTTCGACATCCACCAGCGGATCGCCGCGAGATAGGCCCGGTCGTCGCCGAAATAGCCGTAGATGCCATGTGCGGTCATGCCGTCGAGGGCGGCCTGCACGCAGGAAGGCGGACGGAAATCCATATCCGCGACCCACATCGCGATGCCGCCATCGGCCGGCACGCCATAGACGGCTTCCATCTTGTCCCATTTGGCAGAATGGGTGCCGCGGCGATCGATCCGCTCGTCGAAATTCGGAGAAAGCTGCATGAGGCCCTGCCGGCTAACACGGAGAATATTCTTCTCCTAGCAGGTCTCTCGGGAGAAGACAGCCGCTGCCGGACGCAATGCTGGAGCACGAACAATGCATTCGTCGCCAACCGCCGGGGGGCAGCACAACCCGCGTAACGTGTGCCTGATCGACTTATTCGGCGAAGTAGCGCATGCGCCTGCCGCCGCCGGCGGGCAGAAGCCGGCCGCCGAGCACGGTGGCTGCCGCGACGAGCAGCCGTTCCCCGGTGCGCTGCTTCCCATAGCTGTCGGTGAAGATGAAGCGGCCTTCGAGCTGCTCCAACACGCTGACATCGGCGCGCGCGCCCACCCTGAGCGTGCCAATCTCGCCTTCGAGGCCGAGCACGCGGGCGGGGCGGGTCGTCGACATCTCGACCACCCTTTCTATTGGAACACCGAGCATCAGGAACTTGCTCATCGTCGTCGGCATGTCGAATACCGGTCCGTGGAGATTATCCCTGTGAACGTCGGTGCTGATCGTCGTCGGCTCCAGCCCGTCTGCAAGCGCGGCGTCGGCGATCTCCCAGTTGAAGCTTCCCTGCCCATGGCCGACATCGAAGACGACGCCGCGCTCGCTTGCCGCGCGCACCCCTTCGAAAATGCGGTTGCGGTCGTCGGTGATCCGCGTCGAGCCACCCTTCAGGCAATGGGTCAGCACATCGCCGGGGGCCAGTTCCGCGACGATCTCGGGAATCGACATCGGGCATTCACCGATATGGACCATCAGCCAGGTGTTCGACGCGCGCGCGGCCGCGATGGCGTCGCGAAGATTGGCCCAACCATCCGCGCCCTTGCCGATGATATGCGCCCCGGCGCGGATCTTCACGCCCACCGCCACGCCGGGGTGGCGCGCGATCGTGCGGACCACGCCTTCGGGATCGGCATAGCGCCTGTCCATCAATTCGCCGAGCTCGGCGGCAACCAAGCCCGCGCGCGACAGGTTGACCAACGCGAGCACGCGGCATTGCGCCCTGTCGATGCAGTCCCGCCGGAAGGCGTCGAAATTGTTCGATCCGGCCGAGCCGGTGTCCAGCATCGTGGTCACGCCGCCGCCGAGGCAAAGCTGGTCGGCATCCAGCCCGAGCGGAACATGCGTGTAGACATGCACATGCAGGTCGATCAGCCCGGGCGTGACGAGGCTGCCACGCGCATCGATCGTTATGGCACCGCCCGCCCCTGCTCCGGGCTCCAGCAGCGCCGCGATCCGGCCGTTCCCGATCGCCACGTCGAGAGGTCTCGCGATTCCCTGCGACGGGTCGATGACCTGGCCGCCCCGGATCAGGATGTCGTACATACCCCACCATGATTTGACAGGTTGTCTTACAAAGATAACATGCCTCCCCGCTCGGGCCAAGGGAGGCGTGCCGGCTCATGACGCAGATCGTCGCCACGGTGGATTTTGCGAAGGAAGGCAAACAGGTCGGCTGGCTCAGGGTGCCCCACTCTGTCACCCGCAGCGCCTATGGCATCGTGCCGGTGCCGATCGCCGTGCTGCGCAACGGCCCCGGGCCGGCGATCCTGCTGACGGCCGGCACCCATGGCGACGAGTATGAAGGACAGGTGGTTCTGACCCGGCTGATCCAGCAGCTTCAGCCTGAGGAGATGCGCGGCCTCCTGATCGTCATGCCAGCGCTCAATGCGCCGGCCGCGATCGCCGGCAGTCGCGTCAGCCCGCTCGACGAAGGCAATCTCAACCGCGCCTTTCCGGGCGACCCGGATGGCGGACCGACCTGGAAGATCGCGGATTATGTTGGCAACCATCTGGTGCCGATGGTCGATGTCGTCGGCGACTTCCACGGCGGCGGCGCGAGCCTTGCCTATCGCCCGCATGCCAGCACGCATTTTTCACCGGATAGCGGCACGGAACTGCGCGAGCGCAGCCTGGCCGCGGTCAAAGCGCTCGGCATCCCGCATGTGATGATCTTCGAGAGCCGGAGCGCCGCCGGCGGCATGTCGGCCGCAACCCGCAAGCATGGCAAGATCTATCTCAACGGCGAATATGGCGGCACGGCTTCCGTTTCGCGCGAAAGCGTGGCGCTGGTCGACCAGGCGGTCCGGCGGCTGCTGGCTTTCTTCGGCACGAGGAACGACCGTTTCGAGCCGCTGCCGGAGCCAGAGGTGCTCTCAGTTTTCGGCACCGAAGCCTATGTGTATGCGAGCGATCCGGGCGTATTCGTCCCGGCCGTCCGCCTTGGCGACACCGTCAGGAAGGGCGATCTCTGCGGTCATCTCTATTTCCCTGAGACGCCCGAGCGAGCGGCGGTCGAGATGGTCTTCGAGGGCTCGGGCGACGTGGTCTGCCAGCGCCATCCGGCACGCGTCGAGCGCGGCGATTGCCTTGCGCATCTGGCACGGCCCGTAATGTCGCCGGCGCGGTGAAGCTCCGACGAGAAGCCGGGGTCCGCGAAGGACCCCGGCTCAGAATTGCCTATTGCCGGCGATTTCGCGTCAGGTCGGCTGGCCGACGCGCTTGAAGATATCGACCATGGTCTTGTGGGCGTCGGCGACGGCCTTCTCGGCCTCCTTGCCCTTGATCAGCATGTTCTGCACTTCTTCCACGATGATGCTGCGCGTGACCACCTCGCTCAGCGCCGGGGTGAGAAGGCCCGGAAAGAAGGGCGATACGCCGGTCTTGGCCGCCGCCAAGAGGCCGGTGAAGGCCGGCTTGCTGCTCCAGAACGGATCGTTGAGCAGTTCCGGGTAGACGGGCAGATAGCGGCCGCCGGCCTCGGCGATGAAGCGGTTATAGTTCTCAGGCTTCATGAAATGGGCGATCAGGCCCATCGCCAGTTCCTTGTCAGGCGCTTTGTCGAAGGCACAATAATGGTCGATCTCGACCGTGCTGAAGCGCCCGGCGGGCCCGCCGGGCGGAATGTCGAGCACCGTATTGTCCAGGAACGGGCTCTTGTCGGTGATGAGGCTGGAATAGATGCTGGTCGGATTCAGCACATAGGCCACCTGGCCGGACTGGAAAGCCTTGTTGTTGCCGGAATTGTCCCAGCTCACCGCGCCGCGCGGAATGATCTTGTCCTCGTTGTACATCCGGTTGATGAGCTTGAAGCCCGCGACGGCGGCGTCGCTCTGGAAGGCCGGCCTATTCTGCTTGTCGATCAACGTGCCGCCATAGGCGTTTACGACCGACATCACGTCGAGCAAACTGTCATAAGGGGCAAGGCCGAGCGCCATTCCAAAAGAATAGAACGGCGGCTTCGTGATTTTCCTGGAGGCCTCGATGAAACCTTCCCAAGTATTTGGAAGAGAATTATAGCCAGCCTCCTTGAACTTGTCGATTCTCACATGGGCTGCATTGGCCACGATGCCCATCGGCGCACCACGGATTCCGCCATTAATCGTAGCGAGCGGCATCGAATTCTCGTTGATTCCGCCCTTCTGAGCCTTCATGCCGTCTATGACCGGTTTGAGATCGAGCAGGTGCCCGTCCGTTCCCCATTTGACGATGTTGGATTCGTTGCCGCGCGTAACGTCAGGCGGCGCACCGACCTCGAGCGCCGCCGCGATGCGCTTGGCGACCTCGCCGCCCGGCACCTTCTCGATGCGCACGTCGCTGTCCTTCAGCCCTTTGGAGCGGGCATACTCCATGGTCTGCTCGACGAGCAGATCATCGGCGGTCTTGTTGAAGTTGGGCTGCAACCAGAAGACCAGCTTCGCCTCCCGGGCGCTGGCCCGGCGCGTCGTCATGAAACTCGCCGAAAGGCCGGCCACGGCTGCAGCACCAAACTTCGTGACCTGGCGACGCGAATATTTCTTCTCAGTCATCCCCTTGTCCTTTCCGTCGTGGTTATGGTGATAGACCGTCATCCCTTCACCGCCCCGAGCGTCAGGCCGGTGATCAGGAATCGTTGGAACAGGAAGTAGACGACGAGCGGCGGGATGGCGCTGATCAGCGTCGACGCCATCATCGGCCCCCAGAAGAAGACATCCTCCACGATGAAGTTCGGAATGCCCGTCGGGATCGTGCGCACGTCCACGTCTGCGACCAACACCGAGGCGTAGATGAACTCGTTCCACGAGAGCGTGAAGGAGAAGAAGGCCACCGCCGCGAGCGCCGGCAAGGTCAGCGGCAGAACGATGCGGAACAGGACGCCGAGGCGGCTGCAGCCATCGATCATCGCACTTTCCTCGAGCTCGATCGGGATCGACATGAAATAGCCCATCAAGAGCCAGGTGCAGAAGGGAACCGAAAAGCCGAGATAGGAGAAAACCAGCCCTTCCAGCGTGTTTTCCAGCCCGATGGAGCGGATGATCACCAGGAGCGGAATGAACAGCAGCGAGCTCGGCATCAGGTAGGTGTAGACGAGGCCCTGCGCGAACAGCTTGCGCCCCGGAAACTTGAGCCGCGTCAGGGCATAAGCGCCGAGCGAGGCGATGACCAGCGACAGAAGCGTGGTCGCGGTCGCAACGATCAGGCTGTTGCGGAAATAGGTCGGGAAGTTGGTTTCCCTGAGCAGGACGACGTAGTTCTCCAGCGTCGGCTGCACAGGCAGCAGCCCCGCCTTGGGTCCGAAGATCTCGGACTGGTGCTTCAGCGAGGTCGAGACCATCCAGAACAACGGCGCCAGCGTCCACAGGATCAGAACGACGAGCAGCCCGCCTCCGATCGCTCGCGACAACCGTCTTGAAGCTTCCTGCGAGAGCTGCATCGCGTCAGCCTCCGTCCTTGCGCAGCAACCTGCGGGTCAGGATGACGATGAAGACCACCAGGAACGGGAAAAGCACCATGTTGACGGCCGATCCCAGCCCCATCCGGCTGGCCTGGATCGCCACGTTGAAGCTCTCGTTCGGGATGATCTGCGTCAGATTGGCCGGCGCGCCGTTGGTCATGATGTTCACGACGACGATGCTGGTCGAGGTAAAGACGGTCGACAGCATCACGGTGATCGTAAAGACCGTGCTCATCGAGGGCACGGTGATGTGCCAGAACTTGCGGATCTGGCCAGCGCCGTCGATCTCGGCGGCCTCGTAGAGTTCCTTCGGTATCGCCTGCAACCCGGCAAGGAAATGCATGGTGTAGAAGGGAGTGCCATTCCACACCACCACGGCGATCACCGCCCACATCGCGTATTTCGGCTCCGCCAGCCAGGCGACGCCATGGTCCAGCAGGCCGAGCCGGATCAGCAGGATGTTCAGCAGGCCGTTGAACTCGTCATAGACCCACAGCCAGACCAGCGAGGCAATAACTGTCGGCACCGCCCAGGGGATGAAGAGGATGGTGCGGTAGATATTGTTGAAACGGCGCGGCTGGTTGAGCACCAGCGCCGAGGCCAGCCCGATGATGAATTTGATCAGGACGCCGAAGCCCGTGTAGTAAACGGTATTGTACAGGATCTGCAGGAAATCGGCGCTGGAAAACAGCTCGATGTAATTGTTGAGCCCGATGAAGCGGGCCGGAATGCCCGGTCTTTTGTCCTGGAAGCTCAGCACCAGCGCATAGATGAACGGATAAAGCACCACGCTGACCAGCACGACGATGGTCGGCAGCAGGAACAGCACGGCCAGCGTCCGCACATCATTCGAGATGTATTCCCACCGACTCGGCGGGCGAGGCGGAATGTGGAAATCGTCACTGGCGGCGGCCTCTGTCACCTCTGCTCCTCCATCCCGCTGTCGGGCCAGCGAGCCAGCGCGCTGCCGCGCTCGGCCTTCCATTCCTGGACGGTGGTTCGCGGGCCGTTTGCGGCGCGCGCTGCCGCCGCCCTGAGGCAATCGCCGACAATCGGCAGCTCGCCGTCGCGCATCGAACGGATGTCGATCACGAAGCTGCCATGCTCGATCTGATGAGTCCGCACCCTGACGGGCGGCGTGCCGTTTTCGAGTGCCCGCACCATGTCGACCGCCTGGAAGCCGGCCTCAGGTCCGACGCTGAGGCGCAGCCGGTCGAACGGGTTCCCCGTCGGGTCAGGGTCGATCTCCGCCACGATCCCGCGCATTCCCGCAAGCTGGTCGCGCAGTCGCAGCAGCGTTGCGCGCAAGCCCGCCTGCACCGTCTTCCGGTCCTCGGCCATATAGAGACTGAGAGCAGCCAGCGCTGCGGCGATGCCTTCCTTGCCGACCTTCATCGGCCGCGCGATGCCCTGGCTCTGGAGGAAGGCTGCGCGCACCAGCGCCTTGCGCCCCGCCACGATGCCGGCCGTTGCCCCGCCGAGAAATTTGTGGGCGCTGTGGATGGTGATGTCCGCGCCGGCGGCGAGATAGCCATGGATGTCGTATTCGGCCGCGAGATCGACGATCACCGGCACGTCACGCGCATGGCAGATGCGCACGAAATCCGCGAACGGGAGCTGCCCGTCCGGCGCGCAATGATGGCTGACGACGTAGAGGGCGGCTGCAGTATCCGGGCCGATCGCCGCGGCAAGCTGCCCCGCCGAGACCTGATTGACCGCGCCGACCGTGACCGCCCTGGCGCCGGTGAGCCGGATATCCTGCTCGACGGGGTGTCCGTAGTCGACGAGATGGCCGGTCTGGATGACGACCTCGTTTTTCAACCCTTGCGTGTCGGGCAGGCGGCCAATGACGGCAGGCTGGTCGCCGGTCATCGCGCCGGCGATCGCCATGCAGATACCGGCGGCGCTGCAGGCCGAGACGAAGCCGGCTTCCGCACCCGTTGCCGCGGCGATCGCCCGGCTGGCGGCCGCCTGCAACTCGACCATGTCGACGCCGAAGCCGAGGATTTCGGCAGCAGCCACGATCGCCTCCGGCCGCGCATTGATGCCGCCGAGGGTGGTGAGCGTGCCGGTGAGGTTGATCACCGGCTCGACGCCCAGCCTTTCGCGGATGTCGCCGCCCTGTTGTTCCGGGGCGCGTGCCATCGCCGTCATGCCGTTCTCCTTGCCAATGCGCCCTTCTCCCCTCGGCCCGCGAGGTCCGCGCCATGGGTGAAGATCGCCGGCCCGCCACCGGTGTTGACATAGACGACGGTGGCGCCGCGCTGGATCGCCCCGCTCGCAGCCTGATCGCAGATCGCCAGCGCCACGTTGGCGTTGTAGACCGGGTCGACCGTCATCCCGTGCAGCCGGGCGAAGTGCCGCACGGCTTCGGCGCCGCGCGGCGTGAGCTGGCCGTAGCCGGCCGCGATGTAGTCATCCACGATCGTCAGATCGTCCCGGGCGAGCCGTGTCGACAGGCCGAGCCGCTTCGCCGCGCGCTCCGCCTGCCACTCGATCGCCATGAGCAGCGGGGCCGCAGCAGAGGCGGAGCTGACGCCGACCACGCGCCCTGGCACTCCCAGATGCTTGAGGCCGAGCGCGAGCCCCGCGACTGTCATGCCCGCGCCAGCGGCAATGAACACCGCATCGGGCGTCTCGCCGATCGCACGCAACTGGCTGTCGAGCTCCTCGGCCGCCTCGACATAGGCGATCGTCGCGTCGACGCCGTAGTCGAGATGCCGGTCCAGGATGGCAGCGCGGCGGCCGGCCCGCTCCAGCTCGCCGCGCACCTCTTCCTGCACGGCGAGGATCGCCTCGGCGGTGAGGCCCGGCTCGATCTCGCGCACATCGGCTCCCAGAATGTCGAAAAGCAGGCGATTGCCTTGCGGCACGGCCTCAGGGTCCTGTTGTGCCGGGATCATGAGCACCGCTTCCATGCCGCAACGCGCGGCGGCTGCGGCGATGTCGCGCAACTTGTTCGACTGTGCGGCCGCATGGGCGATCAGCGTATCCACACCCTTGTCGCGCAGCGAGCCCAGCGCGAATTCGAGCAATCTCGTCTTGTTGCCGCCCACGCAAAGGCCGCTGAAATCCTCGCGCTTGACGAGAAGGTTGATACCGAGGGCTTCCGACAACAGCGGCGCCTTTTCGAGCGGCGTCGGCAGATGGGCGAAATGAACGCGCGGTTGCCCCTGGCAAATCATGCGGCCGCCCCTTTCCAACGGGCGAAGACCTCCACCCGGGGCTCGAACCGCACGTCGGGATCGAGCGGGAACATCGGTCGGGGGCAGATCGTGTGACCGAGCCTTTTCAGGTTCGCCGAGGTCGCACCGGGAATGTCGGGCACGTAGTTCTTGCGGGTGAAGGTGAAGTAACGCCACACCGCACCGGGCGATTTCACCACCGTGATATGGGCCTCCTTCGGATCGAGGCCGTGGGCGAGGAACACCGCGCGATCCATCAGGAAGACCGCGCGCGAAAGAACGACGATACGGATGTTCCGATGCCGCAGCACGGCCGTCGGCCCGGCATGAGCCGGCATGCCGGAGACCTCATAGATGAACTCGCCGTCGCCCAGCCGCTCGACCTCCACCTCGATCGTGATGGGCGGGAAGCGCGCGGGGTCGATGGTGCCGCCAATGGCGAGGGTGAGCCGGGCGCCGGGACCCGCCTGATGCGCCTGCCCGGCGGCCGGCGCATCGACGATCGGGATCAGCGCCTCGCCCGCGTAGCCGGCCGCGACCAACTTGGCGAGAATGGAATTGCTGTCGCCCGAGGCGCCGCTGCTCGGCGCGTCGGCAGCATCGGTAAAGGTCAGCGGGCCGGGCCGCGCCATGGCGTCGGCAATCGCGGCGTCCGGCTCGTCGAGCTCGGCCACCATCGCCTCATGATGTCGCCAGAACATCGCGGCGAGTTCGTCGGCCAGCTTTCGCGCCCCCTCCTCGTCACCGTCGGTGACGACCAGCGCCTGCGAGCCGAGCTCGGGCGCATCGGTGAACGGGTTGCCGATCAGCACCGCCGCGGACAGCGCCTCGCCGCTCTCTTCCATGGCCTTGGCCCGGTCGATGATCCGGCCGTAGAGACCAGTGGCGGTGAAGAGTTCCGGCCCGCGCACCAGCGCCGGCATGAAGATCCTGGCCATCACCGGGCGCGCGCCGTCGTCGAGGATGCGGGCGAGCAGCCGTGCCGCCCTGCGGCCGGTGCCGGTGAAGTCGTTATGCGGATATGTATGGAAGACGGCGGCCGCGTCGCAATTGCGCAGCATGCGCGCTGTAACGACCCCATGCAGATCCAGCGAGATCACGATAGGGACATCAGGCCCGACGATGCCGCGCACGCCCTCCAGCAGCGCCCCTTCCGGATCGGCTTCGTTCAGCGCACCCATGGCGCCATGGAGCGAGACATAGACTGCCGACAGATCCTGGGCATTCTCCCTGACGGCTTCGAGCAGCTCGTGCCGGATACGATCGAATCCGTCTGCCGAGAGCGGTCCGGCGCTGCACGCCGAAGCGGCATAGGCCGGCACCAGCTCCAGATCGGGCCTGCGCCCGAGCACGTCGAGAAAGCCATGGATGCAACTGTCGGCCCCGGCATGGGCCTTGAAGACGTCCGGGCCGCGCAGGATCGTGAAATCCGCATACTGGCTCGCAAGCGGATTGAACGAGGAAATCTCCTGTTCACACCCCGTGACGAGCACCCTGCGCATCGCCCGCTTCCTCCCGTCAGACATATTGTTTGACAACTTTACATAAAACCACGTCAAGCCCTCGTCAATAGCTTCGGGCGGGCTGCCCGAAGGACAGGCCTCCGGCAGAGATCAACCTTCCGCATCACGGACGACCCAGTAGAGCACGTCCCCCGCCGCGACGCCGCTGCGGGCCGCCCGGCCCGCAATCAGGCCCGAAGCGGGAAAATGCAGCGTCCGGGGCGCCTCGAAAGGCTGGTCGCGCGGAATGATCTGCCCAGCGGGCTCTCCTTCCTCCACCTCGTCCCAGAGCCCGCGGAAAGGGATGAAGATGCCGTCGCTGTCGGACAACATCTCGGCCTGGTGCCCCCATTTGCGCGTGAAGCGAGTGGCGTGACGAGGCCGCCCCGGCGCCGGCGGGGCTGGCAACATCTCGAGATGCGCGAGCGTGTTGCGGATGCCGAAATAGCAGTTGGCCAGCGAGGCCGGGGAAACCGGATGTCCGCCGCCCGACTCGCTACCGATCACGAGCAGCCCACGCTCATGGGCGCAGCCGGCAGCGGTGGCGCGGTTCGCCCCCAGCCGAAGCTCGACGCAAAGCGGCGCGTTGAAGGAAAGGTGCGCCGCCGTGATGCGCGCGCGCTCGGCCGCGTCGTCGGTGTGGTGGGACATCGACATCGGGATCAGTTCCAGCGCGTCACCTCCCGTATGGCAGTCCATCAGCACGTCGCTGGCCGGGAGCACAGAGTCGGCAAGCCAGGCCACGATGCGCTCGGTGATGGTGCCTTGCCGATCACCCGGCCAGACCCGGTTCATGTTCTTGCCGTCGATAGGGCTCGTCCGCGAGCGGTTCTGAAGGGCTGGCGGGTTGATGGCCGGCAGGATGAGCAACCGCCCTTCGACCGCCGCAGGATCGAGCTCGCGCGCGAGTTGCCCCATCACGGTCGGACCTTCGTATTCATCGCCGTGGTTGCCGCCCCACAAACTAACGGCGGGGCCCTTTCCATTCGCGATCACGCAGACCGGCAGCGCGATCTCGCTGCGGCCTTGAAATGGCTCATCGAGCGGGAAGACGACGCGACCGACCTGCTTACCTGCCCCGGCAAGGTCGATTTCCACCCTTGGCTCGTACCCCATATTCCCCTCCGCCGGTCATGCGGCCCCTCATGGCGCGAAGTAGCGCTGGCGCCTGAAGCGGCTCTGGACATAGACGTGCTCGTCCCAACTGCCCGGCTCATAAGCGCCGTCATCTGGGTGCCCCGGCACGGAGACATTGCCGAGGCTGGGGTGCCGCGCGACGATGGCCTCGTCGATCTCGACGCCGAGCCCCGGCCGGTCCGGAACCTCGATATGCCCGTCCACGACCTTCGGCACCGGCCAAATCACCTGATCGCGCACGGCGACATCGTCCTCGATCCGCTCGAGGATGAGCGCGTTCGGGATAGCTGCCAGAAGGTGCAGCGCCGCATACTCGCCCACGGGGCCGAGCGAACCCGAATGAGGCGCCATCGAGATGAAATGCGCTTCGGCCATGGCTGCGATCTTGCGCATCTGGGTGATGCCGCCGGCACGGCCCGTATCGGGCTGGATGACGTCCACCAGCTCCTGCTCGATCAACTCGCGTTCGCCCCAGATCGTGGCGAGCCTCTCGCCGGCCGCGATCGGGATCGCCACCGCGTCCTGGACCCGCTTCAACCCATTGCGATTCTCGGGCGCCACCGGGTCCTCGAAGAAGAGCAGCTTGAAGGGCTCGAGCGCCCGGCCAAGCAGGATCGCGTCCTTCGTCGTGAGCCAGGGCGGCCCATGCATGTCGACCATCAGGTCGACGTCGTCGCCAACGGCCTCGCGGATCGCCGCCACCCGCTCCACCGGATTGGAAAGCCCGCCGGTCTTGATGGCGGTGAAGCCGCGCCCCACCAGTTCCCGCGCGCGCTCCGGCGTTCCGGCATGGCCATAGACCCGGATGCGCTCCCGCACCTTGCCGCCGAGCAGGTTCCAGACCGGCGTGCCCAGCGCCTTGCCCTTGATGTCCCACAGCGCCATGTCGATGCCGGTCATGGCGCCCGCGCCCACGGTGCCGAGCATGCCATGGCCCATCATCGCGCCCATCATGCGCCCCCACAGGCGCTCGATATGGGTCGGGTCCTGCCCGACCAGCAGCGGCGCGAGATCCCGGACCGCCGTCTCCACGATGCGCGGCCAGCCGCTGCATTCGCCGATTCCGACGATGCCGGCATCGGTATGGACTTTCACGAACAGCCAGTTGCGCGCGGCCCACACGCTCCCGCTCTGGGCAGTCGGGTTGGTGGCGATGCTGGTGGTAGGCGGTCCGCCCGCATGCATCAGCAGCGTTTCAATCGCAGTGATCTTCATGGCGCCGGTCCCTGCACGCCTGCCGCTCGGCCCCAACGCTCAGACAATGTCGTCGGTCCGCGGGTCGATCAGGTGCATGTTCGACATGTCTGCGGTGAACGCCATCCTGTCGCCGGGCGGACGGACGGATTGCGGCGCCGCGCGAGCCGAAATCTCCGCGCCGCCGATCTCTAGATAGACCATGGTGTCGATGCCCATCGGTTCCAGCACCTGCACCGTCTCATCGAAATCGATCTGCTCGCCGTGCACATGCGCGCGCCTCTCGGTGATGTGCTCGGGCCTGATTCCGAACAGCATCGGCCTGTCGGCGAACTCCGCATAGCGCTTCGTCCGGCTGACCGGGATGTCGAGAACGAGCGTGTCCGACAACCGAACACCGAGATGGCCGCCGCGCCTCTCGATGGTGCAGGGCACGATGTTCATCGCTGGCGAGCCGATGAAGCCGGCGACGAACCTCGTCTTCGGCCGGTCGTACATCTCCTGCGGCGTGCCCACCTGCTCGATCCTGCCAGCATTCATGACCACGATACGGTCGGCCAACGTCATCGCCTCGACCTGATCGTGCGTGACGTAGATCACGGTGGTCTTGATGCGCTGATGCAGCCGCTTGATCTGGGTGCGCATCTGCACGCGCAGCTTGGCATCGAGGTTGGAAAGCGGCTCGTCGAAGAGAAAAGCCTGCGGGTTGCGCACGATCGAGCGCCCCATGGCGACGCGCTGGCGCTGCCCGCCCGACAACTGCTTGGGCCGCCGCTGCAGCAGCTCGGTGATGTTGAGGATTTCCGCCGCCTGCGTGACGCGCTCGTGAATGACCTCCTTCGGCAGCCGCTTGAGGCGCAGGCCGAAGGACATGTTCTGATAGACGGTCATATGCGGGTAGAGCGCATAGTTCTGGAAGACCATGGCGATGTCGCGGTCTTTCGGCTGGTCCTTGTTGACCAGCCTGTCGCCGATCACGACCTCGCCCGAAGTGATGTCCTCGAGCCCGGCGATCATGCGCAAGGTTGTGCTTTTGCCGCATCCCGAGGGCCCGACGAGCGCGACGAACTCGTTATGGGCGATCTCCAGATTGATGCCGCAGACGACCTCGTTGTCGTCGAAGATCTTCCTGAGATCCTTCAGCAATATCCTCGCCATGCGGCCGCCCCTCTGCCTGTTCGCCCCTCTGCCCACCCGCAAGTGGCACCGGCCGCGCTAGGGCCGAGAGTCGGCAAATAGATGTTGTAAGTCAAGATGACGTATTCTAACTTGGCGGCCGAGTACCTACCTGTCAATGGGCTGGAAGGCGCCTGCTGGAAAGCCCGCTCGCCGGCTCCCTCCGCTGCGCATGAAGACGCGCACGCGCAGCGGCGGATTTTGAGGAGGATGGAATGCGAGAGACGCTTAGCGGGCCGGCCGACTGGCAGAAATCCGTCATTGCCGTGCCGCCCATGGCGCGCACGCCGGATCTGGATTTCGCGCCCGAAGCGAACCGGAACCTGATCCGCCACCTCGAGCAGGCGGGCATCTCGATCATAATGTGCGGCGGCAACGCCAATTTTTACAACATTGCCATTTCCGAGTATGAAGGCATCCTCGATTTCCTGGCCGAGACCGTCGCCGCCGACACTTGGGTGATTCCCGCGATCGGTCCTGCCTTCGGAGCGATCCGCGACCAGGTGACGATCCTTGGGCGCAAGCGGTTCCCAACCGCCATGGTGCTTCCGGCCACAGCGAACATGTCTTCCGTGGGGATCGAGCGTTCGATCCGCTATGCGGCGGACAAGCTGGGTCAGCCGCTGGTCGTCTACGCCAAGGCCGAGAACTATCTCAGTGTCGAACAAATCGCGGCGCTGTACCGCGACGGCTGCATCCTCTTCGTCAAATATGCCATCGTCAGGAACGATCCCGAGACCGACGATTTCCTGACACGGCTGATCGGGGCGATCGGCGCGGAGCGGATCGTGAGCGGCATCGGCGAACGGCCGGCACTGGCGCATTTCCGCAAATTCGGACTCAAGGCGTTCACGACGGGATCGGGATCGGTCGCACCCGCATCCTCGATGCGCCTTCTGCGCAAGCTCAAGGCGAAGGACTACGCGGCGGCCGAGGAAATCCGGCAGGGCTTCCTCCCTCTCGAGAACCTGCGTGACGGATATGGGCCGGCCGAGATCCTCCATGCAGCGGTGACCCTTGCGGGCGTGGCCGACATGGGACCCGTCATGCCGCTGGTGAGCGAGATTCCGGCCATGCTGGTGCCAGAGGTCTCGGCGGCGGCCAGGAAGCTGCTCACAGGAGAAGCGAATGCGGCCCATGCCTGATGCCGGCGCCGCGGCCTTGGGTCACAGCCCCGTTGCTCCGACCCGCCAGCGGTTCCACCCGGCTCACGAAATATGCCATTGAATGACCGCAGGACACCACAGATCGCCAAGAGGCAGCAAAAGGGAGGTGAGGTCTGGCGATGAGCAAGCCGATGGAGCCACCCGCGCAAGGCGGCCGCCCGGTGATGCGGCAGCAGGCGAAGCTGAGCGATCAGGTCTACGAGGTCGTCCTGACCGATATCGTCAAGGGGCGCTATCCGGAAGGCTCGAAGCTCCCTACCGAGACGATGCTAGCCAATGAATTCTCCGTCTCCCGGCCGGTAGTGCGCGAGGCGCTGGCGCGGCTGCGCGACGATGGGCTGATCCAGCCCCGCCAGGGCGCCGGAAGCTTCGTCATCAAGCGGCCCGGCAGCGCCTTGCTCCGTTTCGCGCCGATCGGCAGCATCGCCGACATTCAGCGCTGCTTCGAATTCCGCATCGCGCTCGAGCCGATGGCTGCGAGCCTGGCCGCCACGCGCCGCGACAAGGCAATGCTGCACGTGATCCGCGACATCGTGAAGGTGCAGGATGAGGCTGCCGCCGGCGGCGTGGTCGACGTCGATTCTGATTTCCTGTTCCACAAGGCCGTGGCCGACGCCTCCGGCAACAGCTATTTTTCGACGACGCTTCAGTCGCTGGAAGAATCGATGAAGACGGCCATGCTGCTCAACCGCCAGCTCTCGCTGCAAAGTCCCAGGCAGAAGCTCCATCTCCGCCAGGCCGAGCACAAGATGATCCTCGAGGCGATCGCGGCGAGCGATGCCGATGCGGCCTATGAGGCCATGCGCAATCACATCGACGTCGCCCGACGGCGCGTCTTTGACGGGGAAGTGGCGATCTGACACGCCGCAATTGGTCGCGCCGCAGCTGGCCCGGAAACGCGACGCGCCATTCAAGGTAAAATTGCGACCACTCGTTGAAGTGCGCCGCCTGAGGCGGACCTGGTGATGGCGGGCAATTGACCGGGGAGCCGAGCTTTCGAAGGTTGAAAGCCCGAGTTCGACATCGTTGCCGCCGCACCGAGTGCAAGCGCCAGGTACCGCAGGATTCACGCTTCATCGGCCAAGTCTGCAAAACTGGCCGACTACGCTTCGCGATCGGCCAGCAGCCCGGCAAATCGAAGGGCCTCCTGGCGACGATCGCCGGGGCCCAACCTTAGGTTATCGTTCGATTTTCAAACGCTTGGCTCACCCTGGAAAAGGTGGCGCGGTCTACGAGAATCGAACCCGTCTTCCCAGCGTGAAAGGCTGGTGTCCTAACCGATAGACGAAGACCGCTTTGCCGCGAACCGCTGAGGTTCGTGCCGAAGCGGGGCGAGGTATAGTGGCAGGCCCGCCGCTCCGCAAGCTCCTGTTCACAAGAAAATAGCCGGCAGCGCCTCAGGCCGGCCGGGCGAGGTCGAGGATGCGCAATTCCACCGTTTCCCGGCCGCCCCAGCGATTAAGCGAGAGCGTCGCGGCGAGGTGCACCATCTCCCCGCGCGCGGCGAACAAGGCCTGGCCGAGCGGCTCCTGCGCTGCCCGGAAAGCGATTCCCCCGATGCTGGCCCCGTCGCCCGAACGAAGCTTGATGCGGACATGACCACCCGTGCCGATCTCGACGGCGTCGGTCAGGCGATGCGCCGGAAAGACGAAGACCGGTTCCGGGCTGCCCGAACCGAATGGGCCGGCCTTCTCGATCTCGGCGAGGAGGCGGGGGCTGGCACCGCCGGCGCTCAGCGCGGCATCGACCAGTAGTGCTTCGGCCTCGCCGACGGCGGCGACCTCGCGCAGCAGATAGTCGTTGAGGAAGCCGTGGAAGCCGCTGGCCTGGCCGGCCGCCAGCGTCACGCCCGCCGCCATGGCGTGACCGCCGCCCTTGACCGCATGGCCGGCCTCGACGGCGGCGCGCACGGCGCGGCCGAGATCGACGCTCGCAACCGAACGGCCAGAGCCCGTCGCTCCGCCCTCCCCGTTCAGCGCCAGCGCAAAGGCGGGACGGCGAAAGCGCTCCTTGAGCCGGGCCGCGACCAAGCCGACGATGCCAGGATGCCAATCGGGGCTGCCGGCGAGCAGAACCGGCATCTCGGCCATGCCGGCAAGCTCGTGTTCTGCCTGCGAGACCGCCTCCAGCACGGCAAGGCGTTCGATCTCCTGGCGCTCCTGATTGAAGCGATTGAGCTCTGTCGCGACGGTCCGGGCCTCGACCTCGTCCTCGGTCAGGAGCAGGCGCGCACCCAGCGCGGCATCGCCGATGCGCCCGCCGGCATTGATGCGCGGCCCCAGCAGGAAGCCGAGATGCCAGGGCTGGATCGGCCCATCGAGGCCGGAAACATCCATCAGCGCGGCCAGGCCCGGTCGCGTGCGGCTGCGCATCATCGCCAGCCCCTGCCGCACGAAGGCGCGGTTGAGCCCCTGCAAGGGCACGACATCGGCAACGGTTGCCAGCGCGACGAGGTCGAGCGCCGCCAGCAGATCGGGCTCGCCGTCGCGCGCTGCCCAATGCCCCCCCCGACGCAGCGCCCGGCTGGTCGCAACCAGCGCCAGGAAGACGACACCGGCTGCACAGAGATGGCCGAGGCCGGAGAGGTCGTCCTGCCGGTTCGGATTGACCAGCGCCTCGACGGCCGGCAGCCGCTCCGGTGCCTGATGGTGGTCGAGCACGACGACATCGAGGCCGAGCCGGCGCGCTTCGGCGAGCGGTTCCTCACTGGTCGTCCCGCAATCGACCGTGACGAGCAAGGTCGCTCCCTCGCCCGCCAGCATGCGGATGGCTTCGCTATTGGGGCCATAGCCCTCGATCAGGCGGTCGGGAATATGGATGCGCGGGCGAGCACCAGCCTGAGTCAGGAAGCCCGCCAGCAGAGCCGAGGAGCAGGCGCCGTCGACGTCATAATCGCCGAAGATCGCGACGCGCTCGCCCCTTGCACCCGCCTGTGCCAGCCGCGCGGCGGCGGCTTCCATGTCGGTAAGGACGTCGGGATCAGGCAGGACGTCCCGCAATTTCGGTTCGAGGAAGCGGGTCGCGTCCGCGGGCTCGACGCCGCGCGCAGCGAGCAGGCGAGCGAGGATGTCGGGCAGACCCTGCTGCTGGCTCAGCGCCTCGGCCCGCCCGAGGCCGGCGATGTCGAGCCGGTCGCGCCAGGGGCGGCCGAGCGCCGAACGGGTCACGCCGAGAAAGGCACGGGGCAGGATCAGACTCATGATGCAACCGACGTCGCGCAAGCGGCCGGCGAGGTCAACCGATGCCGAGTGCGCAAGGTCGAGACCGATCGCCATAGGCGCCGCTGTGCAGCGCCGTCGTACCCGACCTGCCCCGGGCCTCTCTCCGCGCAGCAGGCTCCCGAACCTGGCCCGCTGTTCCCCGGGCGGTCCCGAGAATGACACCTGTAGGCGCATCCGGGCGCAGGCTTCCCCGCGCCCGCAATGCTGTCCAGCTCAGTCGAGCTGGAACTTCGAGAACTCGCGATGCTCGCCATAGATGCGGCGGACCGTGCCGGTGATCGAGCGATAGACCAGCGTCTCGGTCTCGATCACGTCCCTGCCGAAGCGCACGCCCGAAAGCATGCCGCCATCGGTGACGCCGGTGGCGCAGACGATGACGTCGCCCGAGGCCATTTCCGACATGTCGTATTTCTTGTTCGGGTCCTTGACGCCCATGCCGGCCGCACGCACGCGCTTCTCCTCGGTGTCGAGGATGAGGCGGCCCTGCATCTGACCGCCAACGCAGCGCAAAGCCGCGGCAGCGAGCACGCCTTCCGGCGCACCGCCGATGCCGAGATAGAGGTCGATGCCGGTCTTCTCGGGCTGGGTGCAGAAGATTACGCCGGCGACGTCGCCGTCGGTGATCAGACGAATCGAGCAGCCGGTCTTGCGGACTTCCTCGATCAGCTTGGCGTGGCGAGGGCGGTCCATGATCAGCGTCGAGATCTCGCTCGGCTTCACGCCCTTGGCCTTGGCCAGCGCGTTGATGTTGTCGGCCGGCGAGGCATCGAGATCGATGACGCCCTGCGGATAGCCGGGGCCGATCGCGATCTTGTCCATGTAGACGTCGGGGGCGTAGAGCAGGCTGCCGGCGCCGGCCATCGCCATCACGGCGATAGAGCCAGGCATATCCTTGGCGCAGAGCGTGGTGCCCTCGAGCGGATCGACCGCGATATGCACCTTCGGGCCCTGCTTGTTGCCGACCTTCTCGCCGATGAAGAGCATCGGCGCCTCGTCGCGCTCGCCCTCGCCGATGACGATCTCGCCATCGATCGGCAGGCGGTTCAGCTCGCGGCGCATCGCATCGACCGCGGCCTGGTCGGCCGCCTTCTCGTTGCCGTGGCCACGCAGGCGGGCCGCTGCGACGGCGGCGCGCTCGGTGACGCGCACGAGCTCCATCGAAAGATAGCGCTCGATGATCTGGTCGGGGGAGATGCGGAGATCGACGGACATGAAATTTTAGTCCCCTTGCAATGAGATTGGCAGGTATGGCCGCCAGAGCCGGATGGTGTCAGAGCGGGATTGGCGCAAAAAACCGGTTCCCACTTTTTCGCATCCTGCCCTATGCCTGTTCCCGCTCTATGCGGATAACTTGCGGCGGTTCCGCGACATGACCGTCGGCGGTGACCTTTTCCAGCGCCGCGCGGATCGCGGTCTCGCTGGTGGCATAGGTGATGAGCACGACCGGAACCGGAGCGCCGGAGCGCCCTTCGGGGTCACGCGTCACGGCCTCGGGCGAGCGACGCTGGACAATGCTTTCCAGGGAGATTTCGGCTTCGGCCATGCGGGTGGCGATGGCGGCGGCGGCGCCGGGGCGGTCGGCGACGGCTAGGCGGACATAATAGCCGCCTTCATGACGCTGCATCGGCGCACGCTTCGGCTCTTCAAGGCGTCCGACCGGCACACCGAAGGGCAAGCCGGCGGTGCCGCGCGCGACGTCGGCGATATCGGCGACGACAGCAGAGGCGGTGGGATCGCCGCCGGCCCCGGGACCGACGAGCGTGATCTCGCGCACTGCGTCGGCATCGACCGAGACCGCATTGAGCACGCCCATCACCTGCGCGATGGCCGAGGATTTCGGCACCATCGTCGGATGCACGCGCTGCTCGATCCCGGTCTTGGTGCGCTCGGCGACGCCGAGCAGCTTGATGCGGTAGCCGAGATCGTCGGCCATCTTGAGGTCGAGCGGCGTGATCGCGGAAATGCCTTCGACATGAATCGCTTCGGCGTCGATCTTCGTACCGAAGGCGAGACTCGTCAGGATCGCGAGCTTATGGGCGGTGTCGAAGCCCTCGACGTCGAAGGTCGGGTCTGCTTCCGCATAGCCGAGACGCTGGGCGTCCTTCAGGCAGGCCTCGAAGGTCAACCCCTCCTTCTCCATCCGGGAAAGGATATAATTGCAGGTGCCGTTGAGGATGCCGGAGATGCGAGTGACATTGTTGCCGGCCAACGCCTCGCGCAGCGTCTTCACGACCGGGATGCCGCCGGCCGAGGAGGCCTCGAAGGCCAGGGCCACGCCCTTGGTCTCGGCAAGGTCGGCAAGCGCAACGCCATGTGCCGCGAGCAACGCCTTGTTCGCGGTGACGACATGCTTGCCGGCGGACAGAGCCGCCTCGACCGCCGCCTTGGCCGAACCGTTGGAACCACCGATCAATTCGACGAAGCAGTCGATCTCATCCGATTTCGCCAGCGCGACCGGATCGTCGAACCAGGCAAGCCCGCCGAGATCGATGCCGCGGTCGCGGTTGCGGTCGCGTGCCGAGACCGCTGTGACCCTGATCGCGCGGCCGCAGCGTGCCGCCAACGCATTCTCCTGCCGACGCAGGATGCGCAGCGTGGAAGCGCCGACCGTGCCGAGGCCGGCAAGTCCGATGCGCAGGGGCTGGGAGGCAGGCGAAAGAGGCATGCTGGTCATGCGCGCGGCGTCGCATGAGGCGAGTTTCGTGTCAACGGAGAGCCACGCTCCGGCACTCCCGAAATCGCCTCAAGCCCCAGTCTTGCGGGCCGAAACCACGAAGGCGGAAAGAGCTCCGTCGAGCACGCCTGAACCGAAACGCTGCTCCAGCGCTTTCGTCACCGCCTCGGTGACGGCGCCGAGTTCCGGCGTGCCACGCGCTTCGATCTCGCCGCGCATCGGCGTGCCCTGACAGAGACCGATCGCGACATCGGCCGCAGAATCAGCGCGGGAACGCTTCTCGACCCGCTCTATCTCCGGCCGCGGAAAGCCGGCCGCCATGATGTCGAGCTCGATCGTGCCGGCGTCGTGATAGCCATGCGGCGTGCGTGCGAGGAAGCGGGGCGGATCGGCGGGAAAAAGTCTGGTCAACGCATCCAGCATCACCGCGGTGAAGTCGTTGCTCTCGACCGTGTCCCAGACATTGAACAGAAAGAGGCCGCCCGGCTTCAGAACGCGGCGCGCCTCGGCATAGCCCTTCGGCTTGTCCGGGAAGAACATCGCCCCGAACTGGCAGGCGACGACGTCGAAGCTCTCGGCCGCGAAGGGCAGGTCAAGCGCATCCGCCTGCCGGAAGACGAGCCTGTCGTCACCCGAGAAGCGCGCGGCGGCGATATCCAGCATCGCCGGGTTGAGATCGGTCGCGACGATGCTTTCGCCGTCGAGCCGCGCCACCATTTCCCGCGTCAGAGCTCCCGTTCCCGCCGCGATCTCGAGAATGCGCCTGGGCCTCCCGGCCATGACGCGAACAGCCAGGTCTTCGGCATAGGGTTTGAAGATCAGGGGTACGAGCAGCCGATCGTAGATCTGCGGAACGGCACCGGCGAAGACCTTGTCCGTCGCTTCCATGGCAGCACCTGTCGTTGCAGCCCCGTTCAGGATAGCCCAGCGGCTGACCCAACGAAACGACTTGTGCGAACCGGCGACGCCTCAGCCGAAATGGCAGACGACCTCGGCTGCGACGCGCTTCACCTTGCCGTCCTCGAAACCGAGATAGATGCGCAGCAGATTGGTGCCGAACGCGGTCGCCTTGATGGTGTGCAGCGCCTCGATCGTCGCGCCCTCGGAAACGGTGCTGTTTTCGACAGCGGGCGTCCAGAACCAGGGCTTTGGCGGGTCAATCGTGATTTCGGAGAGAGCCCGCTCGGCCTCCGCCCGGCCGGTACCGACCGGAATATAGCGGGTAACGATATCCGTCGCGTCGCGTGCACATTCGCGGCCATTGGTGACAGCCAGCACGTCCGAAACCAGGGCCGAGCGTGTCTGCGGGATACGGCCACGGGAATAGTCATAGGTCGCGACGAGGCTGATCAGCGCGAAGACGGCGAAAAAGACGCCGAGCAGACGGCCTTTGCGTGACATGGAAGCGAGCCTCGGGCGCAATGCGGAGCAATCCGTCCGCGTTGCATCGGTTCCCATGTTTTCGACGCGGGGTCCAGAGCCAGCGATGTCGCTGCCCGTGACGACCTCGAGCCGCTATCCCTGACAAGCGGCGAGACCGCGTCAATCCGGGTTCCATGCCAGAGCGCTTCCAACCAGGGTTCAGGAATGAACCCCGGGTCCGCGCTGTGCTCAGCCCGGGATGACCACCGTTCTGTCCCTGGAAGCGAGCGGGGCCCTACCCCGCCTTCGGCATCTGGATGACGTTGTGCAGCGTCGTGTCGGCGCCCTTGAGGAAGCGGCCGATATTGCGCGCGGCCTGACGGATGCGCTGCTCGTTCTCGACGATGGCGATGCGGACGAAGTCGTCGCCATGCTCGCCGAAGCCGATGCCCGGCGCGACCGCGACCTCGGCCTTCTCGATCAGCAGCTTCGAGAATTCCAGCGAGCCGAGATGGCGGAATTTTTCGGGGATCGCGACCCAGGCGAACATCGAGGCCTCCGGCGCCGGAAACTCCCAGCCGGCCTTGCCGAAGCTCTCGACCAGCGCGTCGCGGCGCTTGCGATAGGTCTCGCGCATCTCGCGGATGCAGTCGTCAGGGCCATTCAGCGCAGCCGCTGCCGCGACCTGGATCGGCGTATAGGCGCCGTAGTCGAGATAGGATTTCACCCGCGCCAGCGCCGCGAGCAGGCGCTCGTTGCCGACAGCGAAACCCATGCGCCAGCCAGCCATGGAGAAGGTCTTCGACATCGAGGTGAACTCGACCGCGACATCGATGGCGCCCGGCACCTGCAGCATCGAGGGCGGCGGATTGTTCTCGTCGAAATAGACCTCGGCATAGGCGAGGTCGGAAAGCAGGATCAGTTCGTGCTTCTTCGCGAAGGCGACGAGGTCGCGGTAGAAATCGAGCGAGGCGACATAGGCCGTCGGGTTGGCCGGGTAGCAGGTGACGAGCGCGATCGGCTTGGGCACCGAATGCATCATCGCCCGCTCCAGCGCCGGGAACATCGCCGGCGTCGGCTCGGCCGGAACGGAGCGAATCACGCCGCCCGCCATCAGGAAGCCGAAGGCGTGGATCGGGTAGCTCGGATTCGGCACCAGCACGACGTCGCCCGGCCCGGTGATGGCCTGCGCCATGTTGGCGAAGCCTTCCTTGGAGCCCAGGGTCGCGACGACCTGCGTCTCGGGATTGAGCTTCACGCCGAAGCGGCGCTCGTAGTAGTTCGCCTGGGCGCGGCGCAGGCCGCCGATGCCCTTCGAGGCGGAATAGCGATCGGTGCGCGGCTTGCCGGCGGTCTCGACCAGTTTCTCGATAACGTGCTTCGGCGCCGGCAGATCGGGATTGCCCATGCCGAGATCGATGATGTCGACGCCCTTGGCGCGCTCGGCTGCCTTGATCTTGTTGACCTGTTCGAAAACGTAGGGCGGCAGGCGCTTGATACGGTGGAAATCGGTCATATCGAACAGGTCCTCGGCCGCCCAGGGGCGGTGTCATGATTTCGCAGGGACTACATCCTTGCGCCGAGGGTGCTTAGCATCGCATCTTTCGCCACGACAGGCCTCATCACGCAATATTTTGCGATTTATGGGGCGAGCCGATCAGATCGCAGCCATCCTTGGGTTGACTGAAGGGCCTCGCGCTCAGTTCTGAGGAATCTTCGCGGGCTGCGGCGCCGGCGTGGCGCCGAGCGCCTTGGCGGTATTGCCGGCGGCCTCATTGGCCTTCTGCTTGGCCTCGAGCGCAGCCTCGATCTTCTTGTAGTCCTCGACCGGCTTGCGCGGGGCGGTCCGGGTCACCTTCGACCCGATGGGGACGTATTCGAGATCGGCCGGGCGGGTTTCCCTGACGAAAGCCTTCGATTCCTGCGGGGTCGTCGCGAGACCGGCCGCCTCGGCGACTCCCTTGAAGCCCTCGTCGCTGCCACAGCCGGCCAGCGCCGCGCCGACCACGACCAAGGCCGCCGGAATCAGAAGCAGCTTTTTGGCGAAGATTTCAGTCGGCATCGGGACATCCAGCGGTTGGCGATTTTGCTTGGTAAAGCACAGCGGCTGCGTCCTTAATAGGACCAAAATGGAGCGTCATGCGCTATCCTGCGACGACGGGGGGAAAGGGCGAGACATGAGCGGAAAAAGCGACAGGGCGAAGGACACCACCGGCCCGGCCGAGGCCACCGCTCCGGACTTCGACCAGTTCGCGCAGAATATGGGCCGGCTCGTCGAGGAATACGGCAAGATTACCGCCGCCTATCTGAAACCGCTCGAGCGTGGCGAGGCCAAGACCGGCCAGGCCGACGAAGCCAGCGACATGGTCAAGACGCTCGGACGCGTCGCCGAGCGCTGGGTCAACGACCCCTCCAAGATCATCGAGGCGCAGGCTTCACTGACCGGCGATTTCATGAACCTGTGGAGCACGGCGCTGAAGCGCGCCGGCGGCGAGGAAGTCGCCCCCGTGGCCGAGCCGGACAAGCGGGACGGCCGCTTCAAGGATCCCGACTGGACCAACCATCCGACCTTCGACTTCATCAAGCAGGCCTATCTGATCGGCTCGCGCTGGGCCGAGACGATGGTCGACAAGGCCGACGACCTCGACCCGCATACGCGCGAGAAGGCCCGCTTCTACATCAAGCAAATCGCCGGGGCCCTCTCGCCCACCAATTTCGTCGCCACCAACCCCGAATTGCTGCGCGAGACGCTGCAGCAGAACGGCGAGAATCTCGTGCGCGGCATGAAGATGTATGCCGAGGACGTCGAGGCCGGCGGCGGGGAGCTCAAGATCCGCCAGTCCGACGCGGGTTCCTTCGAGGTCGGCGTCAATATCGCGACGACGCCAGGCAAGGTCGTCTTCCGCAACGAGATCATCGAACTGATCCAGTACGCGCCTTCGACGCCGCAGGTGCTGAAGCGGCCGCTGCTGATCGTGCCGCCCTGGATCAACAAGTTCTACATCCTCGACCTCAACCCGGAGAAAAGCTTCATCCGGTGGTGCGTGGAACAGGGGCTGACGGTCTTCTGCATTTCCTGGGTCAATCCGGATGCGCGCCATGCCGCCAAGGATTTCGAGAGCTATATGCGCGAAGGCATCTTCGCCGCGCTCGACACGATCGAGGAAGCGACGGGAGAGAAGAAGGTCTCGGCGATCGGCTATTGCGTCGGCGGCACGCTGCTCGGCGTGACGCTCGCCTATATGGCGGCGATGCGCGACAAGCGCATCGAAAGCGCGACGTTCTTCACCACCCAGGTTGATTTTTCCGAGGCCGGCGAGCTCTCGGTCTTCGTCGACGAGGAGCAGATCCGCGCCATCGAGGAGCAGATGGCCCGGACCGGCTATCTCGATGGCGCTCGCATGGCGGGTGCCTTCAACATGCTCCGGCCGAACGATCTGATCTGGTCCTACGCGGTCAACAATTACCTGAAGGGCAAGGCGCCGACGCCCTTCGACCTGCTCTACTGGAATTCGGATTCGACGCGGATGCCGGCGGCGAACCACTCCTTCTATCTGCGCAACTGCTATCTCGACAACAAGCTTTCCAAAGGCGAGATGCGGATCGGCGGCAAGACGCTCGACCTCAAGCAGGTGACGATCCCGATCTACAACCTCGCGGCCCGCGAAGACCATATCGCGCCCGCGCAATCGGTCTTCAACGGCTCGCAATGCTTCGGCGGGCCGGTCGAGCATGTCGTCGCCGGATCGGGCCATATCGCCGGCGTCGTCAACCCGCCGGCCAAGCTGAAGTACCAGTATTGGACCGGTGCTCCGGCCAAGGGCCGCTACGGCGACTGGCTGGCGAAAGCCGAAGAGCATCCGGGCTCATGGTGGCCGCACTGGTTCGGCTGGCTGGAGGCCCAGGCGCCGAAGAAGGTCCCTGCCCGCGAACCGGGCGGCGGCAAACTCAAGGCGCTGGCCGACGCACCCGGGACCTATGTGAAGATGAAGGCCTGAGCCTTCGGCTTCCCGTTTCTCGCCCAGGCCGCCGCCGACGCGGTGCGGAGGCCTGCCCTGCAGGAACGCCACCGAGATACCAGCAATAAAAAAGCCGGCCCCGCTGGGCCGGCTTCCATCGTGCGGGCGATACGGCTCAGTTCTTGCGAACGACCGGTCGGACCGGGACCGTCTCGGCCGGATTGTCCCAGCGATAGGTGAGGCCGGCCGAAACGATGTGAATATAAGGCTTGGCCTCGGCGCTGAAGATGACTGGCCCCTGCTGCGGATGAGCGCCGCCGTAGTTCACCGACGCCTTGTTCACATGAATGTAGGTGTACCCGAGGTCGAGCTTCAGCTTGTCCGTAACCTGATAGCTCGCGCCGGCCGACAGCCAGAGACGATCGTTGTCGGAAATGAAAACCGTCCGGTTCGTATCGTTGACTGCCGAGAGTTCGTAAGCCACGCCGGCTCGCAGGGTCAGATCCCGATTGTACTTGTACTCGACGGCCCCGCTGAAGAACCAGCTATCGTCATACACGAAATTCAGGCCCGAAACCGGGCGGCCGGAGATCTGGCTGACGATCGGAATCCGGCGGAAGCGGCTCCAGTTCGTCCACTCCACGCCCAGATGAGCCTGCCACTGCTCGTTGATGACCTGAGAGACGCCGAAGACGACCGAATCGGGCAGATTCAGGTTGGCCTTGATCGGAATGGTTCCGGCCGGCGTGCCCAGATCGCCCTCCAGAGTCTGCCGGATCGACGAGCGGTAAGCGATGCCGATCGTGGTGCCCTGGAACGGGGTCAATGTCGCACCGACCCGGAAACCGTAATCAACCGTGTCGCCGTCCAGGATCTGGTTGGGTGCCTGCGGACCGATGGCCTGATTGAGCGTCGCACCGGTTGCAGTCTTCAGATTGGCCTTCAGGTACTGGATCTGGAAAGCGGCGCCGACCGAAAGCCAGTCATTGACCTGGTAGCCGATGGTCGGCGAGACGTTGATCGAGCGGACCTTGGCAGACCGGCCATAGACCTGCCCCGCATAAACCTGATCATCCGCCTTGGAGCGCAGGCCGTAGGGCGCGCCGGTGGTCAGGCCGATCCAGAACCGATCCGTCAACTGCCAGGCCGAATAGGACGCGGGGATGAAGGCACCGTCCCCCCCGATATTGCCAGAACCGTTCTGAATCGGGCTGGCGGGGCCAAGCGGCGAGCCGAGACGCGTCACCGAATTCGGCTGGTAGTCGCCATTCGCATAGAGATAGGTGAAGTTCCACTGGCTGTTGCGACCTGGGAACATGGTGATGGTCGCCGGGTTCCAGGCCATCGAGCCCAGACCGATGCCGCCGGCGGCAGCGCCCGCATAGGCCATGCCGAGGCCTTCGGCGCTCTGGCCGCTGCGGATGGCGAAGGAACTCGCAGAAGCCGCACCAGCCGCAACGAGAGCGGCGAGCGAGACGGTGGCGGCAGCGGTTGTACGAACAAGGCCCTTCATCGAATCCATCCCGGTTTAGGTTCTTCGAGGCGAGATATCCCGCTTGATTCGAAGCATGCCGTGAGCCGTTTCGCGCCGCAATCCTGCCTCAGGCGCCCCGAAATCGCCATGCAGCCTCCCCATTCGAGACCTGCATCGCCAAAAACCGATCAAAACCGATGATTTTCGACGGAGCACCAGCGGGATTGTTCAGAAAGATATAGTTTACATAGAAACTATTGCCCGTTTCGAGCATTTCGAGGCCGCCCCCTCTACACCGCTCGCCTGAGAGCAAACGTCGCTTTGGGAAGCCCCGTTGCATTAGCGCAACAATCCAGCAGCCTGCTGATCGCGGATGCCCCATGCGCGATGACGGGCTTGTGTTTCCGGCCGGCATCCGATCAGAATCGGCCACCCATTTAGATCGTTTGAAAAACGGGGGAAACACCTTGAAACTGCTCCGCTATGGTGCACCGGGCCAGGAAAAGCCGGCCCTTCTCGATGCCAAGGGCGGGTTGCGCGACCTGTCCGGCGTCATTCCCGACCTCGCCGGCAAGGCGCTGACCTCGGCCTCGCTCGCCAAGATCAAGGCACTCTCGCCGGAATCGCTGCCGCTGGTGGCCGGCTCGCCGCGCATCGGCGCCTGCGTCGCGGATGTGCGCAACTTCATCGCGGTCGGCCTCAACTTCGCCGATCACGCGGCCGAGACCGGCGCCGAGATCCCGAAGGAGCCGATCCTGTTCAACAAGGCCCCGAACTGCATCGTCGGCCCCAATGACGACGTGATCATCCCGAAGGGCTCGCAGAAGACCGACTGGGAGGTCGAGCTCGCCATCGTGATCGGCGACGGCGGCTCCTATATCGAAGAAAAGGACGCGATGGCAGCCATCGCCGGCTTCTGCGTCTGCAACGACGTCTCCGAGCGCGCCTTCCAGCAGGAGCGCGGCGGCCAGTGGGCCAAGGGTAAGGGCTGCCCGACCTTCGGGCCACTCGGCCCCTGGCTCGTCACCACCGACGAGATCAAGGATATCCAGAATCTCGGCATGTGGCTGGAGGTCGATGGCGAGCGCGTCCAGAACGGCTCGACCAAGACGATGATCTTCGGCGCCGCCTATCTGGTCCACTATATCAGCCAGTTCATGCGCCTCGATCCGGGCGACGTCATCACGACCGGCACGCCACCCGGCGTCGGCCTGGGCTTCAAGCCTCCGCGCTTCCTGAAGGGTGGCGAGGTCGTCACGCTCGGCATCGAGGGGCTCGGCGAGCAGAAGCAGAACTTCGTCCCCTACAAGGGCTGATTCGGAAGGGGCGCTCCGGCGCCCCTTTTCATGTTGCGGGATGATTCCGGCTGCGCCCCGAGCCTCGCCCGGTCGCGGGACAGGGGGCCGGGTTCACGACATCTCGACGCGAAAAGGCACTGCCGAAGCTGCTTGACCCAGCTTCGGCAGTGCAAGCGGATACTCACCTGTAGCCTCGCGGCCCTCTCGATGACCGCACGATGCCCTCGCCGGAACAATCTGCCATCCCCCAAATGGGAGTTTCCGGGCAATCAATCCCGGCTGCCGACGCAAGGAAAAGCCGGCCCCAACCAAATCCTCGATGCTGCACGATGCGAACGGACTGCCCGATCCGTCAGTCCCAGTCTCAACGTGGCCCGGCGGCGGTCTTCAGCAGGCCGACCAGATCGGCCTGCCGGCGCGTGCCGGTCTTGGCGAGGATGCGTTTCAGGGTCGTTCGCGCCGTGGCCTCGGTGACGCCGAGACGCAGCGCTGCGTCGCGAGGCGGATGCCCACCGGCGATGACCGCGGCCAGGCGTGCCTCGGCCGGGGTGAGGTCGAACAGGCCAGCGATCAGCCCGGCATCCGGCCCCGCCCCCGCAACGACCGGCGTGGCGACGATGATGGCGCCGGCGAAGGAAAAGATATCACGCGCCCGGCCGCGCACCGGCGCGAGGTGCACGACCATCGGATTCGCCCCGCGCCAGGCCGGAATCGGCACGGACCGGACAGGCTGGGGCAGATCCGTCCGCGAGAAACCTGCGATCACATTGGCCAGCATGTCGTCTGCTGGAGCATAGGCGAGAGCGAGGCGCGCCGCACGATCGAGAAAGACGCCCGGAATCAGGTCCTGAAACAGGGCATTGGCGTCGAGCACATGGCCGCGCAGACCGAGAACCGCCGCGGGCAGACCCATCATTTCGAGGGCTTGCGACGCCGCGCGCGCGCGCTCCATCGCCAGGCGCCGTCCCAGCAGCCCGGCCCGCGCGAAATGCGGCCGCAACCGATCGAGCGCGGCGATGGCCTGCGCATCGACGGTTCCCTCAGCAAACGGGCGTTCGCAATGGACGATCGTGGTGTCGCCGGTCGGCGCCGTGACCACCGTCGCGACCCCGGAACCATACCCCGCCGGAATCAGAATATCCTGATAGACCGGCTCATGCGCGATCTCCTCACGGCTGAAGACATCGTCGTCGGTGATGAAGCCGAGCCGGCCATGCACAAGCAAGCGCTGCGCCCGTTCATTCACGGCGAACGGAATGCGGCGGAGGACCTCCTCGTAGCCCTCGGCGAATTCCGGCGAAGACGCCAGCAGGCGCGCCTCGTCGTGCAGAACGGTCCCGAGCAATGCCTCCCGACAACTGGCGATCCGGGCCGTATCGCGAAGCACTGCCGGCCAGCTCTCGGGTACAATCGCGGCCTCGTAGATGCCGTCGATCAACGCATTCTCGAACTCGCTGCCCGTCACGTTTTTCCCTCTTGAGAGGGTATCAATCTACTCGGTTCGGCGCGAAAAAGCCTCCCCCAATCGGGGGAGGCCCGAACGCAATTCCCAGGCACGCCCAACCGGCGGTTGCAGGCTCAACCCTCCGGTAATCCCAGCATCAGGCGAATGTTCTGCACGGCGGCACCGGACGCTCCCTTGCCGAGATTGTCGAGCCGCGCGACCAGCACCGCCTGGCCCAGATCGTCCTGCCCGAACACCGTCAGCTCAAGCTTGTTGGTGTCGTTCAGCGCCTCCGGCTCGATCTTGCCGTTCCTGCCATCCTGCGGGAGGACGCTGACATAGGTCGAGCCGGCATAACGCTCGGCCAGCGCATGGTGGAGATCGGCGATGCCCGGCCGCCCCGGCAACGTGTCGAGATGCAGCGGCACCGAGACCAGCATGCCCTGCCGATAATTACCGACGGAGGGCACGAAGATCGGCCGCCGGGTCAACCGGGCATAGGCCTGCAGCTCCGGCAGGTGCTTGTGACGCAGGCCTAGGCCGTAAAGCTCGAAGGCCGGCGCGACGCCGGTCTCGAAATCCTCGATCATCGACTTGCCGCCGCCGGAGTAGCCGGAGACGGCGTTGACGGTGACCGGATGGTCCTGCGCCATCAGCCCGGCATCAACGAGCGGGCGCAGCAGCGCGATGGCGCCGGTCGGGTAGCAGCCGGGATTGGCGACGCGGTCCGCCTTGGCGATCTTTTCGGCATGGCCCGGCTCCAGTTCGGCGAAGCCGTAGACCCAGCCCGGCGCCACGCGATGGGCGGTCGCGGCATCGACGATCTTGGGCGCGTGGGCGCCGAGACCGTCGGCAAGCGCCACCGATTCCTTCGCGGCATCATCCGGCAGGCAGAGCACGACGAGATCGACGCTCGCCATCATATCCTTGCGGGCTGCGGGGTCCTTGCGCTTGTCTGGATCGATGCTCTTGACCGCAACTTCGGGCACCACAGCGAGGCGCTCGCGGATACCGAGGCCGGTCGTGCCGGCCTCGCCGTCGATGAAGATGGTTTTCAGGTTCTGGCTCATCGGGACCCCCGGTGGCTGGGCAGGCACGGCAATGGATGGGCTTCAGGCATAAAAAAACCGCGCTTCGGGCGCGGTCGCGGGCGTTCGGACGTCAGCCGAGCGTCATCGCGGGCGCGCCGGGGCGGCCTGGTCAGGGCGACGTCGGATGAAGCTCGTCATCATAGCCTCGTATATGTTCGCGCTTGGACCGGGTGTCAATCAAAGCTTTGGAGCAGGCGTCATTCCCGGACAGAGCGAAGCGCAGATCCGAGCATCTCCTGCAGAAGGAGCGGCCCGCACCTCCCTGTCATGAGATACTCGGCCCTAGCCCGGGCATGACAGTGTGCGAAGACAAAATCGCGAGTCGCCGGAATCGCTTCGCTGCCTTTCTTCGTAAACCGATTCAGTCGTCCCGCTTCAGCGCCAGCGCCTGAATGTGATGCTGGACGATGGTCGAGGCCAGGATCGCGGTGATATCGGCATGGTCATAGGGCGGCGAGACCTCGACCACATCCATGCCGCGGATGTCGAGGTCGCGGAGCGCCCAGAGGATACGCAGCGCCTGATCTCCGGTGAAGCCTCCTGAGACCGGCGTACCCGTGCCCGGCGCGAAGGCGGGATCGAGCGCATCGATATCGAAGGTGAGATAGGCAGCGCCCTCCCCGATCCGCTCGCGGATACGCCGCACCGTTCCGGCCACGCCAAGCTCCTGCGCCTCATAGGCGTCGAGGATGGCGATGCCGCAATCACGCGGCGCGACGGTGCGGATGCCGACCTGGATCGAGCGCCCCACATCGATCAGCCCCTCGCGCACCGCCTCCAGCACGAAGCTGCCATGCCCAATGCCACCCGGCCCGTCGTCCCACGTATCCTGATGGGCGTCGAACTGGAGCAGCGCCAGCCTGCCATGGCGGGCGACATGGGCCCGCAGCAGCGGCAGCGTGACGAAATGGTCGCCTCCGAGCGTGACGAGATGGGCGCCCGTGGCGAGGATCCCCGCGGCCTCTGCCTCGATCGCGCGAGCGCAGCCCTGAAGATCGCCGCGCGGCAGGGCGCAGTCGCCGTAATCGACGGCTGAAAGCCGAGCGAAGGGATCGATCCCCGACGGGTATTGCGGGTCACCGTCGAAGATCGCGCTGGCGCGACGGATCGCCTGCGGACCGAAGCGGGCCCCCGGCCGGTTGGTCACGGAGAGATCGAACGGTACGCCCCAGATCGCGAGGTCGCAGCCCGCGACATCCTTGTCATAGCGCCGGCGCATGAAGGAGAGCGCGCCGGCATAGGTCGGGTCGGCAGCGCCGCCGCGCCGGTCGCTGGTGAAAGCGTGGTCGATCGGCGGCTTGTCGAAGGCTTCGGTCATGAGCGTCTCAGGCCATCAGCGGCGCGCGGTGAACCAGACATAAAGGCACCAGGGCAGAATCAGGGCGAGTGCGGTCAGGATGAGCCGCAGCATCGTCCAGGCATTCGGGTTGTTGAGCGCGCGCCCGTCAAGCTCGGGCACGCCATGGATCAGGCCAAGCGCCACGGCCGGCGCCAGGAACACGACCAGCGTCCGGCCGATACGCCGTCCGCGCGGGAGTTCTTCGCGCGCCAGCATCAGCAAAGCCGGCACCGCGATCATGCCGAAGGCAATCAGGACGAGAAGGACGCGCATGGGTTTCCGGGCGGGTTTCGACTGGGATGACTATATGTCCTGTCCTGTTCGCGCCGTCATCCCGGGCGCCCCGGGAGCCATCTTGGAGCGGCCGAAATCTCCGATGATTTCCGGACCGGTATGGCTGCGCCGCCTGACCGGAGCGACGGCGGCTGGAAATCGCATGGCCGATACGAAAAAAGGGCGGCTCCTGCGAGCCGCCCTTCCGCATACCGGGAATCCCGGAAACGATCAGCGCTTCGAGAACTGGAAGCTGCGGCGAGCCTTGGCCCGGCCGAACTTCTTACGCTCGACGACACGCGAGTCGCGGGTCAGGAAGCCTTCCTTCTTGAGCGGGCCGCGCAGCTCGGGCTCATAATGCGTGAGAGCCTTGGAGATGCCGTGGCGCACCGCGCCGGCCTGGCCGGAGAGACCGCCGCCCTTGACCGAGACGACGACGTCGTACTGGGTCAGGCGATCGACGAGCTGCAGCGGCTGCTTGAGCACGAGGCGCAGCACCGGGCGGGCAAAGTAGACCTCCTGGTCGCGACCGTTGACGGTGACCTTGCCGGAACCCGGCTTGATCCAGACGCGGGCGATCGCGTTCTTGCGCTTGCCGGTGGCATAGGCGCGGCCCTGCGCATCGACCTTCTTGACGTGGACCGGAGCTTCCGGCTGAGCGGGCTTGGCGACGTCGCCAAGCTGGGAGAGAGACTGCAGAACTTCAGCCACGGTCAGACCCTCTTGTTCTTGCTGTTGAGCGCGGCGACGTCGAGCGCCTCCGGCGACTGGGCAGCGTGCGGATGCTCCGCGCCCTTGTAGACGCGCAGGTTGCCGAGGATCTGGCGGAAGAGCGGGCCGCGCGGCAGCATGCGCTCGACGGCCTTCTCGACGACGCGCTCAGGGAAGCGGCCTTCCAGGATGAACTTGGCCGAACGCTCCTTGATGCCACCCGGGAAACCCGTGTGGTGGTAGTAGTTCTTCTGCTCGCGCTTGCGGCCGGTGAAGGAAACCTTCTCGGCGTTGATCACGATGACATTGTCGCCGCAGTCGACATGCGGGGTGTAGGCGGCCTTGTGCTTGCCGCGCAGACGCATCGCCACAACAGAGGCGAGACGGCCGACGACGAGCCCGGAGGCATCGATCACAACCCACTTCTTTTCGACATCGGCGGGCTTGAGCGAGACGGTGGTCTTCATCGCGGTACCCTCTGTTGCGTAAAAAAGGACAAGCCGCCGGAGAGCCCGGCGGCGGTGTAGCGTCGGGATAGGGGCAAGAAAGCCAGCTGTCAAGCGCTACAATCGGCACTCAAAAGCAGAAAGCGTCGATTTTTCAAGCGACTGAGAAAAACGGTATCAGAATACCGCATGTTTTTTCGCACCGCGTTCCTGGGCGCGGCTCACCGCTCCACCGGAATCGAATAGGTCCCCGTCGCGTGGCAGACCATCTCTGCCTCCCCTTGCGAATAGAGGCAGACTTCGCCGACCGCGAGCCGCTTGCCAAGCTTGAGCAGCTTTGCCTCGCCGATCAGCGCGGCCGGGCCGGGCTTGCGCAGGAAATTGAAATTGAGGCTCGTCGTCACCGCGAGGCCCACCGGCCCGATCTGCGCCAGGATCGCCGCATAGAGCGCGAGATCGGCCAGCGCCATCATGGTCGGCCCCGAGATCGTGCCGCCCGGGCGCAGATGCTTCTCATGGTAGTCGCAGCGCATGCGGGCCGTCATGAGCCCGACTTCCTCGATGAAATAAGTACGCCCGCCATGATGGAGCTGCGGGAAGACCTCATCGAGATAGGCATCGATCTCGGAGGCGCTCATGCGGGTCGTCATGCGGAAAACCACAGGCTGGAACGGGGCTTATCCCCTTGCAGCATGGCCGACCGGCTCCGACAATAGGCCGAAATGCGGAAGGGAAGCGCGATGAACGCCCATCAGACACCGGAAGCCGCGCCCATCCTGCTGCGTCAGGATAACGGCGGCATCGCGACGCTGACGCTGAACCGCCCGCAGGCGCGCAATCCGCTGAGCGAGGCGATGCTGGCGGCGTTGAGCGAGACCTTCAGCGCCATTGCAGTGGACCGCTCGGTCAAGGTCGTCATCCTGACTGCGGCCGGGCCGGTGTTCAGTGCCGGGCACGACCTCAAGGAAATGACCGCCCATCGCGCCGATGCCGATCGGGGCCGGGGCTATTTCACGGATATTCTCGGGCGCTGCTCGACCATGATGCAGCAGATCACCGCCCTGCCCCAGCCAGTGATCGCAGCCGTCGAAGGCACGGCGACGGCGGCCGGTTGCCAGCTCGTGGCGAGCTGCGACCTTGCGGTCGCGGGCGAGGCCGCACGCTTCTGCACGCCAGGCGTCCATATCGGGCTGTTCTGCTCGACGCCGATGGTCGCGCTTTCACGCAATCTCTCCGCCAAGCACGCGCTGGAAATGTTACTTCTCGGCGAGATGGTGCCGGCAGACGAAGCAGCCCGGATGGGCCTCGTCAACCGCGTCGTGCCGACCGGCGACGCGCTGGCGGAGGCGCAGCGGCTCGCGGCGGTCATCGCTTCGAAATCACCCTCGACGGTCAAGATCGGCAAGCGCGCCTTCTACGAACAACGCGAGATGGGGCTGAAGACAGCCTATGACCACGCCTCGGCCGTCATGGTCGAGAACATGCTCGCGCACGATGCAGAGGAAGGTATCGGCGCCTTCGTGGAAAAGCGCGCGCCGGTATGGGATGGGCAATGACAACCTCCATGTCATCCCGGGCGACCGAAGCGGAGATCCGGGTGACGGCGCAGTTCGCGCATCCTATATCCGTCCTGTGCCTTCCCTGCCGCTGAGCCTCAGCTTCATGAACCACGACGCCTATCCCGACAGCCTGATCCGCGACATCCTGAAATCCGTGAAGCGGATCGCGCTGGTCGGCGCCTCCGCCAACGAGGCGCGGCCGAGCTGGATCGTGACCAAGTACCTCATCGACCGCGGCTATGACGTCATTCCCGTCAATCCCGGCCTCGCGGGCCAGACGATTCTCGGCAGGGCGGTCTATGCCACGCTCAAGGATATCCCCGGCCCGATCGACATGGTCGAGATCTTCCGCAATTCGGAAGCGGCCGGCCCGATTACCGACGAGGCGCTGGCGCTCGATCCGCTGCCCAAGGTGATCTGGATGCAGCTTTCCGTCCGCAATGACGAAGCCGCGGCCCGGGCCGAGGCAAAAGGCGTCATCGTGATCATGAACCGCTGCCCGAAGATCGAATATGGCCGCCTCTCCGGCGAGATCGGCTGGCAGGGCATCAATTCGCGCATCCTCTCGGCCAAGAAGCCGGTGCTCGCCGGCAAGGGCTTCCAGAAGCTGACGATCAACCGACCGGGAACCTGAGTTTGCCGGCCCTGAATTGACGCTTCGCGAACCGTTCGTTAAATCGAACGATCCGTTTTCGACGTCATACCATCAGGGAGCAGCCATGACCGACCGCGCACCGGGTTTTCATACTCTTGCCATTCATGCCGGAGCCGCCCCTGACGCGGCTACGGGCGCGCGCGCCACGCCTATCTACCAGACGACCTCCTTCGTCTTCGACGATGTCGACCACGCCGCCTCACTGTTCGGGCTGCAGGCGTTCGGCAACATCTATTCCCGCCTGGGCAATCCGACGAACGCGGTGCTGGAAGAGCGTATCGCGGCGCTCGAGGGCGGCACCGCGGCGCTCGCCGTCGCCTCGGGCCACGCCGCGGAGTTCCTGTGCTTCCATGCGCTGCTTCAGCCCGGCGACGAGTTCGTCGCCTCGCGCAAACTCTATGGCGGCTCGATCAACCAGTTCAACCATTCCTACAAGAATTTCGGCTGGAACGTGATCTGGGCCGACCCGGACGATCTCGACGGTTTCGCCAGGGCGGTGACGCCGAAGACCAAGGCGATCTTCATCGAGTCCGTCGCCAATCCGGGCGGCGTCATCGTCGATATCGCCGCAATCAGCGCCATCGCCAAGCAGCACAACATCCCGCTCATCGTCGACAACACGATGGCTACACCCTATCTGCTGCGCCCCTTCGAGCATGGTGCCGACATCGTCGTGCATTCGGCCACAAAGTTCCTCGGCGGCCACGGCAACTCGATCGGCGGCCTGCTGGTCGACGGCGGCTCGTTCAACTGGGTGGGTGACGACCGCTACCCGATGCTCTCCAAGCCCCGGCCGGAATATAACGGCATGGTGCTGGGCGAGACCTTCGGCAATTTCGCCTTCGCCATCGCGACGCGTGTGCTCGGCCTGCGCGACCTCGGCCCTGCGCTGTCGCCCTTCAACGCCTTCATGCTGCTGACCGGTATCGAGACTTTGCCGCTGCGCATGCAGCGCCATTGCGAGAGCACGCAGAAGGTCGCCGAACACCTCGCCAGGCATCCGGCCGTCGAGTGGGTCAGCTATCCCGGCCTGCCCGGCGACAAGTACCACGCACTCGCCAAGCGCTATGCGCCGAAGGGCGCCGGCGCAGTGTTCACCTTCGGGCTCAAGGGCGGCTACGATGCCGGCGTCAAGCTGGTCTCGAACCTCAAGCTGTTCTCTCATCTCGCCAATATCGGCGACACGCGCTCGCTGGTGATCCACCCGGCCTCGACCACCCATCGCCAGCTCACCGACGAGCAGAAGATCGCATCTGGCGCCGGGCCACAGGTCGTGCGCCTCTCGATCGGGCTCGAGGATGTCGAGGATCTGATCGCGGATCTGGATCAGGCGCTGGCCTGATCGGGATCGGCATTCCCCGGAAATAGCAAAGGCGCCGGAAGCGGCGCCTTTTTATTTGATGGCAATCGGATCAAGCCCGAGCATGACGCTCCGCTATCCTCGCGCCGCCTGCTCCGTGCGGGTGACATGGACCACGCCCATCGCCAGCACGGCGAAGCCGAGCGCCTGATGGGACAGACCGGCCCAGAGCGGCACCACCAGCAGCAGCGTCACGATGCCGAGCACCGATTGCGCCAGCACCAGCCCGGCGATGGCGGTCGAACGCTTGGCGCCGCCCGATCCTAGCGCCACACGGCGCATTCCCAGCACATTCCAGAGCGCGACGGCGAAAAGGATGTAGGCGCCGATGCGATGGTTGAACTGCACCAGCGCGACATTATCGACGAAGTTCTCCCAGAACGGCGTCTGGGCGAAGAGCTGCGAGCCCGGCGGCACCAGCACGCCGTCCATCAGCGGCCAGGTGTTGAAGGTGAAGCCCGCCTTGGAGCCAGCGACGAGCCCGCCGAGCGCGACCTGCACGAAGAGCAGCAGCAGGAGCAGCCAAGCGGTCGCCCTGCCCCGCGCCGGCTCGACCCGGCGCAGCGGCGTCAGCGCGGTCGCGAAAGCCACGACCGAGGCGAAGAACAGGCCGGCGAAAGTCAGATGCAGCGTCAGCTTCACCGGCGCGACCGCGATCATGCCGGGCTGCAAGCCTGACGCGACCATGATCCAGCCGATCGCGCCCTGCAGGCCGAGCAGCAGGCCCATGCCGAAAAGCGTCGCGGTCTGTCGAATGGGCAGCAGGCGACGCAAGGCGACGATGAGGAAGCCGGCGAGGTAGATCAGACCGATGAAACGGCCGAGCTGGCGATGGCCCCATTCCCACCAGTAGATGAACTGGAACTGGCCCAGGCTCATGCCTTCGTTGAGAAGCTGGTATTGCGGGCTAGCGCGGTATTTGCCGAACTCCTCGGCCCAGGCTTCGGCGGAGAGCGGCGGCATCGCCCCGGTAATCGGCTTCCATTCGGTGATCGAGAGACCCGAGCCGGTGAGCCGGGTCGCGCCGCCAACCACGATCATCAGGAAGACGAGGCCCGCAACCGTCCAGAGCCAGCGGCGGATGCCGGCACGATCGGCCTTGGGGTCGGCGCGTGTCTGGTCGAGGGCGAGGGTCACGGGCGGGCTTTCGGTCGCAGGCGGGGATCTTTCGGCGCGCATCGCTTCACAAGCGCGCTCGCCGGTGACATAGACCCGTCGCTCCGGCGCGACAACGCCCGCATTGCCGCAGCAGCCGAGCCCGCGCGGTGGAGAGCCCGATGAAACAACGCAACCGCAAGCTGATCGGGACCGTGCTGATCCTCGTCTTCGTCTGCGTCTACGCGCTCGTCGCCATGGCTCTGGCGCAGGGGCGGATCACCGAGGCGCCGAAGCTGGTGCAGACTATCGCCTATATCGCGCTCGGTCTCGCCTGGGTGCTGCCGCTGCTGCCGCTGATCAAGTGGATGGAACGCAAGGACGACGCCTGAAAGCGTCGCTAGCCGACGTCCAGTCTGCGCGCCCGGCTCCGCAGCCAGAACGGCAGTCCCGACAGCAGCGCCCGGAGCGCAGCCTCGTTCTGATGAAGACCGTTGAGCGAGACGCGCGGCAGAGCGTGGAGATGACCGGCGTGCTCGGGGAAGAGATGGCCTGCTCTCGTGGTGACCGCGCTTTCGAAACCCGCCTGGGCCGCCAAGGCGAAATCGCGCGGCCCGGCCGAGCCGGGATCGCCGACCGGATAGGCGAAATGGCGGATCGGGATACCCAGTTCGTCTTCCAGACGCTGCCTGCTCTCAGCAATTTCACGGCGGGCGACATCGGCGTCGTGCTTTGCCAGCATCGGATGCGTCAGGGTATGGGCACCTATCGTCACACCCGGCGCGCCGGACAAGGCTCGCAGCGTCTCCCAGGGCAAGCATTCGCGCTCGACGAGGGTGGCGGAGTCGACGCCGGCCTCGGCCGCCAGCGCGGAAATCGCTGAGAGCAGAGTCGCTTCCGGCCCGCGGCGCAGACGCCAGTAGAGCCTGGCGAAGACGCGCGTCTTCTCGTCCTCCGTTCCAGTCCGTGCGGTGAAGCGGCCGTCGGGCAGGACGAGATCGAGCCGTGGCAGCGCCCGGATCGCCTCCTCCAGCTCCAACCACCAGAGCCGCGCCGTACGATCGGCAAAGCCCGGCGTCACATACAACGTCCAGGGCGCCTCATGCTTCGCCAGCACCGGCCACGCTTCCTCGACATTGTCGCGATACCCATCGTCAAAGGTCAATGCGACGAAGAAGCGGCCGGGCTGGGGATTGCGCAGGCGCGCCAGCGCCTCCTGCAAAGAGACGATGTCATAACCTTCGCTTCGGATGAGGCGAAGCGCGTGATCGAGAAAGCCTGGCGTGACGTCGAGCAGGGCGTTCGGCGCGAAACCGCGCGGCCCGGCCCCCCGGACATGGTGCAGCGTCAGGATCACGCCTGCACCTTGCGCGAAGCCGCGGCTCCAGCGGTCGGCGCCCATCGCCGCCATCATCCGGAAAGCGGCCGCGATGGCCATGTGACGTCCGTTCATCGCCGCCAAATGCAACCGTCCCCTTGCAACCGCCGTCCTCGATTTGCCGCATCGTCCTCACGCGCAGCGGTATCCACTCCGCTCGACAATGCTTTAACGCTATCGCGCGATCACGCGGCCGGGCCGGACGATTGTGGCCGATCCGTTCACAATGACGGGTTAAGGAAACGCCATCTGTCCTGCTCGCCTGGGCGAGGAAACATGTCCGCCATCGCCGCCTCGACGCCGGCCGTATCCGACGCGCCCCTTGCCGGGCGCGTCGCGTCGCGCCCCTGGGTCTCGATCGCGATCGAGACCGACATCGCGGCACTCGCCGAGAGATGGCGTCTTTTCGAGGCGACAGCGCTGGTGACGCCCTACCAGAGCTACGACTGGGTCAGGCCCTTCATAGAGACGATCGGAGCCACCCATGGCATGGCCCTGCGCTACGCCCTGGTGCATGGCGCCGACGGCAAACTTGGCGCGCTGCTGCCACTCGTCATCACCCGCCGCAGCGGCTTCCGCTTCGCCGAGTTCATCGGCGGCAAGCACGCGAATTATCATATGGGCATCTATGCCCCGGCCTTCGCAGCCCAACTCGACGCACGCCTCACAGAGCAATTACTGACCGAGATCGGCACCGCGATCGGCGGACTTGACGCACTCGCCTTCGTCAACCAGCCAGTGATATGGCAGGGCGTCGCCAATCCCGCGGCACGGCTTGCCGCCGGTCCAAGCCCGAGCCGCGCCTACAAGCTCGCGCTGATCGCCGGCGACGGCGACGCGACGCTCAAGCGCTCGATGAGCAGCCACGCTCGCAAGAAACTCAAGAACAAGCATCGTCGCTTCCAGGATTTCGGCCCGTCAGTGCTGACGCGGGCGACGACACCCGGCGAGGCGGCCCGCATCATCGACGCCTTGCTGACACAAAAGGCACAGCGGTTCCGCGCCATGGGCCTGCCCGACCCCTTCGCCGAGCCGGCGATGCGTGCTTTTCTGGAGCGGGCGACCATGGATGACGGCTCAGGTCGCTCCGCGATCGAGCTCTATGCCCTCGATCTCGACGGCCGAGCGGTGGCGACCTATGTCGGCGCGAGGCAGGGCGAACGCTTCTCTGGCATGGCGACCTCGTTCGACATGGCGAGCGAAACCGTCAAGACCAGTCCGGGCGAGCTGCTGCTGGCCGAGCTGATCCGCCTGAAAGCCCGCGAGGGCGTCGCGGTCTTCGATCTCGGCGTCGGCGAGGCCCGTTACAAAACGACCTTCTGCGACGACCAGGACGATCTCGTCGACAGCTTCCTGCCATTGACCTTCAAGGGCCGCGTCTTCGCGCGCATCGCCCGGACGAAACGCGACCTGAAACGGCGGATCAAGCGCTCCCCTGCCGCCCTGAAGCTCGCTTACCGGGTCTCGGGCTGGCTGCGGGGCAAGCGCCCCGAAGATGACTAGGACGCCCTCGCCTCACCGCATCAGGCGCCGACGGTCATCTCCGGCCGCGAAACCGGAGGCGTCGGCCCGCCACCCTCGGCATCGAGGATCAGCGTGACCGGAGCCTCGGTCAGCTCGCTCAGACGATAGGCGGTCTCAAGAGCATGGCCGTTGCCGACCCGGCCGCTCATAACAAGTCCGGCCTGCGCCCGGCGCGCGATCGGCGCCAGCACCATGCCGTCGTCGTTCGAGGCTGCCGCGACCAGCACCCAGTCATAGGTCTCACACAGCGCGTCGAGCGCGACATCGACGAGATCGGGCGCGGCGAGCACCGCGTCGCGGCCGGCGCGGCCGGCGCCGATGCGATGCAGACGCGAACCCGGCGCCCGCATGATGATGTCAGAGAACAGCGCCTCACCGGCGAGCAGTTCCGAGAATCCGGCCTCCCCGCCAGCATGGTCGGAGGAGAGATCGACGAGCACGCAGCGGCAGCGCTGAGCCAGCAGCTCGGCGAGGTCGCGCGGCCTTGCAGCCTCGTCACCGGCACCATCCAGCACCAGCGCCAGCGGCGCCATGCCACGCACCGGCTCGCGAGTCCGTTCGGCGATCTCGGCCAATGTCAGCTCGGGACGATCGAGGTCGAGCCGGGTCTGACCGAGCTTCCCGGCATGGGTCAGCAAGCCGGCGACGCACGCATGACGCGGCGCGTCGGGCACCGGATCCGGCGCCTCCGTCTCGTCCTCGGTCGCGCCGGCGGAAACCCAGCGCGGCCCGCGCGGAGCGCCCGGCAGCGAGCGGCTCTGACCGTTGAGCAATTCGCGTGTCACGATGGTTGCCAGCGCGATCAGGAAGGTCGCGAGCGTCGAGACCAGCACAACAGGCAACTTCTTCGGAAAGGAGGCCTCCGTCGGCTCGACGGCGCGCGAGATGATACGGGCATCGGCCGGCGCGGCATTCATCGTGTCGCGCGCCACCGCTTCGCGATAGCGCTGCATATACTGCTCCAGTTGCTCGCGCAGCGTGCGGGCTTCGCGCTCCAGCGCGCGCAACTGGACTTCGCTGTCATTGGCGCTGGAGACGTTCTTCTTCTGCCCGTCGAGCGCGGCCTGGAAGCTCTCGACGCGCTGGCCGGCGATCTTGGCCTCGTTCTCGAGCGTGCGGACCGTGCGTTCGGCGGCGGCGCGGAGCTGGCCTTCCAGGTCGAAAAGCTGGGCGTTGAGCTCCTTGATCCGCGGATGCTCCGGCAGGAGGCTACGTGATTCCGCCGCGATCTGGGCGCGCAGGTTGACGCGCTGCTCGATCAGACGGCGGACGAGGTCGTTGTTGGCGACGTCCGGGATCTCGAACGTACGGCCCTGCTTGATGGCGTCGCGGATCAACCCGGCCTTGGCCTGCGCTTCGGCCTGCTGGCTGCGGGCGCCGGAGAGCTGCGTCGAGAGATCGGTGAGCTGCTGCGAAGTGATGGTGGTGTTGTTGGGACCGGCGAACAGGCCGTTCCTCGAGCGGAAATCCTCGACCCTGGCCTCCGCTTCGGCCACGCGCTTGCGCAGGGGCTCGATCGTGGTCGAAAGCCAGTTCGAGGCACTGCGGGCGTTTTCCTGCTTCGCCGCCTCCTGGAACTCCAGATAGGTTTCGGCAATCGTGTTGGCCGCCTTGGCAGCGAGCGCCGCGTCCCGCGAGGTGAATTCGATGGAGACGATGCGCGACCGCGCAACGGGGAAGACAAGCAGCCGGTCGTAGTATTTCTCGAGAACGCGCTCCTCGGGGGAGCGGTCGGCCGGATGCCCTCCGAGCCCGATCATGACCGCGAGCTTGCGCACCGCGCTCACTGCACCGACGCCGGAATCGAACTCGGCATTGCCGACGAGTCCGATCCGCTTCACCGCCTCGCGCGCCAGGTCGCGGGACATGATGATCTGGACCTGGCTCTGTACCGCTTCGGAATCGAACTGGCCGCTATCCCCCGAGGCCTGCCCCGGCAGCGTATAGAAGCCACCGCGGCTTTCGAGCAGCAGCTTGGCTTCGCCTGTGTAGCGCGGCGTCACGATATTCACTGCGACGAAGGACAGGCCGAGAGCAGCGACCGTCGGCGCGATGATCCAGAACTTGCGGCGCTTGATCGCCGCCCAGAGGGCGGAGAGATCGAGCATGTCGCTCCGGGCTTCGCCGGCGCCGCGCGCATCAATCCCAGCTTGAGCGGTCATGGGCCCACCTATCGACGCAAAACTCTCGCCCCCGGAAGGGACGCGGGCGATATTGAACACTCGGTAAGCCTAATGAACCCCTAACAATCTCATCATCTTAGTTAACATCACCAGCGGCATAGATACCCACTGCAGCGCCGCTTCTCGCCACTATCCGCCATACAAAGGGTGATGGGTTCAGAGCGCCTCGAAGTCGTGGTAGACAGCCCCCGCAAGAATTGCCTACGACCTTTGGACGACCCTTCCGAGCCTAAAGTTACAAAAATTGAACGACACCGAAGCTAAATCGCCCCGCAAACCTGACCGCCGAAAACACGCCTTAAGAACAGTCGCCAAATTCGCAGGCGCAGCGGCTGCAATGACAGCGCTTCTTGTCGCCGCAGCACAGCTCTCAGAAGACGGCGACGGCAATTCGCTCAACCTAGATCGGATCGCAATCGGGCTTGCAGGCTCATTGCTTATACTCGCCGCGCTCTGGGCGTTCGATTATTTCTTTCCCGAGCGTTCGGGCTCCGCGGAGGACTAGGAGCCAGCAGCGATCCATCTGGATTGCTTTAGCCGAGCACGGCTAACGTTTTCATGATGGACGGTGAGGCACTCCCGTTTTCGCAGGCCCGGCCGGTCGAGGACGCCGCATTTCCCGCCCCGAATGCCGGGCCATTCGTAAACGATGAACAACCGGACTGCGCGAGATGAGCCTGCTCGACGACGCGAAAGCAGCGATATAGATGAGAGCCCCCCGACGCGCGGTAAGGAAGATTAACGACCTGTTACCGCCATTCCGAACACCGACTTCATCCGCCCTTCAGCGAGAGCCGCGAGTTTTGAGTCGCTCGACCAAACGTGTCGCCGTGATCGAGCCGCTGCCGACTGCAGCTACCCCCACAGCCTAGCAGTCGGCAGCGTTTTCGCGCGCCTTCTCCATCGAAAACGCCCCTAAACGAGACCTGCGTCCGCCGCCCGGTGCTCGCGGGAAGTGTTTGTTAACCATGCCGAGCCTAAAGATCGGCCAGTTCTGCATGGGTAAGCCAGTGATGGGTCGACGCTTCGCCTCTCTCGCCTTGGCCGCCGCCATGACCGCGGGAGCCTGCGCACCCCGCTATCCGGCGGCGGACTATGCGCTCACCGAGCCGGCAGGCCCTTACAGGCTCGCCAGCGGCGACCGGCTGCGCGTCATCGTCTTCGGACAGGACAATCTTTCCAATATCTACGCCGTCGACGGCGCCGGGCGCATCGCCATGCCGCTGATCGGCTCGGTCGAAGCGCAGGGACGCACGACACAGCAACTCGCCCAGGCGATCGAAGCCAGGCTGCGCGGCGGCTATCTGCGCGAACCCAAGGTCTCGGTCGAGGTCGACACCTACCGGCCCTTCTTCGTCCTCGGTGAGGTCACCCAATCCGGCCAGTTCCCGTATGTGAACGGCATGACGGTGCAGACCGCGGTCGCCATCGCCGGTGGTTTCACGCCGCGCGGCCAGCGCAACTCCGCCGAGGTAACGCGCCAGATCGAGGGCCAGCCCGTGACTGCGACCGTGCCGATCACCTATCCGGTGCAGCCCGGCGACACCATCGTCATCAAGGAACGCTGGTTCTGAGCTCGCAGCGCGCGCCATGACGGAGAGCATCGCCGCCCGCCCCCTGAAGATCCTGCATGTCTTCCGTGCACCGATCGGCGGGCTGTTCAGACATGTCCTCGACGTGGCGCGCGGCCAGGCCGAGCGCGGGCACGATGTCGGCATCTTCTGTGATTCCAGCACCGGCGGGGCGCGGGCCGACGAAGTCTTTCGCGAACTCGCCGGCCGGTTGGCGCTTGGCGTGACGCGGGTGCCGATGTCGCGTTACCCGAGCGGCACCGATCTCAGGGCGCAGCTCTCGGAGATATCGCTACGCCGGCGCCTCGCCCCGGACGTGGTGCATTGCCACGGCTCCAAAGGCGGAGTCTATGGCCGCATCCCCGCACTGTTTTCGCCCCGTCGAGGCTATGTCACCGCCTATACGCCGCATGGCGGCAGCTTCAATTACAAGCCCGGCAGCGCGGAGCATAAAGTCTACATGAGCGTCGAACGCCTGCTCGAAGGCGCGACCGACATGTTCCTGTTCGAGAGCGGTTTCATCGCCGGCCGCTTCGAGGCCCATATCGGCCACATGCCGCGCACGGACCATCGGATCGTGCTCAACGGCGTCTCCGATGCCGAGTTCGAGCCCGTCGACCATGGGGCCTCGGAGTTCGATCTGCTCTATCTGGGGGAACTGCGCTCGGCCAAGGGCGTGGACACCCTGATCGATGCGCTGGCGCTGCTGCGCCGCCGGAACGGCCTGACGCCGCGGATTCTCGTCATCGGCTCGGGGCCGGACGAAGACGAATTGAAACAGTTGACGCACGAGCGCGGCATTGCCGGCCAATGCGTCTTCGAGCCGCCGGCGCCGATCCGCAAGGCGTTGGCGCGCGCACGCGCGATGGTCATCCCGTCACGCGCCGAATCCCTGCCCTATGTCATCCTGGAAGCGGCGGCAGCCGCGCAGCCCTTGATCTCGACCGATGTCGGCGGCATCGGCGAAATCTACGGCCCCAACCACCGCGATCGCCTGATCCCCGCGAACGATCCGACGATTCTGGCCGGGGCGATCCAGGCCATGCTGGAGATGTCTCAGGCCGAGCGCCTCGCTCAGGCAGCGGATCTCGCCGGTCACGTCCGGCAGAATTTCCGCCTGGGCGACATGATCGACGGCGTCATCGCCGGCTATCGCGTCGCGTTGACGGCGCGCGGCATTTCCTGAAGCCCGTGGCTCAAACCATCTTCAGCGCGACAACGCCGACAACCACGAGCAGGATGCCGAGCCAGCCCGCCGGCCTGATCCGCTGACCGAAGACCAGCGCGCCGATGATCGCCGTGATCACCAGTCCCGCTCCGCCCCAGACCGCATAGGCAACCGAAAGGTCCATGCCCTCGATCGCCTGGGCAAGCGCCGCGAAGGCGCCCATGACGAGGGCAATACCGCCACCACCCATCACCCGGTGGGTCATGCCGTCAGAGAGCTTGAGCAGATAGGTGCCGCCGATTTCGAGCGTGACGGCAAGCAGGAGCCAGAGAAACGGTGCAGCCTGCACGAAGGAGGCATTCACGCGAGCCTCCCGTGATCCTCGCTGCGTTCATGCACCACCCCATTCTCGATGAGGAGGATACCGGCCAGAATCGCGGCCAGGCCAGCCGCACGGGCAGCCGTCAGATGCTCGCCGAAGAGCATATGCCCGATCAGCGCGATGCCGATGATGCCGAGACCTTCCCAGACGGCATAAGCGACCGCCATCGGGATGACGCGCAGCGCGATGCTGAGCAGGATGAAAGAGAAGCCGATCAGGACCAGCGGCAATGTGCCGACGAGCCATGAGGTGGAGACGGCCGACTTCAGCGCCGCCGTCGCGACGATCTCGACGGCGATGGCCGCGAGCAGAACCAACCAATGAAAAGACATGTTGCACACGGGCGAAGCCGGCGCTGAACGTCACAGGTGCGACGCAGGGACAGCCAAGCAATCGTTAGAGTTTTAAATCGACAGATCCGAAAAGAAGACTGAGCCGGAGCTTTGCTCCAGCAACCGACGCCACAGGAAAAATACCTGTCGAGGCGCGGCGCCCTTCTTGAGCGTTATATGCTTCTCAGACACTCATCGAAAGCCAATATGCCCGGACCAGCCCAATCTGTCAACTCGCGATCACTTGCAATAACAACCACTTGCGGGAAATCGAAGCTTTTCAGGCCAAGGCGGACCTGTGCCAAATCACTGGCCGACCAAGATAAAATCAACTTTTTCGCTATCGCGTTTTCGCGGAGCATAACGGGGGTCGGCAGGAGCCGCCGCCATGCCTTGAAGGCTTGCGAATCCACCGAAACAGCGAGGGGTCCGATTAAGCGTTCCGTGAGCAATTTCGGATAGAGCCGAACCGGGAGCGCCGCCCCCCGGCGCGGCGCTCCGAGTTGAGGGTGGAGGGCCATGGGGACTTTCGACGTCCGCGATATGATGAAGGCGGACGCGGCCGCCTCGGCAACGCCAGCCATGTTCGGCGGGACCGAGAAGGAGCAGACACGGCGCTTCCACCCGCTGGCCGAGCGGATCGCGGCCATCCCCGTCAAGCCGACACTCTCCCCGGTGATGATCGAAGGCGTGGCCCGGCTGCTCGACCTGATCGCCGTGCTCGGCACGGGTGGACTGATCTACTGGCTCTATGCCGCCGGCAAGGTCGAATACACGCTGCCCTATCAGGTTACGGTCGGCGCGCTGGCTCTCGGCTCGCTGACGCTCTTCCAGACGTTGCAGCTCTATCCGATCGGCGCGCTGCGCCATTTCATCGGGAGTGCCGTCAGGCTGGTCGCCGGCTGGACCATGCTTTTCCTGGTGGCGCTTGCGACCTTCTTCTTCCTGAAGATCGGCGACCAGGTTTCACGCGTCTGGCTGGTGGGGTTCTACTTCTCCGGTGCCGGCGCCCTGCTCGCCGGCCGCCTGATCATGACGACGGGCGTGCGCCATCTCACCCGCACCGGCCGGCTGGAGCGGCGCACGGCGATCGTCGGCGGCGGCGAAGCGGGCGAGGCCCTGATCCGCGCCCTGGAAAGCCAGAAGGATACGGGCCTGCGCATCTGCGGCGTGTTCGACGACCGCAACGACGAGCGCTCGCCCGATCTCGTCGCCGGCTACCCCAAACTCGGCACGATCGACGATCTTGTCGAATTCGCGCGCCGCACCAAGCTCGACCTCGTCATCTTCACCTTGCCGATCTCGGCCGAGGCGCGGCTTCTGACCATGCTGCGCAAGCTCTGGGTGCTGCCGATCGACATCCGCCTATCCGCCCATATGTCGAAACTGCGCCTGCGGCCGCGCTCCTATTCCTACTTCGGCGCCGTCCCGGTCCTCGATGTCTTCGACCGTCCGATCGCCGACTGGGACATCGTCGTCAAATGGGTGTTCGACAAGGTCGCCGGAACGCTCGCGCTGATCGCCCTCTCGCCGGTGATGCTGGCGACGGCGATCGCGATCAAGCTCGATTCCAGCGGGCCGGTCTTTTTCCGCCAGAAACGCTACGGCTTCAACAACGAGACCGTCGGCGTTCTGAAGTTCCGCTCGCTGCGCAACGACATGGCCGACCATGCCGCGGCCAAGCAGGTCACCAAGGACGATCCGCGCGTGACCCGCGTCGGCCGCTTCATCCGCAAGACCTCGATCGACGAGCTGCCGCAACTCCTGAACGTGGTTTTCAAGGGCGACCTCTCTCTGGTCGGCCCACGTCCGCATGCCATCCATGCCAAGACGTCTAACCGCGCCTACGAGCAGGTGGTGGACGGCTATTTCGCGCGCCACAAGGTCAAGCCTGGCATCACCGGCTGGGCCCAGATCAACGGTTGGCGCGGCGAGACCGATACCGACGAGAAGATCCAGCGGCGCGTCGAGCACGACCTCTACTATATCGAGAACTGGTCCGTGCTACTGGACCTCTACATCCTGCTGAAGACGCCATTCTCGCTGCTGACCAAGAACGAGAACGCCTATTGAGCACGCTGGCGCACGATACGCCGCAGGAAAGGCCGGCACAGCGCCTGGCTGTTTCCTATGCCGCGATCAAACGCGGCGCGCTCTGGCTGCTGGCCGCCTCGAGCGGGATCGCGCTGATCGAGCCCTCGCCCTATGAGGTCGTCTTCCTGCTGGTGGTGTTCGTTTTTGCGCTCACCGGCATCCGCTTCTCACAAAAGCTCCTGCCGCTCGCTCTGCTGCTGCTCGGCTACAATATCGGCGGTATCGTCTCGCTCATTCCCTGGATGGACGAAAGCGCCTCGGTGCGCTTCACCGCCGTCTCGGTCTATCTGATGATCACAGCGATCTTCGTCGCCGGCATCATGTCGCAGGACGCCGGCGGACGGCTCGAAACTTTGCGCCAGGGCTATCTGTTCGCCGCATGGATCGCGGGCTTCGCGGGTCTGCTCGGCTATTTCGACATCGCCGGGCTCGGCGAAATCTTCACGCTTTACGGCCGCGCCGCGGGCACGTTCAAGGATCCGAACGTGCTCGGCCCCTACCTGGCCCTGCCGATCGTCTATGTGCTCCAACGCATTCTGACCGGGCAGATCGGCATCATCCGGGGACTGCTCACGCTCAGCATCCCGCTTGTCGCGCTGTTCTTCACCTTCTCCCGCGGCGCCTGGGGCGTTCTCGTCGCCTCTACCGCCGTGATGATCGCCCTCACTTTCCTGACGGCGCCCAACACGGCCGCGCGGGCGCGGATCGTCGCGATGTCGGCGGCCGCACTCGCCGCCGTGATCGCGGCGCTGCTGGTTGCACTGTCCTTCGAGGAGGTCCGTGCCGTCTTCGAAATGCGCGCCAGCCTGGTGCAGGACTACGACGAGGGCGTCACTGGCCGCTTCGGTAACCAGTGGCGTGCCATTCCGATGCTGCTGGAGGCGCCGAACGGCTTCGGGCCGCTGCGCTTTCGCTGGCATTTCAACCAGGCCGACCCGCACAACGTCTACATCAATGCCTTCGCCTCCTATGGCTGGCTCGGCGGGGTATCCTGGCTCTGCCTGATGGTCGCGACCTGCTATGTCGGCTGGCGGCTGGTCTTCCGGCGGGAACCGACCCAACTGCACGCCATCGCGATCTGGTCCGTTCTCTTCGTCACCATCCTGCAGGGCCTCCAGATCGACAGCGATCATTGGCGCCATCTCTATCTGATGATGGGCCTTGTCTGGGGGCTCGCGGCTCTTGGACCGGAGAGCAAGGCGGCAGGCGCATCGCTTCAGCCCCTGCCCTTGCGCACCACGACATAGGCGTGGGTCGTCACGAAATTCCAGCCGATCCGCGCCGCCAAAGCGTTGAAGAGGTGATCCATCTGCTTCAGGCCGGGCATCCGATCGAAATAGCCATGTCCCCAGAAACGCTGCACATGCGTCTCGGCGAAGCCTGCCCGCTTCAACATCGGCTCCAGCACGGCCGGATCGCCCCGACACCAGTCATACAGAGCGGGAAATTTCGGATCGCCGCCACCATCGCGCCGCGCCGGGAACAACGCGTGCACGATGGCATGCGAAACCCTCTCCGGCAGGACATGATTCAGTGCGAAGACGGGGGCCCATAGCGTCGGGAAAAAGGCCAGCGCCACGCCGCCGGGCGCCAGCAACTCATGGGTGTTGCGCCAGGCCCGCTCGACTCCGTCGACATGTTCGAAGACCATGCGCGACACCATCATGTCGTAGCCGCCGCGCCGGACATCGGGCTCAGAAAGGTCGCCCGCGATATCGAAGCGCGCGGTCTCGAGCCCGCGCGCGGCCAGAGCCAGTTCGCCGGCATCGATGTCGTTGACGATGAGATCGATGCCGTTACGGACAGCCTGCTCCGGGGTGAACAGCGGATCGCGTCCGCCGCCGATCTCGCAGACGCAGCGCAGGCCGAACCGATGCGCCAGCCCGAGGATGGTCGCCTCGTAGTGGTCCCAGGCCCATTGCGAATGCCAGTCGGGCTTGATCTCCCCAAAGAAGCCGGCGAGCGATCCGGCCGGCTGCGCCATTGCCCGGCGCTCCGGCTCCGCCCCCCCGATCGCGAGACCCGGCATTGCCATGATCGCCTCCACCGCTGCGCCCAGCACGCCCCGCCGACAGTGGCTGCGGGAGCGCAGGGCCGCAACGGCAAGGTTTAACGACAGTTAATCACGCTCTCCCACCGGAACGTCGACAAGGCAGGCTCGGCAGCGCCGCCGGAAACCCGGCGGCGAATCTATCCTCAACCTTTCCAGCTTCGCGGAACGGCGCCGAGCACGTTCCAGCCCATCATCGTTGATGGCGGGCGGGTTTCCCAAGCATTTGATTTTTTAGGATTTATGGTCGGAGCGAGAGGATTCGAACCTCCGACCCCTTGTCCCCCAGACAAGTGCGCTAACCGGGCTGCGCTACGCTCCGACGGCTCGGCTTATAGTGGCGGGGCGGCGCAGATGCAATGCGCTTCAAGATGGTCATGAACAATCTCCTCGCATGGCAACGGCTATCCGGTTCGCGCCGGAAGCGCTGAGCCAGCCCTTGTTCCGGTGATGGGGAGCCGTCCGCACGGTTTCTCCGAGTTTCACCCAAATGGGGGATGCGCCAACGCCTGAACTGCGCTCTCGTCCGAAGATCGGGTGAGGGGCTCATGCTCGATCAGGACGAACATTCCGCGACCGTGATCGGCACCACCGTGCCGCATTGGCTGCTGTCCGCAATCAACGGGGCAGCGGTACTGATCCTCCTGCTCGCGATCTGATCCGGGCGACCGGTCGGCCTTTGGACGCAGATACCCCAAATGGGGGCTGCACGAACACTTGCCTCGATACGATGATGAAAGTGCGGCTCCGGATAACTCCATCATGAAACACAAGCATCAGATGTCGCTCATTGCGCGGCGGGCCCAGATTCGTCGTGCCGCAGCCAGCCAGAAGAATATTGCTTCAGTGCGGCCGGACGGCCGCCCCGCCTTACGCTTGGTCTCGATCAATCACGAGGCCGAGAGAGCCGCAGGGACCGACCGCCGCGACCTGGTCCCGGCCGTCGAGTAGCCATTTTTCCGGATTCTGCCGCCCATATTCAGCTTGTGGTCATCTGCGATGCCCCTTCATGGCCGCGCGGCACGGAAGTTGCCGCAGCGTCAACCATGAGCACGGACGGTATCGCGTTGAAGCAGGACTGGTTCCATTGCGAGGATTGCGGCTCGCCGGGCGTCTCGATTCCGCACACGCTCAGCGATGCCAGCATCGTCGCCTGCGCCAATTGCGGATTGAGCCTGGGCTCCTGGGCCGAATATCGCCACAGGGTCGACGAGGCCCTGATGGCCGAGCAGGCCAGCAAGGCGCGCCGCGTCATCGTGGCGGACCCGGTCGGGAGCGTCCTGACCAAGGCTTAGCGGAAAGAGGCCGCTGCTCTCGTCGACCCCGTTCGTGCGCACGGATCGGAAACAACAGAAGTTGTCCACTGCCCGGCATCTCGGCCCGGCTTGCCAGACGTTACGTCAGCCTTCACGATCCCCTGACGTAGCGTCGAGCGGGAGGTCGAGGATGCGTGCCGTGTCGCGGTCGGTGGACATGCCGGTTCCGAGCCAGCGGGCGATTCTGCTGCGCGTGCTCATGCTTCTGGCCGTGACGATGGCCGTGCTGATGCCTCTCATCGACCAGTAGCGCAAGCGGCACCGCGGCGTTTTTCTCCGCGATGCCACTGCGGTCAGTGGCGGGCCAGCCAATCGCCGAGCAGGCCGATATCCGCCTGTCCCAGCCCATGCCCCGCCGGCAGCACACGGTGTTCCACGACAGCCCCGTTCTCGCCGAGTTGCCACGCCAGCCTCTCGGCACTGGCTTTCGGCACGATCGGATCGAACGCACCCGACAGGATCAGCACGGGCTTGCCGGCGAGATCGGCGCGGGGTGGCTCGGCAAAGGGCACCATCGCGCGCAAGAGTGCGGCGCCGGCAAGGATGTCGGGGCGCTGCAGCAGCAGGGCTGCCGCGATGTTCGCGCCGTTGGAGAAGCCGAGCGCGATCGGCGCCGGCAGGCCATAGCGCTCCTGCGCCCACAGCACGAACTCCGCCAGCTCGTCCGTGCGCCGCTTGAGATCAGCCTCGTCGAAGACGCCTTCGGCGAGGCGACGGAAGAAGCGTGACGCCGAGCCTTCCAGAATCTTGCCGCGCGGCGAGAGCAGGCTCGCCCCGGGCGCGACGGTATGGCCGAGCGAGAGGAGATCGCGCTCGTCGCCGCCGGTCCCGTGCAGCAGCAGCAACGGACGGCGAGCCGGCTCACTGCCAGGCTCGAAGACATGGATGAAGTCGGCAGCGACGGTCGTGGCGGTCATAATCATCTCCCTTCATCAAGCAGAACCGCCCCGCCCCTTTCGACAAGCAGGCAAGGCGTTGCGGTGTCACCCCTGCCGCTCGCCTGGACGGCGGGCGGCAGGGTTCATCAGCCGAGATCGGGCAGTACCGCCTCGATCTCCTTGCGATGCGCCTCGTACTGCGGCGGCAGCTTCAGAGCGCGGCCGAGTTCGGCGGCGGGTTCGTCGATCGCGAAGCCGGGGATGTCGGTCGCGATTTCGAACAGGACATGGCCGGGCTCACGGAAATAGACCGAACGGAAATAGTTCCGGTCACGCTGTTCCGTGGTGCGAAGGCCATGGTTCTCGACGAGACGGCGCACCATTTCCTCCTGCGCAGCGTCGTTCGCTGCCCGGAAAGCGATATGGTGGACCGAGCCCGCGCCCTGCCGGGGCGGCAGGAAACCGCCGGCGACGCGCAGGTCGATCACCCCGCCGATCGCCGTGCCCTTCGCGGCATAGCGGATCAGCGTGCCCTCACGCCCGATCTCCGTGAAACCGAAGACGTCGCTCAGGATCGCCCCCGTCGGCGCGGCCTCGGCCAGCAGCAGGCTGACGCTGTGGAAGCCACGCAGCCCGTGCTCGGCCGGAATGCCGCCCTCGGTCCAGGCCGGCTCCTTCTCGACGCCGGGCAGGCCGACGAGCGCGAGCCTCATGCCGTCCGGATCTCGGAAGCTCAGCACGGTCTCGCCGAAGCGCTTGACCGGGACCTCGTGCGGCACGCCCTGCTCGACGAAACGATGCGCCCAGAAGCCAATCGAACCTTCCGGAACCCGGAAGACCGTCTCCTGCGTCTCGCCGACGCCGAGGCGGCCGGGAGCGGCATGCTCCCACGGAAAGAAGGTCAGGATCGAGCCGGGCGCGGCAGCCGCATCACCGAAATAGAGGTGATAGGTGCCGGGATCGTCAAAATTGACGGTCTTCTTGACGAGACGCAGGCCGAGCACCCGGCTGTAGAAGTCGAGATTGCGGCGCGCCGGGCCGGAGATGGCGGTGACGTGGTGAAGGCCGTTGATCTGCATGGCTGGGTCCTCCGTGACCTGATCGTGATGGGCACTCATTCGCCCCGTTGGCCGGAAGATCGGCATGAAGGCCGCCGAGCGCCAGAGGCATTTCATTGCATTGATGCAATGTATCGAACGCCAATTGACAATTTGATTTGCGGAACAATCTCCCCGACCTTCTGGGCCGAGGCCAACCGGTCCCGTTTCAGGAGACATCGCCATGATCGACAATCGCTTCGCGCCTTACGGCGCTCTCGGCCTGCGCATCGCGCTCGGCCTGATGTTCATCGCCCATGCCTATCTCAAGCTCGTGATCTTCACGCCGGCCGGCTTCACCGGCTTCCTCGGACAGGTCGGGCTGCCCGGCTTCCTCGCCTGGCCGATCATGCTGGCCGAACTCATCGGCGGCATCGCCATCCTCGTGGGCTTCCACGGCCGCCTGGTCTCGCTGGCGCTGATCCCGATCCTGCTCGGTGCGCTCTCCGTCCACGCCGGCAACGGCTGGGTGTTCAATGCGCCGAACGGCGGCTGGGAATATCCGGCCTTCCTCGCTTTGACCGCCTTCGCGCATGTCCTGATCGGCGACGGCGCGCTTGCCGTCATCGGCTCGCGCTCCCCGGCCGCCACCAAGCCGGCCCTGGCGTGACGCGAACCCGCCTTGAAGGGGCACGCGCCTTGGCCGAGAGTGAGCGGATGAATCAAGCCGCGAAGCCATTGGCCTGGGACGATTTCCGCCTGATCAAGGCGATCGCCGACAAACGAGCGCTGCCGGCGGCAGCGGCGGCGCTCGGCGTCAATCACTCCACGGTTTTCCGGCGCCTCGGCCAGATCGAGGAGACGCTCGGCACCCGCCTGTTCGAGCGCCATCGCAGCGGCTATGTCGCGACGCCGGCCGGCGAGGAGATGATCCAGCTCGCCGCCCGCGTCGACGACGACATCACTGCCTTCGCCCGCAAGCTCGCCGGACAGGAGATCAAGCCAGCCGGTGAGTTGCGGGTGGCCACAAACGACTCCCTGCTGGTCGACCTGCTGACGCCGCTCTTCGCCCGCTTCCTCGGGCAATGTCCCGATATCCGGCTCGATGTCCTGATCGGCAACCAGGCCGCCAACCTTTCAAAGCGCGATGCCGATGTCGCGATCCGGGCCACCGACAATCCGCCGGAGACGCTGGTCGGCCGCAAGGCCGCCCGGATCGCCTGGGCGCTCTACGGGCGCGCCGACGATTTTCCGGAAGCGGAGCTGCCTTCGCACGAGAGCCTGTGGGAGCATCGCTGGGTCTCGCTCGGCGACCAATTCACCATGCTGAGCGCGGTGCGTTATCTCGCGCGCCATGTCGCCCCGGAGCGTGTCATCTACCGGCTCAACACCGTTCTCGGCCTCGCCGAAGCCGTCGAGGCCGGGATCGGCGTCGGTTTCCTGCCCTGCTTCATCGGAGACACGCGGCCGGCCCTGCGACGTCTGGCCGAGCCGAACCCCGACCTTGCCGCCGATCTCTGGCTGCTGACCCATCCGGACATGCGCCATACGCCGCGGGTCCGGCTTTTCCTCGATTTCCTGGCGGTCGAGCTCGGGCGGTTGAAGCCGCTGGTCGAAGGTGATCGACCGCTCGGCGGCGATTTGAGGCCGCGGGGCCCATCGTCGGAAACGCTCCGGCCGTGACTCCCGACGGGCCGCCATCTCCGGAGAGCCTCGCGAGCCCGGCCGGCGATTGCAGCGCAACCCGAGTGCAGGCTAGGTTCGCGTCATGGAGATCGTCATCCCCCTGATCATCGGCCTCAGCCTGATCTGGCTCATCGGCCGCGGCGTACCCTGGAACGCCAAACTCAGGACCATACTGGTCACGCTCGCCGTCGTCGTGCTGATCGTGCTGCTGGAGCGCGGTGGCTATTGGCCCGAATCCTGGCGGCGCAGCTAAAGTCGAACCGTCAGGCTGAGGCCAGTTCGAGCCCGACGATGCCGACGACGAACAGATAGAGCCAAGCCATGCCGGCGCCCCGGAATGCGACGTGGCAGTACGCGCCGGAAACAGGACGTGTTGCCCTGGTCTGTAAAGCCAGGGCTGGGGCGCGCGAGCAACCGACGCCGCGCCTGCACGGGAGCAAGCCGGGGTCAGGCGGCGTCAGGAGTCGGCTGCAAAGCCTGTTCGAGGATGCGCCGGCATTCACCGAGCTCCTTCATCACCGCCGTCAGGATCGAGATGTCGTCGAGGCCTTCGGGAACGGGCTGCCGGGAAGGCTGCGGCCGCCCGGCCGCGCCTTCGGCGAAATCGTCCGATACCGCCGCGGGGATGCCCGGCCCAGCCGCCGGAGCGGCAGCACCGCTCATGGCGCCGATCGGCGCGCCGCGGCCGATCGCCTGGACATGGCGCGGCCCCTGCTCTTTCAGGATGCGCTGGAGACCCTTGATCGTATAGCCTTCGCCGTAGAGCAGGCGCCGGATGCCCTTGAGCAGGGCGACGTCGTCAGGCCGGTAGTAGCGGCGTCCGCCACCGCGCTTCAGCGGCTTGATCTGGTTGAAGCGGGTTTCCCAGAAGCGCAGCACGTGCTGGGGTATGTCGAGGTCTTCGGCGACCTCGCTGATGGTCCGGAAGGCATCTGGGCTCTTGGTGTCCAATTCGGCCTCGCTATCGCCGGCGTGGAACTCCAGATTCACTCAGTCTCACCCTCATCCGTCTGCCCGTTGATGCGGGCCTTCATCACGTTCGAAGGCTTGAACACCATCACGCGACGCGGCTCGATGGGCACCTCAACGCCAGTTTTCGGATTACGCCCGATTCGCTCGCCCTTGTCTCGCACGACGAATGAGCCGAACGAGGAGAGCTTCACATTCTCGCCGCGTGCGACCGCATCGCAGATCTCGTCGAGCACTGCTTCGACGAGCTTCGACGACTCCGTCCGCGACAAGCCGATTTTCTGGTAGACAGCCTCGCACAGGTCCGCACGAGTGACCGTTTGCCCCGCCATTCATATCCTCCAAGGCGTATTGCGGGCAGCGGCGGCAACCGCCGGCCCTTCGCCATTACGGACGGCGGACGCTAGGCGCCCCCGTCGCGCGGGTCAATCCTCAAGCACCGCGATTGTGCCGGCTTAAGCCAGATTCGACCCGAAATGGCGATGATTCATGACAATTTTCGCGAATTACCTGCCGCGACGTCACCAGCGGATCAAGGCCGAACCCCAGGTGAAGCCGCCGCCCATCGCCTCGACCAGGACGAGCTGCCCGGGCTTGATACGACCATCGGCATGAGCCTCGGCCAGGGCGAGCGGGATGGAAGCCGCGGAAGTGTTGCCGTGACGATCGACCGTGACGACGACGCGATCATGGCTGATGCCGAGCTTATCGGCGGTGGCGTCGATGATGCGCCGATTGGCCTGATGCGGCACGAACCAGTCGATATCGGAGCCGGACAGGCCGGTCTGCTCGAAGGTGTGGCGCACCGTATCGGCAAGGTTGGTGACGGCATGGCGGAAGACCTCCTTGCCCTCCATGCGCAGGAACCCGACCGTCTTGGTCGAGCCGGCGCCGCCATCGACATAGAGCTTGTCCTTGTAGCGGCCATCCGAGCGGATATGCGTGGTGAGGATGCCGCGATCGGCCAGCGTCCCCTCGCCCGGCACGGCCTTCAGCACCACGGCGCCGGCGCCGTCGCCGAACAGCACGCAGGTGGCGCGGTCCTCCCAATCGAGAATGCGCGAGAAAGTTTCGGCGCCGATCACCAGGGCGGCACGGGCGCTTCCGGTGGTCAGGAACTTGTCGGCCGTCGCCAGCGCGAAGACGAAGCCGGAGCAGACCGCCTGCACGTCGAAGGCCGCGCCGCCAGTGATGCCGAGCGCCGCCTGGATCTGCGTCGCGGTCGCTGGAAAGGTGTGATCCGGCGTCGCCGTCGCGACGATGATCAGATCGATCTCCGATGGGTCGATGCCGGCATCCGTGATCGCCGCCTGCGCCGCCTTGAGCCCGACGATGGATGTCGGTTCGTCATCGGCCGCGACATGGCGCTGGCGGATGCCCGTGCGCTGGACGATCCACTCGTCACTGGTATCCACGCGCGCCGCCAGCTCGGCATTGGTGACGATGCGCGCGGGCAGATAGGAGCCGCAGCCGACGACTTGAGAGCGCAGGATGGACAAGGAGCTTGTTCCTTACTCGGTCTCGGCGGGCTGCGCGGCCGTCAGCTCCGGGCGCGTGCTCGCGGCGACCATCTCGCGGACCTTCGCCATCAGGTCCTCGCGTGCCATTTCATAGCCGAGTTCGGCGGCGCTGGCGAAGCCGATCGCATCCGTGCCGCCATGGCTCTTGACGACGATGCCCTCCAGACCGAGGAACACGCCGCCATTCGACTTGCGCGGATCGAGCTTGTCCTTCAGCGCCGCGAAGGCACCGCGGGCAAAGAGATAGCCGATTTTCGACATCAGCGAACGGCCCATCGCGGCGCGCAGATATTCGGCGATCTGCTTGGCGGTGCCTTCGGCGGTTTTGAGCGCGATATTGCCGGTGAAGCCCTCGGTCACCACGACGTCGACCGTGCCCTTGCCGAGATCATCGCCCTCGACGAAGCCGTGATAGGCCAGATGCGGCAGGTTGCTCTCGCGCAGAATGCGGCCGGCTTCCTTGACTGCCTCGACGCCCTTGATCTCCTCGACGCCGACATTGAGCAGGCCGACCGTCGGCCGGTCGAGATCGAGCACGACGCGGGCCATGGCGGCGCCCATCACCGCGAGATCGACGAGATGGCGCGCATCCGCGCCGATGGTGGCACCGAGATCGAGCACGATGCTCTCGCCGCGGGCCGTCGGCCACAGGCCGGCGAGCGCCGGCCGGTCGACCTGCGGCATCGATTTCAGGCAGAATTTCGACATCGCCATCAGCGCGCCGGTATTGCCGGCCGAGACGGTGACATCCGCTTCCCCGGTCTTGGTCGCGTCGATGGCGCGCCACATCGAGGATTTGTAGCGGCCGTAGCGCAAGGCTTGGCTCGGCTTGTCGTCCATCTTCACCGAGACTTCGGTGTGGTGAAAGGTGGTGACGGCCTTGAGCTTCGGGTGCTGGTCGATCAGCGGCAGCACCTGCTTCTCGTCGCCGAAGATCACGAAGCGGGCGTCCGGGCGACGCTCGAGCATCAGGGCTGCGCCGGGAATGACGACGGAAGGGCCGTGGTCCCCGCCCATCGCATCGAGCGCGATTGTAACCGGTCTTGTCATGGAGTTCTGGCGTATCCCGGAAATGGCCGACCTTCGATCCGGGACGGCTTGGTGCCGGCCGGACAATAGCGGTTTGAGCCTTCGCCGCAAGCTGCGCAAGGGCCGGAATGCGGTTCAGTCACCGCGTTTCAATTTTGCTAGGGCCGCGAAGGGCGATTCCATGCCGGTGTCACCCGCCGACGACTCGAAACTGGCGCCGGGCTTGCGCGGATAGGGATCGAGCGCCAAAGCCAGGAACTCCAGTGTGACGCCGCCGAGATCGATCACCCCGTCGATGACGGGCTCGGGCGGGTCGTCCTCGTTCAGCCGCACCTCGATATCGATCTCGACATCGTCCCGGTCGTTGCGCCGCGCGAAGGCAGCGACCTCATCCTCGGGGGCGAAGTCGAGCTGGACGGGTACGTCGAGCCGCACCGGGAACGGATCGAGCGTCACGATGCAGGCCTGGTGAAGCCGCGCTGCGATTCTGCCGTCGAGCTTCACGCGCTCGCCATTGCGCGTCAGCGTGTAACGCGCTTCCAGCGCTTCGATGGAGACGAGGCCGAGCAGCGCGGCGATGGCGGGCAACTGCTCCGTGCCGGCCACGACCACGACCTCGGTGCCGCGCGGGCGGATCGCCTCGACGCGGATCGGGTGCCTCAGCGGCGGAGCCGGCAGGTGATCATGCGTCATGAGCGGCCTCCGGGACCGAGAGGGCCGGGAAGAGGCCTTCCCGGTTCAAGATGCCGTCGAGATCGGCAGAGGCGAGTCGCTCCTGCGCAGCTCGCATATAGGCAGCGAGCGACGGCGCGGCCGCAGGCGCGCAGGCATTGCGCCCCAGAGCCTCGGCGAGAGCCTCCAGGCCGGGAGCCGCCAATGCGGCTTCATAGGCCTGCACGCGGCCGTAGAACATCTGGCCGATCTTCTTCATCTTCTTGGGTACGGCGATATCGCTGACACCACCGTTGCGGAAACCGAGTTCGAGATAGGCGAAACAGGCATCGATGAATTCCTGCGCCAGTTCGGCCGCGGGCGACGGCAAGTCGCGCAAGCGCCGCAGCACCAGGAAAACATGCAATGTCAGCGATTCGAAGCGGCCCTCGAAGCTGTCGGGAATGCCGCCCTCGATGTAGAGCGCTGGCAGGCGCGAGGCTTCGGCGACCCGCGCGAACAGCGTGTCCACAGGGGAGCGCTGATTGGCGCGCTTGCCGAACAACCCGAAAATCACCTGTCTGCTCCCGCCCGCTGTCGCCCCGGGGCGTCCTCGCCTTGCCAAAGCCATCCTCGGGCGTTACGCCAACCCTTACCCTTTTGACAAGCGGCTTGGGATCGTCCCGACCGTGCTCGCCTTTCGGATCGTGCCCGCATGACCCAGATCACCCGCCGCACGGCTCTGCTCGGAGCCCTTGCGACCACCTCCCTTGCGCTGGCCGGCTGCGGCCCCGATGCAGGGGGCTTCGTCCTGCCGACCTCCACCGGCATCAACGAGGAATTCAAGCGCGGCTTCGTGATGGACGACGCGCTGATCGCGCAGGTCAGGGTCGGCATGGACGTACAGGCGGTGCTGACGACACTCGGCACGCCCTCGACAACCTCGACGGTCGGCAACCGCACCTTCTACTATATCAGCCAGACGATGCGCCGCCGGTTCCAGTTCCAGGATCCAACGATCATCGACCAGCAGGTGCTGGTGATTTATTTCAACAAGAGCTTCAAGGTCGAGCGCATCGCCCATTACGGCCTGCAGGACGGCGTGATCTTCGACTTCATCAGCCGCACGACCCCGACGGGCGGCGAAGAACAGAGCTTCCTGCGCAACCTGTTCAAGGGCGTCACCAAGTTCAACCCGCTTGGCTCCTGAGCGGAACGCCTTTCAAACGATCGCTGAAAGGCCCGCGGCACCCGCCGCGGGCTTTTTTCTGTTCGACACTGTCGCTTATGGTCGGGCCGTCGCTCCCCGCGCGCGCAGCGGCAATGTCATGGCCATGACCCCGGCGAGCACGAGGCCCAGCCCGGCCCACGCGGTCGGCGCCAGCGCCTCCCCCAGAAAGGTCATACCGATCAGCACGCCTGTCGGAACACGCAGATACGCGACCGAGGTCGTCGCGACCGGGCCCAGCCGCGCGATCAGCCGGAAATAGATCACAAAGGCCAGCGCGGTCGAGACAAGCGACAAGGCGATCAGCGCCTGGATCGACTGGACCGAGGGTGACAGGGCCCACGGCCGGTCCAGCAACAGGCTGAGCGGCAGCAGGACGAACGCCCCGCAGAGCAGCGAACCCACTGCCGGCATGATCGGATCGAACCCTTTGAAGCTGCGCCCGAACAGCGCCGCCCCGCCATAGCAGACGCTGGCCGCGACCAGCGCAAGCTGCGCCCAGAGCTGCTCGCCGAAGCCCGCCATCGCCTGCGTTCCAACGATCAGGATGGTCCCGGCAATGCCTGCCGCGATGCCGGCGAGGCGCAGGCCCGGCAGGCGCTCGACGGAAGCCGAAAGGCAGGACAGCAGGACGACGAAGATCGGGCTGGTCGAGCTCAGGATCGTCGCCAGCCCGGCATCGACGCTGCGCTCGGCCCAGGCGATCAGGGTGAAGGGCACGACGCTGTTGAGGCAGGCCTGGATCAGGAACTGCCGCCATGTCGCGAGATCGCGTGGCAGGCGCAGGCCGCGCCAGCGGATAACGACGAGCAGGACAAGGCCGGCGATCAGCGTTCGCGCGGCGATCAGGGTCAGCGGCGGGATCGTCTCCACGCCGATTTTGATGAAGGTGTAGGAGCCGCCCCAGAGCCCAGCCAGTACCAGCAGGAGCGTGAGTTCCACGGCGCGGTTGGGCGTGGCGGTGGATTGATCGAACGTTCGGGTGGACATGATTCCTCCAGAGATTGGCGGGACCATGCCAGCGCGGCATCACCGGCGCATGCGGGAACGCTACGGACCCGGCCGTAGCTTCCCAGTTTGATTCAACGACTTGCCTGATCGATTCAAGCGAGGCTCGGAAGCCTTTGTCACCAAGGCCCTTTCACCCGGCTCCCTCCCATTGAAAAGACCCGCGGCTTTCGCCGCGGGTCCGGAATACACTGTCGATATCTGCGATCAGGAATGCGCCAGGATCGCCAGGAGCAACAGGGCGATGATGTTGGTGATCTTGATCGCGGGGTTCACGGCGGGACCCGCCGTGTCCTTGTAGGGGTCGCCGACGGTATCGCCGGTCACCGAGGCCTTGTGCGCCTCGGAGCCCTTGAGGTGACGCACGCCGTCCTTGTCGACGAAGCCGTCCTCGAAGCTCTTCTTGGCGTTGTCCCAGGCGCCGCCGCCCGAGGTCATCGAGATCGCGACGAAGATGCCCGTGACGATCACACCCATCAGCATGGCGCCGACGGCCGCGAAGGCGTTGTTCTTGCCGGCGATCCAGTAGATCACGAAATAGGTCACGATCGGCGCCAGCACCGGCAGGAGCGAAGGCACGACCATTTCCTTGATCGCGGCACGAGTCAGCATGTCGACGGCACGGCCGTAATCGGGCCGGTCCTTGCCTTCCATGATGCCGGGCTTCTCGCGGAACTGCCGGCGCACTTCCTCGACGACGGAGCCCGCCGCGCGCCCGACCGCCGTCATGCCCATGCCGCCGAAGAGGAAGGGGATGAGGCCGCCGAGCAGCAGGCCGACGACGACATAGGGGTTGGACAGCGAGAAATCGACCGTCACGCCCTTGAAGTACTGGAAAGCCGTCGAACCGGCTTTGTTGGCTTCGGAGATGAAGAAGTTCAGGTCCGAAGTATAGGCAGCGAAGAGCACCAGCGCGCCGAGACCGGCCGAGCCGATCGCGTAGCCCTTGGTCACCGCCTTGGTGGTGTTGCCGACGGCGTCGAGCGCATCGGTGGAGTGGCGGACTTCCTTGGGCAGGCCCGCCATTTCGGCGATGCCGCCGGCATTGTCAGTGACCGGACCGAAGGCATCGAGCGCCACGACGACGCCGGCCAGCGCCAGCATGGCCGTGGTGGCAATGGCGATGCCGAAGAGGCCGGCGAGGCTGTAGGTGACGATGATGCCGGCAATGATGACGATGGTCGGCAGCGCCGTCGATTCCAGCGATACCGCGAGGCCCTGGATGACGTTGGTGCCGTGGCCGGTCACCGAGGCCTGGGCGATCGAGACCACCGGGCGCTTGCCCGTGCCAGTGTAGTACTCGGTGATGATGACGATGCAGAGCGTGACGGCAAGGCCGACCAGCGCGCAGCCGAAGAGCGCGCCCGAGGTGAAGCTGACGCCCTGTGCCGTCTTGAAGGCGGCCGAGAAGCCGCCGAACATCACGTAGTTCACGGCGGCGATCGCGCCGACCGAGAGAACGCCGGCCGCGATGAAGCCCTTGTAGAGCGCGCCCATGATCGACTGGTTGGCGCCGAGCTTCACGAAGAAGGTGCCGATGATCGAGGTCACGATACAGGCCGCGCCGATCGCCATCGGGTAGAGCATCATCGTCCCGAGCACCGGCTGGCCGGCGAAGAAGATCGCCGCGAGCACCATGGTCGCGACCAGCGTCACCGCATAGGTCTCGAACAGGTCGGCGGCCATGCCGGCGCAGTCGCCCACGTTGTCGCCCACGTTGTCGGCGATGGTCGCCGGGTTGCGCGGATCGTCCTCGGGAATGCCGGCCTCGACCTTGCCGACGAGGTCAGCGCCGACATCGGCGCCCTTGGTGAAGATGCCGCCGCCGAGACGGGCGAAAATCGAGATCAGCGAAGCGCCGAAGCCGAGCGCCACCAGCGAATCGATCACCGTGCGGCTGGAAGCCTCGAAGCCGAGGAAGGAGGTCAGGACGCCGTAATAAACGGCGACGCCGAGCAGCGCGAGGCCGGCGACGAGCATGCCGGTGACGGCGCCCGCCTTGAAGGCGACGTCGAGCCCCTCGCCCAGCGACTGCATCGCGGCCTGGGCGGTGCGAACATTGGCGCGCACAGAGACGTTCATGCCGATGAAGCCGGCGACGCCCGAGAGCACCGCGCCAATCAGGAAGCCGATCGCCACCCATTTGCCGAGCAGCCAGGCGAGCGCGACGAAAAGCACGACGCCGACCATCGAAATGGTCATGTACTGGCGCTTGAGATAGGCCTGCGCGCCTTCGGCGACCGCACCGGAAATCTCCTGCATGCGCTGGTTGCCGGCATCGCGCTTCATCACATCGCCATAGGCCCAGACGCCGTAGGCTATGGAAAGCGCACTCAATATGATGATGAGAAGCAGAGCTGACATTCGATTTCCTGACCCTAGAGCTTGCAGTCGGCGGGAGCGCTGTCGCTCCTCATTTTTGCAGCATTGGACGTCAGGCAGCGAAAAAACGGGCCCTAAGACTAAAAGGCCCGCCTCGCGTCGCCAGTGTCAGGCGAATTTGTGGCAAGTTTCCGCGAGGAGCGCAAACGCCCCGGCTTACAAATTTCGTCGAATGTCAGGCGGATCGGCGAAAGCTCACAGAGCAAGGTCGCGATTGACGTTCTTGTAGAGCAGGTAACAGGCGTCGCCGTAGCCCGTCGGATAGAACTGCTGCGGGCAAAAACCGCCCATCCAGATGAAATCCCGCTCCCAGATCTCGTGCCAGTCGGCACCGAGCAGATAGAGCCCCTGCCCTTCCAGCATGTAGAGGCCGTGCTCCATCACATGAGTCTCGACCGCCGGGAAGCAGACGCCCGGCTTGAACCACATCAGGTTCATCTCGAAATCGAAGCGCATGTCGCCATAGGGCAGCAGGAACTGGAAGCCCCGTCCTTCCATGCCCGTGTGATTCGTGATCGGCACCGCGTCCTGATGGGAGACGATCGGCTCCGGCATGGCGAGCCCCGGTGCGGCCTCGTAGCGCTTGCGCAAGGCGAGCACGCGAATGCCCTCCACCGATTCGTTGTGCAAGGTGAAGGCGGTCGCCGGCGGCAGATAGGCGAAGCCGCCGGGCGTGAGCGTTTGCGCCGCGCCGCCCGCGACCGCGATCCGCGCCTCCCCAGAGAGGACGTAGAAGAAATGCTGGATGCCGTCCTCGCTGAAGGCGGCTGGCGTGCCGCCGCCGGGGGCGATCTCGAGGATATATTGGGCGAAGGCCGCGCCCATGACCGGCCCGGTGAGGACGCGCACGATCGTATCGCGGTATTGCGGCAGGCGGCTGACCAGCACGCCCTCCGGTGGCATGAAGGCATAGTTGGATTTGATGACACCGCGGTTATGCCCGATGGCGCCGGGCGGAACATGGCCGGTCGCGGGCGGGAAGGCGCGGTTGTTCATGCGTTTGCTCCAATCAGGGGGCGACCAATGGATCAGACGGTAGCCGGGCGCTGGTAGCGCTGCCATGCCACGAGCATGAGGGCAACGGCGACCGGCGGGAAGACCAGCCAGTTCACGGCATCCCAGCCACCATGGCTGAGCAGGCCACCGGACGAGAAGGAGGCGATGGCGACCGAGCCGAAGACGAGGAAATCGTTGGCAGCCTGAACCTTCACGCGCTCTTCCGGCCGGTAGCAATCCGTCACGAGAGCGGTCGCGCCGATGAAGCCGAAATTCCAGCCGACCCCGAGCAGGATCAGAGCCAGCCAGAAATGGCCGACGCTCAGGCCAGTGAGGCCCACGACGGCGGCCAACGCGGTCAGGCCGAGCCCGGCGGCGGTCACCGTGCCCTTGCCGAAGCGGGCGATCAGGCGGCCTGTGAAGAAGCTCGGCCCGAACATCGCGAGCACATGCCACTGGATGCCGAGCGTCGCGTCACCGACCGAATGGCCGCAGGCAACCATCGCCATCGGCGCGGCGGTCATCACGAAGCTCATCAGGCCGTAGGCGACGAGCGAGGCCGTAACCGACGCAATGAATTTGGGCTGGCGCATGATCTGGCCGAGCGGGCGCCCACCGCCCGGTCGGACAGCCGCGACCGGCGGCGCCCGCAGGCGTGACACGATCAGGATCGCGATCAGTGCGAGCATACCCTGGGCGATGAAGCTCGCCGCGAAGGGCGCCGACGGCGTCAGGTCGCGCGTCCAGTAGACCGATTGCGGGCCGATGACGCCGGCGGCGAGGCCACCGATCATCACCCAGGAAATCGCGCGCGGCCTGAAGGCGTCGGTTGCGGTATCAGCCGCGGCGAAGCGATAGCTCTGAACGAAGGAACCGTAGAGTCCACAGACGAAGGTACCCAGGCAGAACAGCCAGAACAGGCGCAGCGAAACGCCGCCGGCCGCAATGCTAGCGCCGGCCGCGCCGACAAGCGCGCCGATCAGGTAGCCGCTGCGCCGCCCCAGCCGGCGCATGACCATGGCGGCCGGAATGACACCTGCTGCGATGCCGAGCTGGAGCAGGCTGACCGGCACGGTCGCGAAAGCCTGGTCCGAGACGAGCTGGGCGCCGACAATTCCTCCGAGCGAGACGACGATCGCCGGATTGGCACCGCCGAGCGCCTGCGCGCCGGCAAGGACCAGCGCATTGCGCTTGGCGAGCCTGTCGCCGTCGAGAGCCGAGAAATGCTGGTTCATCACAACGCGCCTCGCGGCTGCCATGATGCGCCGCTGTCAGAAATGAGAGAAGGAGCCCTGCGCAAAGCTGCGCGCCTCACCCTTCCCGCGATAGGTCACCATGCCGGCCTCGTCCGAGATCCGCCCGATCGGCGTCAGAAGGAGCATTGTTCCCTCTGCCGCCGCAATCAGAGCAGGACATTCCCTTTCCGGGGCCGTGCAGAGAATTTCGTAGTCGTCTCCACCGGTCCAGGCCAGTTCCGTCAGTGCGGGAGCAGCCATGATCGCGGCGCGTGCCGCACCCGAAAGCGGGATGGCGTCGAGATCGATCTCCGCCCCGACGCCCGAGGCCTTCAGCAGCTTGGCGAGGTCGCCGACAAGCCCGTCGGAGACGTCCATGGCCGCCGAGGCGTGACGCTGCAACGCTTCGGCAAGCGCATGGCGCGGCCGGGGATGCAGATAACGGTCGGTGAGGAAGGCGCAATCCCCGGCGTTGAGTGCGGCGACCCAGTCCGGCTTGTCGGGTCCGTGGACCTTCAGGCCCAGCGCGCCGTCGCCTATGCTGCCGGAGACGAGCACGACATCGCCCGGCTTTGCGCCGGAACGGCGGACCATCCGTCCCGCCGGAACCGTGCCGAAGGCCGTAATCGAGAGCGTGAGCGGCCCCGAGGTCGAGACGGTGTCGCCGCCAATCAGCGGGCAACCGGCCGCCTCGGCTATGCGGGCGAGGCCGTTTGCGAAGCTGGCGAGCCAGCCCTCGGTCCAGCCGCGCGGCAAAGCGAGCGTCAGGACGAAGCCCTCGGGCTTCGCGCCCTTGGCGGCGAGGTCGGAGAGATTGACGGCCAGCGCCTTCCAGCCGATCGCGTCGGGCGGATCGTCGGGGAAGAAATGCACCCCGGCGACGAGCGCGTCGGCCGTGACCACGACCTCATAGCCACGGCCCGGCCGCAGCAGGCCGGCGTCGTCGAGAAGGCCGAGCCCGCCCGACCCGGCGATCGGCGCGAAATAGCGGGCGATCAGCTCGAATTCGCCGGGGCGGGACGGTTCGGTCATCAGGCGCCGGCTGGACCAAACTCGTCAGCGCGGAAGTCGCGAGCCATGCGGTCGAGCACGGCATTGACCATGCCGATCTCGTCGCCCTCGTAGAAGGCGCGCGCGACTGCGACATATTCGGAGATCACGGCGCGGGCCGGCACGTCCTTGCGAAAGGCGAGCTCATAGGCGCCGGCCCGCAGGATTGCGCGGACGACGGCCTCGACCCGCTTCAGCGGCCAGTCCTTGGCGAGAAGCTCGTCGACGGTGCGGTCGACGAGACGCTGCTCGCGGACGACACCGCCGAGAATGTCGCGGAAGAAGGCGATCTCCGCCTCCGGCAATTCGATCTCCTCGACTTCCTTGCCGATCCAGAAATGCTCGAACTCGGCCATCGCCTCGACGACGCCACGGCCGCCGATTTCCATCTCGTAGAGCGCCTGCACGACCGAGAGCCGCGCCCCGCGCCGCTTCTCGGCGCGGCTCATTGGGACGGCTCCGCCAGGGAGCGCTTGTAGCGCAGCACCGCGAGCGCGGCTTCGGCTGCGCCGCCACCCTTGTTCATGTCCTCGCGATTGGCGCGGGCCCAGGCCTGCGCCTCGTTCTCGACGGTCAGGATGCCGTTGCCGAGCGGCAGCGCAAAGGCGACCGAGAGATCCATCAGCGCGCGCGAGCTCTCGCCGGCGACGATGTCGTAATGGCCGGTCTCGCCGCGGATGACAGTGCCAAGCGCGACGACCGCCTCATAGGGGTCGACGGCCTCGTCGGCGGCGCGCAGGCCGATGACGATCGCCGAGGGGATTTCAAGCGCGCCGGGAACGGTGACGACATCGACGCGGCAGCCGGCTTCTTCCAGCGCGGCAAGCGCACCCGCCAGCAGTTCGTCGGCGTACTTGTCGTAGAAGCGTGCCTCGACCACGAGGACGCGGGCGCCGTCGATCTCGACGGCAGGAGTTGCGGCCTTGTCGGCCGAGGTCTGCCGGGGTCCGGCCATTTCTTCTATCCTTCTTGGAATGTGATCGGGCTCGTTACCCTTGCGGGCGCGCCTCCGCAAGCCGCGCGGCATACCGTGCCATCAGATCGACCTCGACATGAACGGAGTCCCCCTCCTTGCGCTCCCCCCAGGTGGTGACCGTCAGGGAGTGCGGAATCAGCAGCACGGTGAAGACATCGTCCTCGACCGTATTGATGGTGAGCGAGGTGCCGTCGAGGCAGATCGAGCCCTTGGTCGCAATGAAACGCTCCAGCCCCTGCGGCGCGCGAATGTGGAAGCGCGCGGTCGCACCCCATGGCTCGTCCGGATCAGGCTCGATCGCATCGATCTTCAGGATGCGACCGGGGCCGTCGACATGGCCGACAACGAGATGGCCGCCGAGTTCGTCGCCAACCTTGAGCGAGCGCTCCAGATTGACCCGCGTGCCGGGCTGCCAATCACCGACCAGCGTCTTCGCCAGCGTCTCGGCGGCAGCCTCAACCTGGAAGATGCAGCCGGGCGCGCCATCCGTGCGTGGACGCAGCGCCGTCACGGTGAGGCAAACGCCGGCGCAGGCGATCGAGGCGCCGATGGCGATGCCATCGGCCTCATAGGGGCAAGCGATGGCGAGGCGCTTGAGGCTCGGCCCCTTGCGCTCGGCCTCCACGACCTCGCCGATGGCGGTGACGATGCCGGTGAACATCAGCCTCTCCTCGTGAAATGCTCGAAACGGTCCTGGCCGATCTGACCGGCCTCGACAAGGGCGTATAGATCGGGGTCCGTCAGTTGCGCGGCAAGCCCCGGGCGCACGGCAACGATGCCGGGCTGCCCCAGCGTTTTCGGGGAGGTCGAGACGATGACCTCGTCGGCGAGGCCAGCGAGCGCGAGCTTCTCGCCGATACGCGGCCCACCTTCCGAGAAGACGCGGTTGATACCGCGCGTGCCGAGCAAAGTCAGCGCCTCGCGAAGGTCGAGATGACCGTCCGGTCCCAGCGAGACCCGCATGACCTCGACGCCGGCAGCGACCAGCGCCTGCTCCGGCTCGATCGGCGCGGTCTCGGCGGCAATCACCCAGACGGGGACCTCGTGGGCCGTGCGGACGAGCTTAGAGGTCAGGGGCAGGCGCAGATGCGTGTCGAGGATGACGCGGATCGGCGAGCGATCCGCCAGTCCGGGCAGGCGCACGGTGAGCTGCGGATCGTCCGCAAGCACCGAGCCGATGCCGAGCATGATCACGTCGTGATGCGCGCGCTGGAGATGGACCCAGCCACCGGCGACGGGGCTCGAAACGGCGAGCGGGACGCCCCCTGCCCCGCCGGCATAACCATCGGCGGTGCGGGCGATCTTGAAGGTCACCATCGGGCGACCTTGCGTGATGCGCGTGAGATAGCCGCGATGGGCCCGGCGCGCCTCGTCCTCGAGCACGCCGATCGTGACCTCGATGCCGGCGGTGCGCAGCAGAGCATGGCCGAGCCCGGCGATGAAGGGGTTGGGGTCGGACATCGCCGAAACCACGCGCTTGACGCCCGAGAGAATGGTGTACTCGACGCAAGGGATGCCACCGCGCACCGAGCGATGCGAGCACGGTTCGAGCGTGACATAGAGCGTGCCGCCCATCGAGGCCGCGCCGGCCTGCGAGAAGGCATGGGCCTCGCCATGCGGCCGGCCGCCGGGCTGAGTATGGCCACGCGCGACGACCACGGGACCGTCCGGCGTGTCACGGGTTACGATGGCGCCGACTGAGGGATTGGTCGCGGTCGTACCGAGGCCGCGCGCGCCAAAACTGAGTGCCTGGCGCATGAAGATGCGGTCGATATCCCGCTTTCGGCCGGACGCGCTTTCGTCGCCCGAAAGCGCCCTGGGATCAGTCATCGGCGCGACGCGGCGGGGCGGAGACGCCCTCCTCCTCGATCGTACCGAGCTGGCCGAGCAGTTCCTCGAAATCCTTGGCCTCGCGGAAATTCTTGTAGACCGAGGCGAAGCGGACATAGGCGACATCGTCGAGACCTTTGAGCCCCTCCATCACCAGTTCGCCGATGGCCGAGCTCTGGATTTCCGCCTCGCCCGAGCTTTCGAGCTGGCGCACGATGCCATTGACCATGCGCTCGGTCCGCTCCGGCGCGACCGGGCGCTTACGCAGGGCATGAGCTATCGAGGTCTCCAGCTTGTCGCGATCGAAGGGCGCACGCCGACCCGAGCGCTTGACGACGGTCAATTCCCGCAACTGCACGCGCTCGAAGGTGGTGAAACGGCCGCCGCAATCCGGGCAGACCCGGCGGCGCCTGATCGAGGCATGATCGTCGGTGGGACGGGAATCCTTCACCTGCGTATCGAGGGAGCTGCAATAAGGGCAGCGCATGCACGAATCCTTCGGAATGCCCAGTGGGCGAGACGGCCGACGCTTCTTTGCTCCGGCGCCGGTTCCCGCGCCAGACGTCAAGGCGCCGCTGCTGCTATGATGCGGCCGCGATGAACCTCGGAGCATGCCGGGACGACCAAACTTCGATCCTCACAGCACACGCGGCGGAGCTTCTAACATGGCAGGAAACGATGGCAACATGAGCGAAGCGTTCGGCGGCCTGGTGCTGCTGGCCTTCGACCTTCTCGATTCCGAGATCGCCCGGTCTCCGGAACGCCTCATCCAGACCTTCAAGAATCCCGCCCTGCTCAAAGCGGCCGAGAATGCCGTCCTGAGCTTCGCAAAATCCCGCAGCCCGAACACCAGCTCCCAGTTGACCCCCGAGGAGATCGGCAAGCTGCAATCCTCCGTCATGGACGGCGTGCGCACTGCCGCGACCGAGGCCTATCTCAAGCAGATCAAGGAATCGTCGAAGTTCAAGGCTCTGGAAAAGCAGCTCAAGAATTTCGAGGACGCGGCGAAATCATCGGCGCTCGGCGTCTGGGTCGATCACAACAAGGGTGTTCTCTATGTCGTCGGCGCGGTGCTCGCGGTCGGCGCCGGCGTCGCGCTCTATGTCACCAAGCCCTCCGGCTCGGTCTACGGCATGGGCATCCGGGAGCTGGAAAAGCTCAAGTTCGAGGTGCTGAAGGTCGGCGCGCTGAAGCTCGGCGTCAGCGGCCTGATCTTCGATCCGACGGCCGAACGCTATGGCGGGAAAGTGACCGGCAAGCTGGCATGGGAGCAGCTCAAGGTCGATCTGTCGCTGCAGATCGTCACCGCCAACGCGAAGGCGCCCGAGATCACCAGCGAAGTCGGCCTCAAATACGGCGTGATCAGCCTGACCGCGGCCAACAAGCTGGACCTGACGAAGCCGAAGGTCGATCTGACCTTGCGGCTCAGCGCCAACAAGGATCGCTTCGGCCTGTCGGTTGCCGCTCATCTCAAGGACGACAACGTCACCGGCAGCGCCGAGGCCTCCTACAAGGTGGCCGAGAGCCTGAAGCTGGGCGTGGATCTCAGCCGCAGGAACCGCCCAGACATGGGAAACCAGACCGAGAACCTGATCATGTTCGAGCTCAAGGGCACGTTCCCCTGAGCTCGAATCCGGATGGTTGTCTGCCCCGGCCTCAGTAGATCGGGAAGCGCGCCGTCAGTGCCTTGACCTTGGCGGTGACGGCCTGCTCGATCGCGGTGTTACCCTCTTCGCCATGGGCCGCGAGCCCGTCCAGCACCTCGGCGATCAACTCGCCGACCTGCTTGAACTCGGCGATGCCGAAGCCGCGCGAGGTCGCCGCCGGGGTGCCGAGGCGGATGCCCGAGGTCGTCATGGGCTTCTCGGGGTCGAAGGGAATGCCGTTCTTGTTGCAAGTGATGTGGGCGCGGCCGAGCGCGGCTTCCGCCGCCTTGCCGGTCAGCTTCTTCGAGCGCAGGTCGACCAGCATCAGGTGGTTGTCGGTGCCGCCGGTGACGAGGTCGAAGCCCTTCGACTTCAAGGTCTCTGCCAGCGCCTTTGCATTGGCGACGACGGCGTGGGCGTAGGTCTTGAACTCCGGCTGCAGCGCCTCGTGGAACGAGACCGCCTTGGCGGCGATGACATGCATCAGCGGGCCGCCCTGGATGCCCGGGAAGATCGCCGAATTGACCTTCTTCGCGATCGCCTCGTCATTGGTCAGGATCATGCCGCCGCGCGGGCCGCGCAGCGTCTTGTGCGTCGTGGTGGTGACGACATGGGCATGCGGGAACGGCGAGGGATGCGCGCCACCGGCGACGAGACCGGCGAAATGGGCGATGTCGACCATGAAATAGGCGCCGACCTTGTCGGCGATCTCGCGGAAGCGGGCGAAGTCCCAGTGGCGGGCATAGGCCGAGCCGCCGGCGACGATGACCTTCGGCTTGTGCTCGACGGCGAGGCGCTCCATCGCGTCATAGTCGATCATCTGATCGACGACGCAGACACCATAGGAGACGACGTTGAACCATTTGCCGGACTGGTTGACCGGCGCGCCATGGGTCAGGTGACCGCCGGCAGCGAGGTCGAGGCCCATGAAGGTGTCGCCGGGCTGCATCAGGGCCATGAAGACGCCCTGGTTGGCCTGCGAGCCGGAGTTCGGCTGAACGTTGGCATAGGTGCAGCCGAAGAGGCGCGTGGCGCGCTCGATCGCGAGTTTTTCGGCGATGTCGACGAACTGGCAACCGCCATAGTAGCGCCGGCCCGGATAACCCTCGGCATATTTGTTGGTCATCACCGAACCCTGCGCTTCGAGCACGGCGCGGGAGACGATGTTTTCGGAGGCGATCAGTTCGATCTCGTCGCGCTGGCGACCAAGCTCCAGGTCGATCGCGCGGGCGATCTCGGGATCGGCATCGTGCAGCGAAGCCCCGAAGAAGGAGTTCGAGAGGTGCTTGTCCAGCGCGGCGTCGGTCATGTCCGGCTCCTGAAGTTCAACGGCCGGTGGGCGCCCGGCTTCGTCGCGGCTCCCCTATCATGGGGCGGGGGGCTGTCCAAGCGATAGATGCCGCGGCGGAAAAGCTGCATCGCCGCAGCCGCCAATTCTCCGGCTCCCGGGGTTTCGAACGCCGGTTTTCCAGGACCTCCGACGAGGGCAACCGAGGACGAACGGCCGGCGCAAAGCCCCCTCGGCAATACCCGGAAGCTCTGGCATCCAGATGAGTCGCGTAGCGACACCAAGTTCCTGCCCCACGTTGCGCGAAGCCGAAAGCGAGCAGCTGCGGCAGCGGACATCAAGCGCCCATCTTTATGGTTAACGAATTATGGCTTGCGGTTTGCTGCGGGTGACCCAGCGCAACACTGGATGCCTCTCGATGACACAGAACGCCCCAAAACAGAACGCGAGCCGCGTTCCGGATTCGGCTGTGCCGATCTCAACGCAGCTCAAGAAGGTCCTTCTCGGGGGCGCGAGTGCCTTCGTCCTGTCGATACCGTTGATGGGCCAGGAAGCGGCAGCCGAAACCTGGACGGTAACCAGGCAATATTATCCTGGCGGCTCCACGAGCGTCTATCGCTGGTCTGCAGACGGCTACAGCAACGTCTCTCGCCTCAACAACCCCGCACCGGGAAACAACTGCCCCGTTTCGGCCTTCGAAGTCATGAACCCAGGCCCCGGGGAAGCGCGCTGCGTCGGCTATGTCGCGCCGTCCTGGCTGACACGCTGACGCCGGCAATCCATGAAAAAGCCCGCCGCAAGGCGGCGGGCTTTTCCTGAGCGCGCGAGACTGGAACGTCAGATATCCTGATCGCCCTGCAACGCCGCGACGGGGGCCGGGCCGAGGCCATCCTTGTTGTAGATGTCGTCGCGGAACTGCACGCCGCCATCGGGCGTGGCCCAGGCCGTGACATAGACCCAGTAGCAGGCTACCGGATCGGCGATGCGGGCGTTGACGCGCTGGCCGGACTGGATGGTTTCGTCGATCTTGGCGCGATCCCAACCGGGCGTGTTCTTCAGAAGCCAGGCGACATAGTCGCGCACATTCTGGACGCGCATGCAGCCCGAGGAGACGAAGCGATAATCGTCGCCGAAGATGCCCTTCGACGGCGTGTCGTGCATGTAGACGCCATGCGGGCTCGGGATGTTGATGCGCACGAAGCCGAGCGAGTTGAACTCGCCGCCCGGGTCCTGGCGGAAGGTGTAGCGCGTCGCCTCGTCGGAATTCCAGTTGACGCTGGCGGGCGAGATCTCGCCACCGCTGGGCGAGATAATGCGGATCTTGTTCTCCGTCAGGTAGTTCGGCTGCTTGCGCATGGTCGGGATCAGATCCTTGCGGATGATCGAGGCCGGAACCGTCCAGGTCGGGTTGAAATTGACTTCGGGAATCCGGGTCTGGAGCAAGGGCGACTGACGGTCGATCTTGCCGACGCCGGCGGCGTGGCGGGTCGCGACATGGCCGTTCTCGACGGTCTCGACCATCGCGGCCGGGATATTGGCGACGACATAGCGTCCGCCGAGATTGCCGGACCAGCTCCGCAGCCGGACGACATTGGTCTCAAGCTGCCGGATGCGGCGGTCGATCGGGACGTTGAGGGCGGCAATGGTGGCGCGATTGATCGAGCCGGTCGTCGAGAGACCCATCCGGGACTGGAAGCGGCGCACGCCCGCCTCGACATAGGAATCATAGACGTTGCTGTCGCCTGCGGCTTCGTCGAGATCGCCGGTGACGATCAGGCGGCGGCGCAGAGCCACCACGCCCTGCCCCTTGGCGCCCACGCTCATGCGCTCAGGCAACTGAACCTGTGGCCAGCCACCGCGCGCAGCGAGGTCGCGATAGGCCACGATCGCCTGCTCGGTAGCCTGCAGCGCCTCGGGCGACAGCATCGGCGTCGAGGAGCGCGCCACCGCGTTGCGCGCGCCGGCATCGTAGCTCTGGCGCCACTCTGCCTGCTGGGCGAACGCCGGAACCGCGGCCGCCGTGGCAGCGCCCGACAGCAGGGCCAGCACGGTTTCGCGGCGGGTCAGGCTCAATTGCGACATCTCTTCCCTCTTCAAGACTTTACGCAAGCACGCTCGCCACAAGAAAACGTCGCCGGAACGGGCGACGCTGGCGAGGCGATGGCGCGACGGACAAGCTTTCAACCGTCGACCGTGTCCTAGCACAGTTAACGAGGCGTGATGACAGAGGCGAATTTAGGGCATGGCCCTCTTTTGCCGCATGCATGGCGGCAAAACCACAGCGGGACCCCGACCCAAACCGAAAAGCGCGCCGGCACGGCCGGGACGTCGTCCCAGCCGTGCTCCGGCAGGCGGGCATACGGCAATCGCCGGAAAGCAGCCGATATCTCAGAGCTTGTAGCGGATTTGGTCGGTCCAGAAGCGCTCCAGGCGCAGCAGGGCGTTATTCATCCGCTCGAAGTCATCGGCCGCGATGCCGCCGATCTGCTCGACCGTGCGGACATGCTTGTCGTAGACGCCCTTCACGATATCGTGCACCGCAGCGCCCTTGTCCGTCAGGCTGATGCGGACCGAACGGCGGTCGATGCGCGACCGGGCATGGTGGAGATAACCGAGCTCGACCAGCTTCTTGACGTTGTACGAGACGTTCGAGCCGAGATAGTAGCCGCGGGTACGAAGCTCGCTAGCGGAGAGTTCGGCATCGCCGATATTGTAGAGCAGCAGGGCCTGCACGCTGTTGACGTCGTCACGGCCGCGGCGCTCGAACTCATCCTTGATGACATCGAGCAGACGGCGATGCAGGCGCTCCACCAGCGTGAGGGACTCAAGATAAAGAGGCTTCACGTTGAGATCTGCATCGCCAGTCTTGGCAACCTCGGAAGTCTTGACGCTCGCTTTCATGGTATATCCCGCCTGTTGTGTGTCGGCCAGGATTTGCCTCCCGGTCCGCTTCTGAAAAACACCATAAGCTGGAGCGGATGAAAACGAGTTTAAATATCAGGATGAATCAGGGATTTACCCCTTTGGGTGAATCCTAAGTGAAGCCAGAAACGCTTAAGCTAAAGCGATTCTTACCATGACTCGGGGCAATCGAGAGGTCGAACGAGCGAAGCGGCCGCCACGGAAACCTGCTATTCGGCCTCGTTCTCGGCCGCCCACGTTGCCAGAAAATAGACGGCGATCAGCCCGATATAGAGGCCGACCAGCCAGGCCGTCATCGGCACGAAGCGCGGGAAGAAGAATCCGAGCAGCATCTGGCTGATCGCGGCCAGCAGCCAGAGCACGCCACCCCAGGTCGAGGTCAGCCAGAGGCCGACGGCGGCGACGAGATCGATCACCGCGAAATAGACGATGATCGCCTGATAGCTCAGCAGGCGGTTTTCGAAGGGTGGCTGCGGATTGCCGGGCAGTCCGAAGATCACCATCCAGGCCGTCAGTCCCTTGGCGAGCCAGAAAGCCGAGAGCAGGCGCAGGAACCAGACGAGCACAACGCGCCAGCGGTTCGCCCGCTTGCCTTCGGCTTCACCCATCCCGGCACCGCGCAGGGCCTCGCCGTCTCCGCCCAGACCCAAGCTCAGCCCTCCAGGTTCAGTTCGTCGGCGCCGAGCGGCGCAAAATAGGCATCGATATCCGCCTGCCTGATCTCATCGAGTGTCGCCGGCAGCCAGCGCGGCGCCTGGTCCTTGTCGATCACCACCGCACGCACCCCCTCGTAGAAATCATGGCCGCGGGCGATGCGCGAGACGATGCGGTATTCGGTGCGCATCGCCTCGGCGAAATCGAGCCCGGCGCCGCGCCGCATCTGCTCGAAGGCGATGGCGACGCTGGTCGGCGACTTCACCGCGATGGTCTGCAGCAGCTTGCCGGCTAAGGCGCTGCCCTTGTCGGCAGCCTGATGCAGGCGCGCGATCACCTCCGGCAGGCTGCCGGCGGTGAAGGCCAAGGCCATCATCGCCTTCTCTGCATTCAGGGGGCCGGGTCCGCGCTGCAGCGTGAAGCCGGCGAGAATGTCGTCGACAGAGCCCGGCCGGGTCAGCGCGTCAGCGAGTTCCGCCATGCGCTCGCTCGGGACGCCATGGGTCGCAAGCCCGGCCGCCAGCGCATCGGCCGCGCCGACCCGCTCGCCGGTGAGCGCAAGGAAGCTGCCGAAACCGCCTTCAAGACGCGGCAAGGCATAGGTCGCGCCGACATCGGGGAAGAAGCCGATGCCGACTTCCGGCATGGCGAAGAGATAGCGGTCGCCGGCAATGCGGTAGCTGCCATGCAGGGAGATGCCGACGCCGCCGCCCATGACGATGCCGTCAATCAACGCGACATAGGGCTTGGAATAGGTCTTGATGCGGTGATTCAGGATGTATTCCTCGCCCCAGAAGGCGAGCATCTCGTCATGGCGGCCGGCCTTGCCGCAATCATGCAGCCAGCGGATGTCGCCGCCGGCCGAAAAGGCCTTCTCGCTCGCGCTGACGACGACGACGCGCGTGACCTGCGGATTGTTCTCCCAGGCGTCGAGGGCGCGGGCGAGTTCGCGGACCATGCCGAGACTCAATGCGTTCAGCGCCTTCGGGCGGTTGAGCACCACGACGCCGGCGGCGCCGCGAATCTCGCAGATGATCTCGCGATCTTCAGTCATGGTCCGATCCCGCTTCCGTGGGCAGCGGTTCTGGAAGGCGGGGCATGGCTTGTCAACGCGAGCGGGCCAGAGGCGAGGGACCAGGTCAGATTTCCCAGAACGGCATGCAAGCCCCCTGGGCCAACCGCCCTCCAGCCACAGGCTTCCATCCTTCATCCGCTACGTCACACCGCCGTGACGGTTGCGAAAACTCGAGATCTGCGCTCATCTTCCCCAGACTTGGGAGACGATGACGTGCTAAGGTATACTCGCCTGCTCCTCACCGCCACGCTGCTCTTTTGTACCGCCTTCAGCGGATTCGCACAGACAGCAGGCATGACTCCTCAAGCGGGCGCCAAGCTTCAAGATATCGAAGCCATCGTGACCGAGTTCATTGATAACTTGTCCGCCCAGAAATTTGAGAAAGCAGTTCGCTCCTTAAGCATTCTTGGAAACCCATATGATGGCGATCAATTCAAAAGAACGATACTCGGCCTGGATGTTATCGGAAAAGCTTATTATTATGATAAAATCGTCGATAGATTTTATGGAAAGACAGGAAAAGACATAATTTATAAAATTACCACCGAGAACAACATCTATTTCATACGTTTTATCGTCCACAGAAGAACAGAAGACATCTGGATTATCACAAATCTCGCCATCCAAACCGAGACACAAGCTCCCCTTCCGAAAATTTGGGGACCTATCACCCCTTGAGCGAAGTCAAGAATTCCGCTTCCCGGCAAAGGACCTGAAATCCAGGACATTTTGCAGTAACGACCTGCACCCAGACCAGACTGTCAAAGCGCAGGGCTTCAGGAAGGCACTCCGCGAACTTGCGACCATGCGCCCTGTTTTGGAATCGTTCCGATGTGTTATGGAAAGCGATGGCCGGTTTCGCCCGCATGACGAAAGCCGCGCCCGTACAGTTCACCGCTTGAGGCAATCGCCATGGAATCCCCGGTCGTGCGGCCTTTCCCGACCCCGAAATCCCGCCATGACGACGTGCCGTCGCTCGGCCTGACGCGCCGCATGCGGCGCAACCGCAAGGCGGACTGGTCGCGCCGGCTGGTGCGTGAATCGGCGCTGACGACCGACGACCTGATCTGGCCGATCTTCCTGATGGATTCCAGCGAGGCCAGTTCGCCCGTGGAATGGATGCCCGGCGTCGACCGCCTCAATATCGACGAAGCCGTGCGCCGGGCCGCCGAGGCCGCTGCGCTCGGCATCCCCGCGATCGCGCCCTTCCCCTATGTGGACAAGGCTCTGCGCGACCCAACCGGGTCGGAGGCACTCAATACCGGCAACCTGATGTGCCGCGCCGTGCGGGCGATCAAGCGCGAGGTGCCGGAGATCGGCATCATCTGCGACGCCGCGCTCGACCCCTATACCTCGCACGGCCATGACGGCGTGATGGAAGGCGAGCGCGTCCTCAACGACGCCAGCGTCCAGATCCTCGTCGGGCAGGCGCTCGCGCTGGCCGATGCTGGAGCCGACGTCATCGCCCCCTCCGACATGATGGACGGGCGCATCGGCGCGATCCGGACGGCGCTCGACGGCGAGGGCCATGAGGACGTGCAGATCATGGCGTACGCGGCCAAATACGCATCGGCCTTCTACGGCCCGTTCCGCGACGCGATCGGCACCAACGCGACGCTCGTCGGCGACAAGCGCACCTACCAGATGGACCCGGCCAATTCCGACGAGGCGATCGCGGAGGTGATGCTCGACCTCGAAGAGGGTGCCGACATGGTGATGATCAAGCCCGGCCTGCCCTATCTCGACGTGGTGGCGCGAGTGAAGGACCATTTCCGCGTGCCGACCCTCGCCTATCAGGTGTCGGGCGAATACGCGATGATCATGGCCGCCGCGAATAATGGCTGGCTCGACGGCGACAAGGCGATGCTGGAGAGCCTGCTCGCCTTCAAGCGCGCCGGTGCCGACGGCGTGCTGACCTATTTCGCGCCGCGCGTTGCGAAGAAGCTGAAGGCCGGCGCGTAAGCAGAAGAGCGCAGCAGCGGAGGATATCATCCCGCACACACTGCGGCATGCAATGCCGCTGTGCAGATGCCGGATCGTGCCCCCGAAAGGGCGCCTTCTCGTCACATGGTCCCCTGTCTCCGGCGCATCGCTGCGCGCTGCACCGCGCACGGGATGACACCATGGCCCGGCAGGCGCTACCGTCGCGCCTGCATGCGCCCCCTCCTCCTGCCGATTCTGGCCTTCGCCACGCTCGCCCTCGCGGGCTGTGGCGTCGATTTCGATACCGATCAGATGCGGCTCTGCCGGCAGGCGATCCCGCCGCTCAACCCGCCGAATGCCCGGATCGAGATCGAACGGACCGGCAAAGGGCCCGCGCCGCGGACCCTCCGCCTGCTCTATCGGGTCCAGCTCGGAGACGGCTTGTCGCGCCACCGCAGCATCGATTGCCTGTTTGCAAGCGAAGGAACCGGGCCGAGCCGCGGCGCCATGATCGGCATCGCCTCGGACGGACGGCCCATGGCCGATGCGAGCTTCTACCTGCTGCGCCGCTTCTATCTGGAGGACCGGGCCTCGCCGCCGCCAGACCCGGCAGAACCGGAGGCAGACAGTCTGCCGGCCATCCCCGCCGGACTCGCCTATGGCTTGCAGCAGGGCCTGAGCTCCCTGCCTTCTGCGGCGATCTACGGCATGCTCGCGGCAGCCTATGCGCTCGTCTACGGGCTGACCGGGCGGATCATCCTGAGCTTTGGCGAATTCGCGGCGCTGGGGGCGCTCGCTTCCGTCGTGGGTGTCGCTCTGCTGCTCTCGCTTTCGATCTCGACACCACTTTCGGGATTGGCGGTAGCCTTCACCGTCGCGATCGCCGTCTGTGCCCTGCACGGCTTCGCCATGGGCCGCTTCGTGCTGCGCCATCTCGAACGCGCCACCGGCCAGCAGATGCTGATCGCCACGATCGGACTTGCCATCGCGATGTCGGAATATCTCCGGCTGGCACAGGGGCCGGAACTGCGCTGGCTGCCACCCGTCTTCAACACACCGATCGCGCTGGCCCATGCCGGTGATTTCATCGTTACGCTGAATCCGCTCGCGTTGGCACTCGCCGCGATCGGGCTTGCTGCCACGCTCGGCGTCGTCCTACTGATCCGGCGCACAGCCTTTGGGCGAGCCTGGCGGGCCGTCTCGGACGATGCGAAGACCGCCGCGCTGTTCGGCGTCGATGCGCGCGCGGTCCATGACGTCGCGGTGATCATCGCCTGTGCCTGCTGCGGCATCGCCGGCGTCATCGTCACCGCGATCTATGGCGGAATGGGTTTCGCCGGCGGCTTCTCGCTCGGCCTGAAGGCGCTCGTCGCGGCGATCCTCGGCGGCATCGGCTCGGTCAGCGGGGCGGCGCTCGGCGGGCTCTGCATCGCTGCCTTCGAGGCGATCTGGTCGGCGACGCTGCCAATCGAACAGCGCGACCTCGCCGTCTACTCGCTCTTGGCGATCGTGCTGATCTGGCGCCCCGGCGGCTTTTTCGGCGATGGCGAATTGACGCCGCGACGGGTGTGAGGCCCTGTTCTCCGTCAGCGTCGACCGGAATCGAGACCCGAGCATGAGCGAAAACTTCGCGATCACCCCCGAGGACATCGACGCCGCGGCCGGGCGGATCACGGGGCATGTGCTGCGCACGCCGCTGGTGCCGGCACCGCGCCTGTCGGAGCTCACCGGCGCGACCGTGCTGGTGAAACACGAGAACATGCAGGCGACCGCCTCCTTCAAGGAGCGCGGGGCGGTCAACAAGCTGCTTTCGCTGAGCGAGGCCGAGCGGGCGCGCGGCGTCATCGCGATGTCGGCCGGCAACCATGCGCAGGCGGTCGCCTATCACGCCAAGCGCTTCGGCATCCCGGCGACGATCGTGATGCCCGAGACGACGCCGCTGGTGAAGGTCGAGAACACGCGTGCCCATGGCGCGCGCGTCGTGCTGCATGGCGAGACGCTCTACGAATGCGCCTACAAGGCGCATGAACTGGCAGGCAGCGAACAGCTCACTTTCGTCCATCCCTATGACGACGCCGCCGTGATGGCGGGGCAAGGCACGATCGCCCGCGAGATGCTCGCAGACGCACCCGATCTCGACGTGCTGGTCATCCCGCTCGGCGGCGGAGGCCTGATGGCCGGCAACGCCGTCGCAGCCAAGGCGATCAAGCCCGGCATCGAGCTGATCGGCGTCGAAGCCACGCTCTACCCCTCCTTCTTCAATGCCGTGCAGGCACAGGACCAGCCGATCGGTGGCCCGACACTTGCCGAAGGCATCGCGGTCAAGACCGTCGGTCAATTGACGCTTCCGGTGATCTCGGCGCTCGTCAGCGACATCGTCCTCGTCGGCGAGGATCTGATCGAGCGCGCGGTCAACGCCTATGCCAGCCTTCAGCACAGCCTCGCGGAAGGAGCCGGCGCAGCCGGCCTCGCCGCGATGCTGAAGGAGCCGGAGCGCTATGCCGGCCGCAAGATCGGACTCGTGCTCACCGGCGGCAATATCGACACGCGCCTGCTCGCCGCGATCATGGTGCGCGAACTGGAGCGCGACGACCGCATCGTCGCCTTCCGCCTGACAACCAGCGACCGGCCCGGCCTGCTCGGCAAGATCGCGAGCCTGCTCGGCGAGGAAGGGGCCAATATCCTCGAGGTCAGCCATGGCCGGCTCTTCCTCGACGTACCCGCCAAGGGCGTCACGCTCGACGTTACCGTGGAGACGCGCGGGGCTGCGCATTCGCGCGCGATCGAGGATGCCTTGGCCAAGAACGGCTTCGCGCCGCGGCGGATTCTGCCGCGTGGTCTTGCAGAACCGGCCCGCTAAACAAACATTATCTCCCGGGCACGCATTCCGCGCGCCGATGGAGGGTCGAAGTCCCGATGAGCGATACCCGTTATGGCCAGCCGCCGGTCACGGCGCTGGAGCCGCGTCCCTACCAGAACGTCAGCGGCGTTCTCGGCTCGCGACTGTTCGCCTGGCTCGTCGACATCGTCGTGCTGTTCTTCCTCGGCTGGCTGGTCTTCCTCCTGCTGTTCGTGCTCGGCGTAGTCACCTTCGGCGCGACCTGGCTGCTGATCCCGATTGCGACGGTCGCGACCGCACTCGGCTATGCCGCACTGACGATCGGCGGCCGCAAGCAGTCGACCTGGGGCATGCGCATAGCGGGCCTCAGGGTCGAGACCGCTACCGGCGGCCGTCCCGACGGGTTGGCGGCGGCCGTGCATGCGCTGCTGTTCTATGTCGCCGCCGGCACCTTTCTGCTCTGGCTCGTCGATGTCGCCTGCGGCTTCGCCCGCGAGGACCGGCGCATGGGCCATGACCTGCTGACCGGACTCGTCATCGTCCGCGCCTGACCGTTTGAGCCAGGTCAAAAGACCGCGAAACCACTCCTGATCGGCCGCGCCGCGCTTGTTGCCGGTGCGGCCGATGTTACATTGAGAGTCGGAAGCTTCCGGGGAGCCAGCCGACGTGACGCGCCCATTGCGGGATGCCCCGCAATTCTACCTGACCTCGCCGACCGCGTGTCCCTATCTGCCGGGGCGCGAGGAGCGGAAGGTGTTCACGCATCTCGTGGGATCGCGGGCGCGCGAGCTCAACGACGTGCTCTCGCAGGGCGGCTTCCGGCGCTCGCAGAGCATCGCCTATCGCCCGGCCTGCGAGATTTGTCGCTCCTGCGTCTCAGTCAGGGTCTGCGTCGACGATTTCCGGATATCGCGCAGCTTCCGGCGGGTGCTCGCCCGCAACAGCGACCTGATCGGCGAGGCGTTGCCGCCGCGGCCGCGCTCCGAGCATTATTCCCTGTTCCGCTCCTATCTCGACGAGCGCCACCCCGACGGCGGCATGGCGACGATGTCGGCGCTCGATTTCGCGATGATGGTCGAGGACACCCATGTCGAGACCAGCCTGATCGAGTATCGCCGCCGCGGCCCCGATTCCGGATTCACCGGGCGAGGCGAAGGCGATCTCTTCGCGATGGCTCTGACCGATACACTGCGCGACGGACTCTCGATGGTCTATTCGGTCTACGATCCCGGTCTGGAATTGCGCTCTCTGGGCACCTTCATGGTGCTCGACCATATCGCCCGGGCGCGCCGCCTGGGCCTGCCTTACGTCTATCTCGGCTACTGGGTGGAGGGTTCCCCGAAGATGGCCTACAAGGCGCGCTTCCTGCCGCAGGAGCGCCTGATGCCGCAGGGCTGGGAACGGGTGAACCGCGGCGATTCAACCGATTGAAACGCATCAGCGACGCGCGGAAAACGCGCTTGCCGTGTCTGCTTCCTCCCGACACTCTAGCGGCAACGGCCCGGCGGCAGATCCGCATGACAGTGGCCTGACCGGAGGAACGATGAGCCAGGAACTGACCGACAGGCTGGAGCGCTGCTATACCGGCATCATCCACGACACGATGCGGGCGATGGGCCTGACGGATTTTGTCCTGCCCCCGGAACTGCGCCCGCTTCTGCCCGGCCAGAAGCTGGCGGGGCCGGCCTTCACGGTCGAAGGCAAGTTCGGCGAATTCGACGCGCATGAGACGCTGCTTAGCTGGACCGGCCTGCTTTCCGCCGCCAAGCCCGGCCATGTCTGGGTCTGCCAGCCGAACACCGAAGAAGTCGCTCTGATGGGCGAGCTCTCGGCCGAGACGCTGAAGAACAAGGGCGTGCGTGGCTGCGTCATCGACGGGCTCTCGCGCGACACCGAATTCATGGTCGAGATGGGCTTCCAGGCCTATTTCAAGGCCTATACGCCGCGCGATATCGTCGGCGCCTGGCTGCCCAAGGCGGTCGACGAGCCGATCAAGATCGGCGAGGTCTGGATTCGGCCGGGCGATTACATCCTCGCCGATCGCGACGGCGTCGTCCGCATCCCCACCGAGATCATCGAGGAAGTCCTGGACAAGTCGGAGGCCGCGATCTCGGCCGAAAACAAGGTCCGCACCGCGATCCTCGCCGGCACCGATCCGCAGAAGGCCTATCTCCAGTACGGCAAGTTCTGACGCGTTCCCTCCTTTCGAAGGGCGGCTCACCATGACCCACGATCCGCGCCTCATCCTGCTCGATCCGCGCGACAATGTCCTCGTCGCGCGGGTTCGCCTCAAGGCCGGCGAGACGATCGAGACCGACTCCGGCCCGGCCGCGCTCGATCGCGACATTGCGCTCGCCCACAAGGTCGCCCGTCGTGCGATTGCAGCCGGCGAGAAGATCCTGAAATACGGTGCGCCGATCGGCGTCGCGACCGAGACGATCGCGCCGGCCGCGCATGTCCATGTCCACAACATGCGCAGCGACTATACGCCGACCTATCATCTAGAAGACGAACGCAAGGCGGGAGCCTCGGCATGAGCACGATGCGCGGCTATCTGCGTTCCGACGGACGCAAAGGCATCCGCAACACGATCGCCGTCGCCTATCTCGTCGAATGCGCTCACCATGTCGCACGCGAGATCGCTCTGCCCTGGCGCGAGGAAGGCGTCCACGCCATCGGCTTCCCCGGCTGCTACCCGAACCCCTATGCCGAGCGGATGATGGAGCAACTCTGCACCCATCCCAATGTCGGCGCGGTGCTGCTGGTCTCGCTCGGCTGCGAGAGTTTCAACAAATACGCCCTGGAGCGAGCGGTGCGCGCCAGCGGCCGGCCGGTGAAGACGATCATCATCCAGGGCACGGGCGGCACCCGCGCCTCGATCCGCGAGGGCCGGGCCTGGGTCGAAGAACAGCGTGCCCAGCTCGACGCGCAGGAGACGGTGCCGATGGCGGTCTCCGAGCTCGTGATCGGCACGGTCTGCGGCGGCTCGGACGGGACCTCCGGGATTACCGGCAATCCGGCGGCGGGCCGCGCCTTCGACCAGCTCATCGCGGAAGGCGCGGCCTGCATCTTCGAGGAAACCGGCGAACTGATCGGCTGCGAGCACATCATGGCGGCGCGCGCGATCACGCACGAGCTCGGCCTGGAGCTGGAGAAATCCGTGGCCAAGGCCGCCCGCTACTATGCCACGCTGGGCTACGGATCCTTCGCGGCCGGCAATGCCGAAGGCGGGCTCTCGACCATCGAGGAGAAGTCGATGGGCGCCTATGCCAAATCCGGCGCCTCGCCGATCTCCGGCCTGATCAAGCCCGGCGACGTGCCGCCGCATGGCGGACTCTACCTGCTCGACGTCGTGCCGGATGGCGAGGTTCGCTTCGGTTTCCCCAATATCAACGACAATGCCGAGATCGCCGAATTGATCGCCTGCGGCGCGCATTGCGTGCTGTTCGTGACGGGCAGAGGCTCGGTCGTCGGCTCGGCGATCTCGCCGGTGGTGAAGATCTGCGCCAACCCCGAGACCTATCGCCGGATGGCGGAGGATATGGATGTCGATGCGGGGCGCATCCTCGAAGGCCGTGCGGGGCTCGACGAGGTCGGCACCGAGATCCGCAACCTCGTGGTCTCGCTCGGCCAGGGCGGCCGGACAAAATCGGAAGAGCTCGGCCACCAGGAATTCGTCCTGACCTACAAGAGTTTCGAGCCGCTCGGTCCGGCCTGCCTGCCTGCGTGAACAGGCGCGTCACGACGCCCGCTTCCGCTGGCCGTGCAGATTGGCTAAGCCTGACTTCATGACGAAAGCTGCGGGACGGATGAGCTGGCGAAGGAGCGCGATCGCGCTCGTCGCCGTCTATGTCCTCGTCCTGCAGACGACGCTGGTCGCGCTCGCGGCCGGATTGTCGGCGCAGCCTTCGCCCGATCTCGTCCATCCACTTTGTGCGCCCGGCCAGACGGCTCCGGCCGATCCTGCGCCGGATAGAGACAGCGCGAGACTGCCCGATTGCTGCGCGACGCTGTGCCTGTCCGCGGCGATCGCGTTGCCTCCGGTCGCACCCGCATCGGTCTTCGTCGCACGCGAGCCTGCCCGCTCATTTGCCCGCAAACTGCCGGCCGAACAGGTCTCGTCTCCGTCCGTGCCGGGCTATCCGCTCGGCGCCCGCGCTCCGCCTGCCCTGGTCTGAAGCTCCTCCTCACTTCAGCTCAGACCAGGATTTGTCCATGTTAACCGTCACAACGGCAGCGGCCGCGCCCGAACGCGCGGGCCGGCCCACCGCATCCCTCTATCGCGCCGTCTGGCGCTGGCATTTCTATGCCGGACTGATCACCCTGCCCTTCCTCATCCTGCTGGCCGTGACCGGCGGTCTCTACCTTTTCCGGGCCGAAATCGACGGTCTGATCCATCGCGACGTCAAACGGGTCGAGGCCCGCACGGCCAGCGAGCGGCCTCCCCTCGAGATCGTCGCGCAGGCGCTGAAAGCCTTCCCCGGCCAGGCGGTGAAATACATCCCTCCAGAAACGGCAACCGCTTCCGCCGAGGTCACGATCCGCGATCCGAGCGGGACGCGGATGGTGGTCTATGTCGACCCATACGATGCTCGCGTGCTCGGTCAGATTCCGGACAAGGGCACGGTGATGTGGGTGGTCCGGCAGATCCACAGCCTCGCCTATTTCGGGCCGATCGCGAATGGCGTGATCGAGATTGCCGGCGGCTGGGCGATCCTGCTGGTGCTGACCGGGGTTTATCTGTGGTGGCCGCGCAAGCAGAGCGGCGGCGTGATCACGGTCAGGGGCAAGCCGCGCCAGCGCATCTTCTGGCGCGATCTCCATGCCGTGACCGGTCTCGTCGCCGGCGGCTTCATCCTGTTCCTGGCGATCACCGGCATGCCCTGGTCGGTGCTATGGGGCGCCAAGGTCAATCAATGGGCCAACGGCCATAATTTCGGCTATCCCGCCGGGGTTCGCGTCGCCCTGCCGATGTCGGACGAACATCTCGCCCATGTCGCGCCGACGACATGGTCCCTCGAACAGGCAAAGCTGCCGGTATCCCAGGCGGCGGGCGGCGAGCCGATCGGCCTCGACGCCGCCGTCGCGGCCTTCGATCGACTGGGCCTGACGCGCGGCTATGCCGTCAACCTTCCCGGTGGACCGAGCGGGGTCTATAGCGGCTCGGTCTATCCGAAGGACATGGCGCTGCAGCGCGTCATCCATCTTGATCAGTATAGCGGCAAGCCACTGATCGACATGAGCTATGCCGATTACGGCCCGCTCGGCAAAGCGCTCGAATGGGGCATCAACGTTCATATGGGGCAGGAATTCGGGCTGGCGAACCAGTTCGTGATGCTTGCCGCCTGCCTGGCCATCGTCCTGCTCTGCGTCTCGGCTCTGGCGATGTGGTGGAAACGGCGCCCGCAGGGCTCGCTCGGCGTGCCACCGCTGCCGAATGAGAAAGCGACGCTGCGGGTGGTGATCGCCCTGCTCGCCATCGGGGGGCTCGTCTTTCCGCTGGTCGGGCTGTCGCTCATCGCCATGGTGGTGGTCGACAGTGTTCTGGCAAGGCGAGCACAACCCGCTTGCGCATAGCCCGAGCTGGCTGTCTCTTCCGGGCAGCAGGGCTGATCAGTGACGAGACAACGGGGCGTCACCGCCCCGTTGTCCGGAAAAGAGCGTGATCGCCTTAAGAGTAAATCAAGCCGGATCTGCGCAGAGTGACGCCACTACTTTGTCGCGGGGGCCCTCATGCTGCGTAACCTGACCCGAATGCCGGCGGATATGTCGTCGGATTCGCGCCGGCAGCTTCTCCACGCCGTCACCGACCTCTTCCTGCTCGACCACGACCCGAACGAGACCGTGAAGGAGCATTACGGCGAGATCGCAGCCGGCTCGCTCAGCCATCTCGGCGACGAGGACCGCAAGGGCTATGCCGATCGCGTCGCCGCCATACCGACCCTGCCGCATAATGTCGCGGTCACGCTCGGCGGCGACGGCAATGCCGAGGTCGCGCGGCTGGTACTGTCGCTTTCTCCCGTTCTGACCGATACCGACCTCGCCGCCATCGCTGTCAGCCAGTCGCAGCAGCATCTCGTCGCCATCGCCGAGCGCGCGCGCCTGTCGGAGGGCGTCACCGACATCCTCGTCGAACGTGGCGATCAGAAGGTGCTCCACACCGTCAGCGCCAATGAAGGCGCGACATTCTCGGACCGCGGCTTCGACCGGCTGCTGGAGCGCGGCGAAGGCGATGCCGCCATCACCGGCGCGCTCGCCCGTCGCTCCGACCTCGCACCGAACCGCGCCCAGCGCGTGCTGCGGATCGTCGAACAGTTTTCCGACGGCGGCAGTGCCGCGCCCGTCACGGAAGGAGGCGTCTCGCTCGCCCGCCAGGCACGTCAACAACGCCTCGAGGTCAAGCTGCTGCTTTCCGACCTTGCCGCCAAAGTGCGCGAAGTCGACGACGTGCTCGTCATGCTGGCCGACGAGGATCGCGCCTATCACCTCTCACAGGTGCTGTCCGAGATCGCCGGCATCTCGATCGAACAGGCGCTGCGCGTGCTGATGCAACGCGATTCCAGCGGCATTGCCGTCGCCTGTCGCTCGCTCGGCATCGGCGCCACCGCCTTCCGCGCCATCCTGCAATTGCGCGCACGACGGCTCTATTTCTCCTCGCGCGACGTCGACGACGATGTCGATGCCTATGACAAGCTCGATCTCGCGACGGCGGAACGGACCCTGCGCTTCCTCAAGCTCAGGACCAAGATCGCCTGAGGCCCCGCCGCCAGGCCACAAAACCGCGACATTCGCCTCGCTCCATGCTAGCGTTCGGACGGGGTACGCTGTCGCGAGGATGCTTTCGACGTGAGATTTCCGCTTCTTTCCGCCGCGACGCTCGCCGCTCTGGTCGGTGCGGGCGCATCGGCGCAGGCGCAGGCCTTCCTGCCCCTCTCCGGCTTTGCGCCGCTGCCCTCCTTCGCCTGGGATCAGCCCAGCCTGTCGCCGAAATGGGAGGGGTCCTATGCCCTTATCTCCTCGGGCTTCCAGGTCACCAGCAGCAAGCATATGAGGACCAGCGCCGGCCCGACAATCGGGATCGAGGCCGGAACGATGCGGCGCGAAGGCGATTTCGTCTACGGTGTCGCTGGCACGATCGACTACATGCCGGCCATCGGCGGCTACGGCTATCCGAGCTTCGGCAATGTCGCCTATACGCGCGACCTCGCCGGCGCCTTCAAGGTGAAGGCCGGCGTGCTGGTGACGCCGGACGTGCTGCTCTACACGACGGTGGGATTGAGCGCGGCCAACGAGACCTGGCGCTTCGGTGCGACCGACTTCTCCTCGCCCTTCAGCCGCAGCAGCATCGCGGTGCGCCCCGAAGCCCGGGCCGGCGTCCAGTGGGCCGTCACCGACAAGATCACGATCGGCCTCGAAGCCGGCGTCATCGGGCGAGAAATTCGCTGAAGATCTGCTTCAGGCGGTTGCGAAGTTGATTCCGTTTTCTACGGCAAGCCGTTGATCGGACGCGATTCTCGGGCTTGACCCGAGAAGCTCACGCCGAGAGGGCGCAGGTCACGAGATGCTCGGGTCAAGCCCGAGCGTGACGCCAGCCCTTGCCTCACCCTCCGAACGTGTTGCTCTTCGGGAAGCCCTTGGGCGGCAGACGGCCGGCCTCGGCGCGGTGGCCGAGCCACTCCAGCAGATCGGCCTGCGTGACCGTCCAGGTCCGGCCTGAGGTGTCGAGCCAGGTCAGACCGTCGGCGAGGTTGAAGGTCTTGGCGTCGGAGAGGCCACCATCCTTGTAGCGCTGCAAGCGCACGCCCTTGCCGCGCCCCATCTCCGCCACTTCCGAGATCGGGAAGCAGAGTAGTTTGCGGTTCTGGCCGATGATCGCGACATGGTCGCCATCGGCCGGCGCCGCCAGCATCGCGACATGGGAGCCGTCGACATTGAGCACCTGGCGGCCCTTGCGGGTGTTGGCAACGACATCGTCGGTCGGGGCAACGAAACCCCTGCCCTCGCTCGTCACCATCAGGAGCTTGGAGCCCGGCTTGTAGGGGAAGGCGGAGACGATCTCCGCCGTCTCCTCCAGCTCGATCATCAGCCGGATCGGATCGCCGAAGCCGCGGCCGCCCGGCAGCTTCGAAGCATCCAGCGTGAAGACCTTGCCGTTCGAGGCGAGCACCAGCACCTTCGCCGTGGTCTCGGTGAAGAAGGCCGTCTGGAGCGCATCGTCGCCCTTGAAGGAAAAGCTCGACTTGTCCTGGACATGGCCCTTCAGCGCCCTGATCCAGCCCTTCTTGGAGATGACGACCGTGATCGGCTCGCGCTCGACCATCGCCTGGGTCAGGTCGATATCGGCGGTCTCCGGCATATCCGCGAAATCGGTGCGGCGCTTGCCGATCGCGGTTTCCGGTCCGAAGGTCTTCTTCACCTGCCGGATGTCCCAAGCAATCGTCTTCCACTGCGTCGCCTCGGAGCCGAGCAGCGTCTCGATCTGCTCTTTCTCCTTGGTCAATTCGTCGAGCTCGGTCTTGAGCTGCATCTCCTCGAGCTTGCGCAAGGCGCGCAAGCGCGTGTCGAGGATCGCGTTGGCCTGGACCTCGGTGAGGTCGAAGACCTTCATCAGCTCGATCTTCGGCTCGTCCTCCTCCCGGATGATTTTGATCACCCGGTCGAGATCGAGATAAACGATGAGCAGGCCGCGCAGGATTTCGAGGCGCTTGTCGATCTGGCCGAGCCGGAAGCGCGAACGCCGCTGCAAAACCTCGCGGCGATGGTCGAGCCAGGCGCGGAGCGCCTCGGCCAACCCGAGCACGCGCGGCACCAGCCCGCCGGTCAGCACGTTCATGTTCATGGAGATGCGCGCTTCGAGCTCGGAGAGCCGGAAGAGCGATTCCATCATCAGGTTGGGATCGACATTGCGGGCGCGCGGCTCGATGACGATGCGGATGTCCTCGGCCGACTCGTCGCGCAGGTCGGCGACCAGCGGCAATTTCTTGTCGTTGAGGAGTTCGGCGATCTTCTCGATCAGCCGGCCCTTGGAGACCATATAGGGGATCTCGGTGACGACCGCGAACCAGGTGCCGCGGCCCTGATCCTCGGCATGCCAGCGCGCACGGGTGCGGAAGGCGCCGCGCCCGGTGCGGTAGGTCTCAGCCATCGAGGCACGACTCTCGACGATGATGCCGCCGGTCGGGAAGTCCGGGCCGGGCACGAAGGTCATGAGCTGCTCGGAGGTCGTCTCCGGGTGCTGGATCAGGTAGAGCGCGGCGTCGCAGAGCTCGGCGGCGTTGTGCGGCGGGATCGACGTCGCCATGCCGACCGCGATGCCCTGCGAGCCGTTGGCCAGCAGGTTCGGGAAGGCGGCCGGGAGCACCACCGGCTCCTCGTCCTCGCCGTTATAGGTCTCGCGAAAATCGACCGCGTCCTCGTCGATTCCGTCGAGGAGCAGGCGCGCGACCTCGGTCATGCGCGCTTCGGTATAACGGTAGGCGGCGGCGTTATCGCCGTCGATATTGCCAAAATTGCCCTGACCGTCGACGAGCGGGTAGCGCTGGGCGAAATCCTGCGCGAGGCGCACCAGCGCGTCATAGACCGACTGGTCGCCATGCGGATGGAACTTACCGATGACGTCGCCGACGATGCGGGCGCATTTCTTGTGGACCTGGCCGGGATCGAGCCGCAGCAGCCGCATGGCGTGCAGGATGCGGCGGTGGACCGGCTTCAGGCCGTCTCGCGCGTCCGGCAGGGCGCGGTGCATGATGGTGGAGAGCGCATAGGCGAGATAGCGCTCTTCGAGCGCCGATTTCAGATCGATGCGCTCGGACTCGTCTTCCGGCGGCGGATCGACCGGTTTGCCCATGCTGCGTCAGCCCTCGTCTTGTCCAAAATTCGCGCGGCTTCTATGGCACAGCGCGAATCAGCCCGCCAGAACAATGCAGGTACGAAGCCCCCGGCGCAAACGTGGGGACCGCCATTTCATGCTTAGCCGGTGGATGATTCGGCGGGCGGCGCATTCGCCGCAGCGCGCGTCGCCATTTCGACCAATCGCGCCCGCTCCGGCGGCTCGCGCAGGCCGCGCGGATCGAGGATATGGCGGCGCAGGAAGAAGCCCGTCAGGGCGAAACCCGACAGGATATCGGCCGGGGATGGCCTGCGCCCACCCTGCCCTTCGACGAGGAAGGATGGCAGCTTCAGCAGGCGGTCGAGATAGGGTTCAGCGACCCGCCGGCTGACCGCCTTGCCGGATTTCGGCGAGACATGGCTGAGATCGTCGGGCGAGCCCGTGACGGCGCAGCGCGCCAGATCGAGCCCGAAGCCCAGCTCCGTGAGCATGGCGAGCTCGAAGCGGATGATCAGCGCCGGCGCCATCTCGGCCTCGTCGAGATGGGTGACGAGGACGGAGAGCCCCTCATAGAGCCCCGGATGCGGATCGCGCTCCGGCAGGAGGCGCAGCAGGCAGGCAACGGTCCCGAGCCCGTAGAGCGCCACCGGGGCCGCGATAAGACGGGCAGCGTGGGAGGTGAGCAGTTCGACCTTGTACTCGCCGAGATGCTCGTCCAGCCGGGCGCGCCAGGTCAGCGAGACATGGTTGCCTGGCTGGAGCGAGGCCTGCGCCTTGGCCGAACGCCCGCCCCTGACGAGACCGAGATGGCGGCCGTGCTCATGCGTCATCGCCTCGAGGATCACGGCGCTTTCGCCATGAGCCTTGAGACCGATGATCGTGCCTTCGTCGGTCCATTCCATGAGGAGAGGGTTTAGGGCGAGAGCAGCGCCGCCGCAATTTCATGCGCGCGTTGATCGCGGTCGAAGTCTAGCGAAGAGCCCGGAGCAGACCTGCCTGGTAGATGGACAGGAACAGTCGGACGCCTTCATTTTCGCGGACATCGTTTCGACAGCCGGGCTCAGGCCTGGTTCGGCGCATGATCGGTATCGCCAGAAGGACACCAACTCATGCGACGAACGAGCGAGCACGAGCGTTAGACAACAGCGTCCCCTACCCCACCACGCGTTCGACCCGGCTGATCACCCGCTTCTCGCGCAATTCGCTGATGATAGCCGAGAGGTGCTTGAGGTCCCAGACGGTGAGGTCGATGGTGACGTCGGTGAAATCCTGGTTCGGCCGGTTCATCGCGACGGAATCGATATTGCCGTCATGCTCCGCGATCGTCGTGGTGATCTGGGCAAGCGAGCCGGGCTCGTTGATCGATTTCAGGGCGATGCGCGCCGGAAAGCGCTGTGGCGCCTTGTCGTCGAGGTCCCAGCGGACATCGAGCCAGCGATCAGGCTCGTTGTCGAAGGCGGCGAGCGCCGGCGACTGGATCGGGTAGATCGTCACCCCCTCGCCCGGCGTCAGGATGCCGACGATGCGATCGCCTGGCACGGCGCCGCCATGCGGCGCGAAGCGCACCGGCAAATCACCGCCGAGGCCACGGATCGGAATGGCGTTGTCCGGCGCCTCGCCCGGCAGCTTGAACTTGAGATTCTCGCCCTGGCGCAGTTCAAACCAGCCCTTGCCGCTGACGGCCGCGCCCGGTTTTCCGTCGGCCGAACCGCGCTTCTCCGGTTCGAGATCCGGATAAACCGCCTTGACCACGTCGCCGGAATACATCTCGCCGCGCCCGACCGCCGCGAGCACGTCGTCCACGGTGTTGCGGGCGAGGCGTTTCAGCGCCGCCTTGAGCTTCTCGTCGGAGAAGGCGCGCTCGGCCCGCGAGAAAGCTCGCTCGAGAATCTGGCGGCCGAGGCCGGCATATTGGCGGCGCACCGCGACGCGGGTGGCGCGGCGGATCGCGGCGCGGGCCTTGCCGGTGACGACCAGCGATTCCCAGGCGGCGGGCGGGGCCTGCCCGTCGGCACGGGTGATCTCGACCTCGTCGCCGTTCTGCAATTCGGTCAGGAGCGGAGCGATCCGCCCGTTGATCTTGGCGCCGACAGCGCTGTTGCCGACATCGGTATGGACCGCATAGGCGAAGTCGATCGGCGTCGCGCCGCGCGGCAGGGCGATGAGCCGGCCCTTCGGCGTGAAGCAGAAGACCTGATCGTGGAACAGCTCGAGCTTGGTATGCTCGAGGAATTCCTCGGGACTGTCGCCCTCGGCCAGCAGGTCGACGGTGCGGCGCAGCCATTGATAGGCGCGGCTCTCGTCAGCCAAGCTGATCGGTTCGCCGGCCCTGCCGTCCTTGTAATGGGCGTGGGCGGCGATGCCGTATTCGGCGATACGATCCATGTTGTCGGTGCGGATCTGCAGTTCGACGCGGCTATGACCCGGACCGACGACAGTCGTGTGGATCGAGCGGTAATCGTTCTGCTTCGGCGTCGAGATGTAGTCCTTGTAGCGGCCCGGCACCATCGGCCAGGTCATGTGGACGATGCCGAGCACGCGGTAGCAATCTTCGGGCTTCTCGACGATGACGCGGAAGCCGAAAATGTCGGAGAGCTGCTCGAAGGAAACGGATTTCCGCTCCATCTTCTTCCAGATCGAATAGGGACGCTTGCGCCGTCCGAAAACCTCGGCCTGGATACCGCTGGCGGCAAGCTTGTCCTTCAGATCGTCCTCGATCTCGCCGATGACCTTGCCCTCGCGCTCGGTCACCTCTTCCAGCCGCTTGGTCACGGTGGCATGGGCCTCGGGCTTGATATGGCGGAAGGAGAGCTCCTCCAGCTCCTCGCGCAATTCCTGCATGCCCATGCGGCCGGCGAGCGGCGCGTAGATCTCGATCGTCTCCTCGGCGATGCGCAGGCGCTTCTCGGGGGGGACGAAATGCAGGGTGCGCATGTTGTGCAGCCGGTCGGCGAGCTTGACCAGCAGCACGCGGATATCGTCGACGATGGCGAGCAGCAGCTTGCGGAAATTCTCGCCCTGCGCCGCCTTTTTCGAGACGAGGTCGAGCTTCTTGATCTTGGTGAGGCCATCGACGAGCCGGCGGATGTCCGGTCCGAACATGGTCTCGATCTCTTCCAGCGTCGCGGCCGTGTCCTCGACCGTATCGTGCAGGACGGCGGCGACGATGGTCGCATCGTCGAGCTTGAGATCGGTCAGGATCGCCGCGACTTCGAGCGGGTGCGCGAAGAAGGGATCGCCGGAGGCGCGCTTCTGCGTGCCGTGTGCACGCATGGCATAGACATAGGCCCGGTTGAGCAGGTCCTCGTCGGTATTCGGATTATAGCTCCTGACCCGGTCAACGAGCTCGTATTGCCGCATCATGCCCATGCGGGCCCCAACCTCATCCTGGGATCATTGCAACATATTATTATTTGCACAGGCATTGGCGGCAGCAAGGCGTTTTCCGGAGGAGGGCCATGAAAAAAGCCCGGCACAGCCGGGCTTTAGTGGGAAACGATGAACAATCGATTCACAGGACGAAAATCAGTCCTCGTCGTCGGCGCTCTCGGTCGGCGGCACGAGGCCGTCGAGGCCACGCAGCAGGTCTTCTTCGCTCATCCGGTCGAACTGGACTTCACTGTCCGGCGTCGCGGCGCTGGTCGGGCTGGCGAGCAGCGGAACGGTCTCCTGCTCCGGCTCGTCGACCTCGACATGCTTCTGCAGCGAGTGGATCAGGTCTTCCTTGAGATCCTCGGGCTTGAGCTTCTCGTCGGCGATCTCGCGGAGCGCAACGACGGGGTTCTTGTCGTTGTCGCGGGGAACGAGAATCGACGAGCCCGACTGGATCATCCGCGCGCGGTGGCTGGCGAGCAGCACCAGCTCGAAGCGGTTCTCGACCTTGTCGATGCAGTCTTCAACGGTAACGCGAGCCATGGCCGGCTTCTTCCGATCTCAGCGATGCAGGGAAATGGATTGAGCACGGCCTTACAGGCAAAGCCGCCGCGATGCAAGAAATTCGCACGTCCGGCGTGGCCTCAGGCCCCCATGCGACGCACCATGTCATCCAGCGTCGGCTCGTGCCGGCCCAGCACCTCGCCGCCGCGTGCGCCCATCGCCGGCAACTCGTGCGGTTTGAGCTCGGCGAAGCGCATCCGCATCGTGGTGGCGACGCCCTCGCCGAAAGCGATCGCCTCCCGATTGCCGATCGAGGACAGGAAATTGATCGTGCTGGCAGAGGCGTCGGAGATCGCCGAGCGGATGATCTGCTGGTCGCGCTCGTTAGCCAGCCGCATCGCGAAAATCGTCGAGCATTGCGACAGGATGGTCGGGTCCAGCTCGCCGGGGCGTTGCGTCACGATGCCGAGATAGGCACCGTATTTGCGACCTTCCTTGGCGATCCGGGCCAGGGCCTGCCGGGTCGGCGCAAAGCCGAGCGCGGGATCGGAAGGGACATAACGATGGGCCTCCTCGCAGAGCACCAGAATCTCGCAGGCGCCCTGGCTCGCGCTGGCAATGTCGAAGGCCAGACGCGACAGAACCGAAGCTACTGCGTTCACGACCTCGGACGGCAAGCCGCCGAGCTGGAAGGCCGTGATCGGCCGGCCATGCATCGGGATGCGGAAAACCTGGGAGAGGATCGGCGCCACGGTTTCGTACATGTTGGCCCGGCCGAACATGAAGCGATAACGCGGATCGGCATGGAGCGATTCCAGCCGCACCTTGAGCGAGCGAAGGGCAACACGTGGCCAGCGCTGCTCGTGCAGACCAATCAGCTCGTCGATGACCGCGAAGACGTCCTTGATGCGATAAGGCGTGGCGGCATCGCCCCCTCCGGCATGCTGTGCATCGGAAGGCTGGCGCGAGACGCCGAGGTCGAGCGGGCGCTTCAACAGGCTCGAACCGAGGTCACGCGCCAGATCCTGCCCGCTGGGCATGCGATAACGCGCCCGCGCCGTGGAGACGACCTCACGCAGGATGTCCGGTTCGTCGTCCAGAGCGGCACGCCCCCGGAACACGACATCGGCCAGTTCGTCCTGCTTGAACATCCAAAAGGGCAGATCGAGGCTCTCACCGTCGATGGTCAGGGCGAGATCGGGAAAGGCACTGGAATATTCGTTGTGCGGATCGAGAATGAGCACGCGCAGGCGCGGCCGAACACAGACGGCGCGGCGCAGCAGCAACGTGACCGCGCTCGACTTGCCGACACCGGTCGTCCCGACCAGGGCGAAATGGCGCGAAAGCATATCCTGGACGCTGACCGTCGCGGGAATACTGGCATCCTGCGTGATATGGCCGACCTCGACGCCGGAACGATCGCCGAGATCATGGACGAGCGCCAGATCCCCGGAGCGGATGCGGTGGGCGATCGCGCCGATCGGCGGAAAAGTGCTGATGCCGCTCTGGAAACGCAACCGGCCTTCGGCACTTTCCAGCACTTCGCCGAGGAATTCGACTTCAACCCGGATCGGGTTCTCCTCGGATTCGCTCCAGGCGGCGGCGACGGCGTGCAGCTTGTAGACCAGCGCGACGATACGGCTCGAACCCAGATTGATCGATACCATCCGGCCAATGGCCCAGGCATCGCTCGCCAGCCAGTTTCCGGTCGAGACCGCGCTCAGGATCGTTGCGCGTGACCCGTCGCAGGCGATGACGCGGCCGAGCGCCCGCTCGGGAGGCTGGTGGCTGTCACGCCTGTCCGGCTGGACGTCGGTGTGGAAAGCCGCGTTCTTCAGTGGGAGTTGCATCGGCCCGCGTGAATTCTGCTATGTCAAATGTCGATACTACCGGGTTTCGGTTACGATTACCTTCACGCGGAGCGGTTATTTCGCTTCATCGAATGGTAGTGATTTGGCGCGCCCGTACCGATCACATTTCGTGAGCCGGGCATCACAATCCCTGCATTGAGCCGATACGCCGCTTTCGTCTAAGCAGGACACGACAACAAAGGGGGATGCATGATGGCCGAAGGCTTGCGTCTGGGCGTCAATATCGACCACGTCGCCACTGTGCGAAACGCACGCGGCGGAACCCTGCCCGATCCGGTCCGTGCCGCGCATCTCGCCATCGCAGCCGGTGCCGACGGCATCACCGCCCATCTGCGAGAGGATCGGCGCCATATCCGCGACGCCGATATGGAGCGCCTCGCCACCGAACTGACCAAACCACTCAATTTCGAGATGGGCGCGACCGAGGAGATGATCACACTGGCCGAGCGGCTGAAGCCGCACGCGGCCTGCCTTGTGCCGGAAAAGCGCGAGGAGCGCACGACGGAGGGCGGGCTCGACGTCGTCGGGCAGGAATCTCATCTGACACCCGCGATCGCCCGCCTGAAGGCGGCCGGCTGCCGTGTCTCGTTGTTCATCGAGCCGGACGAGGCACCGATCGCGATGGCCGCCAAGCTCGGGGCGCCGGTCATCGAACTGCATACCGGAAGCTGGTGCCATGCCGTCCTCGACGGCGAGGCGGCCAAGGCGGAAGCCGAATTCCAGCGGCTCGCGAATGGCGCGACGCTCGGAGCGAAGCTTGGCCTCGAGGTCCATGCCGGACACGGGCTCGACTACGACACGGCCCGCACGCTTGCCCGCGTACCGGCCTTCATCGAGTTCAATATCGGCCATTTCCTGATCGGCGAGGCCATCTTCATCGGGCTCGAAGAGGCGATCCGCCGGATGCGGCAGGCGATGGACGAAGGCCGCGCGCGGCGCTGAGCGGCCCTGAATTCCCCGCGGCCCTCATCCTTCGAGACGCTGCTCAAGCGGCTCCCTTCGATGAGGGTTGAATTTTTCAACCGCTCCCTCCTCGCCCGGAGGCAGTTCCTGTCGGGCGCAAAGCGCGCTACATCGCGGGCATGATCCTCGGCATCGGCTCCGACCTCTGCGACATCCGCCGCATCGAGCGCTCGCTCGAACGCTTCGGCGAGCGTTTCACCGAGCGCATCTTCACCGAGGGCGAGCGGGCGAAATCGGATCGCCGCGCGACCCGGGCCGCCTCCTACGCCCGCCGCTTCGCCGCCAAGGAGGCCTGCTCGAAAGCGCTGGGCACCGGTATGCGTGCCGGCGTGTTCTGGCGCGACATGGAAGTGGTCAATCTGCCGGGCGGGCGCCCGACCATGCGCCTTACCGGCGGCGCGGCCGAACAGTTGAAAGCCATGACCCCAGCCGGCCATGAGGCCTTCGTCCATGTCTCGCTGACGGACGATCCGCCTTTGGCGCAAGCCTTCGTGGTGATCGAGGCCCGGCCTGTCGCCTGAATCGGCTTTCCGTCAAGCGAAAGCCGCCGTCATTCCGGTGCTATCGCCTGGCGGCGCACCGGAATGACGGCGATCTTTGAGACGCTGACGTCCTGTCCGGCCAATCAGCGGCCGGTGACTTCGCCCGCCGGCTCGTCGCTCAGCCAGCGATAGATCACGCCGCCGAGCACCCCGCCGATCAGCGGCGCCAGCCAGAACAGCCAGAGCTGCTGGAGCGCCCAGCCACCGACGAAGAGCGCCGGGCCGGTGCTGCGAGCCGGGTTCACCGAGGTATTGGTGACCGGGATGCTGACGAGGTGGATCAGGCAGAGACCAAGGCCGATCGCGAGCGGTGCGAAACCGGCCGGCGCCTTGCCATGGGTCGACCCCATGATGATGAAGAGGAACATCATGGTCATCACGACTTCCATGAGGAAAGCCGAGACGAGATTGTACTTGCCGGGCGAATGCTCGGCATAGCCGTTGGACGCGAATCCGCCGGCGAGATCGAAGCCCGGCGCGCCTTTGGCAATCTGATAGAGAACGGCCGCCGCCACGACGGCGCCGATCACCTGCGCAATGATATAAGGAACGACCTGCCCCGCCGGAAAGCGGCCGCCCGCAGCAAGGCCGACCGTCACGGCCGGATTGAGATGGCAGCCGGAAATGTGGCCGATGGCATAGGCCATCGTCACGACCGTCAGGCCGAATGCCAGCGAAACGCCGAGTAACCCGATACCGACATTCGGAAATCCCGCGGCGATGACCGCGCTGCCGCAACCTGCAAAGGTCAACCAGAACGTGCCGATGGCCTCGGCGACAAGCTTCTTCGTGCTCATGAGTGATTCCCCCAAGTGTCGCGCGACCGTGATGCTGTTTGGGAAAATGGGGGCAGTCAATCTGCTCCCGGTGCGAAGATCGCCATCCTGTCGCCATTTTCGCGGCCGGAACTCATGCGCGACCCTTCTTCACTATTTCTTGGCGCCCCTTCCCTTCGCCGCTCTTGCGCGTTGTCGCAGGCGCGATAGTCGGCTAGACCGCGCGCTGGATCGCAGTCTCAGGAGCGCCCGCGTGGCCAACGACGTCGACAGCAAAAGCAAGGCGGCCAAGGATGAAGGCGGCATCCTCGAGACGATCAAGGTCGTCGTGCAGGCGCTGCTCATCGCGCTCGTCATCCGCACCCTGCTATTCCAGCCCTTCAACATCCCCTCGGGCTCGCTGATCCCGACGCTGCTGATCGGCGATTACCTGTTCGTGTCGAAATATACCTACGGCTACTCCAAGCACTCGGTCCCGTTCAGCCCGCCGCTGTTCTCTGGGAGGGTCTGGGCGGCCGAACCGAAGCGCGGCGACATCGCCGTCTTCAAGCTGCCGAGCGACAATTCGACCGACTACATCAAGCGCGTCATCGGCCTGCCGGGCGACCGCATCCAGATGATCGACGGCATCCTGCACATCAACAACCAGCCGGTGAAGCGCGAGCGCATCGCCGATTACGTCACGACGGACAACTGGGGCCGCAGCACGCCGGTGATCCAGTATCGCGAGACATTGCCCAACGGCGTCAGCCATCAGATCATCGAGCGCGAAGGCGATACCGGCACCTTCGACAACACGCAGGTCTTCATCGTACCGCCCGGCCATTTCTTCATGATGGGCGACAACCGCGACAATTCGCTCGACTCGCGCGACCGCAGCGTCGGACCCGTGCCGTTCGAGAATTTCGTAGGCCGCGCCGAGATCATCTTCTTCTCGATCGAGGACGGCGCCTCGGCCTGGAAGATCTGGGAATGGCCCTATACGGTTCGCTGGAACCGTCTGTTCAGCACCATCAAGTGAGCAAGGCTAACGACGGCGGGCGCAAGGCCCCGGATACGGCGCGGCTCGAAGCCGCGCTCGGACATCGCTTCGCGGACCCGAGCCTGCTCGCCACGGCACTGACCCATATGAGCGCCGAGGAATCGCGCCTCGCCAGCTATCAGCGCCTCGAATTCCTCGGGGACCGCGTGCTCGGCCTCTCGGTCGCCGACCTGCTGTTCCGGCAGTTCCCGCAGTCGGAGGAAGGCAATCTCTCGCGCCGGCTCGCCGATCTCGTCCGCAAGGAGACCTGCGCCGAAGTCGCCCAGAGCTGGAATCTCGGCCAGTTCATGCGCCTTGGCGAAGGCGAGATCCTGGGCGGGGCCCGCAAGAACAAGGCGATCCTGGCCGATGCCTGCGAGGCGATCATCGGCGCGGTCTTCATCGATGGCGGCTACGAGGCCGCCCGCGCGCTGGTCGAGCGCGCCTTCGGCGAGCGTATGCTGAAGCCCGCCCGCCCCTTACGCGACGCCAAGACCGCATTGCAGGAATGGGCGCAGGGCAAGGGCTACCCGACGCCGACCTATAGCGAACGCGGGCGCTCCGGCCCCGATCATGCGCCGGTCTTCGTCGTTGCGGCCAAGATCACAGGGCTCGCCGACGCCGAGGCGCGCGGCCCCTCCAAGCGGCTGGCCGAGCAGGCCGCAGCCGAAGCCTTTCTCAGGCGAGAGGGCCTGTGGAACGACAACCCGGAAAGTGAGAATGTCTGAATCCGATCAAGCCACGCGCTGCGGCTTCGTCGCGCTGATCGGCGCGCCGAATGCCGGCAAGTCGACGCTGCTCAACCAGCTCGTCGGCGCCAAGATCTCGATCGTCTCGCGCAAAGTGCAGACGACGCGCACGCAGGTGCGCGGTATCGCGCTCTCCGGCACGGCGCAGATCATCTTCGTCGACACGCCCGGCATCTTCGCGCCCAAGCGCCGGCTCGACCGCGCGATGGTGACGAGCGCCTGGGGCGGCGCCACCGATGCCGACCTGATCGGCGTGCTGGTCGATGTCGCGCGCTTCGACCATGAGGAGAACACGGCGCTGTTCGAGAAGCTCGCCGAGCTGAAGCAGCCGAAGTTCCTGATCCTCAACAAGATCGATACGGTGCCGAAGGAGAAGCTCCTCGCCATCACCGCGGCGGTGAACGAGCGCGGCAGCTTCGAAGCGACCTTCATGGTCGCGGCGCTGACCGGCTACGGCGTCAAGGATATCCTGACCTGGCTGGAGAAGCGCCTGCCGCTCGGTCCCTGGCTCTATCCGGAGGACCAGATCTCGGATGCGCCCTTGCGCTTCCTCGCCGCCGAGATCACCCGCGAGAAGATGTTCGAGCGGCTGCATGACGAGCTGCCCTATCGCTCGACGGTCGAGACCGAGAGCTGGCAGCAGAAGCCGGACGGCTCCGTCCGTATCGAGCAGACGATCTATGTCGAGCGCGAGGGCCAGCGGAAGATCGTGCTCGGCGAAGGCGGCCAGACGATCAAGGCGATCGGCCAGAAGGCACGCGTCGAGATCGCGGAAGCCGCCGAAGCCAAGGTCCACCTCTTCCTGTTCGTGAAGGTGCGCGAGAACTGGAGCGACGACCCGGAGCGCTATCGCGAGATGGGGCTGGAATTCCCCAAGGGCAAAGCCTGAGCGACACGGCCCCCGCGATGCGCAGCGAAAAGGACAAGATGCTGGCCGGCGAGTTCTATCGCGCCGACAGCCCCGAGCTCATCGCCGACAACCGCCGCATCAGCGCCTGGATGGAGCGTTTCAACGCGACCGGCGCGGCAGCCGAAGCGCACATGCCGCTCATGCGGGAAGCCTTCGGCCATGTCGGGCGCAGCGTCGTCATCCGTCCGCCCTTCCATTGCGATTACGGCTACAACATCAGTCTGGGCGACCGCGTCTTCCTCAATTTCAACTGCATCATCCTCGATGTCGTCGCGGTCACGATCGGCGACGGCACGCAGATCGGCCCCGGCGTGCAGATCCTGACCGCCGACCATCCGCGCGACCCAGAACAGCGCCGGCAGATGCTGGAGTTCGGACGCCCGGTCTCGATCGGCCGCAATGTCTGGATCGGCGGCGGCGCGATCATTCTGCCGGGCGTCACGATCGGTGACGATGCCATCATCGGCGCGGGCAGCGTGGTCACGCGCGACGTGCCGACCGGCGCCACGGCCGTCGGCAATCCGGCACGCCTACGGCCCTGACGTAACGTGGAATTGAGCTGCGTCAGTGTGCCACGGCCGCCCTTGCAACTTGTCAAAGTTCAGTCATGAAACGACATTGTTAGAACGCGTTTTGCGTCCATTTTTTGCCCAAAGATATTTCAGCAGGAGTAATTGCCATGAGCGCCGCACCGCGCATCGCGCTGTTCATCGATGGCGCCAATCTCTACGCCACATCGAAGCAGCTCGGCTTCGACATGGACTACCGGCGCCTGCTGCGGGAGTTTCAGGGCCGCGGTAACCTGATCCGCGCCTTCTATTTCACCACATTGGTGGAAAGCGAAGAGTACTCCTCGATCAGACCGCTGGTCGACTGGCTCGACTATAACGGCTACCGGGTCATCACCAAGGCGGCCAAAGAATTCACCGATGCCACCGGCCGGCGCCGGATCAAAGGCAACATGGATATCGAGCTGGCGATCGAGATGCTGGAACTCGCACCGCATCTCGACCAGATCTACCTGTTCTCCGGCGACGGCGATTTCCGCCCGCTGGTCGAGGCGGTGCAGCGCAAGGGCGTCAAGGTTTCGGTGGTCTCGACGATCTCGACCAATCCGCCGATGGTCTCGGACGAGTTGCGCCGGCAATGCGACGAATTCGTCGATCTCGCCCAGCTCATGCAGAAGATCGGGCGCGACCCGGGCGAACGTGCGGGCCGCAGCGCCGGCCCGGCGGGCGGAGCGCCGGTCACGCCTGGTAACCCGTCACTGGAGCGCCGCTACGGTATTCGCCAGGGCGACGAGCCGGCCGAGGGGTAGCCGTCAGCCCTACCCGCCCGTCTTCAAGAGCCGCTGCTTGTCGCGGTTCCAGTCACGGGTCTTCTCGGTCTCGCGCTTGTCGTGGAGCTTCTTGCCGCGACCGAGGCCGAGTTCGATCTTCGCCCGGCCCTTCTCGTTGAAATAGACCTTCAGCGGGATCACGGTGTAGCCCTCGCGCTGGATCGCGCCCATCAGCTTGTGAATCTGGCGGCGGTGCAGCAGCAGCTTCCGCGGCCGGCGGACCTCGTGGTTGAAGCGGTTCGCCTCGAGATATTCGGGAATGTAGGAGTTGAAGAGCCAGAGTTCGTCCCCCATCGGGCCGGCATAGCTCTCGCCGATCGTCGCGCGGCCACCGCGCAAAGACTTGACCTCCGTGCCCTGCAGGGCAAGGCCGGCCTCGATCGTCTCCTTGATCTCGTAATTGAAGCGCGCCTTGCGGTTATCCGCCGCCAGACGATAGCGCTCCGGATCGGGTTTCTTCATGCCGTTCCGCTGAATCCATCTTGTCTGACCGGCACTGCCAGCACCTGAGAATCCGATTCGGGATCGGCCCCCAAGCCTCTGAAAAGGCCGGTCTTGTCATTCTCCCGCTCGCCACGATCGGCCAAGCGAATGACCGCGCCTGCCGGCGCGGCCACCTACCCTATCTAGGCATTCAACAGCCCGGCGAAAACCATCGCCTCCCGGATCACCTTGCCCGTCGCCGGGGTTACCGGCATGAGCGGCAGGCGAACCTCCTCCTCGATGCGGCCGAGCAACGCAAGGCCGTGCTTGGCGCCGGCGAGGCCGGGTTCCTTGAAGATCGCATCATGAAGCGGCACCAGCCGGTCCTGCACCTTGAGCGCGCCGGCATAGTCGCCCTTCTGGACAGCCTCCATCAGGTCGGCGCAAAGGCGCGGCGCGACATTGGCGACGACCGAGATGCAGCCATGGCCGCCGGCCGCCATATAGGAGAGCGCGGTCATGTCCTCGCCGGAGAGCTGGATGAAATCCGGCCCCATGGCGTGGCGCTGCTGCGAGACCCGCGCAAGGTTGGCGGTGGCGTCCTTGACGCCGGCGATGTTCTTCAGCTCATAGAGCCGCGTCATCGTCTCGACCGACATGTCCACGACCGAGCGCGGCGGGATGTTGTAGATGATGATCGGAATGCCGATCGCATCGTTCACCGCCTTGAAGTGCTGGTACATGCCCTCCTGGGTCGGCTTGTTGTAATAGGGAGTGACCACGAGCACGGCGTCGGCGCCAGCCTTCTCGGCATGGACGGCGAGGTCGATCGCCTCGATCGTGCTGTTCGAGCCGGCACCGGCGATGACCGGGACGCGGCCGTTGTTCTGGTCGATGACGATCTCGACGACGCGCTTGTGCTCGTCATGCGACAGGGTCGGGCTCTCGCCGGTGGTGCCGACGGGCACGAGCCCGGTCGAGCCATTCTCGATCTGCCATTCGATCAGCGCGCGTAGTGCCTCCTCGTCGACCTCGCCGGATTTGAACGGCGTGACCAGAGCGGGCATCGAGCCGGTAAAGGCAATGTGCTTGGTCATGAGCGGCGATCCTGAAGGCGAAAACGCAGGTTGCAAGGCCGCCACACATAAACCGTCGTTCCGCCAAGGCAAAGCCGGCAAGCCATGAAAATCCGTGGCCGCATAGTTAAGCGTTCATAAACCGCCTTACCCGACCATCGACAGACATCCGCACCAGCCCGGAGCCGTGCCATGGCCTCGCCTGCCGCCGCGAGGAGACTGATCTGCCTGCTGCTGCCCGCCCTGCTCTCGACGTCCTCGACGCGAGCGGGCGATGACGGCATGCTCGCGACCCAACGCAAGCTCGCGATGCTTGGCGATATCGAAGCCACCGGCGCATTGCCCTATCCGGCCCAGGGGTTGCGGGGCGACGACGCCGTCAATGTCGAGGCAGTGAAGACTGCCGTCGCCGCCTATCGTCGCGGCGCGCTCGCCGAAGGCGACGATCTCGCGGCGCGGATCGACGATCGTTCGACACGCTCGCTGCTCGAATGGGTGGCTATCCATGCCAATGCCGGCGCGGTGCCGTTCCTGCGGATCGACGCCTTCCTGCGCGAGCATCCGAACTATCCGGCCACAACCCGCTTTCGACGCCGTGCCGAGGAAATGCTGATCGCCGAAAAGAAGAACCCGGCCATCGTGCGCGCCTTCTTTCATGGTCAGCAGCCGCTCTCGGCGGCCGGGCGGATCGCGCTGGCCATCGCGCTGAAGGATGAAGGCAAGGCCGAAGAGGCCGATGCCCTCATCCGCCGGAGCTGGCGCAAGGACGCTTTCGGGCAGGCGCTGGAAAAGATCGCCCTCAAGACGTTCGAGACAACGCTCACCAAGGATGATCATCGCCTGCGCACCGAGCGCCTCCTGTTCCGCGCGAATGGCGAGGCGGCCCTGCGTAACGCGGCCCGCGTCTCTGCGGATTACGTCGCGCTGGCCAAGGCGCGGCTCGCAAGCGCCAAAGCGCGCCGGCCGATCTCCGAAAAGCTGATTGCCGCGGTGCCGGCTTCTCTGCGTGGCGATATCTCCTTCGCCTTCCTGCAGGCTCAGCAGGCGCGCCGCGGCGACAAGCTCGACGATGCCGTGAAGGCGCTGACGGCGATCCCGCGCGATCCGGCTCTGCTCGGCGACGGCGACGGCTGGTGGGAGGAGCGGCGCATCATCGCGCGCAAGCTGCTCGACGCCGGCCAGCCGCAGAAAGCCTATGAGGTCTCGTCCGGCCATGGCGCAGAGGATGCGGCCGAGCGGATCGAAGCAGAGTGGCATGCCGGCTTCCTCGCGCTGCGCTTCCTCAAGAAGCCGGATGTGGCGCTCAAGCATTTCGATGCGGCCGCCGGCATCGCCGAGACGCCGATCTCGGTGGCGCGCGCGGCCTACTGGCAGGGCCGTGCCTATGAGGAACTCGGCAAGGCCGAAGAAGCCAAAGCCGCCTTCGGCAAGGCATCGGAACAGCCGATCGCCTATTATGGGCAACTGGCGCGGGCCAGACTCGGCCTCCCCGATCTGCCGCTGCGGCGCACGGTGGCGGCGGGACTCGAGACCTTGCCGGGTCACCAGGCCGTGCGCCTGCTCTACCGCATCGGCCAGCGCGATCTCGCGACACTGATGCTGAACGACCTGGCGCAGCGCCTGCACACCACTGAGGCGCTGGAGGCAATCGCGGCCATCGCCCGGCGCGAGACCGATGCGCGCGCGCAGGTCGGCATCGGCAAGGCGGCGCTGCAACGCGGCTTCCCGCTCGACATGGCGGCCTATCCGGTCAACGGCATTCCGGAATTCGACGTGCTCGGCGACCCGATGGAGCGGGCCATCGTCCACGCCATCGCCCGGCAGGAGAGCGCCTTCGACCCGACCGCGATGTCCCATGCCGGCGCGCGTGGCCTGATGCAGATGATGCCGGCGACGGCCCGCGAGACGGCAAGGCGCGCGAGCCTGCCCTTCGACTGGGAGAAGCTCGGAAAAGACCCGCTCTATGCGGCTCGGATGGGCGCGGCGCATCTCAACGACCTGCTCAAGGAATGGCGCGGCTCCTATATCCTGACCTTCGCCGCCTATAATGCCGGCTCGCCCAATGTGAAAAAATGGACCGTCGCCTATGGCGATCCGCGCGATCCCGAAGTCGATGCGATCGACTGGGTCGAGCGCATCCCCTTCTCCGAAACGCGCAACTACGTCCAGCGTGTGATGGAGAACCTGCAGGTCTATCGCGAGCGCCTGAACCAGCGCACCGCCTATCTGATCGACTACGACCTGAAGCGCGGCGGCAAGCGGGACTGAAAAGCCGCCGGCTGGGCACCGTTCGACAGCGCCGGCTTCCGCACGCACCGTCGCCATGGTTAGGTTCGCTCCCGCCGTTTCCGCCTTTCCCGAGTCCGCCATGACGTCCGAAACCGGTTTCACTTCCCGCTTCATCAGCGCCAGCGACGGACTCAAGCTGCACGTTCGCGATTACGGACCACCAGCCGCAACCACGCTGCCGGTCATCTGTCTGCCCGGTTTCGCCCGCACCGCCGCCGATTTCCACGAACTGGCACTCGCCCTCGCCGAGGACGAGGCCAGGCCGCGCCGCGTGCTGGCACTGGACTATCGCGGGCGCGGACTCTCCGAATACGACAAGAACTGGAAGAACTACGACATCCGCATCGAGCTCGACGACCTCGTCCAGGTGCTGATCGCCGGCGGCATCGAGCAGGCCGTGTTCGTCGGCACCTCGCGTGGCGGGCTGTTGACGATGGCGCTGGCGGCGGCACGGCCCGCCACGATCCGGGGCGTCATCTTCAACGATGTCGGTCCGGTGATCGATGCGCGCGGCCTGCTGCGCATTCGCGGCTATGTCGGCAAGCTGCCGGCCCCGCGCAGCTTTCAGGAAGGAGCGGAAATCCTGAAGCGGCTTTCCGACCAGCAATTCCCGCTTCTCCGCGAAGAAGAATGGGAGATGATGGCGCGCCGCACCTGGACGGATCGCGACGGCACCCTGAAGCCCGACTACGACGTCCGGCTGATGAAGGTGCTGGAGGAGCTTGACCTGGAAGCGCCACTGCCGGTGCTCTGGGCCTATTTCGACGCGCTCAAAACCGTGCCGATGCTGGCGATCCGCGGGGCCAATTCCGACCTTCTGGCGGAGAAGACCCTGGAGGATATGGCCGAGCGCCATCCCGACTGCGAAATTTACACCGCCCCGGGCCAGGGCCATGCCCCGCTGCTCGGCAGCAAGGACATGATCCGGCGAATCGCCAAGCTGGTCACCCGGGCCGAGCGCCGCACCGGCTGATCCGGTTCAGGGCTTCGGGTTCTTGGCCTCGGCGATCTCGGCGACATTACCCTGTCCAGCCGTGCCGTCGTCACGCGAGCTTTCAACCTCCCCCGCCTTGGCCCGTTTGGCGAACTCCGTCTCGGTTCCCGCCGCCAGCAGCCTGGCTTGGCCGACCCAGTCCTCGCGCTCGATGCGGCCGGGAAAGGCGAGATAGCCGCCGATCCACTCGACATTCTCTGGCATCCAGCTCGCGATCTGCTCGAAATGCCAGATGCCGAGACCATGCAGGCGGCCCTCGTTCTGGCGGCCGATCCCCTTGATCAGCTTGAGATCGTCGGGTGTGCCGCCACGGGCAGAGGCGAGTCCAGCGGGACGCTGGCCGGGCAGCTCCGCTTCATTTTCGACGGGCTGCAATCGGGGCGGCTGTCCCGCGATCGGTGCTGTCGGCACAGGGCTAGCCGCAGCAACCGGTTGCGGAGCTGTGGCGGGTACGACACGCGGCTGCGCCGCAGCCGGCTTCCGGACTAGGCCGGCACAGACGCACCCCACCCAATAGGCGGCTGTGAACAGCAATGCAGTCTCGACCCAGGTTGCCGGCATGCCGTTCAGCAGCTGGAGCCAGGATGCGGCGGCGCCGGCAATCCACAGCACGGCCAGAATGCTCCAGGCACCGCTCCAGAAGCGGGCCTTGCCGCCGTCATGGCTGATCCAGCCCATGGCAAAGCCAAGGCCGAAGGCGGCGAGCAGGAACCAGACGAACTGGCTGGCGAGATAGAGCATGACAGCCTCCTACTTCGCCACGGTGAACTGCACGCGGCGGTTCATCGCACGTGCTTCCGGGGCCTCGTGCGGCACGAGCGGACGGGTGCTGCCATAGCCTTTCACCGCGAGCTGCCCCGCTTCGATGCCGCGCCGCGCCAACTCCTCCCGTACGCGCAAGGCCCGGCGCAGCGACAGGTCCATGTTGTCGAAACCACGCCGCTCGCCATCGCGATTGGCATGGCCTTCGATCACGACCGGGGAGCCCGGGCATTTCTTCAGGATGGCGGCAGCCTCGCTGATGACACGCTCGGTCGTGGCATCGAGTTCGACGACCGAAGTTCCCTGGCCGAACAGGACGGTATTGCGCTTGGTCAACCCATCGAGATCATTCTGGCAGCTCACGGGCGGATCCACCACACAGCCGGTCTGCCGCAGGCTGATCGCCGCATCCGCCTTGAAGCCCGGAGGCAGACCAGTCGCGGCACTGGTCTCGATCTCGCTCTTGATCAGGTCGCGGCAGGTCAGCCCGCGCAGCGTCACCCGATCGTCGACCACCGACGCCGAACCGAGATCGAGCCGCAGCAGATCGGCGAGCACGGCACGAGCTGCCTCGGCGAAGCCGGCGGGGCTGCCGGGCACCACGATCGTCTCGTCCTCGAACCGGTCCTTCAGCGGGGAATCGCCAGCCAGCGCCCGCAACGCCAGTTGGGTCGCCTGATCGGGCAGGTAACCGGTGAGCCGCAGGCCCGTCCGGTCCGCCGAAAGCGCCAGCCCGTAGGGCCGCACGACGATGCCATCCGCAAGGGTGGCCACAGCCAGGCCGGCAGGAGCGTTGCGCGCGAGGAGATCGCGCAACGCGGCCAGGCTCGCAGCGTCCGCAACTTCGCCCGCAATCGCGAAAACCTTGCCGCGGATCGTCACGGAGCCGGATTTCAGCTTGGACAGCGCCTCCAGCGCGAAGGCGGTCGAAGCGCTCAGGTCGAGCTCAGATGTGAGTGCCGGTTCGATCGCGGTCTGATCATCGACGGCCATCGTATCGAAAAAGCCGCGGACAGCGCCGAGAACGCTCGCGCGAGCCGCCTCGTCCGGCAGCTTTCCGTTGAGGCGAAGGCCGCTTTCGCTGCGAACGGCGCCCCAGTCCAGCGGCACAGACACCACACGGCGGGGCGCGGCCATCGGCGCGTCTGCCGCCGGTGCGGGGACCGCGTTTTGCGGCGGCTGGGGCACCGGCGCAGGCTCCGGAGACATTGTGCTGCCTTCCGGCTTCGGAATAGCAGGCAGAACATCGTGCAGTATCAACCCCGGCACCTCGGGAAGCGGCACGACGACCGGCACCGGCGGAGGAGCGGGCGGACATTCGATCGCTGCCTGGGCCACCGAATCCGGACCATCCATCTGGGCAATCTGTAGACGCAAGGCCTGGCAGGCCTCGTAGGTCTCCGGTCCCTTCCCGGTCAGGCTGTAGGCGTCGCCGTTGATCTCGACCTTACCTTGCCGCAGGCGCGCCAGATCCCCGACCGCCCGCACAACCTTCGCAAGAAAGGCCGATGGAGCACCGAGCGCCGGCTTCAGCTCGTCGCGAAGATCAGTGCCAGGGCCGAACGCCTGCCGCGCCGCGGCAAGCATCTGCCGGTACATCTCCTGGTCAGGATAGAAGCCGCGCAACGCAATACCGCCACCGGCCTCATGCTCTGCGCTCCAGCGATAGGGTGTCACCGCGGGCGGATCGAGATCACATTTGACAGCGCGGAAACCCGGTCGCTCGGCCTGCGCCATCGCCGCTTCGAGGGCTAGGAATGAATCCGAACTGAACGCCTTGCCCTCGATGCAGAAGCGGCCGTCGTCGAGGGTGACACGTCCCGAGGCGAGTTTCGGCAGTTCGGCAAGCATCGCGACCGCCATCGCAGCGAAGCCCTCCGGTGCGCCGAATGCGACGGCCTGGCGGTCGTCGATCCGTAAACCGGGCAAGGCCGCCGATGCCACAGCCACATTGGCGGCTGCGGTGTCCAGATCCGGCACGAAGCCACCGAGGGTTACGCTGTCCGCCTGACGGGCAGCGAACCAGGAATAGGGCTTCTGTGCAACGACCTGCGACAATCCGCCGAGCGTCCGGCGCACGCCGAATTCGCCATGCAGCCGGGCCATCGCCTTGCTTGCGCCATCGGAAGACAGAACCTCGCCGCCGATGGTGACATCGCGACCATCGACCTGGGCAACGACCGGGCGGGCACCCGGCGTCGTACCGGCCACGGCCGCCACGGCCTGCTCGGCGCGCAGGCCGACATCGCGCTCGATCGCGGAATCGAGGGCGAGATTTCCGGCTCCCCACAACAAGCCCAGTGGGATCAGCCCCCAGAGCCAACGCGCCGGTTGAGACATGCACCGCCCCCTGCCCCGCACCGATATCGGTCCGGTACCCCTTTCGCGATCGCTCTCGTTTTCTCAAGGACTTGTCGAGCGATCCGCAGATATCGATTCAACGAGCGTTCGAAGCCGTCACCCCTCGGGATGGCGGCCGGAGCGCCCATGCCAGATCAGGCCGGGTGAGTGGGCTCCGTCAACAGCGAAGCCGGGCAACCCACATAAAAAAGAAGCCCCGGGTTTCCCCGGGGCTTCCAGACCAAAGATCGGAAACCGATCAGAAGTCGCGCTGGACGCGGAGACGGCCGCTCCAGGAATCGTCCGACTTGATGTAGCGAGGCGTCATGCCAGCAACGGTCTTCGGGTCGATGACACGACCACCGAACTCGGTGCGGGCGTACAGGACCTCGACACCGATGTCGAGGCCGGAGACCGGCGACCACACCAGGTTGGCGCTGGCAACCAGCTCCTTCGGGTCAAACGTCGTGACCGACTGCACACCGTTGATGTTCGGGGTCAGGTTGGCAGTCTTGAGCGCCGAGTACGAGACCAGGAAGTCCGAACGGACCGACGGGGTCCAGTAGTGACGCATGGCGGCGAGCAGGGTGTAGCCGGTGGTCGACTTCACGCGGCCGAAGCCGTCGGTGGTGAAGTTGCCAACTGCATAGGCCGGAACGCGGCCGTGACCGGCGTTGGAGCCCCAACCGATGTACTCGAGAGCGCCGTCGGCGTAAGCAGCCTGCACGAACAGAGCGTCGCCAGCGGCGAGCATCGGCAGGTTGATCTTCACGCCACCCTGGATGGCCCAGCCCATCTCGTCCTTCTTGGCACCGGTGCCGAAGTTAGGAGCAAGCGCCGTACCGTAGTTGACATACGGCGAGCTGTAGGTGCTGCGGTCACCGAAGGCACCCGACAGCGAGGCCGAGCCCCAGCCCTGATCGACGCGGATCTGAGCGACGACGTCAGGATAGGTCATGCCAGCGTAGCCGCCGGTCGGACGCACGACGCCGTTGAGATCGGTATAGTTGGCAGACGTGCCGAGACGGCCGGTCGTACGCGGATCTTCCAGCGAGACCGTGGCGGTGAAGCCACCACCGAAGGACGCGGTGTAAGCCAGCAGGTTGACCTGACGGTCAGAGGTGCGGGCGCCGTGGAAGGTATAGTCGTTGGCGTAGAACTGGAACATCGAAGCCGTACGACCAGCGGTCAACGGACCGAGCTGGACGACCGCGTCGGTCAGGCCCATCGAGTCGTCCTGGTTGACGCCGTTGATCGACGAGAACCGGTTGGCAGCCGAGTTGGAGCCGCTGTAACGATACACGCCCGTGGTGGTCGTGACGTCATAACGGATGAACGTGCGCAGCGTGCCGTAGGCGGTCTGGTTGCGAGCGTCCAAGAAGACACGGCCGCGAGCGCGGGTGCCGAACGCATCCTGGCCAGAGCTCCAACGCTCGCCGAACGAATACTCAGCGCGGACACGACCACCGATGCGGAGGCAGGTGTCGGTGCCGGGCAGATAGAAGAAGTTCGCACCGAAGGCGGAGCAAACGCGAACGTATTCGACCGGAGCGGCCTTCCGCGAGGGAAGGTCGGCGGCCTGAGCCCCGGCGACCGCGGCGATGCCGGCGGCGGAACCGAGGAGGAGGCTCTTGACGAGCTTCATTTGGTAACCTCCAAAAGAGTTTCGAGACCCTCGGGCTTCAGCCTGCCCCCCGCCCCAAGCTTTCAGCCTGATCGCAGAACCTGCCTATTCCCGGTCTTTCGCCTGCGTCACCGACCTATTTCGGAGGCGAAGGCGAAAAACAGCGACCGGGAACGTCCCGACGCATGTCCACCATACGAAAGCCGCCTCGCCGATCAACCTCGATCCGCCTCGCGAGCCTGTGAACGGGGTGCTTTGGAAACTGGTGTTGCAGGCGAGCCACGCTTTGACCACCGAAATTCACGAAGCATTAACTACAACGGCACCGCACAAGAGTTTTTCGGCTCGCGGCAGCCGTGAATCGTTCCGTCGAAACCGGAATCGGGGCGAATCTCCTCGCGTTGCGTCTCGCAGGACGCCGAAGCCGATTCAGTACTCCCACTCGGCCCCGATTCCGACAGCGGCGCTGCCATCCGCGCCGGTCTCCGCCTGGAGCTTCAGGCGCTTGGTCACGTCGATGCCGACCGAGACGCCGCTATCCTCCGGCTTGGAGCCGACCTTCACGCCCACCGAGATATTGTCGCTGATATAGCGCGAGGCCCCGACGGTCGGCCCGCCCGCTCCCATCTGGATGTCGAGATTGTCGACGCCCAGCGATTTGCGCAGCCGTTCGAAGGTGTCGTCTCCACCGCCGCCGGCGAACTGCGCCGCCGCCTGAGCGAGTTGCAGGGCCTGGAATGGCGAGAGCGAGCCTGAGGCGCGGGCGAAGAGCAGTCGCGACAGCACCTCATCCGGCGGCAATTCGGGTTGCGAGGTGAAGGCGAAGACCGGCTGGTCGGCCGGGCCGCTGATGATGATCCGTGCGGTGACGTCGCCGGCGCTGGTCTGGGCGATGAAATCCAGATCAGGAATCAGCCCGCCCGCGAAAGTGAGCCGGCCGCGGCTGAAATCGAGCCGCTGGGTCAGGACGCTGAGCCGGCCGCGGCGCAATTCGAAGCCGCCGTCGAGCGCGGGCGCCGACGAGGTGCCGCCGACGCGAATCTCGCCGCCGAGTTCGGCATCGATGCCGCGGCCGCGGATGAAGACCTTGCTGGGGGCGGAAACCGTCAACGCGAGCGTCGCATCGAAGGCCGGTGCCGGGCGGCCGCCGCGTCCCTTCGCCTTCTGTGCCTTACGGGCGGCAGCGAGCCGTGCGGCTGCCGCGCCCTTCGCATTCAGATGCTTGATGCCATCGACCGGTCGCAGCGTGGCGGGCAGGCGATCCGGCACGGAAACCTCGAGGGATGCGATATCGATCCGGCCGCCGAGGCGCGGACGCTGCGCCAGCGGGCCTGCGATTTCGAGGTCGAGCCCGGCGACGGCCGTGACCAGCCCACTGGAGACGATCTGCGCGCGATCGCCGCGAATGCGGATATTGCCGGGGAAGCCCGCGCCCGGGTCGACCCTGATCTCACCGCTCGCGGAAATCGTCCCGCCGTTCGGCGCACGGGCGGAGGCCCGCTCGATCGTCAGGTTTTCGCCATTTGCGGCGATCCGCGCCTCGATACCGTTGAAGCGGATGCCTTGCACGGCATCGGTGAAGCTCCCACCCGTCAGGGTCGCGTTACCGCTGAGGCGCGGGGCAGAAGCGGTTCCTCCGGCACGCATGTCGAGCGCGACCGCGCCGGTGACGCGCTGGCCGCTCGCGCCCAGCATGGTATTGGCGAGCGCTGCGTCGACCCTGCCCTGCGCGGTCAGGTCGAGCGGGCCGGTGGCGTTGAGCGGCGCGGTGCCGCGCAGGGTCAGGCTCGCGCCCTTCCCGGCATTGACGGTCGCGGAAATGCCGGCGGCATCGCCCTTGAGGGCGCCCTCGCCCTGGATCTCGACCGGCGGCAGGCCGGCCTGGCGGGTTTCAGGGGTGACAAGCTGCGCGATCCGGAGCTTCCACGGCCCCGAGAGGTCACCGGGCTTGCCCTTGACCTGCGCCTCGGCATTCAGCGTACCGCCGAGCTTCAGGCTGGGGACCGCGATGTTCGCGGCGGAAAGCGGCACGTCGCGGGCCGCGAAGCGCAGATCGAGCGTCTCGCCGGCGCGGCCGTCCAGCGTCACCCGCCCCTTGTCGATCAGCAAGGCGAGATTGGCGATCTCGACGCCGGAGGCCGGGAAGCTGAACGCGGCGGGATTGGCGAGCGTGATCGCGCGGCCATCGCGGCGCGCGTCGAAGGAGGCGAGCTCCAGCTTCAAGGGCTCACCCGGAACGAGGCGGCCGGCGCCCTTCAATGCGAAGCCGCGGGCACTGGCGCTCAACGTGAAAGCGCTGGCATCGGGCGCGCCCTTCGAATCGAAGCGGATGCCGCTGATCGCCTCGCCGGCCGCGACGGCGCGGTCGATGGCGATCGCTGCATCGAGCATCGGCCGGCCGTAGATGTCGCGGGCACGGGCATGGGCATCGAGCTTGTCGATCGTCAGCGAGGGGCCGGCAAGCCGCGAGCCGCGGGCGGTCAGATCGATATCCTGCCGGCCTGCCGGTGCCGCGAACACGATATCGGCATCGAGCTGGCCGCCGAGCTTGGTCAACGCCAAGGCCGAGAGATCGTCGAGATTGCGCGCGGCCAGCGTCAGGCGGCCGGCGGCCCTACTCGCGGTGTCGAGGGTGAGGCCGCCATTCAGGCGGACGGAGCCGAGCGCGAAGTCGAGCGTCGAGAGGTTCCAGCTGTCGTCCGGCTGGCGAGCGAGGCGCAGCGAACCGGTTGCCGGCTTGGAATCGACGTCGCCGGCGAGCGTGACGCTGGCGTCGAGGGCACCCTGTAGATCCTTGGCCACGGCATCGATCGTCAGGCGCGGAATCGGCCGGGCGAGCGCGGTTGCGTTGGCGACGGCGATACGGGCCGTGGCGTCGAGCTTGTTCTGCGGGCCGGTGATCCGGGCGGTTATGTCACCGCGGCCGGACAAGCGCGGATCGGCCCGCTTGAGATCGGGCAGGTTCAGCGCGAGCTTCAGATCGGATTGCTGCTGACCGATCGAGCCGTCCGCCGTGAAGGCGGCGTGCTGGCCGGCGACGCGCAGGCCGGTCATCGTGTAGTCGCCGGCGAGAGCATTGACGCGGCCGGCAAGAGTCAGGTTGCCAGCGAGCAGGCGATCGAGCGCGGCTTCGCCCGTGGCAAGACGCTCGGCCTTGCCCGAGAGCACCGCCGTATAATTGTTGAGGCGCGGGGTCGCGTCGAGATCGGCGGTGATATCCGCCCTGCCCCCGAGCGGGCGGCCCGCCAGACCGCTCAAACGGGCGAGATCGGGCAGTACGGCCTTGAGCTGACCGAGCATGCGTGCCTGGCCGAGCTTGCCCTTGTAATCGAGCTCGACGCCGGAGAGCGCGAGCTTCAGCGCCTCGAAATCGGCGGTGGCGTCGTCATTGCCGGTGCCGCGCAAGGTGAAGGTGACCTTGTCGCCGACCGCGCGCATCAGCGCCTTGTCTGCCAGGACGATTCCGCTGGCCTCGCCATCGGAGGTCAGCGCGATGCGGGTGCCGGGTTCGCCGATGGCTCCGGTCGGCGTCGCGTTGAAGGTGAGCGCGACCTTGCCGAACTGGCCGGCTGGCAATTTGGCGTCGTTGGCGTCCAGCTTCGCGACGACGGTCGGTCCGGCCACCGGCCCGCGGATCGTCGCATCGAAGGCGAGCTTGCCGATCTCGGTGCCGGAGGCGACCGTGCGCCCGCCCTCGTTGGGGCGTGAGGCCGCGGTGACGCGCAGATCGAGCGTCTTGTCGGCATTGTAGCGGCCGAGCACGTCGAGACGGGCCAGCGCCGAAACAAGCGCGAGATTGCGGATATCGACGCCGCTATCGTCCCGGAAGCCGATCGAGCCATCGAGCCGGGTCGAGCCGGCGAAAACCGGCGCGACCGGGGCCGGCATCAGGCCTTCGATGCGGGCATCGAGGGCGAGCGCGAGCGCGCGCTCGGTTCCGGCGCGGGTCAACGTGGCCGAGCCTTCGGCGCCAATCGTGGGGCCTGCAGTGAAAACGAGGCTGGAACGGAAGGAATCGAGCGGACCATCTCCGTTGAGATCGAGCTTCACCGGCGGCTCGCCCGGCAGGCCGGCGACCTTCGAGATCAGGCCTCCGGCCGGCTCCTCGAGCTTGGCCGCGAACTGCAGGCGCGTGCTTTCCGGCACGAAGGACAGGGTGACGCCGAAGAGGCCGCCCATGTCGAGCCGCTTCGCCTCGAGCTTGAGGTCGAGCCCTTCATTGGGCGGCCCCAGCCGCGCGGCACCGCTGGCGCTCAACCGGGCAGCGACGCCGAGCACGGGCTCGCCCAGCACCAGTTCGTTGAGCTGAAGTGCACGGATAATGACCTTGAGCGGCAACTCGGGCAGGATCGGCTCGTTGCCCGGCGGCGCCGTACCGGCCGGCTGCGGCGCGGGCTTGCGCAGGATTTCGAGCCTGCCGATCTCCAGCCGGTCGACATCGAGCCTTCGCAGCAGCAAGGCACTGCGCGTCCAGATCAGGCGAACGCGGTCGAGCCTGAGCCAGGCGCCATCGCGATCCGACAGTACGATGTCGCGAATCTCGACATCGGAGGAAAGCGCACCGTTGACCTCACCGATCGAGACCTGGCTGGTATCGCTCGACAGAGCCTTGGAGATCAGGTCGGCGACGACGCCGCGATCGGTCTGGGCGTTCTGGGCGAAACCGCCGAAATGGGCCGAGAACAGGAAGCCCGCCGTCAGCAGCAGCGCGAACAGGGCGAGGCGCGGAAGGGTGAGGAGCCGCCGCATCAGAAGGCCTGCCCGATGCTGACATAGAGCGCGACGGGCTTGTCACCCTTGCGCGGATTGAGCGGCGCGGCGACGTCGACCCGGATCGGCCCGATACCGGTGTAGTAACGGAAGCCGAGGCCAGCGGCCATCTGCAGCTTCTGCTTGCTGTCCGGCAGGCTCGATTCGAAGGCGGTGCCAGCGTCGAAAAAGGGCACGATGCCGATGGTGTCCGTGATCTTGATCCGGGCTTCGACCGAGGCTTCGAGCAAGCTGCGGCCCCCGATGATGCGGTTGTAGGGCCCGAGCGGCGACAGGCTGCGATAGGCATAGCCTCGCACGGAGCCGCCGCCGCCGGCATAGAAACGCCGGGTCGCCGGGATGTCCTCGAGGCTGGCGCCGGAGATCGAGCCGAATCCGATGCGCCCTGCAAGGATGTAACGGGCGTCCTCGTCCAGCGCGTAATAGGCGGAGACGGCCGCCTTGGTCTGGTAGATTCCGACCGTAGAGCCAAGGAAGGTCGGATAGGGCGTGAAGGACGCCGTCGCGCGGTAGCCACGCGTCGGGTCGAGCAGGCTGTCGGTGGAATCGTATTTTACCGAGAGGGGAATGCCGACCAGCGTGTAGTCGACCTGCCCCAGCACGTCGCTGGTCTGGCCGCGCTCGACCTCGATGCCGCCCTGGATCGAGAAGGTATCGCTGAAGCGATGGCGGATCGCGGTGGTGACGTTGCCGTAGCGGGCGGTGTAGCCGCCATAGCGGTTGAGGCCGACGCGCTCGCGCGTCGCGACGCCGTCGAGCAGCCAGTCGTTGCGGCTGCCGCCGAGGGCCGGCTTCATGAAGCTGAAGGCGAAGCGGCCGCCGAGATCGGATTCCTTGAAGTCACCGAAGCGCTGGAGCTTGGTGCCGTCAATGCGTGGGGCGAAGAAGACGCTGGCTTCCAGCCGCAGGCGCTCGGCGCCGCCGAACAGATTGCGGTGCTCCCAATAGGTCTTCACCGCCGGGCCATCGATCGTCGAATAGCGCGCCGAGAAGCCGAGCAGGCGCTTGGGCCGCTCGGTCACCTCGACGAAGATCGGCAGGTTGCCCGCGCCGTCCAGCTTGTCGCTCTCGCGGATGCGGACGGAACCCACGGCGGGGATCGTCGCGATCGAGCGGCGCGTGTCGGCCAGCGCCTTCGGCGAATAGGGATTACCGGGCTCCAGATAAATGAAGGAGCGAACCACCTCCGGCGGGATCTCGTCGGTCTGGCCAACCGTGATGTCACCGAAACCGGCGAGCGGGCCGGGCGCGAGGACATAGGTCACGTCCATGATGCCGGTGGCATGGTCGACGACGGGACGCAGTTCGACGACTTTGGCGAGCGGACGCGACTGCGCCCGCATATGGTCGACCAGCGCTGCCTGCGCCGCCCGCAGGGCCGCCGCCGTGGCGGGATCGCCGGCCTTCAGCCTGGAAACCTTCAGGGGATCGGCGATCGCCGGCGAGCCGGCTTCGTCGCGCTCGACAATATCGATCCTGCGCAGGCCGAATACCTTGCCGGGCCTTGCCCTGACCGTGATCGGCACAGCATCGCGGTTGCGGTGGGCTTCCAGCGCCCGCACCAGCGTCGCATCGGGCTCCGCCCCGACCTTGAGTGGAACGCCATCGACGATCAGCGTGACATCGGCGTTGAAATAGCCCTGCGACCAGAGCGCATCGAGCATCGGATTGAGATCGGTCGCCATCCGGCGCGACAGGCTCTCGCCGTCAGGCGGTGCATCCTGGCGCAGACGATAGAGAAGCGAAGCGTCCTGCAGCGAGCGCGTCAGGGCCTTGGCATCGTCGGCCTCGCCGAGATCGAATTCGAGCTTGTAGGGCAAGGCAGACGGGCTCGGCGCCGGCGGCTCATCCTTCTTGGTGAAGAGGCCGAACACGTCGAGCGACGAAAGATCAAAAGCCCGGGCAGGTTCAGCCTGCAGGCTCAGCAGTGTGGCAAACGCACAGCCGCCGCTCAGCGCGACCGCATGCCTTGCCCTACGCCAGAACCGCATCCACCCTCCAAGCAACCCCCCGCCACACGCAAAATCATGCCCATGCCCGCCGCCATCATAGGGAGCCGACGGGCATGCGCAATGCTCAAGGACTCGAACGTTCCTGCTAACGAAGGGTTAAGGTCACAGTGCCGAGCGGCGAAAGCCGCGTCACGACCTCGCCCTTTCCGGGCGAGAGCACGCCGCCGCAGAGACTGCCCGTGGTCACGATCTGCCCCGCCTTCAAGCCGCCGAGATCGTCGCTCCTCCGGTTGGCCCATGCGACGAACGGCACCATCGGATCGCCGTTTCCATGCACGGCCGGCTGATCATAGATCGTCACGCCATTGAGCGAGATGAAGCAGCCGAGACCGGCGAGATTGTCGAGCGTGGCGATGTCGAGTTCAGGACCGATCACATAGCCGCCATGGCCCATCGCATCGGCGAGCCAGAGCGGGAAGGCGACATTGCCCGACCAGTTGGCGAGGCGGCTCTCAACGATCTCGATGCCGAGATAGGCCTTGTCGCAGCAGGCGAGCAATTCGGAGCGCGACCAGGGCTGGCCCGGACGGAACGGCACGTCGCGGGCGAGCCGGAGCGCGATCTCGATCTCGATGCGCAGTTCGGCGCCGATCGCACCGTCATACACATCACCAGGTGCCAGAAACGGTCCGGGCATCAGGCCGGCGACAGCCGTGCCGTCTTCGGCGACGCCGACCTTCCAGCCGGCGTCGGCCAGACCAAGCGCCTCGCCGACCGCAGCCTGCGCCTGAAGTCCGTCGGACACAGTTGCCGGGACCGGCAGGCCGGCAATCGTGGCCAGCGAACGCTCGCGGCGGGCCTTCACCAGCGCATCGCGCACGGTCTCGACGGTGGTCGGCATGGGATTTCCTCTGCATCCGGACGGCAAGAACGCCCTGACCCAGCTATCGCAGCCAACCGGGTGCGACAAGGCGAGGCGGCGCGCCGGTGCCCGGCATCGGGCACATGGAACCTCCCGGTGGCTTGCCGGTTCCCCGACCATGACCCTGATATTTCATCGCACCCGGCGGACGCTCCTGCATGGGATCGTCGGCATCACCCTGCTGGGTTCTGCCGCTATGGCGCAATCACCCGTGCCAGCCGCCGAATTCGTGCGCCAGATCGCCATCGCCCAGATGTTCGGCATGGAATCCGCGACCTTGGCGCTGCACAAGAGCGGCTCGCCCGCCATCAAGGATTTTGCGCATGAACTCGCCAGCGAACAGGGTGCCGTGACCGGCGGCCTACGCCGCATCGTCGCGAAGCGCTCGGACATCGCCCTGCCGGATCGGCCGGATAGGCGCCATCTGGACCTCCTGCGCGACCTTACTGACAAACAGGGCGCCGCTTTCGACAAGGCCTATATCGAAGCCCAGCGCAGCACTCATCATGAGGCCGCCCTGTTGCTGGAGCGCTATGCCGGCGAGGGCGACGATGCCGAACTGAAGAGCTTCGCCGCGCAGACACTGCCGGTATTCCGCGAGCTTGATCGGAAATCGCGGGAATTGGTGGTCGGACCGTGAGGTCGATGCTGGCATCTCGCCCGTCATTCCGGGGCAGACCATAGTCCTGAGCCCGGACTTCAGAAACGATGCCTTCTTCGTTTTACGACCACCCCCATCACGCTCCTTTGGAGGAGCGTATCGGTTCCGGGTTCCGGGCTCTGCGCTGGCGCGAAGCCCCCGGAATGGCGGCAGTGGTTCCCGCGGTCATCGTCAGCCCTTCGCCTGCCCTTCCGCCTCACGCTCGTAGACGGCGAGGAAAGCCTTGCCCATCAGCGAGGATTCGCCGTCGATCAGCTTGCGAAGCGTCGCAGCGCGGATCGCCTGAAGCTGCGGATCGTGAGGCATGGCGGCGGCCGCGAGCTCGGCCAGCGCCACGGCTAGACGCCCCTGGCCCTGGCTCGCCAGAGCCTCCGCGCGCTCCGCCAGTTTGCGGGCGCCGCCGGCAAGCGCGGCGAGTTCAGCGGCCAGTTCGGCAGTTCGCGCGGGCTTCAGATGGGCCGGATTGCCGTCGAACCAGCCGGCATAGAAATGATAGGTGCTGCGGACGAGGAATTCCGGATCGTCGTATTTCGGCAGCAGATAGGGCTTGGCGAGATAGCTCGCCGGCACCCTGACCTTGTTCAGGACGTCTTCGAGCGTCGCCCCCGCGTTCATCAGCGCGAGCGTGTCGCGGACGAGGTGCTCCAGCGCCTCTGCGCCGTCGCGCAGCATCCGGGACACCCGCTCCGTCCCGAAGACGACAGGGCCGTGGCCAGGGATCAGGATATCCGGACTGAACCCCTCCATCCGCCGGAGCGCCAGCGCCCATTCCGCCGCGTAGCGCTGAACCTTGCGGGGATTGCCGGCATTGGGGAATACCCAGATCACGAAATCGCCGCTCGCCAGCACGCGCCGCTCCGGCAACCAGATGAAGGTCGCATCATCCGTCTCGCCGCGGCCATGGAAGAGCTCGAACCGCTCCCCGCCGACCGCGAGCGACAGGGTATCGTCGTAAACCTCGTCGGGGTGGCGTTGGCCGACCGGATAGACATAGCCGGGCATGTTGAACTGCTGGCTTTGGACGAGGCTGTTGAAACCCTGCGAGTCGACATAGCGCTGCATGCGTCGCGCAACATTGCGATGGGCGACGATCCGCGGACGCGGAATGCCTCGGCTGTCGGCCTCATCGTCGATCACCTTGATGCCGCTGGTATGGTCGATATGGCCATGCGTGAAGATCACCGTATGGATCGGGCCATCGTCCCAGGAGCGGATGACGTCGAGCGTCTGCCGGGCCGTGTCGGGCTTTGCGGTGTCGATCAGGACGAGGCCTTCCGCCGTGCGAATCGCCGTGACGCTGCCGCAGAAATAGGTGGTGTGGACGGTGATGATATTGTCGTGCACCTGGGTGATCGCGCCATGCGAGACCGAAGCGGTCCATTCCTCCATCGCGGCGGAACCGTCCCAGAGACGCTCGAACAACGGGTCCTGTTTCATGCGGGTTCCTCCGGCAAAGCCCATGCCTGTTTAGCATCATCGATCGGCAGCGACAGATCGATCCGTCCCCATGCTGACATCCGGCGTCAGCGCCGGATTTCGCCGCTCCGCTTTGACAGCAGCGCCCTCTGCTGTCGGGATGGAAATCTGATTGTATGACCGGAGCATGCGTCCATGAAGATTCGCGCCGCAGTCCTGAACGCAAGCCCGGTCGCCGCCCCCTATGCGCGGAGCCGTCCGCTGCGGATCGAGAGACTCGACCTTGCCCCGCCCGGCCGCGACGAGGTGCTGGTGCGCATCCGCGCGGCGGGCCTGTGCCATTCCGATCTCTCGGTGATCGACGGCAACCGTCCGCGGCCAGTGCCGATGGTGCTCGGCCATGAAGCCGCCGGCGAGGTCGTCGAGACCGGCGAAGGCGTCGACGATCTCAGGCCCGGCGACCGGGTGGTGATGGTGTTCGTGCCGTCGTGCGGGCATTGCGCGCCCTGCGCCGAGGGGCGCCCTGCCCTGTGCGAACCCGGCAACGCCGCCAATGGGCGCGGCGAGATGCTGGGCGGCGGGCGCAGGCTCTCCGTCGAGGGTCAGCCGGTGCATCACCATATCGGCGTCTCCGCCTTTGCCGAGCATGCGGTGATCTCGCGCCGCTCGCTGGTCAGGATCGAGGCGGATATTCCGCACGAGATCGCGGCCCTGTTCGGCTGCGCGGTGCTCACCGGCGTCGGCGCGGCCGTGAACACCGCGCGAATCAAGGCCGGCGAGACGGTCGCGGTCGTCGGCCTCGGCGGCGTCGGGCTTTCGGCGCTGCTCGGCGCCCTCGCCTGCGGCGCCTCGCGGATCATTGCCGTCGATCTCGCGCAGGACAAGCTCGATCTGGCGCTGGCGCTCGGAGCGACCGACGCCTTCAAGGCCGATACACCGGATGCGGTCGAAGCGATCAGGCAGGCGACCAAGGGCGGTGTCGATCACGGGCTGGAAATGGCCGGCTCGGTCAAGGCGCTCGACCTCGCCTACCAGATCACAAGACGCGGCGGCACGACGACGACCGCCGGTCTTGCCAACCCCGCCCATACGCTGTCGCTCTCGCCAGTGCGGCTTGTCGCGGAAGAGCGGACGCTCAAGGGGTCCTACGTGGGCTCCTGCGTGCCCTCCCGTGACATCCCGCGCTTCGTCGAACTCTACCAGCGCGGCCGGCTGGCCGTCGACAAGCTCTGGACCAGCTCCGGCAGCCTCGACGAGATCAACGAGGGCTTCGACGCCCTCAACGAGGGCCGCACGATCCGGCACATCGTCAGAATGTGAGTCCAGGCCGACGATGGTTTCACCCATCCGGCCAATTACATCGCGACGATCGATGACATCCTGAATCAGGCTGTTCGCATATCCCGGGCGCGATATCCCGTCCCGTCCCGAGGCGATCTGGAGTTGCCCGGCGAGCCGGCATGCGTGCATTGCCGGGGCTGGATTTGACCAGGCCGAGGCGGGCCGCTCTTGCTCGCCCGACTGCTGTGGAGAATACCGATGTCGAAAGCGCTGGAGGGTACCGTCGAGGGCGCGCTGGAGCAGGCGGTGGCCGCGCTCGATCGTCAGGCGAGCGCCTACGGCACGACCTCGACCGTCGGCGCCCTGACGGACCATCCGGCGGCGACCGCTCTGCCAGTCTCCACCCCGAGCGGTCCGGTCGAGGTACTGGCCCCCGCGTCGTCGGCGATGGACAATGCGTCGCGACGCGGCCCGTGCCGGCGCCCGGCCAGCACGAGGCGGCGCTCCGTGCTGAATTTACCCGCCAGACCGAGGAAAACCCCTCATGAGCATCGACATCGCCCGGCTCACACGCTGGACCGGCAGGACCGAAGAAGCACAAGATGTGATCACCCCGCGGCTCATGCATAGTTTCGCCGCCACGTTCGGCCGCCATCTGGCGCCTCACGGGGCAGACGAAGCGCCCTTGGCACTGCATTGGTGCCTGGCACCGCCGATCTCGAATATCGACGCCTGCGGACCCGATGGCCATGCCGCCAAGGGCGAGTTCCTGCCGCCAGTGCCGCTGCCGCGGCGGATGTGGGCCGGCGGGCGAATCGAGACGCTGGCGCCGCTACGCGAGGGCGACCTTGTCACGCGGCGCTCGCGGATCGGGGACATCGCCTATAAGGAGGGACGCAGCGGCCCGCTCTGCTTCGTCGCCGTCCACCACGACTATCTGACCGAGCGCGGGGTGGCGCTGCGCGAGCGGCACGACATCGTCTATCGCGAGGCGGCGCAACCGGGAACGGCTGCGGCGGGAGCGCCCGTTACGGCAACCGATGGCGAGCCCGCCGATCTCACCTGGGAGATGGAAGGCAGCCCGCTGCTGCTGTTCCGCTACTCGGCTCTGACCTTCAACGGGCACCGCATCCATTACGACTTCCCCTATGCGACGGGGACGGAAGGCTATGCCGGGCTCGTCGTGCACGGTCCGATCCAGGCGACGCTGATCGCCAACATCATCGCGACATTGACGGAGGGCGCGCCGATCCGGCTGGACTATCGGGGCCTGAGCCCACTCATCGCCGGCGACATCTTCCGCGTGAAGGCGAAGCGGCTGGCCGATGGCGGCGTGCGTGGCTGGACCGAGGGCGTGGACGGACAGGTGCGTATGGAAGGGTTTCACCGTCCGGCGTAACGACGTTCAGGCAGGCGCGACAAAGGGCTGGGATATCTCGCTGAAGACGGGAAGTGCTTCCAACCCCGCTGCATGGCTGGCTAGCGCCGGGATTGCGGCAAGGTCGACCAACCCCGGATGCGCCTCGGTGATGAAGCGCAGCGCCACGGCCAGGGCAATATCGGCATGGCCCGGCCTCTCCCCGAACCAATAGGGTCCGGCGCGGCCGGCGCGATCGCGGTCGAGCGCAGCGAGCGCCGAGAATATCTGGCCGTGGCAGCGCTCTGCCCAGACCGCCGAGACCTGCTCGTGCAGCCGCAGCTCATAGAACAGACTCACCGCCTTCTCGGCCGCCCCCATGGCAAGCGCTACGGCGGAAAGCGCCCGCCGCCGCAACGGGCCGTTGCGTGGGCAGAGCGCGCGCTCCGGCCCGACAAGATCGTCGAGCGCGTCGATCATGCAGGCGCTGTCGAACAGCACCTCGCCATCGTCGAACACCAGGGTCGGCACCCGCATCAGTGGATTGAAGGCGCGCACCTTCTCGCCATCGGCGAAGACGGACCAGGGACGGTGCTCGAATGGCAAGTCATAAAGCGCAAGCGTGATGCCGACGCGGCAGACGAAGGGCGAATCGTACTGGCCGATCAGGATCACCGCACTCTCCCCGTTCACCGCCTTCCGAATGGGCGGCCAGCCAGGCATCTTCCCGATGTCACGGCCGCGCCGGAATGCTAACGTCCTGCCCCGGCAAGGATAGTGGGAGCCGGGCATGGCACAGGATCGTCGTCTCAATCGCCGCGAGACGCTCAAGGCCGGAGCCGCGATCGCCGCCTGCGCCGCGCTGCCGCGGACAGCCGCCGCGCAAGCTCCCGCGAGGCTCAGGCTGCGCGTGCTGGAGACCACCGATCTCCACGTCAATGTCGTGCCCTACGACTATTTCCGAGACGCTCCCGACGACACGGTCGGCCTCGCCAAGACGGCGAACCTGATCAAGGCGGCACAGGCCGACGTGAAGAACAGCCTGCTCTTCGACAATGGTGATTTCCTGCAGGGCTCCTCGCTCGGCGACTACATCGCCTACAAGAAGGGGCTGAAGGCCGGCGAAACCCACCCGATGTTCGCGGCGATGAACGCCCTGCCCTATCTCTGCGGTACGCTCGGCAACCACGAGTTCAACTACGGGCTGGACTTCCTCGATCATGGCCTCGCCAAGGCGGAATTCCCGATGGTCTGCGCCAATGTCGAGCGCGTCGGCGGAGGTTCCCTCGTCGATGCCTGGCGGCTGTTCGAGCAGAGCTTCGAGGACGAGGCCGGCAACCGGCATGTGCTGCAGATCGGCGTGATCGGCTTCGTGCCGCCGCAGATCATGCAGTGGGACAAGGGCAATCTCGACGGCAAGATCGTCGCGACCGACATCGTCGATGCGGCCGAGAAACACATGCCGGAGCTGCGCGATGCCCAACCCGATCTCGTCATCGCGCTCTGCCATTCCGGCATCGCCGGGGGCACGCGGCGCGGCATGGAGGAGAACGCGGCGCTGCATCTCTCGAAGATCGAGGGCATCGACGTCATCCTGACCGGGCATCAGCATCTGGTCTTTCCCGGCGGAAAATCCTTCGACGGCATAGATGGCGTCGACAACGTCAAGGGCTCGCTCAACGGCAAGCCGGCCTGCCAGCCCGGCTTCTGGGGCTCGCATCTCGGCATCGTCGACCTCGAGCTGGAAAAGCGCGGCGAGCGCTGGGCGATTGCCGATTTCAAGGTCGAGGCGAAGCCGATCTACGAGCGCACGCCCGATCGCAAGATCGTGCCCAAGGCCACGGCCGAGCCGGCGATCCTGGCCGCGGTCAAGGCCGACCACGAGGCGACGCTGGCCTATATGCGCGAGCCGGTGGGCAACACGGCCGCGCCGATCAATTCCTATTTCGCGCTGGTGGCGGACGATCCTTCCATCCAGATCGTCGCCGAGGCGCAGATCGCCTATGCCAAACCCCTGATGGCGCAGACCCGCTGGAAGAACCTGCCGATCCTCTCGGCAGCGGCACCGTTCAAGTCGGGCGGGCGCTCCGGACCGTCCTTCTACACCGAGATCCCCGCCGGGCCGCTGGCCCTGAAGAACATCGCCGACATCTATCTCTACCCGAATACAGTCCAGATCGTAAAAATCAGCGGATCTGACGTAAGGGAATGGCTGGAGCGCGCGGCCGGCATCTTCAACCGCATCGACCCCGCCAAGAGCGGCGAGCAGCCGTTGATCAACCCCGCTTTCCCCGCCTTCAATTTCGACATTATCGACGGCGTAACCTACCGGATCGACGTCACGCAGGCCTCGCGCTACGACAGTGACGGCAAGCTCGTCGCAGCCGAAGCGCACCGTATCCTCGACCTCGCCTTCGCCGGAGCGCCGATCGACGAGAAGGCTGAATTCCTTATCGTCACCAACAACTACCGTGCTGGCGGCGGCGGCAATTTTCCCGGTACGAAGACGACCGTTGTGCTGGAAGCGCCCGATCTGAACCGCGACGTCGTCGTACGTTATATCCTGAACAGGAAGACCATCGACCCGAAGGCCGACGGCAACTGGTCGCTCACCCCGCTGCCGGCCACCGTCAATGCCACATTTCTGACCTCGCCCGCGGCGGCGGGCAAAGTGCCGGCGGGGCTGAAGGCAGAGCCTGTCGGAGACGGACCGGAAGGTTTCGTCAAGTACCGATTGCGGAGCTGACCACACGACATAAGCTGCGATTTATAATTTGTCGGCGAAACCTCCGAAGCGACATACAGTTCTTTAATAGATTTTTAGCGAGAATAGCGGCTACGCCGGACAGAAAGCAGATATAGCGACGGGACGCCTGATGATCGTCGACGTTCACGAGAGCGACATCGCGATGAAGTCGGAGCTGGTGGCAGCGCTCTATGCCACGCCCGGAACGATCTTCATCGGCACCGTCACCGTCGCGGCGGTGATGGCGGCGAGCGCGCTGCTGACGGGCGGCGACATCGCCTTCCACGCCATGGCGGCGATCATGGTCGCGATCGGCGTCTTTCGCTATCTGTCGCACCGCTACTACAAGGGTATCCAGCTCGCCACAGCCACGGAAGGCCAGATCGCCAGGCTGGAGAACCTCGCGATGGCCGGCGCCTGGTCGACCGCCGCGCTGATCTCGAGCTTCGGCACCTATTCAATCCTGCGCTATACTCACGAACCTGTCGCTGTGCTGGCGATCGCCCAGACGATCGGCTATCTCGCCGGCATTTCAGGGCGCAACAGCTCGCGGCCGGTAATCACCCGCGTTCAGGTTCTGGCTGCGGCAATGCCGTTTACGTTCGCGCTGCTCTGGACGGGCGACCTCGCCTATCTGGTGATCGGCCTTTCGGTCCTGCTCACCACCATTCTCACCTTCTCCAGTGCCCAGGTCATCCACCAGATCTTCCTCGCCCGGCTGCGCACGATGCGGGAACTCGAGCATCTTGCCGTCAACGACACGATCACCAGCCTCTACAATCGACGCGGCTTCATGCGCGAGATCCGGCAGATGGCGGCCTCCGGCCGTCCGGTCACCCTGATCTCGATCGACATCGACCGCTTCAAGAGCATCAATGACAGCCTCGGCCACGATATCGGCGATGCACTACTGCAAGGCTTCAGCGAGACGCTGATCGCGGAACTCGGCGTTGGGGACATTGCCGCGCGCACCGGCGGCGACGAATTCATGGTCGCGACATCGCGCAATGCCGAGGCCGCGAACGCGCTTGCAGCCCGTCTGGTGATGATGCTCGCCAGCCAGCGCGTCATCGGCGGACGCCATATCACCGCGACCGCCAGCATGGGCATCGCACCGGCCGGCTGCGCCAGCTCGATCGACGAAGCCCTGAAATGCGTCGACATCGCGCTCTATCGGGCCAAACTCGATGGACGGAACCGCGTCGTGATGTACACCGACGCTATCCGAAACGAGCATGAAGACGGGCTTGCGCTCGAGACCGAGCTGCGTGACGCCATTCGTCGCGGCGAATTCGAGCTGCATTTCCAGCCCATCTACAACCCGCGCTCCGGCACCGCGACCATGGCGGAGGCGCTGCTGCGCTGGCGGCACCCGCGCCGCGGCATGATTAGCCCCGAGATTTTCATCCCGCTCGCCGAACGGACCGGGCTCATCACCGTGCTCGGCTCATGGGTGCTCGGCGAGGCCATCCGAACGGCGCTGTCCTGGCCGCGCAGCGTCGGCGTCAGCGTCAACGTCTCCGCCCGGCAGTTCGACCATGGCCATGACATCGTCGGCGTCGTCGAGGCGCTGCTCAGGATGAGCGGCATCGAGCCCCAGCGCCTGACGATCGAGATCACCGAGAGCTCGCTGATCGACGACCCCGATCATGTCGTCTCCCGTCTCGTGGCCCTGCGCGCGCTCGGGGTGCGGATCGCGCTCGACGATTTCGGCACCGGCTATTCCTCGCTTAGCTATCTCGCGCATCTGCCGATCGACACGATCAAGATCGATCAGGCCTTCACCCAGGAGATCGGCACTTCACGCAAGGCGGGTTCGCTGATGAACGCGATCGCCCAGCTCGCCCATGATCTCAAGCTGCGTCTGATCATCGAAGGCGTGGAGACGCAGGAGCAGCTCACCGTCATCGAAAAGCACGCCGTCCACGGCATTCAAGGCTATATTTTCGCCCGCCCGATGACAGCGGCCGAATTGCTGCCCATGATCGGCAACCGCGTTCCCACCGAGCGGACGGGGTCGGCGCGGTCGCGCTCCTCCGGCTCGCGCAAGCCGGGACGCTTCAGTCAGGTTGCCTGACACGCTCCTGATGCAGACGAGCGCACCAGCCGGAGGCCCAGAGGCTGCGAAGAACCGTGGGGGGCGATGTGATGAGGTCAAAACCGCAGGGATGGGATGCGCATCGCGCCGCCGATACCCCTGTATCGGCAAGCGGCACGACGCTGCAGCTCCAGCGCTTTCGCCTCTACCGCAAGGCGCGGCGCTTTTGCAGGGCTGCCGTCTCGTTCTTCGCAGCGGGGCGGAAGGCCTGCGTCCGCGAGTTCCTCGCGGTCGCGCAAAATCGCCGGCGTCGAATCCCGTCCACGGTTCTTCACAGCCTCTAGGATGCAGCGCCCGAACTATCCGAGCGGGAAGGATCTGCTGAGCGCCGATGCGGTCTCGCGTTTCGACCTCGATGACATCATCGAGCGCGCCGAGCGGCATCTGCGCGAGGAGGAGCTGGAAAAGGCGGGCCTGCCCCTGCCCGAGCAGCCGCCGGCTCCGCGCCGCCGGCCGAAGGTGGTCGCCACCCTGTTCGACCAGCGCAGCACGCGGACCCGCCTGGGCTTCCAGACTGCTGCCGCGCGGCTCGGTCATCAGTCGATCGATGCCTATGACACCGACCGCAGTCGCATGGGCACCGCGACGGGCGAGTCGATCGAGGACCATATCCATACGGTTGAACTCTACAGCGACCTGCTCATCGTACGCTCGCATATGGAGGATATGCCCTATCGCGTTGGCCGCCTGAGCTACCTGCCGGTGATCAATGCCGGCAACGGCGCGGACGAGCATCCGACCCAGGCCCTCGTCGACATCTTCGCGATCCGGCAGATGCGCGGCGCGATCGAGAATCTCAGCATCGCGCTGTCGAGCGATTCGCGGGCGCGCTTCGCGATCTCCTTCGTGAAGATGCTGCGCCTCTCCCCGCCGAAACGCTTCACGCTGTGCTGCCTGCCGGATACGCCGATCAACCCGGCGATGCGCGAGGCGATGACCGTGCTCGCCGATCTCGGCACCCAGGTCGGCCTCGTCCACGACATCCGCCACACGCTCGATCACGACGTGCTCAGCATCCAGATGCAGGACATGAGCAAATTCGCCCATGCCTCCCTCGGCAACGAGGCCGTGGACAAGGAAAAAGAGAGCGAACCCTTCACCCTGACTGCCCGCAAGGTCCTCGACGCCCGTTCAGACACGTTGATCCTCAACCCTCTTCCGCGCTTCTCGGAGCTCGACACCTCATGCGACAGCCTCCCGAACGCAGGCTATTTCCGCCAGGTCCAGCTGTCCGTGCCGATGCGGATGGCCATCCTGGAGCGCATGTTGCTGGGAATCCCCTGGACGGGGCAGGTCGAGGGTTTCCGGTCTTCCTCGGGTGGATGAGCGCCTATCTCGCCTCCTATCTCGCGATCGCCCTCTCCATTCGCCTTCTGGCCGGCTATCTCACGGTCATCGAGATCGGGCTTCTGCGCTCGGTCGGCAGCTTCGCCATCGCCGGCGCCGCCGTCTGGGCGGGCGAGGCCGAACAGCGCCGCAACGTCCTGCCACCGAAGCTGGGCGAGGATGTCGCCCGCAGCGTCCTGCATCTCGGCGGCTCGCTCGCCCTGATCTGGAGCGTGGCGCATCTGCCGCTCGTACTCGTCACCACCATCGAATTCACCGGCCCGCTCTTTGCGGCCGTGCTGCTCTTCCTGGCCCTGCGTCGCCGGCCGGGCATCGGTGCGATGGTCGGCCTCGCAGTGCTCGCGACCGGCATCGGGCTGCTGGGTTTCAGACTGGACGCCGTCCCCAATCGTGATCTCGCGATTGCCATCGGCGCCGTCGCTATCCTGACCACCACCAATCTCATGCTGGCGCGGCTCGCGGCTCAGCGCAGCACGTTGTCCATCGTACTGCTGATGCATGCAATCCAGTTGCCGCTCTATCTGCTGCTCTGGTTTTTCGTACCGGAGCAGTGGTCGCCTCCGCCGCAACCCTACCGGCTGGCTTTCACGCTACCCGAATTTGCCGTCATCGGTGGCGCCGTGCTTGCACTGATCGTCGGCGGCTTCGTCTCGCAGGCTGCGCTCGCCAATGCCTCGCGCCACGGCACCGCCCTGCAGCTCTGCAGCGCCGATACGCTGCGCGTGCCGCTGATCACACTCGCGGCCTATCTGCTGCTGGCGGAAGTGCCGCCGGCAGAGCTTCTGCTGCCGGGGTTCTGGGTGCTGTGCGGCGTCATCATCACCAGCCTGCCGGTTTCGGCGGCTGCCAAGCTGCGCCCGGAGCAGGCCGGGCGCGCTTGAATTCGGCCCTCAGCGTGCGATCTCGAAGATCACATTGACCTGCGTCCGGTAGGTGTTCTCGCCAGCGGCCAGGGGCACGGCAGCGTCGCTGGCAGCCATGCGCAGGCCCCCGCCATAGGGCACCGGCCGCGGCATGATCGACTGCTCCTCGATCGAGAGGATCTTGCCGAGCTTGACCTCGGCTGCCTCGGCCAGGGTTCTGGCGCGCGCCATCGCATCGGCGACCGCGCGCTTGCGAGCTTCGGTCAGCGTCGGCTTCATGTCGTCCTTGATGAAGGCGATGCCGCCGCCCTGATTGACGCCGAGCCCGACCGCCTTGTCGAGAATGCCGCCGGCGTCGGCGAGGTTGCGGACCCGGACGGTCAGCGCATTGCTCACGCTGTAGCCGGCGATCTTCGGCTCGCCGCTGCGGTCCTTGCCCGGCTGGGCGTAACGAGGCTGGATGCTGAGGCCGGAGGTCTGGAGATCGCGCTCGGCGACGCCGGCTTCCTTCAGCGCGGCCAGCACCTGCTTCATCGCATCATTATTGGCGCTGAGCGCCGCGCGCGCCGTCTCGGCCTCGCGCAGCACGGTGAGGTTGAGGATCGCCATGTCCGGAGCGACGTTCACCTCGCCCTCCCCGACCACGCTGATGCGCGGCGTGGGTTGCCGGGCGGCATCCTCCTGGGCCGTGGCGGAGGCGATCGGCAGCATCGCGGCGGCGATCAGAGCGGCTCCGGCCAGGGCGGGGGCGAAACGGTGGGACATCATGACTCCTGCAGATTCGGCGGCAAACGGCCGCCACGATGCCAAAGCGCCTGATGATGTCGAAATTGTCACGACCGCGCAGCGACAGAGCGGCGTATGGCTTGCTCCTCGCATGCCGGCAGACCATCATCGCTGCCAAGAGGGGGCCATGTCGAAGATCGCATCTGCCGTCGCGGCGCTTCTTATCGGACTGGCCGGGCCGGCATCTGCACTGGCGGCAGGGTCCGAATTGCTCGGCTGCCACGGCCCTTTCGCGAAGGACGCCAGCGAGGCGACGCTCATCGCGGCCTTCGGGGCTGCCAATATCGCGAACGAGGCCCTCGATGTCGGCGAAGGTTTCACCGAGCCGGGCACGGTGATCTTCAAGAACGACGACAAGAGGCGCATCGAGGTGTTCTGGTACGATGGCGAGAAGCGTCGCCGGCCGAGCAGCATCATCGTGCGCGCGCCCTCGCGCTGGCGGATTGCCGTACCCGGCGACAGCGCCGCGACACTGGGGAACGGCACGGAGTTGGCGACCGCCGAGGCCGTCAACCGCAAGCCTTTCACGCTCAACGGCTTCGGCTGGGACGGGGCCGGCTATGTCGGCGAGTGGAACGGCGGCCGGCTCGCAAAGCTGGCGGGCGGGTGCAGCCTCTCGCTGCGCTTCGGCCCCTCCCCGCAAGCGAAGCCCGCCGCCGTGTCGAAGGTCTCAGGCGACAAGCCCTTCGCTTCGAACGCCGCCGGGATGCGGGCGGTGAAGCCGCGCATCGAGCAAATATCGCTCGGTTGGCCGCAATAGCGGCGCGCTATTCCTCGACCAGCCGCCGCGCGATGACCTGCGCCTGAATCTCGGCCGCACCTTCGAAGATGTTGAGGATGCGGGCGTCGCAGAGCACGCGGCTCACCGGATATTCCAGCGCGAAGCCGTTGCCGCCGTGGACCTGCAGGGCGTTGTCGGCCGCAGCCCAGGCGACGCGGGCGCCGAGCAGCTTGGCCATGCCGGCCTCGAGGTCGCAGCGCCGGTCGGCATCCTTCTCGCGGGCAGCGAAATAGGTGAGCTGGCGGGCGATCAGGATTTCGGCCGCCATCATCGCGAGCTTGTCGGCGACGCGCGGGAAGGCAATCAGCGGCTTGCCGAACTGGATGCGCTCCTGCGCATAGCGCAGCCCGAGATCGAAGGCCGATTGCGCCACGCCGATGGCGCGGGCCGCCGTCTGGATACGCGCCGCCTCGAAAGTCTGCATGAGCTGCTTGAAGCCCTGACCGGGCACACCGCCGAGCAGGTTCTCAGCTTTAACCTCGAAACCGTCGAAGGCGAGCTCGTATTCCTTCATGCCGCGATAGCCGAGCACCTCGATCTCGCCGCCGGTCAGGCCCTCGACCGGGAATGGATCGGCATCGCTGCCGCGCGGCTTCTCAGCGATCAGCATCGAGAGGCCCTTGTAGCCGGGCTCCGTGGGATCGGTACGCACCAGCAGCGTCATGATGTCGGCGCGGACGGGGTGAGTGATCCAGGTCTTGTTGCCGCTGACCTTCCAGACTGCTTCAGCCCCCTCGCCTTCCTTCACCGCCTTGGTGCGCAGCGAGGCGAGGTCGGAGCCGATATTGGGCTCGGTGAAGACCGCCGTCGGCAGAACCTCGCCGGAAGCGATCTTCGGCAGCCACTTCTCCTTCTGCTCGGCCGTGCCGCCGCAAAGAATGAGCTCGGCCGCGATCTCGGAACGGGTGCCGAGCGAACCGACGCCGATATAGCCGCGCGACAGCTCCTCCGAGACGACGCACATCGAGACCTTCGACAAACCCATGCCGCCGAATTCCTCGGGAATGGTCAGACCGAAGACGCCGAGCTCGGCCATCTTCTCGACGACCGGCATCGGGATGTATTCGTTCTCCAGATGCCATTCATGGGCGTGCGGCGTCACCTCGGCGGCGCAGAAGCGGCGCATCTCCGAGCGGATCGCTTCAAGTGTCTCATCGAGGCCGGTATCGCCGATGCTGGCCGCCCCCTGGTCCTGGCTGAAGAGCGCGACGAAGCGGGCGCGGTTCTGCGGGGTATTGCCGTCGGCGATCAGGGCATCAACAGCATCCGAGCAGGCGGCCGCAACCGCCTTCTGCGACAAGCCGAGCGCAGGAAGGCGAAGAATCTCGCCTTGGCTCATCGGGATGCCACCGAATATCTGGGCGGCATATTCGCCGGCGCCGATGCGCAGCGCGTAGTCCTCGATGGCACCGTAGCGGCCTTCGGCCTCGAGGCGCTCGCCATAGGCCTTCAGCTCGCGCAGGGCCGTGACATAGGTCGCAAGCCAGGACAGGCCATGGGCGGCATGCTGCTCGGCCTCCAGCCGGGCAGACGAGATACGACCGTCGACCAGAACCTTCTGCCGCACTGCGGCAACAGCCTGCTTGAACAGCGTCTCGAAGCCCGGCAGCGCCGCCGCGATCAATTCGATCGCATTGGCGCGTTTCTCAGCCTTCGCGGCCGTATTGGCGTTCATGGTCTTCGATCCTCCCTTTGTTGCGACGCAGCATAAGGGGAGATCGCGCGAAACCGAAACCCTCCTTTTTGGGGAGAGACCTACTTCCGGCTGGCGAGGACGACGCCGAGGATCGTCACGACCATGCCGCCGATCTGGAGCGGCGCCAGCGTCTCGCCGAAGAGTAGCCAGGCCTCGACCGCAACGAGGGCCGGCACGAGATAGAGGAAGGCGGCGATGCGCGAGACCTCGCCCCGCCGGAGCATGAACAGATAAAGCCAGATGCTGCCGATCGAGAGCACGATCACCGACCAGGCCAGCACCAGCAGCATGGTCAGGTTCCACTCGATCCGCATCGGCTCGAAAGCCACGGCGAAAGGCAGCACAACGAGTCCGGCGGCGACATACTGGATCGCGGTGATCGTGCGCAGGTCGCCGGAGACGACGCGGGCCTTCTGGTAGAAGGAGCCTGCAGTCACCGCGAACATGCCGCCGATATTGATCAGCATCGGCACGGCGATGCCCCAGAGTGCCGCCGGTTCGACGCCGGCCAGTTGCGGCTCCAGCACCAGCGCGATGCCGAGGAAACCGCAGATGATGCCGAGCCAGCGCCGGCCCGAAATCCGCTCGCCGACCAGGGCCGGCGCGAGGAGCGCGGTCAGGATCGGTTGCAGCCCTGCAATCAGCCCCGAAATGCCGGCGGGCAGGCCATGGCGCACCGCCCACCAGACACCAGCGAGATAGATGCCGTGCAACAGGATGCCGGTGATGGCCACGTCGGCAATGGCCCGGCGGCTACGCGGCCAGGGTGCACCCGTCGCGAGCGCGATCAGCGTCAGCAGTGCGGCGGCGATCGAAAAGCGCACGACGAGGAAGGTGAGCGCATCGGCATGGCGGGCGGAGTAGCCGGCAACCACCCAGCCCGTGGACCAGAGAAAGGTGAAGAGCAGCGGGATCGCGCGCAGAACGAAAGACGAGGACATTGGCACCTGAAACCGCCGGAACTCTCCGTGTCTAGCGCCGATCGGCAGCGCCTGACAGAGCGCCGACGCCCCTACCCCATGCTGTCATGGAGGCCGTGCGGGTCAATCGCGATCTGGCGCCCCCGGCGGGAAGAGCTTGCGGAAGGGCCTCGCCTCCTGGACGGCACGCGCGAAAGACGGCCGCGCCAGCAGGCGAGCGCGATAGGCGCGGAGATTACCCAGCGCAGCGTCGATCTCATGAACCCAGTCGGCATAGAAAAGCGACGGTGCCGCTGCGCAATCGGCCAGACTGAAGTCATCGCCACTGGACCAATGCCGCCCGGCGAGTGCGCCATCCAGCCAGCGATAGGCGTCCTCCAGCTTGTCACGCGCCCTGGCGACGCCAGAGGGGTCGCGGTCATCGGCCGGTCGCAGGTGGTCGAAGACGATCGCCTGCATCGGCGTCATCACGTAGTTGTCGAAGAAGCGATCCATCATGCGCACGCCGAGCGCCTGCTGCGCATCGGCAGGCAGAAACCGGACCGTACCAGGATGAAACAGGCCGAGATGCTCGATGATGACGCTCGACTCGAAGACGGGCGTCTCGCCATCGACGAGCACCGGCATTTTCCTCATCGGCCATAGCCTGGCCCACTCGGCACCGGCCTCCGGGTCTTCCGGTCCGAGCTTGCGATAGGCGAACGGCGTCTCGTTCTCATAGAGCGCCACCAGCACCTTCTGGCAATACGACGAGAACGGATGAGCGTAAAGCGTGAGCGACACGGGCTGCATCCTGCAGGAGCCTGGACTGCTCGCCGGCATAAGATAACCGATTGCGATTTGCAATCAGATATCGAGCCAACTGGCTGACCGTGGACAGACGACCGCGTGACGTGCCGCCACAATCCCTAACGAAAAATGACGCGCGCCTTTCCGCATCGTCAACCAATCCTCAACGCACGGCGCGCAATGTCAGGTTCGATCGAAAACCAGCCCGATGCCGCATCCTCCTCATCCTTCCTCCGCCCCGAACGAAGAGCTGGTGAACAGCGAGCACGAAGGCTTCGTCACCTTCGCACGCAACGCACTGGCCTCAGCGATCCTGAACTTCGCCGCCGTGGTCGCCGTGGCGGCCATGCTGTGGCAGCCAGATCGCATGGCCGCGCTTGTCGGCTGGGTTGCGGCCACGCTGGCCTATTCGCTCTCGATGGGGCTCGATATCGCCGCCTGGCGCAGCCGCCTCCACGAGCGTTCTCCCTGGCCGATGCGCATCGTGCACCTGCGCGCGCCGGTGCTCGGACTGATCTGGGGGGCGCTGCCCTGGGTCGCGGGCGCGACCGTCGACCCACGTGAGAACATCGCGATCGGCTTCGTCATCGCGGGCATGATCGCGAGCGGCATGACGCGCTTCGTCGTGGTGCCGCGCGCTGCGCTGATCTACGGCGTCACGCTGGGCGCGACCGCGGTCCTGGCCTTTGCTCAGTTTTCCACCGGCACGGCCATCACTGTGGCGATGCTGCTCGCGCTCTATCTCGTATTCATGACCCGCCATGTCACGTCGTACGGCGCGACGCTGGCGGAAGCCGTGCGCGGTCGCAATGCCGCCATCGAAAGCAGCCGCGAGCGTGCCCAGCTCCAGCACAGCGCCCTCGCCGAGCGCGACGAGACGAGCCGCCGACATCGCGAATTGATGGAGGTCGTCGCGGCTTTTCGTCAGTCGATGGCCGGCTTCCAGAATGTCGTCCGGCGCGAGACTTGCGGCATCGCCGCCAGCGCGGCATCGCTCTCCGGCACAGCGGAAACGACCGCCAATCAGGCCGGGGCCGCACGCAGTGCCGCAGCAAGCGCCACCGGTGAGATCGATGCCATCGCCGCCAGCACCGGCCATCTCAACGATGCGATCGCCCGGATCGGGGAGCGAACCTACCGCGCTGGTGCGGTGATCAGCGACACCGTCTCGGTCAGCGCGACGGCGATGAACGACATCGCCCATCTGTCCACGCTGATGCAGGGCATCACCGGCATCGTCGAGATGATCCAGGCGATCGCCGGACGGACCAACCTGCTTGCCCTGAACGCCACCATCGAGGCTGCCCGTGCCGGCGAGGCCGGGCGCGGCTTCTCCGTGGTCGCCGCCGAGGTCAAGGGCCTGGCGGCGCAGACGACCGAGGCCGGCAACGAGATCATCACCAGGATCGGCGCGATCGGCGCCTCGGCCGCCCATGTGACGCGCTCGATCGAAGCTATTCGCCAGGCCGTACTCGACGTTCACGACGTCACGCATGCCATCGTCTCCGCCGTCGAGGAGCAGCGGGCAGCGACCGCCGCCATGTCGAGCAATATCGATTCCGCCGCGGACCACAGCCGACAGGCGACCGAGCGCGTCGAACAGGCCTATAGCGCCGTCGGAGAGACGAAGGCCGAGATCGAGAAAGCGCGGCAGGCAGCCGAGGTCATGGCCGAGGTTGCGGGCTCCCTGACCACCTCGGTCGAGGCCTTCCTGCACCGTATGGAAGCCGTGAACGCCAGCGACCAGGCTGCCTGAAGCGCCTCAGTCGGTCAGGGCCTCAGCCACGTCCTCATAGGTCCGCAGGCCGGTTCGCGGCGCATAGACGAGCACGGACATGTTGCCCGGCGCATGCTCGTTCTTCCACATCTTGTGATGGGCGAGCGGAATCTTGTCCCAGGGGAAGACCTCGGACATGCAGGGGTCGATGCGCCGGTCGATCACGAACTGGTTGGCTGCGCTCGCCTGCTTGAGATGGGCGAAATGCGAGCCCTGCACGCGCTTCTGCCGCATCCAGACATAGCGCGCGTCGAAGGTGATGTTGAAGCCGGAGGTGCCGGCGCAGAACACCACCATGCCGCCGCGCTTGGCGACGAGGCAGGAGACCGGGAAGGTCGCCTCGCCCGGATGCTCGAAGACGATGTCGACATCCTTCTTGCCGGTAATGTCCCAGATCGCCTTGCCGAACTTGCGGGCCTCCCTTGTCCACTCGGTATATTCGGGCGAGTTGACCTTGGGCATCTGGCCCCAGCAGTTGAAATCCTTGCGGTTGATCACGCCCTTGGCGCCGAGGCCGAGCACGTAGTCGCGCTTGGTCTCGTCCGAGATCACGCCGATCGCGTTGGCGCCGGACGCCGCGCAGAGCTGGACGCCGAAGACGCCGAGGCCGCCGGAAGCACCCCAGACTAGGACATTGTCGCCGGGCTTGATGGTGTGCGGGGCATGGCCGAAAAGCATGCGGTAGGCAGTGGCCAGCGTCAGCGTGTAGCAGGCGGCCTCCTCCCAGGCGAGGTGCTTCGGCTTGTGCATGAGCTGGCGCGACTGGACGCGGCAGAACTGAGCGAAGGAGCCGTCCGGCGTCTCGTAGCCCCAGATGCGCTGGGTCGACGAGAACATCGGATCGCCGCCATTGCACTCCTCGTCGTCGCCGTCGTCCTGGTTGCAATGGACGATGACCTCGTCACCGACCTTCCAGCGCTTCACCTTGGAGCCGACGGCCCAGACGATACCTGCGCAATCGGAGCCGGCGACATGGAACGGGGCCTTGTGGACGTCGAAGGGCGAGATCGGCTGGCCGAGGCCGGCCCAGATGCCGTTGTAGTTGACGCCCCCGGCCATCACGAGGAGCAGGACCTCTTCCTCGCCGATCGACCAGGTCGGCACGACCTCGATCTGGAACGAATCCTGCGGCGCCCCATGGCGCTCGCGCCGGATCGCCCAGGCGTACATCTTCTCGGGGACATGGCCGAGCGGGGGCAGTTCATCGAGCTCGTAGAGATCCTTGAGCGGCTTCACGGCGGCCTGCGACTTCGACATGCTCGTCTCCCTGCTCTCTTCCGTCGTTGCCCAGCCCGGAGCGTGTCGGCGGTATGGGATGCCGATCATGCATCATATGCTGCGCTGCGCCATTACTCTAAGGAATCACATTGCAGCGCAAAACCCTTTCTTTCGGGCGCTTGCGCTTTCTTCATCGTTTGCGACGATGCTGACGGCCTGCGCGGCACAGGCGCATCGGACCGAATGCCGTATCCGGTCCGAGGCGCCAGGCTTCTGATCTTGCATCGGCTTTTTCCGAGAACCGCTCCCCGGTTTTCGGGCCGATGCTCTAGGGAGACACGATGCGCGGTCTGCTGATGATGGTCGGCCTGCCCGACCTGCCGTTGCTGTCCTTGATCCTCGTCGTCACGATGATCGTGCTCGGCGCCATGCTCCTCGGCTGGTTCGCCGACCTGCTGCTCGACAACAGCGCGTTCGGCGTAATGATCAATACCGGCATCATGCTGGTCGGCGCCTTTGCCGGTGCCTGGCTATGGCACCGGTATGGCGTTCCGACGCGCTTCCCGGCCGAGGCCCTGCGTGCCGCAATCGCGACGGGGTCCGGGTTGCTGCTGCTGATAACCTTGGCGGTATTCCGGCCGTGAGCGTCAGCCTCAGAGCTTTGCTGCGAAACTGTTCAGGTATTTCATCCCGGTATCGCACATCAGCGTGACGATGGTCGCGCCGGCGCCGAGCCGCTCCGCGAGGCGCATGGCGGCCGCGACATTGCCGCCGGTCGAGGTCCCCGCGAAAAGCCCCTCCTCGCGCGCAAGCCGCAAGGCCGTCGCCGTCGCCTCGGCCGTCGAGACGGGCTCGATCGCATCGACGAGATCGGCCCGCCAGAGAGGCACGATATAGCCTGCGCCGACCCCATCGATCTTGTGCGCGCCGGTTGGACCACCCGACAGCACGGCGGATTCAGCCGGCTCGACCGCGATCAGCGCGATCCTCGGATCGCGCCGTAGCAGCGCCTCGCCGGTTCCGCGCAGGGAGGCGGCCGTACCGACGCTCTGGACAAAGGCGTCGATGCGCCCGCCGGTCTGCTCCCAGATCTCGTCCGCGAGCCGATCATAGGCCGCGAGCTGGTCGGTGTTGCGCATCTGATCGGTCCAGAACGCACCCGTCTCGGCCGCGATGACGCGGGCGGCCTCGATCATGTCCTTCGTCAATTTCTCGGTCATGCGGCCCGATTCGCTGGGAATCACCGTCAATTCGGCCCCGAGCAAGCGCATATGGGTGAGCTTCTCGCGCGCGAAGGCATCGGACGTGACGATATGCAGGCGGTAGCCCTTCACTGCGCAGACCTGCGCGAGCGAAACGCCAGTGCTGCCGCCGGTGTATTCGACGACGCTGCCGCCCTGCTTCAGCCGCCCGTCCCGCTCAGCCGCCTCGATCATCGCCAGCGCCATCCGGTCCTTCATGCTGCCGGTCGGATTCTCGCTCTCGATCTTGAGGAGGATGCGCGTACCGTTGGCCGGCACGATCCGGCGCAGCGGCAGAAGCGAGGTGCCGCCGACGCGGCTCAGGATGTCGATGGGCATGACGGATCCTCGGCGGAAATTTAGATGTATATGCAATTATTGCATCTACATGTAAACTCGGATTCGCCATGATGAAAACAAGCGGATTGCGGGACGACGTGCGCAGGCTCGCAACCAGTTGCGTGGGCTTGACCGTCCGGCAAGCGGCGCGACGGGTGACGCAGATCTATGACGAGGCGTTGCAGGAGAGCAGGCTGAGTGTCGCGCAACTCGGCCTTCTGGCGGTGATCGCGACGAACGAGGACGACCGCATGGCCGCGATTGCCGGGCGGGCCGGACTAGACCCCTCGACGCTTTCCCGGAATTTGCGGGCGCTCGAACGCGACGGGCTGATCGAGATCGCCACCGTCGAGAAGGACCTGCGCCGTCGCACCGTCTGGCTCACCGAGAGCGGGATCAGACGGTTGCAGGCGGCTCTGCCTGCCTGGCAGGAGGCGCAAAACAGGGTGGCGAAGGTATTGCCCGCCGACCTTCTGCAACAACTTCTTGCGGCGAGTTCATCGCTGAACGCGCAGAAAAGCGGGAGCTAGGACCGGCCACCCCGGCTGGCGGCGAGCATGTAATTCACGTCCATGTCGCGCGATGCGCTCCAGCGGCCTGTCAGCGGGTTGAAGACCACGCCCGTCTGCGTCCCTATCGTAAATCCATTGCCTTCGATCGCACCGCGCAGTTCGTCCGGCGTCACGAATTTCTCCCAGTCATGCGTGCCCTTGGGCAGCCAGCGCAGGACATATTCGGCGCCGACAACGGCAAGAGCGTAGGATTTCAGCGTGCGGTTGAGCGTCGCCATCACCAGCAGGCCGTCCGGCTTCACCGCCGCGCAGCAGGCCGCGACGAAGGCCTCGACATCGGCGACATGCTCGACCACTTCCATCGCGAGCACGATGTCGAAGCGCTTGCCGGCTTCTACCACCGCCTCGATCGTCTCCTCGCGATAGTCGATCGAAAGCCCGTTCTTTTCGGCGTGGGCGCGCGCGACGGCAATGTTGGTCGGTGCCGGATCAAGGCCTGCGACCTGCGCACCCAGCCTTGCGAGCGGCTCCGAGAGCACGCCGCCGCCACAGCCGATATCGACCAGACTGAGGCCATCCAGCGCCCTCATCCGCTTCGGATCGCGGGCGAAATGGGCGCAAGCCTCGTCGCGGACGAAGGCGAGCCTGACCGGATTGAACTTGTGCAGGACCGCCATGGGGCCCTTGGGGTCCCACCAGTCACGAGCGATCGCATCGAAGCGGGCGACCTCGGCCGGGTCGATCGTCGAGCCTGTGCGCTGGGTCGCAGCCGCCATGAACCGGTCCTTCCTGGATGCGATGCCGCATTGACACGGCGCCTGACGCCCGTCATCTACACCCGCCTCGCTGCAAGTGCGAGGGCGACCTTTCGACCCGGCCTTGGCTGGGTCACCTTTCGAAAAGACCGTCATGGCCCGTCTGGTGATGAAATTCGGCGGCACCTCAGTCGCCACTGTCGAGCGCATCAAGAACGCAGCGCGGCACGTCAAACGCGAGTTCGACGCCGGCAACGAAGTCGCGATCGTGGTTTCGGCGATGTCCGGCAAGACCAACGAACTCGTCGGCTGGTGCAAGGAAGCGGCGTCGGCCTTCGACCAGGCCGAGTACGACACCGTCGTCGCCTCGGGCGAGCAGGTCACCTCCGGGCTGATGGCGATCGTCCTGCAGGAAATGGGCCTGCCCGCACGCTCCTGGCAGGGCTGGCAAATTCCGCTCTACGGCTCGGACCAACATGGCGCGGCCCGGATCGAAAGCGTGGACGGCGCCGGGATTCTCGCGGGCTTCGACCGCAACCGCGAGATCGCGGTCTGCTCCGGCTTCCAGGGCGTGAACCCGCGCACGCACCGCATCGTCACGCTCGGCCGCGGCGGCTCCGACACCAGCGCGGTCGCGCTCGCCGCCGGCCTCAAGGCCGATCGCTGCGACATCTATACCGATGTCGATGGCGTCTACACCACCGACCCGCGCGTGGTGCCGAAGGCCCGGCGCATGGACAAGGTCTCCTTCGAGGAAATGCTCGAGATGGCCTCACTCGGCTCCAAGGTGCTGCAGGTACGCTCGGTCGAGATCGCCATGACGCAGCGCGTGCCGACCTATGTGCGCTCCTCCTTCGACGACCCCGAAAACCCCAATCCTGGCACCCTCATCTGCGACGAGGACGACATCGTGGAACAGCAGATCGTCACCGGCATCGCCTTCTCCCGGGACGAAGCCCAGATCACCCTTCGCCGCGTGGCCGACAAGCCCGGCGTCGCTGCGGCGATCTTCGGCCCGCTCGCCGACGCCAACATCAATGTCGACATGATCATCCAGGTCGTCTCCGACGATCAGGCGACGACAGACATCACCTTCACCGTGCCGACCGCCGATTACGAGCGCGCCAAGAAGCTGCTCGAGAGCAAGCATGACGCGATCTCCTATCAGGAGATCCAGGGTGCAACGGACGTGGTGAAGATCTCGGCGATCGGCGTCGGCATGCGCTCGCATGCAGGCGTCGCGGCGCGCGCCTTCCGGGCGCTGGCCGAGAAGGGCATCAACATCCGTGCGATCACGACCTCCGAGATCAAGTTCTCGGTGCTGATCGACGCCGCCTATACCGAGCTCGCGGTGCGCACGCTGCACTCGCTCTACGGACTCGACGCGGCCTGAGGCGCGAGCCTCGGCGTCATCCAGAAGCGTCAATGCTCGCCCTGGTGGCGAGACTCCACGTCTCAAACACGCATTTGCATCGATGAGGACCGTCATGGTCGGGCCTGTCCCGACTATGACGGTTTCCTGGCGCGCTCGCGGCCGCTCACTCCGCCGGATGCGTGACAGCCGGAGGCGCATGCTTCGTGCCGCGCACGTAGCCGCCGAACTTCACGAGCCCTTCCGAAAGCCTGTCCATGTAGAGGAACAGGACGGGCGTGATGAACAGCGTCAGCACCTGAGAAATCATCAGGCCGCCAACCACTGCGATGCCGAGGGGCTGACGCAGCTCGGCGCTCGCACCGGCACCAAGGGCGATCGGCAAGGTGCCCATCAGCGCCGCCAGCGTCGTCATCAGGATCGGCCGGAACCGCATGAGGCAGGCCTGGTGGATCGCCTCCTGTGCGCTCCGGCCTTCGCGCCTGAGCACCAGCGCCACGTCGATCATCATGATCGCGTTCTTCTTGACGATGCCGATCAGCATCAGAAGCCCGATGATGGCGATGACCGAGAGCTCGAGGTCGAAAAGCCTGAGCGCACCCAGCGCACCGACCGCCGCCGACGGCAGGCCGGTCAGGATGGTCAGCGGATGGATGAAGCTCTCGTAGAGGATGCCGAGCACGATATAGATCGTCAGGATCGCACCGGCGATCAGCAGGCCCTGATTGGCGAGCGAATCCTGGAAGGTCTTGGCCGTTCCGGCGAGCGTGGTCGAAATCGACTTCGGCAGGCCCAACTGCTCCTTGATCGCCTCGATGCGGTTGACGCTGTCCCCGAGCGCGACGCCGGACGGCAGATTATAGGAGATCGTCACCGCCGGAAGCTGGCCGAGCTGGTTGACCGTGAGCTGGCCGGCCGTGCGTTCGATCCGCGCGATGGCGCCAAGCGGCACCAGCGTGCCGGACTTGGTGCGCACGCGGATCGCGTTCAGCCGCTCGGGCGTCCAATGCTCATTCGGATTGAACTCGACGACGACATTGTAGCTGTCACCAGCCGTATAGATCGTCGAGACCTGGCGGACGCCGAAGCCGGAATAGAGCGTGGAGCGCAGGATGTCCGAGCCGACGCCCAGCGCATTCGCCTTGTCGCGATCGACCACGACCGTCGCCTGCAGGGCGTTGTTCTGGAGATCGGTCGTGACGTCGGCAAAGACGGCGCGGTCCCGGCTCATCGCATCGGCCAGACGCAGCGACCAGTCGTTCATCGACGCCTGGTCAAGCCCCTGTACGACGAGCTGGTACTGGCTCTTCGAGGAACGCGCGCCGATATTCAGGTTCTGGACGGGAACCATATAGGTGTTGATGCCCGCCACCTGGCCGAGGTCGCGACGCAGCGAACCGAGGACCTGCTGCAGCTTGGGGCGCTCGTCCAGCGGCTTCAGCTCGACGAAGAGGCGCCCCGAATTGAGCGCGCTGCCGCCTCCGCCATTGCCGCCAACCGACGAGGCGACATGTGCGACATAGGGAGACTTCCGGAAGATGCCGGCGACCTCGGCCTGCAGCTTCTGCATTGCCTCGAAGGAGATATCCTGCCGCGCCTCCGTCGAGACCTGAAGCTGGCCGATATCCTCCTGCGGGAAAAAGCCCTTCGGTGTCGTCTGCAGCAGCCATACGGTGCCGGCCATGGTGAGGAAGAAGGCGAGCAGCATCAGGGGCTGGAAGCGCAGGCAGAACTTCAGGCCGGCATCGTAGCCCGCGAGCAGCGTGTCGAAGCCCTTCTCCAGCCAGCGGCCGAGCGCGTTCTCCTGATGATACTCGGAATAACCCGAGAGCAGCCGCGAGCAGAGCATCGGCGTCAGTGTCAGCGAGACGAAGGCGGAAGCCAGGATCGAAACCGTGACCACCACCGCGAACTCGTTGAAGATGCGGCCGATGACACCGCCCATCAGCAGCACCGGGATGAAAACCGCGACCAGCGAAAGCGAGATCGAGATGATGGTAAAGCCAATCTCGCCAGCACCCTTCAGCGAGGCCTCGTAGGCGGAGAGGCCGTCCTCCTCCATGTGGCGGACGATGTTCTCGAGCATGACGATGGCGTCGTCGACGACGAGGCCGACCGAGAGCGTGAGTCCCAGCAGCGAGATGTTGTCGATGGAGAAATTGAGCAGATACATCGCGGCGAGAGTGGCGATGATCGAAATCGGTACCGCGACGGCCGGTATGAAGGTCGCCGCGATGCGACGCAGGAACACGAAGATCACCATGACGACCAGCACGATGGTGAGCAGCAGCGTGAACTGCACATCGTCCACCGCGTGGCGGATCGAGGTCGAGCGGTCGTTGAGCAGCGACAGGGAGGCCGCAGCCGGCAACTGGGCCTCGAAGGCGGGAATCATCGCCTTGACGCGATCGACGACCTCGACGGTGTTGGCATCCGGCTGGCGCTGCACCGCGAGCACGATCGCCGGAGTGCCGTCATAGGTGCTGCGGGTCTGGGTGTTCTCGACGGAATCGATCACTTTGGCGACATCGCCCAGTCTCACCGGCTTTCCCGAGCGCGTGGTGATGATGACATTGGCGAACTGCGCGGCGTCGGCGAGCTGTGTCTTCGCCTGGATGGTGAGTTGTTGGGCGGTGTTCTGGAGGGTACCGACCGGCGTGTTGGCATTGGTCGCGGTGATCGCCGCCTGCAACTCGTCGAGGCCGATGCCGCGCGCGGCGAGCGCCGTCGGGTCGATCTGAATGCGCACCGCATATTTCTGGCTGCCCCAGATCAACACCTGCGCGACGCCGTCGACGGTGGAAAGGGCCGGCGAAATCACCTGCTGGGCGAAGGCGTCGAGCTGCGAGAGCGGCACCACATCGCTCTTCAGCGCCATCAGGATGATCGGCGCATCGGCCGGGTTCACCTTGCGATAGCTCGGCGGGGTCGTCATCTCGATCGGCAATTGCCGCTGGGTGCGGGTGATCGCGGCCTGAACGTCGGCGGCGGCCGCATCGATATTGCGGTTGAGGACGAACTGGATCGCAATCGAGGTCGAGCCCTGCGAATTCGTGGTCGAGATCGAATCGATCCCGGCGATGGTGCCGAACTGCTTGATCAGCGGCGTCGCGACCGACGTCGCCATCGTGTCAGGCGAGGCGCCGGGTAATTGCGCGGAGACGTTGACCACCGGGAACTCCGCGCGTGGCAGGGCCGCAACCGGCAGGAAGCGCCAGGCGAAAAGCCCCGCCAGAACCAGCGAGACCGACATCAGGATGGTCGCAACCGGGTGTCGAATGCAGAAAGAGGAGACGTTCATGAGCGTGCCCCCTCAGCAACCGGCGTGGCCTGCGGCGGCTTCTCGCCCGTCGCCGCACGCTCGCGCACCTGCGCGCCTTGCTTGAGGCGCATCTGGCCGTCGATGACGACGCGCTCACCGGGCATGATGCCCTCCGTCACTGCCGTACGGTCGCCTTCGCTGAGCGCCACCTTGATCTGTCGGATATCGACGGTCGAATCAGGCTTGATGACGAAGGCATAGGGCCCCTTCTGGCCCGTCTGCACAGCAACGGTCGGGATCACCGTGACGCCCGTGAGCGTCTCGGGGATGATCTCGACATCGACATACTGCCCGGGCCACAGGCTCAGATCGTCATTGGCGAAGGCGGCCTTGGCCGTGATCGTGCCAGAGGTGATGTCAACGGTGGAATCGACGAAATTGAGCTTGCCTTCGGTCCCCGGACGACCGGAATTCGGCACGCGGGCGGTGACGGGCACCGGTTTCGCCGCGGCGAGCGCGCCCTGCAAGGTCGGCAGTTCGCTCTCCGGCATGGCGAAGGAGACGCGCAGCGGCTTCATCTGGGTGATGGTCAGGAGGCCGGTGCCGCTGCTGTTGCCGCTGGCATTGACGAGATTGCCCGGCGTGACCTGAACCGTGCCGATGCGCCCGTCGATCGGCGCGGTGATGCGGGTATAGCTCAGCTTGAGCCGGTCTGCGTCGAGCGTCGCGTGGTCGGCCTGGATGCTGGCGGCGGAACTCTTCTCGTCGGCCGTCGCCTGGTCGACCTGGGCCTGCGTGCCGGCATTTCGGGCAAAGAGTTGCTTGTAGCGATCGAGATCGGCGAGGTTGCGGGTATGGGTGGCCTCGTCGCGCGCCAGCATCGCCTCGTCCTTGGCGATCTGGGCCCTGATGTCGCGATCGTCGAGGGTGAAGAGCAGGTCGCCGGCCTTGACGAACTGTCCGTCCGTGACGTGCTGGGCCATGATCTGGCTGTCGATGCGGGAGCGAACGAGCACGCTCGCCGGCGTCTCGACGAAGCCGATGGCGTGCTTGCGCACCGGGAAATCGGCCTGAATCGCGGCGGCGGACACCACGGCAACCGGAGCGCCCTCGCCCCGCCCGCCGCGGGCCGTGCGCGCCGCCTCGGTTGAGCGCGAATGCAGATACCAGGCTCCGCCGGCCGCAAGGCCGACAGCGACGACACCGATGATCAATCCCGAACGCTTCATATTCTGTCACTCGCTCAGGCTGCGTTGCCGGCAGAAGCCGACGCCTTGTCTTCGGATCGGTTGCGGGTCTGCTCGCGGATTGCCGACAGGGTTTCGAGCGCCGAAAAGATCGCAGCCTCATCGACTCCACCGAGCACCTCGTGGGCGATCTCGGTTCGTACCGCGTCGAGATCGTCGACCAGCTCCCGTCCCTCCGGAGTGAGGAAGAGACGATAGGCGCGCCGGTCGGCAGGATCCTCGCGGCGCTCGATCAGGTCCTGGCTCTGCAAGCGATCGAGCAGGCGGGCGAGCGAGATCGGCTGCAAATCCATCTGCTCGGCGAGAGCGGCCTGGTTCAACCCCTCCTGTCGCCGCAAACGCGACATCACTCCCCATTGCGCCCGGGTCGTACCGTGTTGGCGGGCGCGCTGCTCGACATAGGTCCTGAGCAAGCGCGAGGTTTCGACGAGCTGGAACATCAGTTCCCGCCGCAGGGGTCGTTTCATCCACAGGCCTCCCAACCATAAGCCTGCTTATCATATGTGAGATTACGGCATTTTCAGGTGCGATTTCCGGCAAGCTTCGGCTGAGCAGCCCCGTTCGCCCTCATCCGACGTCACAGTCCCGTGAAGACAGCCGGGCGCTTCTCCAGGAATGCCGTCACCCCCTCGCGGAAATCGGCGGAGACGGTCGTCGCACGGAAGGCGTCCCGCTCCGCATCGAGATGCGTCGCGAGATCGGCGTCCGGAGCTTGCGCCAGCAAGGTGCGGATGCGGCCAAAGGCGCCGGTCGGCCCCGCCGCGAGCTTGCGGGCGGTTGCCAAAGCTGCGTCGCGCGCCTCAGCGACCGGCACGACGCGATTGACGAGGCCGAGGTTCAGCGCCTCCCCGGCTCCGAAGGTCTCCGCCAGCAACGCAATCTCGCGCGCTCTGCGCTGGCCGCCGAGCCGGGCGAGGCGGTAGGTGCCGCCGAGATCGGGCGTCGCGCCGATCCGGGCATAGGCCATGGTGAAGCGGGCATCGTCGGCCGCGATGGCGAGATCGCAAGCGAGCGCGAGGCTGAAGCCGCCACCCGCAACGGCCCCTTGCAGGCACGCGACCGAGGGCTGCGGCAGGGCATCGAGCAGACGCAGCGCCGCGTGCAGCGGCGCCATGATCGCCTCGATGCCGGCCGCGATGTCGCTGCCGGAAAGGAATTGCGAGACGTCGCCGCCGGCGCAGAAGGCCCGGCCATTGCCTTGCAGCAAGATGGCGCGCACGTCTCTGCTGGCCGCGATCGCCTTGATCTGCGCGAGGAAGCGTTCGGCCATCGGCGCGTCGATGGCGTTCAGCACCGCCGGCCGGTTGAGCGTCAGGATGGCGACGCCGCCGTCACGGGTAAGCTGAACGGAATCGGAAGCATCGGACATGGCAGTCTCCGAGGGCGCGGATGGTCGCAGCAAGGCTAGCACCGGGATCGCCAGCCTCGCGAGACGCATCTGCACGCATCGGGCATCGCGTTTGCGCGAGAGCCTCTGGCCTTGATTGCAGGGCGGCTTCTAGACTGCCGGGGAAACCTACCCCTTTCGAGATACCGCATCGCCATGAGCCAGCTCTTCAGCCCCTATCAGCTCGGCAGCCTAATGCTCGCCAACCGCATCGTCATCGCCCCGATGTGCCAGTACTCGGCGGATTCAGGCTGCGCCACGGACTGGCACACCATCCATCTCGGGCATCTCGCGTTATCCGGCGCCGGCCTCCTCATCATCGAGGCGACGGCGGTCGAGCCGGACGGGCGCATCAGCCCGTTCGATCTCGGCCTCTGGTCCGACGAAACCGAAGCGGCGCTAGGCAAGGCGCTCGATTCGGCCCGGCGCTGGTCTGACATGCCGATCGCGATCCAGCTCGCCCATGCCGGCCGCAAGGCTTCGGTCGCGCAGCCCTGGAAGGGCGGCGGCCAGCTCGGCCTCGACCAGGGCGGCTGGACGGTCGAGGGCCCGTCGGAGCTCGGCTTCGAGACCTATCCGCGGCCACCTCGCGCCCTCACCCGCGACGATATCGGCCGCTTGATCGAGGCCTTCGCGGAATCGGCGCGCCGGGCCGTGCGGCTCGGCTTCGCCGCGATCGAGCTCCATGGCGCGCATGGCTATCTCATGCACCAGTTCCTCTCGCCGTTTTCGAACAGGCGCGAGGACGAATATGGCGGCTCGCTGGAAAACCGCATGCGCTTCCCGCTGGCAGTTCTCGATGCAGTGCGGGCGGTGGTGCCCGCGGGCTATCCGGTCGGCTTCCGCATTTCGGGCACGGATTGGGTCGAGGGCGGCTGGGATATCGCGCAGAGCATCGCCTTCTCCGCCGCCGCCAAGGCACGCGGCGCCGATTTCATCGACATGTCCGGCGGCGGCCTGTCGGCGACGCAGAAGATCCCGCTCGGCCCGAGCTATCAGGTGCCATTGGCCCGCGCCGTCAAGCAGGCGACCGGCATCACCACCATGGCGGTCGGCCTGATCACCGAGGCCGAGCAGGCCGAAGCGATCATCGGCACGGGCGAAGCCGATCTCGTCGCATTGGCGCGCGGCATCCTCTACAACCCGCGCTGGCCCTGGCACGCGGCGGCGCAGCTCGGTGCCACCGTCAAGGCACCCAACCAGTATCTTCGCTCGCAGCCGAGGCAGTATTCCAAGCTGTTCGCCTGAACCGCACCACCATCGCCGTTCCGGCTGGCGCTGCTGACGCAGCTTGTCCGGAGCGGCGAAAACACTTCAATTGCGCCGCCACTCCCACATCAGAGAGCTGCATGACCGCTTATTCAGACCTCTCCACCCATTTCGGCCGCATCGCCGCGCTGTCGAACGCCGTCGGCATCCTGCAATGGGACAACGACGTGATGATGCCGAAGGGCGCGGCTGAGACGCGGGCCGAAAGCATGGCGCTGCTCCATGTCATGCGCCACGGGCTCTCGACCGATGCCCGTATCGGCGACTGGCTCGCCGAAGCCGAGAACGACGGCAACCTGGGCGCGTGGGAGAAGGCGAACCTGCGCGAGATCCGGCGCGTCTGGACCGTCGATACCGCCCTGCCCTCCGAATTGGTGGAAGCGTCGAGCAAGGCGATCTCGGCCTGCGAGATGCGCTGGCGGCAGGCGCGAGCCGATGCCGATTTCGCCGGGCTCCTGCCTTATCTCACCGAGGTTCTGAACCTGCAGCGCCAGATCGGCCGGGCCAAGGGCGAGAAGCTCGGCCTCTCGCCCTATGACGCCCTGCTCAACGATTACGAGCCGGGCGGCCGTTCGGCCAAAATCGACGCGCTGTTCGACGACCTCGCCGCCTTCCTGCCCGATTTCACGCGGGAAGCGATGGCGGTGCAGGCGCGCCGGCCGGCGCAGCCCGCGCTGGAAGGCCCCTTCGCGACCGAAACGCAGCGCGCACTGGGACTCAAGTTCATGGCGGCGCTCGGCTATGATTTCGAGCGCGGCCGGCTCGACATCTCGACCCATCCGTTCTGCGGTGGCGCCGACAACGATGTCCGCATCACCACACGCTATGACGAGGCCGATTTCACCAAGGCGCTGATGGGCGTGCTGCACGAGACCGGCCATGCGCTCTATGAGCAGGGCCGGCCGCAAGCGCATCTCAACCAGCCGGTCGGCGCCGCGCGCGGCATGAGCCTGCACGAGAGCCAGTCGCTTCTGATGGAGATGCAGGCCTGCCGCTCGCGCCAGTTCCTGACCTATGCCGCGCCGCTGATGCGCGAGAGCTTCGGCGGGACCGGCCCGGCCTGGGAGAGCGAGGCGCTATGGCATCGCTATACCCGTGTCGAGCCCGGCTTCATCCGCGTCGATGCCGACGAGGTCACCTATCCCGCCCACGTCATCCTGCGCTACCGGTTAGAGAAGGCTCTGATCGCCGACGAGATGCCGCTCGCGGAACTGCCCGCAGCCTGGAACGCCGGGATGAAGTCCCTGCTCGGCGTCACCGTCCCGAACGACCGGCTCGGCTGCCTGCAGGACATCCACTGGCCGTCCGGTGGCTGGGGCTATTTCCCGACCTATACGCTGGGCGCGATGACAGCGGCCCAGATCTTCGATGCGGCCTGCAAGGCGGAAGCCGCGATCCTGCCCGGTATCGGTAAGGGCGATTTCAGCCCGCTGGTCGGCTGGCTGCGCGCCAATATCCACGGCAAGGGCTCGCTGCTGCCGACCGACGAGTTGCTCACCGAAGCGACCGGCGGGCCGCTCGACGCCGCCGTGTTCAAGGCGCACCTACGCCGCCGCTATATCGACGAGGCTTGAACGATCTTCATTTTATTTAGTTAAAACAAAAACTTAGTTCACATCCAATTGCCGGTCGGCCATGCAGCTATCGAGCTTGCATCGGAGCTCGCGAAGCAGGATGTCGGAGACGACCTCCTGCTTCGGTGACCGACCATGACCCAGACCAAGTCCGCCCCCCGCATCGCGATCACCTATTGCTCGATGTGCAACTGGATGCTGCGCTCGGCCTGGCTCGGACAGGAACTGCTCTCGACTTTCGGGCAGGACCTCGGCGAGATCGCGCTGATCCCGCGCACCGGCGGCATCTTCCAGATCCATTACGACGGCGAGCTGATCTGGGACCGCAAGGCCGATGGCGGCTTCCCGGATTCGAAGGTGCTGAAGCAGCGCGTGCGCGACCGGCTCGACCCCGAGCGCAGCCTCGGCCATGTCGACGGTCACACGATGTCGGCCGACGCGGAGAGCTGAGGCTTTCCTTCCTCATCGAAACTATCCGCGGTCATCCCGGACAAGCGGCGTCAGCCGCGCCGATCCGGGTTCCATGCCTGAACCTCAATCGGAAGCGCTACGGAATGGATCCCGGGTCTGCGCTTTGCTACGCTTGGGATGACAGCCTTCAGGAAGTGGGCGCGAGATGCTTCCGCGTCGCCGCGACCCAGGCCTTGAGCCGACCCTCGGGATCGGCGTTCAGCGTGATGTCGGTGACCGCCGCGACGATGTCGGCCCCGGCTTCGAAAACGCCCGGCGCCCGCTCCAGCGAGATGCCGCCGATGCCGACCAGCGGCAGGTCACCGATGCGGCGCTTCCATTCGCCCAGCCGCTCCAGACCCTGCGGGCCGAAACGCATCTGCTTCAGGACCGTCGGGTAGACCGGGCCGAGCGCGACATAGTCGGGCTTGGCCGCCAGCGCACGCTCCAGCTCGGGCTCGTCATGGCTGCTGATGCCGAGCTTCAGACCCGCCTTGCGGATCGCGCCGAGATCGGCGTCGTCGAGATCCTCCTGGCCGAGATGGATGAAATCGCAGCCCTCGGCGATGGCGAGCTTCCAGTAGTCGTTGACGACAAGCACGCAGCCTGCCGCGGCGCAGAGCGTCTTCGCCCGCGCGATCTCACGCGCCACCTCGATCTCGGGGCTGTCCTTGACGCGCAACTGCACCAGCTTGACGCCAAGCGGCAGCATCCGCTCCAGCCAGTCGGCGCTGTCGAAGATGGGGTAGAACGGGTCGAGCTTCATGCGGGAGCAATCTTTCAGGCGAGGAAGGCTTTGCCCATGACGGGCGTGGAAGGAGCGGCCATGTCGCGCGCATTGATAGGCTGTGCGGCGAAGGCCTGGCGGCCGGCACGGATAGCGAGCGCGAAGGCTTCCGCCATCGCAGCGGGATCTCCGGCCTTGGCGACGGCGGTGTTGAGCAGGATGCCGTCATAGCCCATCTCCATCGCCTGGGCGGCATGGGAGGGCAGGCCGATGCCGGCATCGACCACGAGTGGCACATCCGGGAAATGCTGGCGTAGGCTGCGCAGCCCATAGGGGTTGTTGAGCCCCCTGCCCGATCCGATCGGCGCGCCCCAGGGCATCAGGACCTCGCAGCCGGCATCGAGCAGGCGCCCGCCGACGACGAGGTCCTCGGTTGTGTAGGGAAAGACCTTGAAGCCGTCATCGGCGAGGATGCGGGCGGCCTCGACCAGCGCGATCACGTCCGGCTGGAGCGTGTCGTCCTCGCCGATCACCTCGAGCTTGATCCAGTCGGTCCCGAAGACCTCGCGCGCCATCTGCGCGGTGGTCACCGCCTCCTTGACGGTATGGCAGCCCGCCGTGTTCGGGAGCACCTTGACACCGAGCTCGCGGATCAGCGCCCAGAAGGCCTGGCCGGCGCCTCCCGACGATTCCCGGCGCAGCGAGACGGTGACGACCTCGGTGCCGGAGCGCTTCACTGCCTCGGCCAGGATCGCGGGCGACGGGTATTGCGCCGTGCCCAGGAAGAGCGGGTTCTGCGGTTCGAAGCCATAGAAGGATGCCATCTCAGCCTCCCTGCATCGGCGCGACGATCTCGATGCGATCGCCTTCGCTCAGGTGTGTCTCGGCGCGCTTGCGGGCGGGCACGAAATCGCCGTTCACCGCGGTCGCGACGATGCGGCCGGCAAAGCCCAGCTCGGCCAGCGCCTCGGCCAGCGTCTTCGCGGCGACCGTCTGAGGCGCGCCGTTAAGCAGCAAGGTCATGCAGCATCTCCGGTGTTACTTGCGGGTTCAGCACGGCCTCAGTCGCCAACCGCGCCATGGCGGGGCTGAGCAGGAAGCCGTGGCGATAGAGCCCGTTGACATGGATCACCCGGCCGCGACGTGTCAGCCGCGGCAGGTTGTCGGGAAAGGCCGGGCGGGCATCGGTGCCGATCTCGACGACCTCCGCCTCGGCGAAAGCGGGATGCAGCGCATAAGCCGCGCCGAGCAGTTCCAGCATGGCGCGGGCGGAGATGCGGCGGCGCTCGCCGCTCTCGATCATGGTCGCGCCGACCATGAAGAGCCCATCCGCGCGCGGCACGATGTAGAGTGGGATGCGTGGATGCAGCAGCCGGACCGGGCGCGACAGACTGATATCGTCGCTCCGCAGCAGCAGCATCTCGCCCTTGACGCCGCGCAGGTCCGGCATGACGTCGCGTGCCGCCAGCCCCCGGCAGTCGAGAACGATATCGGCATCGAGATCAGCCGGCTCAACGGCACTGTCGAAATGCAGCACGGCACCGCTCGCGACGAGGCGTTCGGCCAGAGCGGCAATCGCCTGGCGCGGATCGAGATGCGCCTCTCCCGCGAAAAACAGGCCCCGTGAAAAGCGTCCGGCGAGATCGGGCTCCAGCCCCGCGATGGCCTCGCCGTCGAGTTCCTCGAAATGGCTGGTGCGCTGGCCGAAGCGACGCAATTCCGAGCGATCCCGGCTGGGCGCGACGACGAGCGTGCCCTGGCGGGTAACCCCACCGGCTCGACGCTCCCACCAATCGGCAGCCTGCTGCCCCAGCCGGACCACCGGTTCCTCGGCGCTCTCGCCCTCGCACCAGGGCGCCAGCATGCCGCCGGCATACCAGGAACAGGCCTCGGCGCCGACGCGCGGACCGCGTTCATGGATGGTCACCTGCGCGCCCTGTGCGACCAGTTCGGTCGCGCAGGCCAAACCGACGACGCCAGCGCCGACCACCGCGACGTTCAGGCCTGGCTGGAAGCGTTTCGCCGCCATGTTCTTCCCTCCTACCGGAAAGGCAGCGGCCTGGGGCACGAGCAAGATGTCTGCCGAAGACCGTTCCCTTCGCCGGCATTACCCGGATCAGGTACGATGGGTTGGCGCGAACCTGCGCCTCTCAGCCTTTCGGCACCCCAACGGACAGATCTAATCTAATCGCTGTCAGGTAGAGGGGCAAGACGAGCCGACACCGAGCTCGGCTGAGCAAGACGCCGGCATGGCGTGAGCTTGCGACCGATGCTCCCTCCCTTTGCACGGGAGTGCGCGATGGCTTGCTCGGAGCCATGCACAGACGAAGCAAAGGAAGTTGCGGACAAGGCTTGTCAAACGGCTCCGCAATCGGGCATAGAGCCTCTCGCCGGAGACGTGGCCGAGAGGCTGAAGGCACTCGTTTGCTAAATGAGCATACCCCACAAGGGTATCGAGGGTTCGAATCCCTCCGTCTCCGCCACTTCCTTCTAAGCCCTTGATCGACCAGAAAAAGCGTTGTTCCCCAACGGCTTTTCACATACCTCTGCTACAAATCTTGCTACAAAATCGCTTTGGCAGAGGGCACGATGGCTGGCAAAATCAGGAACCTGCTCCCCCGCAAAGGCCGCTACTATGCGCGGCTCACGGTGCCTGCTCCGCTTCGTCCGATTGTGGGTAAGCGGGAACTGACTGAGCCCTTGGGAGCCGACCGGACGGTTGCGATTCGGCTGCTGTCGTCGGCGATCCATCGCATGCAGATGGAATTGGATCAGGCCCGCGACCGCGTTACTGCTCTGAACCCTGCCACACCCTCGCGGCGCCGCCCGATGAGCGCCCGGCAAATGGCCCTTGCCCATTTCGACCGTGAGCTTCAGCGGGATGACGCCGCCCGCAGCCTGCCGACCGGCTATGATCCGGCGCAAGCGGCGATGTTCCGCCCGACCTACTTCTACGCGTTGAAGAGGGCTGCGAGCGGTGGCGCTGAAGATGACGAGCTCGCCGCCCTAATCCAATGGGCCGTTGACGAGTTCGCGAATGAAGGCGGCCCCGTTCCGGTCAAGGGCACCGAGGAATGGCGAACGCTCGCGCGGATGCTCGCCGGCGTGAAAGCCGAGACGATCGAAAACCAAAACCGACGCGACCGTGGCGAACCGGACGCCCCGCCGAAGCACCCCATGCTCATCCCGGCGACGGAACTGCCCTCGACCACCGCCGACCCTCTGCGCGTCCGCATCATCGGCCCGGATAGCGCGAAGGCCCTCTCCGTCATCCTGTCGGCAATGATGACCGAGAAACAGGGCAAGCCCGGCACGGTCTACGAGTATGAAGTTGCCGTGCGGATGTTCGAGGAATTCATTGGCGAGGCGAAGCCAGCCTATCGGATCACCCGGCAGGACGTGCTCGCATACAAGAACGCTCTGCTCGAAACCCCTGCGAACTACACGAAGCGCTTCCCCGATAAGACGCTTCCGGAAGCCATTCGGCTCAACAAGGCCCGCAAGGAGCCCTTCCCCACGCTCAACGCCACGACCATCAATGACAAGTGGCTGTCGCGGCTCAGTGCCATGCTGACATGGTGCGTCAACAACAGCGTCATTCCCGACAACCCGGCGAAGGGCGTCCGCGTCGACCAAAGCAACCGCGACCCTGACGAGGACCGTGACTATTTCCGCGAGGCCGACCTTCAGAAGATATTCGCTGCGCCCTTGTTCGACCCATCGCCGAAGCTGACGGAGAAGCGGTGGGCGCTGCTGATTGCGCTCTACACCGGCATGCGAGCATCGGAGATCGCACAGATTCGCCTTGATAGCATCGCCGAGGTGCGGGGCGTGCTGGCGTTCGCCGTGGAGGAGAAGACCAAGAACAAGCAGTCGCGCCGGCTGGTGCCGGTGCACCGCGCGCTGGTCGCGCTCGGCTTGCAGGAGCGGATTGCGCATCTGCGGAAGCACGGAGCCGAGCGCCTGTTTCCCGATTGGTTCCGGGATGGGCAGGCGATGATGCAGAGCGCGGAAGGGAAACAGCGCGCCGTCAACCAGCCGTATAGCCAGTTCATCCCGCGCTGGTTCAATCGCACCTATCTGCCCAAGGTCGGAATCCATGACCAGAACAAGGTGTTCCACTCATTCCGGCACACCGTGAAGACAGCGCTGAAGGTGGCGGGAGTGCCCAAATCGGTTCGCGATGAGATCGCCGGGCAGGATGATCGCTCGGCCGGCGCCGGCTACGAGCATGAAACCTCCCTCGACGTTCTGAAGGAGGCAATCGACCGCCTAGCCTACGACCTGCCGGCCCTGAAGTAAGTTGGCGCTTACTTCAGCGAATTTTCTTGAAGCAGTCGAGTTCAACCGCGTTCTGAAAATCCTGCTTCGCTTTCTGCTGCATTTGAACGGTGCTGTAACGCGGCTCTTCGTATGCCGCGATGACAAGCTGACGCGATCCACCGGGAGCGTTGCCCATCGTTTGCAGGACTGAGCTGACTGGATGGCCATTCTGGCGGGCCTGCATGACGACTGCTGCCCATGTTCCCGCTAGCTCGCAAAGCTGTTCTGGCGTTGGCTTCTTCGTTTGTGCATGGGCCGTGACAGGCAACAGGGCGAGCAAAGCAACAGCGAGCAAGGGCTTCATCAGGCGGTATCCATAGGCATATTCGAGCGCGCATAGCAGCAGGTTGCACAACCTCTGTCCAGAGGTCGATAAAGGTATTTGGTCCTATTTAGGATCAAATGCCATTTTCCGCTTGCCCGGCGATTCCGCGTGTGGGAGAATCTTCACCGTTGCGTAAGGTGAAGGTTGAGTTGTGTTCCGCGAATTAGTCGGCAGCGTAAGGAAGTCACTCGGATTTCATCTCGATCAAAAGGCGATCCCCCTTTCTGATCCCGCTATCTCTGAGTTGTTCGGCGCGCTGCCGACTGCCTCCGGTATTCCCGTTACTGCGCACACCGCGCTTCGCGTTCCCGCCGTTCTTCAGGCCGTGCGCCTGATTGCCGAAACGGTCGGCTCCCTTCCTTGCAAGCTCTATCGCGACGCTGACGGCAGCAAGGAAGCTGCGAAGGATCACGCCGGCAACCGGCTGGCCCATAACCGCGTCAACGGCTGGACCAGCGCCGGCCATCTCCGCACGCTGCTCACGACCGACGCCCTGCTTCATGGCGCCGGTTATGCCCATGTCGTCCGCACCAGCGACGGACGCCCCTACGAGATCAACCGCCTTCAGCCCGGCACGGTCCAGCGCCGTTTCCGTGACGATGGCGAGCCGTTCTATGTCGTCACCTTCGCCAACAATGTCCGGCGCGAGCTGTCCTTCCGTGACTTGCTCTATGTGCCGGCGTTCGGCGACACGTCCCCGGTGCAGCTCGGCAAGGAAGCCATCGGCGTTTCCATGCTCTTGGAGCGCCACGCCGCCCAGTTCTTCGGCTCTGGCGCCCGCCCGGCTGCCGTTCTCTCGAATGAGAAGCCACAGGGTGGTGAACAGGGCGCCACGACCATCAGCAATATCCGCAAGTCGTTCCGCAACTGGCTGGCCGCGAGCAGCAGCGATCCCCTGATTTTGGATGCCGGGTGGAAGTATGAGCAGCCGGCCATGACCTCGACCGATGCCCAGTTCCTTGAGCATCGTCTTGAGCAGGTCCGTGAGATCGCCCGCATCTTCGGCGTGCCGCCTTCCATGCTGTTCGAACTGAGCCGGGCGACGTGGAGCAATGCGGAGCAGATGGCTGCGAGCTTCCTTCAGCTCTGCCTCCGGCCTTGGCTGGACCGCTGGCAGGACGCCTATGCGACCGTGCTGCTCACCGAGGACGAGCAGGACAGCCTCTATTTCGAGTTCGTCATTGACGACCTTCAGCGCGCCGACGCGGCGGGCCGGGCGGAAATCTTCGGCAAGCTGGTCGCGATGCGCGCCATGACCCCGAACGAGGTTCGCGGCGCCATGAACCTGCCGAAGATCGAAGGCGGCGACGAGCTTGCCAATCCCTACACGACGACCGGCCCCACGTCCGGCGCGAACGACAACCCCAGCACCGACAAGGAAGCCGCGTGAAGCACGTCGCCTATTTCGGGGACGGCGAAAAGACTTTCGCCCTCACCATGCCCATGATTGCCGAGCTTGAGCGCAAGACCGGCGTCGGCATCGGCGCGCTCTATCAGCGTGTCGCGCTCACCCTCCAGTTCCATGTCGGCGACGTGGTGGAAATCATCCGGCTCGGCCTGATCGGCGGTGGCACGACCCCGGCCGAGGCCCAGAGCCTTATCGACGCTTACACCCCGGAGCAGCCGCTTATCCCGCTGGCCATGCTCGCGGTGGACATCCTCAACGCCCGTTGGAACGAGCCCGTCACCGAGGGCCAGGACGATGAGCCGGCCGCAACCGGCGACCTCGCCGCCGCGATCAAGGCCGCCTATGCGGACGTGCCCGATGTCTGAGCGGCTTGAGATCAAGGCCCAGATCACGGTCGATGACGCCGGCACCATCACCGGCACGGCTTGGCCTTTCGGCACCCCGGATCGTGTCGGCGACGTGATCGAAAAGGGCGCCTTCGGCGCGCCGGCCAAGCTTCCCATGCTGTTCGCGCACGATCAGGCGCAGGCCATCGGCGTTTGGGATTCCATCAGCGAAACCGACGCCGGCCTCACCGTGAAGGGCCGGCTCCTGATCGATGATGTTGCCCGCGCCCGCGAGGTTCGCGCGCTGGTGCAGGCCGGTGCTGTGTCGGGCCTCTCCATTGGCTTCGTCAGTCAAAAGGCAGTCGCCCGCTCTCGCGGCGGCCGGACCATCAGCAAGCTCGACCTGCACGAAATCAGCATCGTCTCCGTTCCCTGCCATCCGGGAGCGCAAATCCAGTCAATCAAGGCCGTGTCGGATGGCTCGGCACCCCATCAGGAAAGTGAAATGAGCACCGCAGAGAATATCGAAACCAAGGATGCCCCGAACTTCGATCAGAAGGCGTTCGACGCCTTTCAGGCCCGCCTCGACAAGCTGGAAGCCAAGGCCAATCGCCTCCCGGCTTCGAACGACAATCAGGCGAACGACAACATCATCCTGAAGGCTTTCGAGAGCCTGCTTCGCTTCGGCGAGCGCCGCATGCAGGCCGACGAGCAGAAGGCCCTCACCGTCGCGAATGACGGCAGCGCCGGTTATCTCGCCCCGACCGACTACGGCAGCGAGATTCTGAAGAAGCTGGTGGAGTGGTCCCCGGTTCGCCAGTATGCCCGCGTCGTCACGGTCGGCGGCAAGGAGATCAAGTATCCGCGCAAGGTGTCCGGCGCGCAGGCCGTTTGGGTCGGCGAGACCGAGGACCGCACCGCCTCGACGATGGTCTTCGAGCAGGTCACGATTACCCCGCACGAGCTGGCGACCTTCACCGACATTTCCAACGCCCTGTTGGAAGACAACAGTTACGACCTGCGCGGCGAGCTGATCGCCGACTATTCCGAGGCGTTCGGCAAGGCCGAGGCCAGCGCTTTCGTGTCCGGCGATGGCGTCGGCAAGCCGAAGGGCATCATGGCCGCGTCCGGCCTCGCCGAGCTGAAGACTGGCGCCGCTGCCAATCTCGGCACCGACCCGGCCGCGACGCTGATCGCCATGTTCCACCAGCTTCCGCAGGTTCATGCGCAGAACGGCGTATGGATGATGAACCGCAAGACGCTGGCGGCTTTCCGCAGCCTCAAGGACGCCGATGGCCGGTTCATTCTGGTCGACCCGATCACGGCCGGCGCCGCGACCACGCTGCTCGGCCGCCCGATCGTGGAAGCAATCGACATGGACGATATCGGCGCCAACAAGTTCCCGGTGCTGTTCGGCGACCTTCAGGGCTACCGGATCATCAACCGGCTGGACCTGAACATCCTGCCCGATCCCTACACCCTCGCTTCGAAGGGCCAGGTTCGTTTCAACGCCCGCGCCCGCGTCGGTGCTGACGTGACGCATCCCGACCGCTTCGTGAAGCTGAAGGTCGCGGCGTAAGCCATGACCTTGCGGCCCGCCTATGACGAGATCGTTCTGGATCACGGCAGCCATGCCGTGATCCTCCGTCCGTCTTTGCGGGCCGCGAGCACCCTTGAGCGCAATATCGGCTTCGACCGCCTCTTTCAGCGCATCGGCGAGTTTCACACCGGCACGGTGCGAGAGATCATCCTGACGGCCGCGACAGACCGCAAGGACGCCACCCGTTTCCTGCGCTCCCTCGAAAGTAAGTCGCTGCTTACTTTCCAGCGGATCGCCCAGATTCCAGCCGCCCAGCTTGTCGTCGGCTTCATGCCCCAGAGCGAGGGCAACTCCGCATCGCACAGCAAGGCCGTGCCGTGGCGCGAGGCCTATCGCAACCTGTTCCGCGCAGCGACCGGCATTCTCGGCTGGTCCCCGGAAGAGGCTTGGAATGCCACTCCGACCGAAATCAATGAAGCTTTCATCGGCCGTGTAGGCGAGCCTGACCAGCAAGCCCAGCACGACCCCGCACAGGCCGCTCGTAACGAATCCGCTGGCCTCGACCCCGAATTTGACCGCGCCGGCCTTCAGGCCCTCAAGGCCAAGTATGGACGGAAGTCCCGATGAGCCGCCGTCCGCCCCGCCTTTGCTCTTGTGGCAGCATCGTCGCCCATGGCGCCCGTTGCCAGTGCCAGCGCGAGCAGGATCGCGTTCGCGGCGCCCGCCATGATCGTGCCCGTCCTAACGCCCGCCAGCGCGGCTATGATCGGCAGTGGGAAGAGACGGCCCGCGCTTATCTGCGCCAGCCCGGCAATCAGCGCTGCGAATGCGGCGCACCCGCCACCCTTGTCCGGCACCGCATCAGCATCCGCCAGCATCCCGAGCTTCGCATGTCGCCCGCCAACTGGCGCCCCGGCTGTCGTCGCTGCAACGCCCTCGACTACATCCACGAACGCCAGAGAGAACCCCGATGAGCCTTGTAAAGAAGATCACCCTTCAGCCCGGAGAATGGACGCCGCTTGAGATCACCATGACTTGGCAGGTCATTGGCCAGAAGGCAGTGCGTTACACCTTTGGATGGTTCCCGCCTGAAGGAAATAAGACCATTGATAACCTTGTCGCACCTGATGCGGCCACTCCGTATTTCGTCACACAGGACTTCGACCGCAGCACATCGAAGCATCCTTATTACCTGTGGTCGCCGAACGCCTACTTCATGCCGGACGGCAATGAGCCGGTTGACGTGGTGTATCTCTGATGCCGCGTCCTGCCCTGCATTCCTATCGTGGCCAGCAGTTCACGCTTGCCCAGCTTGCCAGCCTCACAGGCATCGCGGCTGACACGCTGCGCCATCGTCTGGCGCTCGGCTGGACCATTGAGCAGGCCGTGACCGTGCCGACCCCTGCCCAGCGGCGCCGGGGGGTGGTCGTCAATTTTCCGGGCGTTTTGGGGACCGACCCGGGGAGCACCGTGCAAGAGACGCCCGAAATAACTTTTTCCGAAGAGGCCAATTCCTGATGAGTTGCGTAACGCTTTCCCTCGCGAAGGCGCAGGTAAATGTCGAGCATTCGGCCGACGATGAGCTGATTCAGCTCTATATTGATGCCGCTGAAGCTTGGTTTGAGAACCACACCGGCCGAAAGCTCGCCAATCTTTCGCCGGTGCCCGCCGACATTCGACGCGCAATCCTGCTCCTTACCGGCTTCTATTACATGCACCGCGAGGCCGTTTCTTACGGCGATGCAGTGCGTATGGCGCCGTTCGGGGTGCAGGCAGTGGCCAATTTCTACCGGGAACGGTGGTTCGGCGAGCCGGCGCCCGAGGATGACGACGATGAGTTCTGACCTCGACCGGCTCAATCGTCGGTTTGACGCGGTGCTTAGGAATGTCCGTGAGGTGGTTCAGCCCGCTCTTTTGAAGGGCGCGAACGAGATCGCAGACATGCAGCGCATGCTCGCGCCTGAAGATACGGGCGACTTGAAGGATTCGATCACGGTGACGCCGCCCGGTGGCACAACCCCGCCCTATTCGCAGCCGGGTGGCAGCCGGACAGTCGGCGAAAATCAGGCAGTTGTGACAGTGGGCAACACCGATGTTCGCTATCCCCACTTTGTTGAATTCGGCACCAGCGTCACGCCCGCGCAGCCGTTCTTTTGGCCCGGCTATCGCCTCCGGCGAAAGCGCGCGCTCGACCGTATCAAGCGTTCGATCCGTAAGGCCGTCCGCACCGGATGGGACTCGCCGTGATTGAACCCACCATTGCCTTCCGCGAGGCCCTTGGCTTCCATCTCGCCAGCGACCCGGCCGTCATCGCGCTTGTAGACCCCGAGAACATCCGGGCCGGTGACTTCGCGCCGGACGAGCTTCCCGCCATCCTTTTCGGCGCCGGTAATGTCATGATGCACGGCCGCGCGTCCGGTCCCCAGTTCGTCGCAACCGTGCTGCTCGACCTGCATATCTGGGCCGTGGAAGACGGCCTCGACCGTGCCCAGACCATCGGCGCGGCCTGCGCTCGCCGTCTTATGGACTGGCCTGCCTGCGACGGCTTCAGCCTCGACCAGTTCAAGCACACCCGCACCGTTTGGCCGCGCGATCCAAACCCCGAATTCGGGCATGGCGTCTTGTCGGTGGAAGCCGTCATCCGGTGGAGCATCTGATGCTTGCGGCCGGCACTCTTTTCCACACCATCACCATAGAGCGTGAAGCGAAGGCGCGCACGCCCAGCCGTGGCACCGCTTCTGCCTGGACGGAAATCGCCACGACGCGCGCCGAGGTGGTGAAGTCGTCTTCTGCCGACTTCCTCACCGGCTTCGGCACGGCCCAGCAGGGCACCGTTATCTTCCGCATCCGCTGGCGCGACGGCCTGACGGGCGCGGAGCGCATCGTCTTCAATGGCCGGCCGTATCAGATCAAGGAAATCGCCGACATCGGGCGCCGCGTTGGCCTCGAAATCAGGGCGGTTGCGTCGGCGTCGTGACCCATCTTCGCGGCGTGAAGCCGGCCTTATCCCCTGATCGCGAGCCCCTGACGAAGACCCCGCCCGCCCCGAAGTGGCTGAGCGAGGACGCGCGCGGCGAGTGGAAGCGGATCATGCCGCGCCTGATCGCCGACCGCATCGTCACACGGGCCGATCTCACCGGCATTGAGAACTATTGCGTTGCGGTCGGGCACGTTCGCGCGATCGAACGCACCTTCGCGGCGACCGGAACGCTCGATAAGACGCTTTTCGGGATGCAGAACCGCGCCATGCAGACCGCGCGCCAGCTTGCGGCCGAATACGGCCTGTCGCCCGTTTCCCGCGCCCGCGTTGGTAGCAATGCGGCGAATGACGATGACGACGACAACCCGCTCACCATTGGCAGGAACCGCCGATGAGCAAGAGCGCTTTCCCGCATTGGATTTATGACGGCAGCCCGATTCCCGACCCGCTCGGCTATGGGCAGGAGGCCGTGGACTTCCTTCGGGCGCTGAAGCACCCGCTGAGCACGGCGCCGCGCAGTGCTTTCCAGCTCTATGAGTGGCAGGAGCGCATTATTCGCCGCATCTATGGCCCGCGCGATGAGGATGGGGACCGCCTCATTCGCGAGGTTTTCCTCTATCTGCCGCGCGGCAACCGTAAGACGGCTCTGTCCGCTGCTCTGGCGACCTTGCATCTGTTAGGCCCCGAGGCCGTTCCGGCTGGCCAGATCATCTTTGCCGCGTCCGACCGCGAACAGGCCAGCGTCGGCTTCCGCGAGGCCGCCGGCATCGTCGGTATGGACACGCGCCTTACCGCCGCGACCAAGATTTACGACTCGCAGACCGGCAATCTCATCATCAAGAGCAAGCTGGACGGCTCGACCCTGAAGGCCGTTTCGTCGGACGGCAAGGCGCAGCACGGCACGACGCCGACCTTCGTCCTCGCCGACGAGATCCACATTTGGAAGAACCGCGACCTTTGGGAGGCGCTACAGTCCGGCATGGCGAAGCGCCGGGGCGGCTTGACTGTCGTCGCGACTACGGCGGGCCGTGGCAATGAAGGGCTGGCTGCCGAACGCTACCAGTATGCGCGCAAGGTCGCGCTCGGCTTGGAACATGCGCCGTCCTTCCTGCCGATCATGTTCGAAATCCAGCCGGACGAGGATTGGCAGGACGAAGACGTATGGCACCGCGTCAATCCCGGCCTCGCGCTTGGCTTCCACGATATCAAGAAGCTGCGCGCCGACGCGAGCGAAGCCCGCGCTAATCCGTCCAAGGCTTACGAGTTCCAGCAATTCCATCTGAATAGGTGGTTCGGAAACAGCCGCGACCCGCTTTTTGATATGGCGACCTATGACGCCGGCACGTTCCCGCTGGACCTTGTCGAGCTTGAAGCGCTGCCGTGCTTCCTTGGCGTGGATATGGCAATCAACGGCGACCTCGCGGCCATCGTCGCGGCGTGGCGACACGATGACGGCCGGATGACCATCGCACCTTGGTTCTTCGTTCCCGGCGACGACCTGATGGGCCGTGCCCAGCGTGACGGCGTGCCTTACGAGCGCTGGCGCGACGAAGGCCATATGATCGCGACAGACGGCCCGATCATCGATCCGGCGACGGTAGAAAACCACATCCGCGAGCTTTGCGCTCAGTTCGACGTGCGCGAGATCGCCTTCGACCCGCATCTTGCCCGCACGATGATGCAGCGTCTCTTTGACGATGGCCTCCCGACTGTCGAGATGCGCCAGAACATCACGACGATGGGGCCGGCGATCGGCACTCTTGAGCGCTTCGTGAACGGCCGGCTGCTCCGTCATGGAGGGCACCCGGTTCTGCGTCATCACTTCGATAGCGTCGTCGCCAGTCGGAACGACACAGGTCTTGTCCGCATGCACACGGCACGACGCACCGACCGGAAGGACGGCGCGGTCGCCGCCGCAATGGCCGTTGGCCGCGCAGCCGCGAACGACAACCGTCGCAGCATTCACGACATGGACCCCACAGAGGAGGCCGAGTTCTGGACCAAGGTCCACGACCTCGCCGCGTAAGGAAACGATATGGCCGAAGCCGCCGAACAGCTTGTTGTCGCCCTTGAAGCCCGCATGCGCGAGTTCGAGAAGAACTTTCAGCGCGCGAACCGCGTGGCGAACGACAACTGGAAGTCCATCGAGAAGCGCAGCCGATCCGGCGCCCGCAACATCGAACAGAGCATGGCCGCGAGCGCCAACGCCATGACCCGGAGCTTGGAAGGCTTCGGCCGGGCAGCCGCTGGCAAGGTCGGCGCTGCCTTTGCTGCGATCACGGCCGGCATCGGCTTGAACGAGCTTCGGAAGACGGCCGACGAATACACCAAGATCATGAACACGCTGAAGGTGGCCGGCGTGAAGGATGCGGACCTGTCCGGCACCTTCGACAAGCTGTTCACCAGCGCCCAGCGCAACTATGCGCCGCTCGACGCCCTCGCCACGCTCTACGGCCGCGTTTCGGCCGCCCAGACGACGCTGAAGGCATCCTCGCAGGAGGTTATGCAGGTCACGGATATCGTGGCGCAGTCGCTTCGCGTCGGTGGAACGTCAGCTTCGCAGGCGTCCGGCGCGCTGCTTCAGTTGGGCCAGGCCCTCGCAGGCGGAAAGATTCAGGCCGAGGAATACAACTCGCTGCTCGACGGCATGCGCCCGCTCTTGGAAGCCGCTGCCGCTGGCTTGGTCGAAGCGGGCGGCGACGTGGCGAAGCTCACCGCGCTTGTGAAGGATGGCAAGGTCTCGAGCGAGGCGTTCTTCCGGGCGATTCAGGCCGGCGCCCCGCTGCTCGAGGAAAAGCTGGCCGGTGCCGCCGTCACGACCGAGCAGGCGATGCAGCGCCTTCAGAACGAGTTCGTGAAGGCCGTTGGCGAGTTCGACAAGGCGACCGGCGCCAGTGCGACCCTTGCCGGCGCGATCGATAGCCTTGCCGGGAGCATCGGCGGCATTGGCACCGCTGCCACCAACGCAGTGGTCGGCGTGCAGAACCTTATCGCCAAGGTCGGCGAGCTTGCGAAGGCTCATGCCGGCGCCCAGCGCGCTGCCGCGCTGACTTATCAGGACGAGCGCGCTACCCGCGTGGCACAGGCCCGCGAAATGGGGCTGGCGAACGCGGGTGGCCGCGAAAAGCTGGCTTCCGAACGCGCTGCCGTGGACGCCGCTGCACAGTCTGCCGCACGACAGGCCGTCGCCGGCTTCCGCCAGTCCGAAATCGACTATTCGAACCGCCTCACCACGACGACGCTGCCGCCGGCCCGCCCGAAGGGTGCCGGTAGCGATATCAAGCCTGTTTCCCTGAAGAACTACGCCGTTCCCGGCGAGGAAGGTAAGGGCGGCGGAGGCGGTGGTGGTTCTGGCGCTGAGAAGCAGAGCCGCTTTGATCGCGATATCGAGGCAATTGGGCGCCGGACCCGCGCCCTTGAGCTTGAGGCACAGATGGTTGGGAAGGGCCGCGAGGAAGTCGAGCGGTCGAAGATTGCGCTCCAGCTTGAGGAAGCCGCGAAGCGCGATGGCCTCACCGTCACCGACGAAATGCGGGTTAAGATCGATCAGGCCGCGCAGGGCTATGCCAACGCGAAGCTGAAGGTCGAAGACCTGAAGACCTCGCTGGACGGCGTTCGGGATGCTCAGAAGTTCTTTGCGACCGAGATCACGGACGGCTTCGTGGATATGATCGTGGAGGGAAAGAGCGCAACCGAAGTCATTCAGGGTTTGGCGAAGGCGTTACTCAAGGCTGCGCTTCAGGCCGCCTTTATGGGCAGTGGTCCGCTTGCCGGGCTGTTCGGCCTTGGCGGAAAGGACGGCGCGATGGGCGGCATCTTCGGAATGCTCGCCAAGGGCATCTTCGGCTTCGCTGATGGTGGCTATACCGGCAACGGTGGGAAGTATCAGCCGGCCGGCATCGTGCACCGTGGCGAGTTCGTCATGTCGAAGGCGGCGACCAGCCGCATCGGCGTGCAGAACCTTGAGGCCATGCACCGGGGCGCCCTTCGCGGCTTCGCGGACGGTGGCTATGTCGGCAGTGCGCCGGCCATCCGCCAGCCGGAACTTGCATCGGCGAATGTGCCGCCGCCGATGCAGGCGATCAGCATTTCGGCGCCGATCACGGTCAATGGCTCGTCCGGCACCCCTGAGCAGAACGACGATTTGGCGAAGCGTATGCAGCGCCAGCTTGAGGTGACGATGCGGTCGGTCGTGGCCGATGAGATGCGCAAGCAGACGAAGCCGGGCAATTTCGGCAACACCCGCTCGCGATAGCGCCGCGCTGACTCAGAGAAGGCCGTGGAGTCGCCTTCGTGCCCGAGCAGGTGGCAGAGGGCGGCCGGAAACTGGCGCCCGCTGGTGACTCTCTAAACGCTTCGGGCCGGAACGGTCCCGTTCGCACATGAGATAGGAGACGGCCGGGCGCGGAGCGGCCGAGCCGGAGCCCTCTCTATCCGAGGACGGGACATCTGTTGCCGGCACCCTACGCCTTCGGCTACCGGAGGAGTTCCTGCGGATAGGAGAGGATGAACCTTCCCGGACGCGCCAGCGGCCGGGCAAGGCCGGAGGCCGCGCAGGCGAGCGCCGTAGGCGCGAGTAGTCGCATTAGGGGCGAGAAATGTCCTCCCCCATTTTTCGTTGGTTTATCTGTTTTCAAATACAGACATACATATACATAAGGGAAAAAGGGGGAGGACACTTCACAAGCTGTCCGCCGTGGAAAACAGGGGAGGACATAGGAACGCAGTCCTTGACAATAAACGTATACGCGTATACGATTAATCAACGTCACAGGAGTTCCCATGTCACCCGCTTCCGTTATGCTGCGCCTTCCGCCTCGCCGGCTCGACCAGTTGAAGACCCTCTCGGCTGTGCTCAATCTGAGCCTCGCCGACACCATCGGCCACATGCTCCGCAAGGAGATCGCCGCAGGCGTTATCCCCGGCACCATTCCCGGTATTGTGGTTGAGCGCGCAGGGGACACCGTTTCTATAACGTTCGATGACCATCCGGCGCTCGTGTTCAGCCTCGACATTGCGCGACTGTTCGCCAGCACAATCCGGGACGTGGTGGCCGGCGTCAGTGGCCCCTACACCATTCAGGCGGGTGCGTGGTTCAGCATCCAGCGCATTGGCAACGGCTTCAAGATCAATCTTCGGATGGGCGGCCCGGACGTAGTGCTCTCTGGCGATCTTGCACGCGATCTCGCGGACCTGATTGAAAAGGCCGCGACCTAAAAAAGAAACGGCAGAGACGCTGCAACGTCTCTGCCGTCAAAATCACTTCTATTCGCGAGAAGATTCTATGAATCCCGACGACGAAAGTCAATCGAACGATGCACCCGCGCGGCCACTTACTTCGCTAGAGTTGGAGGCACTGGCCGCGCTCGACGCATTAGACCTCACTGTTCCGACCCCGGAGGACACAACGCCAGCAGTGCCCAGCCCGGCCCCGGCAGCGCCTGTTCTGGGCCGGTTCCGCAAGGCGATAGATGAGGCGAAGGCCAAGCTCGCGAACGACCGCGATTTGAAGCTGGAGGTTAAGCGCAAGGCTGACAGGGACGCCTATGCCGCGCTCATCATGGAGACAGAGAAGCGCCCCGTTCGCAGCCATCAACCGCTAACCCCGGAACGGCAGCAGGAGAAGGAGCGGGCGAAGTATTACGCCAAGCCGACGAGTGTGCAGAGCCTGAAGCGGAAGGAGCGACGGCGGCGCGCCAAGGAGCGCAATGAGGACGCTTCGCTCCCCGAGGGCTTCGGAAAGTTTTGATAAGCACCAGCGATCGCTCCGGCGAATGCGCTATAACGTAATCGCTAGCCTCTAAGCGGCGGCTGGCGTTCCGCCAAGACAGATTGCCGGCCCTCACCGGCAATGGCGGGTTGAACCCCTCGCGAAGGCCAAGCTCGCGAGGGGTTTTTCGTGGCAGGAAATGCAAGTAAGCACTTACTTAAGCCGTTGAATTTATTCGCTAATTTGCCCAATTGGCTATTGCGGCCGGATTCCGGCCGTGCGAGTCTTCGGCTGCCAAATCACTGGCGCCAGAGACCAGCCTATGAGCCCGATCAATCACGCTTCCTACCTTTCCGACCAGACCCACCGCACGCTGGTCGACCGCCTTTCCATGGCGCACGTCGAGCCCGGTTACGACCTCCGCAGCACCATCATCGAGATTCTGGGCGACGCCGATATCTGGCCGATCATGTGCCTTGAGGACCGGCTGGAGGAGCGCCAGCGGCGCCGAGCGCGAGGGCTGGAAGTGTAGAAGCGGACCTATGCAAAAGGCGCAGGCCGGCTACCCGCTCCTTGTATGACATTCGCACTGACCCCCTGACTATAACTCCGTTCGTAAGCAATGAACTGAAGTTGAAGCAGGAGTTTTGATGGTAACTGATCGCGCCGGATATAGCCCGGTTAGCAGGTGCATTGAGTTTATGCGCTCAATGATTGCCGATCATGAGATCGCTATACAGAGGCATCTTCGCGAAATCGAAGAGCTGGAGAGTAACGACGCGGCTGAGTTTGCCGACCGCACCGCGCCGTTCTCTGCATTCCGCACCCCCAATGTGACCAATGGAGACACGAGCATGAACGAGAATACCACGCCTCTGGCGAATGCGTCGAGCGAATGGGTTCAGCAGAACTTTGACCTTTCCCCGCGCGAGAACGTGCTGGACTACATCGGGCATCGCATCTGCGAGGCGCGTGACCACAGCGGGACGGGGATCTTCGATGTTCCGCAGGTCGCGATGGAGATCCTTGAATTCATCGAAGCGCGCGCGAAGGCCATTCACCCGGACGGCTGGCTTGCTTTCGTGAACCCGGACTTCCCCGTCCAGATGTTGGAGTCGTGAGGGTGGCGCTCAATCCTGCCCTTCGCGAGATTGTCGCGCGTGCTGCCGATAGGGATAGGCGCGTGATGCGCCAGCGAGAGATGGCCCGCGAGGCTTTGGTCGGGGCCGTTGCGGATGAAATTTACTCCGCCACGCCCGACGATACGGACCTCGATACCTTGGCGCTTGCCGACATGATCGTGGAGCGCTTGGAGAATATGGGCATCGATCTTCCCAAGCCCCGCATCAGCATCCGGGCGGCGACCCAGCACGCTGCCTGAGCCCAGGGCGATTTTCGACATAAGGCCCGCCGGTGCAGATCGGCGGGCCTCGTGACTCGCGCTAAGGGTTGTGCAGCCGCGCTAACCCCGAAAGCGATCAAGGGCGCGTTAGAACACCAATAGTGCACCGCCCACTGGAAATTCGAGATTGCATCTTTTAATCCCGCGATTCTCGGATACGGTCGTGAAAGTTGGGGAACAGATGCGACATGACGAACGCGCTCTACTACGGCGACAACCTGCAAGTTCTGCGTGAACATATCAAAGACGAAAGCGTCGATTTAGTTTATCTTGATCCGCCGTTTAACAGCCAGGCAAACTACAATCTGCTATTCAAGGCGCCTTCGGGCGAAAAAAGTGAAGCGCAGATTGAGGCGTTTGAGGACACTTGGCATTGGAATGATTCGGCAGAGCGAGCGTTCGAAGAAATCAAGACGAGTGGAAACACTAACGTTTCAGAGATGATTATCGCCATGAGGTCGTTTCTCAGAGAGAACGATCTAATGGCTTACCTTACGATGATGACGGTGCGTCTGATTGAGCTACACCGAGCTCTCAAGTCCGATGGCAGCCTTTATCTCCACTGTGATCCGACAGCGTCTCATTACCTCAAAATACTTCTCGATTCGATCTTTGGGCCGGACAAGTTCCGGAACGAGATTATTTGGCGGCGGACCGGATCGCATAATTCATCGAAGCGCTACGGACCGATCCATGATGTTATTTTGTTCTATACGAAGGGAGATCGCTACGTTTGGAATAAGATGAAGCGTCCGTTCATGAAGGGCCATGTCGAAAAGGCCTTCGTGCGTGAAGGCGAACGATTCTATACTAACTACACTGGCAACATTCTGACCGGCTCGGGGACCCGTAATGGCATCTCTGGAAACCCTTGGAAGGGGATCGACCCGACGGCCAAGGGTAGGCATTGGGCCTTACCTAGCGCGCTGTTGGAGGGTTTGGAGGACGAGGTCGAGGGGTTCGATCAGACGCAGAAGATGGACTACCTGTTTGACCGGGGCTTCATCAACCTGAAGGCTGGCGACGAGTGGCCAACCTACAAGCGCGAGATCACCCTTACCGATGGCCAGCCGCTCTCCGACATTTGGGCCTATCAGCCCTATACCGAGGGCACTGTCTTCGGGACGCCTCACGGGATCGATGAAGATGTGCGGTGGATGGGATCGAAGGACCCGGACAGGCTCGGCTACCCAACACAGAAACCGATCGCCCTACTGGAACGCATCATCCTCTCATCAACGCGGCCCGACAGCGTTGTTCTTGATCCATTCTGCGGCTGTGGCACGACCATCCATGCTGCACAGAAGCTAGGGCGCCCATGGATCGGAATCGACATTACTCATCTGGCGATCAGCCTCATCGAAAAGCGCGTGAAAGATGCCTTTCCCGACATCCGTTTTACGGTGCATGGAACGCCAAAGGACCTTGGCGGTGCTTACGCGCTGGCCGCAGCGGACAAGTATCAGTTTCAGTGGTGGGCGGTCAGCCTCGTCGACGCGGTGCCTTTTGGCGGGAAGAAGAAGGGCGCAGACGGCGGGATTGATGGACTGATCTATTTCAAGACGCAGGCCAAGGGCACAGATAAGGCTATCGTATCGGTCAAGGGCGGTTCAAATATAAGCGTGCCGATGATCCGTGACCTAGGCCATGTCATCGACCGTGAGAAGGCTAAGATCGGCATTCTGATCACGCTAGTCGAGCCGACGCGCCCGATGATCACCGAAGCTGTCAAGGCGGGATTTTACCAGCCGCCCGGGTTCAAGCGCGGCTATCCCAAGATTCAAATTCTAACTGTCCAACAACTACTGGACGGCCAAAAGCCGGATATCCCGTTTGTCGAGAACATCTTCCGGCGTGCGGAGCGCGAAGCTGACTCGGAGCAGATCGACCTATTTTAATTAAGCCACGGAAGTCGCATCTGCTACAAATCCACAGCCACAAATTTGCTACAAAATTCCAGTGGGACGCCAAGGTAAGATATTGAATAAGCTGCGTTATTTTTCCTGACGGAGTTTCCCTCCGTCTCCGCCACTATTAAGCCATTGATTCCATTGGCAGATACGCCGTCCGCTCGGGAAACCTACCCACTCGTGTACCCGGACGGGCGCAATGCACCTTACCTCTCGCCGGAGTGGCTGGCGATTCCAGATCAGAATTTCCCGCGACCTTGAGGGCGTCTTCGACCTTTCGCCGCTGCGCCTGAACCCTGGCCCGCGCGGCAAGCGAAACGCCGCCCGCACCGCGCGTTTACTGGCGGGTCACGCCGAGTCGGTATTCCTCGCCTGCCGCAAGGGAGCGCGAATGACAAAAGACGAACTCATTGCAGAACTACAGGCAATGTTGATCGGCGCGATGGACGTGGCCGAGCGTGCGCAGGAAGCGGCCGACCATCGCCGGGAACTGGAAGTGAAAGCCGTTGCCCTCAAGTTTGCGCCGGAACGGCTGGCGGAGCAGGAGGAAATGGACGCTCGCCTTCTCGCCGTCGGGAATGGCATTGACGGGCTGCGTGATCGGATTTCCATACTACCCAAGGACCAGCGCGACGCCATGGGCGCGCAACTGGCTGAGCTATCTGCGCTCGTGAAGCAGTCACTGGACAGCGGGCCGGAGCGTCCACTGCTTTTGGATGAACTGGACAGATGGATAGAGTTGCGCGCAGGGCACGCTGCCGAAAAGAAGAGCCGGACCGATAGGAGCCGGATTCTGGACTTCGTGTCCTTCGCAGGAAACAGGTTGGTCAACCGCTACCGCTATTCAGATTTCCAGGCTTTCGCGAACCTCTTGGCGCGCGTTCCGGCAAACTACTCGAAGGAGGCGCGGTTGCGCGAAATGACGCGGCAGGAAGCAGCGGACTACAACGACGGCCTGCCGCTCGCCCGCCAATTCCCGCTGCAAGCGCACCAACGACGGTCGACGCGATTCGTTTGGGACCAGGACAGGTTGCGACGACCAGGCCATGGACGACGCCGCCGGAAGCCTCGGAGATCACATCGGCGAGCCTCAACCCCCATTTGGGTGATGTCACAACGGCAGAAACCCGCCTCTGACTATCCTAGCCGGGGCGCGCATGAAATGCAGATCAGCAAATCCCATCCCGGATGAATGAGGTCAGTTTCATGTCGCTTCCAAGCATGACGCAGGGAAAAGCTATCGCTGGCATTTATAGCAGTGATCCGTCGGGTGGATGGGGGATCGGAGCATCATCTTATCAACCCGTTGGGACCGGACCGATCGGGAATTTTGATTACACAACTCACAGATCATCGTATTTTGGATGGCTTCAGAATGTTGTCGTGAATGCAACGCTCGTAGCTTCCCAATTCCCCGGAGCGTTCGCAGTTTCGGAATCTGATGCAAGACATTTTTTGTTAAATTCAAATGAAATTAATAGTGCAATTGGAGATATTTTTGACGCAGTCAACAATTCATATCTGCCATCAGATAGATCAAATCTCGATAGAATCAACGGTATTAGAGATACCTTTAACTCATATGTTAATTGTGCGAATTCATTTATCAAATTAACAACCGATACTGAAATAGATATATTAAAAGGATTAAATTTTACTCTAGCCGATACTATATATCGCCCAACTGGAATAATCTACGGCTACCAAACCGTTCCGGCCGGTCACCTTAAGAGGCTGGACTCAAACGACGATTACTATCGCTCTCCTGGGAGCGACATTATTTACATTGGCAGCACGCTTTCTAAGCCCATTAAGGCAAATGGTGGAGATAAATTTCTCTTCCAAAATGAAGGAATGACTATTATCGACGGAAGTGGTGATAATAGTTACATTTTTTCGGGTATTGGAAAATACAATACATTAGAGTTTTACAACTATTCGTCTGAGTACTTGATATTCGTTAATGTATCAAATGATATTTCTATAATAGGAAAAGATGGCGAGTATAATGTCGCTCGAAATGTCGATTTGCTTAAATTTTACGACAAGGTAGTTCAGGTTACCGAAGGTTCGATCCCTAATAAATTAGGGACCGCCGACAAGGACATTCTAATAGGCGATCGCGCCGACAATATTTTGTCCGGACTGGCTGGCGACGATTTTTTGGACGGCGGTTCCGGCAACGACGTCCTGCGTGGCGGCACGGGTGCGGATATCCTGACGGGCGGCCTTGGCAACGACCTGTTCTATTTCACGGCCGGCGAACTGACCGGCGGCGTCGTGGATACCGTGATGGATGGCGGGATTTCGACGAACGATCTCATCCGCATCGACGGGGCCCAGTACTACCAGCTTGCCGTGACGTCGATCTCGGACGGGGCGCGCATTGTTTTTGACGGCGGCAACGGCTTCATCGACGTGAAGGGCGTCGGCACGAGCCCGATCGTCGTAGCGACGTCGACGAGTGTTGCTGGTGACTTCTCGCAGTTGAGCACGGCTTCGAAGGCGGATCTGCAGATCAGCTATTTCGACTTCGCCAACAGCCAGGCCTGGAGCAAATATACCGAGCTCAACAACGGGTCGGGCCAGTTGACGCGCCAGTTCGGCAGCTATGACGGGTCGGGCGGAAGCTGGGATTTCCTTTACGATGTCGCGAATACAGAGACGACCTACGCGACACGCTTCGATTATTTCAATGCGTTGGGTCAGAAGACGCAGGAGGTGGGAACCTACGACAGCCCGGTCTCCGGCAATACGAAATACATCGTCACCTACGACCCCGGCAATACCCAGCCGTTTACGACGTCGACGACCTATTACGACGCGCTGGACAGGCCGACGCAGGTTCAGGCCTTCTATGACGCTGGCGGTTCAGGCATCACGACCTTCGATCCCGACAACACCCAGCCCTATGCCTACTACACGACCTATTACGATGCGCTGGGGCGGGCGGATCAGATGAACGGCGTCTATGACGGCACCAACGGCTCCTACTATGTCGACTTCGACCAGGACAATGTCCAGCCCTGGCAAAGCCTGACCGTGCTCTACGATCACGCTGGAACAGTCACCCAGCAATGGTACACGATGGATAACGGCGCAATCGTCTATATCTGAGCGAATAGCATCGTGGGCTTGCGGTCGCGAGTCGGCAGCGGGATGGATAACGAAAAAGCCCCACCAGCCAGAGCTGACGGGGCCAAGAGCCGGGAGGCAACGCCCGGAGGCGTCTGGTTGCGGCAAGGCGGTCTCAGGGTTCAGCCGCCTGATTCTACGAAGTTGATTTGAAGCCTCGTCGCGGCGGCGGGTGGGGCCGCGCCTCGATGACCTGATCGGGCCGCTCGTTGATGCTGCCGGCGTCGCTTTGAACATCGCGAACGAGGTCGATGACCAGCCCGACCTGATCACGCAGCCCGGACTTGCTGACATACGTTTCCGCGACGTGGAGCCGCTCAATAACAATCAGCTAAAATCCATCGTCGAGCGCGTCGAGCGCCTCGAAGAGGAAAAAAGACGATCGCGGACGATATCAAGGAGGTCTACGCCGAGGCCAAGGGCAACGGCTTCAACGTCAAGATCCTCCGCCAAGTTGTTCGCGTCCGAAAGATCGATATCGACGAGCGTCGCGAGAGCGAGGCCATCCTCGATCTCTACATGCAGGCCGTGGGGGAAACCTCCATGACGGCGCGATCCAATCAGCCTGGCGTCCGCAACCCGCTATTGTTGCTGCCGGCAGCATCCGCGCTCGCGGCCTTGCCGACGCCCGCTCGCGAGGCCTTGCGCGGCGTGCTGGAGGGCATCCGCGATGATGCAGCCCAGCGCGCACAGAAGTCTTGGCGCACGCATAAGGCACCGATGGCCCTCTACTAGAAGGCCGTCTCCGTCTATGTCCGCCACATCGCCCGCGCCATTCAGCGAGGTGAAACATCAAGCTCACCGGCACGCCCCGCCGCTTCGTCTTCCTGCCCGCCGCCCGGCGCCTGCACTGACGGGTCAATTCATCGGCCTCGATTCCCGTGGCGGGCTTTACGTGCTCCGCTGGGAGCCTCGCGAGCGCTGCTGGATCGCCCTCGGCTTCGAGACCGGCGCCAACACCCGCGAGCTGAACTGGCCGCACATCGTCTTTCTCCGGGGGAAGGACGCGCAGCACATCGTCAGCCACGCCGGCGGCTCTGAGATCACCCAAGGTAACGCCCTCGCCAGCGAAGGAAAAGAACATGGCTGATGCCGTGGATCGTATCGCGCCCTCGAAGGCGCCGCCGAAGCTCGAAGAGCATCATAGCCCGAATACCGTCGCGCGCGGCCATATCAACGTCCTGCGCCGCGCCATCAACGACGACCCGCCGAGAAAGACGATATCGCGTGGCGCTGAACGGGCTGCTGGAGCATTTCAAGATGCCCAGCCTGCCCGATCTCAGCGACGAAGATAAAAACGTCGCAAGCGACGAGTCTGAGCTTGAAGAGGCGCTTGCACGAGCTCGGCTCGGTGAGTTCCACGACTGCGTGATCCACTTTGGCCGCAGCCTGCCGCGCCGGTTCATAGGCATCGCTGACGCTCTGGAACGGCATCTGGAGCGCAGCCGGTGAAACTCGTCATCGAACACACCGATCTGCTCAAGGCCGTCGATCCGGCTGCGAAGGTGATTCAACGCCGCAACATCATCCCGATCCTGAACAACATCAGGATCGCGGCCGAGGGCTCGCAGATCGCGGTCACCGCGACAGATCTCGAAATCGAGATCCGCACCATGGCCCCGGCCGATGTCGAGGTGACCGGCACGATCACCGTGCCGGCCGATCATCTGCTCGATCTCATCCGCCGCATGCCGGACGGCAGCCAGATCTCATTCGAGCTTGAGCCCGATACGCGGCTCAGCATGCGCCGCGGTCGCTCGCATACCCGCCTGCCGACCCTGCCGGTGGGCGACTATCCCGATATCGCCCCGGGCGACATGACGCATCGCTTCGACATGCCGGCCGATGTGATCACCAGTATCTTGCGCGATACGGTATTCGCCGCATCGAACGAGCCGACGCTACATCGCATCTGCGGCGTGCATTGGCATCAGGTCGAGACGGAGAACGGCTCCCGGCTGGCCGCCGTCGCAACCGATGGCAGCCGCATGCTCGCGCGCCGGGTCACGCCGCTGCCGGAGGGCAACGGTAGCGAGGTCGCGGTTCACGATTTGAAAACATATCCCGATAGCCTGGCGCTGCTGCAGCAAATCCCCAAGGATCGCCGGATCGGGCCTGTCGTTTTCGATGAGGGTTCCCGGCAGCCGTATCGAAATCGGCAGTTCAAGGTCAAATTCCGGGAGATCGCGAACAAGAGCGGCTGGCCGGCTGATGTCTGTAACATGGATAGCCGCGCCGACGCGGTGTCTGAAGCCTTCGAAGCGGGCGCCTAGGCAGAGGATGTGATGAAGGCCGCGACCCATACGCAGATGAGCACTACGATGGGCTACAATCGAGGGACCGTCGTCCAATCGAGCCGAGTAGCCAAGCTCAGAATCGCGTGGCGGAACGCTGCCAGAACAAGCGCCGGTAGCGCGACCGGCAGCAAGAAGCCTTAATCAGGCGCCGGATCAATGGGCTAAGTCGCGGATAAGGTTGATGGTGCCCAGGGACGGAGTCGAACCGCCGACACTGCGATTTTCAGTCGCATGCTCTACCAACTGAGCTACCTGGGCGAACCGGGAGCGGTGCGAGACCGTCCGTGTTGGTGGGGGCGATATAGATGCAGGCGCGCAGCCTGTCCAGTCACTTCAGCCGGCTTTCTTCGATCTGGCGTCAACCAGCGCCGAGCCTGTGGATTGCGCCCCCGCAAAAGGCTTTACGCGACGGCTGACGATAGCGCTCAGGGAGAACCCGCCGTCTCCCGGCATTCGCAGCGCCCGAGCACCGCCGCGAGACGATCGATGGCGATCAGCGCGGCGCGCCGGGCACGCTCCGATTCGGCGATGCTGGCATGGCCATAGAGCAGTTTGGCGAAGCCTATGGTGTCGTTCACCACCTGAAATGAAACTTCATGCAATTCCCGGGTTTCGCGCAGCGTGTCATGGAGATGCGCAACATGAGTTTCCGCGCTTTCCTGCAAGGCCTTGGCATTGAGAATGCCGGCCTTCAGCACGTCGGCACGCAACGCTTCGATGTCGCGCACCAGCAGAGCCTTCATCCGATCAGCCATAGCTCCTCCATCGACGGGGATTACACCAGCAGGCCAAGCGAAGGTCAGACTATCACCGAATCCGGACCGACGGCAGCGCCAAACCTGCCGTTTGGTTAGCCTCTTCTTTCCAAAAGGGGGGAGCCGGAGAGAATGCCGGAGCCGTCGCCTCCAGCGACCGTCAGTCCTCCGAATCCCGGGCGATCGGAGCTTCAGCCGGACGGAAATGCTTGCCGTTGATAACGCGGACCAGTGTCCGAACGAGAGCGCCCACGATGATGACGAGCGGCAACGCGATCACGGCGTTGCCGTCCAGCGCTAGCCAGATCGCCAAGCCACAGCTCATGACGATCCCGAGGACAAGCAGGAGCTTCATCCGGCTCAAGATGGCCTCACGACGCCGGGCCGGCAAGCCCTACCGGCGAACGCGGTTCACCTTTGGTTTCGCTCGCGGCATCCGACAGGCGCCAGGGCGCCAGCCCATGGCCGCAGCCAAGCTGGGATATCACCATGTCTCGGGACTGTTTGGGGAATTATGCTGCCGGCAAGACACGCTGCGGTAGCCGCTGACCTAGATTCATAACCGGCTCAGCGCGACGACGAGCCGGTTGACCGGCCGATCATCGCGACCTCGACCGGCGAGATGGCGCGCGGCTTCACGCCACCACATCCGGCTCGGATGATGACGATTCGGGTTCCGGCGCCGGATCGCTCCAGCGCAGGCGGATCGGCGCTGCGCAGCCCGGGCAAGCGGGCAACCAGCGCAGCCTGTTTCCTATTCCTCGCGCTCACGCTGCTGCGGCGCGCCCTCCTCCGCCGCGTCGATGGGCTCGCCGGGAATCACATAGCTGCCCTTCAGCCAGCGGCCGAGGTCGATATCGGCACAGCGCGCTGAACAGAACGGCTTGAAGCGCGAGACCGCCGGTTTGCCGCAGATCGGACAGGGTTTTGCGGCCGGCGGAGCGTTGTCAGTTTCAGTCATATTTCAGCGTGATGCCTCCATCGACGACGAGTTCGATGCCGGTGACGTAGCGCGACTCGTCGCTGGCGAGGAAGAGCGCGGCATTGGCAACGTCCCAGGCCTCGCCCATATGCCCCATCGGGACCTGGGCCGCGCGGGCGGCCCACATCGCATCGACATCGCCCTTGCCGTAGACGGCGGCCAGGCCGGCGGAATGCTCGACCATCGGCGTCTTCATCAAACCGGGCAGGATCGCGTTCACGCGGACCCGCTGCGGCGCATACTGTACCGCCGTCGTGCGGGTAAGCTGGTTCAACGCCGCCTTGGTCGCGGAATAGCTGGCATAGGGGACGCCAGTGTGGCGGATCGAGGCGATCGACGAGATGTTGATAATCGATCCGCCCTCGCCTGTCTCCTCGAACTGGCGCTGCATCACCGGGATGACATGCTTCATCGCCAGAAAGGCTCCGGTGAGGTTGACCCTGAAGACGCGCTCCCAGACCTCCTCCGCGAGATCGACGACGCTGCCCACCTCGGCGATGCCGACATTGTTGTCGAGGATGTCGATGCGGCCGTAGCGGCCGAGCGCGTGAGCGACGAGCTCGGCAACCTGATCGGCCTTCGTGACATCCGCCTGCATCGCGAATGCCTCGCCGCCCTCGTTGCGGATGATGCCGGCGGTCTCCTCTGCGGCGTCACGATTGATATCGACGCAGACGACTTTCGCGCCCTCGCGAGCGAAGATCGTCGCCGTCGCCTTGCCGTTGCCCCAGCCAGGGCCGATCGATCCCGCGCCTGCCACGATCGCGACCTTGCCGCTCAGACGTCCCGTCATATCCGCTTCCCCCTTTGTCGGCGCGTTCCCGGCGGGAGGATCAGCCGAGGATCACGATCAGGCAACCCGCATGGACGCCGGGTCAGGCTGCGTTCATCCAGCCGAAGCGGATGGGAAAGCCCTCGCCGCCGAGAAGATTGACCGTCTCGTAGAGCGGCAGGCCGACGACGCCGGTATAGGAGCCGACGAGCTTGATGACGAAGGAGCCGGCGATGCCCTGCACGGCGTAGCCGCCAGCCTTGCCGCGCCATTCTCCGGAAGCGAGATAGGTTTCGATATCCTCGGTGGAGAGGCGCTTGAAGCGCAGGCGGGTCTCGACGATGCGGTCGCGGATCGCACCCGACGGCGTCACCAGCGCGACGCCGGTATAGACGCGATGCGCCCGGCCCGAGAGCAGACGCAGGCAGGCCGCGGCTTCATCGACGATCTCCGCCTTGGGCAGGATGCGCCGGCCGACGGCGACGACCGTGTCGGCGGCGAGGATATAGCAGCCTTGGAGATCGGCACGCGCCTTCGCACCCTCGCGCGCAGCCTGCGCCTTTTCTCGGGCCAGACGGCGGGCAAGGTCGCGCGGGCGCTCGCCCTTCAGCGGTGTCTCGTCGAGATCGGCCGGCAGCAATGCGTCCGGCTTCAGCCCGGCCTGCTCCAGCAGGGCGAGGCGGCGCGGCGAGGCCGATGCGAGGACGAGCATCGGCCGCCAGCCGGGATGTTTGGGAGAGGAGAAAAGGCTCAACAGGCTGCTCGACAGGATTGAGGCGCAGGGATCGACACCGGATCAGCCTTTAGAGCATTTCCTCAGAACGATAAATCCATGCCTGAAGGCAGAACTTCCGGGATGCCGCGCATTTGGGCACTCCGCCGAGCTGCCTCAAATCCGTGCGGAGCACTGGTATACCAGGCATTGCCAAGCCGGGCTGTTGACGGCAGACTTGCCTCCCCCTCGGCGCTCCGCTCTTTGGCGCCGCCGATCTATTGGAGTTCTCCCATGGCCCGAGCGCGCAAATCGACGGGCTCCGCCCTTGCGACCGGGGCGGAGGCGCAGGTTCTCGCGGCCCGCCTGATGTCCATGCATGCGGAAGCCGGCCTGACCATCGCCATGCGGATGCCGCTCCTGATGAAGGGCGCCTTCGGCGACAGCCGCGGCCAGCGCGAGGCGACCAAGGCCGTCACGGAAAAGGTATCCGCCGTGCTCGAGAGCAGCTATGCGGCAACGCTGGCGACGACGACCTTCTGGTGGGGCCTCGCCCTCAACCCGTTTGGCCAACTCGACCTCGCCAAGGCGGCGGTCAAGGCCGCCGACAGCACGCTGGAGCCCTTCGCCCGGCGCACTCGCGCCAATGCGGCGCGCCTCAGCGGCTCTCGCCGCTAAACGCCACCTCCAATAATCAGACCTGATCGCCGGAGGCAGGCTCCGCCGCGGGAGCCGGCGCCTGGAGCGCGTGCGCGCGTTCCAGCTTGCGGTAGCGCGCGACGCTGACTGGGATCAGCGCGAGATAGGCGATGACGACGACCGTCAGCACCTCGAACGTGTAGGCGAAGAGCAGGCCGGCGACGATCACCACCGCGACGAAGATCGGCAGCACCTGGGTGCGCGGAATGCGGGTGCCGAGCGTCTTGCCGGCATAGCAGGGGATGCGCGAGATCGTCAGAAAGGCGATGAACAGGATGTAGATGCCGACGGGGAGCGCGCCGTATTCCTGCACGGGCACGCCGACGATGTGGAGATAGACCGGCAGCATGGCGGTGATCGCACCGGCGGGGGCAGGCATGCCGACGAAGAAATTCTTCTGCCATTCCGGACGATCGGGATCGTCGATCATCACGTTGAAGCGCGCGAGCCGGAGCGCCATGGCGCAGGCCAGCGTCAGCACGATGATCCAGCCGAAGGATTTCAGGTCGTGCAGGACGAAAATCCAGAGCACGTAGCCGGTGGCGACGCCGAAATTGACGAAATCGGAGAGCGAATCGAGTTCCGCACCGAAGCGCGAGGTGCCCTTGAGCAGGCGGGCCAGACGGCCGTCGACACCATCCAGCGCAGCCGCGATTAGGATGCAGATCGTTGCCGTCTCGAGCTTGCCCTCGACGATCAGGCGCATGGCAGTCAGGCCAAGGCAGAGCGCCAGCAGCGTAATGACGTTGGGCGCCAGCAATCGAAAGGGAATCGGCTTGAAGCGGGCGCGCTTGGACTCGACGCGCTCGGGCTCGAAGGGAGGAAACAGGTCGCTCATGTCAGCCGGAATACGCGGTTTTGGGGGCGCAGGCTAGGCTCAGGCAGCCGTCATCCCGCACGCGCTGCGGCGCGAAGTGCCGCTGCGCAGATGCGGGACCGTTGGCCGGAGAGGCGTGCTTTCCAACAGCGACGAGGACGGGCGCCTCTTTCGGCGAGCGGCCCCGTGCCTGCGCAGCAGCACCCACTTGCCGCAACGCGCACGGGAAGACACGCCCTCTTCAGACGCCGTCCTTGAGCGCTGCCGCTCAGATGTCGCGGAAGCTGCGCGCGACCGGCTCGTTGCCGGTCAGGTCTGCGAGCACGGTCTCGCCGGCGATCGCCGTCTGCCCTTCGCCGACCAGCGGCACGACATGGCTCGGCAGATAGACGTCGACGCGCGAGCCGAAGCGGATCAGGCCGAAACGCTCGCCGGTGCCCAGCACATCGCCTTCCTTGACGAAGGGCACGATGCGCCGCGCGATCAGGCCTGCGATCTGGACGACGCCGACGATGCCGGAAGCGGTCTCGATCGCCAGCGCGTTGCGCTCGTTGTCGTCGCTCGCCTTGTCCAGCTCGGCATTGAGGAAGAGGCCGGGCGTATAGGCGATCTTGGCGATGCGGCCGGGCACGGGCGCGCGGTTCACATGGCAGTCGAAGACGTTCATGAAGATCGAGATACGGGTCATCGGCTCGGCCGGCAGTTCCAGTTCCGGCGGCGGCAGCGACTGCGCGATCTGGCTGATGCGGCCATCGGCCGGCGAGATCACCAGCCCTTCCCGTTGCGGCGTGACGCGGACCGGATCGCGGAAGAAATAGCAGATCCAGATCGTGATGATCGCGCCGATCCAGCCGAAGGGCGACCAGAGATTGGCGAGGATGATCGTCGCCACCAGGCCGATCGCGATGAAGACGTAACCCTCCTTGTGGATGGGCACGATTACCTTGCGGACGGAATCGACGAGGGACATGGGGTGGGTTCCGTTTGGCTGCCGGCGCCGGGCGCACGGGGAATGGCATGGTCGCAGCCGGATGCCGACCGCGAGCGTTGCGCTGATTTAGGAGGTTCCGGCGCGGAGGGAAAGCCCCGCCGCGCGCCGTTGCACGGCGCGCGATGTCGCGGCCGCCCCGGTCAGGCTGCCCGGTGCGGAAACTGGACGAAACGGACGGCTGCCTTCCAAGTCAGCAGGGCGAAGACGACGAGGACAATTCCCTGAACGATGGCGAAGGGCGGCTCGGACTGGGTCGGTGCCAGGGCACGCAGGGCGGGGACCTTTCCGAACAGCTGCGCGACGAGCACGAAGATCAGTAGGTAGAAGGAGAGCACCGCCATGATCGCGTAGATGCGGCGCCAGCCGTCCGCCAACCTGCGTCCATAGAGCGCGTAAGCCGCGATCACGACCAACACGATATGGATCGCGCCGACGATATGGGACGGCAGCACCTCGCTGAACGGGAAGCCGAAGCCTGTCGCGCTCGTGGCGAAGGCCGTAGAGAGGAACACGCCGGTCCAGCCTGGGCGCGTATGTCCGTGGAGCAGCCTCATCGTCACGGGAAACCCAGCGACGATGGCCACGAGGCTCAGCCAGGTGTGAAAACCTACGAATGTGGTTGGATCGAACATGGCAGCCCCCCAGCCTCACCCTGCCGGGGCAGCATGCAGGAAGCAGCATGCAGGAAACAGACCGCAGTTGCGAGGGATTTCAAACCGGCCACGCACGTCATTCTCGGGCGAAGCGCAGCGCAGACCCGAGAATTTCAGGCAGGACGAGGCGCCCTCTCGTCCTGAGATGCCCGGCTCAAGCCCGGGCATGACGGCCTTTGACCCGCCGGCTTACGTCAACGTCACCCGGACACTCTCGCCCTCGGCCTCGGTGGCGCGCTGGAGCGTGGCCTTGGCCTCGTCGACCTCGCGCTGACGGTTCCACATCGCAGCGTAGACGCCGTTCGCTGCCAGCAGATCACGATGATGGCCGCGCTCGACGATCTGGCCCTTGTCGAGCACGATGATCTCGTCTGCATTGACCACGGTCGAGAGCCGGTGCGCGATGACCAGCGTGGTGCGGCCTTCGCTGACCCGGTCGAGCGCGTCCTGGATCTCCTTCTCGGTGAAGGAATCGAGCGCCGAGGTCGCCTCGTCGAGTACGAGCACCGGCGGCCCCTTCAGAATGGTACGGGCGATGGCGACGCGCTGCTTCTCGCCGCCGGAGAGCTTCAGGCCGCGTTCGCCGACGGAGGTCGCGTAGCCCTCCGGCAGCAGGCGGATGAAGCGGTCGATCTGGGCAAGGCGCGCGGCCTCCTCGACCTCGGCCATCGTCGCCTCAGGGCGGCCGTAGAGGATGTTGTATTCGATCGTGTCGTTGAACAGCACCGTATCCTGCGGGACCATGCCGATGGCGGCGCGCAGGGAGACCTGCTGGACATCGGCGATCGGCTGGCCGTCGATGAGGATACGCCCCGCCTGCGGCTCGTAGAAGCGGAAGAGAAGGCGCGAGATCGTCGACTTGCCGGCGCCGGACGGGCCGACGATGGCGACGGTCTGGCCCGGCAGGACCTTGAACGAGACGCCGCGCAGAATCGGCCGCTCCGGCACATAGGCGAAATGCACATCCTCGAATGCGACCTCGCCGGCCGGGACTGCGAGCAGCGGGGCACCCGGCTTGTCCTGGATTTCGGGATCGCGACCGATCAGCGAGAACATCTGGGCGATATCGAGCGTCGCCTGCTTGATCTCGCGATAGACCGTGCCCATGAAATTCAGCGGCAGGTAGAGCTGGATCAGCATCGCGTTGATCAGGACGAGATCGCCGACCGTGTTCGTGCCGGCCTGGAAGCCGCGCACCGCCATCACCATCGAGAGCGTCAGCCCCACCGCGAAGATCGCGGCCTGGCCGAAATTGAGCCAGGCGAGCGAGGTGTAGGACTTGATCGAGTTGCGCTCGTAGCGCGCCATCGACTGATCGTAGCGCGCGGTCTCGCGGGCCTCGGCACCGAAATACTTCACCGTCTCGTAGTTGAGCAGCGAGTCGATCGCCTTGGCATTGGCGTCGGTATCCGACTCGTTCATCGCCGAGCGGATGGCGATGCGCCACTCCGTCGCCTTGATGGTGTAGGTCATATAGGCCGTGACCATCGTGACGAGCACGACGACATAGCGCCAGTCGAACAGGTACAGCAGCACCGCAATGATCAGCGTGACCTCGATGATCACCGGCACGAGCTGGTTGAGGCCGAGGCGGACCATCTCCTCGATGCCGTTGCGGCCGCGTTCCAGCACGCGGGTAAGACCGCCGGTCTTGCGCTCCAGATGGAAGCGCAGCGAGAGGTGATGGAGATGGCCGAAGGTCTGCAAAGCAAGCGTGCGCACCGCATGCATGAAGACCGGCGCGAAGATGGCATCGCGCATCTGGACGAAAGCCGCGGCACCGACGCGGGCGAGGCCATAGAGCACCGTCAGCGCCAGCGGCGCGCCGACGAGCCAGGGCAACCATTTTTCGAGGTTCGAATAGGTGCCCGCGAGCGCATCCGTCACCCATTTGAAGGTGAAGGGCACGCCCATCAATACCAGCCGCCCGCAAACCATCAGAGCGAAAGCCGCGACGACGCGCGTGCGCAGATCCGCACGCTCCGTCGGCCAGAGATAGGGCCAGAGCGCGCGGAAGGTGGCGAAGAAGCCGGACCCGGGCTGGATGACGGCAGAGCGTTGGAAACTCGACGCCGGGGACGGCGCTGACGGCACGGGCATTTTCAAACGATTCCAGTTGGCGCGTTCATATAGACCCAATCGCGCGCCGTTGCATGGGGATGTCGTTGCGCGGGGAACATGGCTCGGGCTGCCCGAAAGCTGCCTTGCCAACGCCCCATCCCCGGTATCTGATCCCCATCAGAGCGCGCGACGCTCATGATCGGGGAAGGAAACATCATGAAGGCTCAACAGCTTGTCGCCTCCGGGGTCGGCATTGCCGCTGCCATTCTTCTTGCTCTACCCGCCGCGGCCCAAGGCTCCCGGCCGCATCCGCAGATCACGATCACCAACCAGCGCACCGTACCCCTGAGCAATTTCGCGATCGCGACGCCGGGCGACCAGCCGCGCCTTGTCGCCAAGCTCGCCAAGCCGCTGGCGCCGGGCAAAAGCGTCGCGCTCAAGCTCAACAAGCCGCAGGGCTGCGCCTATACGGTGCAGGCGCGGTTCGACGACGAAGCCGAGAGCGACGCCGATATGGACCTGTGCAAGGACCGGGTTATCCGTCTGACGGAGTGAGCGTTTAACCACCTCCCACGCCGTCCCCGGACAAGCCGCGATAGCGGCGCCGATCCGGGATCCATGCCGGAGCCCTCCCGGCAAAGGTTCAGGCATAGATCCCGGGTCTGCGCTTCGCTTCGCCCGGGATAACCAACGTTCTTGGCGAGGCGCGCTTCAAGCCGTCGCGCCGGCCTTGACCAGCTTGTAGGTGATAGAGTCGACCAACGCCTGGAAAGACGCGTCGATGATGTTGGCGCTGACACCGACCGTGGTCCAGCGCTCGCCGGTCTCGTCGCCGGACTCGATCAGCACGCGTGTCACGGCATCGGTGCCGCCCTGGAAGATGCGGACCTTGTAGTCCACCAGTCGCAAGCCGCCGATCAGCGATTGGTAGCGGCCGAGATCCTTGCGGAGCGCGATGTCGAGCGCGTTGACCGGGCCGGCGTCGCCTTCAGCAGCGGAGATCAGCAGGTCGTCGCCGATCTTCAGCTTCACAATCGCCTCGGAGAAGGTGACGAGTTCGCCGAGCGCATTGTAGCGGCGCTCGACATTCACGGCGAAGCGCTCGACCGCGAAATACTCCGGCACCTCCCCGAGGATGCGCTTCACCAGCAGGAAGAACGAGGCGTCGGCGCCCTCAAAGGCATAGCCCTGCGCTTCCTTGTCCTTGACCTCCTGCAGCACGCGATTGAGACGCGGGTCGTCGCGGCCGAGCGTGACGCCGATGCGCTCCAGCTCGGCGACGAGGTTCGACTTGCCGCCCTGGTCCGAGATCAGGACCTTGCGGGTATTGCCGGTCGCTTCCGGTGCGACATGCTCGTAGGTGCGTGGGTCCTTCAGCACGGCCGAAGCATGGATGCCGGCCTTGGTGGCAAAGGCCGAGGCGCCGACGAAGGGCGCGTGGCGGTTCGGCGCGCGGTTCAGCATCTCGTCGAGCGCACGGGAAACATGGGTCAATTCGCCGAGCTGGTCATCGCTGACACCAAGCTCGAAGCGGCCGCGATAGCGCTCCTTGAGCTTGAGCGCGCCGATGAGCGTGACGAGGTTGGCATTACCGCAGCGCTCGCCGAGGCCGTTGAGCGTGCCCTGTATCTGACGCGCTCCGGCCTCGACGGCGGCCAGCGAATTGGCGACCGCACAGCCGCAATCGTCATGGGCGTGGATGCCGAGATTATCGCCCGGGACGGTCTTGGCGACCTCGCGCACGATCGCGCCGACCTCGTCCGGCAGCGTGCCGCCGTTGGTGTCGCAGAGCACGACCCAGCGGGCACCGGCCTCATAGGCCGTGCGTGCGCAGGCGAGCGCGTAATCGGGATTGGCCTTGTAACCATCGAAGAAATGCTCGCAGTCGAGCATCACCTCGCGGCCGGCGGCCTTGGCTGCCTCGACGCTTTCGCGGATGCCCGCGAGGTTCTCCTCCAGCGAGATCTCGAGCGCGACATGGACATGGTAGTCCCAGGCCTTGGCGACGAAGACGATGGCGTCGGCCTTCGCCCCCAGGAGCGCGGCGATGCCGGGGTCGTTGGCGGCCGAGCGCCCTGCCCGCTTGGTCATGCCGAAGGCGGCGAATTTCGCCTGCTTCGTCGCCTTCTGCTCGAAGAAGGCGGTGTCGAGCGGGTTGGCGCCGGGGTAGCCGCCTTCGACATAGTCGACACCGAGCCGGTCGAGCAGCGCCGCGACGGCGCGCTTGTCGTCGAGCGAGAAGTCGACGCCCGTGGTCTGGGCGCCGTCGCGCAATGTCGTGTCGAAGAGATGGACGCGTGCGGCGCTCATCGCCCCCGCCTCAATTTGAAGCGGACGACGCGCGGCACGACCATCGCCAGCATGACCAGCTTGATGGCGAAGGAGAGCGAGCCCGCCGGGCGGATCTTCGGGCTCATCGCTTCACCTCCCAGCTGGTCGTCGGCTCGCCGGTAGCGGGATCCTTGCCGTCCTTGAGCGCGATACCCATCGCCGCGAGCTCGTCGCGGAGGCGATCGGACTCTGCGAAGTTCTTCGCGCGGCGGGCGTCGAGGCGCGCGGCGATCAGGCGTTCCACCTCGGGCGCGACGACGGCAGGCGCTGCCACCTCCGGCAGACCTATGCCGAGCAGATCGAGGCCGGCCAGCAGCGCCGGCAGGTCGCCCGTCTTACGAAGGGCATGCAGTTCGGCGAGCACGCGTGCAGTGTTGAGATCGTCCGCGAGCGCGTCGAGCAGTTCGGCCGAGGGCTTGGACGCCACCGCGCCCTGTGCGGTTTCCGCCCAGTCCTGCAATGTCTTCTCCGCCTCCTCCAGCGCCTTCACCGTCCAGTCGATCGGCTGGCGGTAATGCGTCTTGAGCATCGCGAGGCGCAGCACTTCGCCCGGCCATTTGCGGCCGCCGAACGCTTCCGTTTCCAGCAGTTCGTTGATGGTGACGAAGTTGCCGAGCGATTTCGACATCTTCTCGCCTTCGACCTGCAGGAAGCCGTTATGCATCCAGATATTGGCCATGAGGGGCTGCCCTTCCGCCGCGCCAAAGGCGCAGCAGGACTGGGCGATCTCGTTCTCGTGGTGCGGGAAGACGAGATCGATGCCACCGCCATGGATGTCGAACACGTTCTTCATGGGATCGTCGCAGGTGAGTCCACCGCCGAAGGGGGTCAGCAGCTTTGCCATCGACATGGCCGAGCACTCGATATGCCAGCCGGGGCGGCCGGGCGTGGCGATGCCCGCCGGCGACGGCCAGCCGGGATCGATGCCGTCACGACTCGGCTTCCACAGCACGAAATCCATCGCGTCGCGCTTATAGGGCGCGACATCGACGCGGGCGCCGGCCAGCATCTCGTCGAGCGAGCGGCGGGCGAGCGTGCCGTATTTCGGCGCCTTCACGAGATGGGCGACGGCCGGGACATGGAAGAGCACATGCTCCTCGGCGACATAGGCGACGCCGCGGGCGATCAGGCGCTCGATGATCGCCTTCATCTCCTCGATATGCTCGGTGGCGCGCGGCTCCGTCGTCGGCCTGAGTGTGCCGAGTGCGTCGATATCGGCATGGAACTGCGCAGTCGTCGTCTCGGTGACCTTGGCGATCGCCTCGTTCAGCGGCAGGCCGGGATAGTCGCGCGCCGCGCGGGCATTGATCTTGTCGTCGACGTCCGTGAGGTTGCGGGCATAGGTGACGTGATCCGCGCCGTAGATATGGCGCAGCAGCCGGTAGAGCACGTCGAAGACGATGACCGGGCGGGCATTGCCGATATGGGCGTAGTCGTAGACCGTCGGGCCACAGACATACATGCGGACATTCGACGGATCGATCGGCGCGAAGTCCTGCTTCGTCCGCGTCAGCGTGTTGTAGAGCCTCAGGGTCGGCGACATCGGGGCTAAATCCTGGAACGAAACGGTCGACGAAATACGAAAGGGCGAACCTGGCCGCTGGCCGGGGGCGCTTTTGTCGGTTCGTTTTTCAGGACGAGGACGTGAGCAGCCGGCCAGCGAAAGCTAGCGGCAAATAATGCAAGTGCTGTTGATGGCGGCTCGCGTCATGGGAGGACCTGATTGCCTTTCTGCGGGCTTTCCGTCAAGAGGGCGCCCGAATGCTGCATTGCAGCATTGCTCGAAGGTTGCTGCGGTTCATTCAAATTTAACCGACCGGAACCATCCTCCCGATTCGCGGGTTCAGCGCCCGCAACCCATCAGGAACCCAAATTCATGCGCCGCGCCGTGGCCTTCGTCGGATTGCTCGGGATCGTTGCCGGCGGCATCTCGCTGTCGATCATGCCGACCAGCCAGACCGTCGCCGCCGCGAACGAACCGCGCACCTTCCTGATCCCGGCCAGCGACGGCTACGGCGTCGCCGACTGCATCTCGTCCAAGGCCGAATGCGGCCAGATCGTCGCCAATGCCTGGTGCGAATCGCAGGGCTTCGGCAAGGCCGTCGCCTTCGGCGTCGCCACCCGCGAGGACTTCACCGGCTCGATCACCAGGCAGAGCCCGCCGCAAGCGACAGAGCAGCCGCTCAGCATCACCTGCGGCGAGTGACCGTCTTCAGCCTCACCGAATCCATTCCGAGCATTTCGGCGGCTCGCCCGAATTGCCCCAGGGCATGACCGGCACGGTCGAGGTCGAGTTCTGCGGCGAGCCATCGATCAGCTTGTCGGTATAGACGAGATAGACCAGCACGTTGCGCTTGGCGTCGCAGCCGCGGACGATCTGCATCTTCTTCCAGATCAACGAGCGGCGCTCCCGGAAGACCACGTCGCCCTGTCCAGCCTTCTCCTTGAACTTGATCGGGCCGATCTGGCGGCAGGCCAGCGAGACCTCCGAAACCTCCTCGGCAACGCCGAACATGCCGGATACGCCGCCCTTCTCGGGCACGGTGTAATGGCAGGCGACGCCCTCGACGATGGGATCGTCGACGCCGTAGACGGCGAGCTTGTCGTTCGGCGTCAGCATCTTCCAGACGGTCGATTTCCTGAAGATCAGGTCTTCCTGCGCCGAGGCCGGCGACAGCATCATTCCCGACAGGGCGAGGGCCAGAGCGGCCAGAACCCAACGACGAAGCAGCATTCCAATTCTCCCGGCGCGTTTCAGCTCGGCACCCGGCAGGATATGGGAAGCCGGATGGCGGCGCACCAGAGTTCTGCACCGCACAATGTCGATCGACACAGAAACATCGGAGCAACGTGGCCATGCTGCCGGAACTGCAAAGCGAAAGGCTGCTGCTGCGTCCGCGGTCGCTCGAGGATATCGACGCCGTCGCGGCGATGAACGCCGATCCGCTCGTGATGAAACATATCGCCGCCGTCGACGATCCCGCGATGAGCCGCGACGCCGTTGCGGCACGCAGCTTCAGCCATGTCGACCGGGGGCTGGGCTACTGGTCGGTATTTGCGAAAGCGGAGCCCAAAGCGTGCCTTGGCTATGTCGGGCTTATTCCGGACGGCGCCGCGACCGAGGATGTCCAGCTGAGCTATCGCTTCATCGTTGCGAGTTGGGGCCGGGGCTATGCGCGTGAAGCCGGAGCGAGCCTGTTGCGGCATGGTTTCGATACGCTCGCGCTGGCGAGCATTGCCGTCACCACGCATCCGCTCAATCTGGCCTCCCTGCGACTGGCGGAGCGGCTCGGCTTCACGCCCGGGCCGATCGACCCGACGATCCTGATCGGCCATCCCGTCGTGGTCGCCACGCGTTTCCGGCTCACGGGCGCGGCTTGGCGCCGCCTCAACCCGCCAGCGGCTTGAAGACGATATAGGCAGCGGCGAGCGCGCCAATGACGCCGAGGGCGAAGAGGACCAGTTTCACGCGCGTCATGGCGCTGGCGAAGGCGACATTGCCACCATCGACCTGCGGATAGCGATCGAGCAACCGCGCCACAGCGAAGTTCTCGGCCACATCGCAGAGCCCGCCGAGCAGCCAGCCGCCTCCGCAGAGCGCAGCCACCCACCAGGGCTGCCCCCGCATCGCGAGGCCAGCGACGATCAGGGCGCCGACGATGGCATAGGTGAAGGCGCAGGCGACATCGGCCGGCAGCACGCGGTTGCGATAGCGGGCGCGCTTGTCCTCGCCATAGAGCGTGAACAGCTTCTCGACATCCGCGACGCTGTAACCGTCCCAGTCGCTCTCCAGCATGCGCGGCACGCCCTGCCGGTTCGACCAGACACCGACCGCCCAGAACAGCAGCACCACCAGGACCGGCCCCCATATGAAGAAGGCCAGCGGGATGGCGGTCGAATAGAACGGCACGGTCTCGGTCATGGCGTCTCGGCTCTCGCGTCTGGCATCGGCGCTTCAGGGCATGAGGTTACCCGGCCCACCGGCTGCCGCCAAGCCGCGACCGCCGGAGAACGATCAGCCGTGGGGCAGTATTTCCTGCTCGATCGCGCCGAAGATCGAATGCCCGGAGGCATCCTTCATCTCGATGCGGACGGTATCACCAAAGCGCAGGAAAGGCGTCCTGGGCTCACCGCCCCGGATCGTCTCGACCATGCGCTGCTCGGCGATGCAGGCATAGCCGAGGCCACCTTCCGCCACCGGCCGCCCGGGGCCGCCATCGGCATCGCGGTTCGAGACCGTGCCGGCGCCGACGATCGTTCCGGCCGAGAGGCGGCGCGTCGCGGCGGCATGAGCGATCAGCGCGCCGAAATCGAAGGTCATGTTGGTGCCGGCATCCGGCTTGCCGAACAAAGTTCCGTTGACCAGCGCCAGCAGCGGCAAATGCAGACGCCCGTCGCGCCAGGCATCGCCCAGTTCATCCGGAGTGACCGCGACCGGCGAATAGGCAGAGGACGGTTTCGACTGAACGAATCCAAAGCCTTTCGCCAATTCGCCGGGAATCCGATTGCGCAGGCTCACGTCGTTGACGAGCATGACCAGACGGATCGCCCCGAGTGCCTCCTCGCGGGTCACGCCCATCGGCACATCGCCGGTGACGACCGCGATCTCGGCCTCGAAATCGATGCCGTCCTCCTCGCTGCGGGCCTGCACGGCCTGGCGCGGGCCGAGCGAGGCGTCGCTGCCGCCCTGGTACATCAGCGGATCGGTCCAGAAGCTGTCCGGCATGGTCGCCCCCCGCGCCTTCCGGACGAGGTCGACGTGGTTCACATAGGCCGAACCGTCGAGCCACTGATAGGCGCGCGGCATCGGCGCGGCGCAGTCATGCTCGTGGAAGCGGAAGGACGGGACCGAGCCGTGCTCCAGCCCCTCGGCGAGATCGGCCAGGCGTGGCGCGTTCCGCTCCCAGTCGTCGAGAGCGGCTTGCAGCGTCGGAACGACCGGAAAGGCGTCGGTAGCGCGGGTCAGGTCCCGCGAGACGACGACGAGGCGGCCGTCACGGCCATGCGCGAGCGAGGCGAGCTTCATGTCTTTTCATTCCTTCCCGGACGCGCCAATAAGGGCATAACAAGCCCTCGGGAGGAAACCATATGGAACGTCGCAGCTTTTTGAAATCGGGGGCACTGGCCGCCGCCGCGACGACGGTCGCGATGCCGGCGGTCGCGCAGTCGCAACCCGAGGTGAAATGGCGGCTGACCTCGAGCTTCCCGAAGTCGCTCGACACCATCTTCGGCACGGCCCAGCAGTTCTCGAAGCTCGTCTCCGAGGCGACCGACGGCAAGTTCGAAATCCAGGTCTTCGCCCCCGGCGAGATCGTGCCCGGCCTGCAGGCGCTCGACGCCGTCTCGTCCGGCACGGTCGAATGCGCGCATTCGCCGACCTATTTCTACATCGGCAAGGACCCGACGCTGGGTCTGGGCACCGGCATCCCGTTCGGGCTCAACGCCCGCCAGCAGCATAGCTGGTGGTATTTCGGCGGCGGCGAGCAGATCGTGAACGGCGTGCTCGACCGGTTCAACGCCTACTCCATCCCCTGCGGCAATTCCGGCTGCCAGATGGGCGGCTTCTTCCGCAACGAATTGAAGAGCATCGACGACCTCAAGGGCCTGAAGTTCCGTATCGGCGGCATGGGTGGGGCGGTGCTTGCCAAGCTCGGCGTGGTGCCGACGCAGATCGCGCCCGGCGACGTCTATCCGGCGCTGGAGCGCGGCGCGATCGACGCGGCCGAGTTCGTCGGCCCCTATGACGACGAGAAGCTCGGCTTCATCCGCGTCGCCAAGTACTACTACTATCCCGGCTGGTGGGAGGGCGGCGCGATGCTGCACCTGATCATCGGCAAGGAAGCGTGGGCCAAGCTGCCGAAGCACTATCAGGCGATCGTGCAGAATGCCTGCGAGGCGGCCAATAACTGGATGCTGGCGAAGTACGACTTCGTGAACCCCGGCGGCCTGCGCCGGCTGGTGGCGCAGGGCGCGCAATTGCGTGGCTTCCCGCTGCCGGTGATGGAAGCCGCGCTGAAGGCGGCCGAGGAATACTATGCCGAGACCAGCGCCAAGAGTCCGGATTTCAAGAAGGGCTACGATTCGATGGTCGCGTTCCGCGGCGAGAACCTGCTCTGGTGGCAGATCGCGGAACTCTCCTACGATACGTTCATGAACCGGCTGAAGGCGCGCTGAAACCCATGACCGCTCCCCTCGCCGACTGCGGGGAGCGGATCACGCAAAGCTGACCCGCCGCGGCGGATGGCGCGCCAGCGCCATGGCGAGGTCGGCGTGCTCGCGCCTGGGACGGCGAGCCAGAAGGCGGTCGGCCAGCTTCGCCGCCCTGCGGCGCTTTCTGGCCTCCTTGCGCTCGATCTCATGCGCGAGCCGCTTGCCACCGCTCGTCAACGCCTCCTCGGCGAGATGGGTCCGGACCATGTCCAGGTCGATCACTTTACCAACCCCGGAGCGCAGGCGCTCCGCCATACCGGCCTGCCGTCGAAGCCGCGCAGGACAAGCCCAGGCAAAGAAGCTGAGTTGATAGCTCAGATCGACGACCGTGGTTCTCCAGTCATGCAGATGCTCGACGCTCATACACCGCGGATTCTCGCGCGCCTGACGGCGAGCCCGCCGATAGCTTCGCCTGAAAGCCTGCGCCAGAAACTCGCCCGTCTCATCCGCCAAGGACCAGCCCGCCATCGCGGCTGACGATCTCTGGAGCTCGGTCCGGACCGCATCGCCTTGATCGCGCATCAGCACTGCCGCGGCCGCCATTGCGGCCTCCGCGTCGCCCTTCGGAGCCCGATCCGGGCATAGCTTGCCCAGAACCTTGGCGATGACGGCCGAATCGCGCGCCCCGCCAAAACCGCGCCGCAAACGCCCGGCGCAGGCCCGGATCGCCTTCCCCTCCTCGGCCAATCCGATGGGCGCAAGTTTCAGCAGCGCCCGCCAAGCCTTCATCAGGCGGCGGAACTCGTGGATCTGCCGCCCCGGGTCGTCGTCATGGCGATCGAGCACGGCCAAAGCACGGCCCGGCATCTCGCGGCAGGAGCGCAGCCAGTGCCGCGACCATCGCCGCATCATCGCCGCCTTCGCCTCCGGACCGGAGCTCGACCTCGTCGCCATGTGGTATTCCACCCCGTTGCGCGCCAATCCGGACCGACAGTTTACCCCAACGGCCGATCAGGATTCCACTGTTCGTCCGAAGTAGCCCGAACGCGATGCGGGACGCGCGACAGCATCGCCTTTTCAGCTCTATGCTTGCGGCTCTCGGATGCGGATGATAGCCGCGAACCCGCCAGGCTCTCCGGAACCGTTACAGACCAGCCCATGTCAACGAAAACGCCGCCCGCCCTCGAGGATCAGCTTCTCCATCTGGAGCGCTTCCTGCCCTATCGCCTGAACGTCGTCGGCACGCTCGGCGGCCGGGCGCTGGGGCGCATCTATGGCGAGCGCTTCGGCATCGGCATCCCGGAATGGCGGGTGGTGGCGCAGCTCGGCGAGTTCGGCAAGCTGACCTCGCGCGATATCGGCGAGCTCGCCCAGATGCACAAGACCAAGGTCTCGCGCGCCGTGGGCGAACTCGAGAAGCGCGGCCTCGTCTCGCGCGCCGAGAACAGGCAGGACCGGCGCGAATCCTTCGTCACGCTGACCCCGGCGGGCAAGCGCATCTACGACCAGATCGTGCCGCTCGCGCTCGGCTTCGAGGCGCGCTGGATCGAGGGCATCGCTCCCGACGAACTCAAGGTGTTCGAGCGCGTGCTTTCGACGTTGACCGAGCGCGGCCGACACCTCGCAGGGAACTACCGCGAGGAAGACGGGGCCTGAGCGCCCCGCCTCTCAGAAATACCGCGCCAGATTGCGCCGGATGCGCTGCGCCGGATCCTCGCCCTTCGGCGGGTAGGCGAAAGCGGTGCCCGTGATCGCCTCATAGGCACGGACATAAACTGCCGATGTCTGGTTGATCAGTTCCTGCGGGATCGGCGGCAGATCCTGCGTGTAGGGATCGCAGCGGGCGACAACCCAGTTGCGCACGAAATCCTTGTCGAAGGATTCCGGCTTGCCGCCGGCAGCGAAGCGCTCCGGATAGCTTTCCGCGAACCAGTAACGGCTCGAATCCGGCGTATGGATCTCGTCGGCCAGCACGATGCGGCCCTCGGCATCGGTGCCGAACTCGTATTTCGTGTCTGCGAGGACCAGGCCGCGCTCGCTGGCAAGCTTCTGGCCACGGGCGAAGAGCGCCAGCGAATAGGCCGAGACCTCGTCCCATTGCTTCTGTGTCAGCAGCCCCTCCCCGACGATCTGCGCGGCCGAGAGCGGTTCGTCATGGCCGCCGTCGAAGGCCTTGCTGGTCGGGGTGATGATCGCCTGCGGCAGCGCCTCGTTGTCGCGCAGACCGTCCGGCAGGGTCATGCCGTACATCTCGCGGCGGCCCTGCTTGTACATCGTCAGGATCGAAGTCCCGGTCGTGCCGGCGAGATAGCCGCGCACGACCATCTCGACGGGCAGGATCTCGAGTCGCCTGCCGACGACGACGTTCGGATCGGGATACTCCAGGACATGGTTGGGGCAGATATCGGCGGTCTGCTCGAACCAGTAGCGCGCGGTCTGGGTCAGCACCTGGCCCTTCAGCGGGATCGACGCGATCGCCCGGTCGAAAGCGGACAAGCGGTCGGTCGAGATCAGGATGCGGCGATTGTCGGGCAGGTCGTAGTTCTCGCGCACCTTGCCGCGATAATAGTTCGGCAGCTCGGGAATGACGGCTTCGTGAAGAGGCAGATAGTCGGACATGGGGAGCTTGCCTCATTGGCGCTGCACGGAGGACCGGCGCGGCCGGGCCGCTGCCACAGGTCTTCTAACCAGAACCGAAGTTTTCCACCATCGGGGCGGTCGCGGCTTCCCCGGATTGCTGCGCCTGCCCGAATGTGGCATGCGAGGCCCTCGCGATGGAGCGTCCCCGCGGCCTATCAGGCGAGGCTCCGCTCCATAGTTCCGTCGTGTTTGGCGGGTGTTCTAGACCACAGTTCCCGAACAGGGCCGGCCTGCCGGCTCGACTATGGATGACGTGACCCGACCTGCGATGATGCTGCGACTGTCCAGACGCTTCGGCATGGCCCTTCTGATGCTGGCGGCCCTTGGCGGCGGCGCCATGGCGCAGTCGGCGTCCTGCAATGCCTGGCGCGCCGAACTGGAGAGTCTGCAGGGCCGCAGCGGCGGCGATCCGCGCGCGGCACAGGCCGCGCAGCGCGTCGGCGCCCAGCTCGCTCAATTGGGCAACCAGTATCGCTCCATGGGTTGCGACCGAGGTTTCAGCTTCTTCGACTCGCCGCCACCGCAATGCAACTTCATCCGCCAGCAGATCGGCCAGTTGCAGAACCAGTACGGCGCTCTGCAGCGCCAGGCCGAAGGTGGCGGCATCGAGCAGCGCCGCGCCCAACTCGCGGCAGCCATCAACAACAACTGCCGCGCGCAGCCGCGCGGCTTCTTCGACACGATCTTCGGGCGCGATCCCGGCCCCGGCGAGATCGATTCGACCTTGCCGGAGCTCGATCCCGAGCAGCCGACCGAACCGGCGAAGCCGCGGCTCGGCGGCCCCCAGACGGTCTGCGTCCGGACCTGCGACGGTTATTTCTTCCCGCTCTCGAACAATACCGGCAATGGCGACGAGATGTGCCAGGCGCTGTGCCCGGGCACCGAGACGCTGGCTTATGGCATGAGCACCGGCGGCGACATCCAGAACGCCGCCTCGCGCGCAACCGGCCAACCCTACTCATCGCTGGCCAATGCCGGCAAATACATCCGCAGCTTCGACGCCGCCTGTACATGTCGCGGTCAGGGGCAGAGCTGGTCGGCAGCTCTCAGGGACGCCGAATACCTGCTCGACAAGCGCAAGGGCGACGTCATCCTGACCGAGCAGCGCGCGGCCGAACTGTCGCGCCCGAAAGCCGATCCGAAGCGCAAGGGCACGGCCGCGGCCCAACCCGTGACGCCCGCGCCCGTTCCAGTCGTCCCCGACGAGAAGCCGATGCCGTCGGAAGATTCGCCGACGGCCGGCACCGAGTCGGCCGGCGTCGGCCCTGACATCGTCGGCGAGAAGGTGCTCGACAAGAAGGACGGGTTGAAGAGCGAATCGCAAAGCATCACCGGCGAGCGCCGGGCGGTGCGGATCGTCGCGCCCAACCTAGCGCCCAACCTCAACCCGCAGGCCGCGCGGCCCTGAGCAGAAAAAGTTCCATGCGATTTCCGTATGCAAGATCGACAGAGAACGCTGCGATCACTTCTGGACGCATGACGGGAACGGCAGCATAAGAAGAGCATCCAAGCCGCCTCCGGGAGGCCGCCAGACCCGTCCCACGGCTCCATCGCGCCGCGCGCCCGCTTCTGACGCTCCCCAGCTCAGAAGGCCGCCATGTCAGAGACAACCGTGACGACGCCCGCCCATCCCATCCAGTTGGACGACGCCAAACGCCGCCTCAAGGCGATCTTCATCGGCTCGGTCGGCAATCTCGTCGAATGGTACGATTTCTACGCCTACACCGCCTTCGCGCTCTATTTCGCGCCGGCCTTCTTCCCCTCGCATGATCCGGTGGTCCAGCAGCTCAACGCCGCGACCCTGTTCGCCGCCGGCTTCATCGTGCGGCCGATCGGCGGCTGGCTGTTCGGACACCTCGCCGATCGCTATGGCCGGCGGCTCTCGCTGATGGTGTCGGTGCTGATGATGTGTTTCGGCTCGCTGATCATCGCTTTCACGCCGACCTACGAGACGATCGGCTTCGCCGCTCCGGCGCTCCTGGCGCTGGCGCGCATCATCGAAGGCCTGAGCCTCGGCGGCGAATACGGGGCCAGCGCGACCTACCTCACGGAAATCGCCGACCCAGAGCATCGCGGCTTCTATTCGAGCTTCCAGTACGTGACGCTGATCGGCGGGCAGCTCACCGCCATCCTGGTGCTCCTGCTGCTGCAGAACGTCTTCCTGACGCATGAGCAACTCGTCGCCTGGGGCTGGCGCATTCCCTTCGTCATCGGAGCGATGCTCGCCGTCACCGCGATGCTGATGCGCCGGCACATGCACGAGACCGAGTCCTTCGAAGCCGCCAGGGCGACGATGAAGAAGGAAAGCTCACTGAAGGGCCTGTTGAAATATCCGCGCGAGGTCGCGATCGTGGTCGGCCTCACAGCAGGCGGCACCGCAGCCTTCTATACCTTCACCACCTATATGCAGACCTTCGTCAAGCAAACGGTCGGCCTCTCCGATATCACGACGACCTACGTGATCGCGGGCTCGCTGATCTTCGCGGCGATCCTGCAGCCGATCTATGGCGCTATCTCGGACCGGATCGGCCGCAAGCCGCTGCTGATCTTCTTTGGGCTGGCCGGCTCGCTGCTGACGGTGCCGATCCTGACCACGCTCTCCGGGACCAAATCGGCGTTCGTCGCTTTCCTGCTGCTTTGCGGCGCCTGGGTATTCACCGCCGGCTACACCTCGATCAACGCGGTGGTGAAGGCGGAACTGTTCCCGACCGCGATCCGCGCCACCGGCGTCGCCGTGCCCTATGCCGTCACGGTCTCGATTTTCGGCGGCACAGCGCCGGCCATCGCCCTGTTCTTCAAGCAACAGGGCCACGAGCAATGGTTCTACTACTACCTCGCCGGCATCATCTTCCTGTCGTTCCTGGTCTATTCGACCATGCGCGACACCAAGCACGCATCGGCGATGCACCGGCACGAGTGATCCGAGCGAGGTCTTCTGCCCATGCTCCGCATGCGTGGGACGGCAGCCGCGCGAAGCGCCGACGGCTGGGAATGCGCCTAATCTTACGGCTGAGTGCGCACAAGCCCCGCGCCGCGAGACCCTTCGTCCTAATTCTCTCCTGCGGAGAAGAAGGAATAGGTCAGGCCTTTTCGCCGCCTAGCCGCTTCAGAGCCTTCTCCCGGCCGATCAGCGGCAGGAGCGCGGCGAGTTCAGGCCCGTGATCGAGCCCGGTCAAGGCCTGGCGCAACGGCATGAACAGCGCCTTGCCCTTGGCACCCGTCTCCGCCGATACGGCTTGTGTCCAGCTCTTCCAGGTCGCCGCGTCGAAGGGTTCCGTCGGCAGCAAGCCAGCCGCGATCGCGGCAAAACCGGCATCGGCGATCACCGGAGCGATCGGCCCGTGCACGACGCGCCACCACTGAGCCGCCTCATCCAGCTTAGCGAGATTACCGCGCACGGCCTGCCAGAACGCCTCGTCGGCCGTGACGCCGAGCGCCCTCAGACGCCCCTCCACCGCAGCGAGCGGCAATTGATGCAACGTACGGGCACTCAGCGTCTCCAGCTCGTGCTCGTCGAACTTGGCAGGCGCCCGCGAGACATGGGCGAGATCGACCAGCCCGGCGAGCTCGTCGAGGCTTGCGACCGGTCGCACCGCATCGGAAGTGCCGACCAGCGTCGCAAGCGCGGCCACGGCCAGCGCCTCGACGCCGGTCTCGCGCAGGCCGCGCAGTGAAAGATGGCCGAGACGCTTCGACAACCCCTCGCCGCTCGCGGTGGTCAACAGATTGACATGCGCCATGGTCGGCAAACCGGCGTCGAGGGCCTCGAACATCTGGATATGCATTGCCGTGTTGGTGACATGGTCCTCACCGCGGACGATATGCGTGACGCCGGTCTCGATATCGTCAACCACGGACGGCAGGTGATAGAGATAACTGCCATCCTCGCGCACGAGCACCGGGTCCGAAAGCGAGGCGCAATCAACGTGAGAAGCGCCGCGCACGAGATCGTCCCAGGCCACCTCACGCTGCTCCAGCAGGAAGCGCCAATGCGGCTTGCGCCCTTCTGCCTCGAAGGCAGCCTTCTGCTCGCCGGTGAGCTTCAGGGCGGCGCGGTCGTAGATCGGCGGCAGGCCGCGGGCGAGCAGGCGCTTGCGGCGGCGGTCGAGCTCGTCGGCCGTCTCGTAGCAGGCATAGAGCCGTCCTGCCCCACGCAGGCGCTCGGCCGCAGCATCATAGATGGCGAGCCGTTCGGACTGCCGGATCACCTGGTCGGGAACGATGCCCAGCCAACCCAGATCCTCGGCGATGGCATCCGCATACTCCGCCTTCGACCGGGCGACGTCGGTATCGTCGTAGCGCAGCAAGAAGCGGCCGTGATGCCGGCGCGCGAACAGCCAATTGAACAACGCCGGCCGGGCGTTGCCGATATGGAGATAACCGGTGGGCGACGGCGCGAAGCGAACGAGCGGCCGAATTGCAGCAGACGATGTCATGGCCGGCTTATGGCGCGTTTGCAGGCAGGCGACAATCCGGCGTTTCAGGCAAATTGCCCACTGTTAATCCGGCATCAGCGTGAAGTTCTCCGACCCGTTGCTGCACCTGCATGCAAGTTTGCGGCGTCAGCCCGAACTGTCGCGTACGGACAGCCAGTCGAAAATAACGCTGAAAGCCTGTTTCCGCCTCTCCCAAGTCCCTCGCCCTGGAGAAGCGGTCGATCACAGGCGATTTCACGCTCCTTGATATAAAGAAGCCGGGAAGGCTTGTGGGCCAAGCATTTCGAGAACAGCCCGGCCTCGTCAAGTGTCCGAAGACACTCCGCATTTTGGTTGTCATCCACGGCTGCATCGACTGCGACCACGGCAACGACGATGGCACGTCTCAGGAATTCGCTGTTACCGTTCAGAGGCTCGAAGTCGCCTCCGTCCACCTGCAAGGGAGGGCGAGACGATGAGGAGGGACGATTCGCTTCACCGATGCGGATTGTCGCGAGGTGTTCAAGGGCCTGCCCGATCAAAGCGGCCATAGCTGCGTGACGAGCCCGCCGCATTTCGGACTGCGCGACGACGGCTCCTTTGGCTGAACCCTGGCGCCAGCTACACCGGCTCCAGCCGTGGCAGTAACCGATAGCGCGCAGGGAGGTGTGAGGTGGCGCGCGATTATCGGCTCGGCGGATCCAGATTGAAGTGCGCTATCGCATCCCGGACAATTCGCTCATCACCAAACCGTCCGGACATCAGTTGAACGACGATGTAAGCCAATCGCGCCCTCTCGCTGTCATAGTTCACGCAGGACGACAACGTAGGCTCGATTCTCGCCCACGCTGACTTATGAAGTCGCTCCGCACGAGCTAGATCGGCAGGATCGCTCAAAGACGAATACGGCACAGCCTTCCCCCTATGTCGAGGAAGGCTGGATTCTAAGGCTTAATTATTGCGCCGACCTCTTGGGGTTTCATTTTTAAAGTTTCGGAAACACCCCTTAACGGCCTCCGGCCCCTGACGCATGAGGCCATGATGATCGAGCCGCCTCGCCGCTCCTTCACAGCCCGCTGGTAGCCGCCGATGTCGATCCAGATGGTCGAGCGCTAGACGGAGCACATCGATCAGGAGGCCTTGGTACGGAAAGCGCGCTCAGAATGGACCAGAAGCAGAATGTCACTGCAAACTTTCTCTGATCAGACTGCGATCCAATCTTCGAAACCCTGACAGAATACGGCCTGGCGACCGTGAAGACGTTAACCCGGCATTAGGGTTACCAAGGCATGAATTGACTCCAGAGCAGGGTAAAACGGTGGAATCGAACCGCTGCTCGGGGAGATCAGGATGCGCATCCGTTCCATCGCGCTCACGTTCGGGTCCACAGCCCTTGCGACCAGCCTTCTCGCCGCTCCGACGCTGGCGGCGGATTATCTGCGCGGCACGCAGGCCGTCGACGCCCCCCCGGCCGCCTCGACTTTCGAGCGCGGCATCGACTGGTCCGGCTTCTATTTCGGTGGCGGTGCCGGCGTATCCGATACGAAGTTCGAGCCCGGAGAGGGGCTTCAGAACCTGGCGCGCTACTCGTTCCGAAACACCGCGCTCGGCGCCCAGCGCGACATGGGCTCCTTCGTCAACAACCTGCCCTCGAATCAGGATAGCGGAGCGACCTATTTCGGCTTCCTGGGCTATAACTGGGCCTTCGGCGACGCCGTTCTCGGCTTTGAGGCAGATTACACCCGTTCGGGCCAGAGCTACAGCATCACCGACTATATCGCACGACGGTCGATTCTGTCGGACAACTCTGTGAACGACTGGTCCCTGACGACCAATCAGGGCGCCAAGCTGCTGGACTACGCAACCGCGCGCTTGCGCTTGGGCTGGGCTTTCGGCTCGTTCATGCCCTACGCCACCGTCGGCGGCGCTGTCGGGCGCTTCAACACGCGTTCGACGGTGACCTCGACCTGGCATGTCACCCGCACCAACCCGATCACCAATGCAGTCGAGGATTTCGACGCGGCGGGTTATCCCCTGACGGTCGGCGCATCGAAGAAGAACGTCTACGGCTTCGGCCTGGCGCTCGGCGGCGGCGTGGACTGGGCGCTGGCGGAGAACATGTTCCTGCGTGGCGAATACCAGCTCGTCCGCTTCGCCGATGTCGAGGGCACGACGACGACGGTCAATACCGCACGCGCCGCGCTGGGCGTCAAATTCTGACGCTGGCCGTCACGCCTCAAACGAAAAGGCCGGGGTTATCGCCCCGGCCTTTTCTGTTCATGAACCTCGCGAAACGCCTTACTCGGCCGCCTCGACCTCGGGCCGCGCCCGGCCGGCACGCTGCCGCTTGACCAGCTCCGCAACGATGAAGGCGAGCTCCAGCGCCTGCTCGGCATTGAGGCGGGGATCGCAGACCGTGTGGTAGCGGTCGTTGAGGTCCGCGTCCGTCATGCCGCGGGCGCCGCCGGTGCATTCCGTTACGTTCTTGCCGGTCATTTCCAGATGCAGACCGCCGGCATGAGTGCCCTCGGCCTCGTGGACGGCGAAGAAGTTCTTCACTTCACCCAGAATCAGGTCGAAGGGCCGCGTCTTGTAGCCGCTCGCGGCCTTGACCGTGTTGCCATGCATCGGATCGCAGGACCAGACGACGTTGCGGCCCTCGCGCTTCGTCGCCCGCACCAGCGCCGGCAAGTGGTCGAAGACCTTGTCGGCGCCAAAGCGCGCGATCAGCGTCAGGCGACCGGCCTGGTTCTGCGGATCGAGCACCTCGATCAGCTTGAGCAGGCCATCGACCGTGGTCGAGGGACCGCATTTCAGACCGATCGGGTTCTTGATGCCGCGGAAGAACTCGACATGGGCATGGTCGAGCTGGCGCGTGCGATCCCCGATCCAGACCATATGGCCGGAGGTGTCGTACCATTCGCCGGTCGTCGAATCCGTCCGGGTCATCGCCTGCTCGTAGCCGAGCAGCAGCGCCTCATGGCTGGTGTAGAAGTCGGTCGTGCGCATTTCCGGATGGGTCTCCGGATCGATACCGATGGCGCGCATGAAATCCAGCGCCTCGGTGATGCGCTCGGCCACCTCCTGGTAGCGATGGGACTGCGGTGAATCCTTGACGAAGCCAAGCATCCAGCGGTGCGCGTTGTCGAGATTGGCGTAGCCGCCGGTCGCGAAGGCACGGATCAGGTTCAGCGTCGCCGCCGACTGCCGGTAGGCCTCGAGCTGGCGGCGGGGATCCGGGATACGGGCATCGGCGGTCACGCCGATATCGTTGACGATATCGCCCTTGTAGCTCGGCAACTCGAGATCGCCGACCTTCTCGGTCGGGGCCGAACGCGGCTTGGCGAACTGGCCGGCGATGCGGCCGACCTTCACCACCGGCGAGCCGCCGGCGAAGGTCAGTACCACCGCCATCTGGAGGAACAGCCGGAAGAAGTCGCGGATATTGTCGGCCGAATGCTCGGCGAAGCTCTCGGCACAGTCGCCTCCCTGCAGCAGGAAAGCCTCACCGGCGGCGACCTTGCTCAACGCCCGTTTGAGCTTGCGCGCCTCGCCTGCAAAAACGAGCGGCGGAAAGCCGGCGAGCTGCTGCTCGACCGCCTTCAAGGCTGCCTGGTCCGGATATTCCGGAATCTGCTGGACAGGCTTGGCCCTCCAGCTCTCTGGCGTCCACCGCTCGGACATGGGACTTCGTGCTCCTGACTTCGGGATCGCGCGTCGTTAACCTCTTGGTTGCGCGAAGGGGCGGCTATACACCGATGATGTGGGAATGGCCACCTTCGGAGAGAAGCCCTGGCGGCGGGCAGCCCGGTCGTTCAACGCATGCGTCGGGAAAGACGAATCCGCGCAACAGGATAGCGTCCGCTGCTGATACGTTGCGGCAACCGCCTGCCATCATGATTCAAGTCCTTGGCAGGCTGATTCAACCGGGCGCCGGGAACGACCTTTGTCCATCGGGGGCTTCGCGCGGCCGTAAGAACCCGGCCCCCACGATCGGATGACCCGACTGCAATCGGGCCCTGATATTCTACCCGGTCGCGGGTTCCCGGTTCGCGCCTCCGGCGCGCCCCGGAATGACAAGCACGGCTCGCCGCCTAGCCCGCGCGCGGCGTCCGCATCGTGACCAGTTCCTCCGCCGCGCTCGGATGCAGCGCGACGGTGCGATCGAAGTCGGCCTTGGTCGCGCCCATCGTCACGGCGATGGCGACCGCCTGGACGATCTCCCCGGCATCATGGCCGAGGATATGGACGCCGAGCACCTTGTCCGATTGCGCGTCCACGACGAGCTTCATGTAGATGCGCTCCTGCCGGCCGGAGATCGTCGCCTTCATCGGACGGAAGCCGGATTCGAAGACGGTGACCCTGTGCCCTGCCGCTATCGCCTGCGCCTCCGACAGGCCGACGGTGCCGATCTCCGGCGTCGTGAAGACGGCTGAAGCGATGGTGGCGTGGTCGACCGTCCATCTCCGGCTGCCGAAGGTCGAGTCGGAGAAGGCATGCCCCTCGCGGATCGCGACCGGCGTCAGGTTGACCCGGTTGGTCACGTCGCCGACGGCATGGATCGAAGGTACGCTGCTGGCTGATGCGGCATCCACCCTGATCTCGCCGAAGGAGCCGAGGGCGACGCCGGCCTGCTCCAGACCGAGCCCTTTCGTGTTCGGCCGGCGGCCCGTGGCGACGAGGACGACATCGGCGTCGATCGGGTCACCCTTTGCGCAATGGGCGCGACGGGAACCATCCGGCAGTTCCTCGATGCGTTCGATCGTGCAGCCCAGCCTCAGGGTGATGCCGGCATGGAGAAGCGCATCGCGCAGGCGGTTTCGGATATCCTCGTCGAAGCCGCGCAGGACATTGTCGCCCCGGTGCAGCACGGTCACCGCAACGCCGAGCCGGGCGAAGAGACTGGCGAACTCCAGCGCGATATAACCGCCGCCGACCACGAGCAGGCGCTTCGGCAGCACTGGCAGGTGGAAGATTTCGTTCGAGGAGATGCCGAGCTCACCACCCGGGATCGGCGGGTCGAAGGACGGCCAGCCGCCGGTTGCGACGAGGATGTGGCGGGCGTGGATCAGCTCGCCGCTCTTCGTCAGCCGGACCTGATGCGGCCCTTCGACGACGGCGCGCTCCTCGCGGATTGCGACCCTCGCGCCCTCCAGGCCCTTGCGATAGAGGCCGGAGAGACGGGTGACCTCGTTCGCCACCGCATCGCGCAGGGTCGGCCAGTCGAAGACCGGCGCCTGAGGCAACGTCCAGCCGAAACCGGCGGCGTCCTCGAAGTCCTCGGCGAAGCGGCTGGCATAGACGAAGAGCTTCTTGGGCACGCAGCCGCGGATCACGCAAGTGCCACCGATCCTGTCCTCCTCGGCGATCATGACGCGAGCGCCGTGGCTGGCCGCGATGCGCGCCGCGCGCGTGCCGCCCGAACCCGCACCGATGACGAACAGGTCGACGTCGAAATCAGCCATGGTCTTCTCCAAGGGGCGCTGCCGGGCCCGGACCGAACCAGAGAACCGCCGCCCCCAGGACCGCAATCCACCAGCCCTGCCAGGCTCCGTGCCCGACGGCGGAAATCGCGAAAGCGCCGGCGAACAGCGCGAGGCGGGGCGCCATCTCGCGCGACGGCAGGCGGCGCAACCGAGCCAGCAGGAAGAGGCCGGCAAGCACGAGGATGCCTGCTCCGACCGCTCCGGTCTCGGCCCAGGCCTGCAGGGGCATGTCGTGCGGATGGCTCGCGGCCAGAAGCGGACGATGCGCGGGCGAGACCTCCGCCGCCACCGGATGCTCGTGCATGGTGGCCGAAGTCCCGAAGCCGGCGCCGACAATCGGTCGTGCCCGCGCGACCTCGCCGAAGCTCTGCCAGATATCGATACGGGCCTGCCCGGTCATCACGGCGAACCGGTTCAGGATAAGCGAAGGCAGCCAGTTCTGCGCGGCGACGCCGAGCACAGGCGCCACCGCCATGGCGAGGAGGAAGGCGCAGCCCGCAGCCGTCAGCGTCAGACGCGGCCAGAGCGCCGACAGCCCCCAGCAGATGGCGCAAACGGCAACGCCGAGCCGCGCCGAGGCACTTTCCGAGCGCAATGCCAGTGCGGCCACGGCAAGGGCGAGAACGACCGCCAGAATGCGATCGGACCGGCGCGCGCCGGGCTGATTCCACAGTCCATGGATCGTCGGCACGGCCAGCACGAGCGCGGTGATCGCCGGGCGGTTGAAGACGAAGCTCATCAGCTTGCCGACGCCGAGCGCAGCACGCTGCGACAGCCCGGAGGCAAGCTCGAACATCATCAGCAGGCAGGCGAGAATGATCGCGAGCGCAAGCGCCCGCAGCCACGCAGGTTGCGGCCTGAACCGGCTGGTAGCGGCGATGGCGAGAGCGAAGGCGATGGGCAGCGCGAACTCGCCCCAGGCCCGCAGGGAGGCCTGTGGCCGATGGCTCCACAGGATCGAGAAGAGCGCCCAGGCCAGAAAGGCGGTCAACGCCAGCCCGAGCGGCGTTGCGAGAAGGCGCAGCATGCGCCCGATCAGATCGCCTGTCCGGCCGGTGGCAACGACTGCGGCGACGAAGGGGATGACTGCCAGACCGAGCAGAAGTGTCGACGATCGGTTGGCGAGCCACATTGCCAGCGGCATCAGCACCATCAGCACGACACCAGCCCCGATCAGCCGCAGCGGCAGCGGCCCGGGGACCGGCGTGGTTTCCTGACGATCGGCGAGACGCGTCTGACTCATGGTTTGCGCTTACGCGATCGCAGGAAACGCCGCCAGCGCGTTATCGCGCGAGTGCCCGCAGTCGTAGGATGAAAGGTGTAGATTCTGCGGCCAACCTGCGCTTAGGCCGAAAATTCTTGACTTCCGATTATGCAATCAGGCGCAATTGACGACCAGCGCGGCGAGGTGCCACAGGCGGAGTGCTTCAAGAAACCCGCGGGCAAAGCCCGCAAGCGGAGGAATTCATGCTGACATCCATCCTGAAGCGGACGGCCCTGACGGCAGTCGCGCTGGCTGCCCTCTCCACCGCCGCGTTCGCACAGCTCAACGAACTGAAGATCATGGCACCCGCCGCCCCCGGCGGCGGCTGGGACGGCACGGCGCGTTCGATGCAGCAGGCGCTGACGGCAGCCGGCATCGTCAAGAGCGTGCAGGTCAACAACGTGACCGGCGCAGGCGGCACCATCGGCCTCGCGCAATTGATCGGCGCGAAGGGCGCTGGTGACCAGTTGATGGTCAACGGCTTCGTCATGGTCGGCGCCATCCTCCTCAACAAGTCGCCGGTCAACCTGACCCAGGTGACGCCGATCGCGCGCCTCACCGCCGAGGCCGAGGTCATCGTCGTGCCGACGGAATCGCCGCTCAAGACCGCCAAGGATCTCGCCGAGCGCCTGAAAGCCGACCCGGCCAAAGTGACATGGGCCGGCGGCTCCGCCGGCGGCACGGACCACATCCTCGCCGCGCTGTTCGCCAAGGCGGTCGGCGCCGACGCCAAGAAGATCAACTACATTCCATTCTCCGGCGGCGGCGAGGCCCTGGCGGCGATGCTGGGCGGGCGCGTCACGGCCGGCGTCTCCGGCTATGGCGAGTTCGAGGGCCAGATCAAGGCCGGCAAGCTGCGCGTGCTCGCGGTTTCCTCGCCCAAGCGCCTCGAGAACGCCCCGGATGCGCCGACGCTGAAGGAGCAGGGCATCGATCTCGAGCTGTTGAACTGGCGCTCGGTCGTGGCGCCTCCCGGCCTCTCCGCCGAACAGACCAAGGCCCTGACCGACACGGTCGAGAAGATGGCCAAGTCGAAGGAGTGGCAGGAAATCCTCAAGGCCCGCGGATGGGACGATTCCTTCCTCGCCGGCGCCGCGTTCGACACCTTCCTGAAGGCCGAGATCGAGCGCGTCTCCAAGGTCATGGTCGATGTCGGCCTGGTGAAGTAAGCCGATAGCGACGCCAGAATCAGAAGGGGCCGGGAAACCGGCCCCTTTTCCAACCGCCAGAAGCGCCTCAAAAGCGCCGGACATGACTGCGGGAACGCCATGACCAACGATACGCGCTCGCAAAGCGCCAACAAACCGGCCCTGGTGGTGGGCGTCCTGCTGCTGATTTTCGCCGCCCTCGTCGGCTATGACGCTTCCCAGCAGACGATCACCTCGACCTACGGCGTCGGACCGACCGCCATGCCCTATGTCGTGGCGGCCGGGCTCGCCATCCTCGGCCTCGCGCATTTCGTGGTCGCCTTCCGTGAAGGCCTGCCGCAGCCCGAGGACGCCGACAGCAACGCCCTGCTCTGGATCGCCGGCGGACTGGTCTTCCTGATCGCCTGCATCGGGCTGGGCGGCGGCTTCATCATCGCCATCACCGTGGTCTTCGCCTGCACCGCCCGCGGCATGGGCCGCCAGGCCCTGGCTGTCGACGCCGCGATCGGCTTCGTGCTCGGCCTCGTCATCTACCTCGTCTTCGCCAAGGTCCTGACGCTGATCCTGCCGTCGGGCCCGCTCGAGCGCCTGTTCCTCTGAGGAGAGCCAGACCATGGATACCCTGCTCTCCCTGATCAACGGCTTCGGCGTCGCCTTCGAGCCCGCCAAGCTCATGTTCTGCCTGATCGGCGTCTTCCTCGGCACCGCCGTCGGCGTGCTGCCCGGCATCGGACCGGCGTTGACCGTCGCGCTCCTGCTGCCGGTGACATTCAAGCTCGATCCGGCCGGATCGCTCATCATGTTCGCCGGCATCTACTATGGCGGCATGTATGGCGGCTCGACCACCGCGATCCTGCTCAACGCACCCGGCGAAAGCGCTTCGCTCGCCACCGCGCTCGAAGGCTCGAAGATGGCCAAGGCCGGCCGTGGCGGCCCGGCACTCGCGACCTCGGCGATCGGCTCCTTCGTGGCCGGCCTGATCGCGACGATCGGGCTTGCCTTCCTCGCGCCCCTGCTGGTCGAGCTCGCGGTGAAGTTCGGCCCCTGGGATTATTTCGCGCTGATGATCGTCGCCTTCGTCACGGTCTCCGCAACCTTCGGCGACTCGCCTCTGCGCGGCCTGACCAGTCTGTTCATCGGCATCGCGCTCGGCCTGATCGGCATCGACAAGCTGACCGGCCAGGCACGTCTGACCTTCGGCGTACCGGAACTGCTGAACGGCGTCGAGGTCACAACGCTGGCCGTCGGCCTGTTCGCGGTGGGCGAGGCCTTCTACGTCGCCTCCAAGCGCTTCCGCGACCCCGAGGAGATCATTCCGATAAAGGGCTCGCTTTGGATGACCAAGGAGGACTGGAAGCGTTCCTGGGCCCCCTGGCTGCGCGGCACCGCCTTCGGCTTCCCGATCGGCGCCCTGCCCGCCGGCGGCGCCGAGGTGCCGACCTTCCTGAGCTATTCGACCGAACGGAAGCTCTGCAAATATCCGGACGAATTCGGCAAGGGCGCGATCGAGGGCGTTGCCGGGCCCGAAGCGGCCAACAACGCCTCCGCGGCCGGCACGCTGGTACCGCTGCTCACGCTCGGCCTGCCGACCTCGGCGACGGCGGCAATCATGCTCGCCGGTTTCCAGCAATACGGGCTCAATCCCGGCCCTCTGCTCTTTGCCGAAAAGCCCGACCTGGTCTGGGGCCTGATCGCCTCTCTCTTCATCGCCAATGTCATGCTGGTGATCCTGAACCTGCCGCTGATCGGGCTCTGGGTCCGGCTGCTGGCGATCCCGCAACCCTGGCTCTATGCTGGCATCCTCGTCTTCGCGACGATGGGCACGCTGGCGGTCAACGGCTCACCGGTCGAGCTCGGCATGCTCTTCCTGTTCGGCTTCATGGGCTATCTGATGCGCCGCTACGACTACCCGGTGGCGCCGATGGTGGTCGGGCTCATCCTCGGCCCGATGGCGGAGGCGCAATTGCGGCGCGCGCTGCAGATCAGCCTGGGCGATCCGATGATCCTGCTGGAGAACCCGATCTCGGCGACGCTGCTCGGCATCGCCTTCCTCGCGCTGGTCGCTCCGTTCGTGATGAAGGGCCTGAACCGCTTCAAGGCCGCCGAAGATTGACAAGACCGAGCCGGATGAGGCTTTCTCCCGTCGCGGCGAGAGCCTCATCCGCCGGGCGCGGTTGCCAGCCGAGCATGGCCTGCGCCTTGGCGCTCGTCGCATTCTTGCTGCGGCCGAGTTCGGCCGTCGCAGCCTGACGCGCGGTGGTGCTGAAGCGCGCGGCCAGGCGCACCAGCCAGTCCGGCAGCACGCGCGTCGACACCCGCGCTGCATTCTCTCCGAGCCCGTCCTTCAGCGCCTGGGCAATCGCCTGCATCGTCATGAAATCGCCGGCCGTGGCCAGAAAACGTTCGCCCGCGGCAGCAGCATCGGTCATGGCGCGCAGGTGCAGGTCGGCGACATCGCGCACGTCGACGACGCCGAACATCAGCCGTGGCACCGCCCACAATCTTCCGTCCAGCATGGCCCTGACCAGCAGGATCGAGGGCGAGAGGTCAGGCCCGAGCAGCGGACCGAAGATGCCGACGGGATTGACGACCGCAAGCTCCAGTCCCCGCCCTTCGCCATCAACGAAATCCCAGGCGGCCCGTTCAGCCAATGTCTTGGATTTCGGATAGGCGGCGAGTTCGGGCGCCGCGACGTTCGTCCAGTCGCGCTCGTCATAGGGCCGCTTTACCGCCCGGCCATAGCCGATCGCCGCGAAGGACGAGGTCAGGACGGCACGCCTCGCCCCGGCCCGCTGCGCGGCGCGCAGGACGCGCAGCGTGCCTTCGCGCGCAGGACGGATCAGCTCGTCCTCATCCTTCGGCTCGGCAGCGGCCACCGGCGAAGCGACATGCAGGACATAGGTGCAGCCGGAGGCGGCTTCAGCCCAGCCCTCGTCGCGCAGCAGATCGGCAACGGCGACCTGCAAACGGCTGCCGGCATCGATGCCGGCCAGGCGCAAGGCTTCCCTGAGTGGCGCCTCCCGCCCGGGATCGCGCAGCGTCGTGCGGACATCGTAGCCGGCAGCTAGCAGCGACAGGATGCAATGCCCCGCGAGGAAGCCGGAGCCTCCGGTCACGAGGACGAGATCGCGGGTCATGTCTCTGGCTCCACCGTTCCGCTTCGACCGCCCGGCCATAACGTCCGTTGCAGCCTGATGCCAGAGCGCGGCGGGCCGGGCAGCACGGTGGGTGAACCATTTCGGCCGGCGCAGGCCGATGAGCCGACCGCCCCGACCTCATCAAAAAGGCCGGCGATTGCTCGCCGGCCCCCGGATATTCCAAAGCGCCGCTACGCCTGCGGTGTCACAGCGAATGGCCGCGCTTGCGCATCTCCTGCGAGAAGCGGTCGAACAGATACTGGCTCGTCTGGAGGGTCCAGGGCTGCAGGACGCTGAAAAGATCGTCCATCGCCTCGCGCCGCAAGGCATTGTAACGCTGCCCCACCGGAGATTTGAAAAAGCCGGCGACCTCCTTGAGATCCGCCTCGTTCATCTTCCGGGCGAAAACCTCGGCCGCCGTCTTCGTCATCTCGTCGATGCGCTTGTCGGCTTCCGGCTTCAGCGCGGAGATGACGGCATCGGCATCCTTCTTCATCTCAGGCCGGGTTGCGATCAACTCCTGCACGTTCTTCTCGAACTCGCTGTAGATGCCGGTGAACGTCAGCGTGATACCGGTCAGGTCCGCGACCTCGCGCGCCACCTGGAGATGGCTCGGCGTCAACGCCGGCGCCTGGGCGAAGGCGGGCGCTGCGCAGACAAGCGCCAGACCGATGGCAGCCCGGGCGAGAGAACGACGGATCATGCGTTGAAACCCCTTCATCAGCGAACCATCGCCGGAGCGCGCGATTGCGCTATCGACACGACGGACCGGTCATTGTGGCGCGTTCCTTAGCGTGGATCGCGCCGGAATGGAATTATTCGATCCTACCGATGAGCCTGAGGCCGCCAGCGCCCGCCAGGATGGCTCCGGTCGCCAGCCCGATGAACAGGCCGTGCTCGACGACGCCCGGCACGATGTTCAGCGCCTGTGCCAGCAGCTCCGGGTGCTCGATCGTACCGAGATGCGCGTCGAGGATGTAATGTCCGCCATCGGTGACCAGCGTGGTTCCGTCCGGCTTCCGGCGCAGCGTGAGTTCGCCCGATCCGCCGGAGGCGGCGACGGCTGCGGCTACCGCCCGGCGCGTCGCTTCCAATCCGAAGGGTACGACCTCGATCGGCAGCGGGAAGCGACCGAGCGTCTGCACCAGCTTGCCGTCATCGGCGATCACGATCATGCGCGCGGAAGCGGCCGCGACGATCTTCTCGCGCAGCAGCGCCGCACCGCCGCCCTTGATCAGGCGCAATTGCGGATCGACCTCGTCGGCGCCGTCCACGGTGAGATCGAGTTCCGGTGTCTCGTCGAGCGTCGACATCGGAATCCCCAATGAAACGGCCTGGGCCTGCGTCGCCTCGGAGGTCGAGACGCAGAGCACATCGAAACCGGCAGCCACCTTCACGCCGAGCAGGTCAACGAAATGCTTCGCGGTTGAGCCGGTGCCGAGGCCGAGCCGCATGCCCGGCTGCACCAGCTCGAGGGCGCGGGCGGCAGCCTGCTTCTTCAGGTCGTCGGCATTCATGGGTTTCGTCCGGCTCAGGTTCTGGAAAACGCCTGCCGCCCGGGCCGGACGACGGCGCTCTCCTGCCCCGGCAAAGCCGACGAGTCCAGCGCGCGCAGGCCTCCCGGCGTCATTTCGTCTGCGGCGTGCACACTGTCTTGTCGTCGAAGACGTAGCAGATGCTCATCTCGCCGGTGCGGATATTGACGCGGAAGATGCCGCCCTCCTTTTCATGGCGGGACGGCATCAGCCCGTAATCGCTGGGCGCCTGTGGGCCGGCTCCCTCGCCCGAAGGGAAGCAGACGGTCAGACCGACGCCGCCCTCCTTGAGCTGGAACTGGCAGGCCCCGACCTCGCCGGTCGCCTTGTCGATCCTGTAGACCCTGTTGAGATCGGTCTGCGGCGCGGGCGCAAACTCGAAGGGGCCGGCAGAAGCCGGCCCAGCGCCCGCCATCCCAAGCCCCGCCCCGAGCAGCAACCCTGCGATTCCAGCCCGTCTTCCCGTGAAATTCGACATGATGATCTTCCCTGCCGCCGGCCGCGCGACGAATCGCGCGCACGATACCATCTCGCGCGGCGATTTTGGGGTGGCCCGCACGCAGGGCTTGCCAGCCCGGCCGCAACGACCTTTAACCGAGTCTCGCCCGACCGAATCACACCGAAGGTTCCGACCATGAGTCTGCCCCCCATCGTCGTCTTCGATCTCGACGGAACGCTCGCCGAGACGGCTCCGGACATCATGCGGGTCCTCAACCTGATCCTGGTCCGCGAAGGGCTGGCGGCCCTGCCGCTGGAGCGGGCCCGCGAACTCGTCGGAGCGGGCGTGCGCGTCCTGATCGAGCGCGGCTTCAAGGTCTCCGGCAGGCCGCTCGACCCGGAAACGCTGGAGCGGCTCTTCCAGGAATTCATGGAGATCTATGCGCAGGATACGGCGGGCAGCAGCCATCTCTTCGACGGCGTGCTGGGGGCGCTCGATGCGCTGGCCGGCGAAGGCTATGCGCTCGCGGTCTGCACCAACAAGCCGATCCTGCACACGAAGCTGATGCTCGCTCATTTCGGCATCGCCGGCCGCTTCGCGGCGGTCGCCGGCCGCGACAGCTTCCCCTATTTCAAGCCGGACCCGCGCCATCTGACTCTCACGATCGCGGCGGCCAAGGCCGATCCGGCAAGGGCCGTAATGATCGGCGATTCCCGCACGGACATCGCAACCGCGCGCGCCGCCGGCATCCCGACGATCTGCGTGCCCTTCGGCTATACGGACGTACCGATCGAGACACTGGAGCCTGATCTGGTCATCCAGCATTTCGACGAGCTGCACGGGGCCGTCGGCCGCGTGCTCAAATCTCCTCCCCGGACGTCCTTGACGGCATGAGGCGCGCCGACTAGGAGAGGCCGGGTCCGGGCGATTAGCTCAGCGGTAGAGCACTCCCTTCACACGGGAGGGGTCACAGGTTCGATCCCTGTATCGCCCACCATTTTTCCGGATTTTCCGACATCGTCGGTCGCGGCAGCGCGCCAAGCCGTGCGGCTTTGAATCGTGGCCCTACCCGGCCTTATCCGACGATGCCCGTTCCAGCGTCGCAACGACCTCATCGACACTCTCTTTCACGCCGAGAAGGAAATCCTTCCCGAAGGCGATGATCGTGTCCGCCGGCGTTCCCTTGAACTGATAGACCACCGCCACCTGCTCGGGATTGACGTAGACGGGTTTTCCATCGGCCGGCGAGGTGAACTTGCAGAGCTTCGGCATGATCGTTTGCGGTCCTGTGCTGTGGGCATCCTGTCGAGGAGCGCGAACGCTATCAGCGCGCTTCCGTACAGCTCCAGTACCCGCCGTTCATCGAGAGCGCAAAAGGGCCATCGGCCTATCGCCCGCCGCGAGAAGAAGCCCTGGAAGCTGATATCCCTCAGCGCTGCACGATCGCCGCCCCGTCGGCCAATGGCGCGTCACCCTTGCCGATACGGGCCAGCTCTTCGCCGAAGCGGGCCGCAACAGCCAGCCGGAAATGCAGCGGGTCCCAGTAATTGGCATCCTGCGACGTAATCGGCGAGGCATGGGCGTAGTCGACGACCACCGCGCCGTGCCGGCGGGCCAATGCGGCGATATCGGCCTTGCACCGGGCATAGCGCTGCCAGCCGGCCGAACCCTCGCGCGGATAGGCCATCAGATGGGCAGGCGGCAGGACAAGCATCACCTGCGTGGATTTCGGGAGAGTCGCAATGCTCTCCTCCAGCCAGGACAGCGCCGGAAAACGCCAGGTCGCGCTCTCGGCCGACGCAATGGCGGCTGGCGGCGACAAGGGCGCAAGGTCGGCGATCGTACCGCCATGACCCGCGTAGATGTGCCCGCGCGCGCGGGCAATGTCGTAGCTCGCCTCGGGCGGCGTGAAGACCTCGTAACCGTCGCCGCGGATGCGCTCGGGCGACCAGCCCAACCGATAGGCCATGAGCCGGCCGGCTATCTCGAGATTGGTCAGGTTGAGCAGCTTCGGCCAGTCGCTCCAGCCCACCTCGCGGGAGAGCCAGGCCGGCACCGGCCGCGGCGTCAGTCGCTTGGCCTCGTCGACCGCATCGGCCTCGCACCAGGTCGTGTCGATGCCCCAGATCAGGCGCTTCGGGGCCCGGACATGCTGACGGAAGAGCTGCGCCATCTGCACCTGCTCCCAGGGCGTGGCAGCGTTCATCGCGAGATTGACGAAGCGAGCGCCGAGTCCGCGCGACAGAACCTCGGGATCGAGCAGGCGCATCGTCGAGGTGCCGATTACCGCCGCATCGAAGCGCCCGGAGCGGACGAGTTGCGGATACATGAAGCGCTGGTTGATATCCATGATCGGGCGCGGCGCCTGCCCGGCATGGACGCGCATGCCGAAAGGATCGAGCACCGCGACAAAGGCGAAGAGCAGGCCGGCCACGACCATCGCCGCCGCCAGGAACCATCGCGACCACTGAACCCAGGCCTTCGCCATTCCGGCCTTTCGCTCCATCGAACCGAGGCGCGACTGCCTCAATGAACGGGCGCCTGCGCGGCGCCCTCTTCGCACAGGCCGGTACCTCGTCACAACGCGAAAGGCGCGCCGCATGGCGGCAAGCCCCCGAACATGGCAGAGAAGGCCGATGACGCCAGGCCGTTTCCGTCATTCGCTCCGCTGGTCACGTGGACTTGCCGCATCGCTGCTCGCCTTCGCGCTCCTGTCATGCCCGGCGCAGGCGGCTGAGGAGCCGATGCCGGCATCGTCCGGCATCCAGGATGCGCTCTGCCGCCTGATCGATGACGCCGCGAAGGCGCAATCCGTACCCGCCGCCTTCCTGACCCGGCTGATCTTCCAGGAATCGAGCTTCCGGCCCGGCGTGACCAGCCCGGCCGGCGCGCAGGGCGTCGCCCAGTTCATGCCCGGTACAGCCCGCGAACGCGGCCTGATCGATCCGTTCGACCCCGAGCAGGCGGTGCCCAAGGCGGCGCATTTCCTGGCTGAATTGCGCGACCGCTTCGGCAACTGGGGCCTCGCGGCAGCGGCCTATAATGGCGGGCCGAACCGCGTCGCGGGCTGGCTCGCCGCTCGCAAGGCCGGGCAGACACGCTTCCTGCCGAGCGAAACCGAGAACTATGTCTTCGTCATCACCGGCCGGACCGCCGAGGACTGGGCGGAGGAAGCGGTGGACCGCGCCAATGGCGATGGACGCTCGCCGCCAGTGCCGCCGGCCACCCGCGACAAGGATGCACAGGCGAGCTGCGCGCCGACGCTGGTCGCGATCCGGCAATCCCGCCCTGCCCTCCCCGCGATCGCGGAAGCGCCCTTCGCGCCCTGGGGCGTGCAGCTCGCCGGCAATTTCTCGAAGGCGCGGGCGCTCGCCACGTTCCAGCGGGCCGGCGCCCGCCATCGCGCGATCATCGGAGCGCTGCCGCCGATGGTGATCGGAACGCGCCTGCGCAGCCGGGGAACGCGCGCCTTCTACCGGGTGCGATTGCCGGCGGCGACACGCGCCGAGGCGACCGCTCTCTGCCGGCGCATCCAGGCCGACCGCGGCGCCTGCGTCGTCCTGAGGAGCTGACAACCATCGCGCAATGTTGCATGCGCGCAACGCAGCACGGCAAAGCTTGACTGCTGTCGGCGATGTGATTGCGGCCCGATTGCACGACCCCGGGGAAGCTGACAGGACGTTGAGGAGACGTTGACTTTTCTGCGTCATTTTCGCGACCAGCCGTCCCGATCCGCCCGAGGTTCCTCCGATGATCCGCTCCACCCGCCTGGCCTTGCTCGCCGGCCTTGGCCTGCTCGCTCTGGGCTCCGCCGCCCGAGCCGAAATCGACCCTCTGACCCGCCAGCCGCTCGTCCAGTATGTGGACCCGGCCAAGGCGCAGGCGACTGCCATTCCGCGTGAGATCGTCGACTATCCGACGAAGCAGAGGCCCGGCACGATCGTCATCGACTCGACCGAGCGCCGCCTCTATTTCGTGATGCCCGACGGCAAGGCGATGCGCTACGGCGTCGGCGTCGGCCGCCCCGGCTTCGACTGGGCGGGCACCCAGACCATCTCGCGCAAGCAGGAATGGCCGACCTGGACGCCGCCGGCCCAGATGCTGAAGCGCCGCCCCGACCTGCCGCGCTTCATGCCGGGCGGTCCGGACAACCCGATGGGCGCTCGCGCGCTCTATCTCGGGTCGACCCTGTACCGCATCCACGGCTCGAACGAGCCGGAGACGATCGGCCAGGCGGTGTCCTCGGGCTGCATCCGCATGCTCAACGAGGACGTGATCGACCTCTACGAGCGCGCCAAGGTCGGCACCCGCGTCGTCGTCGCGCGCTGAGCGAAACGCGGGATCGGAACGAGGCCGGCGGAAACGCCGGCCTTTTCATTTGGACCTCAGCGCTTCCGCTCGCGCGACAGCCCCTTCTCCGCCAGGGCCGCGATATAAGCCCGCATCTTCTCCTCGCCCTGCTCGCCGAGTTCGCGCAGATAGTCCCAGGCGTAGATGCCGGTCTCATGCATGTCGTCGAAGCCGATCCTGACAGCGTAATGGCCGACCGGCTCGACCCGGAGAATCTCGACACCGGCCTTACCGGGCACGATCGTCTTCTGGCTGGGATGATGGCCCTGGACCTCGGCCGAGGGGCTTTCGACGCGCAAGAGCTCGGCCGGCAGCGCGAAACTCGCACCGTCGTCGAAGGCGACGTGCAGGGTTCGGCGGTCCTTGGAGAGGCGCAGTTCGGTCGGCCAGGATGACATGGGCGGTATTCGTCCTTCGCAGGCAGCAGCCGGCTAGTGCTTGACCTTCGCCAAAGCAGTGCCAATGTCATATCATAGCAATGTGAAGGCGCGCCCGCATCCTGCGCGGACCGGCCGCTCCACAATGCGAGAACGTGAGGCAGACGTGCTGCTCGACGACATGAAGCCGCTGACGCGGCCGCCCTTGGTCGACCCCTTCGGCCGCAAGATTTCCTATCTGCGCATCTCGGTGACGGATCGCTGCGATTTCCGCTGCGTCTACTGCATGTCCGAGGACATGAAGTTCCTGCCGCGCAAGGAATTGCTGACGCTGGAAGAGCTCGACCGGATCGCCAGTGCCTTCGTCGCGCGCGGCACCCGCAAACTGCGCCTGACCGGCGGCGAGCCGCTGGTGCGCCGCGACATCATGAGCCTGTTCCGCTCGCTCTCGCGCCACCTCACCTCCGGTGCGCTTGACGAATTGACGCTGACGACCAACGGGTCGCTGCTGCATCGCTATGCCGACGAGCTCGCCGGCTATGGTGTGCGCCGCATCAATGTCTCGATCGACACGCTCGACCCCGACAAGTTCCGCGAGATCACCCGCCGGGGCGATCTCAAGATCGTGCTCGACGGCGTGGAGGCGGCCCGTAAGGCCGGCATGCGGGTCAAGATCAACGCGGTGGCGCTGAAGGGCGTCAACGACGACGAGATCGAGCATCTGATGCTCTGGTCGCACGGGCTCGGCATGGACCTGACCCTGATCGAGGTCATGCCGATGGGCGAGATCGAGGTCGGGCGCGTCGACCAGTACCTGCCGCTCTCGGTGGTGCGCGGGAGGCTGATGGACAAGTACACGCTCGTCGACGATCCCTACCGGACCGGCGGACCGGCGCGTTATGTCCGCGTCAAGGAGACCGGCGGGCTCGTCGGCTTCATCACACCTCTGACCCATAACTTCTGCGAGAGCTGCAACCGCGTGCGCCTGACCTGCACCGGCACGCTCTATATGTGCCTCGGCCAGGAGGACGCCGCCGATCTGCGCGCTCCGCTCCGGGCCTCGCAGGACGACGCCCTGCTCTTCCGCGCCATGGACGAGGCGATCGCGCGCAAGCCGAAGGGCCACGATTTCATCATCGATCGCCGCCATAACGGCCCCGCCGTGGGCCGGCACATGAGCGTCACCGGCGGCTGAGCGCCGCTCGACGCCACCCCTCGCTTGACCCTTCGGCCGAATGCGGTCACCGTCCGGGCCGACGGGTGGAGTTGCATGCGGTCACAGTTCAGGGCGATGGCCCGCCGGATCAGGGCGGCCGCGAGCGCGATCGATGATGCCATCAGGCAGACCCATGCGGCGCGACTCGCCATCATGGCCGCGAACCTGCGGCGTGCCCTGCCCCTGATCGCCATGCTGCTTCTCGCGACGCTATTGTTCTGCCTGTTCCTGGCCTGGTCCTCAGCGCGCGGCGTCTTCCTCGTGCTCTCGCCGGCCTCTCCGACGGGGATCTTGGCCGGCATCGCGGCAACCGTCGCAGGGATTGCGGTGCTCGAACTCTGCGCGGCCTTCGCCATCGTCATCATGACCGCGGCCCTGCAACTTGCTTACGATACCGGCCGCCATTGCGTTCTGGCCTTGTTGGCGATCGCGAGTGCGCTCGGGCTGGCGTTGATGGCGTCACACCTGGCTGCAGAGGGAATTCCAGCCCTTGCGGGCGCGGTCCTGCCGACCCTTGGCCTCTGCGGTCTCGTCGTGCTGACGCTCTGGTTCAAGCGCGCCTATCTGCGCCCGGCCTATCCCGGCTTCCGCGATTTCTGGGCCGATATCGTCGAGGCCCGCCATTTTCTGATACGAGCCGCCCATGGCGAGTGACGGGGGCCCGACCTTGCGGGCCGTGCGCATGAGCCCTGCGCCGACGGCCCATCATCTGGCCGAGTCGGTCAAGGCTGGGCATCACGGCGCCAGCGATGCCGTCGAGAACCAGCCTCCGGCCCATGCGACCATGCTCTCGCAGACCGAGCAGACGCTGATCGCCCGGGCGCGCGAGCATTTCGCCACGCTGCGGCAGGAGGCGGCGGCGAGCCTGAACGCCATCCAGGCGGAGATCGCCAGCCGGCGCGAGTTGTTCACGCAGCAGCGCTTCGAGGGCCGCGTGCGCGGCGTCGAGGCGACGATGCGCGCGATGCTGAACAAGCATGGCGGCGAGCTGGAGCAGCGCGTCTACGACGCGCTCCGGGCCAAGCGCGAATACGCCTTCTTCAACTACGAGAACAAGCGCCGGGCCGATCCCAAGCTCGACAAGTGGCAGTTCATCCTCTTCTTCCTCGTCGTGCCGCTGGTGATCGAGAGCCTGCTCAACGGCAATTTCTTCGCCGAGGCCAGCGATTTCGGCCTGGTCGGCGGCGCGGCGACCGCCGTGATCATCTCTGCGCTCAACGTCGCGCTCGGCTTCTTCATGGGGGTGGGCCCGGCGCGCTATTGCCAGCACGTGAAGAGCTCGCATCTGTTCTGGGCGCTGCCGGCCTATGCCGGGATGATCGGGCTCATCGTCCTGTTCAATCTCGCGGTCGGGCATTACCGCGAAATGCTGATCGCCAACCCGGATGCGCGCTCCTTCCAGGTGATGCCGCGCATGATGGAGAACCCCTTCGCCATCTATGACATCAAGTCGGTCGCGCTCGTCATCATCGGCTGCCTCGTGGCCTTCGTCTCGGCGACCAAGGGATATACCGCCTTCGGCACCTATCCCGGCCACGCCACCGCCTATAAGCGCTGGCGCCTGCGCTGGAGCGCGGTCGAGGAGGAGCGGCGCCGTCTCGATGCCGAACTGCTCCCGGAGCTGGAGGCGATCCGCACCCAGGTCGACGGCTTCCGGGAGAATTGCCGCGACGAGCTCGGCAAGCTGCAGGGCGTGAAGGCCGCGGCCGAAAAGGCGCGCGATCTCTATCTCTCGCGCCTCGGGCAGCTTCGCGCCGCCAAGGACGCGGCGATGATGCAATATCGCGAGGCCAATCTCAGGGTCCGCACCGATCTGCCACCCGCTTATTTCACGCAATCGCTCAACCTGGCCGAGATCGACCAACCGGCAGAGCTGCCGGAATATGTCGCGGCGCGGCGCCAGATCGACGATTTCGAGCAGCAGCTCACCAGCATGCCGGCGCTGATCGAGGCCAAGCTCAGGGATCGGCTGGTGCTGCTGCGCGGGATCGACCTTGCCGGCGAGATCGAGCAGGTGAAGCTGCGCGCGGCACAAGCCGGGCGCGACGCCTTCGAGCAGGACGAAGCGGCCCAGAAGCAGACGGCGGAGGATTTCGCCGCCATGAAGAGCTAGAGGTCGCCGGATGAAGACCGAGAACTGGGCAATCGTCGCCTCCGTGCTCGCCGGGCTTGGCCTTGTCGGCTTCTTCGCGGCGCCCTCCCTGCTGCGCGGCCCGCCGCGCGATCAGGAAACCCTGTGTCCGAAGACCGGCCCCGTCGGGCACACGCTGATCCTCGTAGACAAGAGCGACCCGTGGAGCGAGGTGCAGGCGAAGCGCCTGAAGGCGCTGGTGAAGCAGGCCGGCGACGAGCTGCCGACCGACCGGATGTTGTCGATCTACGTGTTCAACGACGTGTTCGAACCCGGCTTCCCGTCGCTCGTCTCGCTCTGCAATCCTGGTAAGACCGCCAGCGAGCTGATCGGCAACCCGCGGCGCGAATATGTCAAATGGCTCGAGAAATTCGGCCGCCCGCTCGACGAGGCGCTGACCGTGCTGACGCAGCCGGCCAAGGGCAACCAGTCGCCCATCGTCGAGGCGATCGGCGATGTCGTCTCACGCCGCGAGAACCGCGTCCCGAGCGGCGACCGCAAGATCATGCTCGTCTCCGACATGCTGCAGAACTCGAGCCAGTTCACGATGTTCGGCAATGGTGCCGGCGCACGCGATCCGGAGCGTCTGCGGCGCCTGCTCGGCAAGGTCTGGCAGGATTCGGGAGCGTCGAGCTGGGAGCTGAGCATCCACCAGGTCCAAGGCGTCTATGACGCTGCGAGGCTCGAACAGGCGGCGACCTTGTGGAAAGGCGCTTTCCAGAAGCTCGCCATCACCGTTAGCTGGGATCGGCTGTAGAACGACGACACGCGCGGCCATCCCGTGTGACGAGAAGTGGCCTTTTCCTGCCGAGGACCCAGCATCCGCGCAGCGGCACCGTGTGCCGCTGCGCATGCCGGATAACAGTCGTGGATCGCATCAATAAACGCGATGCCTGCCTTCAGAGCCGGTACCCCATCCGCACGCCACCCCAATGGCGGCCGCGAACGCGCAGCGGCGCGTTGAGCTCGCTCACTAATTCGCTACGGCCATCGTCGTTCTCATGCCGGCTGAGCTGGATCAGGAACGGGCGGATAGAGCGCCCCGCGCTCAAGCCGGCGCGGCTGTCGACGATCCGCCGGTTGCGAGCGTAAGCCGCATTCCAGACGGGTTCGCCGGGGCGCTGCGGCTGTGACCAGGCGGCGTGATGGACCGGCACATAGCCGTTGCGATCGCTCGGCAGGGCGAAGACCAGGCGCGGATCGGAGGCAAGCGTGCCGGCGAGCAAGGGCGGCAGGATTGCTTCGAGCGCCGGCAGGCTCGGGCTCAGATATTGCCTGGGCTCGCTTTCGACGACCGGATCATAACGAAGATCGAACAGATCATCCACGGAGAGCAGGCCGCGATCGATGGCGCTTTCCATCGCAGCCGCCACCTCGCTAGCAAAATCCTGGGCGCGCTCGATCAGGGGGCGATAAGAGCGTTCGATCTCTTCGATCATACCCGCCAGCGCACCGCAGCCATTGGCGGCATCGTCGGCGAAGGCGAGATGCAGGCCGAGTTCGCTGGAGTCCGTCATGCGGCACGGCAGCGGCGGCAGTCCCTCGATCGTGACGACGCCCGCACTCCCGCTGGGCAATCGCGTCTGGGACGAGCCAGCCAGCAAGGCCCCGCCGCGGCCAAGATCGACGAGCCGGCCAAGGACATCGACGCTGCCGATGACGAGATGCGCCTTGCGCGCCGTCGGGAAGCGGTCGAAGCGACGCCGGTCGGCAAAGGCCGAATGGCGCAGCACGGGCTTGAAGCGCCGGAGCATATTGCCGAGCAGGCGGCTGCCCTTCTGCGTGGCTCGCCGGGCGCGCTCGCTTTCCGCGGCCGTCTCGTGCGCAATGCGGTCGATTTCGTCAGCGCGATGCGCGACGCTCTCGACGAAAAGAGCCGTTTCCCGCGCACTCCGTGAGAGTTCCGCGGTCGAATTCGCCTGTTCCTGCGAAGCCCGCCCTATCGTCGCCATGATCGGGTTGACGTCGCGCACGATCTGCAAGGTGTCGTTGACGATGCCGGTCGAGCCTTGAGCGGCGCGGGTCAGGCGATCGACCCGCTCCCGGATATGGCAGACGGCCTCGCTGACCTCGACGGAAAGCGACTTCACCTCATGGGCGACGACGCCGAAGCCGCGCCCGGCCTCCCCGGCACGGGCTGCCTCGATCGCCGCGTTGAGTGCGAGAAGATTGGTCTGGCGAGCGACCTCGGCAATCGAATCGACGATACCGCGGATTTCCCCGGTCGCCTCGGCCAAGCCATCCAGCATCAGCGCCGCCTCGCCGGCCCGCGATACCGCGGCGTCGAGCTTGTCGCGGACGCTCCCGACGGCACCATCGACCTGTTCGGCCGCCTGCGAAACCTGATGGGTCGCGGCAGCAAGCGCGGACGCGTTCTCGCTGGCGGCACCCACGGCAACGCGCATGCTGCCGGCATTCTCGAGGATGACGCGCGAGCCGCTCTCCGACTCGGCCGAGCGCTGCTCGACCTCGCCGAGTTCCCGGGTCAACCGGTGCATCGCAAACAGGATGTCGCGCTCGATGTCGTCGACTGCGTCATGGACGGAGGGATCATAGGACCGGGTCACCGCCTGCCGGAACACGGCATCCTCGACCGGTACCGGCGCCGGGGGAATGTCCTCCGCCGCCCGCCCCGCGCCCAGCCACCGTCGAATCCTGCCCTGCATCCCCGCCAGTCTCACCATAGGTCAAGCTCGGAGCCGGTTATGATCCCGGCTGATTAACAAAGGCTTCCCCATCGCCGCACGGCGCCCCTGCCGGAGATGCAATGGACCCTCGTCGCCGGCCCCTGTATGGCTGGGAAACACGCGCCATCGGGATGGGCAGCCATGAGCCAGCACAGCTATGACGTCATCGTCGCCGGTGTTGGCGCCATGGGGTCCGCTGCCTGCTGGCATCTGGCCCAGCGCGGGCTCAAGGTGCTCGGCCTCGAACGCTTCGATCTCGGCCATGCGATGGGTTCGTCCCACGGCCTGACCCGCATCATCCGTCTCGCCTATTTCGAAGGCTCGCATTACGTGCCGATCGTGAAGCGGGCGCACGAGCTCTGGACGCAGACCGGCGAGCAGGCCGGCATGAAGCTGCTCCATGTCACGGGCTCGCTCGACCTCGCTCCGAAAGGTGGCGGACCGGTCGAATCCTCGCTGCAATCCTGCCTCGATCACGGATTGAGCCATGAAGTCCTGGAAGGCGCGGAGGTGACGCGGCGCTTCCCGGCTTTCCAGCTCCCGGAAGGACATATCGGCCTGTGGCAGCCGGATGGCGGCTTCGTCGCTTCCGAGAAGGCGATCTATGCCCATGTCGGGCTGGCTCAGTCGCGCGGCGCCGAAATCCGCACCAACGAACCCATGCTCGACTGGACGCCGACGGCGCAGGGCGGCGTGATCGTGCGCACCGAACGCGGCACCTATTCGGCCGGGCGCCTCGTCATCACCTCGGGCGGCTGGATCGCCGACGCGGTGCCGGCGCTCGCCAAGCAGGTCGATACGGTGAAGCAGGCGATCGGCTGGTTCACGACGCGCCGGCCGGAGCTCTTCCGCGAAGGTGCCTTCCCGGTCTTCATCCTCAGCGTCGAGGAAGGCAATTTCTACGGCTTCCCGCTCTACGAGCACCCCGGCTTCAAGCTCGGCGGGCCGCATTTCGGACGCGAGCCGATGGACCCGCGCGATCCCGACCGCACGCCGAGCGCAAACCAGGTCGCGCGCATCCGCGAATGCCTGTCGCGCTACATCCCCGATGCCGCCGGCGAACCGCTGACGGTGAAGGGCTGCATCTACACGGTCTCGCCGGACGAGGGCTTCATCATCGATGCGGTGCCGGGTGTGCCACAGGCCGTCTTCGCCTCGGCCTGCTCGGGCCATGGCTTCAAGTTCGCGAGCGCGATCGGCGAGATTCTCGCCGATCTGTCGACCACAGGGCGATCCCCGTTCGACCTGAAGCCGTTCTCCCTGTCACGCCTGCCGGCCTGAAGCCTCCCAAACCGGATCCGAACTCTTGCTCAACGCAGCCGAAAACCGCCGCAGCATCGTCTTGATGCTCGCGGCGATGTCGCTCTTCGTCATCAACGACGTCTTCATGAAGCTCACATGCGAGATTCACGCGGCCGGGCAGGCGTTCGCGCTGATAGCGTGCTGCGCGGTGGTGACCGGTTTCTCCGGGGGCCCGCTCTGCACCATGCATCGGCTCCGCATGCGGCTCGCTTCCGGTCCGAAGCTCATGAGAAAGTCGGCGGCATGACGGCGGCTGCGGTCAAACCCACGCTCGCGATCCTCGTCGCGATCTCGGCGCTGCAGCCGATCGCGCTCAACCTGCTCGCGCCGGCCACGCCCGCGCTCGCGCGGCATTTTGCCTCGAATTACGCCACTATCCAGCTCACGCTGACGCTGTTCCTGGTGGCGGTCGCCCTGACGCAGCTCGTAATCGGGCCGCTCTCGGATCGCTTCGGACGCCGCCCCTGCGTCAATGCGGGTGTCGTTCTGTTCGTATTGGGCTCCGTGCTTGGAGCGCTGGCCCCCACGACGCATATCCTGCTGATCGCGCGGGTGCTGGAAGGGGCTGGCGGTGGCGCCGTCTTCGCCTTGTCGCGCGCGATTATCCGCGACACCGCCGATCGCGACAACGCCGCAAGCCAGATTGCCACCGTCACCATGGTCATGGTGGTGGCACCGATGATCGCGCCCTGGCTCGGCGGCCAGATCGAGACCGCCCTCGGCTGGCGTGCGATCTTCTGGTTCATGATGCTGTTCGGCATCGTCGTGCTCGTGTTCACGGTCGCCCGCCTGCCCGAGACGGCACCCAATCGTGGCCGGCAGAGCTCGCTCTTCGGCATCTTCCGCGTCTTTCCGGAACTCGTGCGCAACCGCGACTTCATGCTGAACGTCGCCGCGGGCTCCGCCGCCTCGTCCGCCTTCTTCGTCTTCATCGCCGCGACGCCCTATATCGTGGTCGAGACGATGGGGTACGGCTCGGACGTCTATGGCACCTATTTCATCCTGAATGCGCTCGGCTACATGATCGGCAACTTCACCATGTCGCGGCTGGCGGTGCGCGTGGGCACGCAGAGGATGGTGCGGCGCGGCCTCACCATCTCCTTCATCGGCACCGGCATTGCGCTGGCCCTGTCGTTCTCACCCTGGTGGTCGCCGCTGACGCTGTTTCTGCCGCTGGCCGTGAATGCGATGGGCAACGGACTGACGATCCCCGGCGCGACGGCAGAGGCGCTCTCGGCCCGGCCTGAACTGGCGGGCTCGGCGGCCGGTCTCCTCGGAGCAACCCAGCTCGGCTTCAGCGCGGCGCTCACCGTGCTGATCAGCTGGCTGGTGACGCTCTGGCCGCAATCGATGAATTTGCTGGTCTGGCTCTTGACGGCGGCGGGCCTCGCCGCCGTCAGCTGCGTACGTGCGCGGTCCAACCCGGCCAGCTAGCCGGGCAAGGCGCGATCTCAGCCTTCGAGACGGGCGATCAGGCTGGACGTATCCCAGCGGTTGCCGCCCATCTTCTGGACCTCGGCATAGAACTGGTCGACCAGCGCGGTGACCGGAAGCTGCGCGCCGTTGCGACGGGCCTCGTCGAGGACGATGCCCAGATCCTTGCGCATCCAGTCGACGGCAAAGCCGAAATCGAACTTGTTCTGGTTCATCGTCTTGCCGCGATTCTCCATCTGCCAGGAGCCGGCGGCACCCTTCGAGATGACCTCCAGCATGGTCTCGACATCGAGCCCGGCGCGCTTGGCGAAATGGACGCCCTCCGACAGGCCCTGGACGAGGCCGGCGATGCAGATCTGGTTGACCATCTTGGTGAGCTGGCCGGAGCCGGCCGGGCCCATCAGCTTGCACATGCGCGCGAAGCTCGCGATCACAGGTTCGACACGCGCATAGGTCTCGGGCTCGCCGCCGCACATCACGGTCAGCACGCCATTCTCGGCGCCGGCCTGCCCGCCCGAGACGGGCGCATCGACGAAGCCGAAGCCGCCCTGCTTGGCAGCTTCATAGAGTTCGCGGGCGACATTCGCGGAGGCCGTGGTGTGGTCGACGAAGATCGCGCCCTTCTCCATTCCGACAAAGGCGCCGTTCTCACCCGTCGTCACGGAGCGAAGATCGTCGTCATTGCCGACGCAGCAGAAGACGATCTCCTGGCCCTTCGCGGCATCGGCCGGGGTCGGCGCCGAGACGCCGCCATGGCGGGAGACCCATTCCTGCGCTTTCGTCGGGTTACGGTTGTAGACGGTGACCTCATGCCCCTTGGCCTTGAGATGGCCGGCCATGGGAAACCCCATCACGCCGAGACCGATGAATGCGACTTTGGCCATGCCGAACTCCCGCTTTTCTCCGAAGACCGTCACGCTTTAGCCTGCGCCCGCCGGGTGGGGAAGGCGATTGCGCGCCACCCGCCCATGCGGCTTTTCCCTTGCAGCGTCACGCTTGGCGGCTTAGCTCCGGTGCATGACCATATCGAACGACGACGAATTGCAGGCGCTGAAGGAGATCGGCGGCATCGTCGCCCGCGCGCTCGCAGCCATGGGCAAGGCGATCGAGCCCGGCATGACCACGGCCGAGCTCGATGCGATCGGCCGCGACTATCTCGAACGCCACGGCGCGCGCCCTGCCCCGGAGCTCGCCTATGAATTCCCCGGCGCGACCTGCATCAGCGTCAACGAGGAGATCGCCCACGGCATTCCCGGCGAAAGACGGATTCTCGCCGGCGACCTCGTCAATATCGACGTCTCCGCCGAGAAGAACGGGTTCTTCGGCGATACCGGCGCCTCCTTCGCCGTGCCACCGGTCAAGCCGAAGCTGGACCGGCTGTGCCGTGACGGCCGACGCGCACTCTGGGCCGGCATCGGGCAGGTCGGCGCCGGCAAGCCTCTGGCCGGGATCGGGCAGGCGGTCGGGCGGTTCGCCCAGAAGAACGGCTATACGCTGGTGCGCAATCTCGCGAGCCATGGCGTCGGCCGCTCGCTCCACGAAGAGCCGACGGAGATCGCGACCTGGCCCGACCGTAAAGAGCGCCGGACCATGACGAACGGGCTCGTCTTCACCGTCGAGCCGTTCCTGTCGCTGGGCGCGGACTGGGCCGAGAATGCCGACGGCGATCGCTGGACGCTCTACAGCGACCCTTGCGCGCCGACGGTCCAGTACGAGCACACCGTCGTCGCGACACCGCGCGGCGCGGTGGTGCTGACCCTGCCCGGCTGAGGCCGGATCAGCGCAGCACCATGTGCCGGCTCAGCCTGATCTCGAGCCTATCCCAGACGCGCCGGATGATCTCGACCAGGACGAGATAGATCAGCGCGGCATAGAGATAGATCGAGAGATCGAAGGAGCGCGCGAAGGCGAGCCGCGTCGAGCCCATCAGGTCGAACAGCGTCACCAGCGAGACGATCGCGCTCGACTTGATCATCACGATCAACTCGTTGCCGAGCGGGCGCAACGCCAGGATCATCGCCTGCGGCAGCACGACGAGGCGCAGGGTCGCCCAGCGATGCAGGCCGAGCGACAATGCGCCCTCGAACTGTCCGCGCGGGACCGACTGGATGGCGCCGCGCAGGATTTCTGCCTGATAAGCGGCGGTGTTCACCGTGAAGGTGAAGACCGCGCAGTAGAACGGCTCGCGGAAGAACCACCACAGGCCGGTATCCTGCCAGAACTCGCGGAACTGCCCGAAACCGTAATAGACGAGAAAGAGCTGGCAGAGCAGCGGCGTGCCACGCAGGAACGTGGTGTAGCCGCTGACCGCAACGCGCGCCCAGCGCGACCCGTAGAGCCGGGCGATGGCAAGGCCGAGCGCCAGAAAGAAGCCGATGGCGACCGAGATCGCGACGAGTTCGAAGGTGACCCAGAGGCCGCTCGCCATGCGGCAGCCGTAGTTCTGGAAGACCTCACTGCCGAGCCAGGCGCCGGGATATTCGCACCAGTTCATCGCGTCGCTCCGCCGAAGGCGGCCTGGCCGCGATTGGTGCGCTGCTCCAGCTTCTCGATGCCCCAGGCGGACACCAGCGAAAAGAAGAAATAGAGCAGCATCGCCGTGCCGAAGAATAGGAACGGTTCCTTGGTCACGACATTGGCCCGCGTCGCGATGAACATGATGTCCTGCAGCGTGATCACGGAGATCAACGACGTCTCCTTCAGCAACACCATCCAGTTGTTCCCGAGGCCGGGCAGCGCCACGCGGATCAGTTGCGGGAAGACGACGAGGCGGAAGGCCTGCCCCTTCGACAGGCCGAGTGCCGCGGCAGCCTCGCGCTGACCCTTCTGGATCGAGTTCAGCGCGCCGACCCAGACCTCGCTGGAGAAGGCGGCGAGCACCAGCCCGAGCGCGACCATGCCGGCGACGAAGGGCGGGATCGAGAAGCCGGTCCAGATTTTCTGAACCAGCACCTGGATGCCGAAATAGATGATGTAAAGGGTCAGAAGCTCCGGTACGCCGCGGAAGACGGTAGTATAGATCGTCGCCAGCGCCCGCAGGATCACATAGTCGGAGCGCTTCCACAGCGCGATGACGAGCCCGAGCGCCAGGCCGAACGGCAATGTCGCTAGAGCGACGGAGATGGTGTTGGCTGCGCCTTGCAGCAGGGCCAGGCCCCAGCCGCCGGCCCCGAAGCCAAGCAGTGCGAATTTGTCGAACATGGGAGGGCCGGCGCGCGAGGAGCTGAGGCCCGCCGGCGCGATGCGGCCGGCGGGTGATCATCGTCGGTGGTCAGATCAATCGAACTTGAACCACTTGTCCTCGAGCTTCTTGTGCGAGCCGTCGGCCATGGTCTCGGCGATGGCCTTGCTGATCATGTCCTTGAGCGCCGTGTCCGACTTGCGGACAGCACCGGCGACTCCGGGACCGTGGATGGCGTCGTCGCGCTTCACCTCGGCGATCTTCTTGCAGCAGTCCTTGCCTTTCCCGTTGAGGAAATCGGCAAGCGCGAGCGCGTCGGCGACGATGTAGTCGAGACGGCCGTTGAGCAGATCGAGATTGGCCTCCTCCTGGGTCGGATAGAGGCGCGCGGTCGAATCCTTGTAGAATTTCTCGACGTAGTTGGCGTGGATCGTCGAGCCCTGCGCGCCGATCGACTTGCCCTTGAGCGCGGCTGGCGAGATGTCATCCGACTTGGTGTTCTTCGGGCCGATCATCCAGATCGGGGTCTTGCTGTAGACCGAGGTGAAATCGACCTGCTTCTTGCGTTCGTCGGTCGCGTTCATCCCGGCGAAGATGACGTCGTACTTGTTGGCCTGCAGCGCGGGGATGATGCCGTCCCAGTCCTGCACGATCCAGGTGCATTTCACCTTCATCTTCTCGCAGAGCAGGTTGCCGTAGTCGATCTCGAAGCCTTCGAGCTCCTTCTTGGCATTCAGGTTGTTGTAGGGCGGATAGGCGCCTTCGGTGCCGATCCGGATCTCCTTCCACTCCTTGGCCTGGGCGAGCGCCCCCGTCGCGCCGGCAACCGTCAACGCCGCCGCCGCGATGAAACGAACGAAACTCTTCATGGGACCTCCGCAGATTCAGCCGGCCGGTGTTGCTGTTGTCCCGGTCCGGTTCTGTGGCGACAGATTGGGCGCGTTTTCGTTCCGCTCGCAAGAGGGATCGGTGCAGCTTTTCGCAGCTTAAGCGTCCAAATCCGCGCCGGGAGCCGGCATGCGACCAAAGAAGCAGGCACAGTGGGCGGGCGAAAGGCTCCGCCGCGCGGCTCAACGGCGGGCGTCGAGCACCGCGACGATCCAGATCGCCAGGCCGCCCAGCGCCAGCCCTGCCCCAACCCAGCCGGTCGAGGTCCAGCCATAGCCCGCGGCGATCGCCAGGCCGCCAAGCCACGGGCCGAGCGCATTCGCGGTGTTGAAGGCGCTGTGGTTGAGCGCTGCTGCGAGCGTCTGCGCGTCGTCAGCAACATCCATCAAGCGGGTCTGCAACATGGCGCCAAGCCCTCCGCCACTGCCGATCATGAAGATGACCAGCGAGATCGCCCAGATATTGCCGGCTGCGAAGGGGAACGCCGCCAGCCAGAGAGCGCTCCAGAGCAGCATGGCCGCCGTCGCCGGAACGAGCGCCCGATCGGCAGCCCAGCCGGCGACGAGCGTGCCGACCGTCAGCCCCAGGCCGAAGATCGCCAGCACGACCGGGACGAGCGTGGGCGAAACCCCGGTCACCGCCATCAACGTCGAGGCGACATAGGTATAGACCGCGAAGAGACCGCCGAAGCCGATCGCGCCCGTTGCCAGCGTCAGCCAGACCTGCCTGCGCTTCAATGCTCCGAGTTCCCGCAGCGGACTCGCGCCTGGCAGCACGACGTCGCGCGGCGCGAACAGCGCGATCAGGCCAACCGTCAGCAGGGCAAGCCCTGCCACGACGGCGAAGCCCGTGCGCCACCCGAGCACCTGCCCCATCCAACTCGCGACGGGAACGCCGAGAATTGTCGCGACCGTGAGACCGAGCATGACGCGCGACACGGCCTGCGCCCGCCGATTCGGGGCGGCGAGCGAGGCTGCGACCAGCGCCGCGACACCGAAATAGGCGCCATGCGGCAGACCGCTCAGAAAGCGGAAGGCCAGCATCCAGTGATAGTTCGGAGCCAAGGCGCTCAGTGCATTGCCGAACGCGAACAGGCCCATCAACCCGATCAGCAAACTGCGCCGCGGAATGCGCGCCGCCAGCACGGCGATCAGCGGCGCGCCGACCACCACGCCGAGCGCGTAGATGCTGATGACATGGCCCGCGGTCGGCTCGTCGATTTCGAGCCCGGCCGAGAAATAGGGAAGCAGGCTCATCGTCGCGAATTCGGTGGTGCCGATCGCGAAACCACCCATGGCGAGCGCGAACAGCACGAGCCCTGCCGAGGCGGGCGCATGGACGGACGCGGATACGTCCAGGCTGCGATCATTCGCGGCGAGCGTCATGACGGGCTTTCACGGAAGGGCAGCGACGTGCTGCATCGCAGCATGAAATAGCCATGCACAACCAACCGAACAACGGCACATATGGCGATATTTCATGCGATCAACGCATAACGCTCCGGCTTCCGAGCGTTTGCGCCGAATGCGCTATAAGACGGCTTCCCAGACAGGTGAAAGCGACGTGATACCCTGGACCACTCTTGACACGACAGTCTTGCCCGACGGCAGCGGCGACCTCCGGCTGAAGCAGCGCGGCACCGAGTTCTCGATCATGCTCGGCAGCAACGAATTGATGAACAGTCGTCTCAGCGGTTCGGAGGAAGCGCTCGCGAGGCTGGTCTGCGACCGGCTGGCAGGGCGAAAAAGGCCCAATATCCTGATCGGCGGGCTGGGAATGGGTTTCACTCTGCGGGCCGCGCTCGCGCATCTGCCGGCGGAAGCGCAGGTGGAGGTGGCGGAACTGCTTCCCGCCGTGGTCGCCTGGGCACGGGGACCAATGGCCGCGCTCTTCGCCGGCTGCCTCGACGATGCCCGCGTGCGGGTCAACGTTACCGACGTCGCCGCGGCGATCGCCAACGGCAAGGGGCGCCACGACGCCATCCTGCTCGATGTCGACAACGGCCCAGAAGGGCTGACCGTCGCCGGCAACGACCAGCTCTACGGGGCGGCGGGGCTACACGCCGCAAAGGCTGCACTCCGGCCCGGCGGCATCCTGGCAGTCTGGTCCTCGGGGCCTGACCATGGCTTCACGCGGCGCCTGCGCCAGGCCGGCTTCACCACCGAAGAGGTAACCGCCCGCGCCCGCCGCACCGGCGGCGGAGCGCGGCATGTGATCTGGCTGGCGACGCGGCCCTGAAAGCGACGGCGCCGCCGCCCGGTGCCTCTCTTTTTTGAGTCGGCGCATTCTCGTCACGCCGCCGGTATTCACTGAGCTTGAGAAGGCTCTAGTTGACGAGGCAGAAACCCTCGCAGGGAGCGGCCGTCACGGCAGTGGCGAAATCCGCGATCGCTTTCTGCGCCTCCGATTTCAGGGACGGGCGGACGGCCTGGAGCGCGGACACGAGCGCGTTGCGGTCCGGCGGAGCAAGAGCGCTGGCGATACCGGCTCCATTCTCTGCGAAGGCTTGCGCGATCAACAGACGATTCGCATCGCGCATGTCGGGGCTGCGCAATGCCAGCGCCGAGCCGACGACGATTTCCTGAAGACCGAGCCGCATCTCCCGCAGGCCCCTTGCCCGCTCTTCGGTTTTGTCCTGATCCTTCAGCTTGAAGGCGAAATCGTTGATCGCCGACAGGACGCCGCCTGCCGCCTGGAGCAGGAAGACGCGTGTCCGGGTCAGTTCATCCTGGAATTCGACGGCATTCGCCGCCTGATCCGGAGCCTTCCGGCCCGGCTGCGGCGAGAACAACGCATAGGCCTGCAGGATGCTGGTCTGCTTCTTCACGAAATCGAGCAGCGTCTGCAGGTCATCGGCGCCATAAGGCGGCTTGCCGAGGATAGCCGGGACATTCCAGATATCGGCGAGGACCTTGCCGTCGACCGGGTCCGACAGCCGCGGCAGGCTGGGCTTGCCGTCATACAGCTTGAACAGCGATTCGACGGAGGCATAGGCGGCATCCATATAGGCCTTGCCGTTGGCCGGCACCTGGGCGCGGGCGGCGGGGGCCAGCAAGCAGAGCCCGCCCAGCGCGGCGACGCCCGCGATCGATCGAATCCGAATCATGGTCTTCCTTTTCCGGCGGCGCGCGCTTCAGCCAACAGGCAGAGCTCGGTGAAAAGCACCTGCGCCGCGCACTGCGCCGTATTGCTGGTCGCATCATATTGCGGGGCGACTTCTACGACATCTGCAGCAACGATGTCGCGTCCCTTCAGCGCCCGCAGAATCGCCAGAGCCTCGCGCGGGCTCAGGCCCCCGACCTCCGGTGTGCCCGTGCCGGGCGCGAAGCCCGGATCGAGCGAATCGACGTCGAAGGAGACATAGGTCGGCCCATCACCGATCACGGCCAGCGCCCGGGCGATCACCGCGTCGAGGCCGAGATCGTCGACCTCGTTCGCGTGAATCACGGTCATGCCGGACTCGTAGGAGAACTCCCAGAGATATTCGGCGCCGCCGCGGATGCCGATCTGAATCACGCGTTCGGGGTCGAGCACGCCGTCGAGCACCGCCTGCCGGAACGGCCCGCCATGATGGAACTTCGAGCCTTCGAAGGGGCCGGAGGTGTCACAATGGGCATCAATATGGACCATGCCCACCGGGCGCTTCGCGCCGACGGCCTTCAGGATCGAATAGGTGATGGAGTGGTCGCCGCCGACGGCGAGCGGGGAGACGCCGGCCTCGACGATCGTCCGGAAGGCCGCCTCGATATCCTCGTGGCAGCTCTCCAGCGAATAGCGCGAGCGGAAGGATACGTCGCCGATATCGGCTGCCTCGAGCATGGTGAAGGGCGCCGTGCCCAGCACATGATCCATCGGCCCCATGCGCTCGACGGCGCGGACGGCACGGGGCCCGAGGCGCGCACCGGCGCGGTTGGTGACGCCGAGATCCATGGGAACCCCGACAATCGCGACATCGAGGCCGCCGAGGCCGGGCATCGACAAGGCATCGGGACGATAGGGCGCGCCGAGAAAGGTCGCGACATCGGCGAAGGGCCATTTGCGCTTGTCGCCGGTGAACTGGGCGGCCGCCACCTTGGCGAAGCGCGGATCGTGAATGTCACCGCCTCCAGTGCCGGCATAACGTTCCCGCAGCTTCGCGAGCCTGTCCTGATCCATGCCGGCCTCCCCGCCTCGCGCCCTTCAGCCGGGGATGCGTTCGAGCATCACCACCGGCTCGTTCTGATACTCGACCTGTCCGAAACTCTTGTAGCCGAGCTTGTACGCCACGCGGAAGGAGGCAAGATTTTCCGGCGCGATGATGCAGACGCTGCGGCGCTCCCCGTGGGTCGCTGCGAACCAGCGATGGGCGGCGGCGCCAGCCTCCCCCGCATAGCCCTTCCCGTGCGCCGCGCCCGCCAGAATCCATCCCGCCTCCGGGGCGGCGTCGAATTGCGCGTGCAGGCCCCTGCAACCGTCGAACAGCCCGACTTCACCGACCAGGGTACCGCTGCGTTTCTCGACGACCGCGAACATGCCGTAACCGCGCAGGGTCCAGTGGCCGACGATACGGGTGAGTCGATGCCAGGCCTCCTCGCGGCTGAGAGGGCGGCCACCGAGGAAACGAATGATCTCGGGATCGCTGCGCATCGCGTGGATCGCGTCGAGATCGCCGATCTCCGGGCGTCGCAGGATGAGATTGTCGGTCTCGATCATGGCCGTTTTAACCACCCCGGCGAAAGGGCGCCAAGATGACAACGGAAACTAGCCGAAAGTCGCAAGAATCGGCGATAAAATCCCTCGCGCTTCGAAAATCCATTCGCTACAACCCGATTCTGAACGCCGGGCGGCAGAAGCTGTTTCGAAACGCCCGCACCCGTCAGACACCCGAGGAGAGCCCTAGATGAAGCGTCGTCAGTTTATCCAGACCGCGGCAGCCGGCGCCGCTGCGACCGCCATCGCCATGCCGGCCGTTGCCCAGTCGAACCCGGAAATCAAATGGCGCCTGGCGTCGAGCTTTCCGAAGTCCCTCGACACGATCTATGCCGGCGCCGAAATCATGGCGAAGATGGTCTCCGAGCTGACTGACGGCAAGTTCCAGATCCAGGTCTTCGCGGCCGGCGAAATCGTCCCGGCGCTGCAGGCGGCCGACGCGGTGACCAACAACACCGTCGAGATGGCCCATACCGTCTCGTATTACTATGTCGGCAAGGACCCGACCTTCGCGATCGCCGCCTCGGTGCCGTTCGGCCTCAATGCCCGCATGCAGAACGCCTGGCTGTTCCAGAATGGCGGCAACGAGCTGTTCAACGAATTCTACAAGAAGTTCAACATCCACGGCATCCCCTGCGGCAACACCGGCGCGCAGATGGGCGGCTGGTTCCGCAAGGAGATCAAGTCGGTCGCCGATATCCAGGGCCTGAAGATGCGCATCGGCGGCATCGCCGGCTCGGTGCTGCAGAAGCTCGGCCTCGTGCCCCAGCAACTCGGCGGCGGCGACATCTACCCGGCATTGGAGAAGGGCACGATCGACGGCGCCGAGTGGGTCGGCCCCTATGACGACGAGAAGCTCGGCTTCTCGAAGGTCGCGCCGTACTACTACTATCCGGGCTTCTGGGAGGGCGGGCCGACCGTTCACGCCTTCGTCAACCTGGAGAAGTGGAACGCGCTGCCGAAGGCCTACCAGGCTGCGCTGACCGCCGCCTGCGCCTATGCGAACACGCAGATGGCCGCCCGCTACGACGTGGTGAACCCTCCGGCGCTGAAGCGTCTGGTCGCGGCCGGCACGCAGTTGCGCCCGTTCCCCCAGGACGTGATGGAAGCCTGTCTCAAGGCCTCGAACGAGCTCTATGCCGAGATTTCGGCCAAGAACCCGGACTTCAAGAAGGCGATCGAGGCCATGGCCGCCTTCCGCTCCGACCAGTATCTCTGGTGGCAGGTCGCCGAGCTCAGCTTCGACGTCTTCCAGGTCCGGACACGCGCCCGCTGAAGACGCAGCGCAACGACCGTTCCATCACACGAGGCCCGGCGAAAGCCGGGCCTTTTTTCGTGAGAGAGCGACGACATCGCGCGGCTGCATCGATCGCGCTTCGACAAGACTCGAAGCCGACTCATGACGAAATTGCATGATTGCCATGCAAATTACTCCTGCACCCGCCCGCAGACCTGTTTTCCTCAAGGGCGTTCGCGACGACCGGAAAACCGGCGCGCATGGCCTTGGGGAGGGCAGAATCGATGAAGCGTCGTCATTTTCTGGGAGTTGCCGGGGCCGGAACCGCAGGAGCGATTGCGAGCCCCGCGATCGCACAAGCGATGCCCGAGGTGAAATGGCGCATCACCTCCTCCTTCCCAAAATCGCTCGACACGATCTTCGGCGCCTCCGAGGTGCTGGCGAAGGCAGTCTCCGAGGCGACCGACGGCAAGTTCCAGATCCAGGTTTTCGCGGCTGGCGAGATCGTGCCGGCCCTGCAAGCGGCGGACGCGGTCACCAACGGCACGGTCGAGATGTGCCACACCGCTTCCTATTACTATGTCGGCAAGGACCCGACATTCGCCTTCGGCACCGCCGTGCCCTTCGGGCTGAATTCACGCCAGCAGAATGCCTGGTTCTACCATGGCGGCGGCAATGAACTGCTGAACGAGTTCTACAAGAAGGCGAACATCTATGCCCTGCCCGGCGGCAATACCGGCTGCCAGATGGGCGGCTGGTTCCGCAAGGAACTCAAGACGGTCGCCGACCTTCAGGGCGTCAAGATGCGCATCGGCGGCTTCGCCGGGCAGGTGATGAGCAAGCTCGGCGTCGTACCGCAGCAGATCGGCGGCGGCGACATCTATCCCGCGCTCGAAAAGGGCACGATCGACGCGGCCGAATGGGTCGGCCCGGCCGATGACGAGAAGCTCGGCTTCAACAAGGTGGCGCCCTATTACTACTATCCGGGCTGGTGGGAAGGTGGCGCGGCCCTGCATTTCTTCATCAACACGAAGAAATGGGACGAGCTGCCGAAAACATACAAGTCGCTGCTCACCACGGCGGCGGCTCATGCCAATATCGACATGCAGGCGAAATACGACGCACGCAACCCGGCCGCGCTGAAGCGCCTGGTCGCCGCCGGCGCGCAACTGCGCCCGTTTTCACAGGAAATCCTGGAAGCCTGCCTGAAGGCCTCGAAGGAGGTTTATGCCGAGACATCCGCCAAGAATCCCGACTTCAAGAAACTCTACGATTCGATGGCGGCCTTCCGTAGCGACGAATATCTCTGGTTCCAGATCGCCGAATACACCTTCGACAATTTCCTGATCCGCTCGCGCGTTTCCAACCAGCTCTGATCCAACGGAGCCCGCGGCGCGAGGGATACTCACCCCGGCGCAAGCCGGGGTTTTTCCATGGCCGGGCCTCAACGGGCGGCCTTGCCACAACTGCGCCTTGCTGGCTCAGTAGCAGAAGCCGTAGCCACGGATGTCCGCCATGCTCCGCACAACCGCCCTCGCCCTGTTTCTGACCGGCTTCGCGACAGCGGTGTCGGCACAGTCGATCGGCGAGCCGCTCCCACGGAAATCCGCGCCTTACGAAGCCTCCGCGAAACCGGCCGCGAAGCCCGGCACCGCCGCCCGCCCCTGCCCCGAATACGGCGCGGGCTTCATCCGCATGGAAGGTTCGGCATTCTGCGTGCGAGCCGGCGGCGCCGTCCGGGCCGAGTTCGGCAAGAGTTCCCGCAACGGCTATGGCAGCCGCGCCGACGGGGTGGTCTATCTCGAAAGCCGGGGCCAGACCGCGCTCGGTCCCGTCCGTACGGTGGTCGGCGTGCGCGGACAGGTCAATCGCGGGCTCGATTCCGGCCCCTTCCGCTATTGAGGCCCGGTCTTAACGGAGCAGCCGCGCCACCTCTTCCCGCAGGGCAGGCACAAGCTCCTGCTCGAACCACGGGTTGCGCTTGAGCCAGGCGTTGTTGCGCCACGACGGGTGCGGCAGGGGGAGGACGCGCGGAAAAACCGGCCGGGCAAGGATATCGCGCCAGTTCGCAACGGTGGCGGAGAGATTGGCAGCTTCCTTCGAACCGAGATGCCAGTCCTGGGCATAGCGCCCGATCGCCAGTACCAATTCGATCCGCGGCAACGCCGCGAAGACTCTGGCTCGCCAGGCCGGCGCGCATTCCCGCCGCGGCGGCTTGTCGCCGCCCTTGGCATCGAGGCCGGGAAAGCAGAACCCCATCGGCACCACCGCGACCTTCGCCGCATCGTAGAAGACCGTCTCGTCCATGCCGAGCCAGTTCCGGAGGCGCACGCCCGACGGATCCGTGAAAGGTCGGCCGCTGGCATGGACCCGCGTGCCCGGCGCCTGGCCTGCGATGCAGATCCGCGCCGTCGCCGAAGCCTGGATCACCGGGCGAGGCTGATGCGGCAGGGGGGGCGGGTAGAGCGGCGCGTCGCGGCAGATGCGACAGGCGCGCAGCGCCGCCAGAACCTCGTCGAGCGTCTCGTCGGGGTTCATCGGCGCGCCAGCCGCGACCGGCCGGGCGCCTGCGAGATCAGGCCGTCGCAGAACCAGTCGGATTTCTTCGTCGCGTAGTCGTAAGGGTCGCCCTTCTCGACACGGGCAAGGCCGTTGATACGGCCGCTCGGCCGGCTGCGGATCACGACGAGGTCGCCGCTGGTTTCGATGGTGAAGCAATAGGTGCGGCGCTTTTCCTGCGGGCCATAATAATAGCAGACGGCATCCGGCGTGGTGGTCCAGCAGGCATCGGTGTTGGTCGAATGGCGATTATGGCCGCTCGCCCGGCCATCGGCATGATGATATTCGCTGAACGGCAGGTTGCTGCCGGAATAGCGGCCCGAGACAGTGTTCCCCTCGAAGAGCTGCTTGATCTGATCGCCGGTCAATCGTTCGACGGCCGCCGTCTGCACGGCGGCGAGCAGGCCCAACACAAGCGCCACCATGCCAGCCAGCCGTGACATCAGCGCCGCGCCAGCTTCCGGCTCATCGAAGGTTCGGGTGCCCGCGAGATCAGCCCGTCGCAATACCAGGGCGTACCGTTGTCGGTGTGGTTGCGAGGATTGCCGATCTCGACCTTGGCCAGCGCGTTGACCATGCCGTTGCCGCTGTTGCGCAGGACGTAGAGATCACCGCTCGTCTCGACCGAGAAACAATGGACCGTCCGGTCGGTCGGCGGCCCGTAATAGTAGCAGATGCGGTCCGGCTTGGTGATCCAGCAGGCATCGGTATTGGCCTGCCAGCCGTTATGGCCAAGCGCCCTGCCGTCAGGGTCATGGTACTCGGTGAAGAAGCCGCCATTGGTGTAGCGGCCGGAGACAGTGTTGCCGCGGAAGGCGCGCTCGATCGCCTCGCCGCTCAGCCTTTCGGCAGCCGGTGCATGAGCGGGCAAGGCCAGCACGGCGAGCAAGGCAAGGACCGAACGAAGCATCAGACCTTCCAGCTCGGGCGGATCGATAGCGCCCCATGCCAGCGACGGATATTGACGAAATCCTCCGGCAGCGGGATGCGCGAGGCCTTCATGAAATCGATGGCGATGCCGGCAGTGATGTCCGCGACCGTCAGGGCCTCCCCGCAGATGAAGGGATTGGCCGCGAGCTGCAATTCGAGCAGCCAGAGATGGTCGTCCACCTGGTCGCGGTTGGCCGCGGCCCATTCCGGCACCTGGTCCTCCAGCTCGGCCATCGAGGGATGGCTGTGACGGAAGACGGCGGCGACGCTGGCGAAAAGGCCGAGCTCGACACGCCGGTTCCACATCTCAATCGTCGCCTGCTCCTTGGCATCGCGTCCGAAGAGCGGCGGTTCGGGATGCAGCGCCTCGATATACCGGCAGATCGCGATGGTCTCGGCCAGCGTCGTGCCGTCGTCGAGCTCGAGAACGGGGAGGCGCCGGGCGGGGTTGAGTTTGGCGAAGGCCTCGGTCCTGTGCTCCTTGCGGCCGATGTCGACCGGCACGAGTTCCGGCAGCGGGACATTCTTCTCGGCGAAGAAGATGCGAACCCGTCTTGGATTCGGCGCCCGCCCGCCATCGTAGAGCTTCATCAGATGCCTCCGTCTGCCGCCGTACCCGATCACGGTCCGCGCCGGAAGGTCAACCGGATTGCCGGCACTTCATGACGCGAGCATGGCGGACGCTTCAGCGTGGATGGCTGCGGCGCCAGGCTTCCGGGCGCTCGAACTGCGTCGCCCAGATGCCGCGGCCAGCAGTCCGTGCTTCGTCCTCCTCGGCGCGATAGGCACCGTAGGAGACCGCATGGCCGTCCCGCACCAGCGTCGCGTTGATGTCGGTATCGCCCTGTCGGCAGCGCGCAAGACCGCGGCCGTAGCGGTCGGCCTTGCCGATCTCGCAACGCGTCGCACCGCGCGCCAGCATCGCCTGCAAGGCACGCCGCGCCTCGCGCCCGCAGGCCACCGACCTGCCATCGCGCGCAGTGCAGCTCTGGCGATACTCGGGCGCGTCGATGCCTTCCAGCCGTAACTCCTCGCCGAGCAGCCGCACCGAATCGCCGTCGATCGCCTGAGCCGCGCCGACGAGCTCCCGCGCTGGGCCGAGGCGATATTGCAGGATCGCGCCGGCAAGGCCGAGAAAGCCGAGCAGGCCGAGCGCCACGACGAAGTCGACCGGCCGGCCGACGCGACGCCAGCCGAAGGGTCCATAGCGGGAGCGGCCGAATCCGAAGGGAGCCATCAGGAAGAGCTTAACGATTTGGTGTCCATGATGGCGAGCCGGACCCTGCATGCCGCAGGGCCCGAACGAGGATACACGCTCTCGATCATGGCGGAAGTGACGGCCGAACAGGTGCAGCGCGGGCGCGGACCCGACCCCTCGGCCGTGGCGCGCCGGAAGCTGGTCACGCGCGAGGTCAAGTCGGCGCGCGAGCGGCTGACCTCGTCGACGGGTCTGGAGCGCGCATTCGACAACGAATTGCTGCGCGTCTTCGCGCAATACCGGATCGCAGGCTCTGCCGGCACTCTCGTTCTGGTGCTCAGCATCGCCGCGGCCGCCTGCCTCTGGCTGCCCACCGCGCTCGTCGCGGTCTGGAGTGGCGCGGTGCTGCTGACGACGATGATCATCGTGCTGATGGCCCGGCGCTTTCTGGCGAAGGCCGCCAGCGAGGTCCGGCTGAAACTCTGGCGCCGGCTCTTCGCTCTCGCAGAGGGCATGCATGGTCTCGCCTGGTCGTTGCTGCTGCTCCTGTTCGTCCCGGTGGATGCGCCCGGCGCCAAGGTCTTCGTCACCACCGCTCTGCTGATCGTCAGCGCACTCACCGTCATGCTCTCGGCGACGATCCCAATCGCGGTCTATGCGGGGCTGAGCCCCATCATCCTCGGGATCATGGTGTTCTTCTGGGACCGGCGCGACATCGACAGCGTGACCATGGCGCTCATGGCCGCCTCGGCCCAACTCTTCTTCATCTTCCTCGCCAACCGCCTCTATGCGAGTTCGGTCGCGTCGATCGTATTCAGGGCCGAGAAAGACGCGCTGATCGCAGAGCTGGAAACTGCCAACGCCAATTCGGACGAAGCCCGCCGCAAGGCGGAGGAAGCCAATCTCGCGAAGTCGCGTTTCCTCGCGACGATGAGCCATGAACTGCGCACGCCACTCAACGCCATCCTCGGCTTTTCCGAGGTGATGAAGAACGAGATCTTCGGCGGACATGCCAACGCCGCGTACAAGGAGTATTCGGCCGATATCCACGGCTCGGGCCAGCACCTGCTCAACCTGATCAACGAGATCCTCGACCTCTCGCGCATCGAGGCCGGCAAATACGAGCTGAACGAGGAGGCCCTGTCCCTGCCCAGCATCGTCGACGATTGCCAGCACATGCTGGCGCTGCGCGCCAAGGCCAAGGGCCAGAGCATCCGGGCGCTGGCCGAACCCGACCTGCCGCGCGTCTGGGCCGATGAGCGCGCGATCCGGCAGGCCGTGCTCAACGTGCTCTCGAACGCGATCAAGTTCACGCCGCAGGGCGGCGAGATCACGATCAAGGTCGGCTGGACCGCGACAGGCGGGCAGTATGTCTCCGTCACCGATACCGGCCCCGGCATCCCCGCGAACGAGATTCCGATCGTGATGCAGAGCTTCGGACGCGGATCCCTTGCGATCAAGACGGCCGAGCAGGGCTCGGGGCTGGGCCTGCCGATCGTCAAGGGGTTGATCGACCTGCATGGCGGCGGCTTCCACCTCAAGTCCAGGCCGCGCGCCGGCACCGAAGTCACGATCACGCTGCCGGCGGAGCGCGTGATGGACACGCTCGCCGCCCTGCCCGAGCCGAATACGCGGGCCGCGTGAACGCCAGCGCCCGAATCTCGCCTCATCACCCGGCGACACCCTGTCGGCGTCTCCTTCAGACTTTTTCTCCAGCCTCTCGGACCATCGGACCATGAACCGGAAAACGCGCGTCGCCGTGCTCTATGGGGGAAAGTCGGGCGAGCATGAGGTTTCGCTGAAGTCGGCGGCCTCCGTCCTGCGCCATATCGACCGCGACCGGTTCGAGCCCGTGCCGGTCAGCATCGACAAGCAGGGCCGCTGGCAATGCCACGACCTGCGCCGGATCGAGGGAGCCAATACCGAGAGCCTGCAAATCCCGGCCGATTCACCTGCAATCCGGCTGGAGCCGCAAGGCGGGCGCACCGCAATCCTGCCCGCGGACAGCGCGGCGCCGGCCATCGCGCCGGTCGATGTCGTGTTTCCTGTGATCCATGGCCCGCTCTGCGAGGACGGCGCTATGCAGGGCCTGCTCGAACTCGTCGGTGCGGCCTATGTCGGCTCCGGCGTGCTGGCCTCGGCGGTCGGCATGCACAAGGACATCGCCAAGCGGCTGGCGGCGCTCGCCGGCCTGCCGGTCGCGCCTTATCTCGCCCTGTCGCGGCGCGACTGGCGCCGCGATCCGGAGGGGTCTGCGAAAGCTGCCGAGGGGCGGCTCACGCTCCCCGTCTTCGTCAAGCCCTGCAACATGGGCTCGAGCGTCGGCGTCCATAAGGTCAAGCGCTGGGAGGATCTCTACGCAGCCCTCACGGACGCCTTCCAGTACGACACCAAGGTGCTGATCGAGCAGGGCATCGACGCCCGCGAGATCGAGGTCGCGGTGCTCGACGGCGATCCGCCGGTGGCAAGCGTCGCCAGCGAGCTGAATGCCGGCCCGCAACACGAGTTCTATTCCTACGAGGCCAAATATCTCGACCAGGACGGCGCCAGCGTCGACCTGCCGGCCAAGCTCGATGCCGAGCAGATGGCGCGCGTGCGCCAGCTCGCGATCGACGCCTTCCTCGCGCTGGAATGCAGCGGCTTGGCGCGGGTCGACTTCTTTCTCGACCGCCAGAGCGGCGCCTTCTACTTCAACGAGATCAACACGCTGCCGGGGTTCACCACCATCAGCATGTATCCGAAGATGATGGAGGCTTCCGGCCTGCCCTACTCCGCCCTCATCACCCGCCTGATCGAGCTGGCGCAGGAACGCCATGCAGAGCGGGCGGCCTTGAAGACGGACTACGAGGGTTAGTCCTTCCGCGCGACCTGCGCCTGCTCGAAGGTCGCCATACCGGAATGCACCGCTGCCGCCGCCTTGACGAGGCCGGCGGCCAGTGCCGCGCCAGAGCCTTCGCCCAGCCGCATGTCCAATGCCAGCAGCGGCACCTTGCCGAGGCGGGCGAGCACGTCGGCATGGGCGCCCTCGAACGAAAGATGGCCGGCGATGCAGTGGTCGATCGTCGAAGGCTCGATCGCGTGCAGGATCGCGGCAGCGGCCGTCACGACATAGCCGTCGAGGATCACCGGAATGCGCTGCGAACGTGCGGCGATGATGGCGCCGCAGATTGCCGCGACCTCGCGTCCGCCGAGACGGCGCAACACTTCAAGCGGGTCCTTGAGATGGGCGCGGTGCAGGGCAAGGCCCGCCTCAACCGCCGCAACCTTGCGCTTCAGGCCCTCGTCGTCGATGCCGGTGCCGCGCCCGCACCAATGCGCGGCATCGCCGCCATAGAGCGCGGCATAGATCGCGGCTGCAGAGGTGGTATTGCCTATGCCCATCTCGCCGAGGCAGAGCAGGTCGGTGCCGCCGACGAGTGCTTCCATGCCGAAGGCCATGGTGGCGACGCAGGCGCGCTCGTCGAGCGCATCGCCCTGCGTGAAATCGCCGGTCGGCAGGTCGAGCGCCAGGTCGAAGACCTTGAAGCCGAGATCATAGGCCGCACAGATCTGGTTGATTGCAGCGCCGCCGGCGGCAAAATTCTCCAGCATCTGGCGCGTCACCGCCTGCGGATAGGCTGACACGCCCTGCGCGACCACGCCATGATTGCCGGCAAAGACACAGACCAGCGGCCGATCGACCGCGGGCTTCGCCTTGCCCTGCCAGGCGGCAAGCCATTCGGCGATCTCCTCCAAGCGGCCGAGGCTGCCGGCCGGCTTGGTGAGGTTGGCATCGCGGGCGCGCACCGCGTTTGCGGCTTCCATGTCGGGGCCTGGCATCGCGGCGATGAGGTCGCGGATATCGTCGAAGGGCAATCCGGAGGCGGCCATGGTCAAATCCATCACGCGAGGGCGCCGCATCAGCGCATCAGCGTGGCGGCAGGATTGACGCTGCTGCTATAGGGTCGGGAGCGTGAAGACAATCGAGCGAGACGACGCGGCAGGCATGGCAGAGGCTGAAACCACGAGCGGGTCGCCCCCGCCGGACTGGCCGGGCTGGGGAATCGCGACCGCGATCTGCCTGCGCTTCTGGTCGCGCCTGCCCGTGCCGCTGCTGCCCGGGGAGACGGACGGCCATGCGCTTCCCGATTTTCGGGAGGTGCCGCGCGCCCTGCCCTTCGCCGCGCTCATCATCGCCACTCCAGCCGCGCTGACCGCGCTGGGCGCCGGCCTTGCCGGCCTGAGCGGCTTCGTCGTCGCGGCACTGGCGCTGACCGCCCTCGCATTGACCACCGGCGCCTTCCATGAGGACGGGCTGGCCGACACCGCTGACGGACTGTTCGGCGGGCATACGCTCGAGCGGCGGCTGGATATCATGAAGGACAGCCGTATCGGCTCCTATGGCGCGCTGGCGCTGGGGCTGTCGTTGCTGCTGCGGGCGAGCCTGATCGCCATGATCCTCGACCGCTCCGGCGCCTGGGCGGCGGCGGCGGCGTTGCTCGTCGCGGCGCCATGGTCGCGCGCCGAAGGGCTTTTCATGCTGGCCACGCAGCCGGCGGCGCGCAGCAGCGGCGCGGCTGCGGCCGTCGGCCAACCAACCGTGCCGACCGCACGGATCGCACTGGGCTTGAGTCTCTTCCTCGCGACCGGGATCGGGCTCGCGGCGGAACTGCCAATCACCGGGTTGCTGATCGGTTTCGCGTTGGCGCATGGCGCGGCTGCCGTACTGTCACGCACGGCGCGACGGCTCATCGGCGGGCAGACGGGCGACATCCTCGGGGCGGCACAGCAGCTCGCCGAGATCGCGATCTATCTGGGCCTTGCACTGGCGCTCGGATGGGGTGGGCGATGAGCGGCGCCTCGACGCCCTGCGTCAAAATCTGCGTGATCGATCCCGTGACCAAACTCTGCGAGGGCTGCGGCCGGACACTCACCGAGATCGCGCGATGGGGTCGGTTGAGCGAGGCCGAGCGATTGGCGATCATGGCGGCGCTGCCGAAGCGATTGGCCGACCGCCAAAGCTAAAAGTCAGTCCTCAGCCGCACCGGCCAGATCGGCCAGCGCATCCCCGGTCAGGCGATAGAACACCTTCGTCGGATGGGTGGCAGCACCGAGGCCGTCATAGAAGCGCAGCAGTGCCGCGTCGTCCGCATCGGCCGTCCAGTCGATCCGATGGTGGCCCCGTTCCAGCGCGAGTTCCGCCAGCGCCACCATGAGCTTCCGGCCGAGCCCGGCACCGCGCGCGGCGTCGGCGACGTAAATCTCCTTCAGGAAGAAACCGGTCTTCAGGCCCGGCCCCGGATAAAGATTGCAGGCCGCAGCGAAGCCGAGCACGGCCTCGCCCTTCATCACAATGAGAATGTCGACTCCCGCCGGCAAGGTCGCAAGCCCGGCGAGAATCTCGGCCGGTGTCGGGCACGGCACGCTGTAATGACCCTGCATCTCGACCATCAGCGCGGTGAGCGCCTTGTGGTCCTCGGGCCGCAGCAGCCGGATCGTGATCGCATTCATGGCTGCGCGCACTTCAATGGATGAGCGACCAGACGAAACGGCTCGCGACCACGAGCAGGAACAGTCCGAAAGCGATCTCGAGACGACGCTTCGAGAGCCGATGCGCCAGCCGTGCACCGATCGGGGCGGTCCAGATCGAGGTCGGGATGAACAGGATCATGCCGATCAGCGAGACATAGCCGAGCGAGAGCGGCGGCAGCGTCCCCAGGGCCATCTGCGGCCAGCCCGCATAGATGAAGCCGACCGCGCCGGGGATCGAGATCAGCACGCCAAGCCCCGAGGAGGTCGCGACGGCCTGATGGATCGGCCGGCCGTAGAAGGTCATGAACAGGCTGGAGAGCTGGCCGCCGCCGATCCCCATCAACGCCGAGAGTACGCCGATGATACCGCCATAGACGACCATCAGCGGCTTGCCGGGCATGTCCTCGCCGAATTTCCAGCGATCGGCGGCGAAGAGCAGGCGGAGCGCCGAGATGGTGGCGACGGCGACGAAGACGATCTTGAAGAGGTCGGCCGGAGCGAAGCGGGCAATCCAGCTGCCGGCGAGCACGCCGACGACCACCGGAACCGCCCAGACCTTGAGGATCGACAAATCGACCAGTCCCTTGGCGCGGTGAGCGTTGAAGGAGCGAATCGAGGTGGGGATGATGATCGCGAGCGAGGTGCCGACGCTGAGCGGCATGCGAACCTCTTCCGCCACGCCGATGACGCGGAAGATCTCGTAGAGAACCGGCACGATGACCGCGCCGCCGCCGACGCCGAAGACGCCGGCCAGAAGGCCGGTGACTGCGCCGGCCAGCACAAGCGAGACGGCGAGGAAGGCGAGATCGCCTATGGGAATGCCTGCAAACATGAAGAGAGATCCGATGAAGCCGCCCGATCTCTCGGTCATTTGGCCAGCGGGGGCAAGACGCCCTCCGCATAGCCGTTGCGTGAATTGCGGTCTGCGGCCGCTTTAGCCGCGCCCGGTATCGAAGATCGGCGCGAAGCCGCCGTAGACGACGCGCTTACCGTCGAAGGGCATCTCGAGCTGCGCCATGCGCGAGTCCGCCATCATCTTGCTCCAGGCGGCGGCGCGCACTTCCCTGGAGGGCCACTCGACCCAGCTGAACACCACCGTCTCGCCGGCTTCGGCCTTCACCGCCCCCTTGAAATCGGTGAGCTTGCCGTCGGGCACGTCGTCACCCCAGGCGTCGACGACGCGACGGGCGCCGTATTCCTTGAACAATGCGGCATGTCCGGCAGAGAAATCGCGATAATCCGCCTTGCGGTCATCGGGCACGGCGACGAGGACGCCATCGATATAGCCCATCGCACCGCCCTCGCCTTCGTCGAGAATCGGGGCGAAGCCGCCATAGATCATGCGCTTGCCGTCGAAGGGCATCTCCTCGCCCATCGCCTTCATGCGGGGATCGCTCATGATCTTCTGGTTGGCGGCGTCGCGCGTCGCCCGGTCGGGATATTCGAACCAGGAGAAGACCACGACCTCGTCCGGCGTCGCCTTCACCGCCCCCTTGAAATCCGTCACCTTGCCGTCCGGGACATCGTCGCCCCAGGTCTCGACATGGCGCCGGACGCCGAACTCCTGGAACAGCGGCGCCGCATCGGCAGCCTGCTTGCGATATGCCTCCTTGTTCGCGGCGGGAACCGCCAGGACGAAACCCTCGACGTAAGCCATTGCATGTCTCCTTGCCGGCGACCGCCGGTGGCGGCCGCATCAAAATGTTGATATCAACTCGATAGACCCGGAACGGGCCCGCAAAGCCACCGTCAGTCGCTGCAGGAACTCACGGCGAGCTGCGGCTGGAAGCTTGCTGCACCCAGCGGCCTGTCCGGGTAGCGGTCGTGATGGCGGACCCAATCCATGATCCCGATCTCGTTGCGCCCCTTCGGGGTCATGTCGAGGAAGTTATGGGCACCGATCATGAGGTCTCCGCCGCGGGCATAGGTCGAGTAGGTGTGGAAGATCGCGCCGGCCTCGTTGCGATAGAAGACGCTGAAGCCCGGCATCTCGCCACCCTGCCCATCGTGCATCGCGTAATTGTATTCGTAGCGGCCGGCCGCCTTCTCCTCCGGGCTCGGCGAGACATGGAAATCGTAGTTGAAGTCACTGTTCGCCGAGGAGACCCAGGGGAAATCCCAGCCCATGCGATGCCGGAAATTCTGGAATTCCGCGTAAGGCGCCCGCGAGACGACGACGAGGCTGACGTCGTGATGCTTCAGGTGCCGGTTGGCGCCGTCGAAATGATCGGCCAGGAAGGAGCAGCTCGGGCAGCCTTCCCGTGCGCCGGGCCCGAACATGAAGTGATAGATGATCAATTGGCTGTTACCGGCGAAGAGGTCGCCCAGCGACAACCCGCCATCCCAGCCTTCGAAGGTGTAGTTCTTCTCGATCCTGACCCACGGCAGCGCGCGCCGCTCGGCCGAAAGCGCATCGCGCCGGCGGGTCAGCTCCTTCTCGTTGGCGAGATGCAGCTTGCGCGCGGCGAGCCACTCCTCACGGGATACGATCCTGTGTTCCATCGTCTCCTCTCCTCCATCTTCCGCCGGCATCGTGCCGGCGACCTTTTCGGCGTGCTCCGCACGCACTGGCTCAGGCGAAATAGGCCTCGAGCTTGACCATGGTTCCCGCCCAGCCATGGGTGTGGCCGCGCACCGCGGCATCGTCGGCGAGCTTCTCGTGCAAAAGCGTCAGGATCGTGCCGTCGCCATCAGGCTTCAGCGTGACGGTGACGCGCGAGAGGCGCTCGGGCGTCGTGATCCAGGACCAACTGAAGACGAGGCGCTCGTTCTCGACAACCTCCAGATAGCGGCCGAGCACCTCGTGGCGTTCGCCGGTATCCTCGATCATCACGACACGATAGGCGCCGTCGACGCGCGGATCGATCTCCGCTTCCTGCGCCACGACATTCTCCGGGCCGAACCAGCGGACGAGCAGATCCGGGTCGGTCCAGGCTTTGTAGACCTCGGTCGGCGGCGCATTGAGGCGGCGCTTCATCGTGAGGCTGGGTGTCACCGGCTGATGCATGCGCTCTCTTCCCTCTGCGTTTCCTGGCCTCTTTTTCCTTCAGTCCTCGCCAATGCGACGCGCTTCGAGCAGTGCCTCCAGCGCATCGAGCCGCTCGGTCCAGAACCGCTGATAGCGCGCCAGCCAGCCCATCGCGTCCTCCATCGGCTCCGCATTCAGGTGGCACGACACGATACGCCCCGCCTTGGTCCGCGACAGCAATCCGGCATCCGAAAGGACATCGAGATGCTTCATGATGGCGGGGAGCGAGACGGGAAACGGCTTCGCCAGTTCACTGACGGAAAGTCCGTCCTCCCGCTCCAGACGTGCCAGCAGGGCCCTGCGCGTCGGGTCCGCCAAAGCGGAAAAGGTTCGGTCGAGCTGCGCATCCTGAAACTTAACCATTGAGTTAAGTGTAAGCGCAAACCGCTTCACGCGTCAAGCTGGTGTTCCAGGCGAGAGATTTCGGTCCGGCTCAGGCTGCGGCAGCGGCCTCGTGACGCGAGACATGGGCGATGGCTGCGCGAAGGTCATCCAGCGTCGCATCCGCACCGACGCAGCGCTCGGCGAGATGGCGGCGGAACAGGCGTGCGCCCGGGCGGCCGGGAAACAGGCCGACGAGATGGCGCGTGAAGGCGTGAAGGCGCCCGCCTCGTTCCAGATGCATCGCGAGATGCGGCTCCAACGCCTCCAGCATGGCGAAGGCGTCGGCCACCGGGGCCTCCTGCCCGAAGAGCAGCGGATCGACCTGAAGCAGAATCTCGGGATTCTGATAGGCTTCGCGGCCGATCATCACGCCATCGAGCTTCTCCAGATGCACCCGCCATTCTGAGGGCGCCTTGATGCCGCCATTGATCGCAATCGTCAGGTCCGGATTGGCGGCCTTCAGGCGATAAGCGCGCTCGTAATCGAGCGGCGGGATCTCGCGGTTCTCCTTGGGAGAGAGCCCCTGCAGCCACGCCTTGCGGGCGTGGACAATCAGCGCATCGACGCCGACCGCGCGCACTGAAGCGGTCAATGTGTCGAGCGCCGTTTCCGGGTCCTGATCATCGACGCCGAGGCGGCATTTCACCGTGACGGGCACCCCGACCGCCGCCTTCATCGCGGCGACGCAATCGCCGACCAGTGCCGGCTCGCGCATCAGACAGGCGCCGAAAGCCCCGCCCTGAACCCTATCGGATGGACAGCCACAATTCAGGTTGATCTCATCATAGCCAAAATCGGCGCCGATCTTCGCGGCCTCCGCCAGAAGCTTCGGATCATTCCCGCCGAGCTGGAGCGCGACGGGATGCTCCGTCGCATCGAAACCGATCAGGCGGTCGCGATCGCCCCGGATCACCGCCTGCGCCGTCACCATCTCGGTATAGAGCAGGGCATGACGCGACATCAGGCGGTGAATGACGCGGCAATACCGATCAGTCCAATCCATCATCGGCGCCACGGAGAAGCGCCAGAAGCGCGCGGCTCCATCGATCGGGTCTGTCGTAATCTCTGTCTTCAACGTTCGGCCTGCAGATGCCTTGTTGCAATTGTGCCTGGTCGCCATGAGCTACCACCCGCGTCACCGGACGGCGGAGCCGGGGCGTATATGGCGCAGATTGCCTCCATACGCGAGGGCCTCGGCGAGAATTCCGCCCCGGGGGGACCCGCGAAACCTTGCTCCCAACGCCGGCATACCGCGCCGAAACGCACGATGGAACCGTCCCGCCAGCCTGCGGTTGGAAGGAACAGAAAGCCGCGTCGCGGGTCTCACGAACGGCAGTGGCGCAGGCAAAAGCGGAGTGGCATATGGCAGAGGCTCCGCAGGTTTCGCGTCGCTCCCGCATGCGGCAGTTCTTCCGTATAGCGTCGCACTACTGGCGCGGCAGGACACGGTGGCGCGCCTGGGCTCTGACGGCCGCCGTCCTGATCTTCGTCGCAGCTCAGACGAGCGCCGCCGTCGGCATCAACCGCTGGAACCGCTGGTTCTTCGATGCGCTCGAAAAGCGCGATGTCGCAGCCGTCTGGGCGACGACCTCCTGGCTGCCCTTTCTCCTGGCCGCCTCGGCGCTTTCGGTCTCCGGCCTCGTGGTAAGCCGCATGCTGCTGCAGGTGCGCTGGCGCGAGAACCTGACCCGCCGCCTCTCGGGCTGGTGGATCGCCGATCAGCGCTACTATCGGCTGGGCTTCCTGACCAAGACTATGACCGCACCGGAATACCGTATCGCCGAGGATGTCCGCCTCGCGATCGAGCCTCTGGTTGAGCTCGCGATCGGGCTGATCAGCGCCTTCGTCACAGCCGCTACCTTCGCCGCGATCCTCTGGCAGGTCGCGGGCTCCGCCGAGTTCACGCTGGGCCGAACCACGATCGTGATTCCCAGCTACATGGCGGTCGCGGCCGTGGTCTATGCGGCGATCGCCTCGCTTGGGGCCTATCTCGCCGGCCGGCCGCTCGTCGCGCGCGTCGCGCACAAGAACGAGATGGAGGCGCAGTTCCGGGCCGAGATGACCCGATTGCGCGAGAATGCCGAGAGCATCGCACTGATCAAGGGCGATGCCGACGAGCGCAGCTCCGTCGGCGAGAATTACGGGCGGGTCGTCGCAGCCTGGCTCCGGATCGTTCGCCAGCAGGGTGTCATCGCACTGGTACTGAACACCAACGGCGCGCTGTTCCCGATCGTGCCGCTCCTGCTGATCGCTCCGAAATTCCTGGCCGGCGCCGTCACGCTCGGCGCGGTCGTTCAGGTGGTCGCGGCGTTCAGCGCCGTCCAGGCCGCCCTGATCTGGTTCGTCGACAATTTCGTGCGGCTTGCCGAATGGTTCGCTTCCGTGACCCGTGTCGACGAACTGGTTGAGGAACTCGAGGCGCTGGATATCGGCACAATCATGGAGAAGGACGAGCAGATCGCACTCGACGAAAGTGATGACGGCGCGATCCATCTGGAGAATCTGTCGATCGCCCACAGCAATGGTCGCGTCGTGCTCGCCGACGCCACGGTCTCCATCGCGAAGGGGGCGAAGGCGCTGATCGCGGGCGAGAGCGGTTCCGGCAAGAGCACGCTGATCCGGGCGCTCGCCGGCATCTGGCCATGGGGCTCGGGCACGATCCGTGTGCCCTCCGGCCAGACCATCGCCTTCGTGCCGCAGAAGCCCTATCTGCCGCGCAGCACCTTGCGCAGCATCCTCCTCTATCCGGATTCGGACAGGACTGTGCCGGACGAAGCGATGACGGCGGCTTTGCAGCGCTGTGGACTAAGCTATCTCGCCAAGAAGCTCGACCTTGAGGAGGAGGACTGGGACCGCATCCTCTCCGGCGGCGAGCGCCAGCGCATCGCCTTCGCGCGTCTCCTGCTGCAAAAGCCCGATATCATCGTGATGGACGAGGCGACCTCGGCGCTCGACGAGGAGAGCCAGGCCTCATTGCTCAGCCTGTTCGACGACGAGCTTGCCGCCGCGACCCTGATCAGCGTCGGCCATCGGCCAGGGCTGGAGGATTATCACGACCAGAAGATCACGCTGGAGCGCCGGCCGGCGGGCGCACGCATGACGTCGACGCGCTTGCGCAAATCGCTGTGGCGGCTGTTCAGGAGCCGTAGCGCCGCCAATGAGGACGAGCGCCCGGAGGCCTGAGATCAACCTGAGACGGCGGCGCTCGCGAGGAGCGCCGCCTGCCCCGGTCACTTCTTGGCGCGGGCGACGATCTGCGTCGGGTTGACGAAGCGCAGCGCGATCACGAGCCAGATCAGGGTGGTGACCATGTAGATCACCGCCATGGCGTCGATCGACTGCACCGCGCGGACGCCGGCGGCGAAGACCGCGTAGTAGAGCGCGACGACGAGCGTCTGGCTGGTCGGGCCGGCCGTGAGGAAGGTCAGCTCGAACATGGCGAGCGTCCTGACCAGCACCAGCAGCAGCGCCGCGAGGATGCCGGGCATGAGCAGCGGCAGCAGCACATGCACGAAGAGCTTGAAGGTGTTGGCGCCGAAGACGCGCGCCGCCGCCTCGATCTTGGTGTCGATCTGCTCGATGAACGGGATCATCACCAGGATGACGAAGGGCACGGTCGGCACGAGATTGGCGAGCACCACGCCCGACATCTGGCCGGCGAAGCCGGTCTGATAGAGCACCGTCGCCAACGGGATGCCGAAGGTGATCGGCGGCACGAGCAGCGGCAGCAGGAAGAGCAGCATGACGAGCTTCTTGCCCGGGAAGTCACGCCGCGCCAGCGCATAGGCAGCGGGCACGCCGATCAGGCCGGAGAGCGCCACCACCAGGAAGACGATCTGGAAGGTGACGAAGAGCACGTCGTAGAGCTGGAATTCCGACCAGGCGGCCGCATACCAGCGCGTCGTCCAGCCGGCCGGCAGCCAGGTGCCGAGCCAGCGCGTCGAGAAGGAGGAGGTCACCACCGTCGCGATCATCGCGAAGAGATTGACGACGAAGAAGCCGATCAGCGTCCAGTTGGCGGCAGCCCAGAGCTTCGTCGAGAGACGGGTATCCTTGACCATGGGATCAGCCCTTTCCGCCGCCGGCAGGGCCGCGATACAGCATGCCACGCGCGGCCAGGACCACGACGACGATGGCGAGCTGGACCACGCCCATGATCATCGCGACGGCCGAAGCCATGGAGTAGTCGTATTCCTCGAAGGCCGCCTGATAGGCCGCGATCGAGATGACGCGGGTCGGCCCCGAGGGCGCACCGAGCAGCACGGCCGAGGGGAAGACCGAGAAGGCCTGCACGAAGCTCAGGCAGAAGGTGATCGCAAGCCCCGGCAGCAAGAGCGGGAACAGGATGTGCTTGAAGCGCTCCCACGGACCTGCGCCCAGCGTCGCGCCCGCCTGCTCAAGCGCCGGATCGATGCCGGAAAGGTAGGACAACGTCAGAAGGAAGGTGAAGGGGAAGCCGGTTATCACCAGCGAGAGCATCACACCCCAGTAATTATGCAGCAGCTTCACCGGCGAGGAGATGATACCGAAGGTCATCAGGACGCGATTGAACCAGCCCTGCGGCCCGAGATAGTTCAGCAGGCCCTCGGCGACGAGCACGGTGCCGAGCGTGATCGGGATCACCAGGATCGTGGTCAGCAGGCGCTGGTTTTTCATCAGCCGGACGCGGAACGCGATCGGGATCGCCAGCAGGAGCGTCGCGACCGTCACCGGCAAGGCGAGCCAGAGCGTCGTCGCGATCGTCCCGTAGAGGAAGCGGTCGGAGAAGAAGCGCTGGTAGTTGGCGAACATGCCGCCCTGCTTCGGCTCGAAGGAGAGCACGAGCCCGTAGAGGAACGGGTAGATGAACAGCGCCAGCAGAAACAGGATCGCGGGGAGGACGAGCAGCGTCAGCCCGTCCAGTCCGCGCGCCGCCAGCCGCTGCTTCAGCGGAATGGAGGGGGTTTCCGTGCTCACGCCGCCGCTCCATAGACGAGGACGCGGTCGGGATCGGCGGCAAGCGTCACCGCCTCGCCGGGCGCGAGCTTGTCATGGGCGAGGAAAGACAGGTCGGTGCCATCCGCCATCCGGGCGAAACCGACGAATTCGCGGCCGCGGAACTCGGTCGAGACGACCTGTGCCTTGAGGCCGGGCTGACCGGCCGCGACCGGGTGGAGGTCCTCCGGACGGATCGCCAGATAGCCGTCCGCACCGGCGGACACCGCCTCGCGCGCACGGCCCGAGAGCTGGGCATCGCCGACAGCAACGGTCGCCTTGCCGTCTGTGACGGAGGCCACCTTGCCCTTCACCTTGTTGCGGAAGCCCATGAACTCGGCGACGTCGAGATGGTCCGGGCGCATGAACAGGTCTTCCGGCGTGCCGACCTGACGAACCTGGCCGTCACGCAGCACGACGATCCGGTCGGCGAGCGAGAGCGCCTCCTCCTGATCGTGGGTGACGTAGATCGTGGTGGCGCCGAGCGTGTTGTGGATGCGGCGGATCTCGGCGCGCATCTCCAGGCGCAGCTTGGCGTCGAGGTTCGAAAGCGGCTCGTCCATCAGCACCAGCGGCGGCTCGACGACGATGGCGCGCGCGATGGCGACGCGCTGCTGCTGGCCACCCGAAAGCTGGCCGGGCAGTTTCTCGGTCTGGCCCTGCAGACGCACCAGCGCCGCGGCTTCCGCAACGCGCTTGTCGATCTCGGCCTTCGGTACGCCCCGCATCTTCAGGCCGAAGCCGATATTCCTGTTCACGCTCATATGCGGGAACAGCGCATAGCTCTGGAAGACCATGCCGAAACCGCGCTCCTCCGGCCGCAGCGGATCGATGCGCCTGTCGTCGAGCCAGATCCCGCCGCCGGTCGCAGGCAGCAGGCCAGCGATCAGGTTCAGAGTGGTCGACTTGCCGCAGCCGGACGGACCGAGCAGCGCGATGAACTCGCCCTTGCCGATCGTCAGCGAGACGTCCTTGAGCGCGTTATGGGTGCCGAAGTCACGGCTCAGACGGTCGAGCCGGAGCTCGCGGAACGAGGCTGCGTTGATGGTCATGGCTTCCGGATGGATCTGAGAATGGGGTCGAAACGGCCAGCGGCGGTCTTCGGTCCGATGCCGAAGCCCGCCGCCGCAACCAGTCTTACTTCTTCTTGGCGCCGCCGACCTGCTCGTCCCAGATGCGGAAGGCGATCACCATCTTGTCGGGGTCGAGCGGGGTTTCCATCGGGTTGTCGGCGATCAGCTTCTCGTATTCCGGCCGGCCGAACTCGGCGATGGCCTTCTGGCTGGAGGCCGGCGCCATCGAGAGCGGCACGTCCTTCACCGCCGGGCCCGGATAGAAATAGCCCTCGTCATAGGTGTAGGCCTGCTGCGCCGGCGTCAGCATGTGGCGCATCAGATCGAGCAGAACATTGAGCTTCTCGTCCGAAACGCCCTTCGGGATCATCATGTACTGGGCATCGGTAACCCAGTGGAAGCCCTTGAGCGCCTGGACCTTGGCCTCCTTCGGCACGATGCCGAGCACGCGCGGATTGATGTCCCAGCCGGTGGTCGAAACGATGATGTCGCGCGAGCCGTCGCCGAGTTCCTTCATCGTCTGGCCGGTGCCGGCGGGGTAGTACTCGATGTTCTCGCCGAGCTCCTTGAGATAGGCCCAGGTCTTGTCCCAGCCCTTCTCCGGATCCTTCGGGTCCTTGTCGCCGAGCAGATAGGGCAGGCCCATGATCCAGGTGCGGCCGGGGCCGGAATTGGCGGGGCGGCCGTAGAAGAAGCGGTTCTTGTTCTGCTTGGTCCAGGCCAGCAGTTCCTCGGCCGTGGTCGGCACCTGCTTGACGCGATCCGGCATGTATTCGAGCAGCGGGCCGGAGGGATAATAGACCATCGCCATGGCCTGGCCCTGGCCGAGATTATGCATGGCCAGCGCCGGCTTGAGATAGATCTCCTCCGGCTTCGGCAATTCGGCCTGCAGGCGCGGCAGCAGATCGACCCAGAGCTTCTGGTCGATGCCGGCAGAGAGCACGTCCAGGCCGCCGATGACGAGGTCGATATCGAGACGACCGGCGCTCTGCTGGGCCTTGATCTTCGCTGGCAGCTCGGGCGCCGGGGCCTTGGTGAAGACCATGCGCGAAACCGCCTTGGGATTCGCCTTCGGATAGTTCTCCAGCGGCGTCTGGACGAGGGCAAGCGCCCCGCCGACGTCGATGACGCTGATCGTCAGCGGCGAGGCCGGAAGCTTGAGCTGCTGGGCGAAGACGCCCGGCGCATGCACCGCCGCACCGAGTCCGGCGACACCGCCGATGAAATGACGCCGATTGATGCTGTCGTGAGCCATGATTTCTCCTCCAGATGCGGATGCCCGCTTATCGACTTTTTATGTTGCGCCGGTGCAGCCGCCGCAATCCGGTCCCTGCCATCGACCGCGGAAACCTGCCAAGTTGACGCAGCCCCCGGTTGGTCGGTATCCTAGTATACTAGTCGTCGAGAGCTTGGCAATGGCCCACCCTGCAACCCGTCACAGCACAGACCAGATCTACAGCGTTCTGCGCAGCGATGTGATCAGCGGCGCCCTGAAACCGCGCGAAGCGATGTCGGAGGCTCGGATGGCGATGCGCTTCGGCGTCAGCCGCACGCCGGTACGCGAAGCGTTCAAACGACTGGTCGATGAGGGCTTCCTCGTGGCGGTTCCGCAGGTCGGCACCTTCGTCGCGCCGATCGACCTCGCCGCCGTCCATGACAGCCAGTTCGTGCGTGAGACGCTGGAGTGCCGCACCGTGGTTCTGGCTGCGCAGCGCATCGGCGATACCGATTGCAGCCGGCTGGCGGCGCAGGTCGAGGAACAGGCGGAAGCCGTACGGCGCGGGGATCGGTCAGAGATTTTCCGTCTCGACGAGGTGTTCCACGCCGAAATCTCGCGTATCGCGGGCCACCGCGCCGTCTGGAGCATGATCGAAGGCGTAAAGGCCCAGATGGACAGGGTGCGCTGCCTTTCGCTGGAAACGCCGTCCTGGTCCGAAGTGATCCTGAACGAGCACAGGATCATCGCGTCCTGCGTCATGAAGCATGACGAAAGGGGCGCGGAGACTGCGATGCGCGCCCATCTGCGCACCGTCTTCGCGACGATCGACACCATCGCGAAGGACCATGCGGACGCCTTCGACGATTCCCGCCTCGCGTCCGAAACTGCCTGACGCCCGCATCCCCGACCGCGACATCTACAAGGATATCCCACCATGGAACAATGCTGGCGCTGGTTCGGGCCGGATGACGTCGTGACTCTGGCGCAGGCCCGGCAGGCCGGCGCGACCGGCATCGTCAACGCGCTGCACCAGATCCCCTATGGCGTGGTCTGGAGCGTCGAGGAGATCGAGAAACGCCAGGCGATCGTCCGCGCCGACAAGAGCCTAGGCCTGGAATGGAAGGTGGTCGAGAGCCTGCCGATCCATGAGAGCGTCAAGATCGGCGAAGGCGATCTCGAACCGATCTTCGAGAATTACCGCCAGTCAATGCGCAACCTCGCCGCCTGTGGCCTCGAGGTGATCTGCTACAATTTCATGCCGGTGCTGGACTGGACCCGCACCGAGCTGGCCCACAAGCTCCCGGGCGGCGGCACGGCGCTGCGCTTCAACCTGCACGAATATGTCGCGCTCGACCATTTCATGCTGAAGCGCAAGGGCGCCGACGAAGGCCATTCGGCGGAAGTCATGGACAAGGCCAGGGCGTGGTTCGAGACGTCCTCGCAGGCCGATCGCGACCGGCTGCTCTCCAGCGTCATGGCCGGCCTGCCCGGTGCCTTCGACCGCTACGACCTGCCCGGCCTCGCCCGCATTCTCGAGCGCTATGCCGGCATGACCCATGACAAGCTGCGCGCCAACCTGAAGCGCTTTCTCGAGGCGATCATCCCGACCGCCGAAGAGGTCGGCATCCGCATGTGCATCCATCCGGACGACCCGCCGCGCTCGCTCTTCGGCCTGCCGCGCATCTGCTCGACCGAGGGCGACATCGCCTTCATCCTCGATTCGGTCGACTCGCCGTCAAACGGCCTGACCCTGTGTTCGGGCTCGCTCGGCGCGAACCCGAAAAACGACGTTCCGGGGATTGCGCGGCGCTTCGCCGACAAGATCTGGTTCGCGCATCTGCGCAACGTCGCCAAGGACCCCGACGGCTCGTTCATGGAAGCGGAGCATCTCGGCGGCGATACCGACATGGTCGCGCTGGTCGATGCGCTGATGGCCGAGGAGCAGCGCCGGAAGGCTGCCGGCCTTGCCGCCTGGCAGATCCCGATGCGGCCGGACCATGGCCACGAGCTGCTCGACGATGTGGGCAAGGGCAGCTTCCCGGGCTATCCGGCCGTCGGGCGCCTGCGCGGACTCGCGGAGCTCCGCGGCGTGATGACCGCGCTGGCGCAGGTCAAGGGCTACGCGGCCTGAAACGCGAAAGGCGGGCCAAAGCCCGCCTTTGCAAACTATCGAAGCGCTCGCGGCCTCAGTGATCGTGAGAGTGGCCCTTGTGGCCATGCGCGGCGCCGTGTCCGTGACCATGATCGTGATGACCGTGGCCGTGGTGGTCATGCCCGCAACCGCAGCCCTCGCCATGGGCATGCTGCTGCTTGTGATCATGCTCCTGCTTATCGCCATGCGCATGATCGTGACCGTGGGGCGCATGGTCGTGCCCGTGGCTATGGTCATGGTGGTGATGGTCGTGCCCGCAACCGCAATCGTCGCCATGGGCGTGGTGGTGAACTTCCGCCTCCGGCTGGAACGGGCGCTCGACCACCGTCATCGAACAGCCCTGCCCGCGCACCAGTTCGCCAAGCGCTGCATCGTTCGGAACATAGAGGGCATCGGAGGTCATCTCGGCCGGGACGTGATGGCCGCCGAGATGCCAGGCGAGACGAACCAGCCGCAGCGGTTTCTCGGCGCGGATTTCCAGCAGGCTTTCCGGCGCAGCCTTGATCTGAACCAGCGTGCCGTCTTCGAGCTTCAGCGCGTCGCCGTCGTTCAGCACCGTCGCCTTATCGAGGGAGATCGCGAATTCCAGCCCGCCCGTCGCGCGTGCAGTCACGCCATTGATCGCGCGATCGCGATGGCCCAGCGGCAGCGTATCGACGACGCGCTCGGCCTTGACGGCGGCCTTGCGAAGGACGGAGGTGGCGCGAAGCATCGGCGGCGATCCCATGGCTTGAGGCCAAGGCGCCACGCGCCCGAGCCCGGATCGCAGCTTAGTAGCACAAACCGGCGGCCGTGCTACCAAGCCTGGATGTCACAGATGGCCTCAGCGCGGCAGCGCCTTGACCTCGGTGTCGAACTTCTTGAGCAGGCGTGAACGCTCGGCCGGCGAACCCCAGCGCGGGGTGTCGTAGTCGATCAGCTTCATCTCCGAGAATTTCGGCGCATCCGGCGAGAGCAGCGAATTCTTGTTCGACGGGATCGAGTTGATCTTCAGCTTGGCATTGATGTTCTGGGCATCGGGCGAGAGCGTGAAATCGACGAATTTACGCGCGGCCTCAGGGTTCTTGCCGCCCTTGATGATCGAGACCGAGCCGGTCTCGTAGCCAGTGCCCTCGCAAGGAGCGACCGTCTCGATCGGCGCGCCCTGAAGCTTCTGCGTCAGCATGTCGTGGATGAAGGCGATACCGACCGCAGTCTCGCCGAGCGCCGCGGCCTTGACCGGGGCGATACCGGACTTGGTGTACTGGCTGATGTTCTTGTGCAGGCTCTTGAGGAACTCGAAGCCCTTCTCCTCGCCGAGGCGCTGCACCGTGGTCGCCAGGAAGACATAGGCCGTGCCGGAGGAGCTGGGATCGGCGATCTGAACCTCGTCCCGGAGCTTGGGGTCGAGCAGGTCGGCCCAGCATTTCGGCGCAGCGATACCCTTCTTCTTCAGGACTTCGGTGTTGTAGCCGACGCCGAGCGCGCCGAGATAGATGCCGTTGGTGCGGAATTTCGACTGTTCGGCATGGCGCTGTGCCCAGTCATGCAGCTCCGGCAGCTTCGGCGACTTGTACTCGTCGAGCAGGCCTTCATCGGCCGCCTGGAGATGCGGCTCGCCCGGCCCGCCCCACCAGACGTCGCCGCGCGGATTGCTGGCCTCGGCCTTGACCTGGGCATAGACCTCGCCGGTGCTCTTGCGGACCATCGAGACCTTGATACCGGTCGCCTTCTCGAACATCGCCGCGCCCTCGCGGCACTGCTCCTCGAGGATCGAGCAATAGACCGTGACCTGGCCCTGGGCGAAGGCCGGCTGCGCGGCTGCCGTGAGAGCCAAGCCTGCAAACAGCGCGCCGACAGGCGCAAAACGCGAAGCAACCATCATGATCCTCCCGATCGGATTCGTTTGCCGACGAAAAGACCGACGGGAGGACGGGGAGTCAAGCGACGGACGGCTAGGCGCCGCCTTCCGGCTTGGCGGGCGCAGGAGCAGCGAGCACCTCGACCGGCTTCGCGCGCTTCTTTCTGGCCGCAGGCTTCTTGCGCCGCTTCGCTCGCGCTTTCGGCAACTGCGTTTCCTGCAGCATCTCGAGCTGGACCTGCTGGATCTCGGCGAGGCGCTGCCATTGCCGCGTGACGAGGTGGTCCATCTTCTCGTGGAGATGCCGGATTTCGAGTTCGGCCTTGAGGTTGACCTGGTAATCGTTGAGCGAGCGCAGCCGATCCTTCGTTTCCTGTCGCTTCTGGCTCATCATGATGATCGGCGCCTGCACCGCTGCGATGCAGGACAGCACCAGATTCAACAGGATGAAGGGATAGGGATCGAAGGCCCTCGTATCGCCCATCGCCGCATTGATCGCCATCCACACGACCAACACGATCGCGAAGCTGATCAGGAAAGCCCAGGAGCCGCCGAAGCTAGCGAGATTGTCGGAGAAGCGCTCCCCGAGCGTGCGACGCTCCTCGAAATCGTCCTCGGTGTTCTCGGCGATGGTTTCCTGCCGGGCGATGCTTTCGGCGACCTCGCGGTCGAGATCGGAGTATTCGCCATGCTCCTCGCGGAGGATCTCCTCGACATAGCGGGTGCGATAGCGCGCCAATTCCTTCAGGCTGATCAGCGCATGATCGGGCAGATTGGGGAAATCGACACGGATATGGTCGACCAGCGCCGGACGCAGCGTGCCGATCTCGATCAGGTTCCGGCGCGCCATATCCTGGCCGCTGATGGCGCAGATGCCACGCTTCTTGCCGGCCGTGACAGCGGCGTTCATCAGATCAGCCGGGGTCGCGAGAGCGGCCGGCGCCGTTTCCGCGACCCGATCGTCATCCTGTTCCTGTGTCATTCCCTGTCCGTCATCGCGTCTCGCACCTTCCACAGAGTGCACCTGATCCCGGAGCGGATACCAGCATCGGAAAAAGCCGCGCCGATGGCAGCCACCGAAACGAGTTCGCCCGGAGAGGTGGCCGCCTCTCCGGGCTCATGATCCTCGCAGGACAGCGAGGCCATCTCAGGTGATCTTTCAGCCCTTCGGTCTCTCATCCTCGTCGGACGCCTCGGAATCCTCGTCATCCTCCTCGGATCCGTCGGCTTCCTCATCTTCGTCGTCGTCCCCGTCCTCTTCGTCGAGGTCGAGATATTCGTAGCCGAAGACGATCTCTCCCGTTTCCGGATCGAAGGCGCTGGCCGAGGAATCCTCGAAAGCCTCGATCAGCAGTTCGGCATCCTCGGCGCCGCCGACATCGAAGCGGCGCACGGCGTCCTCGCCATCGGCCCGGAGGACGAGTTCGATCGACCACCCCTTGCCCGTGGTGTCATAGATGCATTTCAGACCCTGGATCGCCAGCATGATGCTCTCTCCTGAGCGCGGCAGCGCGCGCCGGGTCAGATGCCCGACGCGCGTGACGACTGCGCGACGCTGGAGAGCCGGAACCCATGAACGCAGCTTTTGCCGTCATGCTCGGGCCTGACCCGAGCATCTCCTGCCGGAGGAGGCTCCAGCGTCCCACTTTCAAGAGATTCTCGGGTCAGGCCCGAGAATGACGCGTGATCGGGACTGCGGAGGGAGCTAGCGGCCAGCCTGCGCGAGGAAGCGTTCGACCTCGTCGCGCTTCGGGGCACCGCTGCGGCCGCCGAAGCGGGTGCATTTGATCGCGGCCGCTGCCGAGGCGAAGCGGATCGCGGTCGGTTCATCCTGTCCTTCAGCGAGCGCGAGCGCAAAAGCACCATGCCAGACATCGCCCGCACCCAGCGTATCGACCGTCTCGACCACGAAAGCCGGGCTGTGCCGGACTTCGCCGCCCTCGACGAAGAGCACGCCCTCCTTGCCGAGCGTGACCGCAAGCCAGGTCGGGACGCCGGCCGCGACCCTGGCGAGGCCGATGCGGGGGTCCTCCTCGCCCGAGATTTCGCGCAGGGCCTGCTGGCTGAAGGCGACGTGGCTGGCCGTGCCGACGAGATCGGGATGCGGCGGCTTGCGATCACCGTCGAGCACGCCGGGCACACCGGCAGCGCGGGCGAGCTTCAGGGCGGCAAGCGCGCCCTCCCCCCAGCGCGTATCGGCCAGCACGGCATCTGCTCCCTCGGGAAGCTCGGCCGGCAGCCAGGCGACGTCCTCCGGCATGGCCGGATCGGAATAGGAGATCACCATGCGCTCGCCTTCGGCGTCGACCAGGATGGCCGAGACGGGCGAGCGCAGCCCCGCGACGCGGCGCGCAAACCCGGCATCGACACCCTCCGATTCGAGATCGGCGACAATCTGGTCGCCGGTCAGATCATCGGCGAGGCGCGTCGCCAGCCAGCAGGCGCCGCCGAGGCGCGCGATCGCGACCGAGGCATTTCCGGCGCAGCCGCCACCGACGACGGCGAGCCCGCGCGAGCGGTATTTCTCGCCGCGCGTCGGCATGGTCTCGACACTGTAGACATAGTCCAGCGTCGCGATACCGAGGCAGAAAACGCCGGCCAAGGCCTCACCAGTTCCCGGTGTTCTGCATGCTTGCCCATGGCTCGGCCTGCGGCTTCGGCTCGCCCTTCTGGAGCAGTTCGATCGAGATGTTGTCGGGCGAACGGATGAAGGCCATGTTGCCGTCGCGCGGCGGGCGATTGATGGTGATGCCGGCCTTCATCAACTTGTCGCAAGTCGCGTAGATATCGTCGACCTCATAAGCGAGATGACCGAAATTGCGGCCCCCGGTATAGGTCTCCGGGTCCCAGTTATAGGTCAGCTCCAGCGTCGGGCTTCCGCGCGAGGCACCGGCCTTCGCTCCCGCCAGATCATCGGAGGCGGCGAGGAAGACCAGCGTGAAACGGCCCTTCTCGTTCTCGATGCGGCGGGTTTCGACCAGCCCGAACTTGTTGACGTAGAAATCCAGCGCCTGATCCAGATCGGTCACGCGCACCATGGTGTGGAGATATCGCATCGTGTTTCCTCGTTGAGGGGCGGCAGGGTTGATCCGTTTCCTAAATCAGGCAAGAGCATCGGCACTCCAGACCAAATCGCCAAGCCATCTGAACAGGACGCGCCATGACGACAACGCAAGACGGGCCGGCGACGGCACCGGCCGAGCGCGCCACGCCCGCCCAGATCGCGCAGATCAAACAGCGCGCCGCGATCCTCTCGGTGATGGCCACGATCCTGCTCACGGCGGCGAAGATCGTCGGCGCCATCATCTCCGGCTCGCTCGCCCTGCTCACCGACGCCCTGCAGGGACTGGTCGATGTCGGCTCGACTCTATTCACCTGGTTCGCCGTACGGGCCTCCGACAAGCCCGCCGACGACGAGCATCATTACGGCCATGGCAAGGTCGAGGCGCTCGCTGCGCTGGTCGAGACCGCGATCCTGTTCACGCTGGCCGGAGCGATCCTGTGGGAGGCCGGCAACCGGCTCTGGACCAATGTCATCGCGCATGTCGAGGTGACACCGCTCGTCATCGGCGTGCTCGTGCTCTCGATGACCGTCGACGCCATTCGCTGGCGCTCCCTGACCAAGGTCGCCAAGGAAACCGGCAGCGAGGCGCTCGCCGGCGAAGCCACGCATTTCTCGGCGGATTTCGTCGGCTCGGCGCTGGTGCTCATCGGGCTGATCGGCGTCTGGTACGGCTTCGAGCGTGCCGATACCGCTGCCGCCTTCGCGATCGCGGCCTATACCGCCTTCTCGGCCTATCGCCTCGCCCGGCGCGTGCTGGACACGCTGATGGATGCCGCGCCCGAAGGTGTCGGCGAGACCCTGCGCGAGGTCGCGCGCGGCGTGCCGGGCGTCGTCGGCATCAACTGGCTGCGCGTGCGCCCGGCCGGCGGACGCGTCCATGGCGAGATCGGCATCAGCGTCTCGCGGACTCTGCCGCTCGACCGCGTCGTGGCGATCAAGGCCCAGCTCGGCGACGCCCTGACGAAGGCCGAGCCCGGCGCTGAAATCACGATCACTGCCGATCCCGTGCAGGTCGACGACGAGACCGCGCTGGAACGCGTGCTGCTGATTGCGCTCAAGCTCAAGATTCCGGTGCACCATGTCACGGTGCACTCGATCGGCGACAAGCTCTCGGTCAGCCTAGACATGGAAGTCGACCAGAGCCTGCCGCTCGGCGATGCCCATGAGATCGCAACCCGGCTGGAAAGCGCGATCCGCGCCGAATTCGGCGGCGAGACCGAGGTCGAGACCCATATCGAACCGATGGAGACCGGCCAGCCTGCCGGCCACAACGCCGCCTGGGAAACCGTCGAGGACATCGGCAAGGCACTCGCGAGCGAGGCCGCGAAGCTCGCCGGACCGATCCACGACATCCACAGCGTGCGCGTGCGCCAGACGGTCAAGGGACTGGTGGTGAACTACCATTGCCGCGTCGATCCCGTGCTGAACGTTGCAGCAGTGCATGACGCGGTCGATGCGATCGAGCGCGCTGTGCGGATCGCCCGCCCGCAGGTCTGCCGGCTGGTGAGCCATGCCGAGCCGGCGGTTCCGGCGGGGAACTGAGTCCACACCGGACGAGGCTTCCGACGGCGCCCAGCAAAGGTTACATACGCTCCCTGACCTTCGACATCAGGGATTCGATGCGCACCGAAGACGCCCCGCTGATCCGCCTCGAGGATTACCGCCCCAGCGACTGGCTGATCGACACGGTCGATCTCGACGTCGGCCTGCATCCACAGAAGACGCGCGTGCGAGCCCTGCTCGCACTGCGGCCCAACCCGGAAGGGCAGCCAGGCGCGCCGCTGAAGCTCGACGGCGACGAGCTCGCGCTGAAGTCGCTCGCCATCGACGGCAAGCCGCTGAACGCATCCGCCTATACGGCGACGCCCCAGGCGCTGACGATCCCCAACCCGCCGGCGCATGATTTCACACTGACGATCGAGACCGAGCTCGACCCTTCCGCCAATACCAAGCTGATGGGGCTCTATCGCTCCTCGCAGGTCTATTGCACGCAGTGCGAGGCGGACGGCTTCCGCCGCATCACCTATTTCCTCGACCGGCCGGACGTCATGAGCGTCTACACCGTCAGGCTCGAAGCGGCGAAGACCGAGGCGCCGGTACTGCTCTCCAACGGCAATCTCGTCGCGGCTGCCGAACTGCCGGGCGGCGACCGGCATTTCGCCGTCTGGCACGATCCGCACCCCAAGCCGGCCTATCTCTTCGCGCTGGTCGGCGGGGCACTCGACCATGTCCGGCAGGACTACGTCACCGCCGATGGCCACAAGGTCGAGCTTGCCGTCTATGTCGAGCCCGGCAAGGCCGATCGCGCCGGCTGGGCGCTGGATTCGCTGGTGCGTTGCATGCGCTGGGACGAGAAGGTCTTCGGCCGCAACTACGACCTCGACGTGTTCAACGTCGTCGCCGTGTCCGATTTCAACATGGGGGCGATGGAGAACAAGGGCCTCAACATCTTCAACGACAAATATGTGCTGGCCGATCCGCAGACCGCGACGGACGGCGACTACGCGTCGATCGAGGCGATCATCGCTCACGAGTATTTCCATAACTGGACCGGCAACCGCATCACCTGCCGCGACTGGTTCCAGCTCTGCCTGAAAGAGGGCCTCACCGTCTTCCGGGACCAGGAATTCTCCGCCGACGAACGCTCGCGCCCGGTGAAGCGCATCGCCGATGTCCGCACCCTGCGTTCGACCCAGTTCTCGGAGGATGCCGGCCCCCTCGCGCATCCGGTCCGGCCGCGCGCCTACAAGGAAATCAACAACTTCTATACACCGACGGTCTATGAGAAGGGCGCGGAAGTCATCCGCATGCTCAAGGTGCTGATCGGCGACGACGCCTTCAAGCGCGGCATGGACCTCTATTTCGAGCGCTGCGACGGCACGGCCGCGACGATCGAGGAATTCCTCGCCTGCTTCGCCGAAACCTCCGGCCAGAATCTCGACCATTTCGCGAGGTGGTACGAGCAGGCGGGCACGCCGACCATCGTCGCCTCCGGCCGCTACGACGCGGCGGCGAAGCGCTACACGCTCGATCTGGCGCAGAGCACGCCGCCGACGCCCGGCCAGCCCGAGAAGCAACCGGTCGTGCTGCCGATCAAGCTCGGCCTCGTCGGGGCCAAGGGCGACCTGCCGTTGAAGACGGCCTCGAACGCCTATGCCGGCGACGGGCTCGTCGTGCTCGACCAGCCGTCCCTGTCGGTGACCTTCGAGGATGTCGCGGAGGCGCCGATCCCCTCGCTGATGCGCGGCTTCTCGGCCCCGGCGCGACTCGATCTCGATCTGTCCGACAGCGACCTGCTGCGGCTGTTCTCGGCCGACAGCGATTCCTTCAACCGCTGGCAGGCCCTGCAGAGTGTTGCGACACGCGCTCTGGTGACCGCAGGCAAGCCCGGTGCCGATGCCGGCATACTCGCCGCAACCGCCGGAAAGCTCGGCGAAGCCTTGCGCGGCTTCCTCAAGGCCGACGGCCTGTCCGACCCGGCCTTCGCGGCGCAGGTGCTGCGCCTGCCTGCGCCGGCCGACATCGCGCGCGAGATCGGTGGGGATGTCGACCCCGATGCGATCTTCGCCGCCCACCGCAAACTGTCGACCGCGATCGGCAAGGCCCTGCTCGGCGAATTGCCGGGCCTGCGCGGGGCTCTCGCCGCAAGCGGCGCCTATCGCCCCGATGCGGCCTCCGCGGGACGGCGGGCGCTGCGCAACGAGTTGCTGGGGCTGGCAGCGCTAGCCGCGCCTGCCGATACCGCCGATCTCTGCGATAAGCAGTTCGCCGATGGCGACAATCTGACCGATCGCCTCGCGGCGCTCGCCGCCATGACACTGATCCCCGGCGAGCGTCGCGATTCCTTGATCGCCCGCTTCGCCGAGACCTATGCGAGCGAGCCGCTGGTGCTCGACAAATGGCTGATGGCGCAGGCGCTGATCGCCGAGCCCGGCACGCTCGACCGGGTCAAGCACCTGATGCAGCACTCCTCCTTCTCGCTCGGCAATCCCAACCGGGTGCGGGCGCTGATCGGCGGCTTCGCGGCGAACCTGACCCAGTTCAACCGGGCCGATGGCGCAGGCTACGACTTCATCGCCGATATCGTCGTCGCGCTCGACAAGACCAATCCGCAAGTCGCCTCGCGGCTGCTCGGTTCGTTCAAAAGCTGGCGCATGCTGGAGCCCGGGCGCAAGCGCCTCGCTCAGGAGGCTTTGACTACCGTCGCGCGCCTGCCGAACCTGTCGCGGGACGTCGCCGACATCGCCGAAAGAGCACTCGCCTGAAAAACTGACGATACATCTCGGCCCTCATTCCACGGAGCGCCGGAAGACGCGCCGAGAAGGATATTCCAGTGCTCTCCGAGACATCCTTCAGGATGCCACCTCTCGGCTCCTGGGGAAGAGAGCCGAGGTGTAAGGCAGCCTGCCGGACAAGGGCAAAGCGGCTCGCTCCAGGATGGTTAACGCCGACCTGTCCAAAAGATTAACGTTTCATTACCCGCGCAGGATTCATCACAACAAGCCCCACAACCTAAAGGAGAATTCGACACTCCTGACTCAACTCAGGGCTAGACAAACCGAGCCCCTCGGATTCAACTGACAGTGATTCGCGGGGATGCGGCACGTCTCCCGATCTTACTGACGGTAAAGTTCCGAAGGGGGACCGGGCATGTCGCGTGCCAACGCGGGCTGCGCACCTGTGCGCGCCGATACGATTCTGGGTGTAGCGCGCTCGCTGACGCACCCTCTGTATCATCGCTTTGAAAGCTTCGAGCCCGCCTTCCGCACCGCAATCCCTGCGTTTGTGGGGATTTTCCTGATCATTCTCGCCGCCGGCGCGCTGATCCAGACGGCGGCCATGCGCGACGACGCCCTCGTCGACGCAGCCGGTGACATGGACCTGGTTTCGGCCCTGGTCGCCCGGGAACTCGATGCGGCCACGCTGGCAGGCAAGGAGCCGGCAGCGGTGCTGGCCGCACTGACCGCGCGCCACCTTGCCGCCCATGGCCGCTTCGTCCATGTCAGCGGCGCCGATGGCCGGGTCATCGCCAGCGAACCGGTGATCGGCCAGACGCAGCGCACGCTCGTCGACTTCCTCGGCCAGACCCAGCCGCTGACCGTGTTCGGCGACCGCGCGGGCGTGATGCGCATCACCCTGCCGAACGGTGCCGACGTCTTCGCCAGCGTCCGCAATCTCTCCGCCCCCCTCGGACAGGTCGCGGTGCTGCAGCCGGTTTCCCGCGCCCTCTCGACCTGGCAGCTCCGCCGCTCCGGGCTGATCATCCTGTTCGGCGCTGCCGGACTTATCCTCGGCGTCACCACGCTTGCTTTCATGCTCCAGTCCAAGCGGGCAAGCGCTGCCGACCAGGACTGCGACTGCGTGCGCGAGCGCATCGACACGGCGCTAAACCGGGGCCATTGCGGCCTCTGGGACTGGGATCTCGCACGCGGCCGAATCTACTGGTCGGATTCGATGTATGCCCTGCTCGGTTACGACCGCACCGGCGAATACATGTCGTTCGGCGAGGTCTCGAGCTTTATCAACCAGGAGGATGTCGACCTCTATGCGCTGGCCGACGCGGTCAGCCGCGGCGAGGCCGACCATCTCGACCGCGAGTTCCGCGTCCGCGCCGCATCAGGCGAATGGATCTGGCTCAAGGCCCGCGCCGAGCTGGTGATCGACCGGCGCACCCGTTCGCGCCATCTCGTCGGAATCGTCGTCGACATCTCCGAGCAGCGCCGCATGGCCGAACGTACCGCGACCTCCGACGCCCGCCTGCGCGACGCCGTCGAGGCGATCTCGGAAGCCTTCGTGCTGTGGGACGCCGACAACCGCCTCGTGCTCTGCAACGCCAAGTACCAACAGCTTCACCAGCTCCCGGCCGACGTTCTGCAGTCCGGGACCTCCTATGACGAAATCATGGAGCTCTCCGCCCAGCCGCAGATCGACCGCGAGCCGATGCGGGTGCAACGCGGCACCGCCGGCGCCTCCTACGAGGCCCGTCTTTCCGATGGCCGCTGGCTGCAGATCAACGGCCGCCGCACCAAGGATGGCGGCTCTGTCTCGGTCGGCACCGACATCACCAAGCTCAAGCAGCAGGAGGAGCGCCTGACCCAGTCCGAGCACCAGCTCCTGATGCATGTCACCGATCTCAAGGCCTCGCGCCAGAAGCTCGAGGCCCAGGCCCAGCAGCTCGCCGATCTCGCCGAGCGCTATCTCGAGCAGAAGGCCTCCGCCGAGAGCGCCAACCGCGCCAAGTCCGAATTCCTCGCCAATATGAGCCATGAGCTGCGCACGCCGCTCAACGCCATCATCGGCTTCTCCGAGATCATGGAGAACGGTCTGTTCGGCCCGCTCGGCGAAAAATACACCGATTACGTTCGCGACATCCGCTCCAGCGGTGGCTACCTGCTCAGCATCATCGACGACATCCTCGACATGTCCCGCATCGAATCCGGCCGCCTCCGCCTGGAAAAGACCGAGATCGCGCTCGGCCCGGTGCTCGACCAAGCATTGCAGAAGGTCCAACCGGAAGTCGAGCGCAAGCAGCTCGTTCTGGCCATCGAAGGCCCGCTCGATACCCATCTGGAGGCAGACCCGCACGCGCTCTACCAGATCCTCGGCAACCTGCTCGACAACGCCGCCAAGTTCACCCCGGAAGGCGGGCGGATCGCGGTCCGCACCCGCCATGTCCCCGGCGCGCTCAACATCTTCATCGAGGATACCGGCATCGGCATCCCCAAGGAGAAGATCGACCGCGTCGGCCGCCCGTTCGAGCAGGTCGAGGGCGATCTGGTCCGCAGCTACAAGGGCTCGGGTCTCGGGCTCGCCATCGCCCGCTCGCTCACCGAGCTGCATGGCGGCTCGCTGCGCCTGCGCTCGGCCATGGGCGCCGGCACCATCGTCATGGTTCATCTGCCGCTCGACGGCGGCGCCAATCGCGTGACCGCTCAGGCGGCGTGAGGCTCCGGCCTCCACCGCCTCGTCATGGTCGGGCCTGACCCGAGAATGACGCCCTTATCCCTTCCGCGCCCCGCCCAAGATGCGCGTGAAGATCGCCCTCACTGCGCCGCGGACCTCGTCCAGCTCCGCCTTCAGGACCTTAGCATCCGGTCGGCCGACCGCTGTCGCGATCCGGCGCAGCACCCGGGGCGGAACGGCCTTGGGATCGAAGGCTTCCTCGACCGTGAAGCGCTGCCAGAGCTGGACGTCACCGATCAGACGATGCGCCTCCAGCAAGGCCGAGGCATCCCCGTCCGAGAGCAGGCCGGCAGCCTTGGCCGCGGCGAAGACCGAGGCCGTATCGTTGACGATCAGGCTGGAGTGCTCGCTGGCATAGGCCAGCAGCAGGAACTGGGCGAGGAAGTCGAGATCGGTGATACCGCCGGCCGCGAGCTTCAGGTCCCAGGGGTCCTTCTCGCCTTTCTCCTTCGCAATGAGGGCACGCATCTCGGCGACCGCCGCCGCGACCTTGGCCGGCTCGCGCTTGCGCGAGAGGATCGTCCGGATCGAGGCTTCCACGCGCTTCGCCAGCCCGGCGTCCCCCGCGACGATGCGGGCACGGGTCAGCGCCATCTCCTCCCAGATCTCGGCCTCGCCGGAATGATAGGCCTCAAAGCTGGCGAACTGGGTCGCGGCCGGGCTCTTGTTGCCGGTCGGCCGAAGACGCATGTCGACCTGATAGAGCGTGCCGCGCCGCGTCGGCACGGTCAGCGCCGCGACCAGACGCTGGGTGAAGCGGACATGCCATGTGACGGGATCGAGACTCCTGGCTCCGTCACTCGGGCCAGCCTCCTCCGGCCGGTCATAGAGCAGGATCAGGTCGAGATCGGATGAAGGTGTGAGTTCGCCGGCGCCGAGCCGACCAAGGCCCAACACCACGGTCTCCGCCCCCTCGATAGCGCCGTGGTCTTCCGTGAAGGACCGGCGCGTATCGGCGAAGGCGACGCGCAGGCAGGCTTCGGCGACGGCGCAATAGGCCTGCCCTGCTCCCTGAGCCGGATAGACGCCGGAGAGCAGCCGCGCACCGACGAGGAAATTCTCCTGCCGGGCCGCGTCGCGCAGACGGTCGAGCCCGTCCTCGACGCTCGGCGGCGGCGCGCCGACATAATTGCGGATGCGGCGCTCCAGCGCCGCGACATCAAGCACCGCCTGGCCGAAAGCGGGATCAATGACGCCGTCGAGCACATGCGGATGCAGGGCGGCAACCTTGGCGAGGCGCGGCGCGCTGCCAAGGATTTCGGCGAAGAGCGTCAGCAGCGAATCATGCGAGCGCAGCAGCGTCAGCAGCTCGACAGCAGCCGGCATCCGGACGAAAGCATTGTCGAGATGGGCGAGCGCTCCATCAGGATCGGCGGTGCGGCCGAGCGCGACGAGCAGAGCCGGCGTCAGTTCCGTCAAAACCTCGCGGGCACGGGCGCTGGTGACGGCAGCGCGGCGACCGAAATGCCAGCCACGCACCGTTTCCGCAGCCGTCGCGCCGTCGCGGAAGCCGAGCTTGCCCAATGTCTCGATCGTCTCGGGATCGGCCTCCGAGCCGGTGAAGCTCAGCGTGCCCGCCTCGGAAGCAAGGCTCGGCCCCTCCTCGAACAGCAGGGCGTAATGTCCCTCGACACACTTTGCATGCGCCGTCAGCGCCTTGCCGAAGGCGGCCGTCGAAGGATAACCGCAGAAGCGGGCGAAGGCTTCGAGCTCGCTCGCCGCTTTCGGCAGTGTCTGCGTCTGCTCGTCGGCCTGCATCTGCAGGCGGTGCTCGATCGTGCGCAGCCAGCGATAGGATTCCGACAGTTCGTCGCGGGCATGCGGGGTGATCCAGCCCTCTGTCGTCAGCTCGACGAGCATGTCGAGCGTGCGCGGACCGCGCAGGGCCGGACGCCGCCCCCCGAAGACAAGCTGCTGGGTCTGGACGAAGAACTCGATCTCGCGGATGCCGCCGCGGCCGAGCTTCACATTGTGGCCGGCGACCGCGATGGTCTCGTGGCCCTTCACCGTCTGGATCTGGCGCTTCATCGCGTGGATGTCGGCGATGGTCGCGAAGTCGAAATATTTGCGCCAGATGAAGGGCGCGAGGTCCTTCAGAAAACGGCGGCCGAGCTCGATATCGCCCGCGATCGGCCGCGCCTTGATCATGGCGGCGCGTTCCCAGTTCTGGCCGACCGTCTCGTAATAGGAATAGGCCGAGGGCAACGAGACCGCGACATGGGTCGAGGCCGGGTCCGGCCGCAGGCGCAGGTCGACGCGGAAGACGTAGCCGTCCGGCGTGCGCTCCTGGATGATGCGGGCGATCTGCTGGGTCAGCTTGACGAAGAAGCTCGTGGGCTCGCCGACACCGGCCGCTTCCGCCGCCTCGGGATCGAAGAAGACGACGATGTCGATATCGGAGGAATAGTTCAGCTCGCCGGCACCGTGCTTGCCAAGCGCCAGCACCACGAGACCCGAGCCCGGGCCGGGATCTGCGGGGTCGACCAGGTTAATCCGGCCGAGATCGGCAGCCTGGCGCAGGACATGGTTCGTGGCGAGGCGCACCGCCATGTCGGCGGTCGCGGTGAGAGCGGCCGTGACGGTCTCGACATCCCAGGCGCCGCCGATATCGGCGAGCGCTATCAACAGCGCCATGGAACGGCGGAAACGGCGCAGTTCGCGAATCAGGTCGCTGGTTTCGTTTCCCTCTGCCCCAGAGGCCGCGATACCCTTCAGCAGCGCGTCGCGTCGAGCCTCCGGCGCTTCCGTCAGGCTGACGAGCAGACCGGCGGGGTCGAAGCGCATGATCTGCGCCAGGAAGGGCGAATGGGCGAGGATGCCGGCGACCAGCGCGGCACTGCGCGGATGCTCGGCCAGATGAGCGCTCAGCGCCTCGGCCGCCGCCTCGTCATGAAGCCGCTCGAGCAGCTCGCGCTTCAGCAGCGCCTCGGCCTTGGCCTTGGCCGGCAGGACCGGCGCCGCCTCGAGCCTGTCACAGAGCCGTTCCGCCATCGTTCATCGTCCTGCCTCAGTGGGTCGGCACGCCAGCAGGGTTTGGCGTCGGTGTCGAGGCAGCAGACTCTGCGAGGGCCGGCGTGTCCACAGGCTTGGGACTTCCGGCCGGCAGGAGGATGACGACACGCAGGCCCGGCGCATTATCCTCCAGCCTGAGCACGCCACCATGCAGGCGCACCACGCCGGCCACCAGAGACAGGCCGAGACCGAAGCCCGGCTTGCTGCGGCTGGTATCGAGCCGGACGAAACGGTCGAAGACCCGGCCGCGATCGGCCTCCGGAATGCCCGGGCCATGATCGGCGACGGAGAGTTCGACCTGATCGCCGGCCTGCCGGGCTGAGACCGCCACGGTGCCCGCGCCACCCTGCTCGGGCGCGCCGTATTTCAGGGCGTTGTCGATCAGATTGTTCAGGGCCTGCCCGATCAGTTCACGATTGCCGCGGATTTTCAGGCTCGGCGCGACCTCGCAGGTCAGCGAAAGCCCCGCTTCCTCGGCCAAGGGCTCGTAGAGCTCAGCAAGGCCGGAGACGATTTCGGAGATGTCGAGCTCGCTCATGTTGTCGCTGACGCGGCCAGCCTCCAGCCGCGCGATCATCAGGAGCGCGTTGAAGACGCGGATCAGGTTGTCCGCCTCCTCGATCGCGCCATCCAGCGCGGCGCGCAACTCATCCGGCGACCTCGCCGTGCGCAGCGCTTCCTCGGCGCGATTGCGCAGGCGAGTGAGCGGCGTCTTCAAGTCATGGGCGATGTTGTCCGTGACCTGCTGCATGCCTGCCATCAATTCGCCGATGCGGTCGAGCATGGCATTGAGGTTGAGCGCCAGACGGTCGAGTTCGTCGCCCGTGCCGGTGATGGCGATGCGGCCCTCGAGGTCACCCTCCATGATGCCATGGGCGGTCTCGCTCATGCCGTCAATGCGCTTCAAAACGCGCCGGGCCACGAACCAGCTCGCGAAGCAGCCGAGAACGAAGACCAGCGCCAGCGACCACCCGGCGGCGCGGCGGATGACGATGCCCAACCGCTCGCGCTCTTCGAGGTCACGACCGACGAGAAGGCGGAACCCCGCAGGCAGCAGGTAGACACGCACGAGCGCATGACTAGGCTTGTCGACCGTTTCACTGGAGCGGGCATATTCGATCTCGCTCTCGCCGGTGCGGTCGAGCGTACCCGGAGGAATCGCCTCGACATTGCCGGCGATGCGCTCGCCGACCGGCGTGGTGACGAGATAGAGCGAGGCACCCGGCGCCCGCGAACGGCGCTCGATGATGTTGACGAGACGCCGGATACCGCCCTGGCGCTGCTGCTCGGCCAGGCCCTGGATCTCGGCATCGATGGTCGAGCGGATCTGGTCGTCGAGCAGGCGCTTGGCGTTCCAGGCGACATAGCCGAGGACGAAGGCGGCGAAGAGCGCGAAGATGACGAGATAGGCCGCCGTCAGCTTGAAGGCTGTCGTGCGGAACAGCGTCGGCAGGAACTTCTGGCGCTTCCGTGGAATGGCGTCAGCGGCTGTCACGGACCATGTATCCCGCGCCGCGGATAGTATGGATCATCGGCGGCTCGAAACCTTTGTCGACCTTGGCGCGCAGGCGGCTGACATGCACGTCAATGACATTGGTCTGGGGGTCGAAATGATAGTCCCAGACGTTCTCCAGCAGCATGGTGCGGGTGACGACCTGGCCGGCATGCTTCATCAGATATTCGAGCAGGCGGAACTCGCGCGGCTGCAGGACGATCTCCTGCCCTTCGCGGGTGACGCGATGTGCCAGCCGGTCGAGCACCAGATCGCCCACACGATAGGTCGTGGGCTCGGATGCCGGCGCGCCACGACGGCGGGCCAGCACCTCGACGCGCGCGAGCAGCTCGGAGAAGGCATAGGGCTTGGGCAGGTAATCGTCGCCGCCGGCGCGCAGGCCCTTCACCCGGTCGTCGACCTGGGCGAGCGCGGAGAGAATCAGGGCCGGGGTGTCGTCCTTCTGCTCGCGCAACGAGCGGATCAGCGAGAGCCCGTCGAGGCGCGGCAGCATGCGGTCGATAACCAGCACGTCGTAACCGCCGCCTTCGGCCATGGCATAGCCTTCCAGCCCGTCCGCGGCATGGTCGGCGACATGGCCGACCTCGCGAAAAGCCTTGGTCAGATAGGCCGCAGCCTCGGCATCATCTTCGACGATCAGGAGTCTCATGAACGGACCCTATCTCAAGAAACGCGAAAACGGCAGGCCGGAGGATACGCATCCGGCCTGCCGCCGCGACGGCAAAGTCCCTGGGCTGGGGCGACAGGAAACCGAGGGACCTGCCAACTCCGATCAGGCCGCCGGCTGGCGGCCGACCTCGAAGGTCACGTCACGAGACTTGCCTTCGCGGAAGACGGTGATCGTGGTCTTGGTGCCCGGCGCAAAGGTCGCGATCTTGCGCGAGAGTTCGCGGGCATCCTTGATCGCCTCGCCATTGACGGCCGTGATGGTGTCACCGCGGCGGATGCCTGCCTTGGCGGCGGGGCCGTCGCCCTGCGCCTCGGCGACGAGCGCGCCCCTGGCTTCCTTCAGACCGATGGCATCGGCCATCTCGGTCGTGACCGGCTGGATCTGGACGCCGATGAAGCCGCGCGCCACCGAGCCATCCTTCTTCAGGGAGTCCACGACCTGACGCACGGTCGAGGCGGGGATGGCGAAGGCGATACCGACATTGCCGCCGGAGGGCGAATAGATCGCGGTGTTGACGCCGACAACCTCGCCCTTCTGGTTGAAGGTCGGGCCACCCGAATTGCCGCGGTTGATCGGCGCATCGATCTGGATGAAGTCGTCATAGGGACCGGAACCGATATCGCGGCCCTGCGCCGAGACGATGCCGGCCGTGACCGTGCCGCCAAGGCCGAAGGGATTGCCGATGGCCAGCACCCAGTCACCGATGCGCGCCTTGGCATCGGCGAGCTGGACATAGGGGTAGTTGCCACTGTCCTTGACCTTGAGCAGCGCGAGATCGGTGCGCGGATCCGTACCGACAACCTTGGCATCGAGCGTCTTGCCGGTGTCGGTGACGAGCTGGACCTCGACCGCATTCTCGACAACGTGGTTATTGGTCACGACGTAGCCGTCCTGGCTGACGAAGAAGCCGGAGCCCTGGGACATGCCCTGGCGCGGCTGCGGCCGGTTCGGGCCGCGACTCTCGCCATACTCCCGGAAGAAACGCCGGAGCTGCGGAGGAATGTCGTCGAGGCTCTGTCCGTCATTGTCGGCGGCAACCTGCGTCTTGACGCGGACGGAAACGACGGCCGGCTTCACCTTGTCGACGAGGTCGGCGAAGGAGGGCAGCGCCGTCTGTGCGCCGGAAAGCTGGATCGGCTGCGCGATGGCATTGTGGTTCTGCATCAGGGCGCTGTCGGCGATGCCGGCAGCGAGGCCGATGCCGAGGATGGCGGTGCCGGCGAGAAGGGCGCCGCGCTTCAGGATGGACTTGCGATTTTCGGTTTGTGTCGTCATGGCGGGAACCTCTTGGAGCGACAGGGTTCTTCCCTGCTCATGACGAGGACCATGACGCCCGCCGCCTTACGCGGCTTTGGCCTGAAGATGACGATTTCGTAAGATTCGACATAAGGCCAAGCCAAGTCGTCTTGACGCCGGGCCGCGCCCCGATGCCCCCTTGGCACCGGGGTTGGAGGACGATGCCGATGCGCATGATCTGGGGAATTTTATTTGTCGCCGCCTGGCTGAACGAGCCGGCTCTCGCGCAGCAAGGCTCGGCCTACGATGCCGGGCTTCGGGTGGCGCAGAGGCGCGGCTATGCCAATGCGGATTGCTACGCGCGCGTCTTCGCGAAACACGCCGTGGTCATCGAGAGACCCGGTGGCGGGCGCGGCTGGCATGCCAGCTCGACCCCGGCTTACAATGCCGAGCAGCGCTCGCGCTGTGGGATCGACCGGCTGGAGGACCTCGCCGCACGTCGCGAGGCAGGGCGCTTCGCTGCGCCCGGCGCCCCCCGCCCGCGAGGCGGCATCCACGGGCTCGGCATGAAGGTCGCGGCCGAGCGCGGATACAGTGGCAGCCAGGCGACATGCTTTGCTCGCGTCTATGCAACCTACGCCTCGCCACAGCCGGCTCCGAGCGGCAAGGTGACCTATGCGATCGCCGGCGCGTCGATGCACGCCTATACGCAGGACCTGTTCCAGCGCTGCGGGATCAGCCGCTAGACCTGTCTTCCGGCCCGAGAAGCGCGGCGAGCCTCGCCCTCTCCTCGGTTGACAGAGCATTCGGTGCGGCCGCGTCGACCAGGCGCTGGCGCGCGCGGCGCCAGAGAAAAGCGATCGCAAGCAGAAGAATGATGAAAGGCGCGCCCCAGAGCAGCAGGGTCTGCGCATTGAGCGGCGGGCGCAGCAGCACGAAATCGCCATAACGCGCGACAACGAAATCGACCACCGCCTTGTCGTTATCGCCGGCGACGAGACGCTCCCGGACGAGGATGCGCAGGTCGCGGGCGAGCGGCGCGTCGGAATCGTCGATCGACTGATTCTGGCAGACGAGGCAGCGCAGTTCGCCGGAAATCGCGCGCGCGCGCTGCTCCAGCGCCGGATTGGGCAAGATCTCGTCGGGCTGCACGGCATGAGCCGCCGGCGCCACCAGCAGCATCAGGCCGAAGATGAGGGCAGTCCGCCGCATCCGCCTCACTCCGCCGGCTGCACGGCACCGGCAGGCGCCGCGCGCTTCGGCGCCGCCAGCCGGAAGCGTCGGTCGGTCAGCGAGAGCCCGCCGCCGAGCGCCATGACCAGAGAGCCGATCCAGATCAGCAGGATCAACGGCTTGTCGTAGAGGCGCACGGCGACGACGCCATCCTGAGCCTCGCCGAGGCTGACATAGGCCTGGCTCAGACCATCGGTCCGGATCCCGGCCTCGGTCGTCGGCATCGCGCGGGCGGTATAGACGCGCTTGGAAGCTTCGACCGGCGTGAGTTCGCGGTCTCCGGCGAAGAGCTGGAAACGGGCGACCTCGGCCCGGAAATTCGGCCCGGTGCGCGGCGACATCCCTTCCAGGACGATCGTGTAGCGGCCGCTCGTCAGGCGCTCGCCGGGTTTCAGGACCGTGATCGCCTCGGTGCTCCAGGCCTGGGCCGCGATGCCGATGATGCTCAGGCCGATACCGGCATGGGCCAGCGCAGTGCCCCAGGCCGAACGAGGCAGACCGCGCGCCCGCGACAGCATTGCTTGCCAGCCGCTGGCGCGGGTCACGATGCGCTCGGCCAGGTCGAAACCGGCGCCGAGAACGAGGAAGACGCCCAAGCCGACGCCGAGCGGCGCCAGAACCGGCCCGCCGCGGGTGAAGAAGAGCAGCGCAAGCGCCGCCAGCACCGCGAGCCCGAAGGCCACGGCATTGCGCTGGGCCGCACCGAGCAAATCGCCGCGTTTCCAGGCCAGCGACTGGCCGATCGGCAGGAGAAGCAGCAGGGGCACCATCACCGGTACGAACGTCGCGTTGTAGAAGGGCGCGCCAACCGAGATCTTGTCGCCGGTGAGCATTTCCAGCAGCAGCGGATAGAGCGTACCGACGAAGACGGTGGCGCAGGCCGTCGCCAGGAAGACGTTGTTGACGACGAGCGCGCTCTCCCGGGAGACCGGCGCGAACAATCCGCCCTGCCGCAGCAGAGGCGCGCGCCAGGCGAAGAGCGCCAGTGATCCTCCGACGAAGAAGATCAGGATGAGCAGAATGAAGAGGCCGCGCGCCGGGTCGGTCGCGAAGGAATGGACCGAGGTCAGCACGCCCGAGCGGACGATGAAGGTGCCGAGCAGCGAGAGCGAGAAGGTCAGGATCGCGAGCAGGATCGTCCACACCTTCAGGGCGTCGCGCTTCTCCATCACCACGGTCGAGTGGATCAGGGCGGTGCCGGCGAGCCAAGGCATGAAAGAGGCGTTCTCGACCGGGTCCCAGAACCACCAGCCGCCCCAGCCGAGTTCGTAATAGGCCCAGTAGGAGCCCATCGCGATGCCGAGCGTCAGGAAGGTCCAGGCCAGCAGCGTCCAAGGGCGGACAGCGCGCGCCCACATCGCGTCTATGCGCCCGTCGATCAGCGCCGCGACCGCGAAAGCGTATGTGATCGAGAAGCCGACATAGCCGATATAGAGCAGCGGCGGATGGATCGCGAGGCCGAGATCCTGCAGGATCGGATTGAGATCCTGCCCCTCGGCCGGCACCGGTGCAAGCCTCTGGAACGGGTTCGAGGTCAGCAATGTGAAGGCGAGGAACGCGACCGCGACGAGCCCCTGCACAGCGAGCGTTCCGGCCCGCAGGCGCGGCGGCAGCGAGCGGCGCGACAGCGCGACCAGCGCCCCGAAGAGCGTCAGGATCAGCACCCAGAGCAGCATCGAGCCTTCGTGATTGCCCCAGACGGAGGTGAATTTGTAGATCAGCGGCTGCGCCGAGTGGGAATTGGCGACGACGTTGCCGACCGAGAAATCCGAACGGACATAGGACGTCACCAGAGCCGCGAATGAGAGCGCTACCAGCGCGAATGAAACCAGAGCCGCGCTGCTGCCGACCGAAGCCAGCGTCCGATCCTGCCGGAACACGCCCCAGAACGGTACCACCGCCTGGATCACGGAGACGCCGAGCGCGAGCGCGAGCGCGTAATGGCCGATCTCGACGATCATGCTTGGCTCATGGTTTTGCCGGCGCCGCGGCCGGGGAGCCGGAGCTCCCTGCCTGCCAGTGCCCCTGCTTCTTCAGCGCGTCGGCGACCTCGCGCGGCATATAGGTCTCATCGTGCTTCGCCAGCACCGAATCGGCCTTGAAGCGCCCGGCGCCTTCGAAGACGCCTTCGGTGACCACGCCCTGCCCTTCGCGGAAAAGGTCGGGCAACAGGCCATCGTAGCCGACCTTGATGGAGGTCTTGCCGTCGGTGACACTGAAGGAGATGCGCTGACCGGCGCCCCGCTGGACGGAACCGGTCTCGACCAGACCGCCGAGGCGCATGCGGGTGCCCGGCAGCACGCCCTTCTCGGCGATCTCGGTCGGACCGTAGAAGAAGACGATGGTGTCACGCATCGCGAAGAGAACGAGGCCCGCCGCGACGAACAGAACCGCACCGGCCGCCGCGATCAGTGTCAGCCTGCGCTGCTTGCGGGTGAAGCGGCGTTTCGCCGGGAGCGGCCGCGTCGGCTGGGCAATCGTCATGGCACGGCCTCCTTCAAGGCCAATTCATCGGCGAGAGCGTCGATCGCCGCAAGCGCATCCTTGTCTTCAGCCAGTCGCTCACGCGCCGTCTTCACGGCCTGCAACGCTGCGGGCTTGTCGCCGAGGACAACCCGGGCGCGGATCAGGCGGCTCCATTCGGTCAACGTGCCCCCTCCGGCACTCAGACGCTCCGACAGCCCCTCGACCATCGCCTTGATCGCCTGCTGGCGTTCGGCCTCGGGCAAGGCCGCAACCGCCTTGCGACCGGCATCGGCCTGCATCCGCTCCAGACGGGCGCGGACAGCGCCGGCCCAGTCGGCATCGGCGGGCGCTTCAGCGAGGAGCTGGGAGAGGGCTGCCTGTGCACCCTCGCCATCACCATCCTGCTCCTTGGCAAGGGCAAGATAATAGCGCGCCCGGGGGTTTTGGGGATCGCGCTTGACGGTTTCGGCAAGCGCCTCACGCGCCGCCGCCGTTACGACACCGCCGGCTTCCATGATGCGGGCTTCGCCGAGCCCGGCGTAAAGCTCGGGGCCGGGCTTTCCGGAGCGGATGGCGGCGGCGAAGGCTTTCGCGGCCTCGTCATAGCGGCCCTGGCGCAGATAGATCGGCGCGAGCAGCGACCAGCCTTTCGCATCGCCCGGGTTGGCGGCGAGATGCGCTTCCATGCGCGCGAGCACGATGGCGAAATCCTGCTGCTGTCCGGCCTTCTCCAGTCGCGCCGCCAGCGGCTGATCAGGCTGGCCAGGAGAGCCGTAGAGGCCGTAGATCAGGAGGGCGAGCAGCGGAACGACCGAGAGCATCAGGGCCGAACTCGCCCGGCGACGGCGCAGGGAAGGTTCGGTTTCTCCGGCCGGACCGGTTTCATCGCCAGCCGCACGCAGGAGGCGCCGGGCGGCTTCCGTGCGGGCGGCCTGGGCTTCCTCTTCGCCGATCAGCTTGCGCGCGAGATCGCGATCGATCTCCTTGAGCTGAGACCGGTAGAGACTGCGGGCGTCGGCGACGTCGGCGAACCCTTGCGCCCGGCCACGGCTGAGCGGCCAGAGCAAGGCGAAAACCGCCGCCCCCGTCATCGCTGCGAAAATGGCCCAGATCATCATGCGGCGTTCTTAGCCAATCGTCGGCTCGGGTTCATGGTGACAAAGGGTCACGCGGCAAAGAATTCCTTTAAACCGAAGGCAGTTCCAGCCGCGCCCGCAAGCCGCCGAGCGGCGAGCGGTGCAAGGTCAGGCCACCGCCATAGAGCTTGGCGAGGTCGACGACGATGGAGAGGCCGAGGCCGGAGCCCGGCGTGGTCTCATCGAGCCGGCGGCCACGCTTCAGCACCTCTACCATGGCTTCTGCCGGCAGGCCGGGACCGTCATCGTCGATCAGCAGCGCGATCCGCTCGGTATCGGCCACCTTCTCGCCGGCGAGCGAAACCTCCACCGTCGACCCCGCCCATTTGAAGGCATTATCGAGCAGATTGCCGAGCATCTCCTCCAGATCCTGCTTCTCGCCGCGGAAGCGCAGGCCCGGCGGGATCGCCTGCGAGCCGGAGATGCCCCTGCCCTGCGAGATCTTGGTGAAGGTGCGCAGCAATGCATCGAGCGACGGCGCGATCTCGGTGACGCCGCCGAGCGCGCCGGAAAGCGCAGCCGCCCGAGCTCTGTCGAGATAATACTGGACCTGATCGCGCATGATCGCGGCCTGGGCGCGGACGGTTTGAGGCAATTGGCCGTCGCCGCTCGTGCCGGCCTCGTTCATCATCACGCTGAGCGGCGTCTTGAGCGCATGCGCGAGATTGCCGACCTGGGTGCGGGCACGGTCGAGGATTTCGTGATTGGCGTCGATGAGCTGGTTGAGCTCGCTGGCGAGCGGCGCGAGATCGGGTGGATACTGCCCGACGATCCGTGGGCTCTCACCTGTCCTGACCGCGCCAACAGCGGAGCGCAGGCGGACCAACGGACGCAGGCCGAAGCGCACCTGCGCGAGCGTCGAGGCGACCAGGGCGATGCCGAGCAACAGAAAGGTCATCGCCAGCGCGAAGCGGAAATCCTGGATATCGCCCTCGATCTCGTCGGCGGGCGCTGCAACCGCGACGGTGAAGCGCCCATCCTCGCCGACATCGATCTCACGCTCCAGGACGCGCAGCCGGCGATCGTCGGGGCCCGAGACATAGCTCTCACGCAAGCCGCGACTGTTCGGCGTGATCGACTGGTCGAGCAACCTGGGCAACTGCCCGCCGACCAGCGAGCGCGAAGCACGGACGTTGGGGCGCTCGCCGTCGAGCCTGGTGATCTGCCAATACCAGCCGGTGAGCGGCAGGTCGAAGCGCGGCTCCCCGAGATCGCCGACGGTCTGGCGCTCGGTTTCCGGAGGCGCAGCAAGATCCGCGACCAGCTGCTTGATATAGACCGACAACCGCTCGTCGAAGCCGCGCTCAGCCGAACGGCGGTAGAACGTGGTAAGACCGACGCCGGCCAGCACAAGGATGAGCACGCAGCAGACGGCCGCCGAGAAGAACAGCCGCGTTCCCAGCGAGTAGCGATGGGATCTGAGCGGCATCGCCCGCGATCAGACCTTTTCCGGAGAGGCGGCAATATAGCCGAGCCCCCGGACGGTCTCGATCACTTCGACGCCGAGCTTCTTGCGCAGACGGCCGACGAAGACCTCGATCGTGTTCGAATCGCGGTCGAAATCCTGATCGTAGAGATGCTCGACCAGTTCGGTCCGCGACACGACCCGTCCCTGATGATGCATCAGATAGGACAGCAGGCGGTATTCGTGCGAAGTGAGCTTGACCGGATTGCCGTCGACGACGACGCGGCTCGCACGGGTGTCGAGCCGAACGGGACCGCAGACCAATTCCGAGGTCGCATGGCCGGCGGCGCGGCGCAGCAGGGCACGGACGCGCGCCAGCAATTCCTCGATATGGAAGGGCTTGACGACGTAGTCGTCGGCACCGGCATCGAAACCGCTGACCTTGTCGCTCCAGCGATCGCGCGCGGTCAGGATCAGCACCGGCATGGTTTTGCCGGCCCGGCGCCAGCCCTGCAGCACGGCAACGCCGTCGACCTTCGGCAGGCCGAGATCGAGGATCACCGCATCGTAGGGTTCGGACTCGCCGAGATACAGGCCTTCTTCGCCGTCGAAAGCCTTGTCGACGGCATAGCCGGCGTTCTCGAGCGCGGTCACGATCTGGCGGTTGAGGTCCTTGTCGTCCTCGACGACGAGCAATCTCACGGTGGGCGCTCTCCAGTTGGTGGTAGCCGCGATGCGATCAGCGGATGGTGGCAATCTTGCCGGATTGTCCTTCCAGCGTCACCCTCGCAACGCGACCGTCACGCTTCAACGTCGTCACCACATAGACGAATTCCTCGCCCTGGCGACAGAGCCTGATGCGGACGACCTCGCCCGGAGCGGCATGGCGGGCATGGCGCGAGGCTTCCGCCGGCTGCATGACACGCCCTTCGGCAACCGCATCGCGCGTCTCTTCGGAAGACAGGCAGGAAATCGGCGTCGCGTCGTCGACGCGGATGACCGGCATCGGCGAAGACGCAACAAGCGCAAAAGCAAGGATCGGTTCGACCAGCATCGTCGGCATCGCTAGTCCCATCCGCCTGAATGCGCCATGAATGCATCGCCTCGTTCACAAGCTACACTAGATCAGCGCACCGAAATCCGTCCACGCCATTCGCGGCCGCGCCCGACCGTGGCGCTGAGCTGGCGAAGCGACAGCCCGATTTCCTGCTGCGGCGCCCCGAAATCAGCGAGTTCCTGCGCCGCCGGATAGGTCCATTCCGGAACGTTCACGATTTCGGTACGAAGCAGCGCGTCACCAGCGAGCACGCTGAGTTCATAACGCTCTCCCTCTTCTCCAAGAGGAACCTCCACCAGATCCCAGGAATCACCGTCGATTCGCGTCCGCCGGATCCAGTCGAAGACGATGCCGGCGCCGGACCTCACCCCCTTCGGTCGGACAGGCGAGAGCGGGACGAGCGCCTCCCCGGTGATCGGGGCCGCGAATTCCACCATCGTGGCATCGCCGACATCGTCGCGAGCTGGCCCGACACGATAACGCCGCGTCCGGCCGAGATCGGCCAGATCGGCGGTCAGGGAAACCGACGCGCCATCGAGCACGACGACACGGGAACCGGCCGGAAGCGTACGCGCTGCTACGGCTTCGCTGCCGCCGATCCCACGCAGCAGCCCCGCCAGGCGGAACTGCTGCGGTCCGGTCAGCTCGACGTGAGACACCGTCACGATCTCGATCGCCCCATCCGCACCGACCAGGGCCAGAGCATTCGCGCCGGCCAATGCTGCTTCCGGTGAGACGGAGGACAAGACGCCGCCGCGCAACCGGACGTCCAGAACGGCATGTCGGTCCGTTCGCCAGAGCGGTCCCGCCGGCAGCGCCGTCAACGTCTCACCGACGATCGAGGGAACCTCGACAAGACCGTCCAGCGCGAACAGCCCGGCCTCGTCGGCACGCCAGATCGCAAGGCCACCCGGCCAGGGCACGGCGAACGCAGCGAGCGCCAGCAAGGGTGGAGGCTGCACCGTGGCGATCGGCAGGGCCAACGGCACGGCCAGCGGGCGCCCGGGCAACGCGGGAGGCGTTCGCGGCGGACGTGTGCCGCCGCTCGTTCCCGTCGTCATGTAGATCGCCGGCTCGACGGCACGCGCGCTGATCTTCCGCGTCGGGCCGTCCGCGATGCGGGTGACGCGAAACAGGCGGTTGCCGGCTTTGGTCGGGACGGACAGGACATCGCCGGGCTCGATCGCGATGCAGCGTGGGGAAAGCTCGCATTCAAGCGTCTCGCGCCCTGCCCAGGCTTCCTGCAGGCGCTGGTCCGCCAGCCGTCGCCCTTCAGCAGAGCGGGTCACGATCGCGGTTTCGACTGCGACCTCGCGCCGGGCCGCGCCGGCCAGACGGCGCGAGCGTGCGGCAGCGCTGCGATAACCGGCATCGCTGTCGCTGAAGCCGAGGCGCAGTTCGAGCGGCAGTTCCGTCTCCTGGCTGCGCCGCAGCGTGAAGGGCTCGCCATCGCGATCGGGAACCAGATCATCCGGGCCGAGGAGACGCGAGACCTTACCACCCCTCCCCTCGATCCGCAGAGTCCCCGCGCTCATGACTGCGTCGAAGCCGGAGCTTTGGGCCAGCGGCTCCAGCGCCTGCCGCGCCGACATGGGGCGATCCAGCACATAGCCATCGACGAAGCCATCGACGGCGATCCGGTCGGCCGTTGGCAAGCCGAAATCGACCAGCAGCTTGGCGATCAGCCGATCGACCGGCGTGCCTTCCAGGCGCCCGTTCAGCCAATGGCCAGTCTCGAAATTCGCTCCGTCGGCCCAGATGCCGGAAAGGTCCGGAAAGGCAGGGAAAGGCCGCGTATCCCAAGTCCAGACGAAGATCCTGTTGGGATCGACCATGCGGATGCCGCTAACCGGGTGGACCGGGTTGCGCGCCGCATCGAAGCCCGCCCGCGCCGGATCGAAGCCGGAGATGATCGCCTCCAACCCCCGCGCCTGTACAAGATCGTCGCGCGCACCGCTCGAAAACGGCGGATGGCCGCCCTCTTCCGATTTGGGATCGGGAAACATGTTGGGCGCATTGGCGCCCTTGTCTACGGCGGGCACGCCGGTTTCCGTCAGCCAGATCGGCTTCGCGCCCGGCACGAACGATGTCGCTGTCGTCTCGATGCCGCCCACGCGGCGGATGTGGGCCTGGCTCCACCAGCCCCATAGGTCCTTGGGCCGGAAGACCCACGGCTTGCCATAGGCGCCGTCGGTGATCGGCAGGCGCGCCTGCGCGGCCCGGCCGCCCTCGTCGGCATAGTACCAGTCATAGGCTTCGCCCGCGGTCAGGCGCTGCCGCAGATAGGCGAGATCGGCCGGGCCGCGTGCGGTTGCCGCGTCGGCATGGCTGCCGGAATCGCGCCAGTCCGAGAGCGGTGGATAGAAATCGATGCCGATCGCGCCGATGGCGGGAGAGGCCCAAAGCGGATCGAGCGGGAAATCGACGATATCGCCGCCGGCGCGGACATCGGCGCCATATTCGGTCCAGTCGGCAGCATAGGTCGCCAACGCGGCGGGCAGCATCGCCTTGACGTCCTGCGCGATGGCGACGAGGTGGTCGACCATCGGATAGCCGGCCGCTGCGCGCAGATGCGTCAGCCCAACCATCTCGGAGCCGATGACGAAGCCCTCGACGCCGCCGGCCGCCTGTGCCAGCGCAGCGCAGTGCATGACGAGCCGACGATAGGACCACTCGTCCGGCTTGGCGCAGACGACACCGGAGTCCGCCACTGCCATATCGGCCGGCGTAACCGTACCAACGAAAGACGCGACCTGTGCCGCGAGGGCACTACTGCCTTCCGGGCTTCCCGGCTCGCCTGGCGCCGGGTCACAGGTGATGCGGCCACGCCAGGGATAGCGGGACTGGCTCGTTGCGCCCGAATAGGGATCAGGCAGCGCATTGCCAGCCGGGATATCCATCATCACGAAGGGATAGAGCACGACCTCCAGCCCGTAATCGAAACGCAGCCGCCGTATCAGCGCGACAACGCTCTCGTCCGAGGGCGTGCCGCCGAATGCCGGCCGGCCGCCAACCTGGCTGACGACGCGCGCCGAGGGGCGCGACACCCCGGCGACCGACCACTGCGCCCCGACCGTCGGCTTGTGCGGAATCTCGATGCGCGGCGCGACGCTGCAGGCCCCGGCGCGCAGATCGTCGCCGAACCAGGACACGACCAGCGATACGCGGCGCAGATTGGGGCAGAGCGCCACGAGATGGCCGAGTGCGGTATCGACGTCGCCGCCGCCATAGAGCTGGTGGCGCGTAAGGCTTTCGGTGACCCCGGCCTCCGGCTCGTGGCTGACCGGGCGGACGTCATAGACGAACTCGCCGGCGCCGGGCGTCAGCGCCACCGCGCGGATCATGCCGCCTAGCCCCTCCACGGCGCGCACGACCTCGAAATCGAACTGCGGCAAGCGGTTGCCGTAGTCGGCCAACGGAAAGCGCTCTAACACGACATAGGCGAGCCCGCGGTAGGCCGGGGCCTCACCCGCCTCCTTCGCCACGATCAGCGGGTCGGGCTCCTGCGTCTCGTAGCCGTGATGCACGCGCATCTGCACGGTCCGGACATCGAGCTCGCGCCCATCGACCCAGATCCGCCGGATGAAGGCGATCGGCCCCTCGCATAGGCCGATCGCGAGGTTGGCATGGTAGCTATAGGTCGTCTCGAAGGTTTTCTTGGAGCGGCCACCGCCCTTGCCGCCGCTCTTGGTGCGCGTGATCGAGACCGTGACTTCCTCCTCGAAGCGCGTCGCCCAGATCAGTTGCCCGCCAAGGCGCGCGCGACCGTAAAGGCGCGGAATCGCGGCGCCCTCCGTCGCGGCAAGGCCGTTGACCTCCTTGAGGCGCGGGCCGTCGACGATCTTGTTCCCGCCACCAGAATTGCCGAGCCAGGCCTGATCGATGCTGGCGCCGGCGAGCCCGCCGAGCGCCTGGCCGATGACGCCGCCGACCGGCCCGCCCAGGGCCGACCCGAGAGCAGCACCGGCAACCTGGAGAAGAAGCGTCGCCATCAGTCGGTCACTCCCGGAAAGGAAAAGGCATGGCTGAGATGACGCCGCCACCACGGCGTGAACGCGACCTCGGCAACGGCGGCGCCGTCATGGGCATGGATGATGCTGCCGGGCCCCGCGAGAATGGCGCAGTGCTTGGCCGGCAGATGCTCCCGCCAACGGAAGAGCAGCACATCGCCGGCTTGCGCCTCCGACACTGCGATCGGCAGCAGATGCCGCGAGGCTGCCAGCGCCAGCGTCTCCTGCCGCAGGCTTTCTGCCCAGTTAGGCGAATAGGGCGGCGGCTGTTCGGGCTCGGCCCCGCAGAGATCGCGCCAGACGCCGCGCACCAGCCCGAGGCAGTCGCAGCCGATACCGCATAACGAGGCCTGATGATGATAGGGCGTGCCCAGCCAGAGCCGCGCGGCGTCGACAATCTCGTCGCGCCTCATCGGAACAGGCTCCCGCCATCGAGCCCGCCGTCGCCGGGACGGACGCCGCCAATGATGAAATCGGTCGTCGGCATATGCGGGAAGCCGCGGAAATTGACGCCATTGCCAAATTTGGCACGACAGGTCGCGAAGCTCTTGTCGCAGCCCGGCGTGACCCTGAAGCTATCGCCGGCGGTAATCGGCGCAGCCGGCGCCTGCCAGAGCTGGAACAGCGCCTGCGCACCCTCGCGGCCATGTCGCTTCACCTCGGTGGCGAAGCCCGCATTCGCACCGCTGGTGAAGATCAGCCGGCCGCCGGTGAAGTGGCCATCGGCATAGGATTCCATGCCCTCGGCCGACAGCGAGAGGCGGCCGTCGCTCTCGACGACATCGGCTTCCGCCGCGACGAGTGCCAGGCCGCAACGCGCATCGCCGAGATCGGCCGAGCAGGAGCGCATGTAGAGACGGCCGCGCTCTTCGTCGAACGCCTTGGCAAAGCTGCGGATTTCGGCCGTGAAGCTCACCTCGCCACGCTTGATCTCGCCGACGAAGCCCTCCTCCAGCAGCACGCGCTGGTCAGGGGCGGCCCAATTCACCAGCCAGATGCGGACGCGGGCATCATCATAGGACCCGCGCGCCAGATCGCTCTCGTTCAATCCAAAAGCGGCGAAGGCGCCGGCGACCTCGCCGCCACCGATGGCGAAGCCCAGCTCCGCCGCGCTTTCCGCCGCTTCGAGGCCGGTCGTCGCCGCGAAGTCGAGGCCGTCGAAGGACAACGGACGGTCGTGATCGGTGAAACCGAGCACGAGCCCGTCGCGTCGCGTCAGGCTCCAGCAATGGCACAGCGTCGTGGCACCGGCTTCGATATGGGCGGCGAGGCCCGATGGAATGTCACGCATGGAGCAAGCCTCAGGGGATGATCTCGACCACGGGAACGCGCGGGATCTCGCCAGCCGCAAAGGCGGAGAGATCGACCTCGATCGCATCCGTGTCGAAGCGAACAGGCACGTCGAAGGTGAAGCCGGCGGTCAGGACGGCAGCCGGTGGCGGAATCGACTCCGCGGCGATGGTGACCTGCCCGGTCGAGAGGTCGCAGGAGAAGGCGCTGCCCGCCAACTCTACCCCATCCAAAGCGATCCGGACCGTTCCGTCGCAGGGCTTGGTGATCTCCCGGCTATAGGAGGAGGCACCTGCTCCGTAGACCTTGCAGAGCTGGAAGATGGCAGTGATGCCGTCTCCCACTCCGATGACCTGATCGGTCGTGGCAGGCTCCCGCGAGGGCGAGCAACTTTTCCAGTCGAGCTGGTCGCGCCAGCGGAAGCCATAAAGGCGTCCGCGGCGCTCCTCGAAGAAGCTCACCACCGCCGACAGGGCGTCGAGATTGCGGATACCGAGCCCGGCATCGTAGCGGCGGCGCGAATGCGCCCAGCGGCTGTTGCGCACCTCCCGCCCGGAGGCGAGCGTCACGATCTGCGTCTGGCGCTCCGGCCCGCCGCGCGCACCGCGCGCGACATCGAGCGGGAAGCGGACCTCATGGAAATCCGGCACGCTTTCGCTCCCTCACAGCGCCCGTCGCCCACGCGCAACCGCGCGGGCTATGGCGGCGGAGATCTGTGCCTCCGAACGGCGGAAGCTGTCGGCATCGGGCGTCGAGACCTGTACGACGATATTGAGCGGCCGCCCCTGCCCGCCACCGGCGCGCACGCCGAGGCGCCCGTCCGGCCCTCGAGAGAGCGGCATGATCGCCTCGGCGCCGCGCTCGCCCATCAGGCCAAGCCCGCGCCCGGTCGGAAAATAGGAGGGCGAGGCGACGATGCCGCCCTCGGCGAAAGGCGCGACCGGAATGCCGCCGCCGGAGCCTCCGAGGCCGATGCCTCCGAACAGACCGGTCAGGCCCTTGATGCTGCTCCCGAGCAGGCTCGACAGACCAGTCTGCAACGGCTTCAGCGCCGTCTTGAGCAGGCTGTCCGTCATCGAGCGGCCGACGCTGCGCAGTACGTCCTCGAAGCGCTTGCCCTCGACAACGCCGCGCGAGAAGGCGCTGACGATCGATTTGCCGAAGCTCTCCGACGAGCGACTGAGCGACTGGGTCAACCGGTCCATTGTCCTCAGGTCCGAGAGTCGTCCTCCCGACTCGATGCCGTCATCATCCGTCATGACATCTCCTCGATAAGTTGATTGGAATTGCCGCATCACGCGTCAGGAAAGGCGCTCATCAGCGCCGCAAGCGCCGGACGCTCCTGGGCAGAACCACGGGACTGATCCTGATGAGCCCGCAACGCGGCCGCGATCTCCCGCGGCGTCGCGGCCCAGAAGCGATCAGGCGACCAGGCCAGCCGGCCGAGGCCGAAGGCCATCACCTCGCCCCAGGGAAAAGCCGCCGGCGCGCCTATGCCGGCGGCTGCGGAGGGCGGGCTGCGTCGTCCTCCCCGAAAGTCGCCTCGAGCAGTGCGATCGCCGCCTTGATCGCGCCGCTCAGACCGCCGTCGAAGGAGAGTTCGGCGACATCCTCGTCACGGATCACCCGGCCCGCACCGCGCAGGCCGGCGGCGATGATACGGATGATGTCGCGGGCGGAGAGCCTGCCCTCGACGAAACGCTCGCCCAGCGCCGGGAGGCTGTCGACGGCGAAGGCCTGTTCGAGCTCGGCAAGCGCACCAAGCGTCAGGCGCATCGGCAGGGTTTCACCGGAGACCAGGAGCGCGGTCTCGCCGCGATGACGATTGACCATGGCCACGTCCTCAGAGCGCCGCGAAGGCCAGAAGCCCGGCGGATTCCAGCGACAGATCGAAGGTGACCTCGCCGGCATGGTCGCCGCGGTACTCCAGACCCGTGAGCTGGAACGGCCCCGCGATCGTGCCGAAATCGGGCACGACGATCTGCCAGTCGCGGATCGTCCCGTCGAAGAACGTCTGGCGGACAAGGGTGTCGGAGGCGTCGTCCTTGAAGATGCCGGCGCCGCTGATGCTGGCGCGGCGAACCCCGGCGCCGGCCAGCAATTCGCGCCAGCGCCCGGCCGATTCCGAATGCGTCACGTCGACGGTCTCGGCGTTGAAGGCGATCTGTCGCGCCCTCAGGCCCGCAACCGTGACGAAGCCGCCGGCACCATCCCCCGCCTTGAGCAGCAGGTCCTTGCCTTTCTGTGCCGCCATGCGGCTCCTCCTTTTCGACTAGAGCGTTTCAGTGGCGGCGCGAAAACGGATCGTCACCTGCGGCAGTCCATTGCGGGTCTCGCGAGCGAGCCGGCTCGACAGCCAGCGCAGATTGACGAGTGCATGCCCGTCCAGGGCGAGATCGACCTGATCGAGCGCCGCGACGATCAGGCCGGCTGCCTCCAGAGCCTGGCGCGACGAGCCGCTCTGCGCAGCCCAGACGACGAGCGAGAATTCCTGCTCGCAGCCCCGGTCGCTGCCGGTCGACCAATCGCGCGCCTCGACCTCGCCATGAACGACGTAGAGGCCGCGCGCCGCACGCGGCGGCTCATCGAAAACGCGGTCGGAGCCGATCAGCGCGGTGAGTGCCGCATTTGCAGAGAGATGCGCCTGCACAGCGGCGCGAAGGGCGAGGATGGCATCGCTCATGGCGTCACCTCCTCGGCGAGGCAGATCAACCGCCGGCGCGCACCATCGGGATCGGCGGCAGAGCGGATATCGAACAGGCGATCGCCGTCACGCAGGCGCCGGCCGGCATCGACATCGCAGCGCCAACGCATGGTGATGCGATAGTTGCGCGACTGTTCCGGCCTCCCTTGGCGCCAGGCTTCAGTGCCGGAAATCCATTCGACCTGCCCCCAGAGTGCTGCCACGGTCTCGAAAACCTGCGTCGCGCCGCCGAGACCGTCCGGCGTGGCCACCGGCTGCTCCAGCACGAGCCGCCGCCGCATCCGGCCGATAGCGGAAGGTTCCTGCGTCATGCTCAGAGCCTCCCGCGGCGAAACGGTGCGACCAGCGCGGCAATCGCCGAGGGCAATGCCTGCGCATCGCGCCCGGCGACATCACCACGTTGTTCGAACCAGCGGGCCGCGAGGCGCAGCACCGCCTGCCGCAGCGGTGCCGGGACGGCCGCAGCCGTTGCCCCGAAGCCGACGGCGACGTCGATCTCGATTGCACCATGGGGCCGTCCGATCTCGGGTACCTCGCCCGTCAGGCGGATGACCGGCGGGTCGGCGGCCTTGTCGAGTGTCAGCGAGGCAGCCGCGACGGCCTGCGCCGCGCCCAGCACGTCATAGACGCGCGCCACGTCGATCCGCAGCAACGGCGAGAGCGGCAGGCGGATATCGCCGCCCGCCGGCCAACGGTCGAGCACGATGCGCCAGGGCTGCTCGATCAGGCAGCGGCCCGATGTCGCCTCGATCATCAGCCGAGCGGCCGTGATCAAGGTGGCGAGCAAGGCGTCCTCATCGGTCTGGTCGAGGCGCAGGAATTGGCGGGCTTCAGCGAGCGTCACCGGCTCGATCGCCGGCGGGCCCAGGGCAAGCGGCGTCATGAGCGCTCCCTTCATTCGTTCGATTTGCGTAGGGTTCGACCGCGAAACCGTGGTCGAGAGGGTTCATCTGCGGCGCCGGGCGCGCTATTCAGCGCCCTCTCGGAGAGGAGCACCCGATGCCCATCGCCAACCGGATCGCCGCCATCGGTCTCGCCTGTGCTGCAGCGAGCATCGCCAGCCTGCCGGTACGAGCCGTAATCGCCGGACAGGAAGGCGGACCGGCTGTCGGCTCGACCCTGATGGTGCTCAATGCACGCGGCGGGGTCTGCACCGGGATCGTCTTGTCTGCGCGCGCCATCCTGACCGCAGCGCATTGCGCAGCCGGCGGCGCGGAACTGCGCGTTCACTGGCGCGAGGGTGGCGAGCCCGTCCTCGTCACGCCCGCATCTGTCGCGCTGCATCCGGAATTCGACGCCGGCGCGATCCGGAGCCGCCGCCGCACGATCGACCTCGCGCTGATCCGCCTGGCGGAGCCCCTGCCCGGCCGCTTCAGTGCCGCGAATCTCGTCGATGGCCCTCTGCCGCGCGCCGGCAGCGGCGTCACGATCGCCGGCTATGGCGTTTCCCGCGAGGGCGAGGCTCGCAGCACCGGTACCTATCGCTCGGCAGCGCTGACGACCGTCGAGCCTTACGGACCCGGCCGCATCCTGCTCTGGGCCGCAGATGGAGTCGGCGGCGGCAAGCGCCCCGGCGCAGGGGCCTGCCAAGGCGATTCCGGCGGGCCGATCTTCGGCGACCACGGCATCGTCGCAGTGACGAGCTGGTCGACCGGACCGGCCGGACGCCAATGCGGCCTGCTCAGCCAGGGCGTGCTGGTCGCGCCGCAGCGCCGCTGGATCGATTCCACCCTGTCGCCATGGGGCGAAAGCGCCCGCTGGACACGCGGCCGCTGACGGAGGGGCTGGACTGTATCGCGCCACAGCCTAGATTGATCGGCCAGTCCATTGGTTCGTTTCATGATCTCGCGCTCGCCACTTGTTCTTGCCTGCTTCCTCGCCGTCGGCGCCGCTCCTCCTGCATTCGCCGTGGTCGGCGGCGTCGATTCGCGCGATGCACTCGGCGCCCGCGCCTCGACCGTTCGGGTCGAAACCAGCCGCGGCGAGCTCTGTTCGGGAGCGGTGATCGCCCCCGAAATCATTCTCACCGCAGCGCATTGCCTTATGGGTGGCGGCTCGATCAGCGTCGTCAGCCTGGACACCCGCTTCCGGGCGCGCCGGCAGATCGTGGTCGCCGTACTGCCGCACCCGAGCTTCGTGCCGGGAACGACGCCGCGCACCCAGCCCGGGACCGATCTCGCATTGCTACGCCTGGCGCAGCCGCTGCCGCGCGATATCGAGCCTTTGACGCTCGGTAGCGGCCTCTGGCAGGGCGAGACCATCACGATGGCCGGCTATGGGCTCTCGGCGGAGAACAACAAGCGCACGGCCCGGCGCCTTCGCGAGACGCAGCTCGTGAATGCCGGCAACTACACCACGCAGAACACGGTCAAGGTCGCCGTCGATGCCGAAAATCGCGGCGAGACGTCGGGCGCCGGCGCCTGCCGCGGCGACTCCGGCGGGCCGGTGCTGCGAGGCGACTCCCGCTCGCGCGATCTCGTCGGCATCGTCAGCTGGTCGAGCGGTCCCTTGAAGACGCAGGCGAAGCGGATCTGCGGCGGGTTCACTGCGATCACGCCGGTCAGCGAGTATCGCAGCTGGATCACCGAAGGCAGCGCGCGGCTGCGCGCGCTCGGCAGCGAAGCGCCGCCGGAGCAGGCTGCAGAACCGCGCGCCGCCTTCAGTTGGTGGTTTTCACGCTGAGCGGGATCAGACCGCGAATTTCAGCCCCTTGATCGCGGCGAAATCCTGGACGCCGCCGCCGACGCGCTTGGTCGTGTAGAACAGCACGTAGGGCTTGGCGGAGTAGGGATCGCGCAGGATGCGCACGCCCGCCCGGTCGACGACGAGATAGCCGCGCCGGAAATCGCCGAAAGCGATCGAGACCGCATTGTTGGCGATATTCGGCATGTCCTCCGCCTCGACCAACGGGAAGCCGAGCAGCGTCGCCGGAGCACCGGCCGAAGCGGGCGGCTGCCAGAGATAGTTGCCCGTCGAGTCCTTGAACTTGCGGACGGTTCCTTGCGTCTTCCGGTTCATCACGAAGGAGGCGTTCTGGCGGAAGCCGGCCTTCAGCGCGTAGACGAGATCGACCAGGACGTCGGACGGGTTCGAAGCCGGAAAGGCGCCAGCCACACCGGTGTTGAGCACGCCGATATTGCCCCAGCTCCAGCTCGCATCGGCGACCGTCGGGTAGGCCAGGAAGCCCTTGGGCTTGTCGACGCCGTCGCCATTGACGAAGGCCGCACCCTCCTGCTCGGCGAAGGCGCTCTCGACCTCCTCGGCGATCCACTGGTCGATATCGACGATGGCGTCGTCGAGCAGGGTCTGCGTCGCCGCCGGCATGGCATAGAGCTCCATGGCCGGGAAGGAGAGCTCGGCCAGGGTCGGCGAAGCACCTTGCGGCCGTGCTGCCGTCTCGGAAACCCAGCCGGAAGCCGGCCCCGTGGTCGAGAAGGCCTTCTTGTAGGTGCCGGACGAGATCGTGCGGACCGTGGCCAGCGAACGGATAGGCGAGACATTGGCAAGGCGGCGCAGGATCTCGCCCTCGACGGTCGCCGGGGCGAGATAGCCACCATCCGGGCCGGAGCCGGCGGAGAGCGCCTTGGATTCCAGACGCTTCAGCCCGCCGGCCTCGCCGGTCCGGACGTAAGCTCCGAAGGCGGCCTTGTGCTCAGCGGTCAGCGGATCGCGGGCACCATCCTGGCCGAGTGCCGGGCGGGCGCGGTCCAGCGTCAGCCGGTCGATGCGGCGCATGGTGTCGTCGAGCGCCGCGTCCATGCGGACGAGCTTCTCCTCGGTCAGCGGATCGACGCCCTGGCGCGCTTCCAGCCCGGCGAGGCGCTCCTCGTTGGTGGCGCGATAGCTCTCCAGCGTGTACCGCAGGTCCTCGAAAGCCAGCGCGAGATCGCCGCCGGCGGCCTTGGTCTCGGGCGCGGTGTTGGGATGGCTCATAGTCTCTCCTCGGGGTGATCTTCAGATGAAGGCGGAAGGCCGGGTCGCCTTCACGGCGGCGATCCGGGCCTGGGGCAGCATCGGGAAGGTCACGACCGAGACCTCCCAGAGATCGATGCGTTCGAGCCGGCGCAGGCCGGTTCGCGGTTCGGTGCGGGCCTTCTCGCGGCGAAAGCCGATCGACAGTCCATCGATCGCGCCGTCGCGCATCAGCGCATGGATCTCGCGAGCCCGCGCAACGGCCAGCGACAGCCGGCCGCGCACGAACAGGCCGCGGCTGTCCTCGATCAGGCTTGACCAGCGGCCAATCGGCTCGGCCGGATCATGCTGCCAGAGCATCTTCACGCCGGACGGCCCGCGCCTTTGTAGGCTCTCCCGGAAGGCGCCGGGTTCGACGATGTCCTTGCCGAGATCGGGGATGCGGAAGAGGCTGGCATAACCTTCGAAGATGCCGTCCAGCCCGATCCGGGCTGGCTGAAGCGGCAGCAGTTTGGATTCGAGCGAGGCGCGGGCCGGACTGCGCGGCATCATCGCTCCCCCTCCGCACCGTCCCGGCCACCCTTCGTCCGTTCGCCCTCGAGTTTGGCGAGCTGGCGGACGAAGCGGCTGAAGGTCTCGACGGGCGCGCCGCTGCGTGACGCCCTGCCCGAGCGGGCTGGCGCGGGAGCCTTGGGCGGCGGCTTGGCCGCGCCGTTTCTGCCTTTCATGACGGGTCCCCCTCATGGCGTGCGTTGAAGCGGTTGAGCTCGCGGACGAAATCGTCGAAGCGGCGGTTGGCGGCGGTCAGCTCGCGCAGGACGAGCCAGGCCAGCCCCGAAGCGCTCGCCGCCCAGAGCAGCAGGCCGAGATGGCCGACATCGGCGCGACCGACGAAGGCCGCGACGATCTGTTCGAGCATGTTCATGAAGCCTCCTTCCCGGAGGCGCGCCGGCCGTAGCCGACCGCCTCGCGCTTCTCGTCCTCGTCGAGGAAGGTCGCAGCACCGAGCCGGCGCCAAAGCGATTCCCGCTCGTCGGCCAGCGCCTCGATCGCATCGAGATCGGGCTCCAGAACGAGTTCGTCGCCGAAGGCCGGGCCGAGCCATTGCGCCAGCGATTGCGCCGTGCGGCGCACCAGCGGAATGACCGTCTGGCGCCAGAGCGCGCGGTTGGCCTCGGCGAAATTGGCGTGGGTGTTGTCGCCGGGCAGGCCGAGCAGCAAAGGCGGTACGCCGAAGGCAAGCGCGATCTCGCGAGCGGCGACGCCCTTGGCGGCGACGAAGTCCAGCTCCGCTGGCGTCAACGACAGCGGCTTCCAGTCCAGGCCACCTTCAAGCAGCAGCGGGCGGCCGGCATTGCGGGCACCCTGGAACGTGTCCTCCAGTTCCTGCTTCAGGCGCTCGAACTGCGCCTCGGTCAACGTCGCGCCTTCCGGCCCGTCATAGACAAGCGCGCCGGAAGGGCGTGCTGCGTTGTCGAGCAGGGCCTTGTGCCAGCTCCCGGCGGCATTGTGGATGTCGAGCGACACCGCCGCCGGCTCGATCGGCGACAGGCCGTAATGGTCGTCGACGGGATGGAACAATGTCAGGTGCAGGATCGGCGGCAGGCCGCCCTCGTCCTGCCGGAAGCGAACCGTGTCGCCACCGACCGTGTAGTCATAGGCCTCCGGCCAGCCGTCGCGGCCGGGTACGACGCGCATCCGGTCGGGCCGCAGCGCATAAAGTTCACGCGGCTCGCGGCCGGCGCTGACCGCCTCGACATAGGCATTGCCGGCAACGAGGAGGTGCCCGACCAGCATCTCGCGGAAGGCGATGCCGCCCTGGCGCGGATTGGGCCGCTCGATCAGGGCGAGTGCCGGATGCTCCGGCACTTCGCGAGAGCCGACCTTGGCGATCAGCGGCGTCTGCGCCGCCGCTTCCGCGATCAGGCGGATGCAGCGATGCACGACCGGGTTGCGCTCATAGCCCTCCCGCGAGAGCGCGACATAATCGCGAGGCGTCCAGACGGCGCGCCCCGCCTCGTGCAGCGCGATCAACGGCCCGACGCGCGAGCGCTTCTGGCCCGGCGCGGCTCGGCCGCGCAGGCTGCGAAGAAAATCGAACATGGATATCTCGCTGTTGGAGCGTGAAACGGCGTGCCGTCATGGTCGGGCTTGACCCGAGCATCTCGGAAACCAGTGCCTTCTCGTCCCGAGTTTCTCGGGGCGGCGCTTTGCACCGCCCGAGAATGACGGCCGAGCTACATTCCCCGCACCCGCGGCCGGGCCTTCGGTGCGAGCATCAGATGGGTCAGCGCCCAGACCAACGCGTCGAGCCGATCCGGCGAACGGCCGGTTTCGAGGCCGCGCGGCCCGAAGGCGCACATCTCGTCTTCGAGCGCGGGAAAAGCCCCGGCATGCCGCACCCGCGCTTGCGCATAGAGCGCGGCGACAGGCTCGGCGCGGAGGTATTTGCCGCGCGTCGCCCGCACGGAGATCACGGGCACGCCGGCATCGACCTCGCGGATGATGCTCTCGACCATCTCGCCGCCTTGATTGACCTCGACGACCAGCGCATCCGCCTCATGGCGCCGATAGAGCGCGACCGCCCTTTCCGCCCATTCCTGCGGCCGCGCGCCGGCCAAGGTCGCATCCTCCAGCACATGGCCGATGCCGTCATGATCGACGCCGGCAACGACCAGACCGCAGCGATCGGCCCGCTGCGAGGAGGTGGCGGGCGGGTCGACGGCGACCGCGATGCGGGCGAGCGCCGGCTTCTCGCGCTCGCGGGCCGCCTCGATCATTGCCCGCGTCCAGAGCGCGTCCGGGCTTTCCTCGACGATCTCGCCGTCGAGTTCCTGGCGGCCGAGCCGCGTGCCGCCATAGGTCTGCGTGACCGTCCGGACGAATTCGGCTGCGAGGTTGTAGCGGTTGTCCTGCGTCCGCGCCCGGCTAACCGCGACATGCGGCTCGACCAGCAGGCGCTTCACCAGGGGGAGCGGGCGCGGCGTCGTCGTCACGATCTGGCGTGGATTGTCGCCAAGGCGCAGGCCGAATTGCAGCATGTCCCAGCACTCCTGAAGGTTAGGCCATTTCGCCAGTTCGTCGGACCAAGCCGCCCCGAATTGCGGGCCGCGCAGCGCTTCCGGATCCTCGGCCGTGAAGACCTGCGCGATCGCGCCGTTCGTCCATTGCAGGCGGCGCAACGAGGGCTGCCAGGTCGGCCGCTCCCAACGCGTATGGATCGAAAGCAATCCGGAGACGCCCTCGATCATGACGTCGCGAACCTGCGCCTGCGTTTCGCCGACAAGGGCGATCCGCTCCACCCGCATCTCCGCATAGGGCGGATGGCCGAGCGCCATGCCCTTGACCCATTCGGCACCGGTGCGGGTCTTTCCGGCGCCGCGCCCGCCCAACACCAGCCAGATCGGCTTCAGCGGCTCGGGCGGCAATTGGTCGGGACGTGCCCAGATCTCCCAGGTATTTCGAATGATCTCGACGTCATCCGGCGCCGCCGTCGGTATCAGCTTCTTGAGAATTCTCACCCGCGTCCTGAGCGGCAAGGGCTTCAAGACGTCGAGCAAGATCCTGACGGAGCTGTGCGACATGTCGCAGATCGTCGACAGCGGAAGGCTCATCCGTATGCTTGTCCTTCCTTGATACCGGCGGCTCCTCAATCGCGACCAGCTCGCGCACGGTGCGGGCGAGGACCGCCAACGCCTTGGCGTCGGCTTCGCTGGCGGTCGTCCCCTTCGGCAGGTCGGCGAGGTGCTCCTCATGCGTGTCGATCTGGCGCTTGGCGGCGCGCCAGAGCTGGCCGACCACCGCCTTGCGCGAGATCGCTTTCCGTTTCGACTTCGGCCCGGCGGCCGGCTGTGGGGTTGTCTCGTCCTCTTCGGCCATCGCGTCCTTCCCGATGACAGGCACGAAAAAGCCGCCGGCTGGAGAGCGCGGCGGCTTCGTTCGGGCAGATTTCGTGAGCGTTCCCGATCTCTACCGGATCAGCGTCACGATGTCAAGGATAAAATTCCTACAACCCTAAGAGGCATCAACCAGCGAGGTCAAACCTGCTCCTTCTCGATCCACTTGTAGGTCGCAGCCGGCACATAGTTCTTCATCCGGTCGAGCAGCGTCGCGGGCTCGGTATCGGTCATGGCCATCGCCCGATGGTTCTGCTTGAGGAACCCCGCCTCGACGGTGCGATCGAGGAAGGTCGCGAGCGGGTCGTAGAAGCCGGCGACGTTCAGAAGGCCGAGCGGCTTCGCATGGATGCCGAGCTGGCCCCAGGTCCAGATCTCGAACAGCTCCTCGAAGGTGCCGATGCCTCCGGGCATCGCGATGAAGCCATCCGAGAGCTCGGCCATGCGCGCCTTGCGGGCGTGCATGGTGTCGACGACCTCGAGCCGGGTCAGCCCGACATGGCCGACCTCCTTGTTCTTCAGCGCCTGGGGGATGACGCCATGGACCTCGCCGCCCGCCTCCATCGCCGCATTGGCGACGATGCCCATCAGGCCGACAGCGCCGCCGCCATAGACCAGCGTCAGGCCGCGCCGGGCGACCTCGGCGCCCATGGCGCGTGCGCCCGCTGCATAGACGGGGTCATTGCCGGGATTGGAACCGCAGAAGACGCAGACGGATTTCATGAACCGAGGGCCTGCAGGATCCGGGCCCAGGAACGCTGGCCCTTATGGAAGGACGACAGGTCGTACTTTTCGTTAGGCGAATGGACTCGGTCATCGTCGAGACCGAAACCGACGAAAAGCGTGTCGATGCCGAGCGTGCGCTTGAAATCGCCACCGACGGGGATCGAGCCGCCACTGCCGATCGAGACGACACGGCCGCCCCATTCGTCGGCGAGCGCGACGCGCGCCTTCTGGAGCACCGGCGAATCCACCGGCACCGCCAGCGCCGGCGAGCCGGAATGGCTGATGAACTCGGCGGTCACATCCTCGGGCAGGCGCTCGCGGATGAACTGGTGGAAGGCGGCGGCGATCTTCGCCGGGTCCTGGTCACCCACGAGGCGGAACGAGACCTTAGCCGAGGCCTTGCCCGGGATGACCGTCTTGCTGCCCTCGCCGGTATAGCCGCCCCAGATGCCGTTGACGTCGCAGGTCGGGCGCGACTGGATCTGCTCGATGAGCATCCGGCCCTTCTCGCCGACGGAATGCTTCAAGCCGATCTGGCCGAGGAATTCCTTTTCCGTCAGGTTGAGATCGGCCCATTCCGCCTTCTGGGCATTGGTCGGCTCGTGCACGCCCTCGTAGAAGCCGGGGATGGTGATGCGGCCGGTCTCATCATGGATCTCGCCGAGGATGCGCGCGAGGATATGGATCGGGTTCGCAGCCGCGCCGCCGAACAGGCCGGAATGCAGGTCGCGATCTGCCGCCGTGAGGGTGACTTCCTGATAGACCATGCCGCGCAGGGTCGAGGTGATCAGCGGAGTCTCGCGGTCCCACATGCCGGTGTCGCAGACCAGCGCATAATCCGCTTTCAGCTCGGCGGCATTGGCCTTGATGTAGCCGGGCAGGTTGACCGAGCCCGACTCTTCCTCGCCCTCGACGAGGATCGTCAGGCCGATCGGCAGGTCGCCGGTCTCGGCCAGCGTCGCGCGCACAGCCTCGATGAAGGTCATCACCTGGCCCTTATCGTCGCAGGCGCCGCGGGCCGAGATGATCTTGCGGCCGGGTTCCAGTTCGCGGACCACCGGCTTGAACGGATCGGTATCCCAGAGGCTGACGGGGTCGACCGGCTGGACGTCGTAATGACCGTAGAACAGCGCATGCGGCGCGCCGGGCTTCGGCCGGTGGGCGAGAACGACCGGATGGCCGCCAGTTTCACGCAGTTCGGCCTTGAACCCGAGCGTTTCAAGATCGGCCCGGAGCCATTCGGCGGCAGCGCGCGTCTGGACATTGAAGGCCGGGTCGGTGCCGATCGAGGGTATTTCGAGCCAGCTGGAGAGGCGGTCAAGCGAGGCGTCGAGCCCGTCGTCCAAGCGGGCGAGAATGGCGGGGAGCTTATTCATGGCAGCCATCGGTTGCGATTCAGGTGATGCCATCATGGCAAGCCCCGCCCGACGCGTCAGCCCATATTCGTACATGCCGGGCAGGCCCGCGCCGAGCCGCCCGGCTTCAATTGCCAATCATTTGCAATTACGTTGACAGCGCCACGATGAGGCGATACCTCTTATTGCAATCAAGTGGCAGCAAGGCAGCGCCATGTCGCAGGGCACTCCCGAATCCTCGTCGATTTGGCTTCGATCGCGAGGCGAGCCGTCCCTGACGGACGTATTCCGCACCATCAAGGTGACGCCGACCTCATCGAGCTGGCGCAAGTTCCTCGCCTTCTTCGGGCCGGGCTATCTCGTCGCCGTCGGCTACATGGACCCCGGCAACTGGGCAACCTCGCTCGCCGGCGGCGCCCAGTACGGCTACGCTCTGCTCGTCGTCGCGCTGGTCTCGAATCTGATGGCGATCATCCTGCAGTCGCTCTGCGCGCGGCTTGCCATCGCCTCCGGCCGCGATCTCGCTCAGGCCTGCCGCGACGCCTATCCGCCCTATATGGCCTGGCCGCTGTGGCTGCTCGCGGAGCTTGCGATCTGCGCGACCGACCTCGCCGAGGTGATCGGCACCGCGATCGGCCTCAATCTGCTCTTCGGCATCCCGCTGGAGATTGGCGTGCTGATCACCGCCTTCGACGTCTTTATCATCCTCTGGCTGCAGACGCGCGGCTTCCGCTGGATCGAGGCCTTCATCATCACGCTGCTCGGCGTCATCGCACTGTGTTTCGGCATCCAGATCGCGCTCGCCGATCCGAACTGGGGCGAGGTCATCCGCGGCTTCGCTCCGACGACGGAGATCGTGACCAACCCTAACATGCTCTACATCGCGCTCGGCATCATCGGCGCGACCGTGATGCCGCATAATCTCTACCTGCATTCCGGCATCGTGCAGACCCGCGCCTTTGGCGAAACGCTGCCGGAGAAGCGCGAGGCGCTGAAATTCGCGACGATCGACTCCACCGTCGCGCTGTGCTTCGCGCTCCTCATCAACGCCTCGATCCTGATCCTGGCCGCCGCCACCTTTCACAAAGCCGGGCACACCGACGTCGCCGAACTCGGCAAGGCGCAGGAACTGCTGCAGCCATTGCTCGGCGCCTCGATCGCGCCCTCGCTCTTCGCCATCGCCCTGCTCTGCTGTGGCCTGAACTCCACCGTGACCGCGACCATGGCCGGCCAGATCGTGATGGAAGGCTTCCTGCGCATCCGCCTGCCGGCCTGGATGCGGCGGCTGGTGACCCGCCTCGTCGCGATCGTCCCGGCGATCGCGGTCACCTTGATCTATGGCGAGAGCCAGACGGCGAAGCTGCTGATCTTGAGCCAGGTCGTGCTCAGCCTGCAACTGCCCTTCGCGGTGGTGCCGCTGGTGATGTTCACGGCCTCGAAGCAGAAGATGGGTGCGCTCGTCGCTCCGCGCTGGCTCAGCCTGACCGCGGGCATCATCGCCGCGATCATCATCGTGCTGAACCTCAAGCTGATCTACGATTTCGCGACGGGGGCTTGAGCCCTCCCAGAGTTCTCGATGCGTTCAGGAAAAGTGCGAACAGCCGGGGAAACCCTCTCCTGCAAGGCGAGGGGCAGGGGTGACGTGTAGGTCCTTGGGCCCGCGAGGCGCGAAGCTAACGGCAGCAGCGGTCAGGTCGTAGCCATGGTGTCCAACGGCCTACCCCTCACCCTGCCCTCTCCCTCCGGGAGAGGGTTCCCAGCGCTGACGCCGCCTATGCGTTACCGCTTCCCGGACATCGACCCCAGAATGCCACGCAGGATGGCGGTGCCGACCTGCCGGCCGATCGAGGTCGCGGCCGAGCGAGCCGCCGAGGTGATAATCTTCTCGGTCATGCTCTGCGGCAGCGGGCCGCCGCGCGAGCCTGGCCCGGTCTTCGGGCGCTGCTGGGGAGCGCCACCGCCGAGCCAGCCGCCGATCGTGTCGAGGATACCGCCGCCTCCGCCGCCATTCGTCGACGCCTCGATCGGCGTCCCGTCCGGATTGAGGTTCTTGCGCTTCAGCAGCACTTCATAGGCCGACTCGCGGTCGATCATGGTGTCGTACTTGCCCTTCTCGGGCGAGGCGTCGATCGCCTGCTGGCGCTGCTGCGGCGTACAGGGGCCGACCTGCGCCATCGGCGGCGCGATCAGCGCGCGCTCGACCATTTCCGGCGAGCCCTTGCCTTCCAGCATCGAGATCAGCGCCTCGCCGACGGCGAGCTGGCTGATCACCTCCTCGGTCTTGATCTTCGGATTCTGGCGGAAGGTCTCGGCGGCGGCACGCACCGCCTTCTGGTCCCGCGGCGTGAACGCCCGCAGCGCATGCTGGACGCGGTTGCCGAGCTGCGCCAGCACTGTATCGGGGATATCGAGCGGGTTTTGCGTGACGAAATAGACGCCGACGCCCTTCGAGCGGATCAGGCGGACGACCTGCTCGACCGCCGTCAGCAGTGCCTTGGGCGCGCCGTTGAAGAGCAGATGCGCCTCGTCGAAAAAGAAGACGAGTTTGGGCTTGTCGAGATCGCCGACCTCCGGCAGTTGCTCGAACAGCTCCGAGAGCAGCCAGAGCAGGAAGGTCGCGTAAAGCCGCGGATTGTTCATCAGCTTGTCGGCGGCGAGGATGTTGACGATGCCGCGGCCGTCGCGATCCGTCTTCATCAGGTCGTTGATGTCGAGCGCCGGCTCGCCGAAGAAGAGGTCACCCTTCTGGTTCTCCAGGACGAGCAACGCGCGCTGGATCGTGCCGACCGTCGCCGAGGTGACGTTGCCGTATTTGGTGGTCAGCTCCTGCGCGTTCTCGGCGATGAAGGTCAGGATCGCGCGCAGGTCCTTGAGGTCGAGCAGCAGCAGCTTCTGCTCGTCGGCGATGCGGAAGGCGATGTTGAGCACGCCTTCCTGCGTGTCGTTGAGGTCGAGCAGGCGGGCCAGCAGCAGCGGTCCCATCTCGGAAATGGTGGCGCGGACCGGATGGCCCTGCTCGCCGAACACGTCCCAGAAGACGGTGGTGAACTGATCCGGCTCGTACTTGATGCCGAGTTCCTTGGCCCGGTTGACGAAGGGCGGCTTGGAATCGCCGGGCGCGACGATGCCGGAAAGATCGCCCTTGATATCGGCTGCAAAGACCGGGACGCCGTTGCGGGCGAAGCCTTCGGCCATCACCTGCAGCGTCACCGTCTTGCCGGTGCCGGTCGCGCCCGTCACCAGTCCATGGCGATTGGCGAGCTTCAGCAGCAGGTTTTCAGGCTTGCCGCTCTTGCCGATCAGAATCGCGCCATCATCCGCCATTGAAATTCGCCCATCAGGTTTCGTGCCGGTCCGGCAAGGGTGTAACCAAACGACGCAGAAGGCGGAAGCCCGGGGCCGTTGGAAATCAGATCGTAAACATGTAAACTATTTTTCGAAGGCTTCGTGGCGAAGCCGTTTGGCGAGGGGTTTGGGTTCCATGGAAGAATTGCTCACGCGCGTGGCGGCTGCTGCCGGCATCAATGAAGAGCTCGCCCGCAAGGGTGTCGGCATCATCCTCGCCTTCCTGCAGAAGGAAGGTCCGGCCACCGAGATCGGCCAGCTGATGGCGGCGCTGCCGGGCGCGCAGGCGCTGGCCGATGCCGAAGGCGGCGCCAAGGGCGGCATGCTCGGCGCGATCGGCGGGCTGATGGGCGGAGGCGGCGGCGTGATGGCGCTCGGCGGCCAGCTCATGAGCGCCGGTCTCTCGATGGGCCAGATCCAGAGCGTCTCGAAGGAAATGTTCGCTGTGGGTCGCGAGAAGGCCGGTGAGGACGCGATGGGCGCCATCGTCGGCGCGATCCCGGGTCTCGGCCAGTTCGTCTGATCTCGGCCGCATTCTTCAACGCCGCGGCGCTGTCTCACGATAGCGCTGCGGCGTTTTTGTATTCACGCACCCGCCTTGCGACGAAGTAGGGATGGCGGTGCGCGCGCACCCATGGCAATCAGCGCTCCACGGCTGCACATTATGCGGAAGAGGAGTATCGGCGCGCATGAACTCGGCTGCCCCATCCGACCTTCCCTATCTCGACGCCTTCGCGGCGCCGTCGCATGACGCGTGGCGCGCGGCGGTCGACAAGGTCCTGAAAGGCGCCGATTTCGAGAAGAAGCTCGTCGGCCGCACCGCTGACGGCATCCGCATCGAGCCGCTCTATCCTGCCGCCGCCGCGCCTGCTCGTGCCCTGCGCGCCGAGACCGGGCGCTGGCATGTCGCCGCCCGGCTCGATCATCCGCAACCCGACGCAGCGCGGACGCTGGCTCTCGCCGATCTGGAGGGCGGCGCCGACACGCTCACGATCAGCTTCGCCGGGGCACTGGCGGCGCGCGGCTACGGCCTCGTCGCCGACGATGTCGCGACGCTCGATGCCGCGCTCCAGGGCGTGATGCTGGACCTGATCCGCCTGCGCCTCGATCCCGCCCCGCAAGGCCGCATCAACGCCTTGCTGCTCGCCGCCCTGATCGAGAAGCGCGGCCATGCGGCCAGCGAGGTCTCCGTCTCTTTCGGCCTCGATCCGATCGGCGTCTTCGCCGGCCGCGGCTCGCTCGCGGCCGCATGGCCCGAGCTTGGTCGCCGGCTCGCGGCCACCATCCGCACTCTGAAGGAACGCGGCTTCGCCGGGCCGTTCATAGAGATCGACAGCCGCCCCTACCACGAAGCCGGCGCCAGCGAGGCGCAGGAGCTCGGCGCGGTGCTCGCCACGGCAGTCGCCTATCTGCGCACGCTGGAAGCGCAGGGGATGAGCCTGTCAGAGGCGCGTGATGCGCTGGCCTTCACGCTGGTCGCCGATACCGACGAGTTCCTGACGGTGGCGAAATTCCGGGCCGCCCGCCTGCTCTGGAACCGCATTCAGCAAGCCTGCGGCCTGGTGCCGAAACCGGCCCGTATCCATGCCGAGACCGCCTGGCGCTCGCTGACGAAGCGCGACCCGAACGTCAACCTGCTGCGCGGCACCGTCGCTGCGTTCGCGGCCGGGGTCGGCGGCGCCGATTCGATCGCGGTCCAGCCCTTCACCGCCGCGCTCGGCCTGCCGGATGCCTTCGCACGCCGCGTCGCCCGCAATACCCAGCTCATCCTGCTCGAAGAGAGCAATCTCTGGCGCGTCGCCGATCCTGCCGCGGGCGCGGGCGGCTTCGAGGCGCTGACGCAGACGCTCTGCGAGCAGGGCTGGCTGGCCTTCCAGGAGATCGAGCGGCAGCGCAGCGGCGATCTATCCGGTATCGTCGCCTCCCTGGTCGAGGGCCATCTCCAGAAGACGCTCGTCGAACAGCGCACCGCCCGCGCCAAGGCGGTGGCGACGCGGCGCGAACCGATCACCGGCACCAGCGAATTCCCGAATATCCGCGAGGAAACCGCCAAGGTACTCGCCATCTCGCCGGTCAAGCTCGACGGCAAGCGCGTTCAAGGCAGCCTTGCCGAGCGCAACCAGGGCGAGATCATCCGCTCCTTCGTCGATGGCGCCGGTCGGGCCGATGCGTTGGCTGCGCCTGCCGCGGGCCTGCGCGCGGAGCCCCTGCCTTCGCTCCGTCTGGCAGAGCCGTTCGAGGCGCTGCGCGACAAGGCCGATGCCCAGCCGAAGCGCCCGGTCGTCTTTCTGGCGACGCTCGGCCCGATCGCCGATTTCACAGCGCGGGCCGGCTTCGCCCGCAACCTGTTCGAATCCGGCGGTTTGGCGGCGCCAAGCGGCGACGGCTTTGCCAGGGATGGTGCGACCGATCTCGATACGCTTGTGGGCGCCTTCCGCGCCTCGGGCGCGAAACTCGCCTGCCTTTGCGGCTCGGACGCGGCCTATGCCGCCGAGGGCGCGGCGGCAGCCGAGGCGCTCGCCGAGGCCGGCGCAACTGTCTGGCTCGCCGGGCGCCCGGCCGAGCCCGAAGCCTTGAATAAGGCCGGCGTCGCCACGTTCATCTATATGGGCTGCGACGTGGTCGCGACGCTAGCGCAAGCGCAGGCCATAGCAGGCGCCTGACCGGAGACAAGAGTTTGACTGCCATCGCCCTCACCATCGCCGGCTCGGATTCAAGCGGCGGCGCCGGCATCCAGGCCGATCTCAAGACCTTCGCGGCTCATCAGGTCTATGGCGCCAGCGTCATCGTCGCACTGACTGCGCAGAATACCAGGGGCGTCAGCGCCATCCATGCCGTACCGCGCGATTTCGTCGCCCAGCAGATGGACGCTGTGTTCGAGGATCTCGATGTCGGCTCGGTTAAGATCGGCATGCTCGCGACCGCCGAGCTGATCGAGACGGTCGCTGCCGGGCTGAAGCGCCATGGCGCGAAGAATGTCGTGCTCGATCCCGTGATGATCGCGGCCTCCGGCGCGCGGCTGCTGGAAAGCGCGGCGGTCGAGGCAATCCGCACGCATCTCTTCCCGCTTGCGACCCTGATCACGCCGAACCTACCGGAAGCCGCGGCCCTGCTCGGCACCAGCGCTGCCGAGACCGACGAGGCAATGGACGAGCAGGCCGAGAAGCTCGCCGCGCTCGGTGCAGCCAACGTCCTGGTCAAGGGCGGGCACGGCACCGGCGATATCAGCAGCGACCTGCTTTTGCTCGCGGGCGGCGCGCGCCAGCGCTTCAACGCGCCACGGCTCGCGACGCACAATACCCATGGCACCGGTTGCACGCTCTCATCCGCAATCGCCGCCAACCTCGCCAAGGGGCTGGCGCTGCCAGAGGCGGTCGGCCATGCCAAGACCTATATCTCGGCCGCCATCGCTGCCGCCGACGAGATTCCGGTTGGCCACGGCCATGGACCGGTCCATCATTTCCATCATTGGTGGGACAGGACCGACGGGAGCAAGCCATGACCGCGATCCCGGATTTCACGAAGCTCGCCTACGCCGCCGGGGCGCGCCCGGCTGCCAGCGCTCTGCCCTCGGGCGAAGCCTGGCAGACACCCGAGGATATCCCGGTCAAACCGGTCTACATTGCTGCCGACCGTGACGGCCTGCCCTTCGTCGAGACGCTGCCGGGCATCGCGCCCTATCTGCGTGGCCCCTACCCGACGATGTATGTCAACCAGCCCTGGACGATCCGGCAATATGCCGGCTTCTCCACGGCCGAGGATTCGAACGCCTTCTACCGGCGCAACCTCGCTGCCGGGCAAAAGGGCCTCTCGGTCGCCTTCGATCTCGCGACCCATCGCGGCTACGATTCCGATCATCCGCGCGTCGCCGGCGATGTCGGCATGGCCGGCGTCGCGATCGACTCGATCTACGACATGCGCACGCTGTTCTCCGGCATCCCGCTCGACCAGATGAGCGTGTCGATGACGATGAACGGCGCGGTGCTGCCGGTTCTGGCGCTCTATATCGTCGCGGCCGAAGAACAGGGCGTGCCACAGGCCAAGCTCTCGGGGACCATCCAGAACGACATCCTCAAGGAGTTCATGGTCCGCAACACCTATATCTACCCGCCCTCGCCCTCGATGCGGATCATCGGCGATATCTTCGCCTTCACCTCGGCCAACATGCCGAAGTTCAACTCGATCTCGATCTCCGGCTATCACATGCAGGAGGCCGGGGCGACGCAGGACCTCGAGCTCGGCTACACGCTGGCCGACGGCGTCGAGTACATCCGCGCCGGCCAGCGCGCGGGCCTCAGCGTCGATGTCTTCGCGCCGCGCCTGTCCTTCTTCTGGGCGATCGGCATGAACTTCTTCATGGAAGTCGCCAAGATGCGCGCCGCCCGGCTGATCTGGGCCAAGCTGGTCAAGGATTTCGGGGCCCAGAACGAGAAATCCCTGCCCCTGCGCACCCATTGCCAGACGTCTGGCTGGTCGCTGACGGCGCAGGACGTGTTCAACAACGTGCCGCGCACCATGATCGAGGCGATGGCGGCGACTCAAGGCCATACCCAGTCGCTCCACACCAACGCGCTCGATGAGGCACTGGCGCTACCGACCGATTTCTCGGCCCGCATCGCCCGCAACACCCAGATCCTGCTGCAGCAGGAGAGCGGCACGACCCGGATCATCGATCCCTGGGGCGGCTCCTATTACGTCGAACGGCTTACCGCGGAACTCGCCGAAAAGGCCTGGGGCCACATCCAGGAGGTCGAGAAGTTAGGGGGCATGGCCAAGGCGATCGAGGCCGGCATCCCGAAGCTGCGCATCGAGGAGGCGGCCGCCAAGACGCAGGCCCGCATCGATGGCGGCCAGCAGGCGATCATCGGCGTCAACTGCTACAAGCCGGAAAGCGAAGCGGCGATCGACGTGCTCAAGGTCGACAATGCTGCCGTACGCACCCAGCAGCTCGACAAGCTGAAGCGCCTCAAGGCCGAGCGCAACGAGAGCGAGGTCGATGCCGCGCTGACGGCGCTGACCAATGGCGCAGCCGGCAACGGCAACCTGCTCGATCTTGCGGTCAAGGCCGCCCGCGCCAAGGCCACCGTCGGTGAGATTTCGCTGGCGATGGAGAAGGTCTTCGGGCGCCACAGGGCCGAGATCAAGGCGATCTCCGGCGTCTACAAGCGGGAGGTCGGCGAGATGAACCCAGCCGTGACGCGTGTCCAGATCATGTGCGAGGCCTTCGAGGAGGCCGATGGGCGCCGCCCGCGTATCCTCGTCGCCAAGATGGGCCAGGACGGGCATGATCGCGGCCAGAAGGTCATCGCCTCGGCCTTCGCCGATCTCGGCTTCGATGTCGATATCGGCCCGCTCTTCGCAACGCCTGACGAGGCGGCGCGGCAGGCCGTCGAGAACGACGTCCATATCGTCGGCGTCTCGTCGCTGGCGGCAGGGCATCTGACGCTGGTGCCGGAGCTGAAGGCCGCGCTCGCCAAGGCCGGCCGGCCCGACATCATGATCGTGGTCGGCGGCGTCATCCCGCCCCAGGATTTCGACGCCCTGATCGAAGCCGGTGCTTCAGCGATCTTCCCGCCCGGCACGGTCATCGCCGACGCTGCCGAGAAGCTGCTGCAGGAATTGAACGAGCGCCTCGGATACGCCCAGCGGACGGCTGCTGAATAAAAGAAGGCGGGCGCTGCCAGCCGGCAGCGCCCGCCCCATGATCACGACCGACGTGGCGACACTTACCGCCAGCCGTAACCATAGCCGTAGCGCGGCGGAGGCGGCCGCATGCCGTAACCGTCAGAATAGCGATGCCAGCGGCGCTGACCCCAGAAGCCGTGGACGGCGGGCGGCGCGGGGCGCCAGCCGTAGCCATAGGCCGGACGCTCAGAGCTGCGCCCGTAGCCACCAAAGGCCTGGGCCTCGCCGGACCCGGCGAAGGTCGAAAAGGCGAGAACGGCACCGCCGAAAGCGAGCGCGGTCAAACCGATCCGGGTGCGATTGCCAAACATGATCTCACGTCCTGTTCCGGCAGGGATCGCCCCGCCACGGATCGGACATTCGCAGATCGAGGCTGAACGGGCTTTGAGGGAGCCGTTCAGCAGCCGTTTATCTATCGGAGAGTTGCTGCCGCTTCAGCAGCAGCGAGGCTGCGATCACGACGACGGCGACAGCCCCGATCATGATCGTGCAGGCGGCGTTGATCTCCGGCGAAACGCCAAGCTTGACCGCTGAATAGAGCCGCATCGGCAGCGTCGTCGCTCCCGGGCCCGTCGTGAAGCTCGCAATGACGAGATCATCGAGCGAAAGCGTGAAGGCGAGCATCCAGGCTGCGGCCACCGCCGGCCAGATCAGTGGCAGGGTCACGGTCCAGAAGGTGACGAAGGGCGTCGCGCCGAGATCCTGCGCCGCTTCCTCCAGCGAACGATCGAAGCCTACGAGCCGGGACTGCACGACGATGCAGGCAAATCCCAGGCTGAAGGTTGCGTGGGCGATCGTCACCGTCCAGAAGCCGCGCTCGACATCGACGGCGACGAAGAACAGCAGCAGCGACAGGCCCGTCACCACCTCGGGCATGACCAGCGGCGCCAGTACCATGCCGGAGAACATGGTGCGCCCCATGAAACGACCATGGCGCGCCAGCGCGAGAGCGGCGAGCGTGCCGAGGACCGTCGCCAGCGTCGCCGAGACGAAGCCGAGGCGAATCGAGAGCCAGGCTGCATCGAGCAGCGGCTCATTCTGCATCAGCGCGCCGTACCAATGCGTCGAGAAACCGCCCCAGACCGTTACCAGCCGCGAGGCGTTGAAGGAATAGGCGACGAGCGTCAGGATCGGCAGGTAGAGGAAAGCGAAGCCGACGACCAGCGCGAGGATCAATCCGGGACCGAGCCGGCTCATGCCGCCATCTCCCGCTGCAACCGCGCCCGCTGGAGCAGGACGAGCGGCAGCACCAGCACGACGAGCAGCACCACGGCCACCGCCGAAGCCAAAGGCCAGTCGCGGTTCGAGAAGAACTCGCCCCAGAGCACCTTGCCGATCATGACCGTGTCGGGGCCGCCCAGCAGGTCCGGGATGACGAACTCGCCTACCGCCGGGATGAAGACCAGTGCGGAACCAGCCAGAATGCCCGGCAGCGAGAGCGGCAACGTCACCGTCAGGAAGGCGGTGACCGGCGTGGCGCCGAGATCGGCGGCCGCCTCGAGCAGGCCGCGATCGAGCTTCTCCAGCGTGGCGAAGAGCGGCAGCACCATGAAGGGCAGATAGGAATAGACCATGCCGAGCAGCACAGCCACTTCCGTATTGAGCAGGCGCAGCGGCTCCCCCTCAAAGCCGAGCAGACCAAGCGCCGCATCGAGCAGCCCGTCCGGTCGCAGGATACCGATCCACGCGTAGACGCGGATCAGAAAGGACGTCCAGAACGGCAGGATGATGAAGACGAGCAGAATACCGCGCCAGCGCGCCGGCACCGACGCCATGGCATAGGCGAGCGGATAGCCGATCGCGAGGGCCAAAACGGTGGTCAAGGCTGCGATGCGGAGTGAATAGAGATAGCTTTGCCAGTAGAGCGGGTCGTCTCCGAGCAGGGTGAAATTCGCCAGGTCGAGCTGGGAAATGAATTCGCCGAGCTGAGCCAGCCCTTCCCAATGCGGCGCATAGGGAGGCAGCGCCGTCTCGGCCTGCGAGAAAGCCATGCGCAACACGATGGCGAAGGGCACGAGGAAGAACAGCGCCAGCCAGACGTAAGGGACGGCAACGACCAGCCGGCCGAGCCGCTGCAGCGGAGCGACCGCGCTCATGGCGGCAGCACCACGCCAGCCTCGACATCCCAGGACAGCCAGATCTTGTCGTCCCAGGCGAAGGGCCGTGCCAGACGGCGCGTGCGGTTGGCGAGCGCAACCTTGACCAGTTGCCCGCGCTCCCCGCCGAGCATCACCTGGATCATGGTGAAGTCGCCGAGATAGCCGATGTCCCAGATCTCGCCTTCGACCTTGTTGACGGCCTGAGCCGGCTCGTCATGGCCGATCTCGATTTTCTCGGGCCGGATGCCGACAACCAGGGGCTCGCCCGGTCTCAGCGCTGGCGCATCCTCGTCGAGTTCGACGATACCTACATACGGCATCTCGGCCCGAACCAGATCGCCTTCCACGGCCGCAACACGGCCCTCGAAGATGTTGATGTCGCCGACGAATTCCGCGACGTGGCGGCTGGCGGGCGCTTCGTAGATCACGTCGGGCGGGCCGATCTGGACAAGCTTGCCATGGTCCATCACCGCCATACGGTCAGCCATGGTCATCGCCTCGTCCTGGTCGTGGGTAACGACCATGAAGGTCAGGCCGAGCTCGCTCTGCAGATCCATCAACTCGAACTGGGTCTGTTCGCGCAGCTTCTTGTCGAGAGCCGCCATCGGCTCGTCGAGCAGGAGCAGCTTCGGCCGCTTGGCGAGCGAGCGGGCGAGCGCGACGCGCTGACGCTGGCCGCCGGAGAGCTGATGCGGCTTGCGGCCGCCGAAACCGGAGAGCTTGACCAGCGCCAGCATCTCCTCGACGCGCCGGTCGATCTCGGCGCGCGGCAATCCCTCCCGCTTCAGCCCGTAAGCAATGTTGCCCGCCACCGTCAGGTGAGGGAACAGTGCATACGACTGGAACATCATGTTGATCGGCCGCAGATGCGACGGAATACCGGTGATGTCCTGCCCGTCGAGCAGAATCCTGCCCTCGTCCGGCGTCTCGAAGCCGGCGAGCATGCGCATCAGCGTGGTCTTGCCGCAGCCTGATGGCCCGAGCAGCGCAAAGAACTCGCGCGGGTAGAGCGCGAGCGAGAGATCGCCGACCGCAGTGACGTTGCCGAAACGCTTGGTCACGCCCTCGAACGAGACCAGCGGCTTCGCCGCCGGGTCGTTCCAGGGCTGAAAAGCCCGGCGTACGCTGCCGGGCGAGGTTTTCTTCATACCGGTCGTCCCCGTCGAGAACCGTTCACTTGCCGGTCTTGACGCGGGTCCAGAGCCGGTTGACCAACCGCTGGGACTTTTGGTCGTAGGGTGTGATCGTGTAGAGCCGCCCCATCACCTCGTCCGACGGATAGATGCCGGGATTGTCGCGCACCGCCGCAGAGAGCAGCGGCTTCGCTGCGATGTTGCCGCTGGCATACTGGATGAAGTCAGAGTTCTTCGCCGCCATTTCGGGCTTGTTGACGAAGTCGATGAACTTCAAGGCAGCCTCGACATTGCCCGCATCCTTCGGGATCACGAAGGAATCGAACCACATCAGCGCGCCTTCCTTCGGGATCGAATAGGCGATCTGGACGCCGTTCTTGGCCTCCTCGGCACGCTTCTTCGCCTGAAGGATGTCGCCGGAATAGCCGACGGCCAGGCAGATATCGCCATTAGCCAGAGCGTTGATGTACTCGGAAGAGTGGAATTTCTGGATATGCGGGCGGATCTTGCGCAGGAGTTCGCCGGCCTTGTTGAGATCGGCTTCCTTCTTCGAATCGGGATCGAGCCCGAGATAGCGCAGCGCCGCGGGGAACATCTCCTCGACCGCGTCGAGCACATGGACACCGCAATTCGACAGCTTCTTGAGCTGGTCGGGCTCGAAGACGATCTTCCAGCTATCGATCACGGCATCGGGACCAAGCCGTTCCTTGACCTTGGCCACATTGTAGCCGACACCCGTCGTGCCCCACATGTAGTTCACGGCATATTTGTTGCCGGAATCGTACTTGCCGAGACGAGTCTGGATTTCGGGCCAGAGATTCTTGAGATTCGGCGCCTTGTCGCGGTCAACCGGCTGGTAGAGGCCGAGCGGAATATGGCGCGGCAGGAAGGACGCGGTGACGACGATCAGGTCATAGCCGGTCTTGCCGGCCAGAAGCTTGGTCTCCACCGTCTCCATCTGGTCGAAGGTGTCGTAGACGACGGTGATGCCGGTTTCCTTCTTGAAGGCGTCGAGCACTTCCGGATCGACATAATCCGACCAGTTGAAGATACGCAGCTGCTTGTCCTGCGCGGCCGCCGGCGCGGCGAGAAGTCCCAATCCGATCGCACAGGCGGCGATCGCCTCGGTCAGTCGCTTCGTCGTCTTTCCCAATCCGCCCCTCCATCATGTTGGCGCGCGCACGCTACCAGCTTTCGTTTCGGCATCAACCGCCAACGACCAGGTTCGGAATGGCTGCACACAGGCGAAGCGCGCCTGACGCAACCGTGATGTGCCGGGTTCTTGCCGGCGTGCGACGGCATGCACATACCGAAAAGCATGCGTCTGCTCCGCCGCATCCTGCTATTCTTCGCGATCGCGTTCCTGCTGCCGCTCGCAAGTCACGCGGGCTGGTGGATTTGGCAGTCGCATGCACCAGACTGGCGGCGGGCCGACTGGACCAGCGCAAAGCTGCTCCCTCCAGCCTCGGTCGAACCGGAGGCGAGCGTGCATGTCTTCGCCGCACGCGTCGGTCGCTGGCGCGGGATCTTCGCCCATCATTCCTGGATCGTTGTGAAGGAACGGGGCGCCAGCGCCTATACACGCTTCGACGTCGTCGGCTGGGGCGCGCCACTCAGGGTCAATCATCGCGAGGCCGACGGCCGCTGGTTCGGCAACACGCCCGAGTCCGTCGCCGAAATTCGTGGCGAAGCGGCGGAGCACCTGATTCCGCGTATCCGCGCGGCCGTGACCGCTTACACCTATTCCAGCCCCGGCAGCTATATCGCCTGGCCGGGGCCGAACTCGAACAGCTTCGTCCAGTACGTCATGGCGGAGGTGCCCGAGCTTCAGCAGGCGCTGCCACCGACGGCGCTGGGGAAGGATTGGCGGGCCGACGGGCTCTTCGCCGGGCTGACCGCCAGCCGCACGGGCGTCCAGGCCTCGCTCTACGGGCTTGCCGGCGTCACCGTCGGCTGGGTGGAGGGCATCGAGATCAACATGTTCGGCCTAGTCGCCGGGTTCGACCTGCGCAGCCCGGCGCTGAAGCTGCCGGGCTGGGGGCGGGTCGGAGCCTAGTCTCGAAGCGGTCACACCGCCTCGAAGGCCTGCGCCAGATCCGAGATGAGGTCCTCGATATTCTCGATGCCGACCGAGATACGGATCAGGGCATCGGTCAGGCCGATCTCCTCGCGCAGTTCACGAGCGACGCCGGAATGAGTCATCGCGGCCGGGTGCGAGACCAGTGTCTCGGTCCCGCCCAGGCTCACCGCGAGCTTCATGATCTGCAGGTTGTCGAGCAGCGCGAAAGCCTCCTTCTCACCGCCCTTGACGTCGAAGGCGAAAGTCGAGCCTGCGGCCGTGCACTGGCGGTCGAAGACGGCCTTGCGTGGATCGCTGTCCTTGAGGTTGCCAAGATAATGGACTCTGGCGACCTTGGGATGGCCTTCGAGATATTCCGCCACCAGCTTGGCGTTCTCGTTGGCGCGGCTCATGCGGATGTCGAGCGTCTCCAGCGAGCGCATCAGCATCCAGCAGGAGTTCGGATCGAGCTGCGTACCGAGCGAACCGCGCCAGGCTTTCACCTGCCGCACGAGGGCTTCCGAGCCGCTGATCGAGCCACCGACGAGATCGGAATGGCCACCGACATATTTGGTCAGCGAAAGCAGCGACAGGTCGGCGCCCTGCTTCAGCGGCTTCTGGTATTTCGGGCCTAGCATGGTGTTGTCGACGACGACAGGCGGGCGGTGACCCTGCGACTTCTCCAGTTCGTCGGCGATCGCCTTGCAGGCAGCAAGATCGACGAGGCCATTGGTGGGGTTGGCCGGGGTCTCGACCAGGATCATCGCGACCCGGCCCTTGGCCGCGGCGGCACGCGCAACGTCACGCATCTGCGCGATATCGAGCCCGTCGGTAAAACCGAAGGGCGTGACGCCGAAGGCGCCCATCTGATTCTTCAGCAGCGTCTCGGTGCCGCCATAGAGCGGGCGGGAATGCAGGATCGTATCTCCCGGGCGCAGGAAAGCGAAGCAGGTGGTCGCGATCGCCGCCATGCCCGAAGCGAAGACCGCGCATTTCTCGGCTTCGTCCCAGATCGCCAGGCGATCCTCGAGGATCTCCATATTGGGATGGTTGAAGCGCGAATAGACGAGGCCGGGCTTCTCGCCGGGCTTGGGCTGGCGCCGGCCGGAGGTGAAGTCGAAGAAATCCTTGCCCTGCTGGGCATTCTCGAAAACGAATGTCGAGGTCAGGAAGACCGGCGGCTTCAGCGACCCTTCCGACATGGCCGGCGAATAGCCGAAGCCCATCATCAGCGTCTCGGGATGGAGCTTGCGGTTAGCGATCCGGTCCTTGTGGTAGTTGTCTGCGCTCATGGCCGTCTCCCTCTGAATCCTGCGACGCAGGCCGGTTTCTGGCACCAGAGTATTCCCATCAGCGCGCCATTGCTTGGCCGATCAGCATCGCCCTGATATTCCTTGAGCAACTTTCTGCTCAATCTTCATCGACATGGAGCATATCGTGCTCGACAGCATCGACCGCCGCATTCTCGCCGTACTGCGCGAGGACGGGCGCATCACCAATCAGGACCTGTCCCAGCGTGTCGGGCTGTCGCCGACGCCGTGCCTCAGGCGCCTGAAGCGTTTGGAGGAAACCGGCGTCATCCAGGGCTATGCGGCCATTGTCGACCCCAAAGCCTACGGACTGCCCTTCAGCGTCTTCGTCTCGGTGCGGCTGACGCAGCAGAACCAGGAGCAGATCGCCGAGTTCGAGAAAGCGGTAGAAGGCTGGAGCGAGGTTGCCGAGTGCTACCTCATGACCGGTTCCCAGGATTATCTGCTACGCGTCGTCACCGACGGCATCGAGGGCTATGAGCGCTTCCTGAAGCAGAAGGCGACGCGGCTGAAATGCATCCAGTCGGTCGAATCCAACTTCGCGCTGGCGACGATCAAGAAGCGCTCCGGCCTGCCGCCGGTCTGAAGATTATCAGCGGGCGGCGAACAGCTCGGCCGCCGCGGCCTTGGCCATGCCGCTTTGCTGATGCGCCACGCCGGGCACGGCAACCTCGCGCCAGCGCAACGCCACACCGAGACGGCGTGCCTCGTCCGCAGCCATAGCTATGAAGTACTCTCCGCGCGCAAAGCGGGTCGGCCCCTGCTCCTCGGCGCCTCGCGACTTGTTGAGTTGAGGATGGTCGGGATCGATGTCGCGGTCTCCGAGCATGACCAGTACTGGCTTGGAGAAGGCGCGGATCAGCGTGGCATCGGTCGCGGGGGTAGCCTTGAGCGAATACGGATAAGCGCGATCACCGGCCAAAACGGGCAGCGTGTAGTAGCCGGCATTCGCCACAACCGCCGTCGCAATGCGCGCCTCAGGCACCAGCATCACCATGCGATGCACGAACTGCGCACCTGCGGAATGACCGAAGATCGTATAGCTGTCGCCGGCAACACGGCCACTGGCGCGAGCGCCGTCGAACAACCTTTCGATCAGGCCGAAGGTCCATTTCGTCTTGTCGGGCTCGCCGCGCACACCACCCTGCTGGAAACGGCGGCTGGGAAACTGCTCCTTGTCGAAGCGCGGCGCCAGAACCAGAAAGCCCGCCCGGTCGGCGGCAGCCTTCCAGGCATCGCGCGCGCCCTTTGCATTGCGGCCCATGCCATGGACCGCGATCAGCAGCGGACAGGGCTCGGCGGCACAAACCGGCGGCACATAGGTCGAAACGGCGATGGTGGCTGGCAACGGATCGGAATAGCTGGCCTCGGCCGGACCGGTCCCCGCGAAGAGTGCCGGCGTTTCGGCAAAGGCAGCGGAAAGGCCGAAGGCCAGCGCCAGACCAGCGACCATCAATCCCCTGCCCGGCCGCCTCATCCCGCCAGCTCCTCTAACCGCCGCGATCCATGGCGCGACGCACGACCTGGGTGACCTCGCTGTTGGACAGGAAGAGGTCGTGGCGCAGCATGCTCCAGCCCCGACCGGAGGTATCGGCGACTCTGACGCCCAATTCTTCCAACCGCGAGCGATCCGCAGCGCCAGCCCGGGCGACGCCACCGGCGATACGGGCAGAAACCGCGAGCGCCCGGTCGCCGGGATCGATGATCACCGTCATGCGCTGCGCCAGAGGCCCGAGCTTCTTCACCGTCTGCTCGAAGGCGTCGATATCGACATCGGGCGAAGCCAGAACGACAGAACCGATCCGGGCATAGATTTCCCGAGATTCACGCAATTCGCGCAGGCCTTCCAGCGTCAGGAAAGTCCCCATGGAATGGGCCACGATATGGATGCGGCCGACGGTCGGGTTGGCGACAAGCGCCTGCAGCGACTGCACGAAGCCGTCACGCGACCAGAGAGCGCTCTCACGATCATAGGCATAGTCGAAGAGCTTGCCGCCTGAGGGCCAGGTGAACAGCGCCGTGCGGCCCTGGAATTCCAGCGAATGCGAGAGCTGGCCAGCGCTGCGTGCCGCGGTCTCGAACGTCTCGTTGAAGCCATGGATGTAGAGCAGCACGTCGCGCCCGTTTACGGCGTCCGAAAAGGCACGCGCAGCGTCGCCCGTCGTCTCGCGCGAAACCCCGAGCACGGCCCAGTCACCGCTGACCGCCGAGGAGACACGCCCCGCGATACCGCGCCCCGGCGGCGACAGCCGCACCTCGGCGAAGGTCAACGGTCCGCGATCCGTGTTGAAGAAGGGCGCGGCGTTCCCGGTCGACCGACGCGTCGTCATGACCAGCAGCCGCGGGTCCTTGCCGAGCGCAGACGTATCGGCGCGCTCCGGCTCGGAAAAGGGAGACACACTCGCCTCGCTTTGCGCGCAGGCGGCAAGCCCGAGCGGCAGGAACGCGGCGAGGGCCAGCGAACGGCATGAAAAGGCGCGCCTTGTAACGGGCATGGAGACGGGTATCCGGTCAGAAATCGAGGGGCCGAGCTGGCAGCCGGACCTCTAAAGGCAGGTCAAGGCGGCCAGAATGGGGCAAACCGCCCGCTTCCGCTCCTGAGCGGCCGGAGCGTTGCGCGAAGGCGACATCACCGTGCCGCGCCGGAGATGATCTGGATCGGCGCGTTGACGACCAGCCCGACGGTCGAACCGACCGTACCCATCACGCCGCCGGCGATATCGCCGACCCTGTCACCGAATTGCGGGCCGGCGAAGCCGATGCCCTTGTCCTGCTGCAGCCTCTGACCGATGAGCTGCACCACTTTCGGCGAGGACGCGAATTTGGCGTGGTTGAGGCTGTCGCCCGAGGAGACCTCGGACAGGTCGATCAGCCGTACGCCGAGCTTCTCCAGCTCCGCGATCGTTTCGGTATCCTTGCTCGACACCGCGCCGAGCCGCGTCTTGTCGCCGGCAAAGCGCCGGGAGAAGTCGAGTGCCCTGTCGTCGGCCGAAACGAAGACCGTCAGCGGCCGCCGGATGGCGCGCATCTGCGTCCTGAACACGTCAAGATCGACATCGGGCGCCGCGAGCATGACATCGCGCAGCTTGCCGCCGAAACCTCCATCGCCCCGGATCGCAGCCTGACGGAGCGTCTCCAGCGTCAGCATCGTGCCCATGGAATGGGCGAGGATATCCATGCGCGCCGGGCCGAGATCGCGGGCGATGGCACGCAGGTTCAGCTCGAGGAAATCGCGCGAATAGAAGGCGCTTTCGCGATCGTAGGGATAGGCCAGCAACTGCCCGCGCGAGGGCCAGGTGAACAACACCGGCACGCCCTTGAAGCCGGAATCATAGACGATCTGGGCGAAGCGATAGGCCGCATCGGCGAAATTCGTGTTGTAGCCGTGGACGAAAACCAAGACGTCGCGTTGGGAAGCCGGCCGCCGCTGCAACTCCTTCCGCACGTCAGAAACAACAGGCGCGAGATCGAGCTTCTGGATGTAGATGGCGGAAAAATGCTTGGCGGGGTCGCCCGGCCCGGAATCGGGCAACTCCAGATTGCCGGGTTTATGGATACGCGGGACGGTGATGTCGAGGCGGGCGAAGGAGAGCTGCGGCCCGCGCTCGCCGCTGAAATAGACCGGCTGCGCCGAGACTTCGCGCGTGGTCGCAACATAGATCTGGACGGTTCCGGCGATGTCCTCTTTCGGCGCCTGGCTCAGCTCCAGCACGCGCGGCGTGCCGCAGGCGGCCAGCGCCAACGGCAGAAACAGAACCAACAGGAAAACACGAAGCCGCATCGCCACGCACATCATCGCCAAGTCGTCTCACCGCCACGGCGGATTCACAAGAGGCACACATGACACAGTGATGAAGCAAGTGAGTCGCAAGGGTGCCTTGTCGCCGGCGCCGGCGGGTTGCTAACTGGCGGCATGGTCGACAGCAGTTCCCCAGCCGATCCGCTCGGCGATGCCATCCTCGCCGGCGAACGTGCGGCTTTGGCGCGCGCGATCACGCTCGCGGAATCGCGGCGCGCCGATCATCGCGAGCGGGCGCAGGCCCTGATCCAGCGTTTGCTGCCCCATACCGGGCGCGCGATCCGGGTCGGCATCACTGGTGTTCCGGGGGTCGGCAAATCGACGACGATCGATGCCCTTGGTACCTATCTGACAGCCAAGGGTCACAAGGTCGCGGTGCTCGCGGTCGACCCCTCCTCGACTCGTACCGGCGGCTCGATCCTCGGCGACAAGACACGCATGGCCCGCCTCGCGGTCGACCCTGACGCCTATATCCGCCCCTCCCCTTCTTCGGGCACGCTCGGCGGCGTCGCGGCAAAGACACGCGAGACCATGCTGCTCTGCGAGGCCGCCGGCTTCGACGTCATCCTGGTTGAGACGGTCGGCGTCGGCCAGTCCGAGACCGCGGTCGCCGACCTCACCGATTTCTTTCTCGTGCTGATGCTGCCCAATGCTGGCGACGAGCTGCAAGGGATCAAGAAGGGCATCATCGAGCTTGCCGACATGATCGCGGTCAACAAGGCCGATGGCGACGGCGCCACGGCTGCGCGCTCGGCGGCAGCTCAGTACAAGGCAGCGCTGCACATCCTGGCGCCTGCCTCGTCGCTCTGGAGCACACCCGTCGTGACGATCTCGGGACTGACCGGGCTCGGCCTCGAAGCCCTGTGGTCCAAGATCGAGGAGCATCGCGGACGCTTCGAGGCCAAGGGGCTGATTGCCGAGAAGCGCCGCCGGCAGGACGTAAAATGGATGTGGGCGATGGTGCAGGACCGGCTTCAGGCGAAACTGCGGAGCGATCCGGCGCTGAAAGCCCGCACGCCGGAGCTCGAGGCCGCCGTCGCGGCCGGGCGCCTGCCGCCGACATCGGCCGCCGACGAGATCGCGCAAGCGCTGGGATTATAGAATTCGGGCTGTAGCTGACGAAGCGCTGGCCTGGGCATGCCAGGCACCGCCAATGATCTCATCGAGGACTTTTAGACCGGCGCGTCCCTGATCGAGCTCGACGATGGCAGGTGCCTGGCGGTCAGCGCCAACGACGTCATCGCCGGGGACCTGACGAAGCCCCCGATGCCAAGGCGTCGGAGGCTTGGCCGCGAACGACGCGATGCGCTGAACCCGGATCAGGCAGCAGGCGCGCGGATCCGCCCGACCTCGATGCCGTTCCAGTTCTTCAGCACGGTCTCGCGCAGCGGCGCGAAGGCGGCCTGCATGGCGTCGTCCATCGGCAGGAAGCGCGCGATCAGGGCGCCGAGCGCGATCTCGGCGGCGCGGCCGGCGCCATCATCGCATTTCAGGGCGATGCCATAGCCCAGTTCCGGCAAGGCCGCGCAATAGACGCCTTCGGCCCCGGTCTTGGTGAAGGCGCGCGCGCCGAGCAGGTCCATCAGCCGCGTGTCATAGCGGCCCGTGCCGGCCACCATGAAGGGATGGGCGGCCGCAGCCGCCCGGATACGCGCAGCCGCCTTCGCCCGCTCCAGCCCAAAGCCACGGCCGGTGCCGAGCCGGGCAAAGCCCAGCGCCAGCGCGGAAAGCGGTACGGCGTAGGACGGGATCGAGCAGCCATCGGTGCCCATCCGGTCGGCGCTATGGGCGGCACCGGTCACCGCTTCCAGCGCGCCGCGCACCGCTTGTTGCACAGGATGGCCGGCCTTCACATAGCCCCGGGTGTCCTCGCCCATATTGCAGGACAGGCAGACGAAGCCGGCATGCTTGCCGGAGCAGTTATTGTTGAGAGCGCTCGGCTCGGCGCCCGACTTCGCCAGCGCTCGCGAAGCGAGTTCGTTCGACGGCCAATGCGCACCGCACTCAAGGCAGCCAGCATCACGGCCGGCCTTGCGGAGCATCGACAACGACGTCTGCGCATGGAGCGGTTCTCCGGAATGCGAGGAGACCGCGAGCGCGATCTCGGCCTCGGTCAGCCCGTAACGGTCTGCGGCACCGCTCTCGATCAGCGGCAGGCCCTGGATCGCCTTGACGGCCGAGCGCGGGAAGACCGGGCGTTCGACATCCCCCGCCGAGAAAACCACGCCGCCGTCGGCATCAACCACGATCGCCGCGCCGCGGTGGCGGGATTCGACGACATTGCCGCGCGTGACCTCGGCGAGCACAGGGTTTTCCATGGCGACCTCCATTGCCCATTCGTCAGGGCTTGCCGCCTTTTGGCGCCGACACGAGGTCCTGTCAAAAGCGCTGGCGCGAAGAGCGCCGGGCTGCCACGGTGCGGCCGAGCCAACCACGCCCTTCAGCGATGGAAGACCGATGTCGCCGGACTACGAGACCGAGTACAACAACCGCGCCCGCGTGCCGGAACATCCCGGCATCATCGCCGGCTGGCAGGCAGATGCCGCCGCCTATCGCAGCGAAGCGCTGGCCGAGCTGGACGTGTCCTACGGCGAGGGCGAACGCCAAGCCTATGACCTGTTCAAGCCTGAAGCGATCCGCGGCAATGCGCTGGTGATGTTCATCCATGGCGGCTACTGGCAGGCGCTGGATCGCAGCTATTTCTCGCATATGGCGCGCGGACTGAACCGGCTCGGCCTGCCGGTCGCGGTCGTCGGCTACGACCTCTGCCCGCAGGTGCATCTTGGCCATATCGTCTGGGAACTGCAGCAAGCGGCGGCGGCGCTATGGCGACGCTTCAACCTGCCGGTGATCGCGACAGGGCATTCAGCCGGCGGGCATCTCAGCGCCTGCACGCTCGCCACGGACTGGAAGAATGTCGACGCCAGTCTCCCGGACCAGCTCGTGCCCGCGGCCTATGGCATCTCCGGGCTCTACAACCTGAAGCCCCTCGTTGAGACCAGCATCAACAAGGCGCTGAATCTCGACCTCCCCGCCGCAGAACTCGAAAGCCCGCTATTCTGGCCGGCGCCGTCCCGGCTGACGATGGATGCGGTGGTCGGTGGTGCCGAGAGCGAAGAATATCACCGGCAGAGCCGTCGGCTCGTCGATGTCTGGGGGCTGGAAGGCGTGACGACACGCTATGAAGAGATACCGGGCTCCAACCATTTCACGGTGATCGCCGGGCTGACCGACCCGGAGAATGCGATGACACGGCGCATCGCTGCGCTCGCCGGCGCTTGATCTCGGCCCATCGAAGATTCTATCCAGACCCGACAGAATTTCGGAGCATGCCATGCAGACCTTCTTCGTCGAGATCAAATGCAAGCTCGGCAAGACCTACGAGGTCGCCAGCGAACTGGCTGATCGCGAGATCGCGTCCGAGATCTACTCGACCGCCGGCAACTACGACATCCTGGCCAAGTTCCACGTCGCGGCCGATGTCGATATCGGCCATTTCGTCGCGCAGAAGGTACAGTCGATCCCGGAGATCGCCGACACGCATACGATCATCACCTTCAAGGCGTTCTGAGAGCCGACCCCTTACCTGAATCCGCATCCTGAGAAGCGGTTCCTCGCGGAATGGCTTCTCAGGATGATTCAGTTGTCTCCTGCCCTCTGGAACATCCTTCGAGACGCGCCTGCGACGCTCCTCGGGATAGGGGCTCAGATATTGAAGCCGGACTCCCTTCGCTGGGATTTCCCGAATCCTTCCCGGCGTTTGCGTGCGACTTCGCGCATGCTGGTTCAGCATCTTGCCAGATTGATTCAAGTTCGCGCCCGCCTCATCCTTTCCGCCCCGGCGAAACTGCTGGCGGCATCGACGGCTTGACGGCATGGGGCCTTTCGCGCGACCAGCATCCTTCGGATCGAAGGGACTATCGCGCCATGAAAAGTACGCTCTCGACTGATCTGCGCTCGGGCGCGCTCGTCTATCACCGCCAGCCCCGTCCCGGTAAGCTCGAGATCCAGGCGACCAAGCCGCTCGGCAATCAGCGCGACCTCGCTCTCGCCTATTCGCCCGGCGTCGCCGCCGCCTGCGAGGCGATCATCGACGACCCCTCCGAGGCTGCCGAGCTCACCTCGCGCCAGAATCTCGTCGCCGTCATCACCAACGGCACCGCCGTGCTCGGCCTCGGCGACATCGGCCCGCTCGCCTCCAAGCCGGTGATGGAGGGCAAGGCGGTCCTCTTCAAGAAATTCGCCGGCATCGACTGCTTCGACATCGAGGTCGAGCAGAAAAACATCGAGAAATTCGTCGAGGTCGTCGCAGCGCTGGAGCCGACCTTTGGCGGCATCAATCTCGAGGACATCAAGGGGCCGGAATGCTTCGAAATCGAGGAGCAGCTCAAGGCCCGGATGAACATCCCGGTCTTTCATGACGACCAGCACGGCACGGCGATCATCGTCGGGGCCGCCGTCCTGAACGGGCTCGACCTCGCAGCCAAGAAGATCGCCGACGTCAAGATCGTCGTCTCCGGCGCGGGCGCGGCCGCGCTCGCCTGCACAAGCCTGCTGGTCGAGCTCGGCGCACAGCGCAAGAACATCTGGGTCACTGATATCGACGGCGTGGTCTACAAGGGCCGCAACACGCTGATGGACCGCTGGAAGGAGGTCTATGCGCAGGAGACCGACGCCCGGACTCTCAGCGACGTCATCGGCGGCGCCGACATCTTCCTCGGGCTGTCCGCCGCCGGCGTGCTCAAGCCCGAGATGGCCAAGCAGATGGCGCCGAAGCCGCTCATCCTGGCGCTCGCCAACCCGAATCCCGAAATCACGCCGGAGGACGCGCTGAGCGTTCGCCCCGACGCGATGATCTGCACAGGGCGGTCGGATTATCCGAACCAGGTCAACAACGTTCTGTGCTTCCCCTATATCTTCCGCGGCGCGCTCGACGTGCAGGCGACGACGATCAACGAGGCGATGAAGCTCGCCGCCGTGCGCGCCATCGCCTCGCTCGCCCGTGAGGCGACCTCCGATATCGCGGCGCGCGCCTATGGCGGCGAGGCCTCGACCTTCGGCGCAACCTCGCTGATCCCCAACCCGTTCGACCCGCGCCTGATCATGCGCATCGCCCCGGCCGTCGCCGAGGCCGCGATGGTGACCGGCGTCGCCCGCAAGCCGCTGGTCGATGTCGAAGCCTATCGCGAGCAGCTTTCGCGCTTCGTCTTCCGCTCCGGCTTCCTGATGAAGCCGCTGTTCCAGAAGGCCAAGGCCGACCCCAAGCGCGTGATCTATGCCGAAGGCGAGGACGAGCGCGTGCTGCGCGCGGCCCAGGTCGCGCTGGAGGAAGGGCTTGCCATCCCGATCCTGATCGGCCGCCCAAGCGTGATCGAGACGCGTATCCAGCGCTTCGGCCTCACCCTCAGGCCCGGCGTTGATTTCCAGGTGGTCAATCCCGAGGACGACCCGCGCTATCGCGATTACGTCCAGAGCTATCTCGATATCGCCGGCCGGCGCGGCATCACGCCGGAGGCGGCGCGCGCGCTGGTGCGCACCAACAACACGGTCATCGCCGCGCTCGCCGTCGCCCGCGGCGAGGCCGATGCGATGATCTCGGGCCTCGAAGGCCGGTTCATGTCGCGCCTGCGGCACATCAAGGACATCATCGGCATGGCGCCGGGTGTCTGCGACCTCGCGGCGATGACCCTGATCATCACCAACAAGGGCGCCTTCTTCCTGTCGGACACGCATGTGAAGCATGATCCGACGGCCGAGGAGATCGCCGATATGACCGTGCTCGCGGCGAGTCATGTTCAGCGCTTCGGTATCGCCCCGAAGATCGCACTCTTGTCTCATTCCGATTTCGGAGCGGCCGATACGCCCTCCTCGCTCAAGATGCGCAAGGCGCTGAAGCTGATCCGCGAGCGGGCGCCGCATCTGGAATGCGACGGCGAGATGGAGGCCGACACCGCGCTGGTCCCACTGATCCGCGAGCGCGTCCTGCCCTCCTCGACGCTGAAGGATATGGCGAATGTCCTGATCTTCCCGAATCTCGACGCCGCCAACATCTCCTACCAGTTCGCCAAGGTGATGGCCGACGCCCTGCCGGTCGGGCCGATCCTGATCGGCACGGCCAAGCCAGCGCATATCCTCACCGGCTCGGTGACCGCGCGCGGCGTGGTCAACATGACCGCCGTCGCCGTGGTCGAGGCGCAGGAGAGCGCGGCCGCTGCCGCAGGCAAGTGAGCCTGTAGCCAGCTCCTGACAATCAAGACGCGAAAACCGCGGCCCCGTCGCCGTTTTCGCGCTTGGCAGACTCAACGCGACAAGGTCTACTCCCCCGAAGTCGGGCATCGCTCGCAACGACGCCCGATTCGAGGGAGGTTGCCATGCTTGACGTCACGCGCCGTCACGCGCCCTGGGCGTTCGCCGCCATCCTGGCTGCGACCCGCGCCGCGGCCTCCCAGGGCCGGATCGTCTTCCACCGCGGCAATGACGGCGATCCGGAAACGCTCGATCCGCACAAGACCTCGACCGTTGCGGAAGCTCATCTGCTGCGAGACCTGCGCGAAGGCCTCGTCATCCACGACATGAAGGGCGAGGTCGTGCCCGGCGTCGCCGAAAGCTGGACGATGAGCCCGGACGGCAAGACCTGGCGCTTCAAGCTGCGCGGTAACGCGAAATGGTCGAACGGCGACCCGGTCAGGGCCTCGGACTTCGTCTATTCCTTCCGACGGATCATCAATCCGGAAACCGGCGCGAAATACGCCAACCTGCTCTTCCCGATCCGCAATGCCCAGGCGATCCACAAGGCAGCCACCGGCTCCTCGCTGGAGGCTCTCGGCGTCAGCGCCCCGGACGAAGGCACGCTGGAGATCGCGCTGGAACAGCCGACGCCTTATCTCCTGGAGTTACTGACCCACCAGAGCGCACTGCCCGTACACCCAGCCAGCGTGAGCAGGGCAGCGCAGGAGCCGGCAAAACCGGAGAACTGGATCACCAACGGCCCGTATATGCTCAGGGAGCTTGCCCCGAACTCGCATATCCGGCTCGACCGCAACCCGCATTTCCATGCGGCGGCCGATGTGAAGATCGATACCGTAATCTTCTATCCGGCTTCAGACCTCGCGGCGACGGCACGGCGCTTCCAAGCCGGCGAACTGCACCTGACCACGGATATTCCCGCCGACCAGTTCAAGAATCTCAAGGACAAGCTCGGCGATCAGGTCCGGATCGGCCCCTATCTCGCGACCTATTTCCTGATCGTCAACAGCGCCAAACCGCCCTTCGACGACGAGCGCGTCAGGCGGGCGCTCTCACTCCAGATCGACCGGGAATTCATCGCCGACCGGATCTGGGGCGGCACGATGCTGCCGGCCTACGGCGTGATCCCACCCCATATCGGCAATTACGGCGAGCGCGCCGAGCTCGATTTCCGCCATGCCTCGGTGCTGGAACGCGAGGACGAGGCCAAGCGCCTGCTCGCCTCCGCCGGCTTCGGCAGCATGCCGCTTCAGGTCGAATACCGCTTCAACACCACCGACAACAACCGCCATACGGCGGAGGCGATCGCCGAGCAATGGCGCGCGATCGGGGGCGAGACCCGCTTCGTCGAGACCGATTTTCGAACGCATTTCGCCTATCTGCGCGACGGCGGCGATTTCGACGTCGCCCGCTATGGCTGGGTCGGCGACTATTCCGACCCGCAGAACTTCCTGTTCCTGTTCGAGAGCGACAATGCCGGCTTCAACATCGGCCAGTACAGGAACCCGCGTTTCGATGCGCTGATGAAACTCGCTGCCGAGGAACTCGATATTGCGCGGCGCGCCGCGATCCTGCGCGAGGCCGACAGCATCGTCATCCGCGACGAACCCTGGCTTCCGGTGCTGCATTACTCGACCAAGAACCTGGTCTCGCCGAAGCTCGCCGGCTTCGAGCAGAATCTGCGCGGCGCGATACCGACGCGGTTCCTGAGTTTGAAGGCGTAGCTTTTTGGGAAGTTCCTCCTCAGGTCATCCCGGACAAGCGGCGAAGCCGCGCCGATCCGGTATCCATTCCGGAAGCTTCCCCGGGCGCCTTCCGGAAGGGACCGCGGATTTCCCTGCGGCCGCCGGGATGCCCTGCGTTTTCGTTAAATTCCGACGTGTCGACCCGACGCCGGCCCTGCACCAGACGCCGGGCCGTTTCCACGCTGTGAGGCTCGCAACCGCCGCCAAGCTTCGCTAGGAAGGACCGGCCTTTCCTTTCAATCAGCGAGTCCGCATCGATGAGCCGCATCGTCTACGTCAATGGCGCCTATCTTCCCGAGGAAGAGGCCAAGATTTCCGTCTTCGACCGCGGCTTCATCTTTGGCGATGGCATCTACGAGGTTTCGGCGGTGATCGGCGGCAAGCTGGTCGATTGCGAGGCGCATCTCACCCGCCTCGAGCGCTCCTGCGGCGAGATTCGCCTGGCCCTGCCCTGGTCGAAGGCCGAGCTTGTCGCAATCCATGAAGAGCTGATCAGGCGCAACAATCTCGACGAGGGCGGCATTTACCTGCAGGTCTCGCGCGGTGCCTCCGATCGCGACTTCCCCTTCCCGAAGGATGTCCAGCCGACGCTGGTGATGTTCACCCAGGCCCGCAACTTCGTGAACGCGCCGGGCGCCAAAACCGGCATCAAGGTCGTCTCGACGCCGGACCTGCGCTGGGCGCGCCGCGACATCAAGAGCGTCAACCTGCTCGCCCCCGTTCTCGCCAAGCAGTTCGCGCTCGAAAGCGGCGCGCAGGAGGCCTGGCTGGTAGAGGACGGCGTGGTGACGGAGGGCGCCTCCTCCACCGCATGGATCGTCAAGGGCAAGACGCTGATCTCGCGCCCGCTCTCGCACAAGGTGCTGCCGGGCATCACCCGCAAGGCCGTGCTGGCCTATCTCGCGGAATCCGGCTTCAGCTTTGAAGAGCGCGAGTTCACGCTGGAAGAGGCGCTCGATGCCGAGGAGGCCTTCATCACCTCCGCGACCAGCCTCGTCATGCCGGTGACCACGATCGACGGCCACACGATCCATAACGGCGCTCCCGGCCCGACCGCGCTGCGCCTGCGCGAGATCTATATCGACTACGCCCGCAAGGGCGGCGTTCTGGGCTGAAGCATCCCCGTCATTCCGGGCTCGCAGCTTCGCTGCGCCCCGGAATGACGCCGGAATTTACGCCAGCGTGGCGACCCGCTCCCCCATCACATAGGTCGCGGCGACATTGCGCTCGTCGCCAAGCGTAATGAGCACGAAGAGTTCCTCCGCGAGATCACGCACCGTCTCCATGCGGTGCGCCATCGCCGGCGTCGCGGCCGTATCGAGCACCACGACATCCGCCTCGTGGCCGGGCTCGAAGCTGCCGATCAGGTGTTCGAGCCCGAGTGCGACGGCGTTGCCGCGCGTGATCGCATGCAAGGCGTCCAAAGCCGGCAGGCTTTGGCCCTGAAGCTGCAGGACCTTGTAGGCCTCCGCCATCGTCCGAAGCATCGAATAGGACGTGCCGCCGCCGATATCGGTAGCGACCGCGACCTTGACGCCCCGCTGCCTTGCATGGGCCCAATCGAACAGCCCTGAGCCGAGGAAGAGGTTCGAGGTCGGGCAAAACACCGCGACCGCGCCTGTCTCGGCGAAGGCCTGCCACTCGTTGTGGGTCATGTGAATGCAGTGGCCCATCAGGCTCTTCGGGCCAAGCAGGCCGTATCGCCGGTAGATATCGGCATAGTCCGCAGCTTCCGGATAAAGCTCGCGGGCGAAGGCGATCTCAGCTCGGTTCTCGTCGATATGGGTCTGAATGTGACAGTCCGGGTGCTCGGCAGCGAGCTTTCCGGCCGCCGCCAGCTGCTCCGGCGTCGAGGTAATCGCGAAGCGCGGCGTGATCGCATAGAGCTGCCGGCCCCTGCCCTGCCAGCGCGCGATCAGCGCCTTCGTGTCGCGATAGCCGCTCTCGGCCGTGTCGGTCAGCGCTTCCGGCGCATTGCGATCCATCATCACCTTACCGGCGATCATGCGGGTGTTGCGACGCTGCGATTCCGTGAAGAAGGCTTCGGCCGATTGCGGATGAACCGAGCAATAGACCGCCGCCGTGGTCGTGCCATTGGCGAGCAATTCGTCGAGGAAGAAGCGCGAAAGCTTCTCGGCATGGCCCTGATTGGCCAGTTTCTGCTCCTCGACGAAGGTGTATTTGTTGAGCCACTCCATGAGCTGGGCGCCATAGGAGGCGACGACTTGGGTCTGCGGCATATGGATATGGGCGTCGATGAAGCCCGGCATGATCAGATGCGGCCGATGGTCGATGATCTCGGCATCGGCCGGCAGCATCCGCAGCAGCTCCCGCGCCTCTCCCGCCGCCTTGACCAGTCCGTTCTCGATGACGAGCAGCCCGTCTTCGACATGGCGATGCGCAGCCTCGCCAGCGATCTGCGGATCATCGACGAACCAGAGCAGGCGGCCGCGCAGGGCGCGCAAGGCAGTGAGTGCGGTCACGTCGGGCAACTCCGGCACAATTCGACATCACATCTGCACCAAATCGAAGCTTCCGGCCAAGCGCGGATCATGCCTAATCTGGAGGGATGATTTGGCTTTGCGAATGGAGCGGGCAGGATGCGTGACAGCTTGCGCTTCCTGCTCGGCGACAGGCTGGTCGAAATCGACCGCTGCGATCCGACACTTACCGTGCTCGACTGGCTGCGCCTCGACCAGCGCATGACCGGCAGCAAGGAAGGCTGCGCCGAGGGCGACTGCGGCGCCTGCACCGTCGTCGTCGGGCGGCTCGATCGCGGCCGGCTGCGCTACGAGGCGATCAATGCCTGCATCCGCTTCCTGCCGACGCTGGATGGCTGCCAGCTCCTCACCGTCGAGCATCTAAAGGGCGCCGACGGCAGTCTGCATCCGGTACAGCAGGCTATGGTCGAGTGCCACGGCTCGCAATGCGGCTTCTGCACGCCGGGCTTCGTGATGTCGCTATTGGCGCTGAGGCTCAACGAGGCGGAGCCGAACGTGGGCCGTATCGAGGATGCACTGGCCGGAAATCTCTGCCGCTGTACGGGCTACGAGCCGATCATCGCCGCTGGACGACGCATGGACGAGGTTGCACCGCGAGAGGCGGATCGGTTTCTGTCGGAGCGCGAGGCGGTCGCGGCGCGGCTTGAGACACTCGACGATACCGAGACGTTGGCCTTGCAGGGCGATGGCGGCCGTTTCCATGCACCCGCGACTGTCGAAGCGCTTGCCGAGCTTGTCGCGGCACATCCGCAGGCGACGCTGGTGGCCGGCGCAACCGATGTCGGGCTCTGGGTCACCAAGGCGATGAGACGCCTTGATTCCGTGATTTACCTCGGGCGCATCGAGGCTTTGCGCGCCATCATCGACGAAGGCGACCATCTCCGCTTCGGCGCGATGGCGAACAACATCGACGTGCGGGAAGCGCTGGCCGCGCTCTCGCCGCAGCTCGATGAATTGATGCGCCGCTTCGGCGGCGAGCAGGTGCGCAATGCCGGCACGATCGGCGGCAACATCGCCAACGGCTCGCCGATCGGCGACCTGCCGCCGGCCCTGATCGCGCTCGACGCGACGCTGGTGCTGGCACGACACTCCGAGGCAGGGATCGAGCGCCGTTCCATCCCGCTCGAAAGCTTCTTCACCGCATACCGCAAGCAGGACCGGCGCCCCGGCGAGTTCGTCGAGACCGTGCTGGTCCCGAAACTGGCAAAGGGCGCGCTGCTCCACGCCTCCAAGGTCTCCAAGCGCTTCGACGAGGACATCTCGGCCGTCTGCGGCGCGTTCCGGCTGACGCTCGGCAGCGATGGCCGGATCAGCGAAGCCCGTCTCGCCTATGGTGGCATGGCCGGCATCCCGAAGCGAGCGGCGGCGGCAGAAGCGGTGCTCGCCGGCCAACGCTGGAACGAGGCGGCCGTCGCGGCGGCCATAGCCGCCCTGCCTCAAGACTTCACTCCACTCGACGACATGCGCGCCTCGGCGCATTATCGGCTTAAGATCGCCGGAAACCTGCTGCGCCGCTTCCTGATCGAGACCACGCAGACACAGGCGCAAACCCGGGTCGTCGGCCTGCTGGCGGAGACCGCCAATGGCTGACGCGCGTCGCAGGCTCTATATGGGAGTGGAGAGCGGCCCGGTCGGCAGCTCCCGCATCCATGATTCCGCCCCCAAGCATGTCGCGGGCGAGGCACTCTATGTCGACGACGTCGCCGCGCCCGAAGGACTGCTGCACGCCTATCTCGGCACGAGCACGATCGCCCACGGCCGGTTGCTCTCGCTCGATCTCGATGCCGTCCGGCAAGCGCCCGGCGTCATCGCCGTTCTGACGGCGGCGGATATCCCCGGCGTCAACGACATCTCCTCGACACATCTGCATGACGAGCCGGTCTTCGCGACGCAGGCTATCCTGTTCCACGGCCAGCCGCTCTTTGCGGTCGTCGCCGAGACCCGCGAGCTGGCAAGACAGGCCGCGACGCTGGCCAATGCGGAGTATGCCGAGGAGGCGCCGCTGATCGATGTCGCCGCCGCGCGCAGGGCCGGCGGCAAGTTGGTCACCGAGCCGCTCAAACTGGAACGCGGCGATGTCGCGGGGGCACTCGCGGCCAGCCCGCGCCGGCTGAAAGGCGCGATGGCGATCGGCGGGCAGGAGCATTTCTACCTCGAAAGCCAGATCGCGCTCGCCATCCCCGGCGAGGACGAGGACATCGCCGTGCTGGTCTCGACCCAGCATCCGAGCGAGGTCCAGCACATGGTCGCCGTCGTGCTCGGCATCGGCTCGCATGCGGTCACCGTCGAGGTCCGGCGCATGGGCGGCGGTTTCGGCGGCAAGGAAACGCAGGCCAATCTTTTCGCCTGCGTCGCCGCGCTCTGCGCCCGAAAACTGAAGCGGCCGGTCAAGCTCCGGCCCGATCGCGACGACGACATGGCGATCACCGGCAAGCGGCACGATTTCGTCTGCGACTACGAGATCGGCTTCGACGACGAGGGGCGCATCCACGCGGTCGACGCCATCTATGCGGCGCGCTGCGGCTGGAACGCCGATCTGTCGGGGCCGGTGACGGACCGCGCCCTGTTCCACATGGACAATTGCTATTTCTACCCGGCGGTGCGCGCCCGCTCCGAGCCGCTTTTCACCAATACCTGCTCCAACACGGCCTTCCGCGGCTTCGGCGGGCCGCAGGGCATGGTCGGGGCCGAGCGCTTCATCGAAGAGGTCGCCTATGCGACCGGGCTCGACCCACTGGAGGTGCGCCGGCGCAACCTCTATGGCGGCCCCGGCCGCGACGTCACGCCCTATCACCAGACGGTCGAAGACAACATCGCGGCCGATGTCATCGGCGAGCTGGAACGGCGCTGCGATTATCAGACACGCAAGGCCGCGATCCGCGAGGCCAACAGGACGAGCCCGATCGTCAAGCGCGGCATCGCGCTGACGCCGGTGAAGTTCGGCATCTCCTTCACCGCGACCTGGTTCAACCAGGCCGGGGCGCTGGTGCATGTCTATACGGACGGCACGGTCGCGCTGAACCATGGCGGCACCGAGATGGGGCAAGGGCTCTATATCAAGGTGGCGCAGGTGGTGGCGCATGCCTTCGGCATCGGGCTCGATCAGGTCAAGATCACCGCGACGACCACCGGCAAGGTGCCGAACACCTCGGCCACCGCCGCTTCCTCCGGCTCCGATCTCAACGGCATGGCGGCGCTCGACGCCTGCGAGACAATCAAGAAGCGGCTGACGGAATTCGCAAGGAAGCATTGGCAGGTCGAGGCCGGGGATGTCGCCTTCCTGCCCGGCCGCGTGAAGATCGGCGCTCGCGAGATCGCGTTCAAGGAATTGATCGCGGCCGCCTATATTGCGCGCGTCCAGCTCTCGGCAACGGGCTTCTATGCAACGCCGAAAATCCATTGGGACCGCAAGGCCGGGCGCGGCCACCCGTTCTATTATTTCGCCTATGGCGCGGCGGCGGCCGAGGTCGCAATCGACACGCTGACCGGCGAGTACAAGATCGAGCGCGTCGATATCCTGCACGATTGCGGGCAGTCGCTGAACCCGGCGATCGACAAGGGCCAGATCGAGGGCGGCTTCGTGCAGGGCATGGGCTGGCTGACGACCGAAGAGTTGGTCTGGGACAGGAAGGGCCGCCTCTGGACCCATGCGCCCTCGACCTACAAGATCCCGGTCGCCTCGGACCGGCCACGCATCTTCAACGTACACCTGCTCGAAAACGCGCCGAACCGCGAGCCGACGATCCATCGTTCCAAGGCGGTGGGCGAGCCGCCCTTGATGCTGGCGATCTCGGCGCTGCACGCACTTTCGGATGCGGTGGCGAGCGTCGGCGATCATCGCATCTGCCCGCGCCTCGATGCGCCGGCGACGCCGGAGCGCGTGCTGGATGCTGTCGAGCGAGTCCGGGCGGAGGCCGCACGATGACCCTCGCAGCTTTCCTCACCGCCCATCAGCGCAACGGCATCGTTCTCGTCCGCATTGAAGCCGCGGAAGGCTCGACGCCGCGCGAAGCCGGGGCCTGTATGGCTGTGAGCTCGAACGCCATCGCGGGGACCATCGGCGGCGGGCAGCTCGAATTCCATTGCATCGACATCGCCCGGCACATGCTGAGCGACGGCGCCGATGAGCGGTTGCTCGACATTCCGCTCGGTCCGCAGATGGGGCAGTGCTGCGGCGGGCGGGTGCGCGTGTCGCTGCGCCATGCCGGGGCAGCCGAGATCACTCTGTTCAGCACCCGCGAGAAGGCGGAGGCCGCGGCGCGGCCGCCGGTGCTGATCTTCGGCGCCGGGCATACTGGCCGGGCTCTTGCGAAAGTAATGGCGCTCTTGCCCGTATCCGTTTCGCTGATCGACGATCGCGACGACGTCATGAGCGGACTTCCAGCCGCCGTCACCTGCATCCGCAGGGCCGATCCTGTCGATGCGATCGCAAGCGCACCGGGCAAAGCGGCCTTCGTGGTGCTCTCGCACAGTCACGCGCTCGACTACCGGCTGACCGAGGCGGCACTGGCGCGCGGCGATGCCGCTTATGTCGGCATGATCGGCTCTGCGACCAAGCGCGCCCGTTTCGAGGCAAGTTTCCTGCGCAGCGGCGGGCGGCGCGAGGTGCTGGCGCGCCTGACCTGCCCGATCGGCGGTTCGGATGTGGACGACAAGCGCCCGGAGGTGATCGCGGCCTTGACGGCAGCCGAGCTGGTGCGTTGCTTGCTTGGCCGCCGGGAACCGGCGCGAAGGAGAAAAGCGAGACATGAATCAGCCGCGTGAGCAGGAGGTGCCGCCGCGGCTGGCGCTCGCCCATATTTCGAAGAGCTTTCCAGGCGTCAAAGCCAATGAGGACGTCAGCCTGAGCGTCAGGCCCGGCGAAATTCACGCCCTGCTCGGCGAGAACGGCGCGGGCAAATCGACACTGGTCAAGATCATCTACGGCGTCCAGCAGGCCGACGAGGGCACCATCTCCTGGAACGGCTCGCCCGTGTCGATCCCCTCGCCCAAGGCCGCGCGCAAGCTCGGCATCGGCATGGTCTTCCAGCATTTCTCGCTGTTCGACGCGATGACGGTGATCGAGAACATCGCGCTTGGACTCGACGAAGCGGTCGATCGCGAGGAGCTCAAACAACGCGTCGCGACGATCCTGCAATCCTATTCTCTGCCGCTCGACCCCGAACGCGAGGTGCATACGCTCTCGGTCGGCGAGCGCCAGCGCATCGAGATCGTGCGCTGCCTGCTACAGAAGCCGAAGCTGCTGATCATGGACGAGCCGACCTCGGTGCTGACGCCGCAGGAGGTCGAGCGCCTGTTCGCGACGCTCCGGCAGATCGCGGCGGAAGGCTGCTCAATCCTCTACATCTCGCACAAGCTGCACGAGATCAAAGCGCTCTGCGACAGTGCCACCATCCTGCGCGGCGGGCGCGTCGTTGCGAGCTGCGACCCCAAGGTCGAGACGACCAGGCGCATGGCCGAGCTGATGATCGGTGCGGAGCTGCGCAAGATCGAGCACGGCAAGGCGGCCGGCAGCGGCGCGGTCCGGCTGGAGGTCAAAGGCCTTTCACTCCCCGGTGAGCCGCCCTTCGGCACCGATCTGGAGAGCGTTTCCTTCGAGGCGCGCGCCGGCGAGATCCTCGGCATCGCCGGTGTCGCCGGCAACGGACAGGCCGAACTCCTGACCGCTCTCTCGGGCGAACAGCTCGCGGGTGATGCCCTGGCGATCAAGCTCGACGGCGAAGCGATCGGGCTGGAAGGCGCAGGCGCGCGCCGCGCCCTCGGCCTCGCCTGCGTACCCGAGGAGCGCAACGGCCATGCCGCCGTGCCGGATTTCTCGCTCGCCGACAACGGCGTCCTGACCGCGCGCCACCGACTGCCATTGGCGCCGCATGGCTTCATCAGCCGAGGCAACGTGAAGCGTTTCGCCGACAACGTCATCAAGCTCTTCGACGTCCGCACCACCGGGAATGCCGCACTCGCCAGCTCGCTTTCGGGCGGCAATTTGCAGAAATTCATCATGGGCCGCGAGATTGGCCAGCAGCCGGCCGTTCTTGTCGTCTCGCAGCCGACCTGGGGGGTCGATGCCGGCGCCGCCGCCGCGATCCGGCAGGAACTGGTCGATCTCGCAGCCAAGGGCTCGGCCGTGGTCGTGATCTCGCAGGACCTCGATGAACTGCTCGAGCTCGCCGACCGGCTCTGCGTCATCAACGAGGGGCGGCTCTCGGCGCCGCGCCCCGTCGCCAGCCTCGGCATCGACGAGATCGGCCTGATGATGGGCGGCGTCCACGGCGCGGAGACGGCACATGCTTGAATGGCGCCGCCGCCGCGAGCCGAGCACGCTGATGCTGCTTGCAAGCCCGCTGATCGCGATCGGGCTCACCATGGTGATCGGCATGATCGTCTTCACCGCCATGGGCTATGACGGTTTCCATGCCGTCGAGAGCATCTTCCTGACGCCCTTTCTCGAGCCGCAGCGCTGGGGTGATATCGGGGTCAAGGGCGCGCCGCTGGTGATGATCGCGCTCGGGCTGGCCATCGGCTTCCGGGCCAATGTCTGGAATATCGGCGCCGAGGGACAGTACGTCATGGGCGCCATCGCCGGGACCGGCGTCGCCCTGCTAACCTATGACATGACGGGATGGTGGATCCTGCCCGCCATGGTGCTGGCCGGCATCCTCGGCGGCATGGCCTGGGCAGCGATCCCCGCCCTCCTGCGCGTCAAATTGCAGGTCAGCGAAATCCTGACCAGCCTGATGCTGACCTATGTCGCGGTACAGTTCCTGTATTTTCTGGTGCGCGGCCCCTGGAAGGATCCCGGAGGCTTCAACTTCCCGCAGACGCGGATGTTCACCGCCGACCAGACCCTGCCGACCGTACTGGAAGGCTCGCTCGTCCATCTCGGCATCCCCGCCGCGCTTGTGCTCGCGGTGATCGCCTGGCTGCTGATGGAGAAGACCACCGCCGGCTATGCGATCAAGGTCGTCGGCCTCGCGCCGGCTGCCGCGCGCCATGGCGGCTTCAGCGCCGCGCGTACGACCTGGGCCACGATGCTGATCAGCGGCGCGCTCGCCGGGCTTGCCGGCCTGTTCGAAGCGGCCGGTCCGTTCGGCCAGCTCACGCCGCAATTCCCGGTCGGCTACGGCTTCACCGCGATCATCGTCGCCTTCCTGGGCCGGCTCAATCCGCTCGGCATCGTCTTCGGCGGCATCGTGCTGGCCGGGACCTATGTCGGCGGCGAGATCGCTCAGTCGACGGTCCGGCTGCCGCAGGCCGCAACCGGCCTGTTCCAGGCGACGCTGCTGTTCATGCTGCTCGCCACCGACGTGCTGGTGCGCTGGCGCATCGCCCTCAAGCGGAGGGTGGCATGACCTCCGCCATGCTTGTCTCCATCCTGATGACCTTGATCGCGGCTTCGACACCGTTGCTGCTGGCCTCTCTGGGCGAGCTCGTCGCGGAGAAGTCGGGCGTGCTCAATCTCGGTGTCGAGGGCATGATGCTGTGCGGCGCGGTTGCAGGCTTCGCCGTGGCGTTCTCGACCGGCAGCACCGGCATCGGCCTTATCGCGGCGATCATTGCCGGAGTCGCTGCCTCGATGATCTTCGCCGTGCTCGCGCTCTCGCTGATGGCCAATCAGGTCGCGACGGGGCTCGCGCTGACGATCTTCGGCATCGGCGCCTCCTCGCTGATCGGCGCGGGCTTCGTCGGGCGCACCATCACGCGGCTCCAGCCGGTGTTTCCGGCGATGCTGTCCGAGCACCCGCTTCTTCGGGTTATCTTCGGCCACGACATCCTCGTCTATCTCTCGTTCGCGCTCGTCGCTGCCGTCGGCTGGTTCCTGCGCCGGACGCGACCGGGGCTGATTCTGCGCGCCGTGGGCGAAAACGACGCTTCCGCCCATGCCATCGGCTATCCGGTGATCGCCATTCGCTATGCGGCGGTCGCCTTCGGCGGCGCGCTGGCGGGGCTCGGCGGCGCCTATTTCTCGCTGGCGCTGACGCCGATGTGGGCCGATCGGCTGACGGCCGGACGCGGCTGGATCGCGCTCGCGCTCGTCGTGTTCTCGGCCTGGAAGCCGGGGCGCCTGCTGCTCGGAGCCTATCTGTTCGGCGCCGTGATGACGCTCGAATTGCAGTTGAAGGCAGCCGGTGTCACCTGGTTTGCGCCGGAGGTGCTGGCGATGGCCCCCTACCTTGCGACCATTGCAGTTCTGACCATGATGTCGCTAGGACGGAAGACCGGCCGGCTCGACGCGCCCGCCTGCCTCGGCAAACCCTTCTCGGCGTCCTGACGCCGCAACCCACAACGGGGAGTTTTCGGACATGACCAGCATCATCACCCGCCGCAGGCTGACCTTCGGCGCGGCCGCCGCCTCCACCCTGCCGATCCTCGGCCGGAGCGCCTCGGCGCAGGCGCCGCTCGGTGTCGGCTTCGTCTATGTCGGCCCGATCGGCGATCATGGCTATACTTGGACGCATGACCAGGGCCGGCTCGCGCTGGAGAAGGAGTACGGCGCCAAGATCAAGACCAGCTTCATCGAGAACGTCGCCGAGGGGCCGGACGCGGCGCGCGCCATCCGCCAGCTCGCCCAGGCCGGCAACCAGCTGATCTTCACAACCTCGTTCGGCTTCATGAACCCGACGATCCAGGTCGCCAAGCAGTTCCCGAAGATCAAGTTCGAGCACGCCACCGGCTATATGCGCGCCGAAAACGTCGCGACCTACGACGCCCGTTTCTACGAGGGCCGCGCCGTAATCGGCACCATTGCCGGCCATATGTCGAAGACGGGCCAGGCTGGCTATGTCGCCTCCTTCCCGATCCCGGAAGTGGTGATGGGCATCAACGCCTTCCATCTCGCAGCCCGCAAGGTGAACCCGAACTTCAAGACCAAGGTCGTCTGGTGCTCGACCTGGTACGATCCGGCCAAGGAGGCCGATGCCGCCAAGGCGCTGATCGACCAGGGGGCCGACATGATCACCCAGCACACTGATTCTGCCGCCCCGCTCCAGGCAGCCGAGCAGCGCGGCGTGTTCGCCTTCGGGCAGGCCTCCGACATGAAGTCCTTCGCGCCCAAGGCCCATCTCAGCGCCATCGTCGACGACTGGTCGGGCTACTACATCAAGCGCGTGAAGGAAGTGATGGACGGCAACTGGAAGAGCGGCGCCGTCTGGGGCGGCATCAAGGACGGCTTCGTCAAGCTCGCGCCCTATAACGACGCTGTCACGCCCGCGGCCCGTGCGGCAGCCGACGAAGTCACCAAAGGCATCGTCGCCGGCACGCTCCATCCGTTCACCGGTGAGCTCAAGGATCAGAAGGGCGAAATCCGCCTCAAGGCCGGCGAGACGGCGAGCGATGAGATGCTCTCGAAGATGGACTGGTATGTCGACGGCATCCAGGCCTGAGCTTGATATCTTCGCTGCGGCGCCCGGTGACGCCGCAGCGATTCGCCGGCTCCGGCGCCTGACGATCGGCAAGTTCGACCTCAAAAGCTTGTTCCAGCTCTAAAATGGGCCTGTTGCAGGCCTAAAACCGATGGAACGAAGCCGTTTCCTGTGCGTATCTACCGCCGCGGGCATCGTCTTTCCGCGACAACCGTGGCAACTGCGTGAGTTGCGCGCCGCGAATGGCATCCATGTGTCGCGGTCGCGCGTGTCGGAAACGAGCATGAATGCCCGTCTTCCGACACGCGACGCCTGAACCACCTTTCTCAAGGAGGAATTCATGACCAAGAACGAACTGATCGCCGCCATCGCCGAAGAGACCGGCAAGACTAAGGCCGACGTCTCGGCCATCCTGGCCTCACTCGGCGCGACGGTCGCCAAGACCCTGAAGAAGGGCGACGACGTCACCCTCGGCGGCATCGGCAAGCTCTCCGCCGCCAAGCGCGAGGCTCGCGAAGCCCGCAATCCCTCGACCGGCGCGACCATCAAGGTTCCGGCCAAGACCGTCGTGAAGTTCAAGGTCACCAAGGACCTCGCCGACGCGGTGGCGTAAGGCCATCATCGGGCTCAGGCAGCGTTTGCGCATGAAACGCGGACGCTGCTTGACCCGGCGCCCCATGCCCTCACATTAGCGGCATGTTCCTTCGCCTCTTCACCGATCTGCGCGCCGCCAAGGTCCCCGTAACCCTGCGCGAATACCTGACGCTGCTCGAAGGGGTAGAGGCCGATCTCGCCGAACACCGGGTCGACGAGTTCTATTATCTCGCCCGCGCCACGCTGGTGAAGGACGAGCGCCATCTCGACAAGTTCGATCGCGTCTTCGCCCAGGTGTTCAAGGGCATGGAGACGCTGCAACAAGCGATCGAGGAAGCCGGCATTCCCGAGGAATGGCTGCGCAGGCTCGCCGAGAAATTCCTGACCGACGAGGAAAAGGCCCAGATCGATGCGATGGGCTGGGAGAAGCTCTGGGAAACTCTGAAGCAGCGGCTCGACGAGCAGAAGGGCCGTCACCAGGGCGGCAGCAAATGGATCGGTACGGCCGGTACCTCGCCCTATGGCGCTTACGGCTACAATCCCGAAGGCATCCGCATCGGCCAGGACAAGAACCGCAATTTCCGGGCGGTGAAGGTCTGGGACAAGCGCGAGTTCAAGGATTTCGACGACACCCGCGAGCTCGGCGTTCGCAACATGCGGATCGCGCTCCGGCGCCTACGCCGCTTCGCCCGCACCGGCGCGGCCGAGGAGCTCGATCTCGACAACACCATTTCCGAGACCGCCCGCCACGGCTATCTCGACGTCAAGCTCCGCCCCGAGCGTCGCAATGCCGTGAAGGTGCTGCTCTTCCTCGATGTCGGCGGCTCAATGGACTGGCATATCGAGCTGGCCGAGGAGTTGTTCTCGGCGGCACGGGCAGAGTTCAAGCATTTCGAGCATTTCTACTTCCATAACTGCCCCTATGAGCGGGTCTGGAAGGAGAACCGGCGGCGTCACGATCAGCAGATCGCGACCTGGGACGTGCTCAGGACCTATCCGTCCGACTATCGCCTCGTCTTCGTGGGCGATGCCTCGATGAGCCCCTACGAGATCGCGATGCCCGGTGGCTCGGTCGAGCACTGGAACGAGGAGGCCGGCGAGGTCTGGATGGAGCGTCTGGCCACGAAATTCCCGAAATCGGTCTGGCTTAATCCGGTCCAGCAGAATCTCTGGAACTACACCCAGTCGATCCGCCAGATCGGCGGCCTGATGGGTGGACGCATGTTCCCGCTGACACTCGACGGGCTCGACGGCGCGATGAAGGTTCTGGCGCGGTGACGACGATCGTGGACGATGACGACGCCCCTGCCCCGAGCTGGCGTCAACGCCCCAAGCCGGTCGGCTACGAGATCGGCTACAAGCTCGACGGTGATACCCTCGAGGTCGACCGGACGCGGCGTGTCGACAGCATCCGCCTGAGCGCCGTCGAGCAGGTGCGCTTCGTCTATGCGCCCGGCAATATCTCATCGAAAGGCTACAAGACGCAGCTCCGGCTCAGCGACGGCCGGACCGTGACCTTCGGCAACCTGTCATGGCGTTCGCTCACCGATCTCGACCGCGACGATCCGCGCTATCATCGCTTCGTCACGGCTCTATCGGCCGCGATCGCGCGGGCCAATCCGCGCGCCCGCTTCGTCGCGGGGCGGCCGAAGCCGATATGGCTGGGCGTCGCCGTCGTCGGCGCGCTCTCGCTCCTGATGCTGGCGGCCTTCACCTTGCGCGCCTTCCAGCAGGGCGCGACCAATGCCGGCCTGCTCGGCATCCTGCTGATCGCCGCCTCATTCTGGCAGGTCTGGCCGCTCGTCCACCTCAACCGGCCGCGCGAACTCGCGACCGGAGAGGTGCCTGAAAGCCTCGTTCCGGGCGGGACGGGCTAAGGCTCAGCGGACGACCAGCACCGAGCATTTTGCCCGGCGCACGATGGCCGAGGCGTTGGAGCCGATGACATAGGCGAGCATGCCGGGCTCATGCGAGCCGATGACGATGAGGTCGATGCCGCCTGCATCGGCCTCGGCCAGGACTTCGCCATGGACGGAACCGATCAGCACCTTGGCAGAGACCTGCTCAGCCGGGAGATCGACCTTCGCCGCGATCTCGGCCAGCTTCGCCTCGGCGTCTTCTTGCTGCTCGGAATCGAAATCGGCCGGCACGAATTCCATATACGTGACCGGGATCAACGAGCGGACATAGACCAGCCGCACCTTTCCGCCGGAGATCTTGGCGAATGATACGGCGGCCGCGATCGCCGGCTGGGCGAGATCGGCTTCGGCGAGATCCACGGGGACCATGATCGATCTGTACATCGCATCCTCCAAGGCTGGTTTCGAAACCATCATGGAGTTTGCCAGTACCGGCGCCATGATCCAGCGCAAAATGCAGGATGCGGCGCAGCGCCGCGCGCCGGGTGCCCGACCAAGCCGTCATTGCGAGCGCAACGAAGCAATGACCGGAAAGCTTCCGGAAAAGCTTCAGCCCTGACGCTCGGGCGTACGAACGGTCAGCCCGTCGAGATCGTCGCGGATGCGGATCTGACAGGAAAGGCGCGAACCCGGACGAACGTCGAAAGCGAAGTCGAGCATGTCCTCCTCCATCGGCTCGGCATGCCCGACGGCGGCGATCCAGGCGTCGTCGACATAGACATGACAGGTGGCGCAGGCGCAGGCACCGCCGCATTCCGCCTCGATGCCGGGAATCGCGTTTCGGATTGCCGTCTCCATCACGGTGGAGCCGGTTTCGGCCTCGACGGTGCGGCTCTCGCCCTGAGCGTCGATGAAAGTGATGTTCGGCATGAAGGACTCCGGCGGCGCGATGACGGCCTCCGCTTAGAGCATTTCAAAGCGGCACGGAACGGGGTTTCACGCCGCAGTGCCCGATCACGCGGCGCAGTCGAAGCGGGCGATGACCGCCCTCGCCTCGGCGGCGGCCAGGGCGAGCGCATCGAGTGCGCTGTCGTTCGCCTCCTGCTGCGGCCCGGAAAGACCTTCCTCGATGCAGTCGGCCGCCTCGGCGACCTGCCATGCACCGATGGCGCGCGCCGCGCCCTTCAGGGTGTGGGCAGCATCGATCCTCGCCTGCCGGTCGGCGCTGCCATGGATGGTCCGGAGGTGGACGACGCATTGCTGGGCAAACAGCGTGAGCAGTTCGCGCTCCAGATCGTGGTCGCCGGCGGTCTGGCGCGAGAGATAGGCGAGATCGATGGCCTTCTCGGTCATGTCGGAAACTCTTGGACTGATGTCATCAAATGGCCGCATGGGCCGGTCTCGTGCCCTTCAGGAAGCGCCCGGATGGTAAACGAGGCGTTAACGACGTTTGTGAATCGCATGGTCAAATGGGTTTCCAATGCTCCGGGGGTCCACTACCCTTCCAATTGGTAAATGATGGGCGCAGTGTCTCCGTTCACCCGGCCAGAGGCGGCATGGGGCGGCGGTGATCACCGTATGCGCCCATGTTCAGTAGCGTGGCGAGGCGGCACCGATGAATCGACCCAAGAAGCTCCAGGATCCCACTGAAGCTGCGATGTCGGCAATCGAAGAGGCTCTTCGCCTTGACCAGCCCAGGGAAGGCGAAGAGACGCCGATCGAAACCGAGCCTCGCCTGCCTTCGACCAGCGAGAACGACCTGAAGCTCGAACTGCCGCGGGTCGAGCCGGCTCCGGCATCGCCTCTGCCGGCCTCCGCCGCTCCTGCCCCGCAACAGCCAGCGCCGCCTCGCGCCGCGATCGCGCCCGATACCAGCCGCGTCGCCAATGACGACCGCCGGGATTCCAGCTCGCTGGTCCAGGCCTTCGCCGTGCGCCCGTCGCGCAAGCCCTACTGGTTCGCCGCGCTGGCCTCGCTCGCCTGGCTCGGCGGCGCCGCCTTCGTCCTGCTCGGCCGCTACGGCTCGTTCAGCAACGGCCTGCCTGAGCCTGTCGCCAGCTTCGGCATCGGCGAATGGACCCTGCTCGCGCTCTCGGTCGGAGCGCCCGTCGTCTTCTTCTTCGTGCTGGCGGCGCTCTATCGCCGTACCCAGGAAATGCGCCTGATCTCGCGCGCGATGACCGAGGTCGCGCTGCGCCTCGCCGAGCCCGAGGTCGCCGGCGCCGATTCCGTGCTGTCGCTCAGCCAGACCATACGCCGCGAGGTTGCCGCCATGGGCGACGGCATCGAGCGCGCCGTGGCGCGTGCCGGCGAGCTGGAAACCATCGTCCGCGGCGAAATCTCGACGCTGGAGCGCGCCTATGCCGACAACGAAATCCGGCTGCGCTCGCTGATCGACGAGCTCGTCACCCAGCGTGAGGCCGTGGTCGGCAATGCCGAGCGCGTCAAGCTCGCCATCAGCGGCGCCCATGACGGGCTCGCCAAGGACCTCGACAGCGCCAGTCGCGCCATCGCGGAAGCCGTCTCGCAGGCGGGCGACCGCGTCACCGGCTCTCTCGGCGCCAAGGGCGACCAGATCACGCAGGCACTCGGCCGCGCCGGCGAGAAGATGATCGAGGAGATCAGCGGCCGCAGCCATGACCTCGTGGAGCGCCTGCAGATCACCTCCGGCGAAGTGTCCGAGCGCCTGGCCGGCGCCAGCGGCAACCTGTCGGACATGCTCGACGGCCGCGCCAAGGAAATCGCGAGCTCGCTGGAGCGCACCGGAGCCGTCCTCACCGAGGGCCTGACCACCGGCGCTCAGGACGTCACCCGCGCCATCAGCGAGACCGGCAACCAGGTCGCCGAGACGCTGACCGGCCGCGTCGAGAGCGTCAACGAACTGCTCAAGAACACCGGCGAGACGCTTGCCCGCGACATCTCGGCGCGCGGCACGGAAGCGGCCGAGCGCTTCGAGGTCAGCAGCCGCAACATGGTCGCGCTGATCGAGAGCCAGAGCGAGGCCCTGCAGGCGCGCCTGGCGGAATCCGGCGAAGCGCTGCGCAGCGCCCTCTCCGACGAGGGCGAGAGCGTCACCACGCGCCTCGCCGAGGTCGGACGGGGCGTCAACAGCCTGCTCAACCGCCAGAACGAAGCCATCGCCAACCGCCTCACCGAAGTCGGCGAAAGCGTGCATGGTCTCATCGGCACGCATGGCGACACGCTGGTCAATCGCCTCAACGACACCGCCCGCACCGTCGACGACGTGCTGCGCGAGCGCAGCGAGGCGATCATCCTGCGCGTCACCGACGCCGGCCAGTCCCTCAGCGAGTCCGTCGCGCAGCACGGCGACACCCTCACCGGCCGCATCACCGATGTCGCGGGCCAGGTGAACGGGCTCTTCACCGAACAGGGCGGCAAGCTCGTCGACCGCCTCAACGAAACCGGCCAGACCGTCCATACCCTGCTCGACCAGCAGGCCGAGAAGCTCGTCGACCGCGTCTCCAGTGCCGGCAGCGAGCTCGCCGATCTGGTCGGCCAGCAGAGCGATGGCGTCGTCGAGCGCGTCTCGCAGGCCGGCAATGAATTGGCCCGTGTGCTCACGGAGCGAAGCGAAGCAGCGGTCACCAGCGTCTCGGATGCCGGCCGCAGCCTCGCCAGCCTGATGGGCGAGCACAGCGACGCCACCGTCGCGCGCGTCTCCAATGCCGGCGCCGATGTCGCCAAGCTCCTGTCGGAGCGCAGTGAGGCGCTGGTTTCCAGCGTCTCCGGCGCCGTCAACACGGTCGAGACCCGCCTGCGTGACGAGAGCGAATTGCTTGTGAGCCGCCTGACCCAGGCCGGGCAGGACGTCAGCGCCGTCGTCGGCGGCGAGAGCGAGCGCCTGCTCTCCGGCCTTTCCGAGACCGGCATGCGCGTCAGCGCGCTGCTCGAGGAGCAGGCCGGCGCGATGACCGTCAAGGTTTCGCAGGCCGGGCTCGAGATCAAGGACCTGCTCGGCAACGAGAGCCAGGCGCTGGCCAGCCGCGTCGCCGATGTCGGCCGCTCCGTTCACGGCATCCTGGCCGAGCGTTCGAACGCGCTGATCTCCCGCCTCGCCGAGACTGGCGCCAGCATTGACCAGCAGCTCGACGAGCGCGGAGCCGTTCTGGCCTCGCGCATCACCGGCAGCATCGAAGCGGCGCAGAACGCGCTCGAACAGCAGCAGACCGGCTTCCTCGCCAGCATCGGCGACACGGCTGAGAAGGTCGGTGCCCTGCTCGGCGAGCAGCGCGAGACCATGGTGCGCGATCTCGTCAGCACCGGCCGCGAGGTCCACACCCTGCTCGGCGAGCAGAGCGAGGATCTGGCGCGCCGCATGACCGAGGCGACCCGATCCCTCACCGAGACGATCAATGTCGACGGCCGCCATGTCGCCGACCGCGTTTCCGAGGCGACACAGGGCCTGCGCGACACTTTCACCGTGCATGCCGAGGAAGCCCGCACCATGCTCGCCGGCACCGGCCGCGAGATCGTGATGGCGCTGACCCAGCAGGGCGGCCGCGTGAACGAGGCACTTTCGGCCAATGCCGAATCGATGCTGCGTTCGGTCGAGGGCCGTGCCCAGGCACTGAACGAGGCGCTGGCCTTGCGCCACGACGCGCTGACCAGGCTCTTCGACGAGCGCGGGCATGAAATCGAAGCCGCTCTCGGCGGACGTCTTGCGGCGTTCTCGGCGCTTTTCGACACGCAGGGCCGCGACGTCGAGAACGCACTCGCCGCGCGCCTGGGCGCCTTCGAGGACCTGATCGTCAACCAGGGCGGCCTCCTGACCGCCAAGATTTCCGGCGACGCACAGCAGCTTACCGCAGCGCTCCATGCCGGCATCGCGCAGGTCGAAAAGCTCATCTCCGAAGACAGCGTCCTGCTGGCCGACAAGGCTGGTACACGCGCGCTGGAAGCGGCGGAGCTCCTCGCCAGTCGCACCCGCGAGGCGGCGGACGCGATGGAAAGCCAGATCAAACTGTTCGAGGACCGCTCCGGCACCAAGAGCGCCGAGATCGCCGGCACGCTCGATAGCCTGATCGCCCGCATCGACGGCAGCCTGGGCTCGCGTGCCACCGCCCTCAACGAGGCGCTGGTCGAGCGCACGGTCGATATCGCCCGCGTGCTGGCCGAAGGGGGGCGCGAGGTCACCCGCGCGCTCGCAGCCAAGGCCGACGAAATCGGCGAGGTCGTCACCTCCAAGAGCGAGTCGCTCACCCGCACGCTCAGCGACAAGGCCGATACGATCAACGCGACGCTGGGCGGCCGCGCCCTCCAGATCGCCGATACGCTCGACCAGAGTGTCGCGCGTTTCGAGGAACGCGTCGTCGGGCGACTCGATACGGTCTCGCACACGCTCGACACCCGCGGCGACGAGATCGCCGCCACGCTGCAGGGCCGTTCGGAAGCCATCGCCACGGTTCTGGCCGAGCGGGCGCAGGAGCTGCGCGCCCTCTTCGACGACCAGGGCGGCGGCATGGTCTCGGCGCTCGCCGGGCAGAGCGAAGCCATCGCGGCCGCGCTCACCGAGCGCGCCGAGCAGTTGCGCACCCTGTTCGACGATCGCGGGCTCGGCATAGTTGCCGCGCTCGGCCGTCGCGGCGATGCCATCTCGGGCGCGCTCGACCAGCGCGCCGAGCAGCTGCGCGCGATCTTCGAGGGCCAGGGCGCCGGCATCGTCACCGCCCTGGAGCGCCAGGGCACGGCGATCGCCAATTCGCTGGACGAGCGGACGGACGCCATGCGGGCCGCCTTCGACGCCAAGGGCCACGGCCTCGTCGAATTGCTCGGCCGCCAGGGCGATACGATCACCCAATCGCTCGACGAACGCGTGGAGACTCTGCGTGGCGTCTTCGAGGCCAAGGGCAGCGGCCTCGTCGCAGCCCTCGGCGAGCAGGGCGCGACCTTCACCCAGTCGGTCGACGAGCGTGTGGAAGCCCTGCGCGCCGTGTTCGACGCCAGGAGCAATGGTGCCGTCGAGGCGCTGAACGAGCGCGGCGAAGCGCTGGCCAACGAGTTCGCCTCCGTCGGCGAGACGGTGGTGCGTGCGCTCGAAAGCCGCGGCAACGCCATCGTCGCCAGCCTGCGCGATCGTGGCGCGGCGATTGCGAATGCGGTCGAAGCTTCGTCCAATGCGCTCCGCGAGACGCTCGAAGCGGGTTCGCGCCAATCGATCGAGGCGCTGATCGGCACCAACGACCAACTCCGCGACGAGCTGGGGGGCATGTTGGGACGCCTCGGCGAGGCCAACAAGCTGATGCAGCAGATCGTCAACGGCGCCAACAAGAACCTCGCGGCCGTCGAGAATGGCCTGTCGACCCGCGTCGGCGAGCTTCAGACTGTGATCGGAACCGTGATGACGGAAGCCGGCTCGGCCTCGCAGCAGGTCACGGCGCAGATCGCCGAACTGAAGAGCTTCTCGGAAGGCACCCTGCGGGAGACGACTGCGCTGATCGGCCAGCTCGACGACCGCGGCACCTCGCTCAACGAGGCGACGCAGGCCAGCAGTGCGGCGCTCAACGCCGTCGCCGGCCGGCTGGAGCAGATCGAGAACCGCGTTGGCAAGGCCTTGATCGAACGTCGCGAGGCGCTGGAGCAACTGCACGGGCTCATCGCCAACCGCACCGACGACGTCGAATCCATCACCCGCTCCTTCGCCACGCTGATCGATGATTCGCTCAGCACGGCCGAAGCGCGAGCCCGCCAGATCGGCGCGGTTTTGTCCGACTCGGCAGAATCGACAACGAACGCGATCGCCCAGCAGTTCGAGACCATCCGCTCGGCCACCGGGCAGGAGCGCGAACGCACGGCGGAAGCCCTGCGCGCGGCCTATGCCCAGGTCTCTACCGAGATCGGCGGCGAGATCGCCAAGGTCACCGAACGCTTCCAGAAGGCGGCGCAGGACATGCGCGGCATCACCGGTGGCATCCAGCGCGAGCTGGAGGCGACCCGCGCCGAGCTGAAGCGCGGCGTGCTCGAACTACCGGCCGAGGCCCAGGAATCGACCTCGGCCATGCGCCGGGTCGTGGCCGAGCAGATCAAGGCGCTGAACGATCTCACCGAGATCGTAACGCGCGCCGGCCGCCGCGGCGACGTCTCGCTGCCGATCGACCATGTCGCCAGCCGGCGCCCGGCCGCGGCTGCAGTGGTCGCCGCCGCCGTTGCCACCCCGGCCGCTCCGGCGCGACCTGCCCAGGCTTTCCCGCCTGCACCTCAGCACACGCCTGCCGCGGAGGAGCCTCTGCTGCGGCCGTCCATCGATGCTGCGGCGAGCGAGCCCGAGCAGCCTGCCGCGCCGCGCGTCGCCGCCCGCATCGAGACGGCGACCGCGCCGACCCGTCCGGCCTCCGTGCAGGACGTGTCGCGCCGCCAACCGGAGCCCACACAGCAGCCGGCCAAGACGGGCTGGCTCTCGGACCTCCTGACCCGCGCCTCGCGCGAGGACAAGCAGCCGGAGCCGAGCAAGCCGACGACGCATTCGATCGAGAAGCTCGATTCGCTCTCGGTCGACATCGCGCGGATGATCGACCATGACGCCGCCGTCGAATTGTGGGACCGCTACAAGCGCGGCGAGCGCAACGTCTTCACCCGCCGGCTCTACACGCTGCAGGGCCAGCAGACCTTCGACGAGATCCGCCGCAAGTACCGGCGCGATGCCGAGTTCAAGGACACGGTCGACCGCTATATCGACGAGTTCGAGCGCCTGCTCGGCGAAGCCGCCAAGGACGACCGCGACTCGATGGTGGCCAAGACCTACCTCACCTCGGAGACCGGCAAGGTCTACACGATGCTGGCCCATGCCAGCGGGCGCTTCGAGTAAGCACCGGGCACAACCGGAACGAGAAAGGCCGCCCCGCAAGGGCGGCCTTTTACTTTTCAGATGGCTATGGAGAGGCTAACCGGGCGCCGCCGCCCGGAAACGCGCCTCACCCCGGTTCACGAAACAGGTCTTGTCGAACAGGGCGAGGTCGAGCGGGTTGGGCAGCCGCACATCCGCGATCCCGGGGAAGGATTTGCCCGAGGCTTCATAGGAACGGTCGACCTGCGAGAGGAAGACGAGGATCACCCCCCTCTCCCGCGCGAAGGCTTTCAGCGTCCTCACCTGCAGCTCCAGCTCCGGCGTATCACGGCGCTGGTCGAGCAGTTGCAGGTAATCGATCACCGCCACCGTGCCACGCGACGCATCGGCCAGCCTTACCATGACGTAGTTGGCGCTGATCGCATCGGAACAGTCGCAATCGAACAGGCCCGCGAACTCAGCCGGCTCGACATTGATCGCCCGCAGACGGGAGAGCACGTCAGCCGGCGTGTATTCAAGCGTAAGGAAGATAGCTTGGCGCCCGGCACGCATCGCTTCGGCAAGAAGGGCCAGGCTCGCCAGCGTCTTGCCCTGCCCGGGCCGTCCCGCCACCAGTACGAGATCGCCCGGTTCAAGCAGCGGCCAGAGCGCGCGAACCGATGCCATTCCGGGCTGCTTGGCTGCGAGCAGGTTCCAGCTGCGATAGCCCTCCTCGGCCGCGACGCGGTCGAGGGCTACGTGGAGCGGGATGCGCTCCGCCCGGCTCAGGAGGCGCGCTTTACGTTTCAACTGATGGATCGGAGCCGACAAAATCATGACGTAAACCTCCTATCGCAGGCAGCTCACGCAATCCCTCCTCACGCGTGGTGCCCGGACAGTCGGTCAGGTCGATGGAAATGCCCCGCATGATGATGCTGCCCCGGCTGGAGGGGGGAGGCTCGGGCCGAGCCGGAATCAAAGCCTAGCGCAGCATTGGTTCGAAGGAAATCGCGGGTTGCCGGCGAAATGCGCTCAGCGTGCCCAGCGCACGATCTCGACCAGGACCTGCGACAGCGCCCGGTCGAGCGCCTGGGTCGCAGCCGGTCCGTCGACCGCGCCAGCCGGTACGCGCGCCGCGAACAGCCGCGCCCGCTGGATCTGCCCGGTCCGGTCACCGACAATCCGGGCAGTGATCTCGACCACCGCCGTTCCGCTCGCCGCATCAATGTTGAAGCTGCGGATATTGGTATTGAGCTGGACATCAGGCGAGATGCGCTGGCCCGGCCCCGAAACCGAGCCGACCCGTCCGGCATTCTCGAAGGTCTGGATCAGGCGGGCTTGCACCAGCGCCGGAACGCGATCGGCCCATTGCGCCCCGCCGACGAAGGACAGGGCCCCGCTTGAATCTCTGACGATGACCCGATCGGAATCGAGCGCCTGGACTGCCGTCGGCTCTGCCACGACCATCATCGCCCGCGATCCGCCTGCCTTGCCGAAGCCGCCCGGCGCCGAGAGATCGAATGTGGTGGGCGTCGCCCCGCCGCCGCAGCCGGCGAGAAACGCCGTTGCGGCCACCACCAGGACGGGGAGGAAGCGGCGAGCCCTGCGGGCCGGAGGAAACTGAACCTCGGTCGTCATGGGGCTAGCGTGATCCGTTGTACTGGGGAAGCGGCGGCTTGCCCCCGAAAATGAACTGCTGCGGGTTGCGTTCGAAATTCCGCAAGGTGCGGTTGAGTTCCGTGAGCGTACGTTTGCCGTCGGCAGCCAGCGTCTCGACATCGCGCAGGCCCGGCCCGGTGAAGCGGCTGATGCCTGCCGTGATCTCGGCGGTGCGCTTGTCGAGATTGTCGGCGAGTGTCCGGATCGATTTGGCAGCGTCCGCGACCTCCTGGAAAGCGCTGCGGCCGTCGGGGCCCGATCCCGACTCAAGGAAGCCCTTCGCCGCCTTCAGCACGCCCTCAACCTGATCGGCCGCCTTGTCCAGCTTCGCCGAGATCGAGGCTGCGTCCTTGACCACCTTGGCGACATCGGCGCTCGAGCCTCCGAGCGCGCCGGTGAACTTGTCGACGTTCTCGACGATGCTGGCGATCCGGTCTCGATCGACCGAGCGCACCACCGCGGTCAGCTCCTCGCTCAGCGATTGCAGCCTCTGCGAGAGCGGCTGGATCGTCTCGGCGATGCTGCCGAAACCGGCCATCAGCTTGTCGAGCCCGTCGGCATTGTTGCCGAGCGCCTGCGAGAATTTTTCGACATTGCGGACGGTGTTGTTGATCGGCGTGGCGTTCTGCTTGATCAGCCCATCGAGGGAGGTAAGCATGCCATCGGCCTTCTGCGCGACGTTGCGCACGGTTTCGATGATATCCTGCAACTCGGAGCGCTCGGCGATGATCGTCGGCATCGGCTCGCCGGGCTTGGCCTTCAGCATCGGTGCGGAAGGATCGCCGCCGATGAGCTGCAGCGCAACCACGCCGGCCAAACCTTGGGCCTCGATGCGCGCGCGCGTGTCGTCACGCACGGGCGTCGTGTTGGCGACCTGGATCACCGCATAGATACGCCGCGGATCGTCCGGCTGAAGCTCGATACTGGTGACCTCGCCGACGCGCAGACCGTTGAAGAGCACGCTCGATCCACGGCCCAGCCCGGTCACCGTACCGGTGAAGATGACGCGGATGCTCTCCTTGCTTCCCGCCCCGCCGCTGTTGAACCAGTAGACGAAGCCGAAAGCCGCCGCGAGGACCGCGAGCGTGAACAGGCCGACGAGTGCGTAATTGGCGCGCGATTCCATGCCCTAGCCGCTTCGTCCCTGCTCTCCTGCCGGCAGTCTGGCCATGGCGCGCTCGCCGCCGAAATAGGCCTTCAACCATGGGTGGTCGGACGCCAGCATCGCCGCCAGCGGGCCGACCGCGATCACCTTCTTGTCCGCCAGAGCGGCGATTCGGTCGCAAGCATGATACAGGCTGTCGAGATCATGGGTTACCATGAAGACGGTCAGGCCCAGTGTCTGCTTCAAGGTCATGATTAGATCGTCGAATTCGGCGGCGCCGATCGGATCCAGCCCCGATGTCGGCTCGTCCAGGAAGACGATCTCGGGATCGAGCGCGAGCGCGCGGGCGAGTGCGGCGCGCTTGATCATGCCGCCCGAAAGTTCGGACGGCACCTTGTCGGCAGCGTCGCGCGGCAGGCCGACAAGATCGAGCTTCACCATCGCCAGTTCGTCGAGCAGATCGGGCGAGAGCTGGAGGTATTCCCGCATCGGCACCTGGATATTCTGCTTTACCGTCAGCGCCGAGAACAGCGCGCCCTGCTGGAACATGACGCCGAAGCGCCGCTCGAGCACACGGCGCTGCTGGAGATTCAGGTCGTCGACATCCTCGCCGAAAACCTCGATCGTCCCGCGCCGCTTGCGGACGAGCCCGAGGATCGTGCGCGTCAGCACCGACTTGCCTTGACCGGAGCCGCCGACGAAGCCGAGGATCTCGCCCCGGAACACGTCGAGATCGAGCCCCTCCATGATCACCTTGTCGCCAAAGGCGACCTTGAGGTCACGGACGCGGATGACAGCCTCGGGTTCGCCGAGAGCCTGCGCCGAACCGGTATGTGACGCGCCCTGCCCTGTCATCGTCAGAACTCGATCGAGGCGAAGAACATGGCGAAAAGCCCATCGACGACGATGACCATGAAGATCGCCTTCACCACCGAGGCGGTGACCTGCCGGCCGAGCGATTCCGCCGAACCCTTGACCGCGAGTCCCTCGATCGAGGCGATCAACCCGATGACGAAGGCCATGAAAGGCGCCTTGATCAGGCCGACGGCGAAATGCTTCCAGGTGATGACCGATTGCAACCGAGCGAGGAAAGTATCGACCCCGATGCCACCATAGAGCCAGGAGACGAGGCCGGCGCCGACCAGTCCGGCCATCGCCGAGATGAAGGTCAGGATCGGCAGCGAGATGATCAGCGCGAGGATGCGTGGCACGACCAGAACCTCGATCGGGTCGAGCCCCATTACGCGCAAGGCATCAATCTCCTCGCGCATTTTCATCGAGCCGATCTCCGCCGTGAAGGCCGAGCCCGAGCGGCCGGCGATCATGATCGAGGTCAGGAGGACCGCGAGCTCGCGCAGGATCAGGATGCCGGTCAGGTTCACCACGAAGGCGGAGGCGCCGAACTGCTGGAGCTGGAAAATTCCCTGCTGCGCGACGATGCAGCCGACGAGGAACGAGATCAGCATGATGATCGGCGCGCCGTTGAAGGCGATCAGCTCGATCTGGTTGACCAGCGACGGTCCGCGAAACTTGCGCGGGCCGAGGACGACACTGGCCGAGCCGACCACGACCTCTCCGAGGAACATGGCGCCGCCGACCATGTCCCGGCCGAAGCGCACCACGCCCTCACCGATATCGACGAGCACGTCGACGATCCCGAAATGCCGACGGGATTTCGGCGGATCCTCGTCGTGAAGCTGGACCTCGGCCAGGAGGATGCCGTGCTCGGGCCGGCGGCTGACGAGTTCGACCTCGATGCCATTCCGTTTCTGCCGGGACTTCAGCCGATTGAGGACGTAGGCGCCAAGCGTATCGAGCCGCGTCACCTCGGACAGATCGACCCGGGCACCGGACTGCGTCAGGCGCTCGCTGATCTCGGTGACCAGTTCCTCGATGCGCGGGGCACGGTCGGCGCTCCACGAGCCCGTCAGCGCCACCGCGAGCGTGCCCGCGTCATCGCGGATAGCCGCCTGCGGTTCGGCGGTATCGAGACTCGCCATATCGCCCTGAGGCCCTCATCCCCTCGCCGGAACTGCCAGACGGCCTTGCACGCGTCCGCGCATTGCCGTGGCATCGGCTTTCACCCCCAGCCCTGTATTGCTGCGCCGCGCCTGCTTGGCAAGCAGCGAGCCTTCCGGCGGCGTCCGAGGCGTAGCCAATACGTTGCTTGGCCCGAAAACGACCGTCTGCCTGGCAATCTGTTCCAATTCGGGGCGGTGGCAGCAATTCCTTAAGCAATCGCAAGGCAGGCTTGGTTCACAACTTCATCCCCGGTTCCCTGATTCGGCCGGTCCTTCGAAGGCAGATCCGTCATGGGCGATGCGCGCTCGCTGACACCACTGAGCCAGGCCGACTACGAGGCGATCGAGGCCGCGGTGATGGAGACGGCACGCGGCCGCTGGTTCATGGTCGAATACGCCAAGCGCAACCGGCAGGCGGACACCCTGCAACTGCTCGGCGCCATCCAGCGAATCGAGCGCGTCGTCGGGCTCGGCGTGCAGGAAACCAGCCGGGAAACCAATCTGATCGAGGCTGCAGCGCTCATCAGCGATCTGCGCACCGATCTCGAACGCATCAGCGGCAAGGCCGAAGCTCGCTCCTCGGGGCTCGCCGCCCAGATCGAGAAAGCCGCCGGCGCCGTTCTCGCCGCGACCGAGGGCGTCCAGGAGGCTGCCTGGGGACTGCGCGAAACCGGCGCGGATGTGGCAGCCTGCGATATGCTCGACCGACGCGCCGCCGAGATTTCTACGGCGATCGGCGTCGTCGACAGCGTGGTCCAGCGGATCGACAAGATCGCCGATACGATCGCCATGCTGGATTCGAGCCTCCGGGCCTTCGGCGAGGTCTCGCGGGAGAGCAGCGTGAGCTTCGAGGCCATGGCGGCGACCACGGACACGATGATCGTGCCGCCCCCTTCCGCCGCGCCGCGCCATTACGACGATCTCGACATCGCGACCGATGGCCATGCTCCGGTCCCGCTGGAATTCCCGGACCGAATGGCGTCGGAAGCACGCTTCGCCACAGTCCAGTTGCTCGACGACGATATCGTCTTCAGCGATTCCGGCAACGCCCATCCAGAGCCCGCGCGCCCGGCCGCCACCCCTTCGGAATCCGCGCTGCGCGACATCGATGCGCTGCCGGCCGAGCGTAAGCTCGCCTATTTCGTCTAGCTTCGCCGCGCCGGCCGCTAGTTCTCGCGCCGGATCGCACTCTCATGCCAGCGATGGAGCAGCAGGTACGAGATCAGGCTGGTTGCCAGGAAAATGGCGATGCCTGAGAGCGAGATCATCACCAGTGCCGCGAAGACGCGCGGTATCTTGAGCTGGTAGCCTGCCTCTAGGATGCGATAGGCGAGGCCCGAGGCGCTACCGCCTGTGCCGGCGACGAACTCGGCCACGACCGCACCGATCAGCGCAAGACCGCCCGAAATCTTCAGCCCCGCGAGGAAATAGGGCAGCGCCGCAGGCAGCTTGAGATAGCGCATCGTCTGCCAGCGCGAGGCGCCATAGAGTTCGAACAGGTTGACGAGGTTGTGATCGGCCGAGTTCAACCCGAGGATCGTGTTCGACAGGATCGGAAAGAAGGCGACGATCCAGGCACAGATCAGCAGCGACAGGTCGATGTCGTTGGCCCAGATGATGATCAGCGGGGCGATGGCAACGATCGGCGTGACCTGCAGAATGACGGCGTAGGGCAGGAGCGCCATCTCCAGCCATTTCGACTGGCTGAACAGCACCGCGAGCGTCACGCCCACAACGATCGCAGCGGCGAGCGCCATGAAGGTGATCTTCAGTGTCACCCAGAGCGAGCCCGAAAGCGTGCCCCAGTCGGCCACCAGCGTCTGCCCGACCAGGATCGGCCCGGGGAGGACGTAATGCGGGATATCGTTCCAGCGGACCGCGAATTCCCAGAGCGCCAGCACGGCGACGCCGATCACCAGCGGCGCGAAGATACGCGGCCAGACACTGGCAGGCAGGCCGAGAATGTTGGCCTCGACCGCCGCGATCGGCCGTGCCTGCGCGTCGGTTCCGTCCGAATTCAAGCTTTCAACGGGCACGTTCATCAGCCGATCGCCTCTTTGAGCTTGGTCGAAGCGACGCGGCAGAGATGGGCGTATTCACCGGAGGTCCGGAACAGGTCGTCGCGCGGATAGGCGGCATCGACTGACAAATCGGCCATGACCCGGCCGGGGCGCGCCGCCATCACCACGATGCGCTCCGAGAGATAAACGGATTCGAAGACCGAATGGGTGACGAAAACGGCGGTGAAGCGCTCACGCTCCCACAAGGACAGCAGGTCGTCGTTGAGGCGGTGGCGGGTGATCTCGTCGAGCGCAGCGAAGGGCTCGTCCATCAGCAGGATCTTCGGCCGCATCACCAGCGCACGTGCAATCGAGACGCGCATCTTCATGCCGCCCGAGAGTTCACGCGGGTAGGATGCCTCAAAGCCCCTCAGGCCGACCAGCGCCAGCATTTCGGCGGCACGCGCCTCGGCTTCGGCTCTCGGCACGCCCTTGAGCTTGAGCGGCAGCATGACGTTGGCGAGCGCATTAGCCCAGGGCATCAACGTTGGGTCCTGGAAGACGAAGCCGAGATCGCGTGCGCCGTGGCCGGCACTGCCCTGCGCATCTCCGGTCTCGCCCGGCCAGGTGATCGAGCCTGTCGTCGGCGCGCCGAGCCCCGCGATCATGCGCAGCAGCGTCGACTTCCCGCAGCCGGACGGGCCGAGCAAGCTGATGAACTGCCCTGCCCCCAACTCCAGATCGACATCCCGCACGGCCAGCGTGCCATTGGCGAAGCGCTTCGAGACGTGCCGGACGGCCACCAGCGGGGTGCTTGCGGCGGATTGCGGCTTCGTCTCGTCCATCGTCACAGTCATCTTTTCAGCAATGCTTGTCCGGCTCAGCTCTTGCCGATGCCCTTGTTGACGAAGTCGAGGCTGTAAGCCTTCTTCACGTCGACACCGGCGGGAACCACACCGGCTTCGTTCATCGTCTTGTAGAAGCTCGCCCAGCGCGCATCGGTCATCGCGCCGATGCCGAGCGTCTTGGCGTCTCCGGAGACGACGATGCCGCGCTCGTTCATGACCTTGAGCGCGTAGTCGATCTTCTCCTGATCCATGTCGGGATTATCCTTCAGGATCCGGGCATTGGCGGCGGCGTTGCCGGGGCCGCCCTTCATGTATTCCGCCCAGCCCTCCAGCGTCGCATCGGTGAAGCGCTGCACCAGTTCCTTCTTCTCCTGGACCATCTTCCGGGAGAGCGTGATCGTGGTGTTGTAGTTCTCGAAGCCGGCATCGGCGAGAAGATGCACGACCGGGTCGACTCCCGCCTTGCGGATGACGAAGGGCTCGGAGGACAGGAAACCCTGCTGCGTCAGCTTCTTGTCGGCCAGAAACGGCGCCATATTGAACGTGTAGGGACGAATCTGTTCGTCCTGATAGCCGAATTTGAGCTTCAGGAACGGCCAGAAGCCGACGCGGGCCTGCGCCGCGATCAGAATCGGCTTGCCCTTCAGGTCGGCGAGCGTGTCGTTGCCCTGGCCGGGATGCGAGATCAGGACCTGCGGGTCCTTCTGGAAGATCGAGGCGATGCAGAGGAAGGGCAGGTTCTCATGCGCGAAGCTGAGCGCTTCCAGCGAGTTGCCCATGATCATGTCGACGCGGCCGCCGAGCAGGAGCTGAGTGGGATTCTGCTGCGGACCGCCGGGGCGGATCTCTACGTCGAGGCCGTATTTCTTGTAGATGCCGTTGGTCGCGGCGAGATAGAAACCACCATGCTCGGTCTGGGCGCGCCAGTTGGTCTGGTAGCTGACCTTGTCGAGCGTCTGCGCGTTGACGCGCGCGCCCGGCACCGGAATAAGCAGGGACGCGGTGGAGCCGCCGATCAGCCCCAGCGCGGCGCGCCGGTTCACGCGATATTTCATCGTCGCCATCTCGCTCTCTCCCCTCTCGCCGCCGCCAATCCGACCACTGGCCCGTCTCCTTATCCCATGCGATAGGACGGCGGGACAATGCAACGCCGTGCGGCCGGGTTTCTGCACAGAAACAAGGCGACCGCACCGGTTCCTGACAGGCCTGATCATGACCGCACGTTTCTGGGGCGACCTGAAGAGCTCCGACTTCGCCACGCTTTCTGCCGATCGCACCGTCGCGGTGCTGCCGCTGGCGGCGATCGAGCAGCACGGCCCCCATCTGCCGGTCTCCGTCGATACGACAGTGATGAACGGGATGTTGGCCGAGGCCATGCCACTTGTGCCGGCCGGTCTCGACGTGCTCGTCCTGCCCACGCAGGCGGTCTGCAAGTCGAACGAGCATCTGCATTCGCCGGGTACCGTGACGATCGGCTGGGAGAGCGCGATCCGCTCCTGGATCGAGATCGGCGAGAGCGTGAAGCGGGCGGGCCTGCGCAAGCTGGTGCTGATCACCTCGCATGGCGGCAATGTCGACCCGATGAAGATCGCGGCTCGGGAACTGCGCGTCGAGCACGGGATGTTCGCCGTCTGCACCGCCTGGATGTCCTTCGGCCTGCCGGAGGGGCTCTATGGCGAGCTCGATGTCCGCCACGGCATCCATGGCGGCGATGTCGAGACCTCGCTGATGCTGCATTTCCGGCCCGACCTCGTCGACATGGGCCAGGCCGGGCTGTTCAAGCCCCATACGGTGACCATGGCCGAGGAAGGCTACGCGCATCTGCGCCCGACCGGCCCGCATGCCTTCGCCTGGATGGCGCAGGACGTGAACCGCGCCGGCGCGGCGGGCGATGCCAGCCTCGCGACCGCCGCGAAGGGCAAGGCGACGGCGGCCCTCCAGGCGCAGGGCTTCGCTCAATTGATGGCCGATGTCGCGCGGATGCCGCTCGACACGCTCTACAAGGCAGGCTGAGCCTCACTCGGGATCGAGGAGGCGCGGCCCCGGCCCCTCCTCTGCCAGGCGATCGAGAGGATTGTGCAGCGGACAATCCCGCACCGACAGGCAACCGCAGCCGATGCAGCCGTTCAGATGGTCGCGCAGTCGCGTCAGCCGGTCGATGCGGCGTTCCAGCTCCTGTTTCCAGGCTGACGAAAGCCGCGTCCAGTCGGCGACGGTCGGCGTGCGTTCCTGCGGCAGCGCCCTGAAGGCCTCGCGGATCGTCTTCAGCGGGATGCCGGCCCGCTGCGCCACCTTGATGATCGCGACCCGGCGCAGCACTTCTCGGGCATAGCGACGCTGATTGCCGGCCGTGCGATGGCTGCGGATCAGCCCTTCGGCTTCGTAGAAGTGCAGCGCCGATACGGCGAGCCCGCTGCGGCGGGCGACATCGCCGACGCTGAGTTCGATCGGCAAATGCACCGGCTGGGGCACTGGAAACACCTCTTGACCTTAACCTTACTTGAGGTTCTATAAACCCCGCTCCCGTGATGCAAACCGGAGCGTTTCCATGCACCAGAAGGTCGATACGCGGATCAGGCTCGCCCTGATCTATGGCAGCAGCCGCGAAGGCCGCTTCTGCGACAAGGTCGCCGGCTGGGCGATCTCGCAGATCGCGGGCGACGGCCCCTTCGACCTCGCGGTCGTGGACCCCGGCGACATGGACCTGCCGCCGCGCCATGTCAGCGGCAAGCACCCTGCCCTCGAAGAGCTCCGGCAGATCATCGGCTGGGCCGACGGCTTCGTCGTGGTGACTCCGGAGTACAATCGCGGCTATCCGGCGATCCTGAAATTCCTGATCGACGCGGTCGGGCAGGAATGGCGCGGCAAGCCGGTCGGCTTCGTCTCCTATGGCGGGATCTCGGGCGGCTTGCGTGCGGTCGAGCAATTGCGCCTCGTCTTCGGGGAACTGCATGCTGCCCCGATCCGCGACGGCGTCGCCTTCGCCGATGTCTGGAGCCGCTTCGATGCAGAGGGCACACTGCTCGATGCCGACCGTGCCGAGCAGGCGATGGCGACGATGCTGGCGCAGCTCCACTGGTGGGCGAGCGCGCTGCGCAAGGCGCGCGAAACGGTGCCCTACGGCCAGTTCGCGGTGGCGTGATACGTCACGCGAACGTGGAAAGAGCTTCACAAATCCGAACTGGTCTCCTCGTGGCGGGATGCGGAACAATGCCGGTCCCAGATGAGGAGCCGACGGATATGAAGCTCAAACTTCTCCGCAACGCGACGCTGAAGCTCGATTTCGGGGGCCGGGTCTTCCTGATCGACCCCGATTTCGGCCCGCGCCATAGCCGCCGCTCCTTCACCGGGCGCTCGGAGAACCCGATGGTGGACCTGCCCGAGCCCATCGCGGACATCGTCGCCGGGGTCGAGACCGTGATCATCTCCCATCTCCATGCCGATCATTTCGACGAGGTCGCCAAGGAACGTCTGCCGAAGAACCTGCCGATCCTGTGCCGGCCAGGCGACGAGGCGGCGATCGCGCAGGCGGGCTTCGCCTCGATCACGGCGATCGACTGCTATATCAGGCTGGGGCCGATCATCCTGAAACGACACCCGGCCCAGCACGGCACCGGCGCCGTCGTCGAGAAGATGGGGCCGGTCATGGGGCTGAGCTTCGAGGCGCCGGGCGAGCCGACGCTCTACTGGTGCGGCGACAGCGTGCTCTATCCACCCCTGCGCGATGCCGCGACCGCGACAGGCCCCGACGTGATCGTCAGCCATTCCTGCGGGGCGATGTGGGACAACACGCTGATCGTGATGGATGCCGAGCAGACGCTCGACCTGGCCGAGGCTTTCCCGCATGCGACAGTGATCGCGACGCATATGGAAGCGCTCGACCACGCCACGGTCAGCCGTGCGGCTTTGCGCAAGGCGGCGAAGGAGCGCGGGGTCGATACCCGGCGCCTGCGCATCCCGGCCGATGGCGAGACCATCGAGCTCGGTGTGCCGGCGCTGGTATGAATCGTCTGAGCTAGCCGTCATGCTAGGGCTTGACCCGAGCATCTCTCGAAAGAGAGCGCCCTTCCTGCATGAAATTCTCGGGTCGAGGCTCCACCTCGCCCGAGAATGATGGATAAAGCTGTTATCCGCCCGCCTTCATCTGCCTGGCGTAGATATCCTTGTACTGCTCGCGCAGCAGGTTCTTCTGAACCTTGCCCATGGTGTTGCGTGGCAGCTCCGCCACAACGAAGACCTGCTTGGGCTGCTTGAACTTGGCGAGACGCTGCTCCAGCGCCGTGGCGATCCCCTTCGCGGTGATCTCGGCGCCGGGCTTGCAGACCACGACCGCGGTGACGCCCTCGCCGAAATCGGGATGCGCCACGCCGATGACCGCGCTCTCGATCACGCCCGGCATCTCGTCGATCTCGGTCTCGACTTCCTTCGGATAGACGTTGTAGCCGCCAGTGATGATCAGGTCCTTGCCGCGCCCGACGATATGGACGTAGCCGGCGGGATCGATCTTGCCGAGATCGCCGGTGATGAAGAAGCCGTCCGGCCGGAACTCGGCGGCCGTCTTCTCGGGATTGCGCCAGTAGCCCTTGAAGACGTTCGGGCCCTTGACCTCGATCATGCCGATCTCGTCGCGAGCGATCTCCTTGCCGGTCTCTGGCTCGGTGACGCGGGCCGAGACGCCCGGCAGCGGGAAGCCGACCGTGCCGGCGACCCGATCCCCCTCATAGGGGTTCGAGGTATTCATGTTGGTCTCGGTCATGCCGTATCGTTCGAGAATGGCGTGGCCGGTGCGAGCGCTCCACTCGCGATGCGTCTCGGCCAGAAGCGGCGCCGAGCCGGAGACGAAGAGGCGCATATGCTTCGTCGCCTCCTTGGTCAGGCGGGCATCCTGAAGCAAACGGACATAGAAGGTCGGCACGCCCATCATGCTGGTCGCCTGCGGCAGATACTTGAAGACCTGCTCCGGATCGAATTTCGGCAGGAGGATCATCGAAGCGCCGGACAGCAGGATCACGTTGGTCGCGACGAAGAGGCCATGCGTGTGGAAGATCGGCAAGGCATGCAGCAGCACGTCGCCCTTCGTGAAGCGCCAGTAGTCGACCAGCGCCAGCGCATTGGACGACAGGTTGTCATGGCTGAGCATCGCGCCCTTGGAGCGTCCGGTCGTACCAGAGGTGTAGAGGATCGCGGCGAGATCGTCCGGCCCGCGCGCGACATCCGCGAATTCGTCTGAGGCGGCATCGGCCTTATCGAGCAGGCTGCCGGTGCCGATGCCCAGCGTCTCCAGCTTGGCGCCGGCCTTCTCGGCATAGGGCCGCAGGGCCTCGGCCTTGGCGGGATCGCAGACGAAGACCGCTGGCTCGGCATCACCCAGGAAATACTCGATCTCGGCCGGGGTATAGGCGGTGTTCAGCGGCAGGAAGATCGCGCCGGCCCGCACAGTCCCGAGATAGAGCATCAGCGCTTCGAAGCTCTTCTCGACCTGCACCGCAACGCGATCACCCGGCTTCACGCCGAGTCCGGCGAGTGCATCCGCGAAGCGCGCGGAGACCGCAACCATGTCGCCATAGGAGAAACGCCTGCCATCATCGAGCAGCGCGAAGGGCGCGGCGGGCGCCGGCATGCGCGAACGAATCAGATCGAAGAGGTGATTGCCCATGATTTCGGGTCCTTTCAGGCGTTTTCGCATTCGAGTATCGGACTGAACACGACATTCAGTCCGATACTCTAGATCCTAGATTTTGCATCGGCCTTTTTCGAAAACCGCATCACGCTCTTCGGACCGATGCTCTAGCTCGCAACAGAGCGCAGCAGCTTGCGTACGCCGGAGGAGGCCACCACCGTGTTGCGGGTCGCGAAGGCCTCGTGGTTGGTCTCGATATCGTCGAGGTCGTAGCGGTAATTGACCATCACGCCGTGCGACTCGCGCAGGCCCCGCGCCGAGAGATTACCGCCGACATTGATGCGCTCCAGCCGCGCACCGTTGCCGAGATGGAAGCGGGCGACGGGATCGATGACGCGGCCCGAGCCCGTGCGCGCCCGCAGCATGTATTGCGCCATCATCTGGCCGAGCAGCTTGTCGCGGCGCGCCTTGGTGGCATCGTCGAGCGAGATCGTCTCGCCGGCCGGGCGGGCGAGCTCGGAACGCTCCTCGTTGGTGAGCACGAGATCGCCGGGCTCTTCCGCCATGCTGGCGAGCCAGCGGGCGAAACCGGGCACAGGCGAGAGCGTGACGAAGGTATCCAGTCCCGGCAGTTCACGCTTCAGGTCCTCGGCGACCTGCTTGATCAGGAAATTACCGAAGGAGATGCCACGCAGGCCCTCCTGGCAGTTTGAGATCGAATAGAATACCGCCGTCGTCGCCTGCTGCGCTGGCAGGACCTCACGCTCAGGCTCCAGCACTTCGCTGATGCTGCGCGGGATATCCCCGGTCAGCGCTACCTCGACGAAGATCAGCGGGTCGTCGACGAGCTGGGGATGGAAGAAGGCAAAACAGCGCCGATCCGCAGGCTCCAGCCGGCGCCTGAGATCGTCCCAACCCTGGATCTCGTGGACCGCCTCGTAGCGGATGATCTTCTCCAGGACGTTTGCGGGGGTGCGCCAGTCGATCCGGCGCAGGACCAGGAAGCCGCGGTTGAACCAGGAGCCGAAGAGATGACGGAAATCGTCGTCGATGCCCTTCAGCTCCGGCTCCGCCGCGATCGCCTCGAACAGGGCTTCACGCATCCGCACCAGCACATGCGTGCCCTCGGGCGCAAGATTAAGGCGACGAAACAGTTCCTGCCGGCGCGGCTCGGACGCCTGATGCAGAGCCGCCACCGTCGCCGGGCAGGGCTTGGCGCGATAGGCCTCGATCGCCGCGTCGAGCCGCTCGTGATCAGGGCCGAAACGCTCCCGCAGCATGGTGAAGAAGGCGAGCCGGCCGGGCTTGTCGAGCTTCTGCCACGCTTCCAGCACGGCCTGCGCCAACGCCATCCCAGAGGCCTCGCCACGACCGGAGAGGAGATCCTCGCAGAGCTTGTCGATCGGGCGCGAGCGATTGCCAAGAAAGCGCTCGAAGCCGATCAGCGCGCGGCCGCGATCCGCCACGTTGATCAGAAGTTCGCCGAGAAATGCCATGTCCATACCGTTTCCCAGTTCGCGGGCCGAGCCTACAGGAGATTCAGGGCAGGAAAATCGGGCATCAGCGCAGCAAATTCCAGGCTTTCACGAAGAAATCCGGCGTGCCGAAATTGCCGGATTTCAGGGCCACGACCATTTCCGGCCCATCGACGACGCGCGTCCAGGGCACGCCTGGGTCAATTTCCGGGCCGATTTCGAGGGTGCGGATGCCCAAGCCCAGCACCGTTGCGCCCGAGGTCTCGCCGCCAGCGACGAGAAGCCGCGTCACACCGCCTTCGGAAAGCCGGCGCGCCAGCTCGGCGAAGGCGTGTTCGACGATGCTGCCGGCCCGCTCGCGGCCCAGCTTGCCCTGCACAGCCGCGACCTCAGCCGGATCATCGCTGGAATAGACGAGGAACGGTTTGTCGGCCGGCTGCGCCAGCGCCCAGGCGGCGAGGCCGACGGCATCCTGGCTGCCGTCGACCAGAGCGAAGGGATCGACCTTCAGCGCAGGAAAGCCAGCCGCGAGCGCCGCCTTGATCTGGCCGCGTGTCGCGGTGGAGCAACTGCCGGAAATGATACCGGCACGCCCGGCGGGCGCCTTCAAGTCCTGCGGGCCGGGACGCTCCGGCAGCAGGCCGGCGCGGCGGAAATTCTGCGGCAGGCCCATCGCGATGCCCGAGCCGCCGGTCAGCAGGACATGCTCCGACACGGCGTGGCCGAGCGTCATCAGGTCCTCGTTTGTCAGGGCGTCGGTCACGGCATAGCGGATGCCGTCAGCCTCCAGCTTCGCGAGCCGCGCCTTCACCGCGGCCGGGCCCGCGAGCACGGTGGCGTAGTCGACGAGACCGGTTTCGGTCTTCGCCTGCGTCGACATCAGGCGCATCAGGCTGGAATCCCGCATCGGCGTCAGCGGATGGTCCTTCATCGAGCTTTCATGCAGCGGCACGGCGCCGACGAAGAGATAGCCCTGATAGATCGAGCGGCCATTCGCCGGGAACGCCGGACAGATGATGGCGAGCCTGGCGCCCAGCCGTTCCGCCAGCGCATTCGCCACCGGCCCGATATTGCCCTGCGCCGTCGAATCGAAGGTCGAGCAGTATTTGAACAGGATCTGGCGCGCGCCAGCTTTCAGCAGCGCCTCGCAGGCGGCGAGCGAATCCGCGATGGCCTCAGCCACCGGATTGGTCCGCGATTTCAGCGCGACGACGACAGCATCGGCCTCCGGCAGCGCAGTGCCGGCCGGCGGCACGCCGATGACCTGGACGGTGCGCATGCCCGCCCGATTCAGCATCAGCGCAACATCGGTCGCGCCCGTCATGTCGTCGGCGATCACGCCCAGCAGCATGCCCAATCTCCCTCAGGCCCAGACGGCCCATGCCTTGTCGATCGCCGTTCTAGCTTCTGCCGAAAGAGGTGGCGACAGCCATGGCCGCATCGGGCACGCCCATCCCGGACATGGAACCCGCCTCACGGCAAGACGGTGCCCGCCCAGACTGCAGGCCGAGTTGCCAGCGAATTGATGCGGCGCATCATCGACGCCGGCCGCAAACTGAGTCAGGTTAGTGCCACAAGGAACGAATTGAGCAGAACGACCCGCTGCCAACGCGGCGGAAACGTTCGCCGACAACCGTCCGGAACGAGGGGAAATCATGAAGCTTTTGAAGGTTGCGATCTCGGCCGCCGCGCTCGCGCTCGCGACAATGCCGGCCCTGGCCCAGGCTCCGTCCACCCTGCGGATCGGGCTTCAGGAAGACCCCGACATGCTCGACCCGCACAAGGCGCGCACCTTCGTCGGCCGCATCGTCTTCATGGGACTGTGCGACCGGCTGGTCGATATCACGCCGGACCTGAAGCTGGTGCCGCGCCTGGCGACGGAATGGAATTTCTCCGTCGATGGCCTGACGCTGACGATGAAGCTGCGCAGCGACGCCAAGTTCCATGACGGCGAGGCCTTCAACGCCGAGGCTGCCAAGGCCAATCTAGACCGCGCCCGCACCTTGCCCGACTCGCTGCGCAAGGCCGAGCTCGGCTCGGTCGACAGCGTCGAAGCGCCCGACGCGACCACGCTGGTGCTGAAGCTGAAGCGCCCCGACGCCACCCTGCTCTCGCAGCTCACCGATCGCGCCGGCATGATGCTCTCGCCCAAGACCCTGTCGGGCGACGTCGCGGCGAAGCCGGTCTGCTCCGGCCCCTATAAATTCGTCGAGCGCGTGCAGAACGACCGCATCGTGCTGGAGAAGTTCAAGGAGCATTGGGAGGCCGACAAGTACAGTTTCGACCGTGTGCTCTACCGCTCGATCCCCGACACGACGGTGCGCCTCGCCAATCTGCGCTCGGGCGAACTCGACATGCTGGAGCGGCTGGCCCCGACCGACGTGAAATCGGCTCAGTCGGACAAGTCGCTGAAGGTCGAGAGCATCGCCAATCTCGGCTACCAGGGCATCACCATCAACACCAACAATGGTGAAGCCGCGAACCAGCCGATGGGCAAGGACAAGCGCGTGCGCCAGGCACTCTCCCTGTCGATCGACCGCAAGGTGCTGAGCCAGGTCGTGTTCGAGGGGCTCTACGCGCCGTCGAACCAGCCCTTCAACCCCGGCAACTACTATGTCAGCGCCGATCTGCCGGTGCCCGCCCGCGACCTCGCCAAGGCCAAGGCCCTGCTCAAGGAAGCCGGGCAGTCCAAAGTCTCGGTCGAGCTCTTCGTCACCAACAATCCGGTCGATGCCCAGCTCGGGCAGGTGATCCAGGCGATGGCCCAGGAAGCCGGCATCGACATCCAGATCCGCTCGACCGAATTCGCCAGCCAGCTGCGCGACCAGCAGCAGGGCAAGTTCCAGATGAGCCGCGTCGGCTGGTCCGGCCGAATCGATCCGGACGGCAACATCCATCCGTTCGCCCATTCGAAGGGCAACCAGAACGACGGCAAATACGCCAATGCGGAGGTCGACAAGCTCCTCGACGAGGCCCGCACGATCTACGAGCCGGCCGAACGCAAGAAGCGCTACGACGCCGCGCAGAAGATCCTGCAGGACGAGTTGCCGATCATCTACCTCTATAACCAGACGGTGTTCTTCGCGATGCGCTCCGACATGCAGGGCTTTGCGATCAACCCGGACGGGATGATCCGGCTGGCCGGGCTGAAGCGCTCGTGAGGACGTTCATGCTCTGAGAGGTGGCCCATGGCCACGCTCATCCTCCGCCGCATCCTGATCGCGATACCGACGCTGTTTCTGGTATCGCTCTTCGTCTTCGCCCTGCAGCGCGCGCTGCCGGGCGACCCGTTCCTCGTCATCGCCGGCGAGGAACGCGACCCCGAGGTGATCGCGCGGCTGCGCGAGATCTACCGGCTGGACGATCCGATCTTCGTCCAGTTCTTCGCCTGGCTCGGACAGGTCGTGCAGGGCGATTTCGGCCGCTCGCTGCGCACCGGCGAGCCAGTGCTGAACCTGATCCTGCAAAAGCTGCCGGTGACGATCCAGCTCGCCACCGCCTCGATCCTGGTCGCGATCTGCATCGGCATCCCGATCGGCATCCTGGCCGCACGGCGCAAGGGCACGATCGTCGACTACTCCGCCAGCGCGGTCGCGCTGTCGGGGCTGTCGATCCCGAATTTCTGGTTCGGGATCATGCTGATCCTGCTGGTCTCGGTGCATCTGAAATGGCTGCCGGCATCCGGTTATGAATCGATCTTCGTCCACCCCTGGGAGGCGATCCAGCGCCTGATCATGCCGGCCTTCGTGCTCGGCAACGGACTCGCCGCCTTCCTGATGCGCCACACCCGCTCGGCGATGCTGGAGGTGCTGCGGTCGGACTATGTCCGCACCGCCCGCGCGAAGGGGCTCGACGAGGATGCGGTCGTGCATCGCCATGCGCTGCGCAATGCGCTGATGCCGATCATCACGCTGACGACCCTGCTCTTCGGCGAATTGCTGGCGGGCGCTGTGCTGACCGAACAGGTCTTCACCATTCCCGGCTTCGGCAAGCTGATCGTCGATGCGGTGTTCAACCGCGACTATGGCGTGGTGCAGGGCGTGGTGCTGTGCACCGCCATCGGCTTCATCCTGATGAACCTCATCGCCGATATCCTCTATGTCCTCGTCAACCCGCGTCTGAGGACAGGCTGATGGCATCGCTCGATTCCATCTCCTCGACCGGGAGCGCGAGCGGCGTGAGCGCCCGCCCCGGCGTCTTCGCCCGGCTGATCCGCAACAAATCGGCGCTGATCGGCGGCAGCATCGTGCTGGTCTTCCTGCTGATGGCTGTCCTGGCGCCGGTATTGCCGCTGGCCGACCCGTTCAAGTCGAACTTCCTCGCCATCCGCAAGCCGCCGTCGGAACTCTACTGGTTCGGCACGGACGAACTCGGCCGCGATCAGGTCTCGCGGCTCTTCTACGGGGCGCAGGCCTCGCTGCTCGCCGGCATCGTCTCGGTGCTGATCGCGGTTGCGATCGGCCTGCCCTTCGGCATGCTCGCCGGCTGGTATGGCGGCTGGATCGACATCGTGATCTCGCGCGTCACCGAAGCCTTGCTCGCCTGCCCGTTCCTGATCCTCGCCATAGCCTTCGCCGCCGTGCTCGGCCCGTCGCTGACCAATGCGATGATCGCGATCGGCCTGTCGGCGGTACCGATCTTCATCCGGCTGATCCGTGGCCAGGTGATGAGCGTGAAGGCGGAGGATTTCGTCGAAGGAGCGCGGGCGGTCGGTGCGCGCGATCTCCGGTTGATGTTCCGTCATGTCCTGCCCAACACCCTGTCCCCCATCGTGGTGCAGTCGACATTGTTCATGGCGCAGGCGATCATCCTGGAAGCCGCCCTCTCCTTCCTCGGCCTTGGCCAGCAGCCACCTGCACCGTCCTGGGGGCAGATGCTCAACGTCGCCAAGAACTTCATGGAGCAGGCGCCGTGGATGTCGGTGGCACCGGGCATCTGCATCTTCCTCGCCGTGCTCGGCTTCAACCTGCTCGGCGACGGCCTGCGCGACGCGCTCGACCCGAAAGAAAACTAGGCTTCAGGGATACGCCCATGTTCACCACCCGCCCCGAAATCCTCGGCACCTTCGGCGTCGTGACCTCGACGCACTGGCTGGCGACCGCTTCCGGCATGGCCATGCTGGAAAAGGGCGGCAACGCCTTCGACGCCTGCGCCGCCGCGGCCTTCGTGCTGCAGGTGGTGGAGCCGCATCTCGTCGGGCCAGCCGGCGACATGCCTGCCGTGTTCTATTCGGCCGAAACCGGGAAGGTCGAGACGCTCTGCGCGCAGGGCCCCGCTCCTCAGGCGGCGACCATCGCCGCCTACAAGGCGCTCGGCCTCGACCTGATCCCCGGCTCTGGTCTGCTCGCGACCGTCATCCCCGGCGCCTTCGGCGGCTGGATGACGCTGCTGCGCGATCATGGCCGGCTGAAGCTGCGCGATGTCCTCGAACCGGCGATCGGCTATTTCGAGAACGGCCACCCGATGCTGCCGCGCGTCTCGGATTCGATCCGGGAACTGACCGATCTCTTCAGCAACGAGTGGTCGACCTCGGGCGAGGTCTACCTGCCGGGCGGCAATGTCCCGGAGGCGCGCAAGCTCTTCGCCAACAAAGCCGCGGCCGAGACCTACAAGCGCATCCTTTCGGAGGCGGAAGCCAAGGGCGGCGACCGGCAGGAGCAGATCCAGGGCGCCTATGACGCCTGGTACAAGGGCTTCGTCGCCGAGGCGATGGACCGTTTCTGCCGCACGCAGGAGGTGATGGATTCCTCCGGCCGCCGCAACAAGGGCCTGCTCACCGCGCAGGACATGGCGAACTACAAGCCGACCTACGAGACGCCGACCTCGGTGACCTATCACGACTGGGAGGTCTTCAAGATCGGCCCCTGGGGCCAGGGACCGGCCTTCCTGCAGACGCTGAAGATCCTGGAGGGCGTCGATCTCGCGGGAATGGGGCCGGCCAGCCCCGACTTCGTCCATCATGTCGTCGAGGCGATGAAGCTCGCCTTCGCCGACCGCGAGGCCTATTACGGCGACCCGGATTTCGTGAAAGTGCCGCTCGCGACGCTGCTCTCCGAGGACTACGCAGCCGGACGGCGCGGCCTGATCGGCGAGCGCGCCTCGCTAGAGCTGCGGCCCGGTACCGTCTCCGGCTACGAGGCGCAGGTTGCGCATGCCATGAGGGCGCTTGGCGCCATCGCCCAGCCAACCCAGGGCGGCGCCAGCGTCGGCGAACCGACCATGGCGTCGATGGTCGCAGCGGGACGCAAGGGCGACACCGTCCATATCGACGTCATCGACAGATGGGGCAACATGATCGCGGCGACGCCCTCCGGCGGCTGGCTGCAATCCTCGCCGGTCATTCCCGAGCTCGGCTTCCCGCTGAATTCCCGCGCCCAGATGTTCTGGCTGGAAGAGGGCCTGCCCTCATCGCTCGCGCCGGGCAAGCGGCCGCGCACGACACTGACGCCCTCGATCGCCTTCGAGCACGGCAAGCCCCGCCTCGCCTTCGGCACGCCGGGCGGTGACCAGCAGGAGCAGTGGCAGCTCGGCCTGTTCCTGCGCCGCGTCCATCACGGCCTCAACCTGCAGGAAGCGATCGACCTGCCACTGTTCCACACGCAGCACTTCCCCTCCTCCTTCTATCCACGCTCGTCGCGGCCTGGCCATATGATGATCGAGGAGAGCATCGGCGCTGCCGCACTGGCCGAGCTGGAGCGGCGCGGTCACGCCGTCGAGAAGGCACCTGCGTGGACCGTCGGCCGGCTCACTGCGGCAGAACGCAGCGACGACGGGCTCTTGCGCGCTGCCGCGACGCCGCGTCTGATGCAGGCTTATGCCGCTGGCCGTTGAGGAGCTGACTACATGACCTGGTCCATCGTCGCCCGCGACGCCGCGACCGGCGCCTATGGCGTCGCCGTCTCGACCTGCGCCTTCGCCGTCGGTGCCCGCGTGCCTTATGGCGGCGGGCGGATCGGCGCGATCGCCACACAGGCCTTCGTCAATCCGCTCTACGGCATCGACGGCCTCCGGCTGCTGCAGGAAGGGCGCTCGGCGGTCGAAATCATCGCGACGCTGACCGCGGCCGACGAAGGCCGCGCCCATCGTCAGCTCCATGTCATCGACCGCGACGGCAAGATCGCCTCGCATACGGGCGCAGCCTGCATCGACTGGTGCGGCGCCGTCGACGGGCCGCAGGTCTCGGTCGCCGGCAACATGCTCGCCGGACCAGAGGTCGTGCAGCAGACGCTGAAGGCCTATATCGCTTCCTCTGCGCTCGATTTCGACGAGAGGCTGCTGGTGGCGCTGGAAGCCGGCGAGAAGGCCGGTGGCGACAAGCGCGGCAAGCAATCCGCCGCGATCCGCATCTGGAACGGCGAGCCTGTGCCGAGCATCGATATCCGCGTCGACGACCATACCGACCCGCTGACGGAACTGCGCCGGCTCTGGCGCGTCGCGCATCAGCGCTCGGTGCCGTTCCAGCAGGCCTCGCCGTCGCGCGGGCGCCCTGCCGGCGTCACCGACCGGGCCGAGCTCGACCGCCTCTGCACGGAATACGCAGCCTCCTGGAACTCCCGACATCCGGAGACCTGAGCGGCCAAATGCATTCTCGGCGTAGCCGCGTCGTGATAGGCTGACGCTTCGTCATTCTGTCATGCCGACGAGCGGGGAATGCGATGGCCGATCCCAACACCGAAGCCCTCCAGAAGCGCATCGCCACGCTGGAGGCGCAGGTCGCAGCCCTGTTGCAGGCGATATCCGCGGATCGCGGCGGCAATGTCGTCATCAACGCGCCTGGTTCTCTGACCGTCAATTGCGGGATGGGCATCGCGTTCACAGCCGGCAGCGTGATGACGCTGACGGCGGGTGCCAACCTTGCAGTGACCGCAGGCGCCAATGCCACGATGGTGGTCGGTAACCGCCTGCGCGTCAGCAGCGGCCATGAAGCCTCGTTCGAGACACGAAGTTTCAACGTCGACGCGGCAGTGAGTTGCGAGATCGACAGCGGGCAAAACCTCGCCATCACAGCGGGCAAGGACATGGCGATGAGGATCGGAGCGGGTATGGCCGTCAGTGTCGGCAAGACGCTTGCGATCGAAAGCGCCGACGCAGCAACACTCAAGAGCGGCGATGCCAGGCTCAGCATGAAGAAGGATGGCAGCGTCGAATTGCAGGGGCGCGATATCGCACTCAAGGCTTCCGGACGCCTCGAAGCCAAGGCGTCCGGCAATGTCACGATCAAGGGATCGAAAATCCTGCAGAACTAGAGAACGCCGGCTTCTGACGGCGCTGTTCGATGTTCAGGTCAGACGACCCCGCGCCGCAACCGGCAGTTCCCCGATCAGCTTGTCGCCGCGCACGGTGATCAGGCGATCGACCATATTGACGACGACGCAGACATGGTTCGGCACGACGCGGACGACCTCGCCGACGAGCGGGCGCTTGTTCGAGGCGGAGAGATCGAGGAAGCCGTGCTCCTCGGCGAATTGCGCGATCCGCGCCGCCGGATATTCGAGGATATAGCCGTGGCCGTCGAGATTGCCCTTGTCGCTGGTCAGCGTCTTCGAGCCTGAATCGAGGATGCCGCGCTCAGGCCCGGCCCGGCTCACCACGGTCGCATAGACCATGAGCGCGCAATCATCGAGCGTCGCGACGCCGGCCGCGATCTGCATGCGGTCGTTGAAGATCGAGGTGCCCGAGCGATGCTCGGTCGAGCCCTTGAGCTTGCCGATATGGGGCAGATTGGGCGAGCCGCCGGTCGAGACGATGTCGGCCTTGAGGCCGACCTCGCGCAGGCCGGCATTGGCGGTGTCGAGGAAGGCCTGCGTGCGCTCCCAGCCATCCTCCGGCGGGTACATCAGGAAGCCGGCGAAGCGCAGGCCGGGCGAAGCCGCGACCATCCTGGCGAGCTCGACCGCTTCACCGGGCGTCTCGACGCCGGCGCGCTTGCGGCCGGTATCGCATTCGATGACGACCTCAAGATCACGACCTGCGATCTCCCCCGCCCGCGGCAAGCCGGAGATGGTGACGGGATTGTCGGCGGCGACGATCATGCGGACGCGTCTTTGCAACGCTCCCAGACGCCCCAGCTTCTCCTCGCCGAGGATGTTGTAGCTGATCAGGATGTCGTCGATGCCGCCATCGGCCATGATCTCGGCCTCGCCGAGCTTCTGGCAGGTGATGCCGCGCGCACCGGCCTCGATCTGGAGTCGGGCCAGCTCGGGCGATTTATGCGTCTTGATATGCGGGCGATTGGCCAGGCCGGCGGCGTCGCAGGTCGCCTGAAGGCGCGTGATATTGGCATCGACCTTGTCGAGATCGATCACAACGGCGGGCGTGCCGTAGACGCGGGCGATCTCGGCGGCGAGCGGGGTGGCGGCAGGCTGATCGACGGCCCTGGAGGTAGTTGCGGTCATGCTCATGAGTGCACCTTGACGATAACTTCGATCTCGACGGTCATGCGGTTCGGCAGGGAGCCCATGCCGACGGCCGAACGGGCATGTCGGCCGCGGTCGCCGAGGACGGCGACGAACAGATCCGAGCAACCATTGATGACCTTGGGATGATCGGAGAACTCGGGCACGGCATTGACCATGCCCAGCAGCTTGACCACCTCGACCTTGTCGAGCGAGCCGGCGGCCTTCTTCATCGCTGCTAGCAGGCCGAGGCCCGTGTGCCTGGCATGCTCGTAGGCCTGCTCGACCGTGACGTCGGCGCCGACCTTGCCGGTCGGATAGGTACCATCGGCCCGCCTCGGCCCCTGGCCGGAGAGATAGACCATGTCGCCGACCTGCTTGAAGCTGACATAGGTGGCGACCGGCGTCGGCATGGCCGGCAGGGTCAGACCCAGCTCCTTCAGCCTGTCTTCGGGGCTCATGGCGTTTCTCTCCTCAAATCCTGCCGGCATCTCGGGCGCCGGCCCGTCCTGTCAGTCGTTCAGTTCGCGGCGCATGTAGCGGGCCGCATCGTCATAGCTCGCGAGCTTGCGATCAAGCGCAGGGTCATGCACCTCGCGAAAGCCCTGCCGCCGCCAGAAGCCGGTCGAGTCGTTGACCGCGACGAGCGCGAGGCTCGTATGGCCGGCCGCGGCGGCATGGCGGGCGATCGCGGTGACGATCGCGACCGCCGCTCCGCTGCCCCGCCCGGCCGGCAGCAGCGCAAGGTCGTGGATATACCAGTTGGCGACGCCGTCCGGGATTCGGCCGAGCCGGGAATTCAGAGCCGGAACCGTATCCGCTGGCCAGGGATGGCTGACGAGATAGCCTTGAAGTGCCCCGCCACTTGCCGCGAGCACATGGCAGCCCTCGGGTGCCAGGCGCAAACGCTCGACGAAGATGGCCTCATCCTCGGGATAGTCCGGGTGCACGACGGCCGCGATCGCCATCACGGCCGGCATGTCGGCGGGCGCCATGCAGCGCCAGCCCGTTTCGTGTGACATGAAAACCTACGCCGCGACCTTCGGGAACTTGCCGGTGCGCTTCGGGTGCCACCACTTGCCCTTGAGCACAACACCTTCGGAGACGATCTTGCGGTCGCCCATCAGGTGCTCGCCGACGACGTCGACATAGTCGAACTTGCCTTCCTTGACGGTGAGGATCGTTGCGTCGCCGAGCGAGCCGACCTTGAGCGAGCCGTATTCCGGACGCTTCAGCGCCATGGCGGCATTCACGGTCGAGGCGGCGATGACGTTGTTCAGGCTCATGCCCATGCAGAGGAACTTCGACATGGTGGTGACCTGGTCATAGGCCGGGCCGTCGATGCAGAGCTTGTGCACATCGGACGAGATCACGTCAGGTTCGAAGCCGTTGGCGAGCATCGCGCGGGTGGTCTTGAACGAGAACGAGCCCTTGCCGTGGCCGATGTCGAAGATGACGCCGCGCTTGCGGGCGGCCAGCACCTCCGGCTTCACCGTGCCCTGAGCCGTCGAAGGCGCGTTCGGGAAGGGACGAAAAGCGTGAGTCAGCACGTCGCCCGGCCGCAGCATGCCGATGACTTCCTCATAGGACGGCGGCGGATGGTCGATATGGCACATCAGCGGCATGCCGACCTCGTTGGCGACCTGCAGCGCGATGTTGAGCGGCACGGTGCCGGAATTTCCGGAAGCATGCAGGCCGACGCGGACCTTGATCCCGACGATGTAGTCGCGGTTCTCGTCCGCGACCCTGGCGCAGTCGATCGGGTTCATCAGGCGCAGGTCGCCGCTCTCGCCCACCATGACGCGATGGTCGAAGCCGTAGATGCCGGCATGCGAGACGTGGAGATAGGCGAGGATGCGCGCCTGGCTCGGCTCGATGACATGCTTGCGGAATCCGGCCCAGTTGCCGGGACCGGCCGAGCCGGTATCGACCGAGGTGGTGACGCCGGAGACGCGGCAGAACTCGTCGGCATCGATGCCGAGCGAGGTACCGCCCCAATAGACATGGGTATGCAGGTCGATCAGACCGGGCGAGACGATGTAACCGGAGACGTCGCGGATCTCCTTGGCGCCCTTCAGGTCCTTGCCGAAGCCGGAGACCTTGCCGTTCGTGAAGGCGACATCGAGGATGCCGTCATGCTTCTGGGAGGGGTCGATGACGCGACCGCCCTTCAGGATGAGATCATGGGTCATTATGTGTCCTCTGGAGGCTGATCAAACCGGGGAGACGGCGCCCTTGCGCTCGACGATCAGGCCATAGGCCTGGGGCTCGCGATGCCTGGCGAAATTGAAGGTCGAGGCCTTGTAGCTCTTGCCGAGATCCATGTCGCAGCGGGCGATGACGAGCTCGTCATCCTCCGTCACAGCCTGGGCCACGACCTCGCCGGTCGGCGCGATGATGCAGGAGCCGCCGATCTGGTCGACGCCGGCCTCCAGCCCCGCCTTGGCCACGCCGACGACCCAGGTGGCGTTCTGGTAAGCGCCGGCCTGCATCACGAGCTGGTTGTGGAAGTTGCCGAGCCGATCATGGTCCGGAGCCGGCGGGTTGTGCTTGGGCGTATTGTAGCCGAGCACGATCAGTTCGACATCCTGCAGGCCCATCGAGCGATAACTCTCCGGCCAGCGGCGGTCGTTGCAGATCATCATGCCGATATTGGCGTCCATCGTCCGCCAGACCGGCCAGCCGAGCTCTCCGGTCTCGAAATAGCGCTTCTCCAGGTTCTGGAAGGACGCGGCGGGGCGGTGCTCGGGATGGCCCGGCAAGTGGATCTTGCGATACTTGCCGACGATCGAGCCCGATTTGTCGACGAGGATCGCGGTGTTGAAGCGGCGCTTGCGGCCCTGCTCGAAGGCAAGCTCGCAATAACCGAGATGGAAGCCGACGCCGAGGCGCTTGCTTTCCTCGAAGAGCGGCGCAGTCTCGTTCGAGGGCATCGCACTCTCGAAATGGCTGTCGATCTCGGCTTCGTCGTCGATCCACCAATGCGGGAAGAAGGCGGTGAGCGCGGCTTCCGGATAAACAACGAGATCGGCGCCGTGACTTTTCGCCTGCCGCATCAGCTCGACCATGCGGGCGACGGCCGAAACCCGGCTCTCGTCGCGCTGGATCGGACCGAGCTGGGCGGCGGCGACGGTGAGGATGCGGGTCACGTCATAAGCTCCGGATGAGGATCGCCGTGTAAGGCAAGGCTTCGATGTGCCGGGCCGGCGCGTCAAGCGCCGGCAATGCAGGGCGTGGGTTGTCCCAGTTGCGGGGCAGGCTCTCAGAGCGATTGCTTCTCAGAGGGTCTTGGCGAGCCTCGGATCGAGCGAGTCTCGCAGCCCGTCGCCGAGCAGGTTGACCGCGAGCACGGTGATCGAGAGGAAGACCGCCGGGAACAGGATGATGTGCGGCCGGACCTGCCAGAGTGCCCTGCCCTCGGCCATGATATTGCCCCAGGACGGCGTCGCCGGTGGCACGCCGGCGCCGATGAAGGACAGGATCGCCTCGACGATCATGGCGCTGGCGCAGATATAGGTCGCCTGCACGCTCATCGGCGCGAAGGTGTTGGGCAGGATGTGCCGGAAGATGATGCGCGGCACCCGCGCACCATTGGCGACGGCCGCCTCGACATAAGGCTGCTCGCGCAGGGAGAGCACGACACCGCGTACGAGCCGGGCCACGCGCGGAATCTCGGCGATGGTGATGGCGATGATGACATTCTGAATCGATCCGCGGGTCAGCGCCATCAGGGCGATGGCGAGCAGGATCGGCGGGATCGACATCATGCCGTCGATGATGCGCATGATCACGCCGTCGGCCCAGCGGATGAAGCCGGCGAAAAGGCCGATCGCCAATCCGATGACCGAGGACAGGACTGCCACGCTGAAGCCAACGAGCAGCGAGACGCGGGCGCCGTAGATCACGCGCGAATAGACGTCGCGGCCGAGCATGTCGGTGCCGAACCAGTAGAGCTCGGAGGGGACGCGGGTGCGGCGGGACGGCGCGATCGCGGTCGGGTCGGTGGTCCAGAGCAGCGGCGCGAAAATGCCGATCAGCGCCATCAGGATGAGGAGACCACCGCCGACGGCAACGGAAGGATGCCGGCGCAGATAGCGGCGGAAGCGTGCGGCGCGGCCGGGTTCGGCCTTCACCGGTTCAGCGGCAGTTGCCGCAACGGTCGATGGAGCGGTCAATAGCGTATCCTCGGGTCGACGAGGGTGTAGGTCAGGTCGATCAGCAGATTCACGAGCACGTAGACCAGGCTGAACATCAGCACGACGCCCTGGATGACGGGGTAATCGCGGCGCAGGATCGCATCGACGGTGAGCCGGCCGAGGCCGGGAATGGCGAAGACGCTCTCGGTGACGACGGCACCGCCGATCAGCAGCGCGATGCCGATGCCGATGATGGTCACGATCGGTACGGCTGCGTTCTTGAGGGAATGCAGGAAGAGCACGTCCTTCTGCGCCACGCCCTTGGCCTGGGCGGTGCGGACGTAATCCTGCTGGAGCACCTCGAGCATGGTGGCGCGGGTGATGCGGGCGATCAACGCGATATAGACCAGGCCCAGCGTGACGGCCGGCAGGATGAGGTTGCGGAGCCAGGGCCAGAAGCCCTGCGAGAACGGCGTGTAGCCCTGCACCGGCAGCCAGTCGAGCTTCAGCGCGAATACCCAGGCGAGCAGATAACCGACGACGAAGACCGGCACGGAGAAGCCGAGCACGGCGAAGCCCATCGCCGCCTTGTCGACCCAGCTTCCCGCCTTCCAGGCCGCGACCACGCCCATCGGCACGGCGACCACGACGGCAAAGATCAGCGTCAGCACCATCAGGGACAGCGTCGGCTCGATGCGCTGCGCGATGAGCTGCGTCACCGGCAGGTTGGTGAAGATCGAGGTGCCGAGATCGCCCTGGATCACGCGGAACGACCATTCGGCGAAACGAACCAGATAAGGCCGGTCCAGGCCGAGGCTGGCGCGGATGCGCTCGACATCGGCGGGGGACGCCTGGTCACCGGCGATGATGGCGGCGGGATCGCCGGGCGCGACATAGAGCAACGAAAAGACGAACAGCGCCACGAAAGCCATCACGGGGATGGTCGTGACGATGCGCCTGACGACAAAAGCGAGCATGGGGCCGTCGGACCTCGTTCACAGCGTATCCGGAGGTCGCGGCCGGGATTTCTTCCGGGTCGCGACGAAGCGAGGCAGCGGAGCCCGCGGGCTCCGGAAAGGCGGAGCGGCGTCGCCGCTCCGCGAGAGCGATCAGGCCTTCCCGACGTCCCAGAAGAACGGCAGCGGTCCGCTAACCACGCCGGTGACGTTCTTCCGCCAGGCCTGATAGCCTAGGTAGAAGCCCGTCGGCGCAAAGACGACATTTTCGACGGCGGCCTTGTTGAGGCGGGCCATCGCCGCTTTCTCCTCGGCCAGGTCCTTGGCGTTGAACCAGTTGGTGACCTCGGTCTCGACAGCCGGGACATCGGGCCAGCCGAACCAGGCCTTGTCACCATTGGCGCGGATTGCGGTGTAGGCCGCCGGATTGATGCAGTCGGCGCCGGCATGCCAGGTGTGGAACATGCTCCAGCCGCCCTGGCCCGGAGGCGTCTTCTGGGCGCGGCGAGAGCCGACCGTGCCCCAGTCGGTCGCGACGAAATCGACATTCATGCCGATGCTCTTGAGCAGCGCGGCGGTGACGTCGCCCATCGACTTCGTCGCCGCCATGTCCTGTGCGACGACGCAGACTACCGGCTCGCCCTTGTAGCCGGCTTCGGCGAGGAGCTTCTTGGCCTCGGCGACATTGCGCTTCTTCAGGATGTCGCCGCCTTCCTCGGTGTAGAGCGGCGTGCCCGGGGTGAAGAAGCCGGGCAGCGGCTTCCAGAGCTTTTCGTCGTCGCCGACGACGGCGCGCATATAGTCTTCCTGGTTCAGTGCCGTCAGAACGGCCTGGCGAACCTTCAGGTTGTTGAAGGGCGGGAACAGGTGGTTCATGCGGAAGGCGCCGACATTGCCGAGCGGGTCGCCGATGTCGACATTGATGTCCTTGTGGCCCTTCAGCACCGGCACGAGGTCGGCGAGCGGGGTCTCCCACCAATCGACCTCACCGTTCTGGAGCGCGGCGGCGGCCGTCGCCGCATCGGGCATGATCACCCATTCGACCCGGTCGACGAGGATGTTCTTGCCGCCGGCGAGCCAGTCCGCCTTCTCGGAGCGAGGCTTGTAGTCGGCGAATTTCTCGAACACTGCCTTGGCGCCCGGCACCCAGTCGCTGCGCAGGAACTTCATCGGGCCAGAGCCGATATATTCGGTGATCTGCGTGAACGGATCGGTCCTGGCGATGCGCTCGGGCATCACGAAGGAACAGGGCGCGTTGTTCTTGGCCAGTGCCAGCAACATCTTCGGGAAGGGCTGCTTCAGCGACCATTTCCACGTCAGCTCGTCGACAGGCGCGAGCTCGACCTGGATGGCGCGCAGCATCAACCCCATCGGATCGCGCGCCGACCAGCGCACCAGGCTTGCAACCACGTCCTTGGACGTGACGGACGTGCCGTCATGGAACTTGAGGCCGGAACGCAGCTTGAAGGTCCAGTTCAGGCCGTCGGAGGAGACCTCCTCGCTCTCGACCATCTGGCGCTGCGGCTGGAATTTCGAGTCGATGCCGTAGAGCGTGTCCCAGACCAGCGCCGCGGCGTTGCGGACGACGTATTGCGTCCCCCAGATCGGGTCGAAATTGGCGAGATTGGCCTGCGGTACGAAGCGTAGGGTCTTGCTCGGACTTTGCGCGAGGGCCGGCATCGCGAGCCCTCCGGTCGCGGCAGCCATGCCGGCGCCCGTCGCGGATTTCAGAAATGTCCTGCGATCCATCTTGCTCTCCCCTAAAGCGGCGCCTCTGAGCGGGCTGCCTTGGCGCGAGTTTGAGCAGAAAAATTCCGCCTGACAACACACCGCACCTCCCGGTCGAGGCTGCCGCACCGCTTGCACGGTTCGTGCCAGCCGGAACTTTCGGGCGGGGAACCCGCTGTTTCAGCTCCCGGACGCGCTCTTTTCGGCTCGTTCCGGGAAACGCGAAAAAATCCGCGGCTAGATCGGCGTGACAGGCTCGTCCACCCGAGCAAACGGGCGAGCCTGCTCGAAGGCCGCCGCCGCCCGGAGCACGAGTGCGTCCTTGCCGAAGGCGCCGACGATCTGGAGGCCGGCCGGCAGACCCGCCCTGGTCAAGCCGCAGGGCACCGAGACAGCCGGCTGCTCGGTGATGTTGAAGGGGTAGGTGAAGGGCGTCCAGCGCGTCCAGTCATCGCCATAGGCGCCGTGCTCGGGCGTGTCGCGCCCGACCGCGAAAGCCGGCAGCGGCAGGGTCGGCGTCAGCAACAGGTCGTATTGCTGGTGGAACTGCGCCATGCGGTAGGCCAGTGCATTGCGCTGGTTCAGGAGCGCATCGACATAGGCGGAGGCCGGGATGCGCTCCCCCTGCTCCGCCACCGCCACGAGGCCAGGGTCCATCTGTTTGCGGCCGGCGGCGTCGGTGTTCTTCAACGCCAGCGCGGCACCGGATGACCAAAGAGTCATCAAAATCCCGATCGGATCATCGAAGCCGGGATCGACCTCTTCCACCGCCGCGCCAAGCTCGGTGAAGACCTGCGCCGCTGCGGCCGTCAGAGCCGCGATCTCGGGATCGACCGTCACGCTCTGGCCAAGGCGCGGGGACCAGGCGACGCGCAGCCCCCTCATGCTGCCCCTGAGCCCGTCGACGTAGTCCGGCGGACGATCCTGCAGCGCGGTCATGTCGCGTGCATCGGGCTGGCCTATCACCTTCATGGCGAGCGCCGTATCCATGACGGTGCGGGTGAGCGGCCCGAGATGGGCGAGGAAGCCCATGACCGAGATCGGCCAGGCCGGGACGCGGCCATAGCTCGGCTTCAGGCCGACGACGCCCGTGAAGGCCGCGGGGATACGGATCGAACCCGCCCCGTCAGTCCCCATATGCAGGCAGCCGAGATTGAGCGCGGCACAGACAGCCGCGCCCGACGACGAGCCTCCCGGCCCCGTGCCGGTGCTCCAGGGATTGCGGGTGATCCCGGTCAACGGGGAGTCGCCGACGCCCTTCCAGCCGTATTCCGGCATGGTGGTCTTGCCGAGAAAGACCGTGCCTGCCTCACGCAGCCGTGCCGTGATAGGGGAATCCTCGGCGCTTGGCTCGGCGGAAGCGATGGCCGAGCCGCGCTGCATCGACCAGCCGGCGACGCCGAGATTGTCCTTGATCGTGACGGGCACGCCGTCGAGCGGACCAATCGCCTCGCCTTTCAGCCAGCGCCCCTGCGAGGCCTCTGCCATGGCCAGCGTCACCGCCTCGTCGCGGACGGCGAAGGCGTTGACCGTAGGTTCGAAGCGCTCGATGCGGGCGAGCGTGTCCCTCGCGACCTCGACCGGGGAGAGTTGCTTGCTGGCATAGAGCGGGCCGAGCTCGGCGGCGGAAAGCGAGGCGATCGTCGTCATGCGGAGAGACCTCTCAGGCGTTGGCGACGCGCCAGGCGGTGGTGAGCAGGATATTGGCGCCGGCGACCATGTCGTCGTCGGTGCTGAACTCCGCCGGATTGTGCGAGAGCCCGCCGACCGAGGGAATGAACACCATCGCCGTCGGGCAGAGCCGCGCCATCATCTGGGCATCGTGACCGGCACCGGAGATCATGCGGCGGATCGGCAAGCCGAACTCGCCGGCGCTGCGCTCGACTTCGGCGATGATCTCCTCGGCGAAGGGCGTCGCCGGGAAGCGAGCGAGATCGCGGAAGGAGATCTCGATGCCATCGCGCTCGGCCAATTCGGCGCAGAAGCGGCGCACCGCTTCCTCGGCCTGGGCAAGCGGCGCATCGAGCGGGTTGCGCAGGTCGAGCGTCATCACCACGGTCTCCGGCACGACATTGACGTTGCCAGGCTGCACCCGGATCACGCCGCTGTTGGCGAGCTGGTTGGGAATGGTCCTGGTCAATTCGTTGGCGAAGATGTTGATGCGGGCAGCGGCGAGGCCGGGATCCTTGCGATAGGCCATCGGCGTCGTGCCGGCATGGCTCGGGCGGCCCTTGAGCGTGAGTTCCAGCCAGCAGATACCCTGGATGCCCGTGACGGCGCCAAGCCCGCCGCCCTCGTTCTCGAGCACCGGCCCCTGTTCGATATGCATCTCGATATAGGCATGCGCCGGCAGGAAGCCCGGCTTCTCTGCGCCCTCGTAGCCGATGCGCTTCAATTCGGCGCCGAGCCCGATCCCATCGGAATCGACTTCCGCGTGTGCCGCCTCGACGCTCATGCCACCGGCCCAGACATAGGAGCCGAGCATGTCGGGGTGGAAGCGCGCGCCCTCCTCGTTGGTGAAGGCGATCACCGCCATGTCGCGCTTCGGCGTCAGGCCGGCGTCGCGGAGCGCCGCGAGAACCTCGACGCCGGCGACGACGCCGAGCGCTCCGTCAAAGCGCCCGCCCGTACCGACCGTGTCGATATGCGAGCCCATGATGACGGCCGGGCCGCTCTCCTGCCCCTTGAGGACGCCGACGATATTGCCGATGGCATCGACGCGGATATCGAGCCCGAGCCCCTTCATCTGGCCGACCAGCCAATCGCGCCCCTGCCTGTCCTCGTCGGTCAGGGCGAGGCGGCGGCAGCCGCCTTCCGGCGTCGCACCGATCTTCGAAAGCTCGGCAAGGCGCGAGGTCAGCCTCGCGCCATCGATCCTCAGATTGGTGCTCATCGGTTCAGGCTCTCCAGCAGTGTTCGAGGCAAGATGCAGACCACGACCGGACTTGTCGACCCGCGTCCAGCGCATCGGCTCCGGACGGTGAAGCGCGCAGCGGCGACTGTTTCGATGCATCGATCGGCGGTAGAAGCGGCGCCCCATGTCCGAGATCGCAGAATCCCGCCCGCATCATTCCTGGCTCGCGGAAGCCCGCGCCATGCTGGCCCTGAGCTGGCCGATGGTGCTGACCAATGTCGCGCAGACCGCGATGACGGCGACCGATGTCATCATGATGGGCCATCTCGGCCCGGATGCACTGGCGGCCGGTGCGCTCGGCACCAATCTCTACAATGCCTCGCTGATCTTCGGCATCGGCGCAATGGGCGCGGTCTCGCCGATGATCGCGATCGAACTGGGCCGCAACCGGCATGCGGTGCGCGATCTGCGCCGCACGGTCCGGCAGGGTTTCTGGGCCGCAGCCACCATGGTCGGGCCGATGTGGCTGTTCCTCTGGCAGGCCGAGTTCATTCTCACCGCGATGGGGCAGGACCCTGCCCTGTCCAGAGCGGCGGCCTCCTATATCCACACGCTGCAATGGGGCCTGCTGCCCTTCTTCCTCTATCTGTGCCTGCGCGGCTTCGTCGCCGCCCTGCAGCGGCCGCGCTGGGCCTTCATCGTGGTGCTGTTCGCGGTGGCGTTCAACGCCTTCGCCAACTGGTGTCTGATGTTCGGGCGGCTCGGCTTCCCGGCACTCGGCCTGCCGGGCTCCGGCATGGCGACAGCACTATCCTCGACCCTGATGTTCTTCGGCCTCGCGCTCGTCGTCTCGCTCGACCGGCGCTTCCGGCGCTACCAGCTCTTCGGCCGCTTCTGGGTGCCGGACTGGCCGCGCTACCGCGCTTTCTGGCGCATGGGCCTGCCGATCTCGCTGACACTCTCCTTCGAATCGCTGATCTTCTACGGCGCCGCCTTCATGATGGGGCTGATCGGAACGACCGCGCTCGCGGCCCACGCCATCGCGATCCAGATCGCTTCGCTCGCCTTCATGGTGCCGCTCGGCATCGGCCAGGCCGGGACCGTGCGGGTCGGTCGCGCCTTCGGCTCCGGCGACAAGGAGGGCATCCGGCGGGCCGGCACGATGGCGCTGATCCTGGCGCTGAGCTTCATGAGCTTCACGGCGCTCCTGATGGCGACCGTGCCGCACTGGCTGATCGCCCCCTTCCTCGACCGGTCGAAGCCCGGTGCGGAAGCTGTCGCCCAGATCGCCGTGATCTTCCTGTTCTATGGTGCGATCTTCCAGATCGCGGACGGGGCGCAGGTCATCGGCTCGTCGATCCTGCGCGGGCTGGGCGATACCCGCCTTCCGATGCTCTTCGCCGGCATCGGCTATTGGGGCGTCGGCCTGCCGCTTTCCGCGGCCTTGGGTTTCTTGACGCCGCTTGCCGGCCGGGGCATCTGGATGGGGCTCGTGATCGGGCTTTCCCTCGTCGCCGTGATGATGCTCTGGCGCTGGCGGGCCCGCGAAAGGCTGGGGCTGCTCAAATGGGGGCTCCGGGAAGCGGTCTGAGCCATCGGGCCGGATTTCCGGCAAGCGCACCGCCTGTTGCCGAACGGCCACAGCGTTGCACGGACACAATTTGGCCATCTCCTGTTCACCCCGAGGCCATCTCGGCAACCTTGAACGAAGGTCAGCAACGGCGCATGGAACCACCGCGCCGCCCAGCCGTTCATTCATGCCCGTAACGCCGAGTTGTCCGTCGATGTCCTCCGTCCGTCCGTCTCCCCCCCTCGCCCGGCCGACCCGCCGCATGTTTGCGGCCCTCAGCCCCCTTTTCCTCGCTGCCTGCGTCAGCCAGCGCCAGCAGCCGATCGAGGTCGCCGCGCATCAGGGTCCGCATATCAGCGCCGAATATCTGGCGATGTATGGCGAACGCCCGGATGAGCAGCATCCGCTGCCCGCGACGGATCTCTCCGAGGTCGAACCGCAGTTCCTGCGCCGCATCGTCTCCTACCCGACCCGCGAGCAGCCCGGCACGATCGTCGTCGATACCGACAACCGCTATCTCTATCTCGTGATGGAAGGCGGCCGGGCCGTGCGCTACGGCATCGGCGTCGGCAAGCAGGGCATGTCCTGGCGGGGCCGGGCAACCGTCGCCCGCAAAGCGCAGTGGCCGCGCTGGACCCCGACCCCGGCCATGATCGCCCGCGAGCCGGAACGGAATCGTCCCTGGGCCGGCGGCATGGCCGGTGGCATCGAGAACCCACTGGGCGCCCGCGCGCTCTATCTCTACCAGGGTGGCCGCGACACGCTGTACCGCATTCACGGCACCTCCGAGCCGTGGTCGATCGGCAAGTCGGTGTCGTCAGGCTGCATCCGCCTGTTCAACCAGGACATCATCGACCTCTACGGCCGCGTCCCGACCGGCACGACGGTCGTTGTGCTCAACCGCGGCACCCTGCAGGCGCCGTCCGAAATCGACGAGATGCCGCCGCCGGACGACGATTTCGGCAGCATCTGACGCCAGGCGGCCGACGGTTGCCGCATCGGTCCTTCTCAAACAGGAATCGGTTTTTCGGTGCGAAGGGGCCGCACCGCCGCCTTGATACCGTCACAGGCCGATCCCACTTCTCGTTGCGCGGCGCAACCGCACCGCGCAACGAGAGGAGATGACGATGACGCCGCAGGAACGCGACGTGATCGCCGGGATTTTCGACCGCCTTCGGCAGGCGGCCAATCAGCCCCGCGACCCCGAGGCTGAGAATTTCATTGCGGAACGCCTGCGCGAGCAGCCCTATGCGCCCTACGCCATGGCCCAGGCGGTTTATGTACAGGAGCAGGCGCTCGCCAACCTGAACCAGCAGGTCGAGACCCTGCAGGCGCAATTGCGTGAGGCGCAGAGCCGCGCCAGCGAGGCGGCACAGCCGCAGGCGGGCGGCTTCCTGTCCGGCATTTTTGGTGGTGGATCGGTGCCGCGCACCGGCTCGGTTCCGCCCGTGCCGCCGCGCAACGATGCCGCCGCGCCTTCCGGCGTCTGGAACACGCAGCCGCAGGCGCAGGGCGCTCCCGGCCAGGCCATGCCTATGCAGGCGCAGGGCCAGCCCGGCCCGTGGATCAATCAGCCGCAGCAGCAGTCCCGTGGCGGCGGCTTCATGGCAAGCGCGCTGACCACCGCGGCGGGTGTCGCCGGCGGCATGATGCTGGGAAATGTGCTGACCAACGCCTTCGGCGGCAGCAAGCCAGCGGCTCAGACCGCAAGCGACACCGGTTCGAGCTCCAGCCCAAGTTCAGCGGCCCCGCAACAGGCAGCCGATCAAAGCGCCGGTGCCCAGCCTGCGGCCGACCAGACCGCTCAGGATGGCGGCTACGGCCAGGGCTATGACGGCGAGGCCAATTACCAGAGCGCTGGCTATGACGATGCCGATCCCGGCTTCGACGATGGTGGTGGGGACGACGATAGCTGGGTCTGACGGCGCGCGTCGCCTCGGACTGACCAAGATATGAAAAGCGGCGGCCCGCGATGCGCGGCCGCCGTTTTTCATGGTGGTCGATCCGGCTTTCGCCTCAGATCACCAGCACCCTCGCGCCGACGCGGACGCGTTCGTAGAGGTCGGTGACGTCGTCATTGGTCATGCGGATACAGCCTGACGACACCGCCTGCCCGATCGTGTTCGGCTCGTTGGTGCCGTGGATGCGGTAGAGCGTCGAGCCGAGATACATGGCGCGCGCGCCCATCGGGTTGTCGGGACCGCCGGCCATGAAGCGCGGCAGGTCGGGGCGGCGCTTCAGCATCTCGGCCGGGGGCGTCCAGCTCGGCCATTCCGCCTTGCGGGTGATGGTCTTCATGCCGGCCCAGGAGAAGCCCGGCCGTCCGACGCCGATACCGTAGCGCATGGCGCGGCCGCCCGGCTGCACCAGGAAGAGGAAGCGCTGCGGCGTGTCGATGATGATCGTGCCCGGCTTGTGCGGGCCATCATAGGCCACTTCCTGCTTACGGAAACGCGGATCGACGATTTGCTGGATGCCCTGCTGCGGCTCGACCGGCTCGCCGAGCGCCGCCATCCGGCGGCTGGCGCGCGGCGGGCGGGCCGCCTCGAACGGATCGACCTCATAGCCGCTCTGCGGCAGCATGCGCTGGCCATAGGCATAGCCGCCGGGGCGATTGTAGACAGCGCCGCTGCGCCCGTGAGGCGTCGGATCGCGGCCGGTCATCAGCATCTCGATGAAGCCCCCGCCATAGTTGCCGCGCCCGCCGCCGCCCGCCATGGGGTCGTTCGGGGCGGCATAGCCGTGATTCTGGCGGTAGCCCTGCGCAAAGCCCGGCCCGGCCATGGCGAGGGCTCCGGCTGCTGCGAGGAGTGGGAGGACAATCTTTCGACGCATGACGCAATACTCTCGACATCGACTGCCGGAAGCCTGCGGCGTGCCCTGAAAGGAATGGTGAATCGTTGACTCTCAGGCGCGGAAACCGGCCTTACCCCAAGCAATTCGCAAAATTAACCTTAGCAGGCGGTCAAGCGACAGGGTGAAGGAACCCTTGCCGTCTCACCGGCGTGCCGAGCGCCGGGCGAGCCAGCGCAACTTCAAACCGGTGCGCCAGCGGCCAACATCGCAGGTCAGGATCACCCCCGCATAAACCAGCCCTCCAAGCCCGATCTGAAGCGGCAGCTCCAGCGCCGCCGGCAGCGCGTCGCGCAGCAGCCAGAGCGTAAGCCCCATCGCGGCACCGGCAGCAAGGATGCACATGATCTCCCGCAGCGGCGGCAGGACCGGCAGTGCACGCAGGGCGAATACGGCCATGACCAGCAAGGCGCACAGATAGGCGGCGCTCTGCGCCACCGAAACCGTCACCGGGGCCAACGCTCCCGGCAAAGCGAGGATGATCGCGAGATTGACCGCAAGCCCCACCAGCGAAGCGAGGATCGCGACGAGCGTGCGCTTCGCCAGCAGAAAGACCGGCGCGAGACCGGCCTGAAACAGCGCTATCGCCGCAAAGCCCGGCAGCAGCAACGCCATATGGCCGGCGAAATGGCCGCGGAAGCTCGCGGGAACGAAAAGTCGCTCGAAGGACGGCAGAACCAGCCAGAAGCCAAGCGCAACCGGCAGCACGCAGGCGACCACAACGACCATGTTGCGGGCGATGCGCTTCTGCGCGGCCACGCGCCCTCGCGTCTCGTCGAGGCGGATGACCTCACGCAGCAGCACGATCTCCAGCATCGAGGCCAGTACCGGGAAGAGCCTGAGGCCGATATCGGAAGCCAGCGAGAAATAGCCTGCCTCGGCGAAACCATGGCTCTCAGCCAGGATGGCACGGTTGAGGAGCGGGATTGCGGCATAGACCGCGTTGCTCGCGACCAGAGGCAGCGCGTAGCGCGCGAAACTGCGCATCAGGTCCGTCCGCAACGCTCCCGGTGCCGGTTTCCCATCGGCCAGTCGCCGGCGGTTGGCCAGAACTGCGGCGACCGCGCTGAGCACACCGCCAAGCAGGACGATGGTCGGGTCACGGGTCAACCAGGCACCGAAGACCATCAGCAGCAGGGCCGCGATGCTTCGGACAAGCACGAGCCGGGCATAGGCGGCATCGAGGAAACGGGCGCGGGCTATGGCCGCGTGGTAGTCGAACCAGCCTGCGGCGATGCCGCCAGCGACCGACACCATCAGCAACACAGCCGGGAGCCCGGCATCGATACCTGCGAGCAGTGCAGCCGCAAGGAGCGCGCAAAGCGACAGGGTGACGCCGAGGAAGAGCAGGTCGAGTGTCGCCCGGATACCGGGATCGCTCTCGCGAGTTCCGAGAGAGTAGAAGCGGACGACGGAAAGCTTCAGCCAGTCGAGCAGCGCCGTGTTGATGAGCACGACGGCAGCGGCGCCGATGGCGTAAAGCCCGAAGGCCTCCGGGCCGAGGAACAGGGCGACGAGCAGCCCAAGGACGAAATTCAGCCCGGCATTGACGATGAAGGGCAGAAGAACGGTCATCGTGCCTTCGCAATCGGTCCGATCTTCATGGGGCCTGGGTCAAAGCGCGCGACTCGATCGAACTGCACCGCAATCCGGGTAACCGGACGGGGCAGGTTTTCCAAGGGGAAGTTGTGGGGCCGAGCCAGCCGTCGGCCCTGCCGAACGGCACCGCCCGACGTCGCTTATGCATCTGTACTGCGGCAGGTTTTGGCTCTAAGGCAAGCGTCATGACGCCATCCATCCGCCTCGCCCGCGACGACGATTCCGGCCCGCTCTCTGCCCTCATCTCCGCAAGCTTCGCGGAATATCCGGGCTGCCTCTTCGTGCCGGAGGAGTTTCCGGAGCTTCGCCGGCCCGCGACAGCTTTTACGGCGAAGAGCGGCATACTCTGGATTGCCGACGGGTTAGATGGCCGCATCGCAGGCTCGCTCGGCGTCGCGCCCGTTCCCGAACAGAATGCCGTCGAGCTCACCAAGGTCTATGTCGACGGCGCCTTACGGGGTTCCGGCCTGGCGCAGGCCCTCTTCGCCAAGGCGCTCGACTTTGCGGAGCGCGGCGGGTTCTCCGAGATCATGCTGTGGTCCGATTCGCGTTTCGCGCGCGGCCATCGTTTCTACGAGAAGCTCGGCTTCGCGCGCTGGCCGGGCGAGCGCTATCTGGGCGATGTCTCGGAAAGCTGGGAATATCATTTCCGAAAGCGGCTTCGCGACGGCCCGTGACCCTTTCCGTCGCCTTCCGGGCCGCCCTCGGCATTGCCCTGCTCACCGCCATGGATGCGGTTATCAAAGGCCAGATGCAGCAGCACCCCTTCATCGTGGCGCTGTTCATGCGCTTCGTGATGGGCGGCATCTGCGCACTCGTCGTGCTCGCCGTCGCCCGCCCGCCCCGCCCGACGCAAGCGAGCCTGATCGGCAACCTGGCGCGGATTCCGCTGGTCGTGCTCACCGCCGGCAGCTTCTTCTATTCCGTTTCGGTGCTGCCGCTGGCGGAGGCCCTGACCCTTTCCTTCCTGGCGCCGGTTTTCGTGGCCCTGCTCGGCGGGCTCCTGCTCAAGGAGAAGATCGACAAGCGCATCCTTCAGGCGCTCGGTTTCGGGATCGCCGGCATGCTTGTGATGGTCTGGCCCCGCCTGCAGGGCCATGTCAGCGGCGCCGGTCTCGGGGTTGCCGCCGCACTGTTCTCGGCAGTGAGCTACGCCTTCAACCTGATCCTGCTTCGGCGCATCGCGCTCAGGGAACATCCGGCCGTCATCGTCGCCTTCCAGAATGTCGGGCCGGCGCTCTGCCTCGCCATTCCGGCCGCCCTCGCGTTCGTGCCGATGACGCCGACGGATTGCGCAGCCTATCTCTTCGCCGGAGCGCTCGGCGTCGCGGGCCATCTGACGCTGACCTCGGCCTATGCCAGAGCCGCCGCCTCGCGCCTGGCGCCGATCGACTATACGGCGCTGATCTGGGCAAGCCTGCTCGGCTTCCTCGTATTCGGCGAGGTGCCGCTCTATACGACCTATGCCGGTGCCCTGCTGATCGTCGCCGGCGCGGCCGCGGTCAGCCGGCGCTGACACCGCTCTTGCCGCGATAGGTCAGGGCAAGCGCGATGCAATGGTCGAGCGCCTCCAACGGAACCGCATCGTTGAGGCGGAACACCAGAGCTCGCTCGCCATCCACCCGCAGGATGCCCGGATAGAGCTGCCGGAACGTGCCCGCCAAGCTGGTCTGACAATGAACGTAGAGCGCATAGGCGTCGCATTCGCCCCGCATCGGGCCAAGGCGGATCGTCGTGCCGATGCGCGGCCTCTCAGGGTTTCGGCGATGGCACCGATGGCGGGCGTTGCTGCCGCAACCTCAAAGATGCGCTGGCGCAGCGCGAGCAACGGATTCTGGAGCGGCGCCGGGAAGGAACGGTATCGCGCCGCGACATCCGGGGCCTGGAATGGAACGAACGGCATCTGGCAGCTCCCGCAACGATACTCGCCCCATCGCGCAGCCGCATCAAGCCGAACAGCGCCCCTCAGCCTTCCGCGCGCTTGCCCGGCAGGATCAGGCAGGTCTCGGTGCCATGCGCGAGCAATTTGCCGCGGGCATCGACGAGGCGCCCCTCCGTCGTCACCACCGTATTGCCACGGTGGATCAGCTTGCCCTCGCAGCGCACCACGCCGCTTTCCGGCATGACCGGGCGGACATAGTTCAGCTTCATCTCCAGCGTGGTGTAACCCTCGCCCGGCCGCAGCGTCGCGTGCGCGGCGCAGGCCATGGCGGAATCGAGGATGGTCGCTGTCCAGCCGCCATGGATCGTGCCGAGCGGGTTGAAGAAACGCGGCGAGGGGCGCCCCACGAACACCACCCTGCCCTCGTCCGCCTCGGCCAGTTCGAAATCCATGGCATCGGCGAAGGGCGGCGCCGGGTTGGTGCCGGCGATGATCCCGCGCAGGAAGCTCAAGCCATCGCCCGCGACCAGTTCCTCGCGAGACACCACTCCAACCGCGCGCTTCATGTCGATCCCCATTCGTGTATCTGCACGATATGAAAGGAATTGGGAACGCGTCAACCGGCGCGAGGAGGCGAACCTTCAACCCTGCGCCATCCCGGACGCAGTGAAGCGGAGATCCGGGGTGACCGCTGAAAGGCACGAATTCGACTTCGGGAACCCGGCTTCAGCGTTGGCGTTCGCCGCGCGCGGCACGGCGCAGGGCCTTGAGGCCGTCCCGGGTTTCGCGCCAGCGCTCTTCACCGAAGCCGCCCTCGATCTTGTCCTGCGCAGCACGCCAATAGGGGATCGCGACCTCTATCGCAGCCCTGCCCTTCTCCGTCACCGCATAGACCGAGGCCCTGCCGCGGCACTCGACCGGTTCGACCATGCCTTCCACCGCCAGAAGCTGGAGATTGCGTGTCAGCGAGGTCCGCTCCAGAGCGAAGCGTTCCGCCAGTTCCGTGACGGATTTCCACTGCCCGGTGCTGAGCGCCGAAAGGAGCACGAACTGGGTGATCTTGAGGCCGCTCGGCCGCATCGCCTCGTCATAGGCCCGCGTCACCGCCCGCGCCGTCATGCGGACATGCAGTGCAACGCAGGAACGGGCGATGGCGTCGAGGCGCGGATCGGGCGAGGGCGTCGTCATTCGGCCATGTTAGCGTGTTCAAGCGCTGGTGCCAGCAGGCCCGAAGCGACCTGCGACACTGCATCCGCCAGCGTTCACTTTATCGCGGAGTGCTTCCTTGACTCTCCGCACCCTCGCGCCTATCTCCCCGCCATCTGTTAGCACTCCCTCCAGGAGACTGCTAACAGCTTCCCCCGGGAGCCCTTCAGCGGCACCCGAACCGAATAAGACCGAGAGGAAGACAGAACCATGAAGTTCCGTCCGTTGCATGACCGCGTCGTGGTCCGCCGCCTTGACAGCGAAGAGAAGACCAAGGGCGGCATCATCATCCCCGAGACCGCCAAGGAAAAGCCCCAGGAGGGCGAGGTCGTCGCCGTGGGTCCCGGCGCGCGTGACGAAGCCGGCAAGCTCGTTGCCCTCGACGTCAAGAAGGGCGACCGCGTCCTGTTCGGCAAGTGGTCGGGCACCGAGGTGAAGATCGATGGTCAGGACCTCCTGATCATGAAGGAATCCGACATCATGGGCGTCGTCGGCTGATAGCCGCCTGACCGCTTCGTTACCTTTTCAGTTCCAGTCCAAGGAGTAGCTCTCATGGCTGCCAAAGACGTCAAATTCGGCACCGATGCCCGCGACAAGATGCTGCGCGGCGTGGATATCCTCGCCAACGCCGTGAAGGTCACGCTGGGCCCGAAGGGCCGTAACGTCGTGATCGAGAAGTCGTTCGGCGCTCCGCGCATCACCAAGGACGGCGTCACCGTCGCCAAGGAGATCGAGCTTGCCGACAAGTTCGAGAACATGGGCGCCCAGATGGTCCGCGAAGTCGCTTCGCGCCAGAACGACCATGCCGGCGACGGCACCACGACCGCCACGGTTCTCGCCCAGGCGATCGTCCGGGAAGGCGCCAAGTCGGTTGCGGCCGGCATGAACCCGATGGACCTGAAGCGCGGCATCGATCTCGCCGTGGACGCCATCGTCGCCGACCTCAAGAAGAACTCCAAGAAGGTCACGTCCAACGCGGAAGTCGCGCAGGTCGGCACCATCTCGGCGAACGGTGACGAGTCGGTCGGCAAGATGATCTCGACCGCCATGCAGAAGGTCGGCAACGAGGGTGTCATCACCGTCGAGGAAGCCAAGACCGCCGAGACCGAACTCGACGTCGTCGAGGGCATGCAGTTCGACCGCGGCTATCTCTCGCCGTACTTCATCACCAACTCGGAGAAGATGGTCGCCGAGCTGGAAGACCCCTACATCCTGATCTTCGAGAAGAAGCTGTCCTCGCTTCAGGCGATGCTCCCGATCCTCGAGGCCGTGGTGCAGACCGGCAAGCCGCTGCTCATCATCGCCGAGGACGTCGAGGGCGAGGCCCTGGCCACGCTCGTCGTCAACAAGCTCCGTGGCGGCCTGAAGGTCGCGGCCGTCAAGGCTCCGGGCTTCGGCGATCGCCGCAAGGCCATGCTCGAGGACATCTCGATCCTGACCGCCGGCCAGATGATCTCGGAAGATCTCGGCATCAAGCTCGAGACGGTGACGCTCAACATGCTCGGCCGCGCCAAGAAGGTGCGCATCGAGAAGGAGAACACCACGATCATCGACGGCGCCGGCAAGAAGAAGGACATCGAGGCTCGCGTCGGCCAGATCAAGGCCCAGATCGAAGAGACCACCTCGGACTACGACCGTGAGAAGCTCCAGGAGCGTCTGGCCAAGCTCGCCGGCGGCGTCGCGGTCATCCGCGTCGGCGGCGCGACCGAGGTCGAGGTCAAGGAGAAGAAGGATCGCGTCGACGACGCGCTGAACGCGACCCGCGCTGCGGTCGAGGAAGGCATTCTTCCGGGTGGTGGCGTTGCGCTCCTGCGCGCCCTGTCCTCGGTGAAGGGCCTCAAGACCCAGAACGACGACCAGAAGACCGGCGTCGAGATCGTCCGCAAGGCGATCGCTGCCCCGGCCCGCCAGATCGTCGACAACGCCGGCGATGACGGCGCGGTCGTGGTCGGCAAGCTGCTCGAGGCGAAGGAATACGCCTGGGGCTACAACGCCCAGACCGGCGAGTACGGTGACCTGGTCAAGGCCGGCATCATCGACCCGACCAAGGTCGTGCGTACGGCGATCCAGGATGCGGCTTCGATCGCGGGCCTGCTGATCACCACCGAGGCGATGGTTGCCGAGCAGCCGAAGAAGGACGCCCCGATGCCCCCGATGGGCGGCGGCGGCATGGGCGGCATGGACTTCTGATCCATCGCTCCCAGCGAGAAGACAGGAAGGCCCGGCGCAAGCCGGGCCTTCTTTCGTTTCACGGCACTGTCATCGGCCCGCCATCCGGCCGTCGTGCTGGGCGCGCATCAAGGCGCGATCGGATTCCACCGCGCCAGAGACCATCATGCCGACACGCCGTTCCGTTCTCGCCGGCCTCGCTGCCAGCAGCCTCACGCCTGCCCTCGCCCAAGGTTCGGATTGGCGCCAGAGCGTCAAGGAGGTCCGTTTTGGCGTCTCCTCCGCCGAGAACGAGGCGGGGGCCATCGCCCGCACCCAGCCGATGGTGGATTACCTGTCGCAACGCCTCGGCGTGCCCGTCCGCTTCTTCAGGGTCTCGGATTACGCCGGCCTCGTCGAGGCGATGCGGGCAGATCAGGTCGACTTCGCCCGCTTCGGGCCCGCGGTCTATGCGCTCGGCCGACGGGTGCTCGGCAACAAGCTCCAGCCGCTGATCCGCGACGTCGATAACCAGGGGCAAGAAGGCTACTATTCCGTGCTGCTGGTCCGCGCCGAGAGCCCTTATCAGAGCGTTGCCGACCTCAAGGGCAAGGTGATGGCCTTCGCCGATCCGAACTCGACTTCCGGCTACGCCTTCCCCTCCTATTTCCTGCGCAAGCAGGGCATCGACCCGAAAGTCCATTTCAGCGGCACGGTCTTCTCCGGCGGCCATGACAATTCGGTGCTGGCACTGGTGCGGGGCCAGTTCGACGTCGTCGCGACCTATCAGGTCAATGCCGAGCATGGTGTCGCGCAACGGCTCGCCCAGAAGGGTATGATCCCGGCCGGCTCGACCAGGGTTCTCTGGACCTCGCCCCTGATCCCGGCGAGCCCGTTCTCGACCCGCGCCAACCTGCCGCAGGGGCTGAAGGACGATTTCGTTGTCGCCATGAACGCGATGAAGGAGGCCGCCCCGGAGGCGTGGAAGAGCTTCACCGACGGCTATGTCTCGCGCTATGCGCCGGCCCGGCACGAGGATTATCTCGACGTCATCGCCGTCACCGAGGAGCTGGAAGCTCAACGCAAGGCTCGCAGCGGCTGAACGCGTACATCGCCCCTGCCGTATCGCCATGCATTTCCCGACGAGGCTGATGAAAGCGCAAGCAGTGCCCTTCGCCGCATCCTGGCCTATACAGGCTGCAAGCGATCCCGCGCGGGATCGCGCGCTAAAATTGCATGTCGTAGGGAGATGCAGATGAAAAAGTCCCAACTCCTGTCAGGCGCCGCGCTGGCCGCCGCCCTCTTCTTCTCCGCCCAGGCCGCGCAGGCCGACATCACCATCGGCCTCGTCGCGCCGCTGACGGGCCCCGTCGCCGCCTATGGCGACCAGGTCAAGAACGGCGCCCAGACCGCCGTCGATGTGATCAACAAGAATGGCGGCGTGCTCGGCGAGAAGCTCGTGCTGAAGCTCGCCGACGATGCCGGCGACCCGAAGCAGGGCGTCTCTTCCGCCAACCTCCTGGTCGGTGAGAAGGTCAAGTTCGTGGTCGGCCCGGTGACCTCCGGCGTCGCCATGGCGGTCTCCGACGTGTTCTCCGAGAGCGGCGTGCTCATGGTGACGCCGACCGCGACCTCGCCGGCCCTGACGACGCGCGGCCTGACCAATGTCTTCCGCACCTGCGGCCGCGACGACCAGCAAGCCGATATCGCCGCTTCCTACGTCCTCAAAAATCTGAAGGACAAGAAGATCGCGATCGTTCACGACAAAGGCACCTACGGCAAGGGCCTGGCCGATGCCTTCCAGAAGGGCGTCAATGCCGGGGGGATCAAGGAGGTCATCGCGCTGACCGTCAACCCCGGCGACAAGGACCTGTCGGCCGTGGTGACGCGGCTGAAGGCTGCGAATGTCGAGGTGATCTATTTCGGCGGCTATCACCCCGAGGGCGGCCTTCTCGCACGCCAGCTCGCTGATGCCGGCGTCAAGGCGACGATCATCGGCGGCGAAGGCCTGTCGAACACCGAATACGCCGCGATCGGCGGGGACCATGCCACCGGTACGCTCTTCACCAACGCAACCGACGCGCTGAAGAACCCCGACTCGGCGCAGGCCGTCGCCGCTCTGAAGGAGAAGGGCATTCCGCCCGAGGCCTTCACGCTGAACGCCTATGCCGCGGTCGAGGTGCTCAAGGCTGCGATCGAGAAGGCCGGCAAGCCGGGCGACGCGAACGGCGCCGCCAAGGCTCTCCAGTCCGGTATGCCGGTCAAGACCGCGATCGGCACGCTGACCTACGGCAAGACGGGCGACCTGAGCTCGCCGAGCTTCTCGATGTACAGGTGGGACGCCGGCAAGATCGTCGCTGCCGAGTGACCGGCCGGGCGGCGAACCGCCAGCCCATATCAGTTTTGCGCCCCGGTCGAGCTCCGCTCGTCCGGGGCGTTCCGTTTCCGGAAGGCCAGTTCGCCGCCGCCTCTCCGCCCGATGACAATTTGCTCATTCGGGCGTGTCGCCATTGAAAGGCCGCCACTGCTGCGACATGGTCCGAATCGTGGCATTCACCGTCTCCCGCCAGGATTCCCATTTATGCGCCTGTTGAGCATCCTCGCCGCCCTGCTGGCGGCTGCCACGCTGGTCGCCGGCCAACAAGCCGGCTCCGCCGCACTGATCGGCATGGGCGTCATCGGCCTGCTGCTGGCGGCGGTGACCTTCCGTTCGCCCACCCTGCCCTTCTTTCTGCGGATATTTTCCGGCGTCTTCGCAATCGAGTACCTGCTGTTCGGCGCGGCCGCGGTTGCCGCCCAGCTCGGCTGGTGGCCGGAAGCGCTTGGCATCCCACCGGTCCCGACCAGCCTGCCGACGACGGTCGGCGTCTTCGCGATCCTGATCTACGCCATCTCGTTCGTGCCGGTGATCGCGCGCATCGCACGGCTGGCCTCGCCGTATTTCGAATCCGATGAGGTCACGACCGCCAATCTCTGGCCGATCGGGCCGTTCAAGATCCGGCTCGGCGCCCTCGCGGTCTCGCTCTTCGTCTTCCTGATCGTGCTCAACCAGATACAGGTCGGCATCACGCTGCGCCTCTCCTTCTTCAACCGCGACATGTACGACGCGCTGCAGAACAAGGATGCGACGGCATTCTGGTACCAGCTCTTCTACGTCTTCTGCGTCTGGGCGGTGCTCTGGGTCGCCTCGAATCTGATCGAGCTGTTCGCCAACTACACGATCCTGATCCGCTGGCGGCAGTTCATGGCGAACGCCTATACGAAAGCCTGGCTCGACCACGCCACCCACTACCGGATCGCGCTCGCCGGCAGCGTCGACAACCCCGACCAGCGCATCGCCGAAGACACGCGTTCCTTCGTCAACCAGACCTACGGCTTCGCGCTTCCCCTGCTCTCGCAGGTCTCCACGCTGGTCTCGTTCTCTATCATCCTCTGGAACATTCAGGTCAGCTTCACCCTGCCGGGCACATCGCTTGCGATACCCGGCTATGTCTTCTGGGTGGCGTTCTTCTATGCCGCGGCGGCCACCTGGCTCACCCATATGATCGGCCGCCCGCTGATCCGCCTCGAATTCGAGCAGGAGAAGCGCGAGGCGAATTTCCGCTTCGCTCTGGCGCGCCTGCGCGAATACTCCGAGCAGATCGCGCTGATGGTCGGCGAGCCGACCGAGCGCAGCCATCTCGCCCAGCGCTTCCGCGATATCGTCGAGAATTTCTACCGGCTGGTCTGGCGCCGGCTGAAGCTGACGAGCTTCACCCTGTCCTACAACCAGCTCAGCGTCGTCCTGCCCTATATCATTCTTGCGCCGTACTATTTCGCGGGCACGATCACGCTCGGCATCATGATGCAGGTCGCCGGCGCCTTCGACCGGGTCCAGACCGCGCTGTCCTTCATCATCAACAGCTATTCCTCGATCGCCCAGTATCTCGCCGCCATCAGCCGTCTGACCACCTTCGAGGCCGCGGTCTCCGATGCGCAGCACGGCGCGATCAGCGAGGAGGCACTCGGCCGCGAGACCTCGCGCGACGACAGCCTGCATATCCGCGACGCCACGCTTCTCCTGCCGAACGGCCGGCCGATCGTGAAGCTCGGCGCGCTCGATCTCGGCACCGCGCGCTCGACGCTGCTGATCGGCCCTTCCGGCTCCGGCAAGTCGACGCTGTTCCGCGCCATTGCCGGAATCTGGCCCTTCGGCGATGGCAAGGTCGGCATTCCCGCGGAAGCCGAGATCATGCTGCTGCCGCAACGCCCCTATCTGCCGCAGGGCTCGCTCAGGGCGGCACTCGCCTATCCGGCCGAGGAAGGCGCATATGACGACGCCGCCATCCGTGCCGCGATGGAGAAGGTCAAGCTCGGCCATCTCGCCGACAAGCTCGACGAAATCGACCTGTGGGGGCAGCGCCTCTCGGGCGGCGAACAGCAGCGGCTTGCCGTCGCGCGCGCGCTTCTGAGCAAGCCGGACTGGCTCTTCCTCGACGAGGCGACCGCCTCGCTCGACGAGAAGCTGGAAGGCGAAATCTACGCGACGATCGAGCGCGAGCTGCCGCAGACCCGCATCGTCTCGATCGGCCACCGCACGACGCTGCGCGCGATGCACGACACCGTCGTCGTCATGGAGCCGAACGCGGACGGAACCTTCACGCCGATGCCGACCGCAAAAACGCCCACTGCCTGAGGCTCAGGCCAGCTGCGCGCCGTGACAGCGCAGAATGTTCGCCGATGCGCCAGACATCGCATCGGCGAAACAGAAAAAGGTCGCTCACGCGACCCTTTCATTGGCTGATATTGTGCCCTCCCGAAGGGCGGAGAAACGCGCTGGTCAGAGCGAGCGGCTGAGGGTCAATTCTCCAGCGCCGCCCTTCAGGACGAGACGGCCATTGACCAGATCCCATTTCTGGGTCGCCCGCAGGGCCATCAGGAACGCCTTCTCGAAACCGAGCAGCCCCTTGTCGCAACTGCGCTTGGTGATAGCGATCGGACCGACCGCCAGCCCCTGCTGACGCAAGGGATAGGCCGAAGCCGAGAAGGTGTTGCAGCCAGCAAAGCCGGTGCCGCGCAGATTCTGGTCGATCATCAATGTTGCACGCCGATCCTGAACCGGCTTGCCATTCAGCGCCACAACGCTCCAGCTCGCGCCAAGTGGGAAGGTCTTCTCCTGCTGCGGCGTCGGGATCGGCGCGGTCCCGCCGGCCCTCTCCTCGGCGGAGATCGCCGCCCCGCGGCGCTGCGCAGCCGCCTCGTCAGGCATCAGCATCGGCACGGCCAGTGCCGCAAGAACGGCCGCAAGGCCAAGGCGTCGGATCATGATCGTCTTACCTGCATTCACTCGCGCGGCAACGCGACGTGCCGCCAAACCGGTTAACACGCCTAGAGGCCAATTCGTTCGGGATCAAGGCTGAACCGCGGGCGATCCCGTCATTCCGATGACGCCACGCGGCATCAGATGCGGGCGTTCAACCGCTCCTGAAGACGGTTTGCACGGCGAAAAACGTAGGCCGGAGCACCGACGGTCACATCGTCCGCACCGAGGCCGCCGAGATGCTCGACCAGCGCGAAGACGGCTTTTTCCGGACAATGCAGTGTCAGCGGCGTGCCGGCAGCGGGCGGCCCGAACGGCAGGCGGGCCGCAAAGCGCTCCTCCAGCCCGGCCAGCGCATCCGGAGCAAGGTCGAGCCGGGCGCGGACTTCGCGGAGCGTGCGCCCCTCCTCCTCGGCCGCGATCCGCGACAGGATGGTCTTCGCCGCCGCCTTCGCCCGGCCGCCCCAGGCCGCCCGCATCGAGGCCACGAGATTGGCTTCGGAGGCCAGCATCACACCGTCGTCGAGCACCTTCAGCGCATTCGCGGAGAGGGTCGCTCCGGTCGTGGTGATGTCCACGACGATCTCGGCCGTGCCGGCGGCGGGAGCCCCTTCGGTAGCGCCGAGGCTTTCGACGATGCGATAATCGGCGAGGCCGTGCTCAGCGAAGAAGCGGCGGGTCAGGTTCACGTATTTGGTCGCAACGCGCAGCTTCTTGCCGTGGCGAGCCCGCATGGCAGAGGCGACGTCGTCGAGATCGGCCATGTTGCGCACGTCGATCCAGGCCTGCGGCACGGCGACGACGACATTGGCGTGGCCGAAGCCAAGCGGGGTGAGCATCTCGACCGCCGCATCGGCATCGGAGAGCTGTTCGCGGACGAGATCCTCACCGGTGATGCCGATATGGGCGGCACCGGAGGAGAGCTGCGCGACGATCTCGGAAGCCGACAGGAAGGCGACTTCCGCGCCATCCACGCCAGCAATGGCGCCGCGATAATCGCGCTCGCCGCGCGACTTGACGAATTTCAGGCCGGCGCGGCCGAAGAAGGCGGTGGCGTTCTCCTGCAGGCGCCCCTTGGAGGGGACCGCGAGGACGAGCGGGGCGTCGTTGTCCGGCATCTGGCTCATGCAGCGTCTCCCGTCAGGCGGTCGAGCCAGAGCGAGGCGCCGACAGCCGGGATCGGGCGGCTCGCGCCCAGTCGTCCGAGGACGTTGTCGTAGCGACCACCGCCGGCAACCGGCTTGCCGTCACCGCGGGCCGAGTCGTGAAGCTCGAAGATGAAGCCGGTATAGTAGTCGAGATTGCGGGCGAAGCCGGCCGAGAAGCGGATCGCGCCGATATCGACGCCGCGTGCGGCAAGGAAGCCGGTGCGCTCGTCGAAGGCGTCGAGCTGGCGACCGATATCGAGCGAAGCCTGATCGGCGAGCGCCCGCAGCGAGGCCGAGGCCGCATCGGGATCACCGGAGACCGCGAGCACCCGCGCCAGCAGCGCCTTGACGTCGCCATTGACCGGGTTTTCGCGCTCGGCTGCACGCGCCAGGAAGCGCTCGGCGATATCGGCAGCGGAGCGCCCGCCGACGGTCGAGATGCCGGCGATCGAGAGCACATCCTCGACGAAGGCGCGGGCGGCCTTGGGGTCCTGTCCTTCCAGCGCCTTGAGCAGGCCGGCATGGGCGGCCTCACCCTCGGCGGTCGGAGGATCGAGCGCATCGACAGCGTCGGTACCCTTGCCCTGGACCACGGCGCGGACCAGCCTGCGGCGGGCGCCCTGCGGCACCGCAAGTCCGTCCAGCAGCGCGCCGAGCACGGCGACATCGCCCATGACAATGCGCGGCTCGGCAAGGCCGAGCATGGCCGTAGCCTCGATGGTCAGCGCCATGATCTCGGCATCGGCGGCAGTGAAATCGTCGCGGCCGAAGGATTCAATACCGGCCTGCAGGAACTCGCCCGGCTCCCCGGAGCGCATCCGGAAGACCGGGCCGGCATAGGCATAGGCCGCCGGCTCGGTCTTGCCCGAGGCGATGTGATCGAGCGCGACGGGGATGGTATATTCGGGCCGCAGGCACCAGTCGCGGCCGTCGGCATCCTGCGTCATGAAGATGCGGCGGCGAATGTCCTCGCCGGAGAGATCGAGGAAGACATCGGCTGGCTGCAGGATCGCCGGCTCGGCATGGGCATAACCCTCGCCGGCGAAGAGCGCGATCACGGTCTCGATGCTGGCGCGGCTTGCGGGCACGGCTCGTCCTGTCCTGTTGCGAGCGCCGTCCTAGCAGCGATGCAACGCATTTTCGAGGGATTTGAGGGAAATGGGTGAACGGGAATCGAAAGACTGAGCGGAACCCTCTCCTGCCGGGAGAGGGTTCTCAGTGCCTTACGAATGTCGCGCGAGCACCCGCTTCACGCCCTCGACCAGTTCCGCGACCGGCACGGCGAATTGGGCCTCGGCCTGCTTGGCCTTGTGCTCGGCGGAATCCTTGACGTCGCGGCTCGCGGCAGCGAGCTCGGCGCCGAGGATCAGGTCCTTGATGACGACCGTCCCGGCCTCGCGCTCCGACGAGCCCTGGATGATCGCGCAGGTCGCGCCGCGGCGGTCGGCATATTTCATCTGGGCATTGAAGCCGGAGGCGCCGAGATAGAGATCGGCACGCAGCAGCGGCTTGCCCTCGGCATCCTTGGCCTGACGCAGGCCTGCGACCATCGCCTGATAGCCCGGCATGAATTCCGGCGACTTGTTGTCCATCGCCGTGACAACGACGAGCGGCAATTCGTTGCGGCTGTCGACGATCGGCGATTTCACCGCCTTCAGCGCCGAGAACAGCCGCGAGACGCCGATCGAGAAGCCGGTCGCCGGCACGGGCTCGGCGCGGAAGCGGCCGACGAGCCCGTCATAGCGCCCGCCGCCCGCGACCGAGCCGAAGCGCACGACCTGGCCGTCGTCATTGGTGACCGGAAAGGTCAATTCCACCTCGTAGACCGGGCCGGTATAGTATTCGAGGCCGCGGACGATCGAGGGATCGATGATGATCCGCCCGAGATAGCCCGCCGCCGTGATCAGCTCGCGGATCTGCTCCAGCTCCGCGATGCCAGCCTGACCATTCTCGGCGCCTTCGACGAGACCGCTGAGATCGGTGAGCGCTGCGGCCGAGAGCCTGGCAGAGCCTTCGCTGTCCTGAGCGTTGGTCTTGCCCAGTTCCGCGAGCTTCTGGCCGAGTTCGAGATAGCGCAGGATGCGATCGGACTGCGCGTCCGAGAGGCCTGCGCCCTTGGTGAAGTCGCCGCTTTCGTCCTTGCGGCCTTCGCCCAGAAGCTTGCGAACTTCCTCAAGCGGAAACTTATCGGCCTTGTCGATCGCCCGCAGCACGGTGAGGCGCGCGGCTGGGGCGATCCCGGCCGCATCCATCACGCCGTCGAGCACCTTGCGGTTGTTGACCTTCACCACATAGTCGCCGCGCCTGATGCCGAGCTTTTCCATCGTGTCGGCGGCGAGCATGCAGATCTCGGCATCGCCCGCGACGGTACCGCTACCCACGATATCGGCATCGAACTGCATGAACTGGCGGAAGCGGCCCGGCCCCGGCTTCTCGTTGCGGAAGACGTAGCCGACGCGATAGCTGCGATAGGGCTTCGGCAGCGCGTCGAAATTCTCCGCGACATAGCGGGCGAGCGGCGCCGTCAGGTCATAGCGCAGCGAGAGCCACTGCTCGTCGTCGTCCTGGAAGGAAAAGACGCCCTCGTTCGGCCGGTCCTGATCCGGCAGGAACTTGCCGAGCGCGTCGGTGTACTCGACGAAAGGCGTCTCGACGGGATCGAAGCCATAGACGGAGAAGCTCTCGCGGATGACGGAGAGCATGCGCTCGGTGGCGGCGACATCGGCCGGGCCACGATCGACGAAGCCGCGCGGCTGGCGGGCCTTCAGCTTGGCAGGGGCGGATTTGTCGGCGGACATGGCGTGCGGAACTCAATCAGAGTGGAAGGTCGTGCATAAAAAATTATGCACGCGGGTTAGACCGCCACGACGCATGGAGCAAGTCACGGGGCGTCATTCTCGGGCGGAGCAGAGCGCAGACCCGAGAATCTCAGGACACGAAGGTACCGACGCCCTCTTCGGCAAGAGATGCTCGGGTCAAGCCCGAGCATGACGCGCTGCTTGGCTATTCGGCCGCCGCCAGCGCCTTTTCCTGTAACGGCCGATCCTCGATCCCCGCCCGCGCCAGCTTCTCCGGCAACGGGCCGCCGGTCGCCCAGTCCAGCAATTCGGCCGTGTGCACCACCGGCGTCGTCGCGCCCTTGTCCGAAAAACCCTTTGCGAGCTGGGTCATGCAGCCGATATTTCCGGTCGCGACCAGCACCGGCCTGGTGCGCTCGATATTGCCGATCTTGCGCTCACGCAGTTGCCCCGCGATCTCGGGCTGGAGGATGTTGTAGACGCCGGCCGAGCCGCAGCAGATATGGCCCTCCGGAACTTCCTTGACCTTGAATCCGGCACCGGAGAGCAGGCGCTTCGGCCCGTCCTTGAGCTGCTGGCCGTGCTGCATCGAGCAGGCCGAGTGATAGGCGATAGGCATGGCGACATCGCGCACCGGGGCAAGCTCCAGCGTCTCCAGGAATTCGGTGACGTCCTTCGCCAGCGCGGAGACCTTCGCCGCCTTCTCGGCATAGGCGGGCTCGTTGCGGAACATGAACCCGTAGTCCTTGATCGTGGTGCCGCAGCCCGAGGCGGTGATCAGGATCGCGTCGAGCCCCTCGCCGTCGACCTCCGCCACCCAGGAGTCGATATTCGCACGGGCGAAGGACAAGGCATCGTGCTCCTGCCCCATATGATGGACGAGCGCGCCGCAGCAGCCCTCCCCCTTCGGTAGCACGACCTCGACGCCATGGCGGTTGAGCAGGCGGATCGTCGCCTCGTTGATGGCGGGATCGAGCACCGGCTGGGCGCAGCCGGAGAGGAGCGCGACGCGGCGCTTGCGCTCGGCCGGCGGCGGGAAGTTCTGCGGGCCTTCCATGGCGGAGCGTGTCGGCAAGCGCGCGGGCGCCAGCGCCAGCATCGCCTTCAGGCGCGAACCAACAACCGGGAGCACGCCCAGCACCGGAGCAAGCGGCTTGCCGATCAGCGCCATCAGCATCGCCGCGCGGAAACGGCCGGGATAGGGCAGGATCGCCGCCAGCACCTTGCGCAGCAAACGGTCATGCCAGGAGCGCGTGTAGGTCTCCTCGATATGGGCGCGGGCATGGTCGACGAGGTGCATGTAGTGCACGCCCGAGGGGCAGGTCGACATGCAGGAGAGGCAGGAGAGGCAGCGGTCGACATGCTTCACCACCTCTTCGGTGGCGGGCTTGCCGTTCTCCAGCATGTCCTTGATCAGGTAGATGCGCCCGCGGGGGGAATCGAGCTCGTCGCCGAGCAGGAGATAGGTCGGGCAGGTCGCGGTGCAGAAGCCGCAATGCACGCAGGTCCGCAGGATCTTCTCCGAAGCCGGCATGCGCGGATCGGAGGCGAGGCGCTCGGGAGTGAAGTTCGTCTGCATCGGTTCAGGCCCCGCCCTGCCAGGCTTTGATCCAGTCCATCGGCCAGAGCAGCATGATGACGTTGAGGGTGAGGTTGTCGCGGATCAGCCAGCCGACGATCAGCTCCATCGCCAATGCGCTGGCCACCGTCAGCCAGACGGGCGCGAAGCGAGCGACGAGGAAGCCCAGCGCCATTGAGAGGATGTCGCAGACCGAGTTCAGGACGCTGTCGCCGTAATAGTCGAGCGAGATCGTCGCCGAGCGGTAATGCTCGATCACGCCATTGGTGTTCTCGGCGATCTCCCAGGCGCCTTCGAGCAGGATCGAGAGGAGAAGCGCGAGCCCGAACGAGATCGGCAGGCCGGTAACGCGACGGATCAGCCAGAACAGGCCGTAAAACAGGAAGCCGTGGATGATGTGCGAGAAGGTGTACCAGTCGGCGATGTGCTGGGAGTTCTCGGAGGACATCACCGTGCCTTGCCAGAACTTGATCGTCCCGCATTTGCAGATCGGCTCGCGGCCCATCCAGAGCAGGATCGCAGCGACGCCCGCGATCAGCAGCGCGGCGACCAGCACGAGCGCCAAGGGGCCGAGCCGGTTCGGCGCCCAGCTTGCGCGGCTGTCACGGGTTTCAGCGGAAAGCGTGTCAGCAAGCGTCATCAGATCCCCGCATAGATCCGGCCGGGCTCGAAGATGCCGGCGGGATCGAAGCTTTTCTTGATGCCGGCCGTCACCCGCATCAGCGGCTCGGCCAAGGGCTGGAACACATCGACGGTGGCGCGGATCGCATCGGGCGCGCGCACCAGCGTCGCATGGCCGCCAAGCGGCTTCAGCGCGGCGCGGATCGTAGCAGCACCGGCATCGCCATCGGCGGTAGCCGCAAGCCAGACCAGCCCGCCGCCCCAATCGTAAAAGCAGCGCGCGGCAGGGACCATGCGAGCGATGGCGGCGGCCGCCTTCGGACCGTTGGTCGGCGCGAGCGAGAGACGCCAGACCGCCTCATCGCTGCCAGCGAAGAAGGAAGCGTCGCGGATATCGGTCCAGAGCGCGGTCGGCGCGGCTCCTTCGAGACGCTCCGGCACGCCGTATTCGCCGAGCAGCAAGGCGAGCTCGCCGGAGCGGTATTCGATCGAATCCGAGAAATTCTCCAGCCGCAGCAGCGTGCACGCTACGTCACCCGCCAGCCCGGCAGGCAGATGCGCGGCCGCCATCGGCTCGAAGGGTGAGCCCAGAGCCTTGCACAAGAGCGCGACGCCGTCACTGTCCGACAGGCCGCTCCATTGCAGCGTGACGATGCGCTCCGGCCGCGGCAGCACGCGGAAGGTGACTTCCGTGAGGAAACCGAGCGTGCCGTGGCTACCGCTGAGGAGCTTCACCAGATCGAGGCCGGTGACGTTCTTCATCACGCGTCCACCGGATTTGATCATCTCGCCACGGCCGTTGACCAGCCTGACGCCGATCAGGGAATCGCGAGCGGCACCGGCATTGATCCGGCGCGGGCCGGAGATATTGCAGGCGGCGATGGCGCCGATGGTCGGCTCGCCCTCGCTGCCATAGAGGGCGCGATGGTCCATCGGTTCGAAGGGCAGCATCTGGCCGCGTTCAGCCAGCGTTTCCTGCACCAGCGCGAGCGGCGTGCCGGCGCGGGCAGCGATGACCATCTCGGCCGGCTCGTAGAGCGTGATGCCGGTGAGGCCCGCGCTGGAGAGCGTGCTCGCAGCCTGGGCCGGGCGGCCGAGGCCAGCGCGCGTGCCGCCGCCGCGCAGGGTGAGCGGCACGGCGTTGTCGACGACCGATTTCACGACGGCGCAGGCCTGCGCCTCGGTAGTAGGAGTATGGACGATCACGCTGCCACCCTGCCTTCCAGCGGGAACACCTTCGCCGGGTTGAGCAGCCAGCGCTCGTCGAACACCGCCCTCACCCGCATCTGCTGGGCGAGGTCTTCCGGGTTGAACTGGAAGGTCATCAGGTCGCGCTTCTCGATCCCGACGCCGTGCTCGCCGGTGAGGCAGCCGCCGACCTCGACGCAGAGCTTGAGGATGTCCATGCCCGCATCCTCGGCCTTCTGCGCCTCGACCGGGTCGTTGCAATTATAGAGGATGAGCGGGTGGAGATTGCCGTCGCCGGCGTGAAAGACGTTGGCGACGCGCAGGCCATAGCCCTTCACGATCTCGTCCATGCGCCGGAGCACATAGGGCAATTGCCCGGTCGGGATCGTGCCGTCCATGCAGATATAATCGGCGATGCGGCCGGTAGCGCCGAAGGCCGACTTGCGACCCTTCCAGATCGCCGCAGCCTCCATCGCCGATTTCGATTCCTTGACGGTGCTGACGCCGTGCTCCCGCGCTATCGCGACGATGCGGGCGAGCTGAGCGTCCATCTCGTCGTCGGAGCCCTCGACCTCGATGATCAGGAGCGCCTCGACATCCATCGGGTAGCCGGCCTTGGCGAAGGCTTCGCAGATTTCGATCGCCGGCTTGTCCATGAATTCCATCGCGACCGGAATGATGCCGGCGCCGATGATGGCGGCGACCGCCGCCCCCGCCTGCTCGCTGGTCGGGAAGCCGAACAGCACGGGGCGCGCGCCTTCAGCCGTGCGCAGGATGCGGACGGTCGCCTCTGTGACGATGCCGAGCTGGCCTTCCGAACCGTTGATCAGGCCGAGCAGGTCATAACCGGGCGCGTCGAGATGGGAGCCGCCGATCTCGACGATCGAGCCGTCGAGCATGACCATCGTGACACCGAGCACATTGTTGGTTGTAACGCCGTATTTCAGGCAGTGCGCCCCGCCCGAATTCATGCCGATATTGCCGCCGATAGAGCAGGCGAGCTGCGAGGACGGATCGGGCGCGTAGAAAAAGCCTTCGGCCGAGACCGCGCCGGTGACGGCGAGATTGGTGACGCCGGCCTCGACCCGTGCGACGCGGTTGGCATAGTCGATCTCGAGGATGCGGTTCATCCTGGAGACGCCGATGACCACCGCATCCTCCTGCGGAATCGCGCCGCCCGCGAGCGAAGTGCCGGAGCCGCGTGGCACCACCGGCACGCCTTCCTCCCGGCAATAGCGCAGGACGGCCGCGACCTCCCGCGTGGTCGAGGGCAAGACGACGGCGAGCGGCATGCGGCGATAGGCGGTCAGAGCATCCGTTTCATAAGGGCGACGCTCGTCTTCGCTGGTGATGAGGGCCTGTGGCGGGACAAGGCGCGCGAGGCCGGCGACGATCGATTCGCGGCGGGCGAGAATGCCGGCGTCCGGCACCGGAAAGGCTATCGCGCTCATCTCTCCCGTCGACCTCCATGGCTCGCGGCACGCTACGCACGCGTTCTGTCTGTGCGACAGATTAGAGCAATTCAATGGCACTTGCAGCGCGGTCAAAGCCAGCCATTATTTCCAGATTGGAAAAGGTGCGCAGCTATGGACCGGTTCGGCGATCTCGACGTGTTCGCTCATGTGGTGACGACCAAGAGCATGTCGGCGGCCGGGCGGCAGCTGAACCTGTCGCCGGCGGTGATCTCGAAGCGCATCCGCAGGCTGGAGGAAAGGCTGGGCGTGCGGCTGCTCCAGCGCACAACGCGGCAGCTCGCCCTGACCGAGGCGGGACAGGGCTTCTACGAGCGCGTCGTCTCGATCCTGTCCTCGATCGAGGAGGCCGAATCCTGGGTATCGAGCGGTGCCGGCCAGGTGCGCGGCACGCTCAGAGTATCGGCACCGACCTCCTTCGGCCGGATGCATGTCGCGCCGCATCTCAAGCGCTTCCTCGATGCCAACCCGCTGGTGACGGTCGAGCTCGTGCTCAGCGACGCCTTCGTCGACGTCGTCGGCGAGGGCTTCGATCTCGCGATCCGCATCGCCGATCTGCAGGATTCGAGCCTCGTCGCCAAGCGCCTCGCCCGCAACCACCGGGTGCTCTGCGCGACACCCGGCTATCTCGCGGAGCATGGTACTCCGGCCGATATCGCCGAGCTGCCGCGCCATACGCTGATTGCGCACAATGCCGATCATTGGCGGCTGGACGGGCCGGAAGGGCCGATCTCGGTGCGGGTCAACGGCCCGCTCAGGACCAATTCGAGCGAGGTCGTGCGCGAGGCTCTGCTGGGTGGCGTCGGCATCGCCCTGCGCTCGACCTGGGATGTCGGGCCGGAGCTGAAATCGGGAGCGCTGCAGCGCGTCCTGCCTGCCTATGCGGTCGGCTCGCGCGTCGCGGTCTATGCGGTCTATCCGAGCCGTCGGCACCTCGAACAGAAGGTGCGCGCCTTCGTCGACTATCTCGGCGAGCTCTACGGTGCCACGCCCTATTGGGATGCGGGGCTTGCGCTGTAGGGCATTGCCCTGTCCCGCGCGGGCAGTGATGCTCCAGCCTGAATTTCAGGGAGGTTTGGTATGTTCGGCCTGCTCGAAGGCACGGGAGTTACGGTCCTCGATCCGCGGTTCCATGGCGTCATTCCGGGCTCGGCCCGGGTTGAGCGGCTCTGGACAGGTGCGCGCTGGTCGGAGGGGCCGGCCTGGTTCCCTGCCCATAACACGCTCATCTGGTCGGACATCCCGAACGACCGCATGCTGCGCTACGACGCGCTGAGCGGCCAGGTCGGCACCTTTCGCCAGCCTGCGCGCCATTCCAACGGCAACACGGTCGACGCACAAGGGCGCCTCGTGACCTGCGAACATAGCGGGCGACAGGTGACGCGCACCGAGCATGACGGCTCGATCACCGTTCTCGCCAGTCATTTCGGAGGCAGGCGATTGAACTCGCCGAACGATGCGGTGGTGAAATCCGACGGATCGATCTGGTTCACCGATCCCGACTACGGCATCCTAAGCGATTACGAAGGCGACAAGTCCCCGAGCGAGATCGGCGCCTGCCATGTCTACCGGATCGACGGTCGAACCGGCGAGATCGCCGTTGTCGCCGATGATTTCGTCAAGCCCAACGGCCTCGCCTTCTCGCCGGACGAAAGCATCCTCTACATCGCCGATACCGGCGGAAGCCATGATCCCGAGAACGGGCCGCGGCATATCCGCAGCTTCAGGATGGGGCGGGACGGCATCACACTCGGCGCTTCAAAGGTATTCGCCACCTGCACTGCCGGGCTGTTCGACGGCTTCCGTCTCGATATCGAGGGCCGAATCTGGACCAGTGCCGCCGATGGCGTCCATGTCTACCATCCGGACGGCACGCTGATCGGCAAGGTCGCGATCCCGGAGATCGTCGCGAATGTCTGCTGGGGCGGACCGAAGCTCAACCGCCTGTTCATCTGCGGCACGACCTCGCTCTACTCCGTCATGACCCATACGAACGGAGCGCAGCATCCGGGTTAAGGACGCTCGTGCTGGCGATCAACGCGGCGGCGCGCTCTTCACGCGGCTCAGAACCAGCGGCATCGCCAGCCCGATCGCGACGAAACGCACGAGATGGTGCGCGCCGACATAGAGCGTATCGAGCCCCATCGCGAAGGCGAGCATCGCCATCGCCTCCAGCCCACCCGGCGCGAAGGCCGCCATGCCGCTGGCGTAGGAGACATTGGCGAGCCAGGCGGCCGGCCAGGCGAAGAGAAAAGCGACGCCGATCGAGACGGCGAAACCGCCGATGGCGAGCGGGAACAGCCCCTTCAGCTCGCCCCGCGGAATATGTGCGATGCGCCCACCCATGGTGGCACCGAGCAGGATCTGCACCGCGATCTGGATCGGCATGGGCAGAGCGCCCTCGACAAGGCCGCTGCCATGCAGGGAGGCACTGGCGAAGGTCGCGCCGAACATCAGCGGCGCGGAGAGTCCGAGCCGCTCGAAGACGAGCCCGAGCGCCAGCCCCGCCATGGCCACACCGAACATGGTACCGGCATCGACCGACTTGATGTCGGGAACCGGCATACCGGCAGCGGCGCCGCTCAATTGCATGACGCTCGGCAGCAGCGCCACCAGCACGAGCAGGCGAAACAACTGCACGACCGAGATGCGGCCGATATTGGCGCCTTTCTCCTGAGCCACCGCCAGCACAGTCGACAGGGCGCCGGGCGCAGAGGCCAGCAGGGCGTCGATCCAGGGCCAACGCGCGACATGGCGCAGATAGGCGCCGGTGGCGAACATGATCACGGTGGCGCCGACGAGCAGGAGAACGAGGGAGGTCGGATAGCGCGCCACAGCCGCGAGCGCCTCCGGCGTCACCGCCGAGCCGAGGATCGCGCCGGAGAGCATCATGGTCGAGTCGAACCAGGGCCGGCGTAGGTTCGGCAGCGGGCGCACCAGCGCGACGACGGCGCTGATCAGCATCGAGCCGGAAAGCCAGGCCGCCGGCATGCCGAGCAGGGCGAAGGCTCCGCCTCCGACAGTCGCCAGCCCGATGACCAGCGCTTCCCGCCAGAATATGACCAGCCGGTTCGTAGGATAGCCGAATGGTTTCATCGCGTTCCCGTCGCGCCGGGAACGGGCGGCGCCGGGTGTTCATGGCGATGGCCCGGCGACGGGTCAACCGACCCGCTGCCCACCGCATGCAGGGCGGCGATGCGCCGCCCGCCTCGAACTCAGGCGGCGGCCAGAGCCTTCTGCAGACGCGCGACGGCCTCAACCAGATCGCTGGACTTGCGCGCGAAGCAGAGGCGCAAGCCCGTCTCGCCGCCGGGGCCGAAGGCGGTGCCGGGCGCAAGGCCGACATTGGCGCTGTCGACCAGATCGAGTGCGAGCTTGCGCGAGTCCTCGCGGCCATCGACCGAGAAGAACTGGTAGAACGCCCCGACCGGGGCCGAGAGCGTGACGCGGTTCGTCGCCTTCAGGCCCTCGAACACGATGCGGCGCCCTTCGGCCGCGCGCGAGATCTGCTCGGCGACGAAGCCCTCGCCCTCGTCGAGGGCGGCGATGGCGCCCCGCTGGACGAAGACCGGCGAGCCGGAAGTCGAATACTGGATCAGGTTCTCGACGACCTGCCCGAAAGCGAGGGGCACCTCGATCCAGCCGATGCGCCAGCCAGTCATCGCCCAGTTCTTCGAGAAGGTCTGGACGAAGATGACGCGGTCCTCCGCCTCCATGATGTCGTGGAAGGAAGGTGCGCGCTCCGAGCCATCATAGATGAAGCGGCCGTAGATCTCGTCGGCGACGATCCAGATACCATGCTTGCGCGAGAGCGCGAGCAGCGCCTCCTGCTCGGCCCTGGTTGCAGTCCAGCCCGTGGGGTTCGACGGCGAGTTCACGAGGATGCCGCGGGTGCGCGGCGTGATCGCAGCGGCGAGTCTGTCGAGATCGAGAGTGAACTGGCCGTGAGCGTAGTCCATCGGAACGCAGACGGTGCTCGCGCCGCTGATCGAGACTGCGGCGCCGAAATTCGGCCAGGCCGGAGTCGGGATCAGGATCTCGTCGCCGGGGCCGGAGATCATCCGCACCGCGATCTGGACCGACTGCATGCCCGAGCCGGTGACGTAGAAGCTTTCAGGTGAGAATGGGCGGCCATAGAGGCGCTGATGATAGCGGGCGAGCGCCTCGCGCAGCTCGGGGATACCGCGCTGCCAGGTGTAGAAGGTCTCGCCCGCTGCGAGCGAGCGCGCCGCCGCATCGGCGATGAAGGCGGGGGTCGAGAGGTCGCCCTCCCCGACCCAGAGCGGGATCAGGCCGGGCTTCAGCCGGCCGTGATTGACCACCTCCACGATCCCGCTTTCCGGCGCGTTGCGGGCCTCGGGGCGAAGCTCGGCAAGCAGGGTGCTGCCCGGCAGGATGGCGCTGTTCATAGGTTCGGCCTCGCGAAACTCGATGGCCCACCTTTAGCCGATCGCGGCGCGGCGAGGCATGAAATCGCGAGATCGGGTCGATCGGCGGCCGTGATGATTCACGGCCGCGCGAGGCTGCGATCAGACCTGCTTCTGCTTCAGCAGGTCGCGGATCTCGCCGAGCAGGACGACGTCCTCGGCCTTGGCCGCAGGAGCCTCTTCCTTCGGCGGCTGCTGCTTCTGCAGCTTGTTGATGCCCTTCACCACCATGAAGAGGACAAAGGCGATGATCAGGAAGTTGATGCCCACCGTGACAAAGTTGCCATAGGCGAGCACCGCACCCTGCTTCTTGGCCTCGGAAAGGATCGGCGAGGTGACGGCGCTGTTGAGACCGATGAAGTAGTTCGAGAAATCGACGCCGCCGAGCGCGCCGATAAAGGGCATGATGATGTCAGCGACGAGGGAGTCGACGATCTTGCTGAAGGCCGCACCGATGATGACACCGATGGCGAGATCGACGACATTGCCCTTCAGGGCGAATTTCTTGAATTCTTCGAACATGAAACACCCCTTGAGAATCGGCAAGGCTACCCCGACAGCCTGAGCTCGACGCTAGACCAGCCGCGCAGAACAGGGAAAGCCCGAAAACACGTCGAAGCCGGCCCAACGGCGCGTGAAACGCAAAGAGTTGGGGATGAATCCGTCGCGAAGGCTTGGGCCAATGACCTATGGCGAGCCGACGGACCGTCCGATACTCTGCGGAGAATTCCGAAGCGGAAAACCATGACGCCTGTACCCCGGCCTGTTTGGCATACAGCCTCCGTGAGTTTGGCATGATCCCCGCTTGGTCAGTGGTACTGGTCGCGCTTGCCTATCTGTGCGGGCTCTTCGCCGTCGCGCACATGGCCGACACGTCCGGGCGCAAGCTGATGACAGGCCGGGCGCGGACGACGATCTACGCGCTGGCGCTGGGTGTCTATTGCACCTCCTGGACCTTCTACGGCTCTGTCGGCTTCGCCAATCGCGCCGGCTTCGACTTCCTCGGCATCTATGTCGGGCCGATCCTCGTCATCGGGCTGGGGCATCGTTTCGTCGCCCGCATCGTCAGCATCGCCAAGTCGCAGAACATCACCTCGATCGCCGATTTCGTCGGCGCCCGCTACGGCAAGAGCGAGCGCGTCGCCGCTCTGGTCTGCATCGTCGCGGTGATCGGCGCCCTGCCCTATATCTCCCTGCAGCTCAAGGCCGTCGCCAACTCGCTTTCGGTCTTCCTGGCGGCGACCGGCGGCCATCCCCCGACGCCGGACGTGCCCGTGCTCAGCGACCTGCCCTTCCTGGTCGCCATCGTGCTCGCCGGCTTCGCCTGCGCCTTCGGCACCCGCCATATCGATGCGACCGAGCACCAGGACGGACTCGTCCTGGCGATCGCGGTCGAGTCGCTGATCAAGCTCGTCGCCTTCCTCGTGATCGGCTTCTTCGTCGTCTATGGACTGTTCGGCGGTCCGGGCGACCTGCTGGCACAGGCGGCGAAACCCGCCGGAGACGCGCTGCCGATCTGGGAACGGACCTCGAACTGGCCGAACTTCCTGACGCTGACGCTCCTGTCGAGCTGTGCCGCGCTCCTGCTGGCGCGGCAGTTCCACATGACGATCGTCGAGAACCGCGACGTGCGCGACGTGCGCCGGGCGGCCTGGATGTTCCCGCTCTACCTCGTGCTGATCAACCTGTTCGTGCTGCCGCTGGCAACGGCGGGCGAGATCCTGATTCCCGGCAGCGGCATCGACCGCGACATGACGGTGCTGTTGCTACCGCTGCAGCGCGAGGCCGGGGTGATCGCGCTCCTGGTCTTCGTCGGCGGCCTCTCGGCAGCGACGGCGATGGTGATTGTCGCTTCCGTCGCGCTCGCGATCATGATCTCGAACCATCTCGTGATGCCGCTGCTGCTGCGCGGGCAGCGGGGGCTGAGCGATCCGGGGCGAACGGTCCGGCTGTTCGGCGGGCGCGGCACCGGCAACAGCAATCTCGGCGGCGACCTCGGCTCGCAGGTCGTGATCATCCGGCGGCTGAGCATCTTCCTCGTGATCCTGCTCGGCTATCTCTATTACCGTGCCTCCGGCGAGGCCGCGCTCGTCTCGATCGGCCTGCTTTCCTTCGCGGCGACGGCGCAGATCGCACCGGCCTTCTTCGGCGGCCTGTTCTGGCGGCGCGGCACGGCGCTGGGCGCCGCAGCGGGACTGACGATCGGGACGCTGGTCTGGGCCTATACGCTTCTGATGCCGAGCCTCGCATTGCCCGGCGGCTGGTGGAGCAGCATCGTATCCAACGGCCCGTTCGGGGTCGGCATCTTCAGGCCGGAAGCGATGTTCGGACTGGAATGGCAAGCGCTGCCCCATGGCGTCTTCTGGAGCCTTGGCTTCAACATCCTCGCCTATATCGGCTTCTCGCTGCTGCGGCCCGCAAACGCGATGGAGCGGCTGCAGGCCAATGCCTTCGTCGAGTCACAACCGACGACGATGGCACAATCCTTCTCCCTCTGGCGCACCACGATCACCGAGGGCGAGCTGCAATCGACGATCGCGCGCTATCTCGGAGCGGAGCGCACCCAGCGCGCCTTCGAAGGCTTCAACAGCGGCCGCGGCGAAGCCTCGGAAAGCGCACGCCAGGCCGATATCCATCTGCTGCGTTTCGGCGAGCACCTGCTGTCTTCGGCCATCGGCGCGGCTTCTTCGCGCCTCGTGCTGTCCTTGCTCCTGAAGCGGCGCAACCTCTCGACCGAAGCCGCCTTCAAGCTGCTCGACGATGCCTCTGCCGCGCTCCAGTACAATCGAGACATCCTCCAGCACGGGCTCGACCATGCCGGCCAGGGCATCACCGTGCTCGACCGGGATCTGCGCCTTCTCGCCTGGAACCAGGCCTTCATCCAGCTCTACGACCTGCCGGCCTCGCTGGTCCGGTTCGGCACGGGCCTCGACGAGATCGTCCGCTACAATGCCGGGCGCGGCGCCTATGGCACCGGCGCGCGCGACGAATTGATGGCAGCGCGGCTCGAAAGCTTCATCAACGACCGCGAACCCGTCCGCCTCAAGCTCTACCCGTCAAAGAAGGTCATCGAGGTTCGCACCAACGCGCTGCCGGATGGCGGCTTCGTCACGACCTATACCGACATCACCGACACCGTCGCCGGCGAGGAGGAACTCGAACGCGCGAACGAGAGTCTCGAACGCCGCGTCGCCGAACGCACCGAAGAGCTGCTGCACGTCAATGCCGAGTTGCAGCGCGCCAAGGCCGAGGCCGAGGCTGCCAACGCCTCGAAGACCCGTTTCCTCGCCGCCGCCAGCCATGACATCCTGCAGCCCCTCAACGCCGCACGGCTCTATGCGACCTCCCTGGTCGAGCGCGACCGTGGCAGCGGCCAGCCCGAACTCGCCGAGAACATCGACGCCTCACTCGACGCCGTCGAGGAGATCCTGACCGCGCTCCTGGAAATCTCGCGGCTCGACGGCGGGGCACTCAAGCCGGAGCTCTCCTCCTTCCGGCTCGACGAACTGATGCGCCAGCTCCAGCGTGAGTTCGAGCCGAGCGCGCAGGAAAAAGGCCTGAAGCTCGTCTTCATGCCGACCAGCCTGACCCTGCGCTCGGACCGGCGCCTGCTGCGCCGCCTGCTGCAGAACCTGATCTCGAACGCGATCAAGTACACTCCGAGCGGCAAGGTTCTGATCGGCTGCCGGCGCCGGGGCAACCAGGTCGCGGTCGAGGTGATCGATACCGGCCTCGGCATCCCCCAGAGCAAGCAGAAGACAGTCTTCCGCGAATTCCAGCGGCTCGACCAGGGCGCGAAGGTGGCGCGAGGCCTGGGTCTCGGGCTCTCGATCGTGCAACGCATCGCCCGCGCGCTCGACCACGGGCTGACACTCGATTCGGCGCCCGGACGGGGTACGCGCTTCTCGGTCTCGGTCCCACGCGCCGCACCACTGCCGGCGATGACCACCGCAGCCGCGCCCCGCCATGCTCCAGCCGGACAACTCGCCGGCATGCGGCTTCTGGTCTTGGACAACGAACCCGCCATCCTCGACGGCATGAAGCGCCTTCTCGAAGGCTGGGGCTGCCGCGTCACGATCGCCGCCAGCCTGGAGGAGGCGCTGCCGCATGTCGGTTCAAAGGGCGAAGCGGATGTGCTGATAGCCGACTATCATCTCGACCATGGCAACGGGCTGACCGCGATCGGCGCTTTGCGGGCGCGAGCCCGCACGCCGATGCCGGCGATCCTGCTCACCGCCGACCGGACCCAGCATGTGCGCGAGGCCGCGAACGCGCTCGACGTGCATCTGCTCAACAAGCCGCTGAAGCCGGCCGCGCTGCGCGCGCTGCTGGCGCAATGGCGGGCGACGCGGCTGGCGGCGGAATAGCCCTTCAACCGGCCGCCGCGGCGCTGCGCATGGCATCCTCGGTCGCCAGGAAGGCTGCGACTTCCGGACTCGGCTGCGGGCTATCCGCGGACACCCCGATCTCGCCCAGCAAACGCGCCACCGGAACGTAGGCCCGCGCTCTCTTGTCGTAGAGCGCCGCCCGCACCAGCGCGACCGCAGCGACGATCTCCGTGCGATCCCGGCCCTGCATCAGCATGCGGTGCTGCATCACCAGCCAGTTGTCGCTCCAGCACAGGATCGCCGTCTCGACCCGGAACGGCCGGAACAGGCGCATCTCGCGACGGAAGCGGATGGTGCCGGCATTGACCACCGGCAGCCAGCGATGGCGCAGCACCGCGCGCCAGAGACCGCTGCGCAGCATCAGGTCGAGCCGCCCCAGATCCATCAGCGACCAATAGCGCCCGTTGTTCATGTGCAGGCTGGTGTCGAGATCGTGGAACCAGACCCGGAAGGGCAGGACCGAAGCCTGCCCGGGGAGGTTGAGCCGCGGGCGGAAGCGCGTCGTCAGCAGGAGCCAGATCAGGCGGAACCAGAGATTCATGGGAGCTTTTCAGGAGCGGGATCGATCAGATTCTCGCCTCCATCTCATGGAGACGCCGACGATGTCGATCATGCTATCGTCGGCCCGTTGTCCCGGAGTCAGCCCTTGCCCACCCTTCATGTTTCCCCGCTGTCGCGACTCGACGAAACCGTCACGGCCGTCCGGGCCCGCCATCTCGTGACGCTGATCAATGTCGGCACGACGGTCGTGCCGCCGGCCGGAATAGCGCCGGACCGGCATCTCTTCCTGGGCATGTCCGACATCAATCAGGCGCTCGACGGCCATGTGCTCGCCGGCCAGGAGCATATGGCGCGGCTGCTCGCCTTCCTGCGCGACTGGGATCGCACTGAACCGATGGTGATCCATTGCTGGGCCGGGATCAGCCGTTCGACGGCGGCGGCCTATATCGCCGCCTGCATGCTCGGCCCCGATCGGGATGAGGAAGAAGTGGCCGGCGCGCTGCGCGTCGCCGCCCCGTCCGCTACCCCCAATGCCCGGCTCGTCGCGCTGGCCGATGCGGCGCTGGCGCGCCGGGGCCGGATGATCCGCGCCATCGAACGCATCGGACGCGGCGCCGATGCCTTCGAAGGCACGCCATTCACCATGCCATTGACTTGATCTCTCGATTCTCAGCACGCATCTTCCTGCGCGCCTTCTTCATTAACGTTGTGAAAACTACGCTCCCTTCCCTGGTTCGCTGCAGAAAATTGCTTGCATTGCAAGAATTTTGCGACGATGCATCGCGCGGGAGGCTTTTACCGTGACCATGACGATCGAGCTCGATTCACGCGACCGCTCCATCCTGCGGATTCTCCAGCAGGATGGGCGCATCACCAATTCGGACCTCGCCGAGAAGGTGCATCTCTCGCCTTCTGCCTGCCTGCGCCGCGTGCGCCAGCTCGAGGAAAGCGGCCTGATCCGCAGCTATGCCATGGTGCTCGATGACAAGATCGCAGGCTTTCCCGGCACCGCCTTCGTCTTCGTCACGCTCGACCAGCAAGGCCGCGCCTCACTGGAGAGCTTCGAGCAGGCTGTGCAGAGCCTGCCCGAGATTCTCGAATGCCATCTGCTGGCCGGCGCCCATGATTACCTGATGCGCGTGATCTATCGCGACAGCGCCGATTTCGAGCGCATCCACACCGATATCATCACGCAATTGCCTGGCGTCACACGCGTTCAGTCGACGCTGACGCTGCGCACGATCAAGAAAACCTCGGCCCTGCCAGTCTGAGGCAGGATCGCCGCGAAGCGGGTTGCGGCCGGACGCGCTCCGGCCGATAAGCTCCCCGCAGAGAGGAATCAGGCCGTGAGCGAAGAGAACACCAACGCCAATGTCGCCACCCTGCCCTTCGAGGCGGCGATGAAGGAACTCGAGGCCATCGTCGCGCGACTGGAACGCGGCGACGTTCCGCTCGAGGAATCGATCGCGATCTACACGCGCGGCGAAGCGCTAAAGGCGCGCTGCGACGCGCTGCTGAAGCAGGCCGAAGCCCGGATCGAGCGCATCACGCTCGGTGCCGACGGCAAGCCGACGGGCGTAACGCCGCTCGACGTCGAGAACTGAGCCAAACGAACAAGCGCCTTTTGGCCGCGGAGCCGAAAGCTCATCGTCGCGCAATGCCGCGACGGCCCTGCCGTGACGGCATTGCATTTCCGCCAGCGGCCGGTTGCAACGGGGCGCTTGCCTGTGAGCCTCCACAGGGCCAGATTCGGCCTCAACCAAGGAGGCCATCATGTCGCAACTCCCCGCTGACGATCCGGTCCTGGGCGATGCCCGCTCCTGCGAGGCGATCGAGAAGGTGATCGTGCCTCGCTCGCACGATCTCGGCGGCTTCCAGGTTCGCCGGGCGCTGCCGGCCATCGGCCAGCGCATGGTCGGCCCCTTCATCTTCTTCGATCAGATGGGCCCGGCGGAGTTCCATCTCGGCGAGGGGCTGGACGTGCGCCCGCACCCGCATATCGGCCTCTCCACCGTGACCTATCTCTTCGACGGCGAGATCATGCATCGCGACTCGCTCGGCACGGCACTCGCCATCAAGCCGGGGGCGGTGAACCTGATGACGGCCGGGCGCGGCATCGTCCATTCCGAGCGCACGGGCATGGAGGCCCGCGCCACCGGGCCGAAGCTCTACGGTATCCAGGCCTGGCTGGCCCTGCCGAAGACGCATGAGGAGGTCGCGCCCGAGTTCAAGCATCACGGCGCGCAAGACCTGCCGCGCATCGTCGAGGGCGGCAAGCGCATCAGCCTGATCATGGGCTCGGCCTATGGCCAGACCTCGCCGGTGCAATTCCCCTGGGACGCTCTCTATGCCGAAGCCGTGCTCTCGCCCGGCTCGATCCTGCCGCTCGACCCCGACTATGACGAGCGCGCGATCTATATCGTCTCCGGCAAGATCGACATCGCCGGAGACGAGTTCGGCGCCGGCCAGCTCCTCGTCTTCAAGCCGGGCGACCGCATCTCGATCCTCGCCATCGACCAGAGCCGCGTGATGATCGTCGGCGGCGAGCCGATGGACGGCCCGCGCAACATCTGGTGGAACTTCGTCTCCTCCTCGAAGGAGCGCATCGAGCAGGCCAAGCAGGAGTGGAAGACAGGCCGCTTCGACACCGTGCCCGGCGACGAGAGCGAGTTCATCCCGCTGCCTGAGGGCTGAGGCAGTCGCCTCAGACCGCCTCGGAGATGTCCCGCAGCTTCGGCACCTGCGAGAAGCCGATCACCAGCAGCTGGACGAGGAAGCCTGCAGCCGCGAGGCCAAGGCACGCGGCAATGCCGAGATGCGCGGCCACGATGGCGCCGATCGCGGCACCCACCGGCCGCGCGCCGAAGGTCGCCGTCATGATCAGGGCCGAGACCCGGCCGAGCATCGCATTGGGCGTCACCGCCTGGCGCAATGTCATGGTCGAGATCGTCCAGATGATCGGCCCGACGCCGAACAGGAAGAAGCTCGCAGCGACGAGATAGACCGAGGGCAGCCACAGCGTCGCGAACATCACGCCTGCGGCGCAGAGCCCGGCGAAGGGGCCGAGCAGGATCAATGTCCCGAAGGTGACCTGCTTCGAGATGGCCGGCGCGAGGACGGCACCGACGATCATGCCCGCGCCGTAGATGCCGAGCGAGATGCCGACCTGCGTCGCGCTCAGGCTCAGATCCTGCACGGCATAGGCGACATAGACCGCCTGGAAGATGAACCACGAGACGTTGAAGAACACCGCCGTCATCAGGATCGGCCGGAGCAGGTCATGGCCGGCGACGAAGCGGGCGCCTTCCTTCAGATCATGCAACAGGTCGCGCCGCGGACCTGACGGCGCCTCGTCCCTCGGCAAGCCGGCCAGCAGCATCGCCGCGAGGACCGAGAGCCCGGCAGCCAGGCCATAGGCCGTCGAGACCCCGATCCAGCCGACGAGCGCTCCGCCCAGCGCCGGCCCGCCGGCATAGGCGGCGCTGCGGGCCAGCTCCAGCCAGCGATTGGCGTCGGCGAGCCGCTCGCGGGGCACGATCGAGGGAACGAAGGCCGGCGCTGCGACGCTGTAGCAGACCGTACCGATGGCGCCGAACGCACCAAGCAGGGCGAGCCAGCCCAGGTTGAGGCTGCCGACGGCGAGCAGCAGCGGGATCGTCAGCAGGGATACCGCGCGCAAGGCTTCCGTGCCGACCATAAGCCGGCGCCGCGAAGCCCGGTCGACCATCAGGCCGGCGGGAATCGAAAGCAGAAGGAAGGGCAAGGTCTGCGCCGTCTGCAGCCAGCCGGTCTCGGCGGGACCGGCCGCGAGCAGCAGCACTGCGGCCAGAGGCGCAGCGGCAAGCGCGACCTGCTCCGAGAACTGGGCAAAGAGATTGGACCAGCCGATGCGACGAAATGCCGTCGGCAATGGTGCGATATCGGTCGATTGCATCGTGTCACGTCCCCGGAAGCGGTCGTGACGGTACTGAAATCCGTTGCCGACATGGGAACCACCCGTTTCGTGGGAAGACGAGCGCAGATCGACGATCCGACCTGCAAGCACAACTGTGGTTTGCAAGCGCGCCGCGCAGGCTCTATTTCGAAGGCACCCCAGCGAAGGATCAGACAGCCTCGTGCCCCGTCCCGCCACGCCGCTCCTCGACACGATCCACGACACCGCCGATCTGCGGGCCCTCGACGACGCGAAGCTGCGCCAGGTCGCCGACGAGCTTCGGCTCGAGACGATCGACGCCGTCTCCGTCACCGGCGGGCATCTCGGCGCCGGACTCGGCGTAGTCGAGCTCACCGTCGCGCTGCATCATGTCTTCGACACCCCCCGCGACCGCCTGATCTGGGATGTCGGGCATCAGGCCTATCCGCACAAAATCCTGACGGGGCGGCGCGAGCGCATCCGCACGCTGCGCCAGCCGGGCGGCCTTTCCGGCTTCACCAAGCGGGCCGAGAGCGACTACGACCCGTTCGGCGCGGCGCATTCCTCGACCTCGATCTCGGCCGGGCTCGGCATGGCGGTCGGTCGCGATCTCTCCGACGGGCGCAACAACGTCATCGCCGTGATTGGCGACGGCGCCATGTCGGCCGGCATGGCCTATGAGGCCATGAACAATGCCGGCGCGCTCGGCTCGCGCCTGATCGTCATCCTCAACGACAACGACATGTCGATCGCCCCGCCGGTCGGCGCGATGTCGGCCTATCTCGCACGGCTCGTCTCGGGGCGAACCTATCGCTCGATCCGCGAGGTTGCCAAGCAACTCGCCGAGAAGCTGCCGCGCTTCTTCCACGACAAGGCCAGGCGCACCGAGGAATATGCCCGTGGCTTCTGGACGGGCGGGACGATGTTCGAGGAGCTCGGCTTCTACTATGTCGGGCCGATCGACGGGCATAATCTCGACCATCTGCTGCCGGTGCTGCGCAATGTGCGTGATGCCGAGAGCGGGCCGATCCTCGTCCATGTCGTGACGCAGAAGGGCAAGGGCTACGCCCCGGCCGAGGCCAGCGCCGACAAGTACCATGGCGTGGTCAAGTTCGACCCGGTCACCGGCCAGCAGGCCAAGGCACCGGCGAATGCGCCGAGCTACACCAATGTCTTCGCCCAGGCCCTGATCAAGCAGGCGCGGGAGGACGACAAGGTCGTGGCCGTCACCGCCGCGATGCCGTCCGGCACCGGGCTCGATGCCTTCGGCAAGGAATTCCCCGGCCGCACCTTCGATGTCGGCATCGCCGAACAGCATGCGGTGACGTTTGCGGCCGGTCTCGCCACCGAGGGCTTCAAGCCTTTCGTCGCGATCTACTCGACCTTCATGCAGCGCGCCTACGACCAGATCGTTCATGACGTGGCGATCCAGAAGCTGCCGGTGCGCTTCGCGCTCGATCGGGCCGGCCTCGTCGGCGCGGACGGCGCGACGCATGCCGGCTCCTTCGATATCGCCTATCTCGCCTGCCTGCCGGACATGGTGGTGATGGCGGCGGCCGACGAGGCCGAACTCACCCATATGGTCGCGACCGCTACCGCCTATGACGAGGGGCCGATCGCCTTCCGCTATCCGCGCGGCGAAGGCGTCGGCGTCGAGATTCCCGATGTCGGCGTGCCCCTCCCGATCGGAAAGGGCCGCATCGTCCGCGAGGGTACGCGGATCGCAATGCTCTCGCTCGGGACGCGCCTTGCCGAATGCCTCAAGGCCGCCGATCTGCTGGCGCAGCGCGGCCTATCGACCACGGTCGCCGATGCGCGCTTCGCCAAGCCACTCGACGAGGCGCTGATCCTCAAGCTCGCCCGCGAGCACGAGGTTCTCGTCACCGTCGAGGAGGGCTCGGTCGGTGGCTTCGGCAGCCATGTCCTGCATCTGCTGGCGCAGAACGGCGCGCTCGATGCCGGCCTGAAGATCAGGAGCCTGACACTGCCCGACGTCTTCCAGGACCATGACAAGCCGGACGCGATGTATGCCGCCGCCGGGCTCGATGCCGCCGGCATCGTCAAGGCCGTCGAGACTGCACTGGGCCGGCCCAGTGCCGTGAAACTCGCCTGACGACCCGGCCATGAAGAGCCGTGCCGACCAGTTGCTCGTCGAGCGCGGCTTCTTCGAAAGCCGTGCGCGTGCGCAGGCCGCGATCGCAGCCGGGCTCGTCACCGCCAATGGTGCGCCCGTCCGCAAGGCCTCGGAGATGGTGGCCGATGATGCGGAGCTGACTGCGCAGGCGCCGCACCCTTACGTCTCGCGTGGCGGACTGAAGCTGGCCGGAGCGCTCGATGTTTTCGGCTTCGATCCGCAAGGGCTTGTCTGCCTCGATGTCGGCTCCTCGACCGGCGGCTTCACCGACCTGCTGCTCCAGCGTGGCGCACGCCATGTCGTCGCCGTCGATGTCGGGCGTGACCAGCTCCACGCCTCCCTGCGTGCCGATCCGCGTGTGACGAGCTTCGAAGGGCAGGATATCCGGACGCTCGATGCGAGTGTGCTGCCAGAGCGTCCGAGCGTCGCCGCCATCGATGTCAGCTTCATCTCGCTCAAGCTGGTGCTGCCAGCGATCGCAGCGCTCCTCGCGCCTGCGGCCGGCATCGCCGCATTGATCAAGCCGCAATTCGAAGCCGGCCGCGCCGCACTCAAGAAGGGCATCGTGCGCGACGAGGCGATCCAGCTTCAGGTTTGCGACGAGATCGTCGCCGTGTTGCAGGGACTAGGTTTTACGGTGCAGGGACCGATCCCCTCCCCGATTGAGGGCGGCGACGGCAATCGCGAGTTTCTTGTGGCGGCGCGGCGCTGAGGCAAAAGCCCTGATCAGCGCGCGAGCAAGGCATCGATCTGGGCCTGTAGGGCCGTATCCTCGAACTTTCCGATATCGATCGTACCGTTCGCATTGATGAACTGGGTCGCGCGGGCGATCTGCCGGCGCAGCGCCTCGCCGGCGACCTCGACGATCTCCGGCAGTTCCGGCGAGGGCGGGGTTTCCGCGAGCAGCGCCGTCACCGTGCGCACCAGACGCGTCATCGCGTGGCAGGCCTCGTCGAAGGCCCGGGCCCGGTTCGGGTTCAGATCGTCATAGGCGGCGAGAGCCGAGGCGGCACAGCGCAGGGCAGAAGTGGCGAAATGCTCGCGGTAGCCGACGGCTTGCCAGGTCTGAAGATCAGAGAGGATGGTCTCGTCCATCGCGACCATCTCGATCAGCATCAGGGCTTCGCTGTAGCGGTTGAGAAAGTCGGTCGACAGACGCGGATGGACACCGGCGTCGAGCCGATCGGCCGCCGTTCCAGCCAGCATGTCCGTCGCGATGACGCTCATCCGCTACCCCAAATCGGCGCGACTATGTTCGTGCAACCGCAAATAAAGTGTTGCTTCCATCCGCTCGTCTCGACGTAAACAGCGGGCATGTGCGGACGCTATGCGATCACCCTGCCCCCCGAGGCGATGCGCGAGACCTTCGGCTATCGCGAGCAGCCGAACTTCCCGCCGCGTTACAATATCGCGCCGACACAACCGGTGCCGGTCGTCAGGCCTCATGACGGGGCGCGGCAGTTCATGCTGATGCGCTGGGGCTTCATTCCCGGCTGGGTGAAGGATCCCAAGGATTTCCCGCTCGTCATCAATATCCGGATGGAGAGCGCCGCCGAAAGGCCATCCTTCCGCAACGCTCTGACGCGGCGGCGCTGCCTGCTGCCGGCTGATGGCTTCTACGAGTGGCGGCGCAGCGGCACCGGCAAGCAGACCCGCAGCGAGGCCTTCCTGTTCCGCAAGCGCGATCGCAGCCTCTTCGCCTTCGCCGGGCTGTGGGAGACCTGGCATTCGCCGGATGGGTCCGAGATCGACACGGTCGCGATGATGACGGGGCCGGCCAACGGCACGATGGCCCCGATACACCATCGCAGCCCGATCATCATCGACCCGCGCGATCACGACGCCTGGCTCGATCCGCAGGCGACTTCGGAACAGACCGGGCGCCTGCTGAAGCCGCCCCCGGACGATCTGCTGGAAGCCGTGGCGATCGGCAACGCCGTGAACAAGGTCGCCAATGACGCGTCCGAGATCCAGTTGCCGCTGGCCGAGCTTCCGCCGGAAGAAGCCCCCGAAGAACCCAAGCGCCATGCGCGCAAAGCGACCCGGCCTCCCGCAGATGACGGGCAAGGCAGCCTGTTCTAGCGCCGAATTCGTGCTCTGATCGTCGCCGGAAGACGACGAGGAGGAGACTGAAGATGCATGGCCGCCGCCCCACGATGACGTCCCGCCACGGCATGGTTGCCGCGGCCCATCCTTTGGCGGCACAGGCCGGCGCAAAACTGCTGGCGCAGGGCGGCAATGCCTTCGATGCGGCAGCCGCCACCGCGGCCGCTCTCAACGTAGTCGAGCCCTTCATGTCGGGCCTAGCCGGCATGGGCCTGTCGACGATGTGGGTCGCGGCTGAGAAGCGGGTCCGCGTGCTCGATTTCGTGCCGCCGATCCCGGCGAGCTTCCCGGCCGACCGCTTCAGCAAGCGCACCGATCTCGAACGCGGCGCACTCGCCATCGCCTCGCCCGGCAATCTCGCCGGCTGGTGCGAACTGGTGAAGACCTATGGCCGCAAATCGCTGGCGGATGTCTTCGCGCCGGCGATCGCGCTGGCCCGGGACGGGTTCGCGCTGGCCGAGTTCGGCGCGGCAGAATTCGAGGAGAACGACCCGCTGCTGGAGAAGATCCCGGCGCTCTATCCGGCCTGGTCGAAGAACTACCAGCCCAATGGCGCGATGCATCTCGGCTCCGTGCTCGTCCAGTCCGATCTCGCTGGGACATTGAGCGAAATCGCCGAGAAGGGGCCGGATCATTTCTATCGCGGCGCGCTCGGCGAGAAGATCATCGCGCATCTGCAAGCGCTCGGCGGCTCATTGACCATGGCCGATCTCGCGGCGGTGAAGATGGTCTGGCGCGAGCCGATGGCGGTGAGCTTCAAGGGACTGTCGGTGCATGTGCCGCCGCCGCCCTGCGAGGGCTTCCAGTTCCTGCTGACGCTCAAGCTGCTCGACGGGATCGACCTTGCGTCGAAGCCGAGGGATGGGGCTGACCATCTCGACCTCGTCTATCGCGCGATACGCCTCGCGGCGGGCGCGCGCATCGCCCATAACAACCCCTCGCCGGAGAAGCTCGCCGAGATCATGTCGGAGGCTTCGGTCGCGCTCTTGCGCCAGCGCCTGACCGACGGCAAGCCGGTGACCGGCCCGACCGAGCAATGGGTGCCGCAGGACAAGGAAGACCCGGCGCACACGACCTCACTCTCGGTCGCCGACAGCGATGGCAACCTGATCTGCATCACGCAGAGTCTCGGCAGCCCGTTCGGCAGTGGCGTCGTCGTGCCCGGGACGGGACTCTGCTTCAACAACTTCCTGTACTGGGCCGACGTCCAGCCCGGCAGCCCGAACCGCTCCAAGCCTGGCGACGAACTGCCGATGTGCATGTCGCCGACGCTCTCGACCCGCGACGGCAAGCCGGTGCTCGCGCTCGGCACGCCCGGCAGCTACGGCATCATGCAGACGCAGGCGCAGGCCATGGTCCAGCATCTCGTCTACGGCCTGCCGCTTCAGGATGCGATCGAAGCGCCCCGCGCCCGGCTCTGGGACGGCCGCCTCGTCGAGATCGAGAACCGCATCGCGCCGGAGACGATCGCCGAGCTGGTCAAGCGCGGACACGAGGCGCGCCCCTTCGATGTCGGCTGGACGATGCGTTGCGGCGGCATGCAGGCGGTGGCGGTCGATCCTGCGACCGGGGTGTTTACGGGCGCCGCCGATCCGCGTCGCGATGGCTATGTCGCGACGCCCTGAGACGTCACAGCTGGGTTCAGGAAAAGGCGCGGGATCCCCTCTCCTGTAAGGAGAGGGGTAGGGGTGAGGTGTCGGCCCTGGACCAGTTCGTATTGATCTCACAGCAGCAGCGATCGGGTCGCGTTCAAACGACCAACGGCCTACCCCTCACCCTGCCCTCTCCCTATGGGAGAGGGTTCCCCGCGCTGTCCGAGCCTACTTGGTGATCTAGCCTATTTGACTGCCAACACGGCGCCCGGGTTCAGGATGCCCTTCGGGTCGAGCGTCTGCTTGATGGTCCGCATCAGGTCGAGCTCGACCGGATCCTTCACGCCCGGCAGCAGGTCGCGCTTCAGACGACCGATGCCGTGCTCGGCCGAAATCGAGCCGTGGAGCTCCGCGACGATGGCGTGGACCGCCTCGTTCATCTCGCTCCAGCGCGCGAGGAAGCCCGCTTTGTCCGCGCCAACCGGCTGGCTGACGTTGAAGTGGATGTTGCCGTCGCCGAGATGACCGAAGGGCACCGGCCGGCAGCCCGGCACCATCGCCTCCACCGCCGCGATGGCCCGCGCCAGAAATTCCGGCGTTGCGTGGATCGGCACGGAAACGTCGTGCTTGATCGAGCCGCCCTCATAGGTCTGCACCTCCGAGAGCATCTCGCGCAGCTTCCAGAAATCGGCGCGCTGGGTCAGCGACCCCGCCAGGGCCGCGTCGGTGACGATGCCCTTCTCCAGGGCTTCGCCGAGGAAGGCCTCGACATGCTCGTCGAGCCCCGAAGCCTGCTGGGCGGAAACCTCCATCAGCACATACCAGGGCGACGGCTCGGAGAGCGGGTCGCGCGTGCCGGAAGCGTGGCGCAGGACGAAGTCCATCCCGATGCGCGGCATCAGTTCGAAGGTCGTCAGCGTGCCGCCGGCGCCGGCCTTGGCGGCGTTCAGGAGTTCGAGCGCCGCCGCCGGATCGGGCACGGCGAGGAAGGCGGTGGCGCGCGCCGCCGGCGCGGGGAAGAGCTTCAGCACAGCGGCGGTGATGATGCCGAGCGTGCCTTCGGCGCCGATGAAGAGGTTCTTCAGGTCGTAGCCGGTATTGTCCTTGCGGAGCTGGCGCAGGCCGTTCCAGATGCGGCCGTCCGGCAGCACGACCTCAAGGCCCATGCAGAGTTCGCGGGCATTGCCATAGGCGAGCACGGCGGTGCCGCCGGCATTGGTCGAGAGATTGCCGCCGATGGTGCAGGAGCCTTCGGAAGCCAGAGAGAGAGGGAAGAGCCGGCCAGCGGCTTCCGCCGCATCCTGCGCGCGCTTCAGGGTGACGCCGGCCTCGACGATCATCGTGTCGCCATCGGTATCGACGGCGCGGACCTTGTCGAGGCGCTGCAGCGAGAGGATGACCTCCTTGCCCTCGGAGATCGGGATCTGGCCACCGACGAGGCCGGTATTGCCGCCCTGCGGCACCAGCACCGTGCCGGTCTCGGCCGCCAGTTTCACCAGCTCGGCGACTTCGGCGGTCGAGCTCGGGCGAACGATACCCTGCGCCTTGCCGCGGAACAGATCGCGCCATTCCTTGAGGTAGGGCACCATCGCGTCGGCATCGGTGATGACGTTCTTCGCGCCGACGATAGCGGCCATGCGATCGAGAATTGCGCTCATCCTGAAGCCCTGCCTTCGAGAAATTCTGCGGTTCTGCAAACCGCAGAACGTCTCTCAATTTTGCCCTACCGCATTTTCTTCACGCGAACCGGTACCCACTTCGCTCGAAAATGCCTCAACCCTTCCTGCTACGCCGGAACACGCCGACGAGCTCGACATGAGCGGAATAGCGGAACTGATCGACCGGCGTCACGGTCTCCAGCGCATAGCCGCCCGCAACGAGGGTCGCGGCGTCGCGCGCGAAGCTCGCCGCATCGCAGGAGACGTAGATCACGTCCTTGACCTTGGAGGCCGCCAATCGCTTGACCTGCGCCTCCGCGCCGGCGCGCGGCGGGTCGAGCACGATGACATCGAAACCGTTGAGCTCATGTTCCAGAAGCGGGCGGCGGAACAGGTCGCGCGTCTCGGTCGCGATCGGCTTCAGGCCTTGTGTCGCGCCCGCGCCCTTGGCGAGTGCCAGCATCGCGGCCTTGTCGCTTTCGATGGCGAGCACCTGCATCTTCTCGGCAATGTGGAAGCCGAACGGGCCACAGCCGGCGAAGAGGTCGGCCGCGCGCTTGCCCTTGGGTAGCGCCGCCATGACGAGCCCGGCCAGCACCTCCTCGCCTGCCGCCGTCGCCTGCAGGAAGCCGCCAGCGGCCGGCGCGACCAGCGCCTTGCCCATGCGCTGCAAGGGCGGGCGGCGCTCGACGACGATCTCGCCATGGTTGGAGAGCCGGGCGAGATCGAGCCGCTCGGCCAACTGCGTCAGGGCGAGCCGAAGCTTGTCACCGAGCGGGCCATGGCCGCGGATATCGACATCGAGCCCGGCTTCCGAGGCGGTGACCTGGATATCGAGCGGCTTGTTGGCCCCGCCCATGCGGTTCGCCAACATCAGGGCGACGGCCGGGGCGCGGTCGAGCCCCGGCGCCAGCACCGGACAGGCTTCGACGGAAATCAGGTCATGGCTGCGCGCCGCCATGAAACCGACGACCATCGCCTCACCCTGCCGGCGGGCATGGAAAGTGACACGGCGACGGCCGGCACCATGGGCATCGACGAGATCGCCGACCGGCGCCTCGATGCCGGCGCGGCTCAAGGCGGTGACGACTTGCTGGCGCTTCCATTCACGGTAGAGGCCGGGCGCCATGTGCTGGGCCGCGCAGCCGCCGCAGCGGGTGAAGAGCGGGCAGATCGCGGCGATGCGGGAATCCGACGGGGTGATGATCTCGACGAGCTGGCCGCGCTCGCCATCGACCACGGCGCGCACGGTCTCGCCGGGCAGTGCATAGGGAATGAAGATGCTGCCGGAGGCAGCCTGCACGATGCCGTCACCCTTCTGGCCGAGGCGATCGACGCTCAGGATTTCATTCATGGCGAGCTTCGGAGAAGAATCGTCTCCGGCGTGCGACTTGGCGACTGGCATTGTTCCGAATTCGGGGCGAAAGGCCCGCTCACTGATGACCGCTGAGAGGCTTTCGCCTATCAGGTTGGAGAGAAATTGGGAAATCCTGGCATGACCATCCGCAACGGCGTCATCGAAGCCATCGGCAGCACCCCGCTCATCAAGCTCGAACGCGCCTCGGCGGACACCGGCTGCATCATTCTCGGCAAAGCCGAGTTCATGAATCCCGGCCAGTCGGTGAAGGACCGTGCCGCGCTCGCCATCATCCGCGATGCCGAGGCGAAGGGGCAGTTGAAGCCCGGAGGCATCATCGTCGAGGGTACCGCGGGCAATACCGGGATCGGCATCGCGCTCGTCGGCAACGCGCTGGGCTATCGCTCGGTCATCGTCATCCCGGAGACACAGAGCCAGGAAAAGAAGGACATGCTGCGGCTGGCCGGCGCGACGCTGGTCGAGGTGCCGGCGGCTCCTTACGCCAATCCGAACAACTATGTGAAGGTCTCGGGCCGTCTCGCCGAGGAACTGGCGAAGACCGAGCCGAACGGCGCGATCTGGGCCAACCAGTTCGACAATGTCGCGAACCGGCAGGGCCATCTCGAAACGACCGGCCCGGAAATCTGGGAGCAGACGGCAGGCAAGGTCGACGGCTTCATCTGCGCGGTCGGCTCAGGGGGAACGCTGGCCGGTGTCGGCATGGCGCTGAAGGCGCGCAATCCCAAGGTGACGATCGGGCTGGCCGATCCGATGGGCGCAGCGCTCTATTCCTATTACACGGCGGGCGTGCTCAAGGCCGAGGGCTCCTCGATCACCGAGGGCATCGGCCAAGGCCGGATCACCGCCAATCTGGTCGATGCGCCGGTCGATATCGCCTTCCAGATTCCCGATGCGGAAGCGGTGCAGATCGTCTTCGACCTGCTGGAGCATGAGGGGCTGTGCCTCGGCGGCTCGTCCGGCATCAATGTCGCCGGAGCGATCCGGCTGGCGAAGCGGATGGGACCGGGCCACACCATCGTGACGGTGCTGTGCGACTACGGCACGCGCTACCAGTCGAAGCTGTTCAATCCGGAATTCCTACGTTCAAAGAACCTGCCGGTTCCCGGCTGGCTGGAGCGGAGTGGCTCGGCCCTGCAGCAGTTCGTGGCGAAGGTGATGGCCTGAGGCACGGCTTCGACAATTGGCGCAGCCGCAAAAGTGGTTTCCACGAGGACCGAACGGTCCTAGCCTGCGCTTCGATGATCCAGCGATCGGCGAGGTGGTCGCATGTCAGTCTCGGAAACCCGGCTCACATCCGCCACCGCGCGGGAAGCGGCCCCCGCTGCCATCCCGCTCGGACAGGGCCACCCGCATCAGGACGGTGTCATCGCGTCCGGCGTCTATGTCCACGGCGTGCGTGTCGCCGATATTCCGGTCATGGAAGCGGGGGAATGGGCCCGCAAGGACGACCATGTCGTCTGGATCGGCCTGTTCGAGCCTGAGCCCGCGCTCCTGCGCTTGGTGCAGCAGCAATTCAACCTGCATCCCCTCGCGGTCGAAGATGCCACCAACGCCCATCAGCGGCCCAAGCTCGAGCAATACGGCGACGCGCTCTTCGTCGTCGCCCGCACGGCCCAGTTGATCGATGGGCGCATCGCCTTCGGCGAGACGCATATTTTCGTCGGCCGCGGCTATATCGTCAGCGTGCGGCACGGCGCCTCGACCTCCTACAAATCGGTCAGGCAGCATTGGGAGACCTGCCCGACCTCGCTGGCGAAGGGCGAGGATTTCATCCTCTATGCGATCCTGGATTTCATCGTCGACAATTACATGCCGGTGCTGGAAGCGATCCATGACGAGGTCGAGGAGATCGAGGACAAGGTCCTGGCCAAGCCGATGGGACGCTCCGATATCGAGCGGCTCTACATGCTCAGACGTGACCTGCTGCGCCTGCGCAACGCGGTGGCACCGCTGGTCGATGTCTGCCAGCGCCTGATGAACGGCACGGTGCCGCAGGTCCGGCCGACGCTCGCCCCGATGTTCCGCGACGTGACAGACCATGTCCGCACCGTGCAGGAGAAGATCGACAGCCTGCGCGAAGTCCTCGCCTTCGCCTTCGAGGCGAGCCTACTGGTCGGGCAGAGCCAGGAAAGCCTGATCACCAAGCGCCTCGCCTCATGGGCCGCCATTCTGGCCGTGCCGACGGCGGTCGCCGGCATTTATGGCATGAACTTCAAGAACATGCCGGAACTGGAGATGCACTACGGCTATTACGCCGTGATCTGCGTGATCGTGACGGCCTGCTCGTTCCTGTACTGGCGCTTCAAGCAGAACGGTTGGCTGTAGTTATCTCAAGGGCCAGACCAGCAGGATCATCGGCACGGCGAGCAGGATGACCAGCAGCGACAACGGCGCGCCGAGCCTCGCATAATCGCTGAAGCGATAGCCGCCCGGCCCCATCACCAGCGTATTGCACTGGTGGCCGATCGGCGTGAGGAAGTCGCAGGCGGCCCCGATCGCCACCGCCATCAGAAAGGCGTCGGGATTGTAGCCGAGGTTTTTCGCGAAGCCGGCCCCGATCGGCGCCATCACCAGCACTGTCGCGGCATTGTTCAGGAAGGGCGTCACCGCCATTGCCGCGACGAGGATGAGCGCGACCGACGCCCAGCCCGGCAAGCCACCGCCGATCATCGCGAGCCAGGAGGCGAAGAGATCGGTCGCACCGGTGGTCCGCAATGAGTCGGAGACCGGGATCAACGCCGCCAGCATCAGCAGGATCGGCGCATCGATGCTGTGATAGGCCTCGCGCAGGGGCACGCAACGGAACGCGATCAAGAGCACCGCCGCGGCAAAGAAGACGAAGGGAACCGGAGCAAGCCCCGCCGCCAGCGCGACGATGGCGGCGAGCGCGATCGTGACGGTCAGCACGACGCGGCGGGTCGAGCCAAGCGGCACCAGCCGGTCGGCCAGCGGCAACAGGCTGAGCTCTGAGAGCTTTTCCGGCAGCAGCTTCTCGTCGCCCTGGATGACGACGATGTCGCCGGCCCGCAGGCGGATATCGCGCAGACGCTGGCTGAAGCGCTCGCCGGAACGGCTGATCGCGATCATGTTGACACCGAAGCGGCGATGCAGCGCGATATCGCCAGCCGACTGGCCGATCAGCGTCGAGTCCGGGCCGATGATGGCCTCGGCGATACGGTCGGGATCGAGCGCATCCTGCTTCTGCGTCGGACGGTCCTTGCCGGTGAGATCGAGCCCGCCTTCCGCGACCACCCGTTCCAGTACCGCGGCATCGCCGCGCAGCAGCAGGATATCGCCAGCCTTGAGCGAGGCGTCTGGCAGCGGCGCCTGGGCGCGACGCGTGTTGCGAAGGATCGAGACGATCTCGATGGCCTCACCGCCGATCGCCTTGAGATCGGCGACCGTCCTGCCGGCGAGCGGCGACTTCTCGCGGATCTTGGCTTCGGTCAGGTAATCCTTGATGTCGATCGCCTGGTCGAGCGAGACCGCACCGCGGCGCTCGCGCGGCAGCAGGCGATAGCCGACGCTGAGAAAGAGGCAGCCTGCGACGGCCACGACGATGCCGACCGGGGCAAAATCGAACATGCGGAAGGGTTCGCCGCCGAGCTCCTGCCGGACGCGGGCGACGATGACGTTCGGCGAGGTGCCGACCAGCGTGACGATGCCGCCGAGCAGCGAGGCGAAGGCCATCGGCATCAGGAAGACCGACGGCGATTTCCCGCTCTTGCGGGCAAGCTGGTAGGCGATCGGCAGCATCATCGCGAGCGCGCCGATATTCTTGATGATCGCCGACATCACCGCGACGACGAAGACGAGCAACGGTACCTGCAACTGCGTCGAGGTCAGGCCCGAGCCCAGCTTCGAGAACAGCCGCTCGATGATGCGCGAACGTGCGACTGCCGCGCTCAGGACCAGCGCGCTGCCGACGATGATGACGATATCGTCCGAGAACCCCTTGAAAGCCTCCGCTGCCGGCACCAATCCCAGCAGAACCGAAAGCAACAGCGCCAGCATGGCGACGATGTCATAGCGCAGCCGCCCCCACACGAAGGCGGCCATCATGCCAGTGACGAGAAGAACGGAGAGAATCTGCGGCTGGGTCATCCGGCCTTCGATGAATCGCGCGGTGAATGGCTCACAACCACTTCTTCCACCGGAAGAACATATAGGGCAGCACGGCGAACAAAATCATCAGGCCGACCGCCATCGGATAGCCCCACTGCCACTCCAACTCCGGCATCGTCTTGAAGTTCATGCCGTAGATCGAGGCGATCAGCGTCGGCGGCATCAGCGCCACCGAAACGACCGAGAAGAGCTTGATGATCTTGTTCTGCTCGATCGAGACGAGGCCGAGCGTGGCATCCATCATGAATTGCAACTTGTTCGACAGGAAAGCGGCATGCTCCTCGATGGCCTGTACGTCGCGCACCGCGGAACGCCATTCCGCTGAGAAGCCGGTCTGCGCCTTCTTCGGCCGCGTATAGTTGGCCGACAGGAAGAGCAGCACGCGCTCGACCGAGACCATGCTCTCGCGGACATTCGAGATGATGTGCTCGTACTGACCGATCTTCTGGATCACGACCTGATAGACCCCGCCGCGCTCGACATCCTGCGCCCGCCCGGCAAAGACGCGGCGCGAGGCGATATCGATCCTGTCGCCGACGCCGCGCAGTACCTCGGCGGCACGATCGACGATGGCCTCGATCAAACCATCCAGCACGGCTTCGGGCTGCTGGCCGCAGCCGCCGGGCTTGGTCGCACGGTTGAGGAAGATGTTGAAGGCGCCCGGCTCGTCATAGCGCACCGTCACCAGCGCCTTGTCGGTCAGGATAAAGGTGACGTCAGCCAGCAGCGGAACGATGGTGTCGGACTGGCAGATGATCCGCGCCGTCATGTAGCGCGCACCGTTCTCGGTATAGATGATCTCGGAGGGCTCGAGATCGTGCATTTCCTCGCGCGTCGGGATCGAGATGCCCAAATGCTTCTCGACCCGCCTGTCCTCTTCAGGCGTCGGCTTGAGCAGGTCGATCCAGACGACATCTTCTGGAAAATCCCCGTACGGGTCGAGCTTACCGGGCCGAAGCTTGTCGCGCGTGTCGGGGCAGGTGCCGTGGATCGTCAGCATGGGCGCGAATCTCGCTGCACGGTCGGGATGGAAACCGGCAGGAACTCCGATCCGAGCCGCGTGTCAAACCGATGACGGCCCGGACCGAAGTGCTGCCGCAGCGTCAGACGCCGCCCGTTACGCCCTGCGGCGGCAGGCTGTCGGCCGGCACAAAGAAATCCGGCATCAGTGGCACGGAGGGATCGACGCGGTACTGGCCGAAATCGGTGACGCCCTCGCCGGCCATGAAACTGTCGTCGATCAGGAAGTTGCCGGAGAACTCGCGGGAAGGCTTCGAGAAGATCATATGGGCGGCATCGGCGAGAATCTCCGGCGTGCGGCTCGCCTGCACCATCTTGTCGCCGCCGAGCAAGTTCTGGACGGCTGCGGTCGCGATCGTGGTGCGCGGCCAGAGCGCATTGACCGCGATCCCCTGGCGCGCGAGCTCGCCGGCAAGGCCGAGCACGCACAGGCTCATGCCGTATTTGGCGATCGAATACGCCAGGTGCGGCGCGAACCACTGCGTCTTCATGTCGAGCGGCGGCGAGAGCATCAGGATATGCGGGTTCTGCGCCTTCTCCAGATGGGGAATGGCGTATTTCGAGACCATGAAGGTGCCGCGCGTGTTGATCTGATGCATCAGATCGAAGCGCTTCATGTCGGTCATCTGCGTGTTGGTGAGCTGGATCGCGCTGGCATTGTTCACGACGATATCGATGCCGCCGAAGGTCTCTGCGGTTTTCGTGATCGCCTCGGCAACGCTCTGTTCGTCGCGGACATCGACCATCAGGGGCAGGCATTTGCCGCCGGCCGCCTCGATCTCGGCGGCAGAGGTATAGATCGTCCCGGGGAGCTTGGGATGTGGCTCCGCCGTCTTTGCGGCGATGGTGACATTGGCGCCATCTTTCGCCGCCCGGAGCGCGATGGCGAGGCCGATGCCACGCGAGCCGCCGGTGATGAAAAGCGTCTTACCCTTGAGCGACATCGCCGCCTCCCTGTTCATTGGTGATGACGTAGCGGGCCGGCTGCGAACCATTCCGGTCGGTGAAGCCATAGGCGCGCGCGAGGTCAGCGACATGCAGCACCTGCCCCGTGTGACGGGCGACATCGGGATCGCCAGCGAGCGCCACGACGGCGCGGCCAGCATAGAGCGGGGTTTCGGTCGTCTGGTCGCCGAGGCCGGCGTCGCGGACGCGCTCGGTCAGGACATGGCCGGGCGACAGGCCCAGCGCCGTGACGCCGAAGGGCTCCAACTCCTGCGCCATCGCGAAGCTCAGGCGGTTCATCGCCGCCTTGGCGAGGTCGTAGAAGACATCGCCAAGATAATCGCCCGCCATCTCGAAGCTCAGCGTGACGATCAGCCCTGAGCGCGCCTGCACCATGGCCGGGGCCACTGCCCGCGCCAAAAGCAACTGCGCGTAGACGCCGCTCTCGAAGCTCTCGCCCAAGCGCGCCGCCGGACGACGCCAGAACGGCGTGCCGAAACCGGAGCCGTCAGGATAGCGCTCGCCGTCATAGCCTTCATTGCCGCCCCAGACCGCATCGACCACGCAGTCGAGCCGGCCGAAGCGGCGCAGGGCCCAGGCGACGAGCCCGTCGACATCACGCTCGCTGGTATGGTCGCAGCGATAGGGATAGCCCTTGCCGCCGGCCGCCTCGACCTCGCGGGCCGTGTCCTCGAAGGTCTCGGAGCGCTGGTCCGTGCGCGGCCCCGCCTCGCTGGAGCGGCCAGTGACGATGACGGTCGCGCCAGCCTCGCCAAGAGCCCTGGCGATGCCGCGCCCTAACCCGCGCGAAGCGCCCGCCACGAGACAGATGCGGCCGGAGAGGGACGGTTGGGCCGTGGTCATGCGAATCCCCGGCGAATCGTCTCTGGCGTTGACTGGCCGGCTGCTCTATAGCCCCGCTCCCCTCGCGATGGAGCAGCACCATGGACAGCATCGATGTCGCCGCCTGCTGGGAGGCCAATGCCGAAACCTGGACCCGGCATGCGCGGGCCGGCTACGACCTCTATCGCGACGCGCTGAACACCCCGGTCTTCCTGGCGAATCTGCCAGATATCGCCGGGCTCACCGGCCTCGATATCGGCTGCGGCGAAGGCGCGAACACGCGCAAGCTGGCGGAAGCCGGCGGGCGCATGATCGCCGTGGACATCGCTCCGACCTTCATCCGCCATGCGCAGGAGGCCGAGGCCGCCGCACCGCTCGGCATCGACTACCGGCTCGGGGACGGCACCGCCCTGCCCTTCCCGGATGCCCAGTTCGATTTCGCCACGGCCTTCATGTCGATGATGGACATGCCGTTTCAGAACAGGGCGCTGACGGAGGCCGCGCGCGTGCTGAAGCCGGGTGGCTTTTTGCAGTTCTCCATCCTCCACCCGTGCTTTGCGCCGCCCTATCGCAAGGTGCTGCGCGACGATGCCGGGAACATTCGCGCGATCGAGGTCGGCCGCTATTTCGACGGCATCGACGGCGAGATCGAGACCTGGCGCTTCGGCGCCGCCCCGGTCGCGGTCAAAGCCAGTGTCGAGCCGTTCCGCGTGCCGCGCTTCCACCGCACGCTGAGCGAGTGGGTGGCGATGATCGTCGCGGCCGGGCTCACGATCGAGCATATGGCCGAGCCGCATGTCGATGCGGAGACGGCGAAGGCCATCCCCTATCTCGCCGACACGCATATCGCGCCACTGTTCCTGCATATCCGCGCCCGCAGGGGCGCCGCAGCCTGACCGGAGCGCTGCTGCAAGGCTCACGCGTCGAAGACCGCTGCCGCATCGGCTATGGCGCCTGCGCCTTCCGTCACCGCGAGTTCGAGAGCCGGGGCCTCGGTCGCAATGCATTCGGCATGGAAGCGGGCAGTTGCGAGATCGGCCGCGCCCTCCGCCTCGGAACGGGTCGCGAGCGCCTTCTTCGCCAGCCCCGTACCGCCCTGCGCCAGCGCGAAGAGCTTCAGATAGGGCGTGGCGCCCGCCAGCGCGTCGGCCTGGCTCGTGCCAAGCGTGTTCAGCATCCAATCCGTCGCACGCTCCAGTGCATCGACGGCGGCGCCGAGCCGGGCGGCGGCGTGACCGAAGCCCGGATTATTGGCGCGCTCGACCTCGCCGACGATGCCGCGCAACTCCATGATCAGCGCCTTCACCGCCCCGCCGCCGGAGAGCGGCAATTTGCGGGTGACGAGGTCGATCGCCTGGATGCCGTTGGTGCCCTCGTAGATCGCAGCGATGCGGGCGTCGCGCAGATGCTGGGCGGCGCCGGTCTCCTCGACGAAGCCCATACCGCCATGGACCTGCACGCCGGTCGAGGCCACATCGATGCCGATATCCGTGGCATAGGCCTTGGCGATGGGCGTGAGGATGGCGGCGCGCTCGGAGGCGACCTTGCGCTTGCCCTCGTCGGTCTCGCGATGCGAGCGGTCGAGCGCCTCCGCGACCTGATAGGAGATCGCGCGGGCACCCTGCGTCTTGGCGCGCATGTCCATCAGCATGCGGCGCACGTCCGGATGGACGATGATCGGGCTCATCGGGGCGCCCTTGGGCGCATCGAGCGCCGCGCCCTGCTTGCGCTCATGAGCAAAGGCGAGCGCCTGCTGATAGGCGCGCTCGGCAATGGCGACACCCTGCAGGGCGACGTTGAGGCGGGCGTTGTTCATCATCGTGAACATGCAGGCGAGACCGCGATTTTCCTCACCGATCAGCCAACCGATCGCGCCGCCATTGTCGCCAAAGGCCATCGAACAGGTCGGCGAGGCGTGGATGCCGAGCTTGTGCTCGATGCCGGAGCAACGCAGATCATTGTGAACGCCGAGCGATCCATCGGCATTGACGATGAATTTCGGCACGAGGAAGAGCGAGATGCCGCGCGTGCCGGCAGGGGCGTCCGGCAGGCGCGCCAGCACGAGATGCACGATGTTCTCGGTCAGGTCGTGCTCGCCATAGGTGATGAAGATCTTCTGGCCGGTGATGCGATAGGTGCCGTCGCCGACACGCTCGGCCTTGCTGCGCAGCGCGTTGAGGTCCGAGCCGGCCTGGGGCTCGGTCAGGTTCATCGTACCCATCCACTCGCCGGAGACGAGCTTGGCGAGATAGGTCTCCTTGAGATGGTCGGAACCATGGGCATGGAGCGCCTCGATCGCGCCGACCGTCAGCAACGGGCCGAGAGCGAAGGCGAAGGCCGCCGAGTTCCACATCTCGATGCAGGCCGATTGCAGCAAGGTCGGCAGCCCCTGCCCGCCATAGGCTTCCGGCGCCGGGAGCGCGTTCCAGCCCGCTTCGGCCCAGGCCTTGTAGGCCTCCTTCCAGCCCGGCGGGGTGGTGACGGCGCCGTCCTTCAGCTTCGAGCCGTTGAGATCGCCGACACGGTTCAGCGGCGCGATCACGTCGGCGGCGAATTTCGCGGCCTCGTCGAGCACGGCTTCGGCGACGCCGCCGTCGAGCTCCGGCGCGAGCCCGTCGGCGATGAGCCGGTCGAGCCCCGCAACGTGGCGCATGGTGGAGAGCATGTCGGAAACCGGGGCGCGATAGCTCATAGGTCGTCTCTCCTCGAGGCCGCTACTTACCCATGAAAGCAGCCGCAGCCTGCATTTGCCGTTGCCGCGATGGTAGCGAGGAACTATCGCCTAAGCCACGCGCAAGCGAGCGCGACCTTCGTCCCGTGTCGTGCTCACCAGTTAGTTTATATATAAACCATCATCGGTCAATCGCGTCGTGAACCAGCTCCTGCCCTCCTCCCGCCAGACGAAGCTCCTCGCCGCCGATGTCTCCAGCATCGCTGATGCGGCGGCGCTGCTGCGCGCAGGCGGGCTCGTCGCGATGCCGACCGAGACCGTCTACGGGCTCGCGGCGGACGCGACTTCGGGCACGGCGGTTGCCGGCATCTACGCTGCCAAGGAGCGTCCGAGCTTCAACCCGCTGATCTCGCATCTGCCCGATCTCATGAGCGCGCGCCGTCAGGGCCTGTTCGATGCGAACGCACTGGCGCTGGCGCAAGCATTCTGGCCGGGGCCATTGACGCTGGTCGTGCCGGCTTCGTCAGGCTGCACCGTCAGCGATCTGGCGCGGGCGGGACTTCCGTCCGTCGCATTGCGCGTCCCGTCCCATCCGGTCGCACATGCTGTGCTGGAGGCTGCCGGACGGCCGATCGCGGCGCCCTCCGCCAACCGCTCCGGGCGGATCAGCGCGACCAGCGCCGCTCATGTGCTGGCCGACCTTGAAGGCCGCATCGACGCCATCCTCGATGCCGGTTCGACCGAGGTCGGGGTCGAATCCACCATCGTCGCCTGCCTCGACGGCGCGCCGCGCCTGCTGCGCCCGGGCGGCGTTCCGCGCGAGGCGATCGAGCATGTGATCGGCCGGCCGCTGGTCATCGCGGGCGATGCCGGCCATGCGCCGATCTCGCCCGGCATGCTCGCCTCGCATTATGCGCCGGCAGCGCGGGTCAGGCTCGACGCCGACGCGCCCGATGATGGCGAAGCCTGGCTCGGCTTCGGCCCCGAGGAGCACAAGCATCCGGCTTCGCTCAATCTCAGCCCGAGCGGCGACCTGCATGAGGCTGCCGCCCATCTCTTCGGCTACATGCGCCGGCTCGACGAGATGGGGCGGAAAACCATCGCAGTTGCCCGCATCCCCGAGCGTGAGCTGGGCGAGGCGATCAATGATCGTCTGCGGCGCGCCGCCGCGCCGCGCTGATTCCGCTCTCTCGGATTTGAACTCCTCCAGCTTGCATCACTGCAAGATATCGGCTTGCGTGCCCGCAGGAGGATGCCTCGCCGATGAACGCCAAACTCGCCTGGGACGATTTCCGGCTTATCAAGGCCATTGCCGATCATGACGGGCTGACCGGGGCGGCGGCCGCGCTATCCGTCAATCATTCGACCGTGTTCCGGCGGCTCGGCCAGATCGAGGAGCTCGTCGGCCTGCCGCTCTTCGAGCGCCGCAAGTCCGGCTATGTCGCGACCGTCGCCGGTGCCGAGATGGCAGCGCTGGCAAGCCGAATGGACGAGGATGTCACCGCCTTCGCGCGACGCCTCGCCGGGCGCGACGTCGCCCCCTCGGGCGAATTGCGGATCACCACGACCGACACGCTCTACCAGAACGTGCTGCTGCCGATCTTCGCGGCCTTTCGCCGGGCGCATCCCTTGATCCGGCTCGATGTCGTCATCGGCAATCAGGCGCTCAACCTGTCGAAGCGCGACGCCGATATCGCGATCCGCGCCAGCGACACGCCGGGCGAGACGCTGGTCGGCCGCCGCATCGCCACCATCGCCTGGGCGATCTACGGCCGCGCCGCGGACGGGATCACGACCGAGGAGGAAGCGAGCCCCGCCCTGCTCTATCAGCGCGACTGGGTCGCGCTCGGCGACCAGCTCTCGCATGTGAAGGCAGCCCGCTTCGTGCGCGAGCATGTCGTGCCGGAGCGGATCGCGCTGAAAAGCTCGGCGGTTCTCGGCATCGCGGAAGCTGTCGCGCAGGGCCTCGGCATCGGACCGCTGCCCTGCTTCATCGCCGACCAGCGGTCCGACCTGATCCGGCTCCTGCCGCCGAATCCGGATTTCGCCACGGGTCTCTGGGTGTTGACACATCCCGATATCCGGCACGTGCCGCGTGTACGCGCCTTCATGGATTTCTGCAGCAACGAGCTCGCCAGGCAGCGGGCGCTGTTCGAGGGATAGGCCTCAGCCGATCTCGACGACGACGCGGCCCTTGACCTTGCCGTCCACGATGGCCTTGCCGGTCTCGACCACGGCTTCCAGCGGGATCGTCGTGGTGATCAGGGCGAGCTTGTCGCGATCGAGGTCGCTGGCGAGGCGCCGCCACGCCTCGATCCGGCGCGGCTTCGGGCACATCACCGAATCGACGCCGAGCAGGGCGACGCCGCGCAGGATGAAGGGCGCGACCGAGGCCGGCAGGTCCATGCCCTGCGCCAGACCGCAGGCAGCAATGGCGCCGCCGTACTTGGTCATCGAGAGCAGGTTCGCCAGGGTATGCGAGCCGACCGCGTCGACGCCGGCAATCCAGCGCTCCTTGCCCAGCGGACGGCCGGGCGCCGCCAACTCGTTGCGGTCGATGATCTCGGCCGCGCCGAGGCTCCTCAGGTATTCGGCCTCCTCCGCCCGGCCGGTCGACGCCATGACCTGCCAACCGGCCTTGGCCAGGAGCGCTATCGCGACCGAGCCGACGCCGCCGGCAGCGCCCGTGACCACGACCGGGCCGTCGGCGGGTTTCAGACCGTGCTTCTCGAGCGCCAGCACGCAAAGCATCGCTGTGTAGCCGGCCGTGCCGATCGCCATCGCCTCGGCAGGGGTCAGGCCCGCCGGCAGCGGCACCAGCCAGTCGCCCTTGACCCGGCTCTTCTGGGCGTAGGCGCCGAGATGCGTCTCGCCGGTACCCCAGCCGTTGAGCACGACGAGATCGCCCGGCTTGAACCCGGGGTGTTCGGAGGACTCGACCCGGCCAGCGAAGTCGATGCCGGGGATCATCGGCCAACGACGCACCACCGGCGCCTTGCCGGTAATGGCGAGCCCGTCCTTGTAGTTCACCGTCGAGTGGGTGACGCGGACGGTGACGTCGCCCTCCATCAGGTCGCTCTCGGCAAAATCGGTGAAGGCGAGATTCGGCCCGGTCTCGCCCTTGGTCGCCACGAGGGCCTTGAACGTCGTCATCACCATCTCCGAAACCTGCAAACGCGAAGGCCGACAAGGTTGCAGCGGCGTGGCGCCACCGCAACCCCATCGGCCGTGTGTAGACGCGCCATCCCGATCAGGCGGGCTGCGCTTCCGGCCGCTGCACCGGCCGCTCAACGATCGGCAGGTTGATCAGGGCCGAGGCGACGCCGAGCGCAACCGAGAGCCACCAGACGAACTGGTAGTTGCCCATCGATTCGTAGAGCACGCCACCGAGCCAGACCCCAAGAAACCCGCCGACCTGATGCGAAAAGAAGGCGAAACCGTAGAGCATCGCCATGTACTTGGTGCCGAACATCAGCATGACCAGCGACGAGGTCGGCGGCACGGTCGAGAGCCAGAACAGACCGATGACGATACCGAAGGTGATCGCCGTGGTTGGGCTCGGCGGCAGCAGGATGAAAGCGGCGATCGCGACCGCCCGGCCGAGATAGATCCAGGCGAGGAGATGGCGCTTCGGCATCCGCGTCGAGAGCCAGCCCGAGGAAAGCGAACCCACGGCATTGGCGAGACCGATGACCGCGAGCGTCCAGCCGCCGACCCAGGCCGGCAGGCCGGCATCCTTGAGATAAGCCGGCATATGCACGGTGATGAAGGCGAGCTGGAAGCCGCAGGTGAAGAAGCCGAGCACGAGCAGGACGTAGCTGCGATGCTTGAAGGCCTCGCTCAGCGCCTGCACGATCGTCTGGTTGGGCAAATTGGCTGCTGCAGCGCCTGCCGCAACACCGGTCTTGCGCGTCGCCAGCACGACCGAGATCGGCAGGATCGGCAGCAGCGTGAAAGCGAAGACGATAAGCGCCTGCTGCCAGCCCAGCGTGTCGATCAGGATGTTGCCGATCGGCGGGAACAGGAACTGGCCGAAGGAGCCCGCGGCAGTCCCGGCGCCGAAGGCCATCGGCCGCCACTGCTCCGGCAGGAGCTTGCCGAAGGCGGCGAGCACGAGGTTGAACGAGCAGGCAGAGAGGCCGAAGCCGATCAGCACGCCGGCACCCAGATGAAGCTGGAGCGGCGTCGTCGCATACGCCATCATGACGAGGCCGGCGGCATAGAGGATGGCCCCGACGCAGAGCACGCGCACCGTGCCGTAACGATCCGCGATCGCGCCGGCGAAGGGCGCGCCGAGCCCCCAGAGCAGGTTCTGGATCGCCAGCGCCAGGCCGAAGATATCGCGGCCCCAGTTGAACTGAACCGTCATCGGGATCTGGAACAGACCGGCACTGGCACGCGGGCCGAAGGTGATCAGGGCGATCAGGCAGCCGGCAGCGACGATGATCTCGGGAGCGTAGCTGCGCGCTGGCGTGGACGTCATGGCTATCTCCGAGGCGTCGTATGTGTGTCTACACGTTACCGCCCTGCCCTCAGGGCAACCAACGCGATTTCGTGAAATCTCGCATCACGACAACGCATGGAAGGCAAGGGGTGTGTGCGCTGTTAACCGGTGCTCAACCTTACCGAGGTGATAACGGATTCCAACGAAGGCGCGCGGGTATGGCTGCGTTTTTCGTTCCGTGCGATCGGGACGGGTGTGTCGCTTTGAGTCATTGGCGTGTGCACAGGCATGGGCGGAAGGCGCGCCCCCTCGGCATCAGATGGGCCGCGAGCACCGTCGCGCCCTGGGCCCTGTCCGTCGGCATGCTCGTCTCCTTCACCGCCTCCGCCGGCCAGAACTTCGGGCCGACAGGCCTTCCCTCCAGCGCCATTCCACGAGTTGCGCCCGGCCCGGTCTCGGAACTGGCCGAAGGCCCTTCGATGCTGGTCGCAGCCAGCGCGTTTCGACTGCCCGGCCTCGCCCTGAGCTCGGCCGTGATGCAGGCGAAGCTTTCTTTCGAAGACCCGGAGCGGCGCATCGTCGTCGACCCGCGCGCGCCGCGCGAGGACATGAAGCGTTCCGCCGCAGCGACCTTTCCCGAGGTCGACCGCACCGCCAAGGGCGACATGCTGCCGAGCCTGCGACCAGGCCTCACCGAACATCCTTCCATCGAGCTGGAACGCGTGGTCTTCGGCGATACCCAGCCGAAGCTGATTTCGGGCGGCTTCTCCATCGACGCGATGCGGGCGGCCGAGGCCGTCGACGGACCGCAGACCGGTTTCGAGCCCTATGCCGATGACGAAGGGCTGACCGATCCGGCGTTGTCCGACTCCTCGCCCATCTCGCCACTGAAGCCGAAGATCCTCTCGGCGCGGCAAGCGGAGCTGCACCTCGAAAGCATCGACGGCTCGTCGCCCTCGGTCCCGCCTGCGAGCCAGGTTTCCTCGTCGACACCGCTCGTCGGCTCGGTCATGGGTACCCTGACGCCATCCGCCCTGCCGGCCCATCCGGCGCCACAGCAGCGGGGACGCATCGCAATGGCCTCCGCGCCGGCCAATCGCGACCTGCGGCTCGCCGAGCCCGGCGTGAAGCAGGACTACACCAAGCTGATCGCGCCGGAGAACATGGCGAAGGAACAGCGCTGCCTTGCAGAAGCGGTTTATTTCGAGGCTCGCTCCGAGTCGCTTCAGGGACAGGCGGCCGTGGCGCAGGTGGTGCTCAACCGCGTAAAGAGCGGGCTCTATCCGAGCAGCGTCTGCGGCGTGGTCTACCAGAACAGCAACCGCTATCTCTCCTGCCAGTTCACCTTTACCTGCGAGGGCAAGTCGCTGCGCATCACCGAGCCCGCCGCCTGGCGCGATGCGGTCAGGATCGCTCGCGAGGTCTATGACGGCACGAGCTATCTACCGGAGGTCGGCGCCTCGACGCATTATCACGCCAATTACGTGCGTCCCTATTGGGCGAAGAAGCTGAAGAAAATGGATACGATCGGCCAGCACGTCTTCTACCAGTTGCGGCCGGGGCAGACGTGAGGACGGCAGGCTCCTCCGCCCTCTTGGGGCCCGGGAAGGCGAACCGGCGCGAAGGCTACCCGAACAGGAAATGCCAGAAGCCGTAGCCGACCACACCGAGCCAGCCCAGCGTTACGACCGTGGTCAGGCCCAGATAGAGCGCTATAAGCGCGTTGTCCTTGATATCCCCCATGCAACCTTCCGCGAAGAGTACCGGGCGATCTGTTCCGGCACCGGACCGGCCCGCCAGGATTCGGCATGAGCCGACGCGCGCCCGGCGTAGGTCGTAGCGACAAGCGGATGAAATCGACATCCTGCGTTCGAAGGACGCGACCGGGGGCAGGCCGCTTCGGACATCGCCCCAGCCGTCAAGACGCTGGGTCCGCGCCGTCGCTCGCGGGCGGGGCGGCAAAACACTAAAAAGCGAGCGTTCCCATTCATTTGAGCGCAAGCTGCGTGAATGCGCCGAGCTGCCCCGAACTGGTTAATTTTACCTTGTTTTAGCGTTTACCTTGCGTTCATCACTTCCAGCGGGCTTCCTGTCCCCAACGAACGGCGTCTGGCGCCGAAACCGACAGGTCAGGTCCAACATGGTGCGCTCGCTTTCCTCAGGGTTCATCGCCGCTTCCGGCCTCGCAACCGCACTTGTGCTCGGCGCCTCGGCCGCCCAGGCCGGCAGCGGATGCCGCGGCTCCGCCTGCTACAACCTCGTCAACACGCCGCCGGTCTATGGTTCGATCAACGAGACCTACCAGGTTCGGCCGGCCCAGGTGCAGCGCCGCATCATCCCGGCCGAGTACGAGACGGTCACCGACAATGTGATGATCGCCCCCGAGCGCCGCATCCCGCATCACCGCGCAGCGGTCTACGAGACCGTGACCGAGAAGGTGATGATCTCGGCAGCCACACGCCGCTGGGAGGTGACCCGGGACGCTTATGGCAACACGGTCGGCTGCTGGGTCAATGTGCCGGCCCGCTACGGCTACCAAAGCCGCCGTGTCGAGGTTTCCCCGGCGACGATCGATTACGAGACGGTGCCCGCCGTCTACACGCAGCGTCAGCGCCAGGTGATGGTGCGTCCGACCCAGGTGGTGCGGGAAGAGATCCCCGCCGTCTACGAAACCCGGCAGCGCCAGGTGATGGTCAGCCCCGGCGCGCAGTATTGGTCCCGCGCCCGCTATTGAGCGGATCGGGACAGAGTTTCACGCAGACCCTTTTTTACCACGGAACGACCACTTTCACCCCGGCCTTGCGCCGGGGTTTTTTCTTGGGCGGTTTTTCCTGGGCCGTTTTCACAGCATCTCGTCAATCCCGGGAGACGGCAAAGCCATGAGCCCGGAATTCAGAGCAGCAGAATCTGACGGAGGAGAACGAAGAACGTCGACGCCGTTCCGAAGGGCGACGTCGGTTCCGGATTCCGGGCCCTTCGCTGATACGAAGCACCGGAATGACGGCGGCGTTCAGCGCGACGCGAAGAGCCCGCTTAAGCGAACTTGTCGCCGAGCAGAACGATGCAGACGCCGACGACGAAGGCCAGGAAACGGGCGGGCATCCCCACCAGCGTGCCGGGCGAACGGCCCGCCGCGTAACCGACGAGCAGTTCGACGAAGCCCAGGCCGATCAGCACTATGGCGAAGGGCGGCAGGGCGCCGTTGGGAGCCACGAGGCCGGCCTTGACGGCGTAGGCGACGACAGCACCAAGGACGGCGCCCAGCGCAACGAACAGGAGCTCGTTTCGCGACAGGCGCATCGCGTTGATCAGCGCCGGCGGAAGTTCTGGCGCGGCGGACCGCCCGGAGCGGGACCAGCCGTCTTCTGACGGAAATTGATACGGCCGCGATCGAGATCGTAAGGTGACATTTCGACGATGACGCGATCGCCCGCGATCGTACGGATGCGGTTCTTCTTCATCTTGCCGGCAGCATAGGCCAGGATGATGTGCTCGTTGTCGAGCTTCACCCTGTAGTTGCCGTCGGGGAGCACCTCGACCACCGTGCCGTCGAATTCAAGCAGTTCTTCTTTCGCCATCTGTCGTCCTTCGTGAGCCCTAGGGCGCGTGGGCGAGCCATTGTTTCAGAGGCTCGCCCTGTTCTGGTCGATCGCGCGTCAGCGCGCGCGCCGCCGGGCGCCGTTGGTGCGTGGTTGCTGTGTTCTTTGCTGCAAGAACGCGACGCCGCCAAGCCCTTCTTTTGCGGAAGCGCCGTCTTTTCGCTGTACCGCCTGCTCAGGGCGCGGGCCGCGCTCGGGGTGACGGGGGCGCTCGTGACGCTCCTGACGCTGACTGCCGTTGGCCGGCTGGCTGCGCTGGCCGCCCTGCTCAGGCTTGCCGACGCGTGGCTGCTGCCCCTGCGGGCGAGCTTGACCGCGCCCGCCGCCGTTCTGCTGCTGGCCGCGGCCGCCGCGCTGGTTCTGCGGCGGCTTCTTCGGCGTGCGGCCGTCCCAGTAGGGCACCGCGCCGATCGGGGTGATCGCGACCTTGGTCAGCTTCTCGATCGCAGCGAGATCGCCGCGCTCTTCCGGCGTGCAGAAGGCGATGGCGAGGCCCGACGCGCCGGCGCGCGCCGTGCGGCCGATGCGATGGACATAAGTCTCCGGCACGTTCGGCAGGTCGAAATTGACGACATGGCTGATGCCGTCGACATCGATACCGCGCGCCGCGATGTCGGTGGCGACGAGGATGCGCAAGGAACCGTCGCGGAAGGCGCCGAGGGCGCGCTCGCGCTGGCTCTGGCTCTTGTTGCCATGAATCGCGGCCGCCTCGATGCCGGAGGTGCCGAGCTGGCGCACGACCTTGTCGGCCCCGTGCTTGGTGCGGGTGAAGACGATGGCGCGCTCGAGTTCGGGCACGTTCAGCGTCTTCGCCAGCAGTGCCGGCTTGTCGTGAGCTTCCGTGAAGATGACGCGCTGGTCGATCTTCTCGGCGGTGGTCGCGACCGGCGCCACCGCGACCTCGACCGGATCGGTGAGATAAGCGGAGGCGATATCGCGGATCGGCTTCGGCATGGTCGCCGAGAAGAGCAGCGTGTGGCGCTCCTTCGGGATCAGGGTCGCGATGCGGCGCAGCGCGTGGATGAAGCCGAGGTCGAGCATCTGGTCGGCCTCGTCGAGGACGAGGAACTCGATCTCGCGCAGCGAGACCGCGCGCTGATCGACAAGGTCGAGCAGGCGGCCGGGCGTGGCGACGAGGATGTCGACCTTTTCGCCGAGCGCACGGATCTGCTTGCCGACGGGCACGCCGCCGAAGATCACCGTCGATTTCAACGAGGTGAAGCGGGCATAGGTACGGATGCTCGCCTCGATCTGGGCCGAGAGCTCACGTGTCGGCGACAGGATGAGCGCACGCACGGCACGGGCCGGCATCTGGCGCGGCTTGGCGAGCAGGCGATGCAGCATCGGCAGCGAGAAGGCAGCGGTCTTGCCGGTGCCGGTCTGGGCGGCGCCGAGCAGGTCGCGGCCCTGAAGAATATGGGGGATCGCCTGCGCCTGGATCGGCGTCGGCGTTTCATAGCCCTCGGCCGCGAGCGCCTTGAGAAGGGGCTCGGCGAGGCCGAGATCGGTAAACTTGGTCAAGAAGGATCTTTCCGGACGCCGCGATGCGAGGGGCGCATGTGGGTTTCGGCTGCGCCGCAGGCCCGCATCCGGCCTGTACTTGTCTTTAGTCGGACCTGCCGGCGAACCGCTAGCCACAGCGCCGGCAGGCTTGTCGTGGACCGGGGCCGCTACAGCGTCGGACCGAAAAGCGGAATCCACTCTTCGGAAAATTCCGATGCGGCAACAAAGAGATGAATCACCATTACCGCGTCCTATCGGACGCTTGATGATCCAGGCACTCCCGGTCGATCAGGATCAGCTCAGGCGACGACGAGGTTGCCAGCCGAGGTCTTGCCGGTCTTGCGATCGGCAACGAGTTCGTAGGAGACGACCTGGCCGTCACGCAGTTCGCGCAGGCCGGCCCGCTCGACGGCGGAGATGTGGACGAACACGTCCTGGCCGCCGTTCTCAGGGGTGATGAAGCCGTAGCCCTTGGTGGCGTTGAACCACTTCACGGTGCCTTTTTCCATGGCATGGAATCCTTACGTTTCAGATCCGCGTATCGTTCGACCCAGAGCTCGACGCGCGGACGCCTTGCAGTGGTATTGTAGCGATGTGTGGTGGATCTGAATCGTGCCCGCCGACCGGATTACCCGCGCGGAGGATTGGCCAGAACCCGGCCGCATCTCGTCATACATCTGTGCGGATAGCACGAAATGCAAGAACCGTCCAGCAACCGCCTCAAGCCCGCCGCTATCGCACGGCCGGGCCGAGCTGCCGCAGGATTTCGCCGAGCCCGCCGAGGTCGCCGATCCTGCGATAGCGATCATGTTCCGCCGGTTCGTCGGCATGCTCCAGCACCCAGGTCAGCTCATGCGGAACATGGACGGCCCAGGAACCGGCCTCCAGCGCCGGCAGGATGTCGGACTTCAGGGAGTTGCCGACCATCATCGCCCGCCCTGCCCCGTCACCATGGCGGGCGAAGATGCGGCCATAGGTTTCCGGCTTCTTGTCGCTGACGATCTCGACCGCATGGAAGAAATCACCAAGGCCGGATTGCGCGAGCTTGCGCTCCTGATCGAAGAGATCGCCCTTGGTGATCAGAACCAGCCGGTAGTCGCCGGAGAGCGCTGCGAGCGTCTGACGGACATGCGGCAGGGTCTCGACGGGATGGGCCGCCATTTCGCGACCGGCGGCTAGAATTTCGGCGATGACTGCAGCGGGAACCTGTCCCTTGGTGATGTCGATCGCCGTCTCGATCATCGAGAGCACGAAGCCTTTGATGCCGAAGCCGTAGACGCCGATATTGCGCTTCTCGGCCTCGAGCAGGCGCTCGGAAATCCCGGCCGCCTCACCATGCTCGCCGAGCAGCGCGACGAAGCGTTCCTCCGTCATCCGGAAGAACTGCTCGTTCTGCCAGAGCGTGTCGTCGGCATCGAAGCCGATGATGGTCAGCTTCGATGCCATGACGGGTTCTCAGCCATCCTTCGGCTTGATCGCACCCAGAGCCGCCTGCGCGGCGGCAAGCCGGGCGATCGGCACACGGAAGGGCGAGCAGGAGACGTAGTCGAGGCCGACACTCTCGCAGAAGCCGATCGAGGCCGGGTCGCCGCCATGCTCGCCGCAGATGCCGAGCTTGATGCCGGAGCGGGTCTTGCGGCCCCGCTCGGCGGCGAGCTTGACCAGTTCGCCGACACCGTCCTGGTCGATGGTGACGAAGGGGTCGGCGTCGAGCAGGCCCTTGGCGGTGTAGGAGCCGAGGAAGGAGGAAGCGTCGTCGCGGCTGATGCCGAGCGTCGTCTGGGTCAGGTCGTTGGTGCCGAAGGAGAAGAACTCCGCACTCTCGGCGATCTCGGCGGCGCGTAGGGCTGCGCGCGGCAGTTCGATCATCGTGCCGACCTGATAGTCGATCTTGGTGCCGCTCTCGGCGATCACGGCCGTGGCCATGGCGTCGATGCGGGCCTTGACGAGGTCGAGCTCGGGCTTGCCCATGACGAGCGGCACCATCACCTCGGGGATCACCGGCTTGCCGGTCTCCTTGGCGGCGATCACCGCCGCCTCGAAGATGGCGCGAGCCTGCATCTCGGCGATCTCGGGGAAAGCCACCGCCAGACGGCAGCCGCGGAAGCCGAGCATCGGGTTGAACTCGTGCAGTTCTGCAGCACGGTGCTTCAGTGCGTCGGGCGTGACGCCGAGCGCGGCCGCGACCTCGCCGATCTCCTTCTCACCCTGCGGCAGGAACTCGTGCAGCGGCGGGTCGAGCAGGCGGATCGTCACCGGCAGACCGCTCATGATGGTGAAGAGCTGGACGAAGTCCTGGCGCTGCACCGGCAGGAGCTTGGCAAGCGCAGCCCGCCTGCCCTTGTCGTCCTGGGAGAGGATCATCTCGCGGACGGCCTGGATGCGGCCCTCGTCGAAGAACATATGTTCGGTGCGACAGAGCCCGATGCCCTCGGCCCCGAACTCGCGTGCGGTCTTCGCATCCTCCGGCGTCTCGGCATTGGCGCGGACCTTGAGGCGGCGGACCTTGTCGGCCCAGCCCATCAGCGTTGCGAACTCGCCGGACAGCTCCGGCTTCTGCATCCTGATCTCGCCGAGGAGCACCTGGCCGTTGCCGCCGTCTATGGTCAGGAAGTCGCCGGCCTTCAGCGTGGTCGGGCCGACGGAGAGCGTGCCCCTGGCATAGTCGACGCGGATCTGACCGGCGCCGGAGACGCAGGGCTTGCCCATACCGCGCGCCACGACGGCCGCATGCGAGGTCATGCCGCCACGGGTGGTCAGGATGCCCTCGGCTGCGTGCATGCCGTGGATATCCTCAGGCGATGTCTCGACGCGGACGAGGATGACTTTCTTGCCGGCCTTCTTCGCGGCTTCCGCATCGTCGGAATTGAAGACGATCTCGCCGGCCGCGGCGCCGGGCGAGGCCGGCAGGCCGGTGGTCAGCACGCGGCGCTCGGCCTTGGGATCGATCGTCGGATGCAGGAGCTGGTCGAGCGCGCCGGGCTCGACGCGGCCGACGGCTTCCTCCTGCGTGATCAGCCCTTCGCTGGCGAGATCGACCGCGATCCTGAGCGCGGCCTTGGCAGTGCGCTTGCCGGACCGGGTCTGCAGCATCCAGAGCTTGCCCTCCTGGATGGTGAACTCCATGTCCTGCATGTCGCGATAGTGCTTCTCGAGGATGCCGTAGATGCGGCAGAGTTCGGCATAGGCCTCCGGCATCTCCCTTTCCATCGAGGGCTTGTCGGACCCCGCCTCGACCCGCGCGGCCTCGGTGATGTCCTGCGGCGTGCGGATGCCGGCGACGACGTCCTCGCCCTGGGCGTTGATCAGGAACTCGCCGTAGAGCGCGTTCTCGCCGGTCGAAGGGTTGCGGGTGAAAGCGACGCCGGTCGCGGAGGTGTCGCCCATATTGCCGAACACCATCGACTGGACGTTGACCGCCGTGCCCCAGCTCGCGGGGATGCTGTTCAGCTCGCGATATTTGATGGCGCGGGCATTCATCCAGGAGGAAAAGACGGCGCCGACGGCGCCCCAGAGCTGCTTCTGAGGGTCCTGCGGAAAGTCGGAGCCCAGCTCCGCCTTCACGATCTCCTTGTACCTGCCGACCAGCGCCTTCCAATCTGCGGCCGACAAGTCGGTATCGAGATGGAGGCCCTTGCGCTCCTTGTAATCCTCCAAGGCCTCCTCGAAGAGACCGTGGTCGATATCGAGGACGACATTGGAATACATGGTGATGAAGCGGCGATAGCTGTCCCAGGCGAAGCGCTCGTCGCCCGAAGCCTTGGCCACCGCCTCGACCGTCTCGTCGTTGAGGCCGAGATTGAGGACGGTGTCCATCATGCCCGGCATCGAGGCGCGGGCGCCGGAGCGGACCGAGACGAGAAGCGGGTTGGCGGCATCGCCGAAGGTCTTGCCGGTGAGCTTGGCCATGCCGGCGAGCGCGGCCTTGACCTGCCCGTCGAGTTCGGCGGGGAAGCTCTTCCCGTTGTCGTAATAGGCGGTGCAGACTTCGGTGGTGATGGTGAAGCCGGGCGGAACGGGCAGACCCAGATTGCTCATCTCGGCGAGGTTCGCGCCCTTGCCGCCGAGCAGATTCTTCATTCCCGCCTCACCCTCGGCCTTGCCGTCGCCGAAGGTGTAGACCCACTTCCCACCTGCCATCACATAGCCTCTTCTGTTCAACCGGACAGGGCAAACGCGATGCCGGCACGAAAGTTTCGAGCGCGTGCCGCCGATAACCATAGGTCATCGACAGCGGGGATGAGGCGCTCATGCCCAAAACGACATGAACAATCAATGAGCGTGTGCAGCATCGGCTGATGCGGCGCAATAGCACGGCTGGGTTGCGTCACGCTCCCTTTCCGCGCGCGGCCCGGGGCCAGCGCAGCGGCCAGTTGACGATGCGCTCTGCGACCTCTTCCTCCGGCACCTCATCCTCGTTGGCGAAGACGCGGCCGCGCACGGAGACACCGGCAACGACCACCGTCTCGGGATCGCCCGAAACGAGCGGATGCCACCAGGGCAGGTCCTTGCCTTCGGCAACGAGGCGATAGCCGCAGGTCGGCGGCAGCCAGGGCAGCGTGCGGACGTCCTCGGGCGTCAACGTCACGCAATCCGGTACCTTCTGCGAGCGGTTTGGGTAGTCCCGGCAGCGACAAGTGCCGGCCTCGAACAGGCGGCAGCCGACGTCAGTCGCGAAAATGCGCCCGGTATCCTCGTCCTCGAGCTTGACGAGGCAGCAGCGGCCGCAGCCATCGCAGAGCGATTCCCATTGCTCCGTCGTCATCGCCTCCAATGGCGTCGTCAGCCAGAAGGGTTGCTGTTTCGGCGGGGTTTGCGTCATGGCAGGCTTATGCGCCCGCAGGCGGCAAGATGGAAGGCCGTGCAGGGGATGGCACAATCGCACCAGTGCATTTCCTGCTCCAGCCGACGAAATTTACCGTCCCGCCTCTTATCCGGAAGCTGAACGTCCCTATGTGTCGATTCCCGGGCGCCGTGCTGTTGCCAAGATGACGATGGCGCGGCAGGACTGTGTCGGGGGCCATTCGGAAGCCTGGAACGGCCATGGAGTTCAGGAAGGCTGGCTGGAGGACGCGGCTGAAGCGCTTCGCGCTCGCTGCCGATTCATGGCTGGACGACGGCCTGTGGGGGGCCGGGCGCCGCGCCGGCGAGATTCATGAACGTATCCGCAGCTTTGCCGACCGGCTGACCGTCACCGGCGGCAAGCGCATCGCTACCGAATTCGCCAGCGAAGGGCTGAATATCGGCATCGTCGGCGCCCTCCTCCTGCTGATGCTGGCTCTGCCCGCCTTCCGGATCGGCAATGAAGACGCGCTGAAGAATCAGGTCTTCGCCGTCACCTTCCTCGACCGCTACGGCATGCCGATCGGGCATCGCGGGGCGCGGCACGACGATTCGCTCAAGCTGGAGGAGATGCCGGACCATCTGCTCAAGGCCGTGCTCGCCACCGAGGACCGCCGCTTCTACGACCATTTCGGCATTGATCTGATCGGCACGCTCAGGGCGGTGACGGTGAATGCCCGCGCGTCCGGCGTCGTCCAGGGCGGCTCCTCGCTGACCCAGCAACTCGCCAAGAATCTCTTCCTCAACAACGAGCGCTCGCTCGACCGCAAGATCAAGGAAGCCTTTCTCGCACTGTGGCTCGAGACGCGACTGACCAAGAACGAGATCCTCAAGCTCTATCTCGACCGCGCCTATATGGGCGGCGGCACCTTCGGCGCGGCCGCGGCAGCGGAATACTATTTCGGCAAGTCGGTGAAGGACGTCTCGCTGGCGGAGGCGGCGATGCTCGCCGGCCTGTTCAAGGCGCCGACGAAATACGCCCCCCATGTCAACCTGCCTGCCGCCCGCGCCCGCGCCAACGACGTGCTCAACGCCATGGTCGATGCCGGCTTCATGACCGCCGGCCAGGTCGACAGCGCCAAGCGCAACCCGGCGACACCGGTCGACCGCAAGCGCGATTCCAGTCCCGATTACTATCTCGACTGGGCCTTCGACGCGGTGAAGGAGCTGGCGAACGAAGGCAAGCTGGGCGCCGATCGGGTGCTTACCGTAAAGACGCCGCATGATTCGGCGATCCAGCAACGCGCCGACGAGGCGATCGAGACGATCCTGCGTCAGCATGGCCCGGCCTATCGCGTGAAGCAGGCGGCAACCGTGGTGATGGACCCGGACGGCGCCGTGCGCGCCATCGTCGGCGGACGCGACTATGGCGCGAGCCAGTTCAACCGGGCCACCGCAGGCCTGCGCCAGCCGGGCTCCTCGTTCAAGCCGTTCGTCTATGCCGCCGCGCTCTCGGCCGGGCTCTACAAGCCGAATACGATCGTCACCGACCGGCCGGTCTGCATCGGCAACTGGTGCCCGAACAATTACGGTCGCTCCTATGCCGGCTCGATGCCGCTGACGGTCGCGCTGGCGAAGTCGATCAACACGATCCCCGTCCAGATGTCGATCGCCATGGGCCGGGCGACCGGCGAGACGCATGAGGCGCGGGCGGCTGCGATCGGCCGCAAGAAGATTGTGGAGACCGCCCATGCCATGGGTCTGACGACACCGCTGACCGACACCGTCTCGCTGCCGATCGGGGCGGGCGAGGTCACGGTGATCGACATGGCGGCGGGCTATTCCGTGCTCGCCAATGGCGGGCGCCGGGCCAAGCCCTATGCCGCGATCGAGATAGCCAACTCGCAGGGCGAGGTGATCTATCGCCATGACCGCGACGAGCCGGAGCCGAAGCAGGTCTTGAGCCCGCAGGTAGCGCAGGACATGAATTTCATGCTCTCGAAGGTGCCGACCGAAGGCACGGCCCGGCGCGCCGCGCTCGACGGCGTCGTCACCGCCGGCAAGACCGGGACCACCAACGGCTACAAGGACGCCTGGTATGTCGGCTATTCCGGCAATCTCGTCGGCGCAGTCTGGTTCGGCAACGACAACTCCGCCGAGACCGCGAACATGACCGGCGGCTCGCTCCCCGCGATGACGTGGAAGGAGATCATGCAATTCGCTCATCAAGGGCTCGAATTGAAGCCCATTCCCGGAGTTCCGACGGCCGATCCGAAGGGCGCGGCGATTGCCAAGGCGGGCAGCGCCGCGACACCTGCCAGCGCAGCGTCCGGCCCCGGAGCCGGCCATATGCCGCGCCAGTCCTTCGAGGTGCTCTCCGCCGTCAGCTCGCTGTTCAAGTCCGTCGAGCCACGGCGTATCGCGAGCCGCCCCGTGCAGGTCGGAATCCGCGAGATCTCGGGCGGCGAGCCCCGGTTGCGCTGAGGCGAAGGCGGTTGACGATGGCCGGCGCTGCGGCTCAACTCTTTCTTGTCATGGAAGCGCGAGTGCACCCGGACGCAGTGCAGCGAAGATCGGGGGTCCACGCCTGAACCTTGACCGGAAGCGCTCCGGAATGGCCCCCGGGTCGAACCCGGAATGACGGCGCGCTTCCACTGACAATCAGCCGCCAAGGCGGAAGGACAGCGTGCGGATTTTCGACCTCGCCTATATCCTTGCCCTCGGAGCCGGACTTGGCCTCGGCTCCGCGCATTGGGCGGTGGCCGGGCGCCCCGCTATCGGCAAAGTCGAGGTCGGCGCGTGGACGGCCTGGCCGCGCAGCGGCGGCCGTGAGGTCGATCCCTATATGCGCGCCTATCTCGCCCGCGGCATCCATCTGCCCTTCGGCTCGGGGGAAGGCCTCGAATTGATCGCCGAACGGGACGACCTGGGACAGACACTGGACGGGCGCTGCCGCTACAGATTGTCCGGCGCAACGCCGACCACGCGAGGCTGGACCATCGGCATCACCGATGGCGACGGCCTGCCTTTCCGCCTGCCGCTGGAGCGCGCGAGCTTCACCGATTCGGAGATCGTCCGCCCCGAGGACGGCGGCCTTGCCATCCTCGCCTCCTCCACGCCGGAGGCCGGCAACTGGCTGCCGCTGCCGGCGAGCGGGCGCTTCCAGATTCGCCTGCGTCTCTACGACACCCCGATATCGAGCCAGACCGGCGAAACCCGCGCCAGCAACCTGCCGCGCATCACGCGCGTCGACTGCCGATGAGTGCCGTCAACCACGAGCCACCGGCGGAGCGAAGCTCGCCCTTCACCGGCTGGCGGCCAAGCCTGCGGGCAGGCTCGGCACGCTTCGTCATGACGACGCTGGCCGGGCTGGTCCTAGCGGCCATTGTGCATATCATCACGATCCTGGCGATCCCGGCGCTCTCGCAGCGCGACGCCGCCCATGCCTATCGCGAGCTCGGCACCGAGGGGCATGCCGAACCGATCCCCGCCCCCGGCAATATCCGCGGGCTGCCGGCTCTGCGTGAGGCCGACCCCAACGTCGTCACCGCCATCTGCAGCTACGATCTCTCAGCCGGCCCGATGCGGATCGTCGCCCGCACCGGCTCCCTGCCGCTCGGCCTGACGCTGCACCGGCAGGGCGGCGGCGTGCTCTACGCGATCACCGACCGCGCGGCGATCCGCGGCACGCTCGAATTCCTGGTGATGACCGAAGCACAACGAGACGAACGCATCGCCGCAGACGAGGAGGGCGAGACCAGCCGCGAGCTCCGCATCGTCTCCGATACCGAACAGGGGTTGATCGTCGCCCGCGTGCTGCTGCGTCTGCCGTCGGACAGGGCCGATGCGGAGGCGCTCGCGACAGGTGTGGCCTGCGGCCTCGCGAATTGAACTATCCTTTGTAGACGACCGGGCGTTTGCCCTCGCCGAAGGCACCGTTGATCTGCATCTGGCAGAGCGGCTTGGCTTCCATCTCCAGCGCCATGATCGCACGCTCGGCCTTCACGGCTTCGCGCGACGGCATCTCGACGACGAGATTGGCCAGCGCGTAGCGGTAGCTGCGGATGCGGAAATCGACGCGCTCGCAGACCCAGAAGACCAATCCTTCGTTCTCGACGACGCGCGCATGAGCCGGAGCCTGCTTGTCGACGGGCACATCGGGAGAGCCCTCGGCGGCCTTCATCCGGACCCGGTCCATGTTGACGACGCGTCCGGCGTTGGCGCGGAACGGGCCGATCAGCAGGCGGTCGGCATTCGCGTCCTCCGACAGGCGATTGTAGCGCGAGGCCTGCGAGGCGAAGGAGATCGAGGTCAACCCGCGGAAATAATCGGAGACATCGGTCGACTGGGCCGCGACCGGCAGGATGCGGGTATGGGCGAGATTGGAGACCTCGCCCTGGAAAACACTGTGGAGGCTTGACGGCGTGACGAAGCGCCAGGCGCGGTCACGCATTCGCTCCTCGTCATCGGTCAGGCGGAAATGCGAAGTCTCCTCTCCGCGCAAGGTGGCGGACCAGAAACCCGCCTCAGGCGCGACGAGCTGCGACCAGATCGTCGGCCGCGGCCGGCCGAGATCGCCCGTCGTTGCAGTGCAGGCCGAGACGGCCGCCGCCACCAGCATGGCGAGCAGTAACTTGGACGGCCCTCGTGTCACGCAGGCTGCCTGCGGGCGCTCTTGCGCACAACGATCTTGCGCTGGCGTGCCCCGGCAGTCGCCTTCCCGGCCGCCGGCCGGGCCTCCGGCGCGCGCTCGTAACGCACGCCCGTGAAGAACAGGATTTCCGCCGTCTGCGGCGGAAGGGGGCAGGCCGAAGCCTGCTGCAAGCGCCGCTTCAGCGCAAAGGGGATGACGATGGCCATGATGCGCCTCCTTATCCAGCGCCAGAGTTGCAACGCGAGAATCGGCGAGGTGCGGGCAGCACCAGATCGCAAGCCCCGCATGCCCATCAGGCCCGGACATGGTTAACGCAGCCTTAACAGTCGGGGATTAATGCTGTTCCACCGTCGGTTTCCAGCCCGAGCCTGCCAATGCCCGCATCCGTTTCCAAGGAACTCGCCGACCTCGCTCGCCTGGCGCGCGAGGGCGGTCTCGACCTCAGCCCGATCTCCCTGCGGGTCAAGGCCGACCTGCTGCTCTCGACGCCGCAGCCCGCGTTCGGCGACCTCGCGGCCTTCAGCGAGATGGCCGAGGCATTGCTGCCGGGCATCGACGAGGCGACGGCCCTCATCCTGGCGCGAAAGCTCGCCGGCTGGCCGCATACGCCGGCACCGGTCCTGACCGGGCTCGCGGCCAAAGGCGGAAGGATTCTGGCGGAATTGCTGCGCCACGGCATGCCCGTGGCCGCGACCGAGATCGAACGCCTCGTCGAAACCGGCGATGAACCGATGCGGGCGGCCCTCGCCATCCGGGCGGACCTTACCGCCCAGGCCGTCATCATGCTGCTGTCGGATCAGAAGCCTGATCTCGACCGCGCGCTGATCGCCAATCACAATGCTCCGATGCCTCGCGCGGCCGTCGACACCCTGATCGCCCGTGCGCGCATCGAACCTTCCTATCGACCCGGATTGCTGGCGCGCCCAGATCTGTCCAATCTCGAGCTCGCGCCACTCTTCCTGCAGGCCAGTGCCGAGCGACGCCTCGCGATCCTCGAATCATTGATGGCACGCGAAGCGCTGCATCCCAGCGAGCGGCGAACGGCCCTGTCCGGGCCGGCCTTCGCCGGCTGGCTCGACCTCGCGGCCGAGGATCGCGACGCCGCCTTCGCCGCCATCGCCAACCATCTCGGCGGCGGCGCGGCACTCGCCGGTGCCCTCGCCGCCGATAGCTCGCGGGACCTCGCGGCGCTCGCGTTGACCGCTAGCGGCGCCACGGTCGAGGAAGCGACGCGCTTCCTGATCCGGCTCGGCGACGATGCGGCCCATTCGGTCGAGCGCATCTTCGCGCTCGTCGCGCTGATGCGCTCGGTCAGGCCCGCCATCGCTTTCCGCCTGACGATGCACATCGCCGGCACGACGGCGATGGCGCCTCAGCGCCGGAGTCAGCATCAGCCCGCGATGGATCCGAGCGGCACGCCGTCGCGCGCCGGCCAGGGCCGGCCGGAGGCGCCGCCGTCCCTGTCGGACGTTTTCGGAAAGATCGGGGCGAAGCGCGAGCGAGGCTGAACAGACGCGCTTGACTGGACCGGTCAGCTCTCGACGATCAGAAGTCGCGGATCACCGGCCCGATTCTCGATCTCGACCAGCCAGAGATCGCCGTCGAATCGCAGCTCCCGCTCGACACGGTCCTCGATCGCAAGGGGATCGGCATCGATCAGGAGCTGGAAGCGGCGCTCGCCGTCATCCGCGGCCAGCGCCTGCGGCGCCGGGCCATAGAGCGCGGCCGTACCGTCCAGGCGGTCCAGCTTGACGAAGACCGCGCCCGCCTCGCGAGCGCCGCGGCGGCGCAACACAGCCACAAGGCCGACAAGCCCCGCCTGCCGCAGATAGGCCGAGACCCAGAAATCGGAGGTCAGGCGCGCCATGCCGGGCGCCGCCGATCAGGTCCGCGGGGCTGCGGTTGAACGACCGGCCGACCTGACGTCCGCCGGCGGGCGCAGGTCGCCATTGATCAGGTCGGCTATGGGGTCACGCGCAGGAGCCGCGGCAGCGCGAGGCGCGGCCACCGGAGCCGGCGCGGTGGCGCGCGGCGCGGCCTGAACAGGGGCCGGCGGGCGGGGCTGGGCCTCGCGGGCGGACTGCGTCTGCGAAAGGGCGTTCGGCCGCGCCGGCGGACGAATCTCTTGCGCTGCGGGCGCCTCGGCGGCCGGAGCGGGTGCCGGCTCGGCCCGGCGCTCGGCCGTGGCCCGCGGCTGCGAGACCGGCGCAGGAGCGGAAAGCATCGGGGCCGGATGGCGCGCTTTCTGGAACATCAGCGCATTGGCGACGATGGCGAGAGAGACGATACCGAAAGCCAGCAAGACGAGCGCCCTGCCCGGCCGTTTGCCGGCGACGCGGGCGACCCGGCCGAGCCAGGAGGTCTTCCGGCGGGCCGGCCGGGCGGGGCGGCGCACCGGGGCGGACAGGGAAGCGCCGGAATGGGCGCGGGCGGCCATGGTCACGGACATCAGTCAGCTCGTCTTCAGGCGGTCAGGCGGAGAGGTTCTTTGGTGTCGAGGCCGCGGCGCGGGGCTCGGGCGAAAGTCACGATCTTGGCAGGCTGTTCGACACTGTCGGCACCGGCGGCCGGCAAGCGGACGGAGACGCGCGTGCCGATGCCCGGCGCGCTCTCGACCGTCAGGCGGCCGCCATGCAGGCCTACGAGCCCACGCACGACAGAGAGGCCGAGGCCGGTGCCCTCATGGGGCCGGTCATAGGCACCCTTGGCCTGGAAGAAGGGATCACCCAGCCGCGGCAGGTCGGCAGCCGCGATGCCGATGCCGGTGTCGGAGACGGAAAGGTCGATCGTATCGCCGTCGCGTACGACGGCAAGCGTCACCCGCCCGCCGGCAGGCGTGAACTTGATGGCGTTGGACAGGAGGTTGAGCACGACCTGCTTCAGCGCGCGCCGATCGCCTTCCATAGCCGGGAGGCCCGGGCCGACCACACGCTCCAGCGCGATGTCGCCAGTCTCGGCACGCAGGGCCATCAACGCACAGCAATCCTGCGCCACCGCGGCGAGGTCGAGCGGCTCGCGCTCGATGGTCATCGCGCCGCTCTCGATCTTGGAGATGTCCAGCAGCGTATTCACGACATCGAGCAGGTGATGGCCGGAGGCATGGATGATGCGGGCATATTCGAGGCGCTTCTGCGCATCGAGCCAGCCATTATCCTCGGCGCTCAGCATCTCGGAAAAGCCGATGATCGCGTTCAGCGGCGTGCGCAACTCGTGGCTCACCGTCGCCAGGAACTGGCCTTTGATATCGTTCGCGCGCAGGGCCTCGGCATGACCGCGCTCGCGGATTTCCTCGACAGCCCGGCGCTGGGTCACGTCGCGCATCACGCAGACCACGGCGGCGCCATCCGCAGCCGCAGCGCCGGCAACGCGGCAGGCCTGCATCTCCAGCCAAAGCGAGACCGGCAGGCGGGCTTCGCCCGTGCCCTCGCGCGGCACGAAGAGCGTGCGGAAACAGGCAGTGACGCCCTCCTCGCCATGGGCGGCATCGCTCAGCGCCTTCAGGAAGAGCGGCCGGTCAGCGATGTGGACGCGCTCGAACAGACCGCGCCCGAGCAATTCGCGCGGGTCGGCGCCGGCCAGCGCGCGCGCCGCGGCGTTGGCGAAAACGACGGCCCCGCTGGCGTCGTGCCAGGTGACGAGATCGCCGACATGATCGAGCAGGAGCTGCGAGCGCGCGTCGGCGATCCGCTGCTCGCGCTCCTCGACATGGCGCCGACGCAGCAGGACAGCGGTCACGACCAGCGCCTGAGCAAGGGCGGACATCGCCAGAAGCGGCACGGCATCGCCGGTCCACGGCCTGGGTTCGGCAAACAAGCCGAGCCACTGCAATCCGATGGCCGCGAACAGCGCAGCCACCGCAATCCAGCCGGCCCGCAGCATGAAGTCACGCGAACCGAAAAGCGCCGCCTCCACCGGCACCACCGCCAGCCAGAGCAGGAGGGGCGAGGACATGCCGCCGGTCGCGCCTGCCAGCGCCACGATGAAGAGGGAGAGCGCGGCTGAAGACAGCGCGTGCGCCGCGTCGAGACGACCGGTGCGGGAGACCAGCGCCACGGAGAAAACCGCGAGCGCGGCGGCGGCGATCATCGCGGCCTCGAAGGCGCCCGGCGCACCGCGCCAGGCCAGATAGGCTGGAGCGAGGCCGAGCATGCCCCCGCCAACGAGCAGGCGCGACAGAACGAAACGTTCGTGACGCTGCCGTTCCGCCGGGTCCGGCTGCACCGATGCATGCACCAGTGCCGCCGCCTGTGTCCTCAGTGCTGTGATCGCCATACGGAACGCAACGCCTTACTCTCGCGGATATCCCCATCCGCTCGACGCATCTCGCCACGGCGGATTTAAGCGGGGCTTAAGGCGAAGGAGGACGAAAGGCATCGCCGAATCGAGACGCTGCATTTTCCGACGATTTTTCATGTAGTTATCTAAAATTCGCTCGATTTCCCGACAGCTCGCGATGTTGGCGGCAAGGTGAACGGAAACTGAAGATCGCCTGCGGCATTCGACTCGCATTTGAGTGTTCCAAATGACGCGATTTTTCGAGATCCCGGTCTAGGTTGCTTTCGCGGCGCATCGAAAAGCGCCGACGACGGAGACCGACATGGCCCATCTGCTGCGCAAGATCGCGATCATCGGCCTGATCGCGGTGAATTCGCCGGTCCACAGCGGCAAGCCCGCTGATGCCGACCTGCCGCAGGCCGCAAGGCAGGCCACCGAGACAGCCAGGTCCGAGATGCGCAACGTCGCCGGAAGCCTGACGGCAGCGCGCGAGGCGGCCGAAATCCTGGCGGGAATGGATCCAGTCCTGCGCGAGCGCATCCTGCACGCCGCCGCGTCAGCAGTCGTCGGAAAACCGAGCACGCCGCGCTGAATGCTTGACGCCTCCCCGCAATCGCGGGAAGAGCCCGGGCATGACCACCAACCTCGACGACATCGTCGCGAATTTCGAACTGCTCGACGAGTGGGACGATCGCTATCGCTACCTCATCGAACTCGGCAAGAGCCTCGAGCCCCTGCCCGAGGCGGATCACATCGACGCCAACAAGGTGCGGGGCTGCGCGAGCCAAGTCTGGCTCGTATCCCATCGCGAGGAGGGCAGCGGGGCGCAGACCAGGCTTCGTTTCGTCGGCGACAGCGACGCCCATATCGTGCGCGGGCTTGTGGCGCTGGCGTTGGCGATCTTCTCCGGGCGCGAAGCATCCGATATTCTCGCGACCGACGCCTTCGCCATTTATGAGCGCCTCGGCCTCGCTGCCCATCTCACGCCGCAGCGCTCGAACGGCGTGCGCGCGATGATCGACCGGATCAAGCGTGACGCCCAGGCGGCCGTCGGGGCCTGAACGCCGTCAGCCGGTCGCCGGGAATTCGCTCGGCCGGGCATCCGATGCCTGCCAGCTCCGCGTCCGGCGCCGCCGAGCAGCGCGATCCAGTCCATAATGGGTCACCAGCGCCCCCAGTGCCACCCGCAGCACGACCTTGGCCGAACGCGGCGGCCAGCGACGCTCCTTCTCGACGAGATCGAGTCCCTTGAGAAAGCCACAGATATCGATCGCGAGGCCCGAAAGCTCGGGCCCCAGCCGGGCGCAGGCGAGCCTCACGCGCTGGCGTGCGGCGACCGCGGTGTCGGACGAGCCGGCGATATCACGCGGGCCGGCTCCCGCCTGTTCAGGGGCGAACGCCGCATCCCAGTTCATCGTCGTGCGCGGCAGCATGCCAGCCAGGGTGATGTCGGCCCGGAAGCGCTCGCCCGCCGCGAATTCATCACTGCTGATTTGCGGCCTGCCGCCCTTTCCAGCGCGGCGATACAACCAGAGCAGCGGGCTCTCGCGATTGTCCATCGCGGGGGTTGACGGCGCATCCGCCCCGGATTGTGCCTTCTTGGCCGCGGAAGAACCCGGCGCGGATGGCACGAGCCCGAGCCGAGCCGGTTTCGTGTCTTTCGACCAGGAGACGAGGCCCTCGGCCTGCAGGGACTGCACCGTTTCCGCCGAGACATAGCCGGCGCCGAGGCTCGTGCCGTTCACGGTACGGAAGAGCGCGATGCGGCCACAGCCCAGCGGCGAATCCAAGCCGTAGCATCCGGGCCCGGCGAGGTGCTTCAGCAGGCGGCCGGCCTCGTTGCTTGCGATCTCGACGGTCATCGGCGAATCTCCACGGGCGGTTCGACCAATCTCGCCATCATCGCCAGAAGTGCGGCCTCCAGCGCCGCAAGGCCGAATTCGAGGGCAGGATCGTCGCGGCGGTCCTCGATCAGAGCGCAGGCATAACGAACGGTCGTGCGGTCGCGGCCGAAACAGATGCCGACGCGGGTGAGACTGAGTCCGAAGGCGACATGGGCGAGATACATCGCGGTCTGCCGGGCCAGCGCGATCGATTTCCTGCCCCGGCTCGCAGCGCGCAGGCCGGCCAGCGGAATGCGGATCGCGGCAACGATTGCCGCTTCCGCCAGTCGCGCCCCGGCGGTCGCGTGCAAGGCCACATGCAATTTGTCACACGCAATGTTCATGTTATGTTCCTATTTAAGCGCCGCCATTTCCGAAGGCGCCGCATGAATAGGATTATATTCTTATAACCTGAATGGCAAGCGGGAGCAGGGTTTATCCCCGCTCCTCCCTCCGCAAGGCGCGCAAGAAAAAAGCCACCGAGATCGTCGGCGGCTTTTTCTACACGGCGGCGCGTTCATTCCGCGCCGGGCCGATCACTCAGCGGCGCTTGCGGCGCTGCTGGCCCAGACCCATTTTCTTCGCCAGTTGAGAGCGCGCCTCGGCATAGTTCGGCGCGACCATCGGATAGTCCGGCGGCAGGCCCCACTTCTCGCGATACTGCTCGGGCGACATGTTGTACTGCGTGCGCAGGTGCCGCTTCAGCGACTTGAACTTCTTGCCGTCCTCAAGGCAGATCAGGAAATCGGCCGTGATCGACTTCTTGACTGGAATCGCCGGCTTGGGAGCCTCGACCTGAACCACCGGTGCAGCGCCACCGATCACGCGGCTCAGCGCCGAGTGAACTTCGCTGATCAGAGCCGGCAGATCGGAGGCAGGCACGGAATTGTTGGAGACATAAGCGGAAACGATATCCGCCGTCAGTTCGATGAAATCCGCTCCGTCGTTCTCGGTCATGGCGATGTCTCTCCTTATCGTTCTTGGTAGCGATTTGCGCTGATCGTCCACCGCCTCGTATCCGATAGCCTGATTAATATTACCAATAGTGGGTCAAGCACCATCGGCTCAGAATCGGACAACGCGGACTGATCAAGATATGCGTTTATTCGATACCGTTTATTCGTGCAAGTCAGCAATTCCCAACAATTGATGAATGCAAAGCTCAACAATTCGCCGGCAGGAATTTGCGTTGAACTGAACGACGAAATCAAATCCGTAGCGTCCCCGCTATCTTGCAAGCTGTTGCCGCCACCTCTACCTGTCGGCTCCCAATGCCGGAGATCGCCATGCGCCTGGATCAGAACTCTCGCTCCTCAAGCACTGCAGCAGGCCGGCGCCGCCGCGTGCCGGCTCCGCCGAGAGCCCAGATCCGCTCGACGGAAAAACAGATCCACGGCGTCACGCTGCGCGACGACTATGACTGGTTGCGCGCCGCCAACTGGAAGGACGTCCTGCGCGAGCCCGACGTCCTCCCCGCCGATATCCGCCGCTATCTCGAGGCCGAGAACGCCTATTGCAAGGCCCTGATGGGGCCGACCCGGGCGTTGCAGAAGGAGCTGGTCAAGGAGATGCGCGGGCGGATCAAGGAAGACGATTCGAGCGTACCGCAGCCCGATGGGCCGTTCCTGTACTATTCGCGCTACCGCAAAGGCGCGGAGCATCCCCTGATCTGCCGCAAGCCGCGCAGCAAGGCGGACGGAAGCGGACGGGCGGGCGAACAGATCATGCTCGATGCCGACGCACTGGCAGATGGCAAGGATTTCTTCGATCTCGGCGATGCAGAGCACAGTCCCGATCACCGTCTGCTCGCCTGGAGCGCCGACGAGGCCGGCTCGGAACTGCACACGATCCACGTCCGCGACCTGGAGACCGGCGGCGCCCTGCCGGACCTCGTCAAGGACACGACCGGCGAGATCATCTGGGCCCGCGACTCCCGCTCGTTCTTCTACGTCGCGCTCGATGACGACCATCGCCCGTCACGGGTGAAACGTCACCGGCTGGGAGAGCCCGCCGAGACTGACGAATTGCTGCACGACGAGGCCGATGCCGGCATGTTCGTCGATATCGACAAGACCCAGTCCGGCCGCTTCCTGCTGATCACGATCAGCGATCACGAGACCTCGGAAACGCGCATCCTCGATCTCGACCGGCCGGAGGCGCAGCCGATGCTCGTCGCGGCGCGCGATCCGGGGCGCCAGTACAGCATCGAACATCACGGCGATGTATTCGCGATCCTGACCAATGCGGACGGCGCCGAAGACTTCAAGATCGTCACGGCCCCCGTAGATGCGCCCGATCCGGCGAACTGGCGCGATCTGATCGCACACAAGCAGGGGCGCCTGATCCTCGACCATATCTGCCTGAAGGGGCGCCTGATCCGGCTGGAGCGCGAGGACGGACTGCCGCGCATCGTCATCCGCGATCTCTCCCAAGGCGCGGAGAGCAGCATCGCCTTCGACGAGGAGGCATACGGCCTCGGCATGGATGCGGGCTACGAATTCGAGACGAATACGCTGCGCTTCATCTACGCCTCGATGGCGAGGCCCGCCGAAACCTATGACTACGACCTCGACACCAGCGCGAGAACCTTGCTGAAGCGGCAAGAAGTGCCCTCCGGCCATGATCCGGCCAGCTACAAGGTACGCCGCATCTTCGCCACTGCATCGGACGGCGCGCGCGTGCCGATCTCGATCCTGCATCGGGCCGATCTCGTGCTCGATGGCAGCGCGCCCTGCCTGCTCTACGGGTACGGCTCCTACGGCTCTGCGATGTCGGCCTCGTTCCGCACGCGACCGCTCAGCCTGGTCGATCGCGGCTTCGTCTATGCGATCGCGCATGTGCGCGGGGGCACCGACAAGGGCTGGCGCTGGTATCTCGACGGCAAGCGCGAGAACAAGCGCAACACCTTCACCGATTTCATCGCCGTCGCGGAGGCGCTGGCCGATACCGGCTTCACCGGTCGCGGGCGCATCGTCGCCGAGGGCGGCAGCGCCGGCGGCATGCTGATGGGCGCGGCCGCCAACATGGCGCCGGAGCTCTTCGCCGGCATCGTCGCCGAAGTACCTTTCGTCGACGTGCTCAATACGATCCTGGACGACACCCTGCCGCTGACCCCACCGGAATGGCCGGAATGGGGCGACCCGATCCGGGATGCGAAGGCGTTCGAGACGATCCGCAGCTACTCGCCCTATGACAACGTCACAGCGCAAACTTATCCGCCGATCCTCGCCATGGCGGGGCTCACCGATCCGCGCGTGACCTACTGGGAACCGGCGAAATGGGTCGCGCGATTGCGCGCGACGATGACCGGCGGCGGGCCTGTGTTGCTGCACACCAATATGGAAGCCGGCCATGCCGGATCAGCCGGGCGCTTCGACTCGTTGAAGGAGACGGCGCTGGCCTACGCTTTCGCCATCCATACGGTCGGCGAGGGCTGGGATGCGGCAAAGGGCGACTGATCAGACGCCCAGCCGGCTCTTTTCGCTGGCTAGATAGACCTTGAGTTCATCCATCGAGGCGAAGCTGTATTCGCCGTCGGGCGTACGCGCCCGGATTGAGCCGTCGGCGAAGATAGTGAAATGTGCGTCGCCGACCTGATAGGCGCCGACGATGCCCTCGTCCGAAGCGGCGCGAGCCTCCGGGACGGCCGGCGCATCCTCGGCCGGCGGCTCGGCGGGTTCCGCCTGAACGGCCACCGGCTCCGCCTCCGGGCTCCCGGCATCCGGCCGTTCACCCTGATGCGGCGGCTCGGCGGCGCCGGCCATCGCCGCAGCCTCGGCCGCGTCGTTCACGGGCTCCCCCGGAGCGTCGAAGGCATGAGCCTCAGTGCGCGGCGGCCAGACCAGAGGCTCCGCTTCGGCGGCAGCCTGTTCCTCGGCCGGCGGCGTGTCGAGCCAGGGTTCACGGCGCGGCGACGCGCGATCCATCCAGGATTCCGCCGCAGCGAAAGGATCCGGCTCCGGGGAGAAGGATGGCTCGATGCGGCCGGCTCCGGGTTCCGGCTCGTTCAAATGCCCGGCAAGGCTCGCACGCAGGGCGCTGAACTCGTCGAGTTCGTCGTCTGTATGGATCCCAACCAATGTTTCCGCCGTCTCGTCATGCCGCGCCGGCTGTTCGTCTCCAACGTGCTCATCCGAGGCCTGATCGTCGACAGGCACCTGCCCGTCATGCTGTCTGAAGGCCCAATCCTCATCCGAAAGCCGTATTCTGGCCGGGGCGGGTTCGACCGGCTCATGCGCTTCGGCCTCGATCTCGGCCGGCATTTCAGCCGGCTTCTCAGACGGCGCCGATAGCTCTTCCGGTGGCGTCGAAAGCGCTTCGTCGAACATGTCGGGCAGCGGCTCGGCCGTTTCGACCGGGGCTGGAAAGGACTGCTGAGCGTCCTCGGGCTCATGCCCGGCAACCGGCTCCTGGTCCTCAAGGCTGCGCGTCACGAGCGCGCCGAACAGGTCCCTGTCCCCGGACGCGGGCGGCTCCTCGGCGGATGCACCGGCCTTCTCATCGTCGGAAGACGGCAGCGCATGTGCAAGGGCACCCGTCGCCATTGCGCCGGCCACCGCACCGAGCGCAGCCGGAGCTGCCTTGTCCGAGAAGGACGGGAGTTCAGGCCGCACAGGCATGACCGGCTGCGGCTCCGTCGGCACAGCCGCCGGAACCGGCTCCTCCGGACGGAACGCCATTGCTTCGACCAGTGCGCGCCGGGTCGCCTTGACTTCCTTCAGGACCCAGGCAAGCGACAGCATGACCAGGCCGGCGCTGCTCGCGATCGAGCCGATGATGACCTGCGTGAAGCCGCGCTCAAGCACGAGATAGGGCCAGCCGTCATAGACAGCGTAGCCGCCTCCGCCTAACAAAAGCAGGCCCAGAACAGTAAAAATCGCGATCAATTCAGTATCCTTGGCAGGGCCGTGCCAGCGCTGGGCTGAGGCGACCGTCGCGTGATTATCTAACGTATTGAATAAGGGAGAGTTTCCAATCCAGGCCGCTTAGAGCGAGAAATCTGGCGCGATTGTGGCGACCTGTCGAGAAGACATATGCTTTTCGCAGCCGGAGCGGTTGTCGACCGGCGCGGAGACGCTTAACTATCGCAGGGAATGACAGGGCCGCCACGGCCCCGCCTGCCCCGGGCAGGCCATTCTCATTTCAAGCGATTTCACAGCCCGAGGAGAGGCCTGATGTCCTTTACCCTTCCCGATCTTCCCTACGCGCATGATGCGCTCCAGCCCTTCATGTCGAAGGAGACGCTCGAGTACCATCACGACAAGCACCATCTCGCCTACGTGACCAACGGCAACAATGCCATCAAGGGCACGGAGTTCGAGGGCAAATCGCTGGAGGAGATCGTCAAGGGCTCCTACGGCAAGAACCCGGCCGTCTTCAACAATGCCGGCCAGCATTACAACCACCTCCATTTCTGGAAGTGGATGAAGCCGAATGGCGGCGGCAAGATTCCGGGCGCGCTCGAGAAGGCGATCGTCGACTCGTTCGGCTCGGTCGACAAGTTCAAGGAAGACTTCGTCGCCGCCGGCGTCGGCCAGTTCGGCTCGGGCTGGGCCTGGCTCGAGGTCAAGGGCGGCAAGCTCGCCGTCAGCAAGACCCCGAACGGCGAGAGCCCGCTCGTCCATGGCGCCACACCGATCCTGGGCGTCGACGTCTGGGAGCACTCCTACTACATCGACTACCGCAACCGTCGCCCCGACTATCTCAAGGCCTTCCTGGAGAGCCTGGTTAACTGGGACTACGTGGCCGAACGCTTCGACGCCGCCAAGTAATCGACCGATAGTGGATACGAAAACGGGGCCTCACGGCCCCGTTTTTTATTGTCTCGTCCGTGGCTCCCTCAGGCGGCGACGTTGCGGAGAAACTGGTCGACGGTCGAATCCAGACGCTGCGCCTGACCTGCGACCTCGCCAGCCGCGCCACGCACCTGCTCGGCCGAACGACCGGTTTCCTCGACGCTGTCGGCCAGCACGCTGAGGTCGCTCGATACCGAGAGGGCCGAGGTGCTCGCCATGGCAACGCCGCTGGCAATCTCGCCGGTCGCGATGGCCTGCTGCTCGATCGAGGCGGCGACCGAGTTCGCAAATTTCTCGATGGCGTTCATGCGCTCGGCGATATTCTGGATGGAGCCGACGACCTGGCCGGTCGCTCCCTGGATCGCGGCGACCTGCGCCACGATCCGGTCGGTCGCGTCAGCGGTCTGGGCCGCCAGAGATTTGACCTCCGAGGCCACGACCGCGAAGCCGCGGCCCGCCTCGCCCGCACGCGCCGCCTCGATGGTGGCGTTGAGGGCGAGCAGATTGGTCTGGGAGGCGATGTCGCGGATCAGATTGACGACCTCCCCGATGGCGCGGGCTGTCTCGTCGAGCGCCTGCACGGAACCCGCCGTATCGCGCGAGACGGAGGCAGCCTCGACGATCTCGGTGCGGACGCGGCGGACCTGGAACTCGACCTCGCGAATGGCCGCCCCCATCTCTTCGGCAGCCTGCGCGGCATTCTCGACGTTGCCCGACGCGCCATGGGCATTGTCGGCGGCACGCGCTGCGCGCTCGGAGGATTCGGCGGCGACGTGGGCAAGTCCGTCGGAGGCCTCACGCATGCGCTCGGCATTGCTCTTGAACGCTTCCAGCGCGAGACCAACCTCGGAGCGGAACAGGGTGATCGCATGGTCGACGCTCTGCTGGCGCGAGCGCCGCTCGATCTCGGCCACGCTCTGCTTCTCCTCCAGGGTCGCACGCTCGGCGAGGCGGACCTTGAGGACGCTGAGCGCGCGAGCGATCGCACCGATCTCATCGCTCCGGTCCAATGCGTCGATCGGCGTCGAGAGATTGCCATCGGAGATGCTGACGATCGCCTTGGTCATACTGCGCAGCGGCCGCATCGCCCGCGACAGCGAGAACCAGAGCACCGGACCGAGCACGAGCAGGATGAGCAGGCCGAACCCCATGGTCACGAACTGCTCCCAGGCGGCGCGCGCCACCAGGCGCGACTTGTCGAAGCGCAGCGCGACATAGCCGATCTGCGAATGCTGGGTGCCGACGCGCACGGCATGGAGCTTCGTCAGGTAAGTATCGTCCTCGATATCGATCTCGGTCCGGCTCTCCAGCGCCTTCCAGGGCTGTTCGCCGATCGCGGCGGCCAGCCAACGCGGTGTCAGCGACAGGCGGGCTTCCATGGTACGCCCCGCAGAGGCCAGAGCGACGATATCATCCCCGACGATGCCCGCATCGAAATCGGGGTCGCGTTCCAGCGAAGCGAGAATGGACCCTAGCGTACTGTTGTCCCGCGACAGGATCAGGGACGGCGCGGCGTTGACCACCATCAAGGTCAGTGCCGTGACCCTCTGATCGAGATCGGCACGTGTGCGGGCGTCATTGTAACGGGCGACCGCCAGCACCACCAAGATGATCGCGACAGCAACGATCGCGACTGCGGCCATGGCGATCTGCCGGCTGAGCGAGCCCAGGCCCTGCCCGCCCGGCTGCGCCGGCTCTCCCGCCCCGGCGGCGCGCCTGAACACCCTCATCGAGCCGATCATCTCCGAAACCGGCGCATGCTTCTGCAAGGAGCGGCGCCTCCAATTCGCCGCCACAATGACCGAATCCGGTAAACAAATCGCTTGCGGTAGCCGCTCGCGCTCAGCCTTCCAACGCGCCGAAACGGCTCAGCGGCAAGCCTCGCGGCGGCACGAAGGTAGCGATCGCGGCGTGCTCGACGGGGCGCGACGCGACAACGGGATCGAGCGTGGCGAGTTCGTCATCGAGGAAGCCCGGATGGCACATCACGAGATGGCATGGCCCCGGCGCGATCAGGAAGCTGGTCAGGTCAGCAGCGAAATCCCGCTGCGGATCGAACGGCGCCACACCGGAAAAGCCGCGGTTGACGCGCAGGCCCCGCTTCAGCGCCGCACTGCGGAAGCCGGTGGCGAGGCCCGCGATGACCAAGGCCTTGCCGACAGCCACGCCCCGCGCGCGAATCGCGGAAAGACGATCCGCCGGATCGCGCACATAAAGAGAGCCTGCCGGATAGCGCCGGGCCAAGGTATCGAGCAGCACGTGCCGCACGCCGGGCAGCACATGCACGTGCTGGTGACCATCGACGAAATCCGGCGACCGGCCGAGAGCATCCTCGAAGGCGTCGAGCTGGCGCACGATCTCCACCGCGATATCCGCACGCGCCGCGGGGGAAACCGCGGCGGCACGCGCAACCGCCTTCAAGCCCGGGAGGGCACCGGCGGGAGCAAGCCGCGGCATGGCCGAAAGCGGCGCGGCACAGGTCAGGTTGAGATGCAGCCCGAGATCGGCCCTGCCGGCGAAGGCGCCGAGCTCCGGTGCCAGCCGGCGCCAGTGCGGACGATTGGTCATCGCGCCCGTTGCGGTGAGTTTGCCGCGCTCGAGAAGGTCCAGGATCGCGCGGCTGACGCCGTCCGTCAGGGCGAAATCATCGGCGCACAGGATGAAGCCCTTCGCCATCGCGCGTGTCGTTCCTCGTTGACCCGGCTCGCGCTATAGCGCGACGCCTCGGCGATGGGAACGCGCGGCCATGAAGCCGCACGCTTTACCAGGGCCGTTTTGTCGCGCCGGGCTTGTCGCCCGGCAAGCTTTGCGGTTCTGTGCGTCGCGCATCGCTCCGAAGCGATGCGTATCAGGTCGAAAGGTCGTTCGTGTCGGATATCGGGTCCCAGCCGGTTCAGCATGCGCCTCGGGCTTCGCACAGGCCCGAGCTTTCCGTTGTCGTGCCGGTGCATAATGAAGCCGACAATCTGCCCCGGCTCGTCGAACGCCTGCGGACGGCCCTGACCGGGGAAGTCGCCTCTTGGGAGGTCGTCTTCGTCGACGACGGCAGCGGCGACGGAACGCTGGCCGTGATCCGCGGCCTCAATGCGGCCGATCCCCGGATCAGTGCCGTTTCTTTCAGCCGCAATTTCGGCAAGGAGATCGCGATTGCGGCCGGGCTCGATCACGCACTGGGCGACGCCGTCGTCATCATGGACGCCGATCTCCAGCACCCGCCGGAGACGATCCCCGCCTTCCTCGCCAAATGGCGCGAGGGCTATCTCAACGTCTACGGCCAGCGTACGGATCGCGCGGGCGAGACCCGGATGAAGCGCGGCTTCGCCAAGATATTCTATCGCATCTTCGGTTATTTCGGCGAAACGCCGCTGCCTGAAGGCGCCGGTGATTTCCGCCTGCTCGACCGCAAGGCCGTCGACGCGCTGCGGGCCCTGCCGGAGCGCGCGCGCTTCTCGAAGGGGCTCTATGCCTGGGTCGGCTTCCGCTCGGCAGGCGTGCCTTTCCATGTCGCGGAGCGCGAGCACGGCCAGTCCAAGTTCAAGTATCGCAAGCTGTTCTCCTTCGCCTTCGACGGCCTCTCGTCCTTCTCGACCGTGCCGTTGAAGATCGCGACCTGGTCAGGAGCCATCATCGCCGTCATCGCAACGTTCTCGGCGCTCTACTTCATGCTGCGGACGCTGCTCTTCGGCACCGACCTGCCCGGCTTCCCGTCGCTGATCGTCTCGATCATGTTCTTCTCCGGCATCCAGCTCGTCTCACTCGGCATGATCGGTGAGTATGTCGGACGCATCTTCGCCGAGGTGAAGCGCCGGCCGCTTTACCTGATCGGCGAGCGCGTCGGCTTCGACGCCCGCACCGTCGACCACCCGCGCGGCGACGCCCTGCCGCCGCTGATCCGCTAGACCGCGTCCATGCTGAAAAACATCCTGTCGGTCGGCGGCTATACGCTGATCTCGCGCATCACCGGCTTCGTGCGCGACATCGTGCTGGCCGCGGTACTGGGCGCCGGCGCGACGATGGACGCTTTTTCAGTCGCGCTGCGCCTGCCCAACCACTTCCGCGCCATCTTCGGCGAAGGCGCGGTCAATCAGGCCTATGTGCCGACCTACGCCCAGATCGCCGAGAAGGAGGGGTCGGCGGCGGCCAGTCTCTTCGCCGACCGGCTCTTCACCGTGCAATTGATCGTGCAGGTCGTGCTGCTCGCCCTGGCGCTGCCGCTGATGCCCTGGCTGGTCCGGCTGCTGGCACCCGGCTTCAGCGCGGACCCCGCGGTCTTCGAACTCGCGGTCGCGCTGACGCGGATCACCTTCCCCTATCTGCTGTTCGTGACCATGGTCACCTTTCTCGGCGCGACGCTGAATGCCGTGGAGCGCTATGCCGCCTTCGCCGCGGCGCCGATCCTGCTCAACGTCTTCATCGTCGCGGCGCTGGCCGTGCCCTTCCTGTTTCCAAGTGCGGCTCATGCTGCAGCCTGGGGCGTGGCAATCTCGGGGGTGGCGCAATGGATCCTGCTCTACGTTGCCGCCCGGCGGGCCGGGGTATCGAGCAAGCTGGTTCGCCCGCGCGCGGATGCCGGCGTCCGGCGCTTCCTCAAGATGTTCGGACCGGCCGTGATCGGCTCGGCCGGCGTGCAGATCGCGATCTTCGCCGACACGATCATCGCCTCGCTTTTACCCCGCGGCGGCTATGCGGCGCTCTACTATGCAGAGCGGCTCTATCAGTTGCCCCTCGGGCTGATCGCGATCGCGGTCGGCACCGTCGCGCTCTCCGCGATGAGCCGCGCCATCGCCCGGGGCGACGAGGCCGCCGCCAACCGCGCGCAGAATCGCGCCATCGCGATCTCGCTCGTCGCCAGTGCGCCCTTCGTCGCCGCCTTCGTCGCCGTGCCGGAACTGATGGTAGCGGGCCTGTTCCAGCGCGGAGCCTTCGACGCATCAGCGAGCGCCGCGGCAGGTTCCGTGCTCTTCGCCTATGCGCTCGGCCTGCCGGCGATCGTGATGATACGCGCGCAGGTCTCGGCCTTTCAGGCACGCGGCGACACGACGACGCCGATGCTGGTCGCCCTCGCGGCCATCGCCTGCAATCTCCTGCTGAAGCTGCTGCTCTGGCGCGACTGGGGCGCGCCGGGACTGGCACTCGCGACCGCTGCCGGCGCCTGGGTCAACCTGTTGACGCTGTTCGTGCTGGCGCGCCGCCGCCGCTGGACCGAGCCAGACCGGCGCCTGCCAGGCTTTGCGGGCATCGTCTGCGGTGCTGCGGCGATCTGCGGATTTCTGGCCTGGTGGGGCAAACCTCTGGCGCTGAAGTTCACGGCCGCCCTGCCCTTCGAGCCGCTTCTGATGACAGTGCTGCTGGTGTCCGGCGTCGCGGCCATCGTCTATGCCGTGCTTGCCGGCGGACTGTTGAAGGTGACGGGACTGCTCAGGCTGCTGCGCTAGGAGAGCTTGAACCTCAGCCGTCATTCTCGGACGCAGCGAAGCGCAGACGCGAGCATGACGGAGGGTGTCCTTCAGGCCAGGAAGCGCCCCGCCCCACCAAGCAACGCCGCCGCCTCCGCCACCATGCGCTCGACGAGCTCGCCGGCGCTGGGAATATCGGAGATCAAGCCGGCAGCCTCGCCAAAAATGACAGCGGCCTTGTCGGGATCGCCAGCCATGAAGGCTTCGCGATAGGCCGGGCCTTCGACGGCAATGGCCTCCTTGAGCGCAGCGTCGCGGCCGGCCCAGCTTGCAATGAAAGCGTTATCCGAGACGCGGATGTCGAAGGGACTCGGCCAGTCGAGCTGGCGGGCGATGTCCGGCAGCGACGATCGCACGGTCTGGTCGCCGGTTGCGGCGACGGCTGCTGCGTGGTGGCGCTCATGCACCATCGCCTCGCGGCTCGCCCAGAAGCGCGTCCCGGCGAGCACGCCATCGGCGCCGAGCATCAACGCCGCAGCCAATCCGCGGCCATCGGCGATGCCGCCGGCAGCGACGAGCAGCGTATCGGGACTTTCGCGGGCGATCAGGTCAGCCGCTTCAGGAACGAAGGGCAGCGTCGCGCGGCTGGCACCATGCCCGCCAGCTTCGGAGCCCTGTGCGACGACGATCGCAGCGCCGGCTTCAAGCGCCTGCCGGACATGGACGAGCGACTGGCACTGGCAGATCAGCGGCACGCCGGCAGCCGCGATCTCGACGGCGAAGGGGCGCGGGTCGCCGAAGGAGAGCATCAGCGCGGCCGGCTTATGAGCCAGCGCCTGCGTCAGAAGCTCCGGCTTCTTCGCCATCGACCAGGTGATGAAACCGCAGCCGACCTGCGTATTGCCGGCAGCGGCGAATTGCTGCGCGATCCAGGCCTCATCGCCATAGCCTCCGCCGATGAGGCCGAGGCCGCCGGCGCGCGTGACCGCCGCGGCCAGCGCCCCGCCGCCTGCCAGCGCCATCGGCGCCGACAGGATGGGATGGGCGATGCCGAGGCGTTCGGTCAGTCGCGTGGCGAGGCGCGCCATGGATCGGGCCTTCAGACTCAGGCGGCCTTCGGCTTGCTGTGAGCGTAATCCATGTAGAGTTCGCGAGCGCGGCGGAAGAGCGGGCCGGGCTGGAGCGTGCGGTTGTCGATGCGGGTCACCGGCATGCACTTGGAGTAGTTGCCGGACATGAAGATCTCGTCGGCCTGCTCGAAATCCTCGTAGCGCAGGCTGCATTCCTCGACCGGAATGCCGCTCTCGCGCATCAGCTTGATGACGCGCTGGCGGGTGATGCCGTTCAGGAAGGTGCCGTTCGGAACAGGGGTCTTCACGACGCCGTCCTTGGCGAGGAAGATATTCGAGGTCGCGGTCTCCGCGACATTACCCTGCATGTCGAGCACCAGCGCGTTGTCGAAGCCGGCAGCCTTCGCCACCTTCAGCACGCGGGCATTGTTCGGGTAGAGGCAGCCCGCCTTAGCGTCGGTCGGAGCGGTCTCATAGCTCGGGCGGCGGAAGGCGCCCTTGGTCACCGAGAAGCCGGCGGTCGGCTGCGGCATCGCCGCCTCGAACAGGCAGAGCGCGAACTGGGTGGATTCCGGATCGGGCATGATGGTGGACGGGCCGTCCGCCTCGCCCCAGTACATCGGCTTGACATAGATCGCCGTGCCGGGCGCGAATTTCTTGACGCCCTCGAACATCTTGCCGACGATGAAATCCGCCTCGACGGTCGGCTTCAGGCCGAGCGCCGTCGCCGAGCGATTCACGCGGGCGGCGTGCAGGTCGATATCGGGCGCAACGCCGTCGAAATAGCGGCCGCCGTCGAAGACCGAGGAGCTCTGCCAGAGCACATGGCTGCGCGGACCGACGATGCCGGGGTTGCCCTCATGCCAGGCGCCATCGAACCAGGTCCACGTCTGAGAATACCATGCCATGACGGCGCTCCATTGTAGGCGATTTAACTCCGCCGCACCGTCCTCCCCTCACCGCTCGCCGTCAACATGCGGCGATGCATATCGGGATGACGTGATGTGATGGAAGCAATCGGCCCGCGTGATGGATCAGAAGCCCAGCGCGCGCAGGCCCGAGATTGCGGCCATGCCGACGAGCAGAGCCAGCAACTCGCTGCGCCGCAGGATCATGGTGCCGATCGCCGCCAGCAATGCGATCGCAGCCGCCGCACCCAGCCGCTCGATCAGGGGCAAGACGGTCGCCACGACGATGGAGCCCGGCAGGGCCGCGAGCCCGCGCCGGACATGCGGCGTCAGCGGGATGATACTCATCAGAGCCACGCCGGAGATGCGGCAGAGATAGGTCGCCGCCGCCATCGCAGTGATGGCGATGATCGCGCCCCAGGTGCCGGGATCAGGCAGCGTCATCGCGGAACGCTCCCGTGATCGCGCCGGCAAGCGAGCCGACGATGATGAAGGCATAGCCGTCGACCAGCCGGGCCGTGACCAATGCGACGAGGCCGGCGACGACCCAGGGCACCATGCCCCGCTTGCCGCGCCAGAGCGGCACGATCATCGCGGCGAAGAAGATCGGCATGACGAGGTCGATACCGTAGCGGCGGGGGTCGCTGACGAGCGCGCCGAGCATGTAGCCGCCTCCCGTCGCGACGATCCAGACCAGCCAGAGCGTCAGCCCCGCCCCGATCAGCACGCCGAGATCGCGTCCGCCCTCGGCCCGGTAGCGCGTGCCGATCAGCCAGTTGGCATCGGTGAAGAAGAAGAGGTGGAAGGCGTTGAGTATCTTGGGGTATTTCGCAAACCAGGGCTGCAGCGAGGCGCCCTGCAGCACCATCCGCGCATTGACGGTTGCGGTGACCACCGCGATGCCGGCAATCGCACCCCAGCTCCATTCCGGACGCCAGAGCTCCAGCGAGACCAGTTGCGCGACGCCGGCATAGACGAAGCCGCTCATCAGCATGGTTTCAAAGAAAGACAGCCCCTTGGCTGCAGCGGCTGCACCGAAGGCAACGGCGAAGACGATGATCCCAGGCACCAGCACCGCGACCTTGCGCAAGCCGAGCATCATGCCGGCGGCAGTGATCGGCGCCTCCGAGGCGACCGGTTGCATGTTCGGATCGGCTGACATCACTCTCCACAAGCGGAATGCCTGCACGAACGTCAACGCGCAGGAACGGCGCGCCCGCATGAATTCCGTGCAGGGCGCGACAGTATCCGGCAGGAGTTCTAGAGACGGGCCATGCACTGGTTTGACAATGCCGACGCCATCGCGCCAGCCCTGCCCGCGACCTGGCTCATCCGCACGGATGCTGCTCCACGCAACCTGACGGAGCGTTCCGCGCTGCGGCGCAGCCTCGCGCGGCGGCTCGTGGCGCGCCAGCTCGGGCGCCAGGAGGAGGAGGTCGCCATCGCCCATGACGCGGCCGGACGCCCGCGGCTCGATCTCCCCGGAGGAACCGGCCTCCATCTTTCACTGGCCACGCGGACCGGGGTCGTGGCCGTCGGCCTGGCACGCCAACCCCTCGGGGTCGACGTCGAACAGGTCGATGAACGGGCAACGCCGCCATTCGCCCTGCTGCACCCGGTCGAGCGAGAAGTGCTCGCAGCAGCGGATGCTGCCCAGCGATGCTCGCTCTTTGCCCGCCTCTGGGCCGCGAAGGAGGCCTATGTGAAGGCGCTGGGAACGGGCTTTCGGCGGGCGCCGGAGAGTTTCGCGATATCGCTTCTGTCGGAAACGGCGTTTCGGGTAACCGACGCCTCTATACCCGCCGAGTCCACCGGCACGCTTCGCATCATGAGAAACGGCGGCCATGAGATCATGGCCGCCGCGATCGTCGTTGCCGGCCAGGCTGCAGCCATCAGCCCGCCTGATCGATCGGCTTCCTCTTGAGGGCGTAGGCTACGATGCAGACGAAGGCCGCGCCGAGCACCGCTGCAGTGTAGAACGGCACCTTTGCAGGCATAAGCCCGGCCGGGTTCGTGTCTGAGACCGGCACGCTTTGGACCCAGCTCGGCATGTTGACCTGGAGCCACTGCATCACCGCCATATCGCTGAGCAGCATCTCGCCCGCGATCCAGCCGAGGAGCGCCGCACCGAACCAGATCAGGATCGGGAAGCGCTCGAGGACCGACGACAGCAGGCGGGCGCCGAAGATGATCAGCGGGATCGTCAGCAGCAGGCCGAACACAAACAGCTCGAAATGGCCGCGGGCCGCCGCCGCGATCGCGAGCACGTTGTCGAGGCTCATCACCGCGTCCGCAATGGCGATCGTGCGTACCGCCTTCCAGAGACTGTCGCTGGCTGCGATGTCGCCATGCGCCTCTTCCTCACCCTTAGCGAGCTTGATCGCGATCCAGAACAGGAGCAGCGCGCCGACAACCTTCAGGAAGGGGATATTCAGGAGGTAGCTGACGACCACCGCGAAGATGATGCGCAGGCCCACTGCCGCACCGGCGCCGAGCCAGATGCCGACCTTGCGCTGCTTCTCCGGCAGCGAACGCACGGCGAGCGCGATCACCACCGCGTTGTCGCCCGACAGCAGCAGGTCGATCCAGATGATCTGGAGCAGCGATGTCCAGAAGGCGGAAGATGCGAAATCCATCGGTCAGGTTGCCCCTTTTCGGTTTGTCAGAGAGCCGGGTCGGGCCGGCGTGACTTGATGAAGTAGCCGAGGCCGAGCACGAGCAGCGCGCCCAGGACCGCAGCCGGGTATTCCAGCTTGTGCAGCAGTTCCTCTCCGAAGCGGGCGATCAGCCATGGATCGCTCTCGAACATCTCGCCAGCGACCCAGCCGAGCAGGGCCGCTCCGGCCCAGACCAGGATCGGGAAACGCGTCAGCAGGTTCGTGATCAGCGAAGCACCGAGCACGATCAGCGGAATCGAAATGACAAGGCCGGCGATCAGCAGCGGGATCGAATCCTTGGCGACGGCCGCGATGGCCAGCACGTTGTCGAGGCTCATCACGATGTCCGCAATGGCCACCGTCTGCACTGCCTTCCAGAGCTTGCTGCTGGCCGCGATCGAATCCTCGTCCTGGCCCTCGTCCTCGACGATCAGCTTCACCGCGATCCAGATGAGCAAGCCGGCGCCGACAATCCGCAGGAAAGGCGTGTTCAGGAGCGAAGCGATCAGCACCGTGAAGAGCACACGCAGGACGACCGCAACACCGGCGCCGAGCGCGATGCCCTTGGTCCGCTGCGCGGGCGCCAACGCGCGACAGGCGAGCGCGATGACAACGGCGTTGTCGCCAGAAAGCACGATATTGAGCAGCACGATCTCGGCCAGCTTGCCCCAGGCCAGGGGATCGACGAAGGACACCGACGACAGATCCATCACTTCAAATCCTTGCCTTCACATCACCTTGCGGCAGCCGGCCGGGGCCACGCTAGAGCGCCTGCTCGACCGCCCTGCCTGCGGCTTCCGTGCCGAGCGAGCCGCCGAGATCGCGGGTCCGGGTCCGGGCATCGCCGAGCGCGCGCTCGATCGCGGCCTCGATGCCCTTGGCGGCCTCGTGCTCGCCGAGATGGTCCAGCATCATCGCGCCCGACCAGATCATGCCGACGGGGTTGGCGATGCCCTGCCCGGCGATGTCTGGCGCCGAGCCGTGGACCGGCTCGAACAGCGAGGGATAGTCGCCGGTCGGGTTGATATTGCCGGACGGAGCGATGCCGATCGTGCCGGTGCAGGCCGGGCCGAGATCGGAGAGAATATCGCCGAACAGATTGGAAGCGACGACCACGTCGAAACGGTCCGGGTTCAGCACGAAATGCGCGGTCAGGATGTCGATATGGTACTGGTCGACGGCGACGCCCGGATAGTTCTTCGCCATCTCCTTCACCCGCTCGTCCCAATAGGGCATGGTGATCGAGATCCCGTTCGACTTGGTGGCGGAGGTCAGCTTCTTGCGCGGGCGGCGCTGGGCCAGCTCGAAGGCGTATTTCAGCACGCGGTCGACACCGACGCGGCTCATCACCGTCTCCTGGATGACGATCTCGCGCTCGGTGCCGGCATACATGCGCCCGCCGACCGAAGAATACTCGCCCTCGGTGTTCTCGCGCACGACGAAGAAGTCGATGTCACCCGGCTTGCGGTTGGCGAGCGGGCCCGGCACACCCGGCATCAGCCGGACCGGGCGCAGGTTGACATACTGGTCGAACTCGCGCCGGAACAGCAGCAGCGACCCCCAGAGCGAAATATGGTCCGGCACCTGATGGGGCATGCCGACGGCGCCGAAATAGATCGCGTCGTGGCCGCCGATCGCTTCCTTCCAGTCGTCCGGCAGCATCTTGCCGTGCTTGGCGTAGTAGTCGCAGGAGGAGAAATCGAACTCGTCGAGGCGCAGTTCGAAGCCGTATTTCTTGGAGGCTGCAGCAAGCACGCGCAGGCCCTCGGGCATCACTTCCTTGCCGATGCCGTCGCCGGGGATCACGGCGATGCGGTAAACGCGATTGGTCCTGGTCATGCGGTTTCTCCGAAGAAAGCCTCGAACTCCGCGGCGACGAGATCGGGAACCTCCTCCGCGAGATAATGTCCGCCCGGCAGGGCACGGCCGCGCACATCCTGCACACGCTCGCGCCACAAGGTCAGAGGGTCGAAACACTTGCCGATGATGCCGCGCTCGCCCCAGAGCGCGAGCAGCGGACAGGCGAGCTTCCGGCCGGCATCGCCATCGTCGTGGGCGATGTCGATCGTCGCGGCGGCGCGATAGTCCTCGCAGCTCGCATGGATCATCGCGGGATCGCGGAAGCAGCGCAGGTATTCCTGCAGCGCCTCGGGCTCGAACAGGCGCATGTCGGAGGCGCGCCGGCTCGTCCAGTAGAAATCCGGATCGCTCCCGATCATCCGCTCCGGCAGCGGCGCAGGCTGGATCAGGAAGAACCAGTGCCAGTAGGCGCGGGCGAAGGAATCGGTCGCGTCGCGATACATCTCGCGCGTCGGTGCGATGTCGAGGGTCGCGAGCTTCAGCACCCGCTCGCCATGATCGAGCGCCAGCCGATGCGCGACACGGGCGCCGCGATCATGCGAGCCGACGAAGAAGCGCGCATACCCAAGCGCGCTCATGACCTCGGCCATGTCCTGCGCCATGGCGCGTTTCGCATAGGGCGAGTGCTCGGTGTCGCTCGGCGGCTTGTCGGAATCGCCGTAGCCGCGCAGGTCCGGGCAGATCAGGGTGAAGCGCTCGGCCAATCGCGGGGCAATCCGGCGCCACATCACATGGGTCTGCGGATAGCCGTGCAGCAGCAGGAGCGGCGGCCCCTCTCCACCCGCCCGCACGCGAATCCGCGGCCCTGACGTCTGAACGTCGAGCAGGCGAAAACCGGGGAACAGATTGTCCCTGACGGGACGTTCGGTGAGGCTCATAGGACCGCGAAGATGCAAGAATGCGCAGCGGATACCCCGAAAACTCCGGGATTGCTCGCACGGATTATTACATAATGTCGATCAATGGTGAGTCCGGTTTAAGTGGCGCACGCACCAAAGCCCCGCCGTCATGCTCGCCCTTGTGACAAGCATCCCGTCGTGGACGCAGCCTTCGGCCGGCGAAGACATGGTCGGGACAAGCCCGACCGTGACGACGTAGCGTTGTCAGCCGCGCAGCGTCGCGCCGTAGCGCTTGCCGATCTCGGCGACAATCTTGCTGCCGACAGCCTCGATCTCGGCCTCGGTCAGCGTCTTCTCGGTCGGCTGGAGCGTGACCGCCAAGGCGACCGACTTCTTGCCGGCATCGACGCCCGCGCCCTCATAGAGATCGAAGACGCCGACATTGGCGACGAGCGCGCGATCAGCGCCCTGCGCCGTCTTGACCATGTCGCCCGCTGCCACCGCCTTGTCGACGATAAAGGCGAAGTCGCGCGTCACCGGCTGGAAGTCGGAGAGAGCGAGCTTCGGCCTCACCTTGGTCGGCTTGGCCTTGGGCAGAGGCAGCGCGTCGAGATGGATCTCGAAGGCGACCAGCGGCCCCTTGACGTCCAGTGCCTTGAGGATCTTGGGATGGACCTCGCCGAAGGCGCCGATCACACCCCTGGGGCCGAACTGGAGCGTGGCCGAGCGGCCGGGATGAGCCCAGGCCGGGCCGCCCGCGACGATCTGGAGGCCGCCCGTCGGGATGCCCAGCCCCGAAAGCAGACCGAGCACGTCCGCCTTGGCGTCGAAAACGTCGACATTCTTCGCCCCGCCATCCCAGCGACGGCCAGTGCCGTCCAGGCGGGCGGTTCCGCGGCGCAGGCCGGCCGCGGCGATGAGCTGTCCTTCCGGCTCGTCGCTCCTGAAGACCTGCCCGACCTCGAACAGTGCGATATCGGGGAAGCCGCGATCGGCATTGCTCTGCGCGGCGCGGATCAGGCCGGGCAACAGCGAGGGCCGCATATCCGAGAGATCGGCCGCGATCGGGTTGGCAAGCGCGAGCCTGGGCGAGCCGCCGCCGAAGAGTTTCGCCTGATCATGCGAGATGAAGGACCAGGTCACAGCCTCGACGAGGCCACGTGCCGCAAGCGTGCGCTTGGCCATGCGAGTGCGCTTCTGAAGCACGGTCAGAACCGGCTTGACGACCTCGCCCTTGATGCGCGGCAGCGGCGTCGAGGCGACGCGGTCGAGGCCGGCGATGCGGACGATCTCTTCGACGAGATCGGCCTTGCCGCCGACGTCGGCACGCCAGGACGGCGGAGCAACCTTGACCCGGTCACCCACACCCGAGACGTGGAAGCCGAGTGAGGTCAGCGCCAGCTTCATCTCAGCCTGCGGCAGGTCAAGCCCGGTGAGGCGCTTGACCTCGGACCAGGGGAAGTCGATCGCGGCCGGGCTGTCGGGCAGGTCACCGACAAACTCCATCTCGGACGCCTCGCCGCCGCAGAGTTCGATCACCAGCGCGGTGGCGAGATCGAGGCCGAGACGCGCGAAATCGGGATCGACGCCGCGCTCGAAGCGATAGCGGGCGTCGGAATTGATGCCGAGAGCCCGCCCGGAGCGAGCGATGTTCAGCGGGTCCCAGAGCGCGCTCTCGATCAGCACGTCGGTGGTCGTCTCGCTGCTGCCCGAGGCCTCGCCGCCCATGATGCCGGCGAGCGACTCGACGCCATGCTCGTCGGCGATCACGACCTGCTCGTCGGTCAGCGTATAAGTCTTGCCGTCGAGGGCGAGGATCGTCTCGCCCGCCTTGGCGCGGCGGACGGTCAGATTGCCCTTCACCTTGGCGGCATCGAAGACGTGCAGGGGCCGGTTGCGATCGAGCGTCATGAAATTGGTGATGTCGACCAGCGCGTTGATGGGGCGCAGGCCGACAGCGCGCAGGCGCGCCTGCAACCAGTCCGGCGAGGGGCCGTTCCTGACGCCGCGCACCAGGCGCAGCGCGAAGGCCGGGCAGAGCCTCCGATCGTCCTCGGCGAAATCGAGCGTGACCTTGACCGGGCACGGGAAGGAGCCGCGAACCGGCTGGACCGCCTGCGACTTGAGCTTGCCGAGGCCGGCGGCGGCAAGATCGCGGGCAATACCGGCAACGCCGAGCGCGTCGGCGCGGTTCGGCGTCACGGCGATCTCGATCACGGCATCGTCGAGACCGGCATAGAGGGCGTAGGGCTTGCCCACGGGCGCATCCGCCGGCAGTTCGATGATGCCGTCATGGTCGTCGGACAATTCGAGTTCGGCCTCCGAGACCAGCATGCCGTTCGATTCGACGCCGCGGATGACGCCCTTGCCGAGCGTGACCTTCTTGCCGGGGATGTAGCTGCCCGGCGGCGAGAACACGCCCTTCATGCCGGTGCGGGCGTTCGGCGCGCCGCAAACCACCTGCACAGGCTCACCGGCGCCGGTATCGACCATGCAGACGCGCAGGCGGTCGGCATTCGGATGCTGCTTCGCCTCGATGACATAGGCGATGGTGAAGGCCGAGAGCGCGGCGGCGCGATCCTCGATCGCCTCGACCTCGAGGCCGACACGGGTCAGGGTTTCGGCGATCTCCGTAACGGAGGCGTCGGTGTCGAGATGCTCTTTGAGCCAGGAGATCGTGAACTTCATGCGTCTACGTCCATCGGGGCGAGAACTTCCACCAGACGGAAGCGTTCGCAAAGCAAGGGCATGTCGGGGCTGAAGACACCGGCGCGCCGGAAATAGGATTCGTGGGCGTCCCGCCAGAAGGCCAGGGAGCGGTCTCCCTCCCCTTCGTCGAAGGCGAAGGCCTCGTCAACTTCGTCGAAGCGGCGGGGGATGAGTTCGAGCGTCTCGATGACGCAGACGGGCCGCCCCGTGCCGTCGAGCACGATCCAAAGCTCATTGAGCTTGGGGCAGTCGGGCGCATCGAGCGTGTTCACCGTCGCGATCTTGCGGCCGCTGACGACCAGCGCCGCGAGTTCCGTCGCCAGTTCTGGACTGTCGCCGAAGGAGAAGCTCGGGCAATCGCGATAGCGTTCGGGCACGGATGCGTTCAGGTCAGCGGCCATCGCGCCCCGCCTGTGCCGGCGCCGACGGCAGCGCATCGTTGAGCTGGTTGGCGCCGTCCGTACGGATCTTCATCGCGTTGCCGCGCCAGCTCACCTCGCCGCCGATGAAGGCGTAGGCCCAGATGCCGGGGAAGGCAATGTCACGCGCCAGCATGGCGAAAGGCGAGCGCCAGTTCAGGAACCAACCGAGACTGGCCGAGAGCAGAATGTCGCCGACATACCAGACGAGCACCACGAGGAGCGGCGCAAGCCAGACTGACAGGCCAAACGCCGAAGCGCCGCACGCGGCGAGCACAGCGGCGAGGAACGGCGTGGAGAGGATCTCCAGCGCGAAGAAGGGCAGGAAGGTCACGCGCCGCAGACGCGCCCAGCGGAACTGGCGCTGGACGGCGTCCCTCAGTCGGCGCCGGCCAAGCGGCTGCTCGAAGGGCTGACCGACGAGATGGACCTGCCGGCCGGTATTGCGCACCAGCTTGGTCGAGGCGGCATCCTCGGCGATCTCGGCGCCGAGCGCGGCAATGCCGCCATTGGCGTCGAGGAAGGGCTTGTTCCAGAGCATCGACTTGCCCTGCGCGAAGCCGAGACCGAGCGCCTCGCCGACATATTGCCAGCGCGCCTGGAAGGCATTGAGGAAGGCGCACTCGACCTCGGCACCGAAGCACAGCGGCCGGGAGCCGGCCGGCGTCGAGCAGACAAGACCGGTCGTCGGCTGCCACGCCGCGAGCATCCGCTGGATATAGTCCCGGGGCATCAGCACGTTGGAATCGGCGAGGATGACCCAGTCGGTCGGAGCCGCCTCCCAGCCGCGCACGCAGTTGTTGAGCTTGGGATTGGCGCTGACCGGCACGTCGCCGACGATCAGGCGGACCTTCTCGGCGCCGTAGATGCTGATCAGTTCCTTGATCAGCGGGATGATCGGGTCATTCGCGTCGGCAACGCAGAAGATCGTGCTGTAGCGGGGATAGTCGAGCTCGAGGCCCGAAACCGCGGTCTCGCGACTGAAGGCCTCGATGCCGCGCACGGGCCGGACGATCGTGACCGGCGGCAATTCGTCGAGCAGGGCTGAGCGCTGCAGGGGCCGGCGCAGCCGCCAGAGCGCGATGACCTGGCTCGCCAGGTTCATCACGACCAGCAGCACGGCGATCGCCGCCGCCCAGCCCGCAGGCGTCATCGCGCCCTCCCTTGCCCGATCGATGCCGTCATGAGGAGAGACCGCCCGTCAGCGTCGGCAGGTCGAGCGGGCGGAAGCCGTAATGCGCGAGCCAGCGCACATCAGCCTCGAAGAAGGGGCGAAGGTCCGGCATGCCGTATTTCAGCATGGCGATACGGTCGATGCCCATGCCCCAGGCGAAGCCCTGATAGACCTCCGGGTCGAGCCCGCAATTCTTCAGCACGTTCGGGTGAACCATGCCGCAGCCGAGGATCTCCAGCCAGTCGTCCCCCTCGCCGAAGCGGATTTCGCCGCCCTTGCGCGAGCACTGGATGTCGACCTCCATGGAGGGCTCGGTGAAGGGGAAGAAGGACGGACGGAAGCGCATCTTCACGTCGTCGATCTCGAAGAACGACTTGCAGAATTCTTCCAGAATCCACTTGAGGTGGCCGAGATTGGCCGATTTGTCGATGACAAGCCCCTCGACCTGATGGAACATCGGGGTGTGGGTCTGGTCGGAATCGTTGCGATAGGTCCGGCCCGGGCAGATCACGCGGATCGGCGGCTCCTGCACCAGCATGGTGCGGACCTGGACCGGCGAGGTATGAGTGCGCAGGAGCTTGCGCTCGCCATTGGCATCCGGCGCGAAGAAGAAGGTGTCGTGCATCTCGCGGGCGGGGTGGCCGACCGGGAAATTCAGCCTGGTGAAGTTGAGGTCGTCGGTTTCGACGTCCGGCCCTTCGGCGATAGCGAAGCCCATGTCGCCGAAGATCGCGGTGATCTCATCGATGACCTGGCTGATCGGATGGATGCGGCCGCGCGCCTCCGGGCCGTCCTGCACCGGCAGCGACACGTCGACGCGCTCCGCGGCGAGCCGGGCTTCGAGAGCAGCCTCGCCCAGCGCCTCCTTGCGAGCCGCGATCGCGCTCTGAACCCGATCGCGCAGACCGTTGATCTGCGGGCCTTTCTCCTTGCGCTCATCCGGCGTCATCGCGCCCAGCGTCTTCAGCAGCGCTGAGATCGAGCCGGACTTGCCGAGGGCTGCGATGCGCACATCCTCGACGGCGGCTTCATCGGCGGCAGTATCGATCGCGGCGAGAACGTCGCGTTCCAGGGTGACGATATCGGTCATGAATGGGTCGCATGCTTCCGGGGCGTGGGAACGGGCGCGTTCTAGCGGGAACGGCCGGGTTATGCCAGAGCCAAGCGACGACATGAGGAGGATGCCTTGCCCGACAACACTCGCCAGAAAGAATCGCCCTCTTACCGGATGGCTGCGCTCGACCCGGATTTCATCCTCGGGGATTCGATGCGCGGCGCGCGCTTCATGCTGGAGTACCAGAAGGCGGAGGACAGCCTCAGGGCGCGCGGCGTCGTCTCGACCATCGTGGTCTTCGGCTCGGCCCGCGTGCACGAGGGCAATCCATGGTACGAAGCGGCCCGCACCTTCGGCCGCATCGCCTCGGAACGCGGCGGCGCGCTGCGCGACGGCGATACCGGCCGCCATCACGTCATCGCCACCGGCGGTGGGCCTGGCATCATGGAAGCGGCCAATCGCGGCGCGACCGAAGCCGGCGCCATCTCGATCGGCTTCAACATCACCCTGCCGCACGAGCAGGAGCCGAATGCCTGGTCGACGCCGGACCTGACCTTCCTCTTCCACTATTTCGCGATGCGGAAGATGCATCTGGCGATGCGTGCGGCGGCGCTGGTGGTCTTCCCCGGCGGCTTCGGCACACTCGACGAATTGTTCGAGATCATGACGCTGGTACAGACCGGCAAGATGGGCCCGGTGCCGATCGTGCTCTACGATTCCGCCTACTGGAAGGGCCTGCTCAATCTCGACGCGATGGCGGCGGCGGGCTTTATCCGGCCTGACGATCTCAAGCTGTACAGTTATGCGGACTCGCCGGAGGAGGCCTATGAACGGATCGTCGAAGACGCCGGCGAAGACTGGCACCCGCCGAAGAACGGCAGCGTGCAGACGTAAGGGCGCCGACAGAGAACCCCTCTCCCGTAAGGAGAGGGGTAGCGGCAGGTGTAGGCCTTTGGACCGATAGAATTTCGCCATCACCGCAGCAGCAGGGTCATGGCCAAAGCGTCCAACGGCCTAACCCTCACCCTGCCCTCTCCCTCCGGAAGAGGATCCCCCGCGCTGTCCGCATCATTTCCCGCATGAGATCCTCGGGTCTCCATTGGGTCGCCCGAGAATGAAGCCCGGCTTCGACACAACGAAAAAGGCCGGCGTCACCGCCGGCCTTTTCCAATTCAGCATCGCAAGGCCGATCAGGCGGCCTTGGCTTCGGCGCCCAGCACGCCCTTGACCGTCTCGACCACGGCAGCGAACGAGGCTGCGTCGTCAATGGCCATGGCCGACAGGGTCTTACGGTCGAGCTCGATGCCCGACTTGATCAGGCCGCCCATGAAGACCGAATAGGTCAAGCCGTGCTCGCGAACCGCAGCGTTGAGACGCTGGATCCAGAGAGCGCGGAAGGTGCGCTTCTTGTTCTTGCGGTCGCGATAGGCGTACTGCATCGAGCGATCGACGGCCGCCTTGGCGGCACGGATCGTATTCTTGCGGCGGCCATAGAAGCCCTTGGCGGCCTTAAAAGTCTTCTTGTGCTTGGCGTGGGCCGTAACGCCCCGTTTCACGCGAGCCATGTCATGATCTCCGGACTATCAGGTGGCGTCAGCCGTTGGGAAGGAAGAACTTCTTCACGTTGGCAGCATCGCCCTCGAAGAGGGTCGTGGTGCCGCGGTGATTGCGGATCTGCTTGTTGGTCCGCTTGATCATCCCGTGACGCTTGCCGGCCTGGGCATAGAGCACCTTGCCGGTTCCGGTGATCTTGAACCGCTTTTTAGCGGCCGATTTCGTCTTGATCTTGGGCATTTCAGCTCCTCAATGGTCGTGGCTGCACGTCTTGTGAACGCGTTGCCAATGTCTTGCTTTCGGGAAGCAAAGCACGATCGCCACGGCAGCCCTTATCAGCCGGGCGATCGAAGGCGGGCCTATCGCAGAAATTGGCGGCTTTTGCAAGTGCGAAGCCGGCAATGTCCCACGAGGTGTGGCCTCCTGCGTCCCTCAGGCGGCTTCGCAGACAAGAGTTTCGGCCCGCGCGTCGAGAAGACGACCATAGCCTGCAAGCACGACCAGCAAGGCGGCAGCACCCGCTCCCACCGAAATCCAGAAGCCGCCATGAGCGCCGAAGGCGTCGATCAGCAGGCCCGCAGCCGAGGCGCCGGCAGCCATTCCAATGCCAATGCCGGTGATCGCCCAGGTCATGCCTTCGGTGAGCTGGCGCGCCGGTACCAGACGCTCGACCAGGCCCATCGCGATGATGATCGTCGGCGAAACCGCCGCGCCGGCCATGAAGAAGACCAGTGCCAGCGAGCCGAGCCCCGTCACCGCCAGCAGCGGCAAGGTCGTCGCCCCCGCCAGCGCGACCGCCGCGAGGAATTGCGTGGCGAGCGAAGCCTTGAGCTTCAATGTTCCGAAGACGAGACCGACGATCAGCGAGCCCGCCGCGTAGATGGCAAGAACGAAGCTCGCAGCGGCCTTCTGGCCCTGCGCTTCCGCAAAGGCAACGGCTGTGATCTCGGCCGTGCCGAAGATCGCACCGATGGCGACCATCGCGAGCACGACGACCTGGACGCCACCGAGGCCTATGACCGAGATATCAGCCCCCGCAGCATGGATGCGGACCGGCGGCTCCGTCCGCCTTTGCGCACATAACAAGGGAACGCCGACGACGAGGAAGATCAGGGCGGCAAGCGGCCCGGCTTCAGGAAACAGACTGACACTGAGCCCGATCGCCACGATCGGCCCGACGATGAAGATGACCTCGTCGACCACCGATTCGAAGGCGAAGGCAGTGCGCAGTTGCGGAGTGTCGCGATAGAACTCGGTCCAGCGCGCCCGGACCATCGCGCCGATGCTCGGCATCAGACCGGCGAGCAGCGCGAAGACGAAGAGCAGCCAGTTCGGCGCACCCGTCCAGGTCGCGACCATCAGACCGCTCAATGCAAGCGCCCCGGCGGCGGCCGCCGGCAGCAGCACGCGGCGCTGCCCATAGCGATCGACGAGGCGTGAGACCTGCGGCGTGATCAGCGCGCTGGCGAGCGCGAAGGTCGCGGCGACGGCGCCAGCGATCGCATATTCCCCTCGCCGCTCGGACAGCATGGTGACGATGCCGAGGCCGACCATCGAGGCCGGCAGGCGGGCGATGAAGCCGGCGGAGGAGAAGGCGACGGCTCCAGGCGCCCGGAAGATCTCGCGATAGGGATTGGGCATGGTTCGGACCGGACAAGGCGGAGAGGGGCCGCGGGTGAAAGCGGATAATTGCATACGTTGCGTATGTCAATTAACATACGCAACGTATGTGAAGAGGATATGATGGCTCGCCGACTTCGTGCAGACATGGTCGCGGAGACTCGCGCCCGCCTGATCGCCGCCGCGCGGGAGGCGTTCGGCACGGTCGGCTATGCGGCGGCCTCGATGGACGAAATGACCGCGACGGCTGGGCTGACCCGCGGCGCGCTCTATCACCATTTCGGTGACAAGAAGGGGCTCTTTTCCGCTGTCATCGACCAGATCGATGCTGAGATGACCGTGCGGCTGCGCGCTGTCTCGGCCGAAGCGGAGGATCGCTGGACCGGGTTCCGCGACTCATGTGTCGCCTATCTCGCGATGGCGCGAGAGGCGGAAATCCAGCGCATCATGTTGCGTGACGGCCCGGCCGTGCTGGGCGATCCCTGGAGCTGGCCAACCCAGAACGACTGCATCCGGATGATGGCCCTAGGACTGGACGAACTCGTTACCGAAGGCGTGCTGACACCGCTCGATCCGGAAGCCATCGCCCGGCTGATCTTCGGCGCGACCCAGCATGCAGCGCAGTGGATCGCGCATGCGCCCGATCCGGGAGCGGCGCTCAAGGCCGCGACCGACGCCTTCGACGCGATGCTCGCCGGCCTGTTGCGGTAGTTCGCTTATCGTATCTTCTTCACGCGAACCGGCATCCGCTTCGGTCGAAAATGTTTCCGCGACATGAAAAAGGGCGCCGTCGGCGCCCTTTTTCCGATCCGCAAGGAACCGCCGACGACGCGCGCCTCAGCGCGGCGCGAGCACCATCACCATCTGGCGACCTTCGAGCTGCCAGTCGCTCTCGACCTTGGCGATCTCGGCGGTATCGACCTTGACCCGCTCGAGCACCTTCACGCCGAGGTCCTGGTGCGCCATTTCGCGGCCGCGGAAGCGCAGGGTGACCTTCACCTTGTCGCCTTCCTCGAAGAAGCCGTGCATGGCCTTCATCTTCACGTCGTAGTCATGCTTGTCGATGCCGGGGCGCAGCTTGATTTCCTTGATCTCGATGGTGCGCTGCTTCTTGCGCGCCTCCGAAGCCTTCTTCTGCTCGAGAAAGCGGAAGCGACCGTAATCAAGGATCTTGCAGACCGGCGGAACGGAGTTCGGGGCAATCTCGACGAGGTCGAGACCGGCATCCTCGGCGAGCTTCAACGCATCGAAGAACGAGACCACGCCACGGTTGGCACCGGTATCGTCGATGAGCTGGACTTCGCGAACTCCGCGAATGTCGCGGTTCGAGCGGGGACCTTCCTTGGTCGGGGTCGGGGCAGCGCGGTAAGGACGACGAATGGGGGTATTCTCCTGTACTTGGCGCCTTCGCGCCGTTGTTGCAGACACATTGCACAAAGATGGGCGATGTCAATGCATGACACCGCGATGGCGGTCATCTCCCACCGGAGAGGCCGGTCAGCGACCCAGCAACGCGCAATAAACGTCGAGGGTTTCCGCAACCATCGCTTCGAGCGAGAAATGCCGCTCGACATGGACGCGCGCGCGCCGTGCCAGGGCATCGCGGGCGGAAGGACGCAAAGCCAACGCCTCGTTGAGGCCGGCAGCCAGCGCCGCGGCATCGCCCGGAGGTATGCGCCAGCCGGTGCGCTCGCCGGGCTGAACCTGCGGCGGGGCCAGAACGGTTTCGGGCACGGCACCGAGATCGGAGACGACGACGGGCGTACCCATCGCCTGCGCCTCCACTGCGACGCGCCCGAAAGCTTCCGGATCGGTCGAGGGCACGGCGACCACCGCGGCCGAGAGCATCGCTGCCGGCATGTCCGAGCAGTGGCCGACACGCTTTACGCGGCCTTCCAGCCCGGCCTTGGCGATCAGCGCATCGAGTTCCTTGACGTAGCCGTCCCTGCCCTGCGCATCGCCGGCGAGGATGAAGGCCGTGTCGGTATCCCCGCTATCGCGCATCAGGCGCGCGGCTTCGATCAGCACGCGTTGGCCCTTCCAGTTGGTCAGGCGGCCGGGCAGAAGCACGATGCGTTGATGAGGCTCGACGCCCCAGGCTTTGCGCAGGGCCTGTACGCGCTCCGCGCCAACCGCAGCCGGCGCGAAGGCCGAGAAATTGGTGCCGCGATTGACGACCCTGACCCTGTCGCCGGCGACAGGGTGCTTCGCCTGGATCAGGCCGGCCGTGTAGTGGGAATTGGCGATGACGACATCGCCGCGCGCCATCACCGAATTATAGAGCGTCTTCACCGACGAGCGGCTGTTATAGGAGCCGTGATAGGTGGTGACGAAGGGCAGCTTCAAAAGCCGAGCCGCGCCGAGCGCGACCCAAGCCGGGGCGCGCGAGCGGGCATGGATCAGTTCGACCCCCTCCTGCCTGCAGAGCCGCGCGAGCTTGCGGATGTTGAAGAGCATCGAGAGAGGGTTCTTGGAGGCAGCCGGAAACGGCAACCAGACCCCGCCCTTGGCCTGCAACTCGGCGACGAGGCGCCCGCCTTCGGTCGCGACCAGCGCGCGCGCGCCGGCATCTGTCAGTCCCTTGGCGATATCGACGGCGGTGCGCTCGGCCCCGCCGGCTTCTAGCTCGGGAATGATCTGCAGGATCGTCCGCCCCGCCAGCGGATGCGTTTCGGTCGACGGCAGAGAAAGATGGGCACCCGGCTTGAAGGACATTCGCTCTCGGTCTGGAATTTCGTTAACAGGGGCGAATATGCCCCCATCGGATAGACGTCGCAGCCCTTAATCGCCGCGGCGCCCTGATTCGTCACAGGAGATTTGCCTTGGAGCACCAGCCGCCGCAATGGCTCGAGGTCGGAGACGGCCCCTCAAGACGCCGCCTCGCCTACCTCCTGCAGGAGGGAAGCGGCGCACCGGTGGTCTGGCTCGGCGGCTTCCGCTCGGACATGCGCGCGACCAAGGCCGAGGCGTTGGCCGACTGGGCACGCGGTGCCGGCCGTGCCTGCCTGCGCTTCGACTATGGCGGCCATGGCGAGAGCGACGGCGATTTCGGCAGCTTCACCCTGTCGGACTGGCTCGCCGACGCGCTCGCTGCGATCGAAAGCCAGTGCCGCCAGCGACCGATCCTCGTCGGTTCCTCGATGGGCGGCTGGCTGGCCCTGCTCGCGGCGCGCAAGCTGTTCGGCTCAGCCTTGCAGCCTGCGGGTCTCGTCCTGATCGCGCCCGCCGTCGATTTCTCCGAGGATCTGATGTGGGCGCAGATGCCCGATTCGATCCGCCAGACGATCCTCGAAGAGGGCGTCTGGTTGCGGCCTTCGGAGTATTCGCCGGAACCGACACCGATCACCCGCGCGCTGATCGAGGACGGGCGCCGGCACCTGCTCTTCGGCGGCGAAATCAGGACCGGCTGCCCTGTGCATATCTTGCAGGGCATGCGCGATCCAGACGTGCCCTGGCGCCAGGCGCTGAAGCTCGTCGAGCATCTCAGCGGCGACCCGGTCGTGCTGACGCTGATCAAGGACGGCGATCACCGCCTGTCCACGCCGGACGATATCGAGAGGCTGCAATCGGCGGTCGCCGGAATGGCGACCGCACCCTGAGTACGGAAATGACCGGCGTCAGTGGACGCTGACCATCCTGAGATCGTGCTCCCAGGCATTGGCCGTAGCGGCCTCGCGCGAATCCGTGACGAGGATCGGAGCGCCGTCGGCCGAAAGCAGGGTGAAGAGCTGCAAGCCGGACTCGATCTTGGGAGCCTGCGGGAAGATCCGCATCAACTCGTCCGAGCTCATCGACTTGAGATAGGCGACCTCGCCGGTGCCGAGCGCGGCGAATTCCGCGGGGGTCAGCGGGTTGGTCTGGATGAGATTCCTGTCCTGTTTCATCGCGCCCTCCTTCAGAGCAGTGCGAATGCGGTTCTGATACTGCGCCTTCAATTATGAACAGATGCGAAAACCGCGACCGCATCCTTCAAAGCTGGACGGGAGCCCGTCCTCTACTCACGGCTCATGATATCGATACGCCGGATGAGCCGTTCCGGTTCCGGCCTGACCAGATCAATCGCGAGCAGGCCGTTCGACAGATCAGCGCCCAGGACCTGCATTCCGTCTGCCAGCAGGAAGCTGCGCTGGAACTGGCGGGCGGCGATGCCGCGATGCAGGAACTGGCGATTCTTGTCGTCGCTCTGGCGGCCCCGGATCGTGAGCTGGTTCTCTTCCAGCGTGATCTCGAGCTGTTCCCGAGCAAAGCCCGCGACGGCCAGGGTGATGCGCAGGCGGTCCGGCTCATCCTCCGTCCGGGTCAACCGCTCGATATTGTAGGGCGGGTAACCCTCGCTCGCGCCCTTGGCGACACGATCGAGCGCACGCTCGATATCGTCGAAGCCGAGCAGGAACGGGTGGGACAAGCTAGGCGTACGCGTCATCTTCCAGGCCCTCGAAAGGCGCCTCATGGACATCGGGACCCGCCGCCGGGCAGCATCCCGCAGGCGAAAGGCGAACCCTTCCGCTTGAGCCAGATATGGCGAAGCGCGGAGGCTGCTTCAAGGGGCGACGTCTAGCCAGCACGTTTGCGGGGCGGAGTGTGCCGACGATGCCTGGAAGGAGAATGGTACAGCCACCCCGGCTTGAACGGGGGACCTCTAGATCCACAATCTAGCGCTCTAACCAACTGAGCTATGGCTGCCCAAACCAGGCTTCGCGACCGGCCGCCGTGGCGGGGGTCGTCAGCGGCGCGGACCCTAGTGCCGAGTTTCCGCTTTTGCAACCGCGTAATTCAACTCCGGCCATGGAATTTCGGCGAGGCCTGCGCGCGCGCCGAATCCGGCCGCTCGATCAGTCCTTGCGCAGGGCCGCATTGGCCGTGCGCGCCAGCTCCTTGAGATGCTCGGCATAGGATTCGTAGCTGCGGCGCACCGCCTTGGCCTGCAAAGCGATAGCCTCTGAGGCGCTGCTGCTGCGCGCGAGCGACTGCGCATCGCCGAGCGTCGCCTCCAGTTCGGCGCAGGCATGGTCGAGCATGCGGGCCTGTAAGGCACCGAAGGCACGCGCCATGGTCAGCGCCTGGCTCATCGCCGTAGCCGTGACGACAGCAGCGGCCTCGGGCGGGCGCGGCAGGGGCAGCGAATCGAGGGTTGCGGATTGCGGCGGAGGCGCCTTTGCGGCCGGCACAGGAGCGGATTCCGCCGGTCTGGCGACAGGTGCGACCGGCTCGGGCTTGGCGGGCGCAGGCTTGACAGGCGTCGATTCGACGACGGTCGGCTTGACCGGGACCGGCTTCTTCTCGGCAGGAACGGGGCTGGACACCGCTGAGGCAGGTTTGACAGCCTTGGCGGCAACCTTCGGCCCCGCGACCTTCGCCGCAGGCTTCCCAACCCGAATCTTGACCGGGGCTGCCTTCTTCGGGAGGTCGGCAGCGATGGGGTTACTGGGGGGAGCCGACTTGGTCATAGCGACGGAAGCCGACGAGGGCGCCGGAGCCGCGATCTTGACAGGCGGGGGCTTGACCGGAGCCGCGGCGGCGGACGGCGCGGGAGTCGTCGGCTTCTCGGGCGCGGTGGCGGATGGGGGCGTCGCGGTGGGTGCGGGTGTCAGCGCCTTCACCGGGGACAGGCTGACCGGAACCTTGGACTTGATCCGGGTCGGAGTGGGCTTGACCATGACAGCTCTCCTTCAGCGGCAAACGACAAAGGCCGGACTCAGAAAGCCCGGCCGAAGACAGCGCCGGCGCATCGATGCGCCGGATCGACCAGGCTTCAACGGCCCTTGGCCGCCTTGCTGACGGTCTCGGCGGCCTTGGTGGCGGCGTCCTGCGCGGCGGTGCCCAGGTCCTTGATCTGGCTCTGGAGCGCGGCGACCTGCGACTTCAGGAACTCGGACTGATGCTGCATCACCTCGGTCAGGTCCTTCGACTTCACCAGCTTCTGAGCGAAATCGAACGCAGCCGCGACGTTGTTCTCGGCATAGGCGATGGCCTTGCGGGTCGCTTCCTGAGTGTTGGCGCGGGCACTCTCGGCCGAGCCATGGGCATTGTCCACAGCCTTATGGGCCGCGCCCATGAAGCCGTCGAACGCCTTGCGGGCCTGCTCCACACTGCGCTCGGCGAACTCACGCATTTCGGTGGGCACTTCATAAGGCAGCTTGCCGTTCATCGAATCCTCCTGTCGTGTAGTGATCCATCCCTAGATCATTGTGCACTGCAATATCATTGTTGCATCGCAATGACAACAGCGTGACAACTGGTGACGTCGGCCATGTTAACGCTGTTTCGATGAGAAGCGGGAGAGTGATCTTCGGTTCCATGGATTTGCCGCCGTTTGGGGTCTATTAAGGCTTTGTTAGGCATAACAGGCGCGGATCGAGCGAGCAGGCGGGCATGAGCGAGGCCGGAGAGGACTGGGCGAAGTGGAGCGTGGCGGCGGCTGAGGACGCCGCCCTTGCATCCTTTGCTGCCGGCGGCGCCCTGCTGCTGTGGGATCCCGCCACCGAGAAACCCCATTTCGTCAATGCGGCAGCCGAAGCGCTGCTCGGCGGACAGGCGAGCCTGCCGGCGCCGACCCGGCAGCGCCTGAACGTGCTGGCCGGCGGCGTCGCCTCGGCCAGCGGCATTCGCCTGGAACGCCTGCGCCTGATCGCAAGCTTCGCGGCCGTTCCGGTCACCTGCGGCAGCAAGCTGGTGTCGCTGGCCGAGGGCCGCTCCGCCCTGGCCATCGCCGTGCAGGCCTCCGAACTACGCCGCCTCGGCATCACCGTTCCGCAGACCACCGTCGCCGAAACGGCGCCGACCGTGGCCCGGCCTCGCCACGAAACCCCCTCGCCCGCCAAACCGTCCATGGTCCGCTTCCTCTGGCAGAGCGACCGCGAGGGCAAGCTGACGAAGCTCTCGGACAATATCGCAGCCCTGACCGGGGAAGCGGCAGCGGCCAGCCTCGTCGGCCAGCGTTGGCAGGACTTGCTCGGCTCCAGCCTCGCCGACTGCGATGGCGGGCTGACCGACCGGTTTGCCAAGGCCGCGACCTGGAGCGGCCATAGCCTGCTGTGGCGCACCGCTTCTCCCGATGAGGCGGCGCCGGTCGAGCTCTCCGGCATGCCGGTGCTCGACGCCGCGCGCCAGCTCACCGGCTTCCGTGGCTTCGGGATCGCACGCCTGAACGAGCTCTCCCCGTTCCCTATGGCCGATGCCGCGGCGCCGGATGCCGCGGCTGCTGCTGAACAGATTGCCCCGGCCGTCGAAAGCGTATCGGAAGACGCGTTGCGGCCGGCCGCCGATCGCGTGACCATGGAGGAGATCGCTTCGGACACGGCGCCTATCACCGAGGACCTGAATGCGCCGGCCACATCGGCAGCGAGTGCGGAAACTCCCACTGCCGATGGATCCGAAGCAACCGAACTCTCGGATCTGCCGGAGGATGACCAGGAGGACGGGGAAGATGCCGCCGCCCTGGCCGCTCTCGATCAGACGGCGGATGAGCCCGCGCAGGGGCACGCTGCCGAGGCGCCGATCGCGCCCGAACCCGATGAGGTGCAAGGCAAGATCGTGCCGCTGCGCAACGGCCATCTGACGGCGATCCGGCCAGTGCTTGAACCGTCTAAGTCGCATCTGAGCTCGGCCGAGCGCAACGCCTTCCGCGAGATCGCCAAGGCCCTGGGCGCCAGGCTGGCCGGCGACGACGAGCCGAGCACGCCGCGCCTGCCGCCGGTGGCACCGTTGCAGGTCAGGGACAAGGAAGAGGCCTCGGCGGCGAATCTCGCCATGGAGACCGAGGCCACGACACCGGCCCGGCAACGCAATTCCCATGCGGACGTGCTCGACCGGCTGCCGATCGCCGTTCTGGTCAATCGCGGTGACGAAGCGCTCTATGCCAACCGCACGCTGCTGCAACTGCTGGACTATGCCGATCTCGCCGATCTGAAGGCCGGCGGCAAGGTCAGCCGGCTGATCAAGGACGCCGCGCGCACCGATGGCGGCACGATGACGCTGCTCGACCGGCTCGGCCATCTCGTTCATGTCGATGCCGTGCTGTCGAGCGTGAGCTGGCAGGACGAGCCGGCGACGCTGATGGCCTTCCGCCATCCCAATGGCGATGGCGGCGACGTGCCGGTGCTGACGCCGGAAGAGGCGGAGGAAGCCGAGCTCGCGGCCGAATTCGCGGCGGAGGAAGCCGAATCGGCGGCCCGCGTCGAGGCGCTTCGGCTCGATGCCGATGCGCGCGATGCCCGCATCGGCGAGCTCACCGCCATGCTCGACACCGCGACGGACGGCGTCGTCACCATCGATGACCGCGGACGCATCCTGTCGCTGAACAAGGCGGCCGAGGCACTGTTCGGCTATGACCAGCGCGAGGTCACCGGCGAGTTGTTCACCCTTCTCTTCGCCGGCGAGAGCCATGCCCCGGCGCTCGACTATCTCGAAGGACTGAAGGGCGGCGGCGTCGCCTCGGTGCTCAACGATGGACGCGAGGTGCAGGGCCGCGTACGCCAGGGCGGCAAGATCGCACTGTTCATGACGATGGGCCAGATCGCCCATGGCAGCGAGCCGCGCTTCTGCGCCGTACTGCGCGACATCACCGCCTGGAAAAAGACCGAAGGCGAACTGGTCGACGCGCGCAAGGCTGCCGAGATGGCGAGCGCCCAGAAATCGGACGTGCTCGCCAAGATCAGCCATGAGATCCGCACCCCGCTCAACGCGATCATCGGTTTCGCCGAGGTTATGGCGGAGGAGCGCTTCGGGCCCATCGCCAACGAGCGCTACAAGGAATATCTGCGCGACATCCACCAGTCCGGCGGCTACGTCATCAGCCTCGTCAACGACCTGCTCGACCTGGCCAAGATCGAGGCCGGCAAGCTCGATCTCGACTTCGTCAGCGTCAACCTGAACGAGATCGCGCTGTCGACCGTGTCGCTGCTCCAGCCGGAGGCGCAGCGCGGTCGCGTCGTGCTGCGCTCGGGGCTCTCGCCGAAGCTGCCGCCGGTCGTCGCCGACGAGCGCTCCATCCGCCAGATCGCGATCAATCTGCTCTCAAACGCGGTGAAGTTCACCGATGCCGGCGGGCAGGTCATCATCTCGACCGCACTCGGCGACCAGGGCGAGGCGATCCTGCGGGTCCGCGACACCGGCATCGGCATGGATGACGACGAGCTTCGCCTCGCGCTCGAACCTTTCCGCCAGGTGCCGACGACGCGCCGCGCAGGCGGCACGGGCCTCGGTCTGCCGCTGACCAAGGCTCTGGTCGAGGCGAACCGCGCCGCCATGGCGATCACCAGCGTCAAGAAAGAAGGCACGCTGGTCGAGATCACCTTCCCGCCGCAGCGCGTGCTGGCGAGCTGATCCGGCAGAAACCGCAATACCAAAACGCCCCGAGCGGATGCTCCGGGCGTTTTCGTCTGGTCAGAGCAACGTACCGCTCAGGATCACGGCTGCGACGCCGAAATAGATCACCAGGCCGGTGACATCGACCAGCGTCGCGACGAAGGGGGCCGAAGCGCTGGCAGGGTCGAAGCCGAGCCGTTTCAGGGCGAAGGGCAGCATCGAGCCGGCAAGCGAACCGAAGGTGACGATGCCGAGAAGAGCGCCGCCGACCGTCGCGGCCACCAGCATCCAGTGCGGCCCATAGTCATAGAAGCCAGCCCATTGCCAGAGCGTGACACGCGTCACGCCGATGGCCCCGAGGATCACGCCGAGCGTGATGCCGGTCGGCAGCTCGCGCAGGGCGATCCGCCACCAGTCCTTCAGCGCGATCTCGCGCAGCGCCAGCGCCCGGATGATCAGCGAAGTCGCCTGCGAACCGGAGTTGCCGCCCGAGCTCATGATCAGCGGAATGAAGAGCGTCAGCACGATCGCCTTCTCAAGCTCGCCCTCGAAGAACTGCATGACGGAGGCGGTCAGCATCTCGCCGAGCAGCAGGATCGAGAGCCAGCCGGCGCGCTTGCGGATCATCGAGACGAAACCGATCTCGTTATAAGGCTTATCGAGCGCCTCCATGCCGCCGAGCTTCTGCACGTCCTCGGTCGTCTCGGCGATCATCGCATCGATGACGTCGTCGAAGGTGACGATGCCGAGGAGCTGCTGCTCGGCATCCACGACAGGCACCGCGAGCAGATCGTATTTCGTGATGAAGCGGGCCACTTCCTCGCGATCGGTCTCGGGGGTGACACAGATCGGCTTGTGCGCTGGGACGACCGATTCGACCGGTGCTTCCGGGTCCCCGCTGATCAGGCGCCGCAGCGAGACCGCGCGCACGAGCCGGTGCGTCACGGTATCGAGCACGTAGATCGCATAGACCGTTTCACGCGTGCGCTCGACGCGTCGGATATGGTCGAGCGCCTGCTGCACAGTCCAGTTCGAGGGCACGCTGACGAACTCGGTCGTCATGATCGAGCCGGCGCTGTGTTCGGGATAGGCCAGCAGCTTCTTGAGGTCGGAGCGGGTCTGGCGGTCGAGGCGGCCGCTCAGCCGCGCCCGCGTATCCTCGTCGAGCTTCTGGAAGACGTCGGCCGCCCGGTCCGGCGCCATGGCGGAGAGCAGCGCGCCGGCGCGCTGATCCGGCAGCAGCGCCATCACCGCGGGGGCCGTGGTGAGTTCGGGCTGGTCGAGGACTTCTACGGCACGCTCGAACGGCAATTCGGCCAGAACATGCGCGATGGTCGCGTCATCCTGGTCGTTCAGCGTCTCGACGATGTCGGCGACGTGTTCCTGCGTCAGCCTCTGGGCCAGCGTCGCGGCAAGGAGGTGCGTCGTGGCGGCGGTATCGTTCATAGCTCTATTCCTTGCGATCGGGCCGTCTTGGCCGGACCGCAGGCGAGCCGGGTAACCCGGTCAGGCGCGCGCGGCGGCGGACGGCTTCGACTGTCGGCTGGGACTGTCGCTTGGCATCGGGTCGGGGTTTCCTGTGGGCAACCGGCCGCAGAGGCCGGGAGCAGAAGGCCAATGCACGGCTAAAGCGCTCGCGTCAAACGGTTTCTGCGCCGCGCATCATTGGCATTGGCTGATGCAACTGGCCCGGCCTATTGTCGCGATGACGGACCGGTACCCGCTACCGGCTTCGTCGTCGTTTGCACTCTCTCGCTGGATCCCGCCGATGTCCCTGACCATCTATGGCTGTTACCGTTCGCGCGCGACGCGCGTCATCTGGCTCGCCAACGAACTCGGCCTGCCCTTCAACCATGTGCCGGTGATCCAGGCCTATCGCCTGCCCGACCCGAACGCGCCAGGCGTGCCGCTGCATACCCGCAGTGCGGACTTCCTCAAGATCAACCCGAACGGCCACATCCCCAGCATCGACGACAACGGCTTCAAGCTGCACGAATCGCTGGCGATCAACCTCTATCTCGCCCGCAAGCATGGCGGCCCGCTCGCGCCGAAGGATGCGCAGGAGGAGGGGCTCGCGATCATGTGGTCGCTCTGGGCCGCGACCGAATGCGAGAGCCATGCGCTCAACCTGCAGTTCCATCTCGCCGCCTATCCACCGGAGAAGCGCAAGCCGGAACTGGTCGAGGCCGCGCTCGCCGCCCTGCCCGGCCCCTTCGCAGTGCTCGACAGGACGATTGCCGAGAATGGCGGCTATGTCATGGGCAACCGCTTCACCGTCGCCGACATCAACGTCGCGGAAGTCATTCGCTACGCCAAGCCGGCGACGCAGCTCTTCGATGCCAATCCGCACGTGAAGGCCTGGCTCGACGCCTGCCATGCGCGCCCGGCCTTCCAGGCGATGTGGCAGGCGCGCGACGCGGAAGCCGCCTGAGCAGGACAGGCTGCATGGAAACCGGGTGGCCGGACCTCGTCCGGCCACCTACTGACGCGGAATGACCCAGCCAGCGAGCAGAGCTTCCGCCATGACCCAGCCGACCTCCGTTCCCGCGCTGCGCATGGGGCCGCTCGAATGGCTCCTGCTGATCGTCCTGTCGATCCTGTGGGGCGGCTCGTTCTTCTTCAACAAGCTGACCGTCGCCGAATGGCCGCCTTTCGCGGTGGTGCAGGTGCGCGTCGGCCTCGCAGCTCTGGCACTGCTCCTGGTGGTACGGATCGCCGGGCAGTCGATGGCGGTCGGGCGCAAGCTCTGGCTCGCCTTCTTCGGAATGGGCATCCTCAACAACCTGATCCCGTTCAGCCTGTTCCTCTGGGGCCAGCAGCAGATCGCGAGCGGGCTCGCATCGATCCTGAACGCGACCACGCCGATCTTCGCCGTGCTGGTGATGCATTGCTTCGGCGACGAGAGGGCGACGGGCCTGAAGCTCGGCGGCGTGCTGGCCGGCCTCCTCGGCGTCGCCATCCTGATGGGACCTGACGCGATCAGCGGCCTGGGCACCAATCTGGCGGCACAGCTCGCCTGTATCCTGGCAGCGGTCTCCTACGCCTTCTCCGGCCTGCTCGGCCGGCGCTTCCGCGGCGTGTCGCCGCTGGTTGCTGCCACCGGCCAGCTCTCGGCCTCGACACTGATGATGATCCCGATCGTCTTCGTGATGCATCCGCCCTGGACGCTGCCGATGCCGTCCCGGCAGGCCATGCTCGCCCTTGTCGGGCTGGCTCTGATCTCGACGGCTCTGGCCTATCTCCTGTTCTTCCGGATCATGCGCGCGGCTGGCCCGAGCAACGTCATGCTCGTCACCTTCCTGATTCCGGTCAGTGCGATCGTGCTCGGCTCCGGGCTGCTGGGCGAGGCTCTGCTGCCGCGCCATATCGCCGGGATGGCCGCGATCTTCGTCGGGCTTGCGCTCATCGATGGCCGCATCGTGCACATGGCCCGGACAAGCCCCGCGCCAACCTCCTGACCCGCCGCCGTTATCCTGTGTCTCGTGCGGCCGGCGCACGCCGCCGCGCTGAGCCGAAAGGCTTTGTTGCCAAAAGATTATGAATTTCGATAGGATCGACACCTTGGCGGGAACCGCTATTGGCCACGGCCACCAATAGAGATATCGCGGCAAGCGATACACGGGACAGGGGACGGCTTATGGATGTGCGGCAACTGCGATGTTTCATCGCGGTGGCAGAAGAGCTGCATTTCGGCCGCGCTGCCGAGCGGCTCGGCGTAGCGCCCCCCGCGCTATCGCGCCAGATCAGCGCTCTCGAGGACGAACTCGGCGTCGCCCTTCTGACCCGCACCACCCGGCAGGTCGCGATGACGCGTGCCGGGTTGATCATGCTGGAGGAAGCCAAGGGCATTCTCGTCAAGATGGAGCACGCGTCGCGCTCGGTGCGCGAGGCCTCGCTGGCGTCCGGCAAGGTCCTGCGCGTCGGCGCAATCGATGCGGCCTCGTCGAGCTTCGTGCCGGAGGCGCTGATGGCGTTCCGCGCCGGTTTTCCGGGCATCGAGATCAAGTTCGTCGAGGCGATGACGGCAGCGCTCGTGCAGATGCTCGAAGCCGGCAAGCTCGACCTCGCGCTGACCCGCCCGCCACGCAAGCCGACAGACTGCGCCTTCGAAATTCTGCGTGTCGAGCGCCCCATCGTGGTGCTGAACGAGAATCATCCGCTCGCCGCGCGCGAGCATCTGACCATGCTCGACCTCGTGGGCGAGCCCTTCGTCGTGCCGTCCAAGCGTATCCGCCCCTATGCCTACGATCTGGTCATGGCCTATTTCGAGAGCGTCGGAGCGGTGCCGAACGTCACCATCGAGGCCACCGAAAAACCGGCGATGATGTCAGCGGTCGCCGCCGGGCTCGGGATGGCGCTGGCTCCGGACTGGGTCTCGCGGCTGTCCTTTCCCGGCGTGACCATGCGGCGCCTGCGCGGCGCCATGCTGGATCCGCCGCCGCCGGGCGCGCTTGTCGGCGTATCCTGGCGCCCGCAGCAGAAGCTGTCGTCCCGCGACGATTTTCTCGCGATTCTCAGGGAAAGCGTGACCCTGCTCGACGACCGCCACGTCCTGCCCTTCGTTGCACCGAAACCGCAGAAACGAACCGCCCGCACCGAGTCGCCAGTCGGAGGAGCTTGATGAGTTTGAACCAGATAGAGCGGGCGCAGGGCCTGCGCGTAAGGTCAACGCAGGATCTGGCCGGCGGCCTGTTCATGATCCTGCTCGCGCTCGGCGCCTTCGTCTTCTCCTGGGAACTGCCGGCCGGCACGCTGCGTCAGCTCGGGCCCGGCATGCTGCCCAAGGCCTTCGCGGTGATCTGCGGCGCGCTCGGCCTCATGCTCGCGCTGGCCTCGCTACGCTACAATGGCGAAAAGCTCGAGGGCTGGTCGTGGAAGGGCATCTTCTTCGCACTCGGCGGCGCCTGCCTGTTCGGGCTGACCATCCGCGGCTTCGAATTCGGTCCGATCCAGGTACCGGCGCTCGGCCTTCTGGTCTCAGGCCCATTGCTGATCTTCTTCTCCGGGCTTGCCGCCGATGACCGCAAGCTCAAGGAGCTGCTGATTTTCGCCGTGGCCATGTCGCTCGGTTGCATCCTGCTGTTCAAATATGCGCTGAGCCTGCCGATCCCGCTCGCGCCCTGGCTGCTGGGTATCTGAGCGATGATGGAGACCCTTTCCCACCTCTCGCTCGGCTTCGGCGTCGCGCTCACCTTCAAGAACATCGCGCTCTGCTTCGCCGGCTGCCTCGTCGGCACGCTGATCGGCGTGCTCCCCGGCGTCGGGCCAATCGCGACGATCTCGATCCTGCTGCCGATCACCTTCGGCCTCGACCCGACCGGCGCGCTGATCATGCTCGCCGGCATCTATTACGGCGCGCAGTACGGCGGCTCGACCACGGCGATCCTGGTCAACATTCCCGGCGAGGCGACCTCGGTCGTCACCACGCTGGACGGCCACCAGATGGCCAAGCAGGGCCGTGCCGGCGTCGCGCTCGGCACCGCCGCGATCGGCTCCTTCTTCGCCGGCTGCGTCGCGACCGTGATCATCGCCGCGCTCGGCGCGCCGCTGACCAAGATGGCACTGCTCTTCGGTCCGGCCGAGTATTTCTCGCTGATGGTAATGGGCCTGTGCTTTGCCGTGGTGCTGGCGCGCGGCTCGATCCTGAAGGCCTTCTGCATGATCATGCTGGGCCTGCTGTTCTCGACCGTCGGCACCGACCTCGAGACTGGCCAGGAGCGCCTGACCTTCGGCGTCGCCTCCCTCTCCGACGGCATCGACTTCTCGGTGCTGGCGATGGGCGTGTTCGGCTTCGCCGAGGTGCTTCGCAATCTCGAAAGCCCGGAGGCGCGCGACGTCGTCAAGGGCAAGATCGGCCGGCTCCTGCCCGGCTGGGAGGATCTCAAGCAATCCGCGGCACCGGTGCTGCGCGGAACCTTCATCGGCGGCATCCTCGGCATCCTGCCGGGCAATGGTGCGGTGCTCGGCCCCTTCGCCAGCTATACCGTCGAAAAGAAGATCGCCAAGGACCCTTCGCGGTTCGGCAAGGGCGCGATCGAAGGCGTGGCCGGGCCGGAATCGGCCAATAATGCCGGCGCACAGACCGCGTTCATCCCGCTGCTCACGCTCGGCATCCCGCCGAATGCGGTGATGGCGCTGATGGTCGGCGCGATGACGATCCACGGCATCATCCCCGGCCCGCAGGTGATGACCCGCAACCCCGAACTGTTCTGGGGCATGGTGGCCTCGATGTGGATCGGCAACCTGATGCTGCTGGTCATCAACCTGCCGCTGGTCGGCATGTGGGTGAAGCTGCTGCAGGTGCCCTACCGGCTGATGTTCCCGGCGATCCTGATCTTCTGCTGCATCGGCATCTACTCGGTGAACAACCAGCCGCTCGACGTCGCCTTCACGGCGCTGTTCGGCCTGTTCGGCTACCTGCTGATCAAGCTCGGCTTCGAGCCGGCGCCCATGCTGCTCGGCTTCGTGCTGGGCAAGCTGATGGAGGAAAAGCTGCGGCAGGCGCTGATCATCTCGCGTGGCTCGTTCTGGACCTTCGTCGAGCGGCCAATCTCGGCTGGCCTGCTCGTCGTCGCAGTCCTGGTGCTCGTCATCGCGCTTCTGCCCTCGATCTCGAAGAAACGCGACGAGGTCTTCACCGAATGACGGGGTTGCCGCCCCGGCGGCGCCCCTCCAGTCTCACCTTCAATCGTCTCTGGGAGGAATACGCATGAAGAAGCTTGTTCTCGGCCTTGCCGCAGCCGCCACGCTGGCTCTCGCCGGCGGTGCGCAGGCACAGGGCTATCCGACAAAGCCGATCACGATGATCGTGCCGTTCGCGGCCGGCGGCCCGACGGACATCATCGCCCGCATCGTCGCCGACAACATGTCCAAGACGCTTGGCCAGCAGATCGTCATCGAAAACGTCGCCGGCGCTGGCGGAACGACCGGCATCACCCGCGCGGTTACCGCAGCGCCCGATGGCTACACCATCGCGATGGGGCATCTGGGCACTTTCTCGGCCGCACCTGCCACCTATCCCGGCCTGAAATACGACCCGATCAACGGCATGCAGACCATCGGCCTGGCCGGCGGCACCCCGATCCTGATCGTGGCCCGCAAGAACCTCGAGGCGCCTGACCTCAAGGGCTTTGTCGCCGCCATGAAGGCCAACCCGGACAAATTCAACGAGGCCCATGCCGGCCTCGGCTCGGTTTCCTGGACCACCTGCACCCTGCTGAAGGGCATTCTCGGCACGCCGAAGATCAATGCCGTCGCCTATCGCGGTACCGGCCCCGCACTGAACGATCTCGTCTCGGGCCAGGTCGACTTCATGTGCGACCAGATCGTCTCGGTCGCCGAGCAGGTCCGCGCCAACACGATCAAGGCTTATGCCATCGCCTCGGCCCAACGCTCGCCCGCGCTGCCCGACGTGCCCACCACCAAGGAGGCCGGCCTGCCCGACTACCAGATCGAGGCCTGGAACGGCATCGCAGGTCCGAAGGGCATGCCGAAGGAGGCCGTGGACAAGCTGGTCGACGCGCTGAACAAGGCGCTCAACGACGAAGGCACCAAGAAGCGCCTGCTCGATCTCGGCACCGTGCTGCCGACCGCCGAGGAGCGCACGCCTGCCGGCTTCGCCGCTCTGATCAAGCGCGATGCCGACAAGCTGACGCCGGCACTCTCGGCCGCACCGAAGCAGTAACAGACGCCTGAACAGAACGATCATGCGGCGGGCCCTCGGGTCCGCCGTTTTCGTTTCCGGATCCAGCGGCGTCCCGCAGGATCATGGGCCGGCTGCTGCCATGACCCGCATAACCTGACAAATCACTGATCCCAAATGCGTTTCTTCCACAGATTGCGGAACGTTAACATCTCGTGACCCGAAATCCGGGAACCGTTCCGGCACGTTGCGGTTGTCCTCGCCGAAGGTTCGCTTCGAAAGGAGACATACCATGTTGAAGAAGCTTGCACTTGTTGCCGCCCTGACCGTGACCCCGGCGATCGCTTTCGCCCAGAACCAGCCCTCGGGCGGGGCGGTCGGCGGAGCGACAAGCGGTGCCGCAGCCGGCGCGGTCGGCGGCGCGGTTGTCGGTGGGCCGGTCGGCGCGGTGGTCGGCGGTGTCGGCGGCGCCGTAGTCGGCGCGATCGTCGGCGATGCGGCCGAGCCGAAGTTCCGCACCTATGTCGTTCAGCAGCGTGTTCCGTCCTATACCTATGCCGAGCCTGTGGCGGTCGGCACGGTGCTTCCGGCGCAGGGCGTCGTCTATCATCGTCTGCCGGCGGAATATGGCCCGAACGCCCCGAATTACAGCTATACGGTGGTGAATGACCGCACAGTCATCGTCGAGCCGCAGACGCGCCGCGTCGTGCAGATCATCGAGTGACACGGCTCACGAGCCGAACGGCGGATGGTTTAACCCCGGGCCATCCGGCCTCTCACGACAGGCCCGCTCCGGAAACGGGGCGGGCCGCCTTGTGTCAGGGAGAGTTCAGCGTGTGCCGAACATGCGGTCCCCGGCATCTCCAAGGCCAGGCACGATATAACCGTGATCGTTCAATCGCTCGTCGATCGCAGCCGTCCAGATGCGGACATCGGGATGGGCCCCGCGCAAGCGGGCGACGCCTTCCGGCGAAGCCAGCAGGCAGACGAAGCGCAGATCCCTGGCGCCACGCTCCTTCAGGCGCTCGACCGCCGCCACGGCTGAGTTCGCGGTCGCCAGCATCGGGTCCATCACCACGATCATGCGGTCGGCGATGTCGGACGGTGCCTTGAAATAATACTCGACGGCCTGCAGTGTGTCGGGATCGCGATAAAGTCCGATATGGGCGACGCGTGCAGCCGGGACTAGCTCCAGCATGCCGTCGAGGAAGCCGACGCCGGCCCGCAGGATCGGAGCGAAGACCAGTTTCTTGCCGGAGATGACCGGCTGCATCGATTTCTGCAACGGCGTCTCGATCTCGATCATCTCGGTCGGCAGGTCGCGCGTCACCTCGTAGCAGAGCAGCATGCCGATCTCGTTCAGGAGCTGGCGGAAGCTCTTGGTCGAGCGGTCCTTCTCGCGCATCAGCGTGAGCTTGTGCTGGACCAGCGGGTGGTCGACGACGGTGACGCCGTCCTGGCTCGAAGTCATACGCCGGGTATCCCTCTATCTCTCGGACTTGGCTTACCCTCAAAATACCGTGCCATCGCTGACGATGGTCAAGGGCGGACCGCCATCCACACGCTTTTCGCGCGCGATCCGGCGCCCGGCCGCCCAGGTCCCGCCTTCCAGCACCTTGGCGAGCGGGAGTTCATCGCGCGAGCGGCCAAGCCGCTGGCGGATCAGCGCCGCGACTTCGTCGAGCAGAGCCACGGTCAGCGCCCGCCACTCCACGACGAGCGGCGATGAGACCTCATGCGCCTTCGTCCGGTCCGCCTCGTCCTTCAGCGCGATGACGCCGCTGTCGAGGAAGAGCCCGCCATTGCGGTATTCCGGCAGGCCGGTCATCTCGTCGATATCGACCACGGCGATACCGGCCCATTCCAGCGGCTCGATCAGCGAATAGGTCAGCCATTGCGAGAGCTTGTGGAAGGGTACGAGCCCCTCTGTCGGCTTACCCGGCGCGATCAGGGGATGGCGCCAGGTGTCGCCGAGGGCCACGCCGGCCAGCGTCAATCGCGAGGGCCATATTCCGCCAAAGGTGCCGAGCACCTCGGCGAGCATGTGGGGAGCCCGCAGCGAGCCGGTATCGGCAGACGCGGCGAAGCGGTCGAACAGCGCGCCGGGACGAGAAAGCCCCTGCCGCTCCAGCTCTTCTCCAAGGCGGTTGAGCAGAGCAGCGCGGCCTTCGAGCGCCAGGAGAGGATTGTCCGGCCCGGCCTGGAAGCCGCGCGCCAGCGCGGCCGCGTCGAGCCGCTTCAAACCGGTCGCATCAGCCTGCAAAGGTCGAGCGGGGTCGCTGGAGAACAGGCCGTCGGCGAACATGTCGAGCGAGGCGAGCGCAAGCCCCTCCGAGCGCCCGATCTCGCGACCGGTCGCGGCATCGCGATAGCGCCAGTCCCGCCCGGCGCCGGCATCGAGCAGGACGCTGACGACCGCGAGATCATAGGCAGCGCGCCCCCGCGCCGCGGGGTTGGCGAAGCCGGCAGACTGATCGAGCTTGTGCCAGCGATCCTCGCCATCGACAGCGAAATGACGCCAACGCGCGTGGAAGGGGATATCGAACGCCGGATAGTTCGCGCGGATCGTCTCCAGCACGTAGTCGGCGCAGGCTTCGAGCCGCTCCGGGTGAACGCTGAAATGGAGCAGCTTGCCCGCGAGCCCGAGCTCCAGCATCTCCTGCGCGCGCTCGCGCACGGCCGTGGGTTTCAACAGGGTGCGGAAGGCCTCGGGATCGCGGTCGGACATCATCTACTCGGTGAGCGTGGCGGAATCAGAATTTGTCGAGGTCGCGGCCGACGGTGGTTTTCAGGGCGTTGTCACCGGGCGCGCCGTCCGGCGCATAGTAGCCGGCCGCCTTCTTGGCCTCGATCTCGACGGAAGCATCGGGCGGGATCAATTCGGGCGGGATCGCGACGCGCTCGCCGATGGCGATGCCGCTTTCGACCATGGCGTCGTATTTCATGTTCGACATCGACATCAGCCGGTCGATATGGGTGACGCCGAGCCAGTGCAGCACATCCGGCATGAGCTGCTGGAAGCGGGCATCCTGCACGCCGGCGACGCATTCGGTGCGCTCGAAATAGGTCGCGGCGGAATCGCCGCCCTCCTGACGCTTGCGGGCGTTGTAGACGAGGAACTTGGTGACCTCGCCGAGCGCCCTGCCCTCCTTGCGATTGTAGACGATCAGGCCGACCCCGCCGCTCTGGGCCTCCTTCACGCATTCCTCGATGCCATGCGTGAGATAGGGCCGGCAGGTGCAGATGTCGGAGCCGAACACGTCCGAGCCGTTGCATTCGTCATGGACGCGGCAGGCGATGCGCGTCTTCGGGTCGGCGAGCCGCGAGGCGTCGCCCATGACGTAAGCCGTGATCGAGCCGATCGGCGGCAGGAAGACCTTGAGGTCCGGCCGCGTGACGAGCTCGGGATACATGCCGCCGGTCTGCTCGAACAGCGTGCGACGCAGGTCGCTCTCGGTGGTGCCGAAGCGTTCGGCGATACCCGGCAGATACCAGACCGGATCGACCGCGATCTTGGTGACGCTGATATCGCCGGACGCGTGCAGGATGTGGCCGTCCGCGGCGAGGCGATGCGCGCCCATCGCGGCGAGGATCTCGGGCAGGTTGAGCCTGGCCTTGGTGATCGCGATCGAGGGGCGGATGTCGATGCCCTCGCCGATCAGCTTGCCGAAATCCTGCGCGACGGTGTGGCCGAAGGGATCGAGCGAGACGATTCTTTTCGGGTCTGCCCATTGCGGCTGCGGCAGGATTTCCGCCGTCGGATGGGTGTTTGTCAGGTCCGGGCGCTGCTGCGGATTCATCGTGCGGGCGGAGATCGCGAGCGCCCGATAGACCGAATAGGAGCCGCCATGGGCGCCGATGACGTTGCGGTCCGCCGGGTTGGTGGTCGAGGCGATGATCGGGCCGCGCTCGGCGGCGGTCGGTGCGCCCCATCGGATCGGGAAACGCGCGGCGGCGCTGCCCGGCTCGGGATGGGAGGTCAGCCTGATATGGCCGTTGCGGTTCGGCGCATTCATCGCGGTCACGTCCTGAAAACGGAAGAAGGCCCCGGGACGGGATCGTCCGGGGCCTTCTGGACCTCACGAAGTCTGAACCAGCGCGGCGGCGCCGTCAATCGCCTTAGAAAACAGCAAGATAGCGCAGCAGCGAGATGATACCGATCACGATCACGATGATCTGCACGACGTTCTTGATCTGCCCGTCGAGCGGCAGCATGCGCACGAGATAGAGCACGAGGCCGATGACGAGAACGGTGATCAGCAGCGAAATCAGAATGGACATGCTTGCAGCCCTTTATCTCGGCCGGTAGCCGGCCCCCCGGAGCCCAGCCGCGACGCATTCGCGGCCTGTCAGCCCCGGCGAAAGAACGTCGCGGGGCGGGAATAGGTTCCGGGGTGGGATTTTGGGGGCGAAAGGGGGTGGCTGCGGTTTTCAGGGAGCGTGTGGGAGCCGCAAACAGAATACCCCTCTCCTGCATCGAAGTCAGCTGTTGCCGACTTCGATGCAGGAGAGGGGTAGGGGTGAGGTGTAGGCCGCTGGACCAGTCTGGCGCGGAACCAACCGCAGCCGCGGTGAGGGCACAGCAAGGGCGACCAACGGCCTACCCCTCACCCTGCCCTCTCCCTCCGGGAGAGGGTTTCCAGCGCTGTCCTCGCCTCAGCAGGCGATGCGGTCGATTGTCGAAGAAGGCATCGACCGCCGGGCGGATTTCGGCGAGCGCGGCCATGGCGCCCTCGTAATCCTCGGCGGCGACGGAGGCTTGCGCCTTCGGTGTCGCCTGCGCGAGTGCGACGGCAAGCGCCTTCTCCTCGATCAGGCCGGCCTCGGCGATGAGATGGAGGTCCGGAGCCTCGGCGAAAGCACCCTCCCCATCCTTCTTCTCCTCGACCTTGAGGATATTGGCGGCGCGCTTGTAGCCGGCGAGTAGGTTCTTGCCGTCCTCGGTGTCGAGGAAGCGGCCGAGCGCATCTGCCGTTCTAACGATGATCGAAATGACCCTAACGTTGGCCATGCCCGGCATCATCGCCTCGCGTCGAATGCCTTGACGCGCAACCGCATCGACTACGTCGTGAGCAATTCCGCGATCACGCAACATGACCTTCAGACGCTCGAGGATGAAGTCGATCAGGTCGAACGCTGCAATCGGTGCGTCCACATTTGGCCACTTGTCGAATAGGGGCGTCAGGATCTGTTCGAGCTGAAGACGGTTCAGATTGTTTTCATCGCAGATTCGGCAAATGCCCAACGCCGCGCGACGCAGCGCATAGGGGTCCTTGCTCCCGGTCGGCTTCTCATCGATCGCCCAGAAACCGACGAGCGTGTCGAGCTTGTCGGCGAGCGCGACCGCGACCGAAACCGGATCGTTCGGCACGCGATCCGAAGGCCCGAGCGGCTTGTAATGCTCCTCGACCGCCGCGGCGACGGATGCATCCTCGCCCTGAAGCTCGGCATATTTCCGGCCCATCAGGCCCTGCAGTTCCGGGAACTCGCCGACCATCTCGGTCGGCAGGTCGGCCTTGGCGAGCCTGGCGGCGCGCTCGGCCTTCTCGGGATCGGCCCCGACGATCGGTGCCAGTTCCCGCGCCAGCGCGGCGATGCGCTGAACGCGCTCACCTTGCGTGCCGAGCTTGGCGTGGAAGACGACGCCGAGCTTGTCGAGCTTGGCCATGCGCTGGTCGAGCGGCTTGGCGAGATCGAGCCCGAGCTTCTCCGCGCTGTCCTTGAAAGTGTCGAGGTCCGGCAGCGCGCCGCGATCGGTCTGCCAGAAATAGGCGGCGTCCGAGAGGCGCGCGCGCACGACGCGGCCATTGCCGGCGGTGATCGCCACGCCGCCGTCGCTGGCGGCGAGGTTCGAGACCAGGATGAAGCGGTTGGCGATGTTACCGGTCGCGGGATCGCGCAGCACGAAGCATTTCTGGTTGGCGCGGATGGTGGCGCGGATCGCTTCGCCGGGAATGTCGAGGAAGCGCTCCTCGAAGGAGCCCATCAGCACGACCGGCCATTCGACGAGGCCGGCGACCTCCTCCAGCAGGCCCTCATCCTCGACGAAGTCGAGCCCCTGCGCGAAGGCGAGGTTGCGGGCGTCGGTGAGGATGATCTCCTTGCGGCGGTCAGCGTCGAGCACGACCTTCGCTTTTTCGAGCGAGGCGACATAGTCCTCCAGACGCTTCACTGTGATCGGGCCGGGCTCGTGGAAGCGGTGGCCATGGGTCACGTTGCCGGAGACGATGCCATCGACCTCGAAGGGCACCACTTCCGGGTCCTCGGTCTCGGCGGCGCCGAAGGTGCAGAGGATCGAATGCAGCGGGCGAACCCAGCGCAAGCTGGCGCCAGCGGCCGAAGCCTTGCCCCAGCGCATCGATTTCGGCCAGGGGAAGGACCGGATCACCGCGGGGACGATCTCCGCGATGGCCGCGGCGGTCTCCTGGCCGGGCTTCTCGATGATGGCGACGTAAGAGTCGCCCTTCTTGGGATCGCTGACGATAGTTGCCTGATCGATTGACGAAAGGCCGGCGGCCTTGAGGAAGCCCTGCACGGCGGCGTCGGGTGCGCCGACGCGCGGACCTTTTCGCTCCTCGCGCACGTCGCGGCCGCGCACGGGCAGGCCGGCGATGTGCAGCGCGAGCCGGCGCGGCGTCGCGAAGGCCCTGGCGCCCTCATAGACGAGGCCGCGCTCGACCAGCGCATCGGTGACGAGCTTCTTCAGGTCTTCAGCCGCCTTGCGCTGCATGCGGGCGGGAATCTCTTCCGAGAACAGTTCAAGCAGAAGATCGGGCATCAGTTCGCTCCCCCGCCGGCGGTCTTCAGCCAGGCCGCGCCGCAGGCCTTGGCGAGCTCGCGCACGCGCAGGATGTAGCTCTGCCGCTCGGTGACCGAGATCACGCCGCGCGCATCGAGCAGGTTGAAGGTATGGCCGGCCTTGAGGCACTGATCATAGGCGGGCTGCACCATGAGATGGCGCTCGCCGGCCTCGCCCTTCTGCAGGAGGGCGCGGCACTCGGCCTCCGCCGCGGCGAAGCGCCGGAACAGGGCATCGGTATCGGCGTACTCGAAATTGTAGCGGGAATATTCCTGCTCGGCCTGCAGGAAGACGTCGCGATAGGTGACCTTCTCGTCGCCCTCGAGCCCGTTGAAATTGAGCTCCATGATGCTCTCGACATTCTGCAGATAGCAGGCGAGGCGTTCGAGACCGTAGGTAAGCTCGCCGGAGACCGGCGCGCATTCGATGCCGGCCACCTGCTGGAAATAGGTGAACTGGCTGACTTCCATACCGTCGCACCAGCATTCCCAGCCGAGGCCCCAGGCACCCAGCGTCGGGTTTTCCCAGTCATCCTCGACGAAGCGGATATCGTGCAGGGCCATGTCGATGCCGATAGCTGCGAGCGACTGGAGATAGAGCTCCTGCAGGTTCGGCGGGTTCGGCTTCAGGATGACCTGGAACTGGTAATAATGCTGCAGCCGGTTGGGATTCTCGCCATAGCGGCCGTCCTTGGGCCGGCGCGAGGGCTGGACATAGGCCGCCCGCCAGGGTTTTGGCCCAAGCGAGCGCAGCATCGTGCCGGGATGGGAGGTGCCGGCGCCGACCTCCATGTCGTAGGGCTGCAGCACCACGCAACCTCGCTCGGCCCAGAAGCGCTGCAAGGTCAGCAGCAGCCCCTGGAAGGAGCGGGTCGGGTCCATCGCCGGGGAGGAAGCCGGGATGGATGAATGCGAGAGTGGCGCGGGGGCGGACAAGTGCCTGCAACCTTCCGATAACGAGGGAATGGTGCGGTGATTAGGGTTCGGGCCTGTCATGGTCAAGCGCGGGCCGGAACCGGACGCGGACAGCTTTCGTTCATAACCGGTCTGATATCGACAAAGGCAACCGCACGGTGCGCGATGTTCGGGGCGAGCATTTGATGACGGACCGGCGGCTGTACAACCAAGGAGTAAGCCCATGTTGACAACCCGCATCATTGCCGCCGCCTTCGGCGCAGCAACCTTGCTCGGTGCCGCCATGAGCACCGCCCCGGCCTCCGCGGCCCCGATTTCCGCGGGCACGGCCTATGGCGCGGGCGCCGAGACCGGCCTCGTCCAGCAGGCCTGGCACCATGGACGCCCGCATTACCGCCCGGGCCGCCCGCATTATCGTCCGCGCTGCTGGACCGAGTCCCGCCGCGTTTGGAACGGCTATCGCTGGATCAGACGCACGGTGCGCGTCTGCCGCTGAGGCGAACGCCCATTTTCGAAGACGACAGAACGGCGCGGTCTCGCGCCGTTCGCGTATCCATCTGCCGAGCCGACGAAAAGATCCATGGAGACGACGATGTTGCGGGCAGCCATCCTAGCGGCAGCGGCGGCCATGGCTCTCGGCGGTGGCGCCCTGATGACGACATCGGCCGCCGCAGCGCCGGTCGTCGCCGCGGCGGACCGGCCCGCGCGAGCGGAGCGCGGGCTCATCGCACTGGCCCAGCATTACCGCCCGCGCCGCTACTACCGGGCGCGCATCTCCTATCCTCGCCCGCTCTGCTTCTGGTCCGACCGCCGCGTCTGGAACGGCTGGCGCTGGGTGGTCCGACCGATGCGCATCTGCCGCTGAGCTGAAACAAGGATGGCCGCAATGCGGCCATTGGCTGAAGGCAAGCTGAACGAGGCGCTCCCGTTCCGTTCAGGTTCGGGGGCCTAATGTTCAGTTCAAGGGCGGCGTTTTCATCCGACGGCAGGGACTGCCGACGCCATCTCATGGAGGTTTTCATGTTTCGGACAATGATCGTCACCATGGCGACCGCCGGCGCGCTCGGCGTGGCCGGCATCGCCGCCACTCCCGCCTCCGCCGCCCCGATCGGGGCTGGGCCGATCGCAGCCGCTCCTGCGGTCACAAGCGAAGGCATGGTGCAGCAGGCGCAGTATTATTACGGCCCGCGCCGCTATTACGGGCCGCCGCGCTATTACGGCCCCCGCTATTATGGGCCGCGGCGATATTATGGTCCGCCGCGCTACTACGCCCCGCGGCCCTATTACGGCCCGCCGCGGTTCTACGGCCCGCGCCCCTATTACTGGTAATCGGGGCCCAGCCTCCCGCGACCGCGATGCACCGCATCGCTTGCGGGCGACAGCTTGCCGTCGGGGCCATTGATCACGAAAGCCGGCAGCAGCATTGCCGGCTTTCTGCTGTTGAGGATGGCCGTGACGATGATTCGGATCGCCGGCCTGTCGGCGAAGGCGTGGACCGGGCGGACCGCGACCGCACCGAAGCCGGTTTCGAGAGCGGCCAGCACCTCAGGCAACGCCTCGACCCGGTGAATCAGCGCGAGATGGCCACCCGGCCGGAGCAGGCGCCGCGCGGTCCGCAGCCATGGGGCAAGCGCTCCCTCCGCGACATGAGCCGCCTTGCGGTTGGGAACAGGCGAGGCTTTGCTGCCTCCCGGCGGATAGAAGGGTGGATTCATCGCGACGGCGTCGAAGGAGGCCGGTGCGAGCCCCCGTTCAGATAGGATAGCCGCCCGCGACGTGACATCCCCGGCCACGACAGTCACCCGCCCGGCGATGTCGTTGAGCCCCGCATTGCGCCCAGCCAGCGCGGCGAGCGCCGGATCGCGTTCGAGCAGCGTGACACGCAGTTCCGGCTGCATCAACGCCGCCGCGAGGCCAACCGTGCCTACGCCGGCGCCCAGATCGAGCAATGCGCCCTGCTCCAGCCCCGGAAGGGCTGCGGCGAGCAGAATCGCATCGCTCCCCGCACGGTGCCCCTTGCGTGGCTGAAGCAGCCGCAACCGGCCATCAAGCAAGCGATCCTCCACGATCTCGCCGAGCGCAGAGGCCGGGCTGCTCTCACTCATCGCGCAGTTCTGCGCCGTAGCCGGCCTCGATCAGGAGCGCCCTTGCTCGCCGGCGATCGGCCTCGCGCACCAGCAGGCGGCGCGGGAAGGCACCGATCATGCCCTCCAGCGAGCTGATATGCTGGTCGGCGATCAGACAATCGAGATCGGCCGAAGCCAGCAGGGCCTCGACGGCGCCGAGCAGGATGAGATCGTTGGTGCGAATGAGTTCGTGCATGGCGCCATGGAGCCCAACCATCGTCGCCTGCGCAAGAGCCGAGGGCTTTCGGGCCCGTGTTCACGCAAAGGTGCGGCGTCACGGCGGTTTGCAGGGGCTGGCGTCCCATGCGACGGTTGTGGCATGGCACAGGCGCGCCGCTCGGCGCGAGGATCCGACTCGGAGTGCGTTCAGTGGGTGTCGTCGTCTCCCTTGAGGAACGGGAATCGAACCAGGCCAGCATCGAGCCGCTGGTCGCGCTGACGCGCGCGGACATGGAACGCGTCAACGCGATGATCCTGTCGCGCACCGGCTCGGATGTGACGATGATCCCGGAGGTCGCCAACCACCTGATCTCCTCGGGCGGCAAGCGTTTGCGGCCGATGCTGACGCTCGCGATGGCCGATCTCTGCGGCTACCAGGGCGAAGGCCATGTCAAGCTCGCGGCCTCGGTCGAGTTCATGCACACGGCCACGCTGCTTCACGACGACGTCGTCGACGAGAGCGACATGCGCCGCGGCAAGCTCGCGGCCCGCATGCTCTGGGGCAACGAGGCAAGCGTGCTGGTGGGCGACTTCCTGCTCGGCCAAGCCTTCAAGATGATGGTCGAGGTCGGCTCACTGCGCGCGCTGGATATCCTGTCGACCGCCGCCTCCGTAATCGCGGAAGGCGAGGTGCTGCAGCTTTCGGTCGCCAAGAATACGGAAACGACGGAAGACGAGTATCTCTCGGTGATCCGCGGCAAGACGGCCGAGCTCTTCGCCGCCGCCTGCGAGGTCGGACCGGTGATTGCGGGCTCCTCCAAGGCCGATGCCGCCGCCTGCCGCAGCTATGGCCTCAATCTCGGCATTGCCTTCCAGCTCATCGACGATGCGCTGGACTATGGCGGCGTCGCGGCCAAGCTCGGCAAGAACACCGGCGACGACTTCCGCGAGGGCAAGATCACCCTGCCGGTCGTGCTCTCCTTCCGCCGCGGCGACGAGGCCGAGCGCGCCTTCTGGAAACGAACGCTGCAGGACGCCGATGTCCGCGATGGCGATCTGGAGGAAGCCCGGGCGATCATGTTCCGGCACAAGGCGCTCGACGACACGATCGCCCGCGCCGAGCATTACGCGCGCATGGCCAAGGACGCGCTCGGGTTATTCCCGGCGTCCCCGATGAAGCAGGCGCTCAACGCCGCAGTCGATTTCTGCGTCGCGCGCGCGCACTGAGCGCGACGATGACTTCGGCGGACAAACCGGAGATCGAGACCCTCTCGACTCGGATCGTCTACCGGAATCGCTGGATGACCGTCCGCGAAGACGCCATCCGGCGGCAGGATGGCTCCCGGGGCATCTATGGCGTCGTCGAGAAGGTCGATTTCGCCGCGATTGTTCCCGTCGAGCCCGATGGCAGCATTCATCTCGTCGAACAATATCGCTATCCCGTCCGGGCACGTTTCTGGGAAGTTCCGCAAGGTTCATGGGAATCGAGCCCGGAGGCAGATCCCCTGACCGTGGCCCAAGGCGAGTTGCGCGAGGAAACCGGCCTTCAGGCGGCCGAGATGGCCAAGCTCGGCTATCTCTTCGAATGCTATGGCTATTCGAACCAGGGCTGCCATGTCTTCCTGGCGAGGGGGCTGACCCAACAGGCACGCGATCTCGATCACGAGGAGCAAGGCCTGATCTGCCGCTGTTTTCCGGCGCGAGACGTGATGGCCATGATCCAGAACGGCCAGATCAGAGACGCCACCACGGTCGCCGCCATCGGGATGCTCGTGATGAAGGGCCTGTTGCCGCAAGCCTTCGCTTCACCTGCCTGAACCGGGCGGCAAACCTCTTCACCCCAACAGCGTCGGCTTGATCCACCAATCCGGGTGCTCGCGCTGCAGAGCCTTCGCTGCCGCAGCGCTGACTGTGCAATCGTCGAACAGCGCGTAACAGGTCGCGCCGGAACCCGACATTCGGGCGAACCGGCAGCCGGGCAATGCCACAAGCCGCTCCAGAACCTCATTGATCACCGGCGCGATCCGCAGTGCGGGCGCGGCGAGATCATTGGTCGTGGACGTGAGGTAACTGATCAGTTCAGCAGCCGACCCCGGCGCCGCGAGGCTCCCTGCGCGTGCAGCAGATAGCATCTTCCCGGCCTCAAGTCCGAGCATGCGGAACACGCCGACTGTCTCGACGCCCACGCCGGGATTGACCAGCAGCGCGAAAAGCGGTGGCAGCCTGAGGACCGGGCCGAGCCTCTCGCCGATGCCCGCCATCAGCCGGGCACGCGAATCGAGGCAGACCGGCACATCGGCACCGACGCCTGTAGCGACCGCCCGCAGGAGCGGATCGGCTGGCGCGATACCGTTCAGGCGCGCCAGCAGGCGCAACGCTGCAGCCGCATCGGCCGAGCCGCCGCCGATCCCGGAAGCGATCGGCAAGCGCTTGACGAGATGGAAGCCACCGAGACGAAGGCCCGGGCGTGCGGCAGCGAGCGCCCGGGCGGCGCGCAGAACGAGGTTATCCTTATCGACGGCGAGCTTTTCGGCCCGCGATCCGGCAAGCGTGAGTGCAAGCGGCGCGTCAGGAGCGAGCGAGAGCGTGTCGCCCACACCCGCGAAGGCAACAAGGCTTTCGAGTTCGTGATAGCCGTCGGCGCGACGGCCGAGCACGCGCAGGTCGAGATTGACCTTGGCGCGGGCGCGTGTCGTCAGCGGCAGGACCATGGCGTCAGGCCGGCAACGCCACGGCGTCAGCCGCCATCCTTCTTGGTCTCTTCGACGGCGTTCGCCGAAGGATCGTCCATCCCGCGCTCGATCTTGCGGAGAATCTTCTCGAGATCCTCGGGCTCGGGCTTGAGATCGCGGGCGTGATTCCACTGGAACTTCGCCTCGAGCTGACGTCCCGTCTTCCAATAGACGTCGCCGAGATGGTCGTTGATCACCGGATCGGACGGGCGCAGCTCAGAGGCCCGCTCGATCTCGCGTGAGGCATCCTCGTAGCGGCCCAGGCGATAGTAAGCCCAGCCGAGCGAATCGATGATGTAGCCGTCGCGGGGCCTGAGCTCGACGGCGCGGCGCAGCATGTCGAGCGCCTCGTCGAGCTTGAGATGCTTGTCGACCAGCGAATAGCCGAGATAGTTCAGCACCAGCGCGCGCTCGCGACCGAGCGGATCGGGCAGCAACTCCAAGGCCTTGCGCAAGTCAGCTTCGGCCTCCGGCCAGCGATTGATGCGCTCGCGGGCAATGCCGCGGAAATAGAACAGGTCCCAGTTGGCGCGGCCGGGCGAAGCCAGCTTGGCGATCGCCTTGTCATACGCGGCAGCCGCCTCGGCGAACTGCTTGCGCGAACGATAGATATTGCCGAGCGCGGAGAGCGCGTCGACATCGTCCGGCCGCTCGGCAATGACCTTGTCGAGATGTTTCACCGCCTCTTCCGGCTTGCCCAGGTTTTCCAGCGCCAGCCCGGCCTGGATTTCGGCATTCGGGCGCAGCGGCGAGGAGGCCGGCATCTTGTCGTAGACGGCGACCGCGTCCTCCGGCTGGCGGGCGCGCTCGAGAATATCGCCCAGCGTCAGGATGGCGAGGTCGTGGCCGGGATCCAGGTAGATCGCCATGCGCAGGTAGAGCAGCGCGGCAGCCTCGTCGCCCTGACGATTGCCGGCGCTGGCGAGGCCGTAGAGCACTTCGGCCGCGCCCTGCTGCGGCGTCGAGATCTGACGCGGCGGCGCATCCTTCCTGCCGACGAGTGCCATGCCTTCGCGAATGATCGGGTGGTTCGGGAGCAGGCGGTCGAAGGCGGCATAGGTTTCGGCCGCGCCGGTGAAGTCTCCCGTGCGAGCCTGGAAGCGCGCCCAGAGGTCGACCAACCGGAGCGTGGTCTTCTCGGCGTCATAGGCCGATTTGAGGCGTTTCGCGGCATCGGCCTTCCGACCGGCGGCGTCGAGGATCAGTCCGGCGTGATAATCACGGAAGAGATTGTAGGAGGGTTCGCCCTTGAGGCGCTCGAGCGTCTCGATGGCACGGCGCGAGTTGCCCGATCCGAGATAGGACCAGGCCGAAAGCAACGTCGCAGTGATGTCTGCCGCGCGGCCCCGGCCGCCGCGCTGAAGATGGTTGCGCGCCGTCTGGTAGCTCTTCTGTTTGATCGAGCGGATGCCAATGACGAGCTGGGCCAGACCGTTGCTCGGATCCTGCTGGATGAGCCTGTCAGCCGCGCGGAAGGCATCCGGCATGGCACCGTCGGCCAGGAAGGCAACGAAGGCGCGCTCGGTCAGGTCGTTGTTCTGCGGATCCTCCTTGATCGCCTCGCGCAGATAGACGGAGGCCGCGCCGAGATCGCGCGAGGCACCGGCGACGATCGCCGCGAGGTAATTGCCCTCGAGGCTGTCGCCTGGTTCGAGCGTGTCGGCCGCACGCGGCTGTGTCGCGCCCTGAGCGGCGGCCACGGCTGGCAGGAACATCAACAGCGACAACACAGCAGCCGTGCCGGAGGCACGCACCTTCTTCAATAATGTCACGACTGCCATTCTCCCTCGGTCCGCGGCCTCACCATCTCGGGGCGCACTCTTCCAGCGGACCGTGATCGCTTCGCGTAGGCCGCCAAGATGGCGGTTTCCGGGCGGGCGGGCAAGCCGGCCGCCTCGTGAATGCGGCGGCTTCGTAGCAGCGGCGCAACACTCGCCGAAATCCGGATGACGGAGCGGCCGGCACCGGAAAACAGCGATCATCGCGCAGGAATATCAAGCCTATGATTGCCCTCGTCTGCAGATTACGCAGCGATTCCACTGGGACTATTCCAATGAAGAAGATCATTCTGAGCGTTGCCGCCGTCGCGCTCCTCGGCGGCTTCGCCGCCGGCTGCGCCAAGGAAGAGACCAAGCCCGTCGCGCCGATCGTCCGGAAGGGCTGATCGGCTCAAGCCCAGACAACAAAGGGCGCGCCCGCCGGCGCGCCCTTCCTGATTCCCGAGACCGCGAATCGAACGCGATCACATATTCGCGTAGCCAGGCCCGCCACCGCCTTCCGGCACCGTCCAGGTGATGTTCTGGGCTGGGTCCTTGATGTCGCAGGTCTTGCAGTGGACGCAGTTCTGCGCGTTGATCACGAAGCGCGGATTGGTCCTGGCCTCCGCGTTCTCATAGACGACCTCGTAGACGCCCGCCGGGCAATAGAGCCGCGCCGGCTCGCCATAGAGCGGCAGGTTCTGCGTGATCGGGACCGAGGGGTCGGTCAGCTTGAGGTGCGCCGGCTGGTCTTCCTCGTGATTGGTCGAGGACAGGAAGACCGAGGAGAGCTTGTCGAAGGAGATCTTGCCGTCCGGCTTCGGATAGGCGATCGGCGTGACTTCGGCGAGCGGCTTCAGCGTCGCGAAATCCGGCTTGCCGTGCTTCAGCGTGCCGAAGGGCGACCAGCCGAAAAGCTGGTTCAGCCACATGTCCATGCCGCCGAGCCCGATGCCGAGGAGCGTGCCGAACTTCGACCAGAGCGGCTTGACGTTGCGGACGCGCTTCAGATCCTTGCCGATGGCGCTGTCCCGCCAGCTCGTCTCGATCTCGACGACCTCGTCGTGCTGACGACCGGCTTGCAGGGCCGGAACCAGCTTTTCGGCGGCTAGCATGCCCGACAGGATGGCGTTGTGGCTGCCCTTGATGCGGGGCACGTTGACGAAGCCCGCCGCGCAGCCGATCAGCGCGCCGCCCGGGAAGGTCAGCTTCGGCACCGACTGCCAGCCGCCCTCGGTGATCGCGCGCGAGCCATAGGCGATGCGCTTGGCGCCATCGAATGTGTCGCGGATGAGCGGATGGGTCTTGAAGCGCTGGAACTCATCGAAGGGCGAGAGCGTCGGGTTCTGATAGTTCAGGTGCACGACGAAGCCGACCGACACCAGATTGTCGTCGAAATGATAAAGGAACGAGCCACCGCCGGTGCTGTTGTCGAGCGGCCAGCCGAAGGAGTGCTGGACGCGGCCCTTGTGGAATTTCTCCGGCTTCACCTGCCAGAGCTCCTTCAGGCCGATGCCGTATTTCTGGGGTTCGCGGCCCTCGTCCAGCGCAAAGCGCTTGATCGCGATCTTGGAGAGCGAGCCGCGCGCGCCTTCTCCCAGCAGCGTATAGCGGCCGCGCAGCTCCATGCCGCGCGTGAAGCGGTCGGAGACCGTGCCGTCCTTGGCGATGCCCATGTCGCCGGTCGCGATGCCCGCGACCGAGCCATCCTCGTTGAAGAGCAGCTCCGCAGCGGCGAAGCCCGGATAGATCTCGACGCCGAGCGCTTCGGCGCGTGCGCCCAGGAACTTGGCGACCAGCCCGAGCGAGCCGACGAAATTACCGTGATTGTCCATCAGCGAGGGCATGCCGAAATTCGGCAGGCGGATGCCGTTCGGCTGCGTCAGGAGATAGAAGAGGTCCTCCTTGACCTCGGTGGTCAGGGGGCGCTCGGGATCGTCGCGCCAGTCCGGCACCAGCCTGTCGAGGCCGATCGGGTCGATGACAGCTCCCGAGAGGATGTGGGCGCCGACCTCTGCGCCCTTCTCGACCACGACGACGGTGAGGTTCTCATCGAGCTGCTTCAGCCGGATCGCGGCAGCCAGGCCCGCAGGGCCCGCGCCGACGATGACGACGTCATAGTCCATGCTCTCGCGCGGTTCGCTCTGCGCTTCCTTGAGATCCATCCTGCCCTCCGCCTCAGCAGCCGCGCCGCACAATAGTTTATATATGAACTATCTCACCGGCTCATTCAATGCCGGCCTTCGTCCAGTCTGGAACCCCTCTATCCAAGCGCGCGTTCCATTTTGCAACTGCGTCGGCTCGCGAATTGGCCTCTCAGGGTATAGGATGTCTCCATGAGCCTGTCCGATGCAGCCGGCCCCGACGCGCCCGATCCTTATGAGCTTTTGAGCTGGTACGCCGAGATGGGCGTGACCGAGGCGCTCGACGAGACTCCGCGCAATCATTTCGCTGATCCGGCTCCTATCGGCGAGCGCGGCAATGAACAGCCGCGTTTTCGCTCTCTACCCGGTCGTCCGGTCCCTCCAGCGCGACCGATCGCGGCCGCAGCCACGCCCCCCGACGACGCGACACTCAGTGCCAGGACACTGGCACGCGAGGCGCGCACGCTCGATGAGTTGAAGAGCGCACTGGCCAGATTTGAAGGCTGCGCGCTGAAGGCCACCGCCAAGAACCTCGTTTTCGCCGATGGCAATGCGCAGGGGCGGGTGATGATGGTGGGCGAGGCGCCCGGCGCCGACGAGGACCGGATCGGCCTGCCCTTCGTCGGGCGCTCCGGGCAATTGCTCGACCGCATGCTCGCCGCGATCGGGCTCAGCCGGAAGGACGACGTCTATATCGCCAATACCGTGCCGTGGCGGCCACCCGGAAACCGCACCCCGACGATACAGGAAACGGCGATCTGCCTGCCCTTTATCCAGCGCCAGATCGAACTCGCCGACCCCGATATCCTCGTCTGCATCGGCAAGCCCTCCTCACAGGCTCTCCTCGGCTTCAAGAGCATCACGGCCTCGCGCGGCAAATGGGTTGAATACGACACCGGCACCCGGCGTATCCGTGCGATCGCGACCCTCCACCCGGCCTATCTGCTGCGCCGCGCGCTCGACAAGCGTCTCGCCTGGCGGGACCTGCGCGCGCTGAGGGCCGCGCTCGACGGGAAGAATTGACGCAGCGACGTTGCGCGCAGGGGCGTCGCAAGGCAGACTTGCCTTAGATCGCATCCAGAAATGCCCCAGCGGGCATCACCTAGCGCCTGTGCGGCGTGGCCGACGGAGTTCTGCGATGGTCATCGATGCATTTCTGCTCTCACGCATCCAATTCGCCTTCACGGTTTCCTTCCACATCGTCTTCCCCGCCTTCACGATCGGGCTTTCGGCCTATATCGCGACGCTGCTCGGACTGTGGTTGAAGACGGGCGACGCGAAATTCCATCTCCTGGCGCGCTTCTGGACCAAGATATTCGCCGTCTCCTTCGCCATGGGCGTGGTCTCCGGCATCGTCTTGTCCTACCAGTTCGGCACCAACTGGAGTCGATTCTCGACCGCGGTCGGCAACGTGGTCGGCCCGCTGATCGGCTACGAAGTGCTTTCCGCCTTCTTCCTCGAGGCTTCCTTCCTCGGCGTGATGCTGTTCGGATGGAAGCGCGTGCCGCCCTGGCTGCATTTCCTGTCAGCGGTCATCGTCGCAGGCGGCACGGCGCTCTCGGGCTTCTGGATCCTCTCGGCCAATAGCTGGATGCAATACCCGGCGGGGCACGAGGTGCGCGACGGCATCGCCTACCCCGTCGACTGGATGAAGATCGTCTTCAACCCGACCTTCCCGCTGCGCTTCGCGCATATGATGACGGCCGCCTATCTGACGACCGCCTTCGTCGTGCTGGCGACCGGCGCGCGCCACCTGCTCGCCGGGCATCGCACCGAATCGGCCAAGACGATGGTCCGGATGGCGATCCTGATGATCGCCCTGACCGCGCCGCTGCAGGCCGTGATCGGCGACTTCCATGGCCGCGACACCGCGACATATCAGCCGGCCAAGCTCGCCGCGATCGAGGCGCACTGGGATTCATCGAAGCCCGGCGCGCTCGTGCTCTTCGCCTGGCCCGACGAGAAGGCCGAACTCAACCGCTTCGAGATTTCGATCCCCGGCGTCGCCAGCCTCGTCACCCATGGCAGCATGAACGCGCTCTTCCCGAGCCTGAAGGATTTCAAGGTCGAGGACCGCCCGCCTGTGCTCATTCCCTTCTTCGCCTTCCGGGCGATGGTCGGGATCGGCGTGCTGATGATCCTGTTCGGCTGGGCCGGCGCCTGGCTCTGGCGCAAGGGCACCGTCTTCGAAGCGCGGCGCTGGCTCTGGATCGCGCAATACACCTGGCCGGCGGGCTTCATCGCTATCCTGGCCGGCTGGTTCGTGACCGAAGTCGGGCGCCAGCCCTGGCTGGCGACCGGCATCATCCGCTCGGCCGACGCCGTCTCGCCGGTCACCACGCTGCAGGTCGCGATCTCGCTCGCTTTGTTCGTCTGCGTCTATTCCGTCGTCTTCACGGCCGGAATCCTGCTGATCAACCGCCTGATCGACAAGGGACCGGACGAGATATCCGGCGAGGATGCGCCCGAGCAACCGTCCAAGCGCCCGCTCAAGGCTGCGCAGGGTGAGGCCGCCGCAATCTTCGGCGACGGCAAGCCCGGCGACGACAAGATTCAACCGGCACTCTGAGGAGACAAGCCATGGAATGGTATCTCCCCGTGATCTGGGCCGGGCTGATCGGCACCGCCGTGATGCTCTATGTGGTGCTCGACGGCTTCGACCTCGGCATCGCCATCCTGTTCCCGACGACGAAGGACGAGAGCGAGCGCGACCAGATGATGAATTCGGTCGCGCCGTTCTGGGACGGCAACGAGACGTGGCTTGTCCTCGGCGGCGGCGGGCTCTGGGTCGCCTTCCCGCAAGCCTATGCCATCATCATGCCGGCCTTCTATATCCCGGTCATCCTGATGCTGCTGGCACTGATCTTTCGCGGTGTCGCGTTCGAGTTCCGCTGGGTCGCCAAGCCGCATCACCACCGCTGGGACATCGCCTTCTGGCTCGGCTCCACCGTCGCCGCCTTTTCGCAGGGATTGATCCTCGGCGGCCTGATCCAGGGCGTCACGGTCGCGAACGGCCAATTCGCCGGAGGGCCGTTCGACTGGCTGACGCCCTTCACCGTGATGTGCGGGATCGGCGTCGTGGTGGGCTATGCCCTGCTCGGCGCGACCTGGCTGATCTTCAAGACCGAAGGCCCGGTCGCGGAACGGGCCCGTCGGCAGGCCAGGACGCTGCTGCTGGCGCTGATGGGCTTCGCCGCGCTGGTTTCGCTATGGACACCCTTCGCGCATCCGCGAATCGCCGAGCGCTGGTTCACGCCGGGCAATCTCGTCCTGCTCTGGCCCTTCCCCGCACTGACGGCGTTCTGCGGCTACATGGTCTGGAAGCGGCTCCAGGGTGCGCATGAATTCACGCCCTTCGCCTTTACCATCGCGATCTTCCTGCTCTGCTTCCTCGGGCTGTCGATCTCGAACTTCCCCTATCTCGTACCGCCCTCGGTAACGATCTGGGACGCGGCGGCCGCCCCCTCCTCCCATGTCTTCGTGCTGATCGGCGTCGCCTTCCTGCTGCCGATGATCCTGTTCTACACGGCCTTCGTGTACTGGACCTTCCGCGGCAAGGTCAGAGCGGACAGCGGCTACCACTGAGCGGAACCAACGCGGTCACGCGACGTTCAGGTCCAGCCTGCAAAGACGACTTGAGTTCCCCGCATCTCCCGGCGAGATTGCGGGGGAGCTTCGCCGAGGATGCCTTCATGCAATGGGAAGATTACCGCCAGTCCGATAATCTCGAGGACCGGCGCGGCAGTGGCGGCGGCTTCGCCGGCATGCCCGGTGGACGTGGCGGCGTCGGCATCGGCACGATGGTCGTGCTCGGCCTGCTCGGCTGGGCGCTCGGCATCGATCCCCGCCTGCTCATCGGCGGTGCAGAACTGATCGGCGGCATCGGCGGGCGCGAGCAGACACAGGAAACGCGCCGCTCCTCCGGGCCGCCGCAGGACGAGATGGGCCGCTTCGTCTCGGCCGTGCTGGCGCAGAACGAGGACATCTGGTCCAAAATCCTGCCGCAGCAGGCCAATACCCCCTACCAGCCGCCGCGACTCGTGCTCTTCTCCGGCGTCGACCGCTCTGGCTGCGGAACCGCGCAATCGGCGATGGGACCGTTCTACTGCCCGGTCGACAAGAAGGTCTATCTCGACACCTCCTTCTTCCAGGAGATGCAGCGCAAGCTCGGCGGCGGCGGCGACTTCGCCTATGCCTATGTGATCGGCCACGAGGTCGGCCATCACATCCAGAACCTGCTTGGCATCCTGCCCAAGGCGAATCAGATCCGCGAGCGTTCCTCCGAACGTGACGCGAACGCGATTTCAGTGCGAATCGAATTGCAGGCCGACTGCTTCGCCGGCGTCTGGGCCCACAACATCCAGGCGATGGGCCGCCTCGACCAGGGCGATATCGAACAGGCGATGCGCACCGCCTCCGCCATCGGCGACGACAAGCTGCAGAAGGCGGCGCAGGGCGTGGTCGTGCCGGATTCCTTCACGCATGGTTCCTCGGCGCAGCGCACGAAATGGTTCACCACAGGCTTCCAGTCCGGCTCGATGCAGAGCTGCGACACGTTCCGGAATCAGGTGTAACCGGCGCCTCCCGATAGGAGGGAGGCAGCTTCAGCCGCGGAGTTGCGCCGTCTCCAGCACACGCACCGGCAGCCAGGAGACGCTTTCGATTATATCGAAGGCTAGGCTGAACGGCTCGAAGCACCCGGCTGCCAGCGCAATCGCTTCTTCACGCCGATTCGCCGGAATGGCCATCGCGATCGTGAGATGCGGGGTCCATTGCCCGGGCCGATAATGCGGATCACAGAGGGCTGGGTCGATGCTTTCGTGAATTCGGGCATGCAGGCCGATCAGACTCTGATCGTTGCGGGGCGACAGCCACAGGACCAGCGGATCGACATCGAACAGACCGATCCGGTCGAAGGTCAGCGGAACCGGCTTCTCATGTACGCACCGGGCGAGGGCTTCGCGCAGAATGTCCGCAGGGAGATCGGGATAGCGCGCAAGCGTGAGATGGGGCGGATAGCCCAAGGCCCTGATCGAGGGGACCATCTCCCAGGCTGAAGCCCTGTCGACCCATTGCCAGAACGGACGCGCTTCCGATGACGTGCACAGGGTGATGCCGATCATCAGCGGGAGAGCCTTTGGATTCGCCAGAACCGGCGAACCCTAACAGAGCCTGCAATATCCCGGAATTCCGCGCGGAGGGCTGCATTCAGCCCTCCGCCTTGTTGTCATGGAGCTGCCGGATCACCATCGACGGCGATCCGGACCCTTTGCGCGGCACCGGATGATCCGGCACCTAGCTCCAGAATCCTTCCTGATGAACGCGAGGTGAGAACGTATCCTCGTCCTCCTGCTGCTCCTCGCGCTTGTCCTCGTCGCGCTCGGCTTCGAGCGCTGAACAGGAATCGTGCCGTTCAAGCATGGATCTCTCCTTTCGAGGTCTGGGGGAGGCGCTTCAGGCAACCGTCAACATATGAACTTATGTTGCACCGCACAAGTTCCGGAATGAGTTTCGTTCTGCCATGCGCCGCAGGCATAGCTCGTTCCAGGTGCCGCAACCGATCGAAACGGCCTAGCCCGCTCGTTCCCGCAGGACCGGCAGCCTGACCGGAGCCCGATCAAGACGACCGGTCAGCGCCATAGCCTTGGGGATCACTAGCCCTGGCCCGAGCCCGCGAGCGCCGATGGAAAACCGGACACGCTCGCACAGCGATGTCGCAATCGCACGCGACGGAATCAGGGCCGGCTTCGCCGCTGCAATCAGAAGATGACGCTCTACCGCCTGAATCCAATGGGACTGCGGTATATCGCCGGCATCGAAGAGGACGAGACGATCGCCGCGCGCCTTGGTTGCCGCATCCGGCCAAGCCCGCTCATGACTCGCGCGCAGATAGCAGGCGCCGGTCGCGTCAGCCGCCCTCTCGGCTTCGGGCGAGCCGATCGCATCGACGAGAACCGCATGGCCGAGAAAGCCTTCCGCTACCGCCGGAATCAGCACGGCCAGCGTCGCGGCAAGCGCCTGCGGGGAACCATTGCTGCGGATCACGGCTGTGAGCATGGGCAAAATTCTATGCCGCAACGCAGCATATCACAATCCCGCCACTTGCGTTCTGTTCCCTTTATGTTCACTTTGAATGAGACCAGAACGTGCCGATTCCCGGCGTCCGACGCGGTTCGAATACCATGCCCCAGGCCAGACCCACTTCAAGGCCCTTCCCCGCGGCCCAACCCCTGCGGCGCACCGACCGAGAGCCGAGCCTCTCGGCGCCGGTCGTCGCTCCGGCCGATGCGATGGCCTATGTCGGTCATCGCATCGATCCCGACAGGCGGCGCGGGCGCGGCGCGACGGTCAATCCCGGTGGTCGCTACGAGTCCGAGCAGCGCGTCGTCGAGGATGACGGTTGGGGCTCGCTGGAGGAGCTGCCGCCGTTCTCGACCGAGATCGCCTATGAGAAGGCGCGCACCATCATCACGCGCAACGACTCGCCGGACATTTCCTTCGATCGCTCGATCAATCCCTATCGCGGCTGCGAGCATGGCTGCGTCTACTGCTTCGCCCGGCCGACCCATGCCTATCTCGGCCTGTCGCCGGGTCTCGATTTCGAGAGCAAGCTGACGGCGAAGCCCGATGCGGCGGCACTGCTGGAGAAGGAGCTGTCCTCGCCCTCCTACCAGCCGCGGACCATCGCGATCGGCACCAATACCGACGCCTATCAGCCGATCGAAAAAAAGCTGCGGATCATGCGCCAGATTCTGGAGGTGCTGGCGAAGTTCAACCACCCGGTCGGCATCGTCACGAAATCGGCGCTGGTCCAGCGCGACATCGATATCCTCGCGCCGATGGCGGAGAAGGGGCTGGTCAAGGTCGCGCTCTCGGTGACCACGCTCGATCCGAAAACCGCACGCGGCATGGAGCCGCGCGCTGCCTCCCCCGCCAAGCGGCTGGAGACGATCCGCAAGCTGTCGGAAGCAGGTATTCCCGTCACGGCACTGGTCGCACCGATCATCCCGGCGATCAACGAACATGAGATCGAGCGCATTCTCGATGCGGCCAAGGCCGCGGGCGCCGAGGCCGCCGGCTACGTGCTGCTCAGGCTGCCGCTCGAAGTACGCGATATCGTGCAGGAATGGCTGCTGACGCATCATCCCGACAAGCTGCGGCATGTGATGTCGCTGATCCGTTCGACGCGCAGCGGCAAGGACTACGATTCGCAATGGGGCCAGCGCATGGTCGGCTCCGGCCCCTATGCCTGGATGATCGGGCGCCGCTTCGAGATGGCGGCCGAGCGCATCGGCTTCAACGCGACACGGCGCCGGCTGCGAACCGACCTGTTCGTGAAACCGGAGAAGGAGAAGGCGCAATTGAGCTTGTTCTGAGAGTTCGGGCTCGCCGCTTTCAGCGGTGGGGCGTGCTCCACCGCTCTGGCCCGGCGCCGCACTCTGCTGCATAACCCCGCCATGCCTGCCGATTTCAGCCGCGAGACCTCTGCCATCGCCAACGGCCTGTGGCCGCTCGCCGGGATCGACGAGGTCGGGCGCGGGCCGCTTGCAGGTCCCGTCGTCGCAGCGGCCGTGATCCTCGACCCTGCCCGGGTTCCGCATGGCCTCGACGATTCGAAGAAATTGACGGCAGCGACACGCGAAGAACTCTTCGGCGAGATCATGGAGCGGGCGCTGGCCGTTTCGATTGCGAGCGCGACGGCTGCCGAAGTCGACGCCGTCAACATCCGCCAGGCGACCCTGCTGGCGATGCGCCGGGCGGTGACCGGCCTGCCAGTGGCGCCACGACATATCCTGGTCGACGGCAACGACCCACCGCAATTCGCCTGCTCCTGCGAGGCGATCGTGCAGGGCGACGGTCGGGTCGCCTCGATCGCAGCGGCCTCGATCGTCGCCAAGGTGACGCGAGACCGGATGATGGCGCGGCTGTGCAAGCGCTACCCGGCTTATGGCTTTTCCGGCCATGTCGGCTACGGCACGCCGCAGCACCGCAAAGCGATCGCCGCGCACGGCCCCTGCCCCGAACACCGCTATTCCTTCGCGCCGGTGAAGGGCGTCTGGTTCCGCTGAGGCCTGCAGCCTCCGGCATGGTTCCCAATCCCCGCGCGCTGCCGTAACGGCAGCCTCAGACGTTAACCGCCGTTTACAAATTTCCCTTGATTGACAATGGGCTAGGCAAAAGTTGCAGCCCCAGAATGGGACGCATTTTTTTCAAAGCGGAAACCCGACCTTTACCCTGTCTGACCAATATCGCCCTCGTTGAAGTTGCGTAACGGTCTTGGCGTCATGGGTATTCTGCGTACCGGGACCGCCAGTGCTCCCGTCCGGATTCAGGTTTCGCGTACCGGACGGCCTGCACTGGGGGCTCGGATGAAGGCCAAGGGCCTTCCCGAACATATCGGCATCCCTCAGGAGCTGCCGCTGGATCAGATCCTCGTCGGCGACTGCGTCGCGGCGATGAACGCCTTGCCTCCGGCGAGCGTCGACCTGATCTTTGCCGATCCTCCCTATAATCTCCAGCTTGGCGGCGATCTGCGCCGGCCCGACGACAGCCTCGTCGATGCCGTCGACGACGACTGGGACAAGTTCGCCTCCTTTTCCGACTACGACCGCTTCACCCGCGACTGGCTGTCGGCAGCCCGCCGCATCCTGAAGCCGGACGGAGCGCTGTGGGTCATCGGCAGCTATCACAACATCTTCCGCGTCGGCGCGACGCTGCAGGATCTCGGCTTCTGGATGCTGAACGACATCGTCTGGCGCAAGGCCAATCCGATGCCGAATTTCCGCGGCCGGCGCTTCACCAACGCGCATGAGACGCTGATCTGGGCGGCGCGCGGCGAAGCTTCCAAATACACCTTCCATTACGAGGCGCTGAAGGGCGGCAATGACGACCTTCAGATGCGCTCGGACTGGTATCTGCCGCTCTGCACCGGCGACGAACGCCTGAAGGACGAGAACGGCGCCAAGGTGCATCCGACGCAGAAGCCGGAAGCCCTGCTCGCCCGCGTGCTGCTCTCGGCCTCGAATCCCGGCGACGTCATCCTGGATCCGTTCTTCGGCACGGGCACGACAGGCGCCGTGGCCAAGGCGCTCGGCCGCCGCTTCATCGGGCTCGAGCGCGATCCCGTCTATGCGAAAGCTGCGCGCGAGCGCATTGCGGCAGTGACGCCGCTGGCGCCGGAAGCCTTTTCCGCCGCGCCATCCAAGCGCAGCGAGCCGCGCGTGCCGTTCCTCAGTCTGGTCGAGGCCGGACTGGTGAAGGCCGGCGAGACCGTCCATGACGAGAAGCGCCGCTACAAGGCTACGGTGCGGGCCGACGGCACGCTGCTGCTCGGCCCGGCGGTCGGCTCGATCCACAAGGTCGGCGCGCTGGCGCAGGGCCTGCCGGCCTGCAACGGCTGGACCTTCTGGCATGTCGAGCGCGACGGAGGCCTCACGATCCTCGATGCGCTGCGCGGTGAGATCAGGGCGCAGATGGCGGCTGCCTGAGCGCCGCCAACCCTGCTTCCACGACCTTCTGCATCAGGCTCGGCAGCGGCTCCTCGCCGAGCCGGGCCTGCGCAGTGAAGCGCATCCCGGCCGGCGCCTCGGTTCCTGCGGCAACACGCCCGATCAGCACCGACAATTCCAACGGAAAATGCGTGAAGACGTGCCGCACCGGCACGGGCAGGCGCTGCCAACGCAAGGACAGCGGCGCATCCTGCGCGGCGCCGTCAAGTTCGTAATCGGCCCGCCATTCACTGGTCGGCACCTCGGCCATGCCGCCGAGCAGACCCTTCTCCGGCCGTGTCCGCAACAGGATCGCACCATCGTCCCGGGTCAGCACGAAGGCGGCCCCATAGCGGGTGACGCCAGCCTTCTTCGGCGCCTTGCGCGGAAAACTCTCCTGCGTGCCCTCGACCCGCGCCCGGCAAGGCTCGCGCCAGGGGCAGAGGCCGCAGGCCGGATTGCGCGGCGTGCAGATGGTGGCGCCGAGATCCATCAGGGCCTGGGCGAAATCGCCCGGCCGGGCGTGCGGCAGCAGCGCCAGCACGCGCTCGCGAATCACAGACCGGGCACCCGGCAATTCGTCCTCGATCGCGAACAGCCGGCTCATGACGCGCTCGACATTGCCGTCGACGGCCGCCGCAGGCCGGTCGAAGGCGATCGCAGCAACGGCGCCCGCCGTATACGCGCCGATGCCCGGCAGTGCGCGCAGGCCCTCCTCCGTGTCGGGAAAGCGGCCGCGATGGTTCTCCATCACCGCTTTGGCGCAGGCATGGAGATTGCGGGCGCGGGAATAGTAGCCGAGCCCGGCCCAGGCCTGCATGACCTCTTCCGACGGAGCCTCAGCGAGGGCCTTCACGGTCGGGAAGCGGGCCATGAAGCGCTCGTAATAGGGCTTCACGGCCGTGACCGTGGTCTGCTGCAGCATGATCTCGGAGGCCCAGACCCGGTAGGGATCAGGCCGCTCGCCCGTATTCGCGCGCCAGGGCAGCACGCGGCGATGGCGATCGTACCAGGCGAGAAGATCGGCGGCGCGGGCCTTGGCGGTCATGCCCCGGATGTAGCGCAGTCACCAATGACCGCAAGCGACTTCACACTCCGCTTGCGAGCCTCGCGGCGCGCGCCCACAATAGACTCATGTCCGCCAAGCCCCTCGCAGAGCTGATCGACGACTGCATCGCGCCCGCGCTCGCCGCACAGGGTTTTGCGGGGCGTGCCATCGTCTCGCTCTGGCCGGAGATCGTCGGCGAGCGGCTGGCGGCACGCTCGCGACCGCTCAAGATCGACTGGCCGCGGCGACGCCCGGCGCCGGGCGAAACCTCCGAGCCGGCGACGATGGTGGTGCGCGTGGAAAGCGCCTTCGCGCTGGAGATGCAGCAGCTCGGGCCGTTGCTGGTCGAGCGCGTCAACACGCATCTCGGCTGGCGCGCCGTCGGCAAGCTCGTGCTCAAGCAGGGACCTGTCGCTGCGCCCGTCGTGGCGAAGCCAACGCCCAAGCTCGACAGAGAGACGGCGGCGCGCGTCGAGGCGCAGGTTTCGGGCGTCGCGGACGAGGACTTGCGCGAGGCTCTGGCCCGACTCGGCCGGGCGGTGGCGCTCAGCGCGAAAACGCAAGGCGATGACACGGCTTCGTGAGCAGCGGCCTGCGCGGCACGATGCGCTCTTGCCACAATCGCACTGGTCTCTATAGCTCCAACCGATTTCGACCTTTCCTGAGGATCCCCTACGATGACGAACAGGCGACAGCTCCTGACCGGCGCAGCCGGCATCGCCGCTGCCGCGCTCGCGGGCGGCACCGCCGCGCGGGCCCAGACCAAGCTGCCCGATGCCGGCCCGCTGGGCGATGTCTGGCTCGGCCCGGCTGACGCCAAGGTCACCATCGTCGAATACGCCTCGCTGACCTGCTCGCATTGCGCGACCTTCCACACGACGACCTGGCCGGAGCTGAAGAAGAAGTACATAGACACCGGCAAGGCGCGCTTCACGCTGCGCGAATTCCCGCTGGACCCGCTGGCGACAGCGGGCTTCATGCTCGCCCGCTGCAACGGCAACGACAAATATGTCCCGATGACCGACCTGCTGTTCGCGCAGCAGCGCAACTGGGCCTTCACAGACAAGCCGGTCGATGCCCTCTCCTCGCTGGTGAAGCAGGCCGGTTTCACACAGGAATCCTTCGAAGCCTGCTTGAAGCGCCAGGATATCTATGACGCCGTTACGGTGGTGAAGGATGGCGGGGCCAAGGTTGGCGTGGATTCGACGCCAACCTTTTTCATCAATGGGCAGAAGCGTTCCGGTGCGCTCACGATCGCCGAATTCGACAAGATCCTGGAGCCGCTCCTCGGCAACTGAGGCGGCGGTTTTTCGCTCGCGCGCACTCCACCTGAGCTTCATAACAGCCCTTGTCGGGCGGAACCGCCCTGCGGCTTTCCGCAGGACTAGGGCTGAGTTGTTTCGAGCCGTCGAGGCGCAGCCATGCATCTGACGCGCCTCAAGCTCACCGGCTTCAAGACCTTCGTCGAACCGACGGAATTCCCGATCGAGCCGGGCTTGACCGGCGTCGTCGGGCCGAACGGCTGCGGCAAGTCCAATCTCGTCGAAGCCCTGCGTTGGGTGATGGGCGAAAGCTCGTTCAAGAACATGCGCGGCTCGGGAATGGACGACGTCATCTTCGGCGGCTCCAACGAGCGCCCGGCCCGGAACATGGCCGAGGTCTCGCTCACTCTCGACAACAGCGACCGCAAGGCGCCGGCCGCCTTCAACGAAGCCGATGTGCTGGAGGTCACGCGCCGGATCGAGCGCGAGGAAGGCTCGACCTACCGCATCAACGGCAAGGAGGTGCGAGCCAAGGACGTGCAACTCCTCTTCGCCGATGCGGCGACCGGCGCGCGCTCGCCGGCCCTCGTCCGGCAGGGGCAGATCAGCGAGATCATCTCGGCCAAGCCGCAATCGCGTCGCCGTATTCTGGAAGATGCCGCCGGCATCGCCGGGCTGCACAGCCGCCGGCACGAGGCCGAACTGCGTCTGCGCGGCGCTGAAGACAACCTGACCCGGCTCGAAGACGTGCTCGGCGAGATCGACGGACAGATCGAAGCGCTACATCGTCAGGCGCGGCAGGCGGGTCGCTATCGCAGCCTCGCCGCCGATATCCGCCGGGCCGAGGCGATGCTCGCCGTCATCACCCTGCAAGACGCCCGCGCCCAGGAGGCGCAGGCCGCACACGTGCTGGAAGAGGCGGTTCGCGGTGTCGTCGACCAGACCGGCCTCCAGGCCGAAGCTGCGAAACGGCAGGCCATCGCCTCCCATGAACTGCCGGCGCTGCGCGAGGGCGAGGCGACGACGGCCGCTGCCCTTGTGCGCTTGAAGCGCGGACTGGACGAGCTAGAAGCCGAGAATCGCCGGGCTCGCCAACGCGCCGAAGAACTCGGGAAGCGCCTTGCCGAATTGCAGGCCGACCTGTCGCGGCAGAAAAATGTCGAGCGTGACGCCTCCGAAAGCCTCGCCCGGCTGGCGGAGGAAGATGCCATCCTGGTTCGGGAAGGCGACGGTGCCGGCTCAAGTGCGGAGACGGCAGCCGCGACACAGCGCACGGCCGAAACCGCGCTCGCCGCTGCAGAGGCCGAGCAGGTTGCCGCGCAGGCGGCGTTGTCCGATCTCGCCGCCCGACGCGGCGCACTGGGACGATCGCTGCATGAGGCGCGCGAGCGGCAGAATCGCGCAGGAGCCGAGAGCGACAAGCTGCGCCGCGAGCTGGACGTGCTCGACACCTCCGATGCGAAGACGCTGCTCGACAAGCTGCGCGAGGCGCTGATCGCCGCCGAGAAGGTGCTGAAGACCGCTGATGCGGATGTCCTCACAGCGCGCGCGGCTGTCGCCTCGGCACGCGAGCGCGAAGCCGGGCAGCGCGGCCCCCTTGCCGAAGCCGACCGCCGGGCGCAGCGCCTCGACACCGAGATCGGCACGCTGCGCAAGCTGCTGGCGCCTGCGGCGGGCGATCGCTGGCCGGCGATCCTCGAAGCGGTCAGCGTTGCCAAGGGCTACGAAATCGCGCTCGGTGCCGCGCTCGGCGATGATCTCGATGCCTCTACCGAGGCGAACGCCCCTGCTCATTGGGACGATACCGGCGAAGGCCGAGACGACCCCGCCCTGCCTGCGGGCATCCAACCGCTGCTTGCGCATGTCAAGGCGCCGGCGGCGCTCCGGCGGCGGCTGGCACAGATCGGGGTCGTCACGACCGATGAGGGCGAGATTCTGCGACAAACCCTGAAGCAGGGCCAGATTCTGGTGTCGCGAGCAGGCGACCTTTGGCGCTGGGACGGTTTCACGAGCGCGGCTGATGCGCCATCACCCGCCGCCCGGCGGCTGTCGGAGAAGAATCGCCTCGCCGATCTCGAACGAGAAGCACGAGCGGCCCGAGAGGCGGCGGAAGCCGCGCGCCGGATACTGGATTTCGTCAGCGCCGAGGCGCGGCTGGCGGCGCAAGCCGAGAGTGTTACGATCGAGGCTGCGAAGCAGGCGCGGCGCGACGTCGATCAGGCGCGCGAGCAATTGGCCGCTGCCGAGCGCAAGGCCGCCGAGACACTGGTCAAGCGCTCGACGCTGGCGGAAGCGATCAAGCGCCTCGGCCAGTCCGTCTCCGAAGCCGCGCAACAGGCCGCGGCCCAGGAGGCGGGGATTTCCACCCTGCCCGCCTCTGCCGAGCTGGAGAATGTGCTCCTCAGGGCCCGCGTGCTACTGGGGGAGGCTCGGGCCGCCGCCTCTGATGCGCGGGCCCGTCTCCAAACGCTGGCGCGGGAAGCGGACCTGCGGAGCCGCCGCCGCGACGCCATCGCCGCGGATATCAGTGCCTGGAACCAGCGGGTCGCCGCGAGCCTCCAAAGCGCCGAGGAAACGCGGCGCCGGATCGAGGCCGCCAGCGCCGAGCGGAAGACGCTACTCGAGGCGCCCGATACGTTCCTGACCGAACGGCGGCGCCTCGTCGCCGAAATCGAGCAGGCGGAGGGTGCGCGCCGGGAAGCCGCCGACAGGCTGGCGGCCGGCGAGACCGCGCTGGCCGAGGCCGACCGGCAAGCGCGCCTCACACTGGAAGGCCTGTCCGGTGCGCGGGAGCGCCGGGCCTCGGCCGAGGCCCGGCTCGATGCCGCCCGCCAGCGCCTCAGCGATATCGTCCGGCAGATCGAGGACGGGCTGGATACCGGGCTCGACGGCTTGCAGACGATCGCCGGAATCAAGGCAGGCGACGCCTTGCCGGAGCCGGAGGCGATCGAGCGGCGGCTTGCCAATCTGAAGGGCGAGCGCGAGCGGCTCGGCGCGGTCAACCTGCGCGCCGAGGACGAATTGACCGAGGTGAAGGCCAAGCGCGAAGGCCTCTCGGGAGAGCGCGACGACCTGACCGAAGCCATCCGCCGCCTGCGGCAGGCGATCGGCGCGCTCAACCGCGAAGGCCGCGAGCGCCTGATCGCTGCGTTCGACGTCGTCAACGGCCATTTCCAGCGGCTCTTCGGCGTGCTGTTCGGCGGCGGAGAGGCCGAGCTCAGGCTGGTGGATTCGGAAGACCCGCTCGATGCCGGGCTGGAGATCTTCGCCCGCCCGCCCGGCAAGAAGCCGCAAGTGATGACGCTGCTTTCCGGTGGCGAGCAGGCGCTGACCGCGACCGCGCTGATCTTCGCTGTGTTCCTGACGAATCCCTCGCCGATCTGCGTGCTCGACGAGGTCGATGCTCCGCTGGACGACGCCAATGTCGAACGCTATTGCGACCTGCTCGTCGACATGGCGCGCAATACGCAGACGCGGTTCATCCTGATTACGCATAATCCGATCACCATGGCCCGGATGGAGCGTCTCTTCGGCGTGACCATGGCCGAGCGCGGGGTCAGCCAGATGGTTTCGGTCGATCTGGCGACGGCCGAGCGCATCCGCGATGCGGGGTAGCCCGGGGGCACACCGTGACGCTCAGGCTCGATCCGAGCATCTTCCGCCGACGAAAACTCCGGTAACCCGCTGTCTCCAGATTCTCGGGTCTGCGCTTCGCTCCGACCGAGAATGGCGGCCTCGCGGATGCGCCGCTTTGGCGACGAACACCGTGGGAAAACGCGCCGCGGCCGCTGAAAAAATGCCACATTCGGTCCCGCAATGCGGCAAGATTGTCGCACTTCGCCAGAATTTGTAAATATTCCAATACGTTAGATAGAATTCTCCTGCCTTGACAGCGCGGGGGGCTGCCAATAAAGGAGGCCGTGCTGACGACGGCTCGATGCGCGGGATTGGTCGTGGTTATAGTGGTTTTTCGCGGGATCGCGGCGTAAACGCGATCGAGACGGAGGCCCAAGACCATGTCCGAACCCGAACCAAACGCCTCAGACTCGGAGTTGCGCGCAAGACTGGGTTCCCTGAAGTCCGCGATCAGGCGGGCGGAAGAGAACGAAAAGCCGGGCGCGAGCCCGGTTGGAGAGGACAAGGCGCTTGCGGGTGCCATGTCCTCAGGTTTTCGCGCCGCGACGGATCTCGCAGGTGGCATCATCGCAGGCGCCCTGATCGGGTACCTCGGCGACCGATGGCTTGGAACGTCCCCGTTCCTGCTGATCGCCTTCCTGGTGATCGGTGCCATCGCGGGCTTCAGATCCGTCTATCGGCTCGGTTCGCGCCCGACCTCTGGGTCGACGGGCGACCCGAAGGTGAAATAATCGAAAGGCGGCCCTTCCGGCCGCGCGACGAGGAACGAGACCATGGCGGCCGGCGGCGGAATTGATCCGATCCACCAATTCCACATCGCTCCGATCGTGGAGCTGAAGCTGTTCGGCCTCGATCTGTCCTTCACCAACTCCACGCTGTGGATGGTGGTCGTGCTGGCTGTCGTCTCCGCCATCATGGTCTACGGCTCGAGCCAGCGTTCGGTCGTTCCCGGCCGCCTGCAGTCACTCGCCGAGATGGCTTATGAATTCGTCGCCTCGACGATGACGGGCGTGATGGGCAAGGACGGCCTGAAGTTCTTCCCGTTCGTGTTCTCGCTGTTCATGTTCGTGCTGGCGTCGAACCTGCTCGGCCTGCTGCCGGGCTCCTTCACCGTGACCAGCCAGATCATCGTCACCGCGGCGCTGGCGCTGCTCGTCATCAGCATCGTGGTGATCTACGGCGTCGTGAAGCACGGCACCCATTTCTTCGGCCTGTTCGTGCCGTCGGGCGTGCCCGGCTGGCTGCTGCCCTTCATGGTGCTGATCGAGGCGGTTTCCTTCCTGTCCCGGCCGGTTTCGCTCTCGCTTCGTCTGTTCGGCAACATGCTCGCCGGCCATATCGCGCTCAAGGTCTTCGGCGGCTTCGTCGTCGCGCTGACCACCGGCGCCGCCGCTGGCCTGTTCACATACGCCATCGCACCGCTGCCGCTGCTGCTGGCGGTTGCGCTGACCGCGCTCGAAGTGCTCGTCGCCGTCCTGCAGGCCTATGTCTTCGCGATCCTGACCTGCGTCTATCTCAACGACGCGCTGCATCCCGGCCACTGAGGCCAGGGCAGCGCTCGCGAGAGTTCATCCCACCCCGTCATAAAGTTCCACACTGGAGATAAGACCATGGATCCTGTTGCAGCCAAGTTCATCGGCGCCGGCCTCGCCTCGCTCGGCATGGGCCTCGCCGCCATCGGCGTCGGCACCATTTTCGGCAACTTCCTCTCGGGCGCCCTGCGCAACCCGTCGGCCGCCGACGGCCAGTTCCCGCGCGCCTTCATCGGTGCGGCGCTCGCCGAAGGTCTGGGCATCTTCGCGTTCGTCGTCGCGCTCGTCCTGCTCTTCGTGGTCTGACGCTTTCGTCGACCGCTTTCTCGTCGCGCGTTCGGGCCATCCGGCCAATCGCGCGACGGTTTCCTGTCTTTAAGCGCTGAAAGGCACGCTATGCCGGTTCGATCTTCAGGGTTCGCGCGACAAGGATGGCTTCTGGCTGTCGGCTCGTTCGCCACTCTGCTGGCGGGTGCGGCGCAGGCTGCCACTCCGGGCCTGAGCGGCGAGAAGGCGTCCTTTCCGCCCTTCGACCCCGCCCATTTCGCCAGCAACCTGTTCTGGCTCGCGATCACCTTCGCAGTTCTCTACTGGCTGATGTCCAAGGTCGCCCTGCCGCGCCTCGGTTCCATCATGGAAGAGCGTGCAAGCACGATCGGCCGCGATCTCGACCAGGCCGCGCAGTTGCAAGGCAAGGCCGAGGAGATGGCGCAGGCCTACGAGAAGGCTCTCGCCGAGGCCCGCAAGAACGCCCAGGGCATCGCCCAGACGGCGCGCGAAGCCGGTGCCAAGGCCAGCGACGCCCAGCGTCACGCCACCGAGGCCGAGCTTGCCGCCAAGATGGCGCAGGCCGAAGCGACCATCGCCAAGACCAAGACTGACGCGATGGGCAATGTCCGCGACCTCGGCAGCGACATCGCCGCCGCCATCGTCAGCAAGCTGACCGGTCAGGCTCCCAGCGCCAGCGAGGCGGCTGCGGCCGTCGACCAGGCCTTGGCGCGCGGCTGAGGAGAGATCAGATGGATACTTTCTGGGTCGGCGTCGCGCTCGTCATCTTCCTGGCCATCCTGGTCAAGTTCGGCGTGCCGGGCCTGATCGTCAAGGCGCTCGACGCTCGCGGCGAGAAGGTCGCGCAGGAGCTGGCGGAAGCCCGCCGCCTGCGCCAGGAGGCCGAGAAGCTGCTCGCCGAGTACGATGCCAAGCGCAAGGCCGCCGAGGCCGAGGCGGCCGAGATCGTCTCCTCCGCCAATGACGAGGCCAAGCGTCTCGCGGCGGAAGCCGAGGCCAAGCTTGCCGACTTCGTCGTCCGCCGGACCAAGGCGGCCGAGGAGAAGATCGCACAGGCCGAGAGCCAGGCCGAGGCCGAGGTTCGCGCCGCGGCTGCGGAGGCCGCCACCAAGGCTGCCGAGACCATCCTGCGCGGCCAGATGGCCGGCAAGGCCGGCGACGCTGCCTTCGCGGCCGGGCTGACCGAGGTCAAGGCCAAGCTCAACTGAGCTTTGGCCAGCCGCTCGATATGATGACGCCGCGCCCGCAAGGACGCGGCGTTTTTCTTTGCCGCTCTCCCGCCGGAACTGCCGGGCAGGATACGATGATGGCGCTTTTCCATCGCGTGCCTGCAAGCCATGGAGTTTCGGAATGATCGGTCGCCGCGCCCGCGTGCTCGCCATCACGCTCCTGACGTTCGTAGCGGCGACCACTGCCGCAAGCGCGTTCGAGAAGGTGAGCTTCCCGTCGCACGATTCGCGTGACCTCGTGGGTTGGCTGGCACGCCCTGCAGGAGGAGGTCCCTTCCCGGCCGTCATCGGCCTTCACGGCTGCGCCGGGCTTTATCGGCGCTCGGGGGAGATCAATGCCCGAGAGAGCGACTGGGCACAGCGCTTCAACGCGGCCGGCTATGCCGTGCTTCTCGTCGACAGTTTCGGATCACGCGGGATCAAGGCCCTGTGCAACGACCGTGTGCGCGCGCTGACGCCGGCCGGACGTGCCCGCGATGCCTTCGCCGCCATAGACTGGCTGGAGAAGCAGGACTTCGCCTTGAGGCAGCGCATCGCCCTGATCGGCTGGTCGAATGGTGGCTCGACGGCGCTGCGCGTCGCGGCTGCGCCCGAAGCGAAACGCCTGCGCCATGTCATTGCCTTCTATCCCGGCTGCCGCGTCATCCTGAAGCGCGGCTGGCAGGCGCAGACCGATACCGCGATCTTCCAGGGTCTGGCCGATGACTGGACGCCGGCTGCGCCCTGCGAAGAGCTAGCCCGCAGCGGCGGCGCCCGTTTCGTCGGCTTTCCCGGCGCCTATCATGATTTCGATCATCCCAACTTGCCGCTACGCGAACGCAAGGCGGCCTATTCGCAGCGTGACGACGGACTGGTCACGATCGGCAGCGACCCGAAGGCCCGCGCCGAGGCGATCGACGCGGTGATGGCGATCCTGAGGAAACCTTGAGGCTGCTCCTATCAGAGCCCTCAGTTACTGGCGGTCGCCGTCGGGGCGGCCGGATTGCCGGCAGCCGCCACCGGCGCAGCAGCAGGCCTTGCCGGCGGCACGACAGCCGCCTTCGGCTTTGGCTTGCGCGCCTGGATCGTCGAGGTGACGATGCCCTGCGGCGTGTCGAGGCCATAGATGTCGTCGCGGAACTGGACCTGCCCGTCGGCGCCCTGCCAGCCGGTGAGATAGACCCAGGCGACCGGAACCGACTTCTTCAGCGTGATGTTCTTGCGCTCGCCCTTGGCGATCTCGTCCTCGATCGACTGGCGGTTCCATTCCGAGCCTTCGAGTAACCAGGCCCCGAGGTCGCGGACGCCCTCGATGCGGGCGCAGCCGGAGGAATTGAAGCGCACGTCGTTGCGGAACAGCGTCTTCTTCGGCGTGTCGTGCATGTAGACCGCATCGCCGTTGGGCATGTCGATTTTCATCTGGCCGAGCGAATTGGTCGGCCCCGGCTCCTGACGCACATAGAAATAGGGATTCTTCAGGGTCGCCCAGTTGACGCTCGCCGGGTCGATTTCCTTATTCTCCGCACCGAGCAGTTTCATATTGGACTTGGCGATGAAGCCGGGATCCTTGCGCATATGCGGAATGATGTCGGCTTTCACGATCGACGTCGGCACCGTCCAGTACGGATTCAGGTTGACCGAGGTGATGTTCGCCTGAATCACCGGCGAGGGACGGTCCGGCCGACCGACGATGGCGAGATGGCGCTGGGCGACCGTGCCGTTTTCGACCGCTTCGACGCTGGCGCCGGGGATGTTCACCACGACATAGCGGCTGGCGAAGTTGAAGCCGTTGCCCTTGAGACGCTCCAGCGTCGCAGTGAGCTGGTTCAGGCGCGATTCCACCGGCGTGTTCATCGCCTTGAGGGTCAGGCGGCCGACCGTGCCGAGATCCGACAAACCATGGCGGCGCTGAAAGCGTTTCACGCCTTCGACCACATTGGCGTCATAGACGTCGCCGGGCATGGTCTCGGGCGCAAGATCGCCGCTGGCGAGCAGGCGCTGCTTCAGCGCCACGACATCGGCGCCTTGCGAATCCGGCTTCAGCGACGTGACGCCCGGCGGCACCTTGGGCCAGCCGCCGCGATTGGCGACATCCTCATGGGTGATCAGTGCCTCGAGCGTGCGGTCATAGGTGTTCGGGCCATAGCTCGGCTCATTGGCACCCACGAGCGCCGTCGAGGCCAGCAAAGCAGCGGCCGCAAGAGCGAGGATGGAGGGACGCGCAGACATAAAAACCCCCGGGCCACAGAGAGCGGCACCGGGGGATCATTCCGCGACATGGTCAAGGAATGCTTAAGAAGCGATCGACACCCTTCACCATGCTGACGAAGGCCGTCAGCATGGTGGGGGCATCTCATTCCGCCGCCTGCGCAGAAGCCGGCTTTTCCCATTTCAGGACCGGCGAACGGGCGGCGCGTGTCTCGTCGAGGCGACGGATCGGGGCGTGATGCGGGGCGCTGGTGAAGCGCTCCTTGTCATTGCCCTTGGCCGCGATGGCGAGGTCGCGCAGCGTCGCGATGAAGAGGTCGAGCGCCGCCTTCGACTCCGACTCGGTCGGCTCGATCAGCATGGCCCCATGGACGACGAGCGGGAAATACACCGTCATCGGATGGTAGCCCTCGTCGATCATTGCCTTGGCGAAATCGAGCGTCGAGACGCCCGTGCCCTTGAGCCATTCGTCGTCGAACAGCACTTCGTGCATCGACGGATGGTCCGGGAAGGGCAGCGACATCAGGTCGGCGAGGCCGGCGCGGATGTAGTTCGCGTTCAACACCGCATCCTCGGAGGCCTGGCGCATGCCGTCCGAGCCGTGGCTGAGCATATAGGCGAGCGCGCGGACATACATGCCCATCTGGCCGTGGAAGGCGGTCATGCGACCGAAGGGCTGGTTGCCCTTCGGCGCCTCACCGCGCGACTCGATCAGATGCGGCTTGCCATTCTCGACATGGATGAAGGGGACCGGCGCAAAGGGCGCCAGACGCTCGGAGAGCACGACCGGGCCCGCACCGGGACCGCCGCCGCCATGCGGCGTCGAGAAGGTCTTGTGCAGGTTGATATGCATGGCATCGACGCCGAGATCGCCAGGCCGAGCCTTGCCGACGATGGCGTTGAAATTGGCGCCGTCGCAGTAGAAATAGGCGCCCGCTTCATGCATCGCCGCGGCGATCTCGACGATCTGAGGCTCGAAGATGCCGCAGGTGTTCGGGTTGGTCAGCATGATCGCGGCGATGTCCGGCCCGAGCAGCGCCTTGACATCCTCAACCGCGACGGTGCCGTCCGGACGGGCCGGAACCGCCTTCACCGAGAAGCCAATCAGGGCAGCCGTGGCCGGGTTGGTGCCGTGGGCCGATTCGGGGACGAGCACGACGTTGCGGGTCGCGCCCTCGCCCTTGGCTGCAATCGCGGCCTTGATCGCCATCATGCCGCAGGCCTCGCCATGGGCGCCCGCCTTGGGGCTGAGAGCGACGGCCGGCATTCCGGTCAGCGTCATCAGGTAGCGGGCGAGCTCCAGCATCAGGTCAAGGGCGCCGGGCACGGTCGAGACCGGCTGGAGCGGGTGCACGTCCGAGAAGCCCGGCAAGCGCGCCATCTTCTCGTTGAGGCGGGCATTATGCTTCATCGTGCAGGAACCGAGCGGGAAGAGCCCGGTATCGATGCCGTAATTCTTCTGGCTGAGGCGCACGTAGTGGCGCATGGTCTCGGGCTCGGAGAGGCCGGGCAGGCCGATCTCGCCCTGGCGAGCGTGTTTACCGAGGCGCGACTTGAACGGTGCGGGCTTGTCGATATCGACGCCGGTCGCCTCGTGATGACCGATCTCGAAGATCAGCGGCTCGATCTGCTGCAGCGCCTTGTTGCCGGTAAAAGTGGCGTGTTCGGCGTGAGAGGCCTCGCCGGCCTGGGTGGGACGTCCCTGACGGTTCAGCATCACAGCACCTCCACGAGCGCCGCCACGAGGGCCGCCCGGTCTTCATCGGTATTCACCTCGGTCGAGGCGATGATCAGCAGATCGTCCAGCCCGGCCTTGGGCAGGAGCCGCGAGACGGGGACACCGGCCAGGATGCCCTTCGCAGCCAGCACCTCGACGACCTCGGCGGCCGGCTTCTTCAGCTTCACGGTGAACTCGTTGAAGAAGCTGTCGTTGAGGACAGTCACGCCTTCGACGCCCGCGAGCGCGTCGGCGAGCTTCACGGCATTGGCGTGGTTCACCTCGGCGAGACGGGCGAGGCCGGTCTGGCCAAGCAGCGTCATGTGGATGGTGAAGGCCAGCACGCAGAGGCCGGAATTGGTGCAGATGTTCGAGGTCGCCTTGTCGCGGCGGATATGCTGCTCGCGGGTCGAGAGCGTCAGCACGAAGCCGCGCTGGCCGGCCGAATCGACCGTCTCGCCGCAGAGCCGGCCCGGCATCTGGCGGATATATTTCGACTTGGCGGCAAAGAGGCCGACATACGGGCCGCCGAAGTTCAAGGCGTTGCCGATCGACTGGCCTTCGCCGACGACGATATCGGCATCCTGCGCGCCCGGGGGCACGACGGCGCCGAGCGAGACGACTTCGGTGAAGACCGCGATCAGGAGGGCACCATGGGCATGGGCCTTCTCGGCGATCGGCTTCAGGTCTCGCAGGTTGCCGAACACGTCCGGCGACTGGACCACGACGCAGGAGGTGCTGTCGTCGATCTGCGAGAGGATGTCCTCGCTGGCCGAAACGTCGGGCTTCAGCGCCACGACCTCGTCATTGGCCATCTCGGAGAGGGTCTCGACGACCGCGGTGTAATGCGGGTGCAGGCCGCCGGAGAGCACGGCCTTGCGGCGCCTGGTGACGCGATGCGCCATCAGCACCGCCTCGCCGGTACCGGTCGAGCCGTCATACATCGAGGCGTTGGCGACCTCCATGCCGGTCAGCGCGGCGACCTGGGTCTGGAACTCGAAGAGATATTGCAGCGTGCCCTGCGCGATCTCGGGCTGGTAGGGCGTGTAGCTGGTCAGGAATTCCGAGCGCTGGATCAGGTGATCGACCGTCGCCGGGACATGGTGCTTGTAGGCGCCGGCGCCGACGAAGAAGGGCACGGCCGAGGCGGCGGTGTTCTTGCCGGCCATCTTGCCGAGGATGCGCTCGACCTCGAGCTCGCCCCTGGCGCGGGGCAGATCGACCGGGGCCTTGAGCAGCTTTCCGGCCGGCACGTCGCTGAACAGCGCGTCGACATCGGAGACGCCGATCCGCGCGAGCATGTCCTCGCGGTCGGTATCGGTGAGCGGGAGATAGCGCATGGGGTGATTCCGTTTCGGGGTGTCATCCCGTGTCTGCGCCGCAGCGCTTGAGCGATGCGGCGCAGACACGGGAGCGTGCGACGAGAAGGCGCTTCTTTCGGAAGGCGGTCCCGCATCTGCACGGCGGCATTCACATGCCGCAGCGCGTGCGGGATGACACCCGCTCAGAGCGTCTTGACGTAGTCCTGGTACTCGGCCTCGCCCATGAGCGCGTCGAGCTCGGCCGCGTCCTTGATCCTGATCTTCAGGAACCAGCCCTTGCCGGCCGGATCCTCGTTGACGGTGCCCGGCGCGGCTTCGAGCTCGCCATTGACCTCGACGACCTCGCCGGAAACCGGGGCATAGACTTCGGAAGCGGCCTTGACGCTTTCGACCACGGCAGCCTCGCTGCCCTTGGCCAGCGCCTTGCCCACAGTCGGCAGCTCGACGAAGACGACGTCGCCGAGCTGGGACTGGGCGTAGTCGGAGATGCCGACGGTGCCGACGTCACCCTCGATGCGGATATATTCGTGGTCCTTGCTGTAACGGGTCTCGGCCATGGGTTCCTCCTGGCGTCGGTTGTCTGGAAAAGGGGTTCAGCGCTTGTAGCCGTGCGGCACGAAGGGCATCGTCGCGATGACGGCTGGCAGCGGCTTGCCGCGCACGATGAGGTTGAGCTGCGTGCCCGGTGCGGAATGAGCCTTGGCGACATAGCCCATGGCACAGGGTCCGTTCAGCGTCGGACCGAAGCCGCCGGACGTCACGACGCCGATCACCTCACCCTCGGGCGTCGCGATCTCGGTGCCCTCGCGAGCAGGCGCGCGCCCTTCCGGCTTGAGGCCGACGCGGACGCGCGCCGTGCCCTCCGTCAGCTCGCGCTGGATGCGCGCGGCGCCCGGGAAACCGCCCTCCTCTCGACGGCGCTTCTGGATCGACCAGTTCAATCCGGCCTCGATGGGGGAGGTCGTCGTGTCGATGTCATGCCCATAGAGACACAGGCCAGCTTCGAGGCGCAGCGAATCGCGGGCACCAAGCCCGATCGGCTTGACATTCCCATCCAGCAGCAGCGTGTCCCAAATCTCGCCGATCTTGCTGGCGGCAGCGGAAATCTCGAAGCCGTCCTCCCCGGTATAGCCGGCGCGGCTGACATTGGCCTTGATGCCCGCGACCTTCATGGTGCGAGAGGTCATGAAGCCCATCTCGGCCGCTTCGGGGGCGATGGCCGCGAGCGCAGCCGCCGCGCCAGGCCCCTGCAGCGCGACGAGGCCGCGATGCTCGGCACGGACGAGCTTCACATTCGACGGCAGGCGCGCCTCGATATGGGGATAATCGGCTTCCTTGCAGGCAGCGTTGACGACGAGATAGAGCGCGCCATCCTCATCGGGATCGATCGAGCGCGTCACCATCAGATCGTCGAGGATGCCGCCCTCCTCGTTGAGAAGCTGCGAATAACGCTGCTTTCCCGGAGCAAGGTTGACGATATCGGCAGGAACCAACGCCTCCAGTGCCCTGGCCGTAGTCTCGTGGTCGGGGCCGACCAGGAAAGCCTGCCCCATATGCGAGACGTCGAAGAGGCCGGCCTTCTCGCGCGTCCAATTATGCTCGGTCAGGATGCCGGTCGGGTACTGAACCGGCATGTCGTAACCGGCGAAGGGCACCATGCGGGCGCCCAGCGCGACATGGCGCGCATGCAGTGGGGTCTTCAACGGCGCGACAGCGCCGGCGGTATCGGTATTGGCCTCGGCAGCCATGGCATGCCCCTTCCAGAATCGAGCGCAAGCCCCGGACGATGGTGTCCGGAACGCGCCCCCTCTGTCTCGGCACCTGAGAGATTTCCCCGTCCGGCCATAGCCGGACAAGTTACACCCGTCGGTGGGCGGGCATCACTGCCCGCCGCTTTCCAGAGCGCCAAATCCCCAGCGGCCCTTTTTGCCTGAGCGTTTCCGGGGCGGTTGCGCCTTCGGCGCCGGGCTCGGAGCCCGGTCTCTCCCGCGGGGATATGCGGCTTCGGCACAGATACAAGACGCGCCGGCTTAGTCAATCGGCGCGCCACCGTCTTTCACGGCAAAGCCGGCCTTGTCAGCGACGCCGACGCGCCGGCGCGGCAGCGCCGCCACCGCCCAGACCGACGAAGATCTCGACATCCCCCTTGCCGGCCGGCACCACGATGCCATCCTCGACATGGGTGAAATCGGCGCCGCTCTGGCCAGACGGAATCGCCGCCCCGACACGCGCGCTGCGCTTGCCGACGACGTTGTTCGCCCGGGTCACGGTGGTGACAAGGGTCGCACCATAATTGCCCGGACTGCCGGCCGGGCCGAGCAGCACCCTGCCCTCGACGCCGACCTTCAGGCGGAAGCTACCATTTCCGATCGCCGTGCACTGACGCGCGACGTTGGAGATGGAGATCTGGTAGCGCAGGCCGCTCGAATCCTGCCCGGACTGGGCGCGGATCGCAGCCCCGCCATCGGAGACGATGACATCCGGACAGATCAGCGGATCCTCCTCGTCATCCTTCGGCAACTGATCCGCCGGCGGAGGCGTCGTCGACTGAAACATGATGACATTGAGCGCGGTATTGCCAGCCGATGACGACGAGCCGGAGCCGCAGCCGGCAAGGCCGAGGCACAGCAGCGGCAATGCGAGCCAGCGGCCCTGACGAAGAGTTTGGTCGATCACGGCAGCGCCTCCACGCCCGGGCCGAAGCCATTGAGGGAGATGGGCACGCCAACCCCCTCTTCCGGCGTCTGGAATACGATGAAAGTCGCGCTCTTGCCGCCCTTGAGCTGGCCAAGCAGGGTATCGTCCATGACGACCTCCGCCACGCAACCGGTGGTCAGGCAGCGCACGAAGCCCGCGCGGCCGATATCCTTGTCGTCGATCTTGAGACCCAGTCCCGAGGGCAGCAGCACGCCGAGCGGAGCGACGACGCGCAGGAGCCGGCTCTTCTGGTCCGCCGTCTTCAGCACGATGACGAGAAGCGTCAGATTGGGGCGGTCCTCCGCCGCGACGTTCTGAACAAGCGCGCATTGCTCCGCCTTGGCACCCGGGGGAACCTCGCAGCGCATCTGCCAGTCGCCATGTGTGGAGCGCACCGCGCCCTGCGCGAAAGCGGAGCCGGCGGCGAGGCTCGTCCCCATGAGCGCCAGCGCCAGGGCACCGAGCGCTCCGATGATCCTCATCATCCCTGCCATCCCTTCCAAACCGGACTTGCCACCGCAGCAGGAGCGCAGAATTCAGGCAAAACGCCGACCGCGCCAGAGAAACCCGCCACCCTTCAACATAAAACGCGTTGGGACCACGCAGGTCCGGTCCTGTCAAGGCGGCATGACGGTTCGGCGTTGCATCGAGGACTCGCGCGATTATGCCGCACGGTCGTTGGGGGCAGTCTTCATTGTCCCACTGGCGCAAGCGCGATCTTTGATCTATCGCAATCTCAAAGAATGAGGCGACTTCGCGGTCGCCCCTTCATGCGTGGGGCAAAGCCGGTCGGCTCCCTCGCAAGTCGATTGAGGAGCATGTCGGATCGATGCAACTTCTGAGCAGGACCTTTGCAACAGCGGCCGCCACGGCCCTTGCCGTCACCGCGCTGGCGACTGTACCGGCTCTCGCCGGCACCGGCATGCCCTCCGACTGGCAGATGAACCTGCAGGGAGCGGTCACTCCCGTCGCTGAGTTCATCCGCTGGTTCAGCGACTGGCTCAACGTCATCATCAGCGTGGTCACGCTCCTGGTGCTGGCTCTGATGCTCTACGTCGTTTTCCGGTTCAACGAAAAGGCGAACCCGGTTGCTTCGAAGACCACGCACAACGCCTTGCTCGAAGTGTGCTGGACCGTGATTCCGGTGCTGATCCTCGTCGTCGTCGCGGTTCCGTCCTTCCGCCTCCTCAAGCTCCAGCTCGAAGTCCCGCAGGCCGACATGACCCTGAAGGTCACCGGCAAGCAGTGGTACTGGTCTTATGAGTATGCGCAGGAAGGCGGCAATTTCGGCTTCGATTCGCTGATGCTCGACGAGAAGCAGCGCGCAGAGGCGATCGCCAGCAACAAGATCGCCGCCGCCGAGGCCCCGCGTCTGCTCGCGGTCGACAACGAGGCGATCGTGCCGGTCGGCAAGATCGTCCGCGTGCAGGTGACCGGCGCCGACGTCATCCACAAATTCACGGTGCCGTCCTTCGGCATCAAGATCGATGCCGTCCCCGGGCGCCTGAACGAGACCTGGTTCAAGGCCGAGCGCGAGGGCATCTACTACGGCCAGTGCTCGTTCGTCTGCGGCCAGAATCACGCCTATATGCCGATAGCCTTCCGTGTCGTCAGCCAAGAGCGTTATGCCGCCTGGCTCGCGGAAGCTAAGCAGAAATTCGCCAATGCAGAAGACGCGGGCAGCAAGCTCGCCGCTGCGTCCAAGTAAGTCGCCGAGGAGAAGAACGATGGCAACAGCGGCTCAGCACGCTCAGGGCCACGGTCATGATGAGGCCCATCACGACCACCCGACCGGATGGCGCCGGTGGCTCCTGTCCACCAACCACAAGGATATCGGCACGCTCTACCTGATCTTCTCGATCATGGCGGGCCTCGTCGGCGGCTTCCTCTCGATCATGATGCGCATCGAGCTGCAGGAGCCCGGCCTGCAGATCTTCGCCAACGGCCAGAGCTACAACGTCTTCGTCACCAGCCACGGCCTGATCATGATCTTCTTCATGGTCATGCCCGCGGTGATCGGCGGCTTCGGCAACTGGTTCGTGCCGCTGATGATCGGCGCGCCGGACATGGCCTTCCCGCGCATGAACAACATCTCGTTCTGGCTGCTCGTCGCGGCTTTCGTCCTGATGGTCATCTCGATGTTCATGGAGGGCGCGCCCGGAGCCATGGGCGCCGGCACGGGCTGGACGATCTATCCGCCGTTCTCCACGACCGGCCACCCCGGTCCGTCCGTCGATTTCGGCATTCTCTCGCTCCACCTGGCCGGCGCTTCGTCGATCCTGGGCGCGATCAACTTCATCACCACGATCCTGAACATGCGGGCGCCGGGCATGACCATGCACCGCATGCCTCTGTTCGCCTGGGGCGTGCTGGTCACCGCCTTCCTGCTGCTGCTGTCGCTCCCGGTTCTGGCGGGCGCCATCACCATGCTGCTGACGGATCGTAACTTCGGCACGACCTTCTTCGATCCCGCCGGCGGCGGCGATCCGATCCTCTACCAGCACCTGTTCTGGTTCTTCGGCCACCCCGAAGTGTACATCATGATTCTGCCGGCCTTCGGCATCATCAGCCACATCATCTCGACCTTCTCGAAGAAGCCGATCTTCGGCTATCTCGGCATGGCCTACGCCATGGTCGCGATCGGCGTCGTCGGCTTCATCGTGTGGGCACACCACATGTACACCGCCGGGCTGTCGCTCAACACACAGCGCTATTTCGTGTTCGCGACGATGGTGATCGCAGTGCCGACCGGCATCAAGATCTTCTCCTGGATCGCGACGATGTGGGGCGGCTCGATCCGCTTCACCGCACCGATGATCTGGGCGATGGGCTTCATCTTCATGTTCACGGTCGGCGGCGTGACCGGCGTGGTGCTGGCCAATGCCGGTGTCGATCGCTCGCTGCACGCCACCTATTACGTCGTCGCGCACTTCCACTACGTGCTGTCGCTCGGCGCCGTGTTCGGCATCTTCGCGGGCTTCTACTACTGGTTCCCGAAGATGAGCGGCTATGTGATGCCGGACTGGATCGGCCGGCTGCATTTCTGGATCGCCTTCATCGGCGCGAACCTGCTGTTCTTCCCGCAGCACTTCCTCGGGCTCGCCGGCATGCCGCGTCACTATGTGGACTATCCGGACGCCTTCGCGGGATGGCATTTCTGGTCGTCGATCGGCTCCTACATCTTCGCCTTCGGCCTGCTGGTGTTCTTCTACGGCCTCATCGTCGCCTTCACGAAGAAGCAGCTCGCCGGTGACAATCCGTGGGGCGAAGGCGCGACGACGCTGGAGTGGACGCTGTCCTCCCCGCCGCCCTTCCACCAGTTCGAGACGCTGCCGCGCATCACCGGCTCGGACCACTAAGACTACAGGCGGCGGGCCTCACCGGTCCGCCGCCGCCCTTCCCCCGAGCGCCCGAGGGGCGTTCCGGAGACGGGCGGCAACATCGCCGCGACCAACCTGCGCCCACGGGCGCCGCTCACAAGAGTACGAAGACGATCCGACTGATGTCTGCTGCGTTCGAAACCCGCACCGATAGCCTGACGGTCTCCACCGGCGAAGCGCGCGATTTCTTTGCGCTGCTGAAGCCACGCGTGATGTCGCTGGTGATCGTAACGGCGCTGACCGGGATGGTTACCGCGCCGGGCTCGGTGCATCCTGTTCTCGGCCTTGCGGCGCTTATCGCGATCGCGGTCGGCGCCGGCGCGTCGGGTTGCCTCAACATGTGGTACGACGCCGATATCGACGTGCTGATGAGCCGGACCGCCAAACGGCCGATCCCGTCGGGCCGGATCCTGCCATCGGAGGCGCTGGCATTCGGGCTGACCCTGTCGATCGGCTCGGTCCTGGTTCTGGGTCTCATTGCCAACGCGCTCGCCGCAGCGATGCTCGCCTTCACCATCTTCTTCTATGCTGTCGTCTATTCGATGTGGCTGAAGCGCTGGACGCCGCAGAACATCGTGATCGGCGGCGCCGCAGGCGCATTCCCGCCGATGATCGGCGAAGCCGTCGTGACCGGCGATTTCGGCTGGCACTCGCTGGTCCTGTTCGCGATCATCTTCCTGTGGACCCCACCGCATTTCTGGGCGCTGGCGCTGGTCAAGTCCGACGACTACGCGCGTGCCGGCGTTCCGATGATGCCGAATGTCGCCGGCCCAGCCGCGACCCGCCGGCAGATCGTGCTCTATTCGCTGATCATGGCGCCCGTCGCCGTTCTGCCCGCGCTGATGGGCTTCGGTGGCCTGCTCTATCTCGTCGTGTCCGTGACGACCGGGCTCGCGATGGTCTGGCTCTCGCTGCGGGTCTGGCTGCGCAGTGAAGGTCCGCCCGCGATCAAGGCGTGCTGGTCACTGTTCGGCTTCTCGATCCTTTATCTGTTCCTGCTCTTCGCCGTGCTGATCGTCGAGAACGGCTTCGGGCTGATGTGGGCGCTGCCCAAGGTGCTGGGATGAGCGAGCAGCATCCGCGGCAACCCGCTCCTCCCCCGTTCTCGCCTGAAGACCTGGCACGCCGCCGCCGCCGCTCCATCGCGTTGGCGCTTGTGCTGGGCGGACTCGTGATCTTCTTTTTCGCGGTGACGCTGGTGAAGATCGGCCCCGCGGTCCTGAACCGGCCGCTGTGATGACGAACGCTGCTCCCCAGAGGCCGAGAGGCAATCCGGCGCGCACCGCCCTCATCTGTGTCGGCGTCGCCTTCGGCATGCTCGGAGCCTCCTTCGCCGCGGTTCCGCTCTACGATCTGTTCTGCAGGGTGACCGGCTTCGGCGGCCGGCCCTTGGTCGGAACGGCCGGTACCGGCAAGATTCTCGACCGGACCATGTCCGTGCGTTTCGACGCCAATGTCGCACCGGGACTGGGCTGGAAGTTCGAGGCAGAAAGTCCCGAGATCAAGGTCCAGGTCGGCGCGACCCAGACCGTGTTCTACAAGATGACGAATCGCTCCGACCGCACCGTGACGGGCATCGCGACCTACAATGTCGCTCCCGAGAAGGGCGCCGCCTATTTCGTCAAGATCCAATGCTTCTGCTTCACCGAGCACACGTTGAAGCCCGGCGAGAGCTTCGAAGCGCCGGTGGTGTTCTATATCGACCCCGAAATCGCCGAAAATCGCGAGCTCGACGGGGTCCACGCCATTACGCTGTCGTACACCTATTTCGCCTCCAAGTCGGGCCAGCCCGTCGCGGAAGGCAAGGCCGGCCCCGTCAAGGGTGACGCGGGCAATTCGAAACTGTAGAACGCGCTAGAGCAGAGGCGCGGACAAAAAGCCGTACGCGGAGACTGAACAAGATGGCCGGGGCCCATACGAAGCACCACGACTACCACCTCGTCGATCCGAGCCCGTGGCCGCTCGTCGGCGCAGCGAGCGCGACGATCATGGCGATCGGCGCAGTGATGTGGATGAAGACGCTGCCGATCGGCGGCATGCATATCGGCCCGCTGGTGTTCGGCGTCGGCCTGCTCGGCGTGCTCTACACCATGCTCTCCTGGTGGATGGACGTGGTGCGCGAGGCCGAAAGGGAAGGCCACCACACCCGCGTCGTCCAGCTCCACCACCGCTACGGCATGATCATGTTCATCGCCTCCGAGGTGATGTTCTTCGTCGCCTGGTTCTGGGCCTATTTCGACGCCAGCCTCTTCGCCGGCGAGCAGATCAACTACCTGCGTTACGACTTCACCGGCGGACACTGGCCGCCCAAGGGCATCGAAACCTTCGACCCCTGGCATCTGCCGCTGCTCAACACGCTGATCCTGCTGACCTCGGGTACCACGGTGACCTGGGCGCATTATGCCCTGATCAACAACGATCGCGCCGGTCTGAAGCAGGCGCTGTGGCTCACCGTGATCCTCGGCGTGCTGTTCACGATCTGCCAGCTCTACGAGTATTCGCACGCCACCTTCGCCTTCAGCGGCAACATCTACGGCGCCACGTTCTTCATGGCGACGGGCTTCCACGGTTTCCACGTCTTCATCGGCACGATCTTCCTCGCGGTCTGCCTCTACCGGGCCTATCTCGGCCACTTCAAGCCGGAGCAGCATCTCGGCTTCGAGTTCGCCGCCTGGTACTGGCACTTCGTCGACGTGGTCTGGCTGTTCCTGTTCGCCGCGATCTATGTCTGGGGCGCCGGCGCTCCGGCAGCCGGGCACTGATCCCACACTCTCAACCGCGCCTCGCGGTCATCGTCTGACGAAAGGCGGCCGCGAGGCCGCCTTTCCTGTTTCGGTTCTTTGATTTGACGTCTTCGTTCCCGAAAACCGTATTCCACTTTTCGGGTCGATCTTCTGGGAGGCTGCGATGACCAGTCCTGAACCCACGTCTCCCTCCCCCTATTCGACAGGGCTGGCCGGGCGCTGCCCGCGCTGTGGCGAGGGCGCACTGTTCGACGGCTTTCTGAAGCTCAAGCCGCGCTGCAATGCCTGCGGTCTCGACTACTCATTCGCCGATTCGGCGGATGGCCCCGCCGTGTTCATCATGCTGATCGCCGGCTTCATCGTGCTGGGCGCGGCGCTCTATGTCGAAATCGCCTATGAGCCGCCGATCTGGCTGCACCTCATGATGTGGCTGCCATTGGCCATCGCGCTCTGCCTCGGCCTGCTCCGGCCGATGAAGGGCCTCGCGGTTGCCCTGCAATATGCCCACAAGGCCGAGGAAGGCAGGCGCAGACCGTGACGACGATGGCGACGCCCGCTTCCCGCAAACCCGGACTGCTTCTGCCGGCACTGCTGACGATCGCGGGCGTGATCGTACTGTGCATGCTCGGCGCCTGGCAGCTCGAGCGCATGGGCGAGAAGCACGCCTATCTGGACCGCCTGCAGCGGGAGGCAGCGGGAACCCCGGCGCCGATGCCGCCGAGCGCTGATTGGGCGAAACTCGACGCCGCTGCGCTCGACCTGACCCATGTCGTTGCCAAGGGCAGCTATATCGACGACCGCATCGCCGGGGTGCGCACCACGATCGCAGCCGGCCCGCCCGGCAGCCGGCAGCTCTCCGGCTTCGGGCGCTGGATCTTCCAGGCGTTCAGGCTGGAGGATGGCGGCATCATCCTCGTCAATCGCGGCTTCGTGCCGGAAGGGCGACTTGGCCAGATTAGCCCGGCCAGCGGCCCCGACACGATCAAGGGATTCCTGCGGGCGCCGGAGAGCCGCAACAGCTTCACCCCGCAGGATCTGCCGGCGCTCCGCGAGTTCTACACGCGCGATCCCGCCGCGATCGCAGCCTCCCTCGGCCAGCCGCCGGCACCGTTCTATCTGGAGGCCGCCCGCGAAGGCGACGGCATGACACCGCCGGCCGGCGTCGATGTGCGCGAGCTGATCGCGCGGATTCCGGACAACCACCTGCAATATGCGCTGACCTGGTTCGGGCTGGCGCTGACCCTGCTCGGCGTGTTCGCCGCTTTCGCCTGGCAGGTACGGAAGGGCACGGATAGCGCTGCGAAGCCGTCATCCTGACGAGCGAGCGACAGCTTGCGTCACGAAGGATGCCCCAAGAGGCTTGCTCGCGAACGGAAGCGCCTGCAAGACGCCCTTCACGCGGCTCCTCTGGATGAGGGCTCGTTGGTCAAACGGTTTTGCCGAATGCGCCGGACCAGCCTATAGCAACAGGCTGAGATCACCGAGGCTAAGATCGTGCTGCATGTTTCCACCCGGGGTGAAGCCCCGGTGCTCAGCTTTTCCGACGCATTGCTGACCGGGCTTGCCCGCGATGGCGGGCTCTACCTGCCGCAGAGCTGGCCAACGCTGTCAACGACGGAGATCGCCGGTTTCGCCGGGAAACCTTATACGGCCGTAGCCGAGCGCGTGCTCGGCGCGCTCGCCGACGGCGATATTGAGAGCCGCGCGCTCTCCGGCATGATCCATGGGGCCTATGCCGGCTTCCGGCACCCGGCCGTCTGCCCGCTGACGCAGATCGGCGACAATCTCTTCGTGCTGGAGCTGTTCCACGGCCCGACGCTCGCCTTCAAGGACGTGGCGATGCAGCTGCTCGGGCGCCTGATGGACCATGTTCTCGGCCAGCGCGGCCAGCGCGCCACCATCGTCGGCGCGACCTCGGGCGATACCGGCGGCGCAGCGATCGACGCTTTCAAGAGGCTGAAGAGCGTCGACGTCTTCATCCTCTATCCACAGGGCCGCGTCTCGGACGTGCAACGCCGGCAGATGACCACGGTCGATGCCGACAACGTCCATGCCATCGCGGTCGAAGGCACTTTCGACGACTGCCAGAATCTCGTGAAGGCGATGTTCAACCATCACGCCTTCCGCGACGAGATCGGGCTCTCCGGCGTCAATTCGATCAATTGGGCGCGCATCGCCGCCCAGGTGGTCTATTACTTCACGGCCGCCGTCTCGCTGGGCGGGCCGGGGCGCAAGGTGTCCTTCACGGTCCCGACCGGCAATTTCGGCGACATCCTCGCCGGCTGGGTCGCCAAGCAGATGGGGTTGCCGATCGAGCGGCTGGGTATCGCCACCAACAGCAACGATATCCTGGCGCGCACGCTGGAAACCGGCGCCTATGAGATGCGCGGCGTCCAGGCGACGACATCGCCTTCGATGGACATCCAGATCTCCTCGAATTTCGAGCGCCTGCTGTTCGAAGCCCATGGTCGTGACGGGGCTGCCGTGCGCAGGTTGATGCAGTCGCTGCAGCAATCCGGCCGCTTCGAGATCGCGCCTGAACCGCTCCAGCGTATCCGCGGTGAGTTCGACGCGGCTTCGCAGAGCGAAGACGAGATCGCAGCCGAGATCAGGAAGAGCTGGACCGAGGCCGGCTACCTGCTCGATCCACACACGGCGATCGGCGTCGGCGCGGCGCGTCAGGCGCTGAAGCGCGATCCGGCAACCCCGATGATCGTGCTCGGCACCGCTCATCCCGCCAAATTCCCGGCGGCGGTCAAGGCTGCGAGCGGCGTCGAACCGGCGCTGCCTGCCCATCTCGCCGACCTGATGGAGCGCAAGGAGCGCGTGACGCTGCTGCCGAACGATCTTGGCAAGGTCGAGAGCTTCGTGCGCGAGCATGCGCGGGCCGTGCGTGGAGCGGCAGCGTGAGCGCGCCCGCACCGGGCGAAGCCGTCGAGCTGGCCGTGCCGGCACGGCCGGAAGGCCGGCACGATCCCGATGTCGCGCTAACCACCCTGCCCTCGGGCCTGCGCGTCGTCTCGCAGCGCATGGACCATGCCGCGACCGTGTCGCTCGGAATCTGGATCGGCGCCGGTTCGCGCGACGAGCTTCCAAATGAGCACGGGCTTGCGCATCTGCTCGAGCATATGGCGTTCAAGGGTACGGCGCGCCGCAGCGCGCTCGCGATCGCCGAGGAGATCGAGAGCGTCGGCGGAGACCTCAATGCCGCGACATCGGTCGAGTATACCTGCTATACAGCCCGCGTGCTCGGCTCGGACCTCGGTCTCGCCGTCGATATCCTCGCCGACATCATCACCTCTCCGTCTCTGACCGAGGAGGAGCTGAAGCGCGAAAAGGGCGTGATCCTGCAGGAGATCTCGGCCGTTCAGGATACCCCCGACGATCTGGTGTATGACCGCTTCCTGCAGGCGGCCTTCCCGGACCAGCCGATCGGCCGGCCGATTCTCGGCACCGCCAAGACGGTGAAGGGCTTCACGCCCGATGCGATCCGGGCCTATCTCGCGCGCAACTATCATGCCGGCAATATGGTGCTCGCCGCCTCCGGCGCCGTCGACCATGAAGCGCTCGTGGCGCTCGCCAAGGAGCATCTGTCGAAGCTCCCGCCGCCGCAGCTCACGCTACTCACCCGTGAGGCCGGCGAATATCGCGGCGGCGAAGCCCGCATCGGCAGTGACGAGGAGCAGGTCCATCTCGTACTCGGCCTGCCTGGCCTGCCCTTCACCGGGGGCACGCATTATCCGCTGCAGATATTCGCCTCGGTTCTCGGCGGCGGGTTATCCTCGCGCCTGTTCCAGGAGGTGCGTGAGAAGCGCGGCCTCGCCTATGCGATCGATGCTTTCCACTGGCCTTTCTCCGATTGCGGCGTCTTCGGCATCGGAGCCGGCACCGCGCCGGAGGATGCTGGCGAGTTGATCGAGGTCGCGCTCGGTTGCTTGCGCCAGGCGGCAGAGGATGTCAGCGAGGCCGAGGTCGCGCGCGCCCGCGCCCAGATGAAGGTCGGCCTGCTGGCTTCGCTCGAAAGCCCGGGCGGCAAGCTGGAGCAGATGGCGCGGCAGGTCCTGCTCTTCGGCCGGGCGATCCCGCGCGAGGAACTCGCAGCCCGGCTCGATGCAGTGACGCTCGACGACGTGCGTGCCGCCGGCCGTTCCCTGCTGGGGCATCAGCCGACGATCGCCGCGGTCGGCCCGACCCATGGTCTGCCGCCGGCCAAACGCCTGCGCCACGCGGCCCGGGCGGCGGACTGACCGGCGATGGCGCTCTTCCGTTTCCCGAGCGAGCCGCCGAGCCGCCCGCTGATCCGGACGCCGAACCTCTATCTGCGCGCGCCCCAGGCCGGTGACCACGCCGCCTGGGCCATGCTGCGCATGGAAAGCCGGGAATTCCTGACGCCCTGGGAGCCCACCTGGAACGAGGACGACCTGACCCGCGCCTCGTTCCGCCTGCGCGCCAAACGCGCGGCCCGCGAAATCTCGACCGACGAGGCCTATTCGCTCTTCATCTTCGAGACGCATACGGAAACGCTGCTCGGAGGGCTGACGCTCGGGCTGATCCGGCGCGGCGTCGCCCAGGCCTGCACGCTCGGCTACTGGATGGGGCAGCGCCATTCCGGCAGGGGCCATATGACCGAGGCCGTGCGCGGCGCCCTGCGCTTCGCCTTTTCCGATCTCGCCCTGCACCGCGTCGAGGCTGCCTGTCTGCCGAACAATGAGCCGTCGCGGCGCCTGCTGGAACGCGTCGGCTTCCAGCACGAGGGGCTGGCACGGGCCTATCTCAAGATCAACGGCAACTGGGCCGATCACCTGCTCTATGCGGCGCTCTCGAGCGACGCCCTGCCCGGAAGCAGGTCGTGACGGCTGCGGTTGACCACAGCCGCGCTTCGCCTTGCCCTTGCCATGAGCGGCCGATAGGGCTTTTCGTTAAACTTGTAATGATCGCCTCCCGCCTGATAGCCGAGCAGAGCTTGTCCATTTCCGAGCGCATTTTTCGGGCCGGCCTCGCCCTGGCCGGCCTTGTCCTGTGGTTCTGTGCTGCTGCCTTGCCGGCGCAAGCCGTCGAGCCGGTGCGTGTCCCGGTCGACGCCCCCGTCATCGACCTGACGAATGCGGTCGAGCGCAACAAGTCCGACGGCGACGTCATCCAGATCTCGACCGCACCGGGCCCCGACGGCATCGTCAGGCGTATCGCCGTCAAGGCGCGCGAGGCCGGCGCCCGCCCGGACTGGATCGTCTTCGCACTCACCAACGATTCCGACGAGCAGATCGACCGTCTGCTGGTCGCCCCCTTCCACCGGTTGATCGGCTCCGGCGTCATCTGGCCCGATCTCGGCGACAAGCGCATCGAGGCGGTCACCGCGAGCCAGGGCCTCGCCCCGGATCGCGAGCCCAGTCCGGATGCCGACATCTTCCTGATCACGCTCGACCCCGGCACGACCGTCACCTTCGTCGCCGAGCTCAAGTCTCCCAATCTGCCGCAGCTCTATCTCTACGAGGCAGAGGCCTATCGCCAGAAGACCAACGGCCTGACGCTCTACAAGGGCATCATCATCGGCATCGCCGGGTTGCTGGCGCTGTTCCTGACCATCATCTTCGTGGTCAAGGGCGCGGTGATCTTTCCGGCCGCCGCGGCGCTGGCCTGGGCGGTTCTGGCTTATGCCGGCCTGGATTTCGGGTTCTTCCAGCGCTTGTTCCCGCTTACGCCGGCGATCGAGCGAATCTATCGCGCCGGAGCCGAGGTCGTGCTGGCGGCGACGCTGCTCGTCTTCCTCTTCGCCTACCTCAACCTGTCGCGCTGGCATGTCCGCTACGGCCATGTCACCGCACTGTGGATTCTCGGGCTGGCCGGCCTGATCGGCCTTGCCGTCTTCGACGCGCCGATGGCGTCCGGCATCGCGCGCATCTCGATCGCAGCCGTCGCTGCCGTCGGCTTCATCCTCGTCGTGCATCTGGCGACCCATGGCTACGAGCGGGCGGTGATGCTGATCCCGACCTGGTTCCTGCTCGCCGTCTGGGTCACCGCCGCGAGCTTCACCGTGACCGGACAGTTCCAGCGCGACCTTGTCGCGCCTGCCCTGCTAGGCGGCCTCGTCCTGATCGTGCTGCTGATCGGCTTCACCGTCATCCAGCACGCCTTCGCGGGTGGCGCGATCTCGCAGGGGCTGGTCTCGGATACCGAGCGGCGGGCGCTCGCCCTCTCCGGTTCGGGCGACCTCGTCTTCGACTGGGATGTCAGCTCCGACAAGGTCTTCGTATCCCCGCAGATCGAGACGCTGCTCGGCCTGCCCAAGGGCTCGCTCGAAGGCTCGGCAGCGCGCTGGCTGGAGCATATGCATGTCGCCGATCGCGACCGCTATCGCGTCACGCTCGACGCCGTACTGGAGCAGCGCCGCGGCAAGCTCAATCTCGACCTGCGCCTGCGCGCCGCCAGCGGCGCCTATCACTGGATCAACGTCAAGGCCCGGCCGGTGATCGGCTCGGACGGCGAGGTCATCCGCGTCATCGGTACGCTCGCCGATGTCACCGAGCAGCGCACCGCCCAGGAACGCCTGCTGCACGATGCCGTCCACGACAACCTGACCGGCCTGCCCAACCGCAAGCTGTTCCAGGACCGGCTCGGCGCGATCTTCGGCTTCACCCGCGCCGACGACAATATCCGCCCAACCGTGCTCGTCATCGATGTCGACCGCTTCAAGCAGGTCAACGAATCCGTTGGCTTCTCGGCCGGCGATTCGATCCTGCTGACGCTGGCGCGCCGGCTCGGCCGTCTGCTCAGGGCGCAGGACACGCTTGCCCGCATCGGCGGCGACACCTTCGCGATGATCCTCGTCTCTGAGCGCGATCCCGAACGCATCCTGGCGCTGGCCGAGCTGGTGCGCCGCGCCGTCTCGACGCCGATCACCTATGCCGAGCGCGAGATCGTGCTGACGCCCTCGATCGGCTTGGCCCTGTTCGACCCGGCGCCGGCCTCGCGCAAGGAAGACGCGCTGAAAAATGCCGAGCTCGCGATGGCCCATGCCAAGCGCCAGGGCGGCAACAAGATCGAGGTCTTCGTGCCGGCGATGCGGACCGACCGCAACGACCGCCTCGCCCTGGAAAGCGATTTGCGCCGGGCGATCGAGCGCAACGAGATCCAGGTGATGTACCAGCCGATCGTCCGGCTGGAGGATCGCACCATCGCCGGTTTCGAGGCGCTCGTGCGCTGGGATCATCCGCGCGAAGGCCGGCTGATGCCACAGGATTTCCTCGCCATTGCCGAGGAGACCGGGCTGATCGTCGATCTCGGCGTCTATGTCATGGACAAGACAGCGCGCGAGCTGGAGGCCTGGCAGGCGGCGCTCGAGGTCGACCCGCCGATCTTCGCCAGCGTCAACGTCTCGAGCCGGCAGTTGCTGCGCCACGATCTGCTACACGACGTGAAGACCGTGCTGGGACGCCGCCGCGTGCTGCCGGGAACGCTGAAGCTCGAAATCACCGAAAGCCTCGTCATGGAGAACCCGGAATACGCCGCGCAGATGCTGCAGCGCATCCGCGATCTCGGCGCCGGCCTCTCGCTCGACGATTTCGGCACGGGCTATTCCTCGCTGTCCTACCTGCAGCGCTTCCCGTTCGACACCATCAAGATCGACCAGAGCTTCGTGCGCCAGATGGGCAACGGCCGCCCGCCGGTGATCCTGCGCTCGATCGTGCAGCTCGCCGCCGATCTCCATATGGACGTGGTGGCGGAGGGCGCGGAGAGCGAGTCGGATGCGATCGAGCTCTACCAACTCGGCTGCCAGTACGCGCAGGGCTACATCTTCGGTCAGCCGATGACGGCGGCGGAGGCACGGCGCCTGATGGGGGCTGCTGCTGCGGCAGCCACCGAGGCGGCCTAGTATCCTTCTTCCCGAGGGGGCTGGATTTAAGCGTGCCCCGCCTCGCGCGACAGGAACGCGGGGTCTATGCCGATCTTGCCGAGCGCGCGCTGATATTTCGTCTCGACGCTCTCGTCGAAGAGCAATTCGGGATCCGCGGCGCAATGCAGCCAGCCATTCGACTGGATCTCGGCCTCCAACTGTCCTGCAGCCCAACCGGCATAGCCCAAAGCCAGCACCGCATTCTCAGGCCCATCGCCATTGGCAATGGCGCGCAGGATATCCAGCGTCGCAGTCAGGCAGATGCCCTCATCGATCGGCAAGGTCGCCGATTCCAGGAAGAAATCGGCCGTGTGCAGGACGAAGCCGCGTTTGGTTTCGACCGGGCCGCCGCGAAGCACCTGCATGCGCTCCGCCCGGCTCGGCAACCGGATCGCCTCCTCCGAGGGGATCACGTCGAGCTGGACGAGCAACTCGGGAAATTTCGTGTCGCCCGCCGGCTTGTTGACGATGATGCCCATCGCCCCGTCCTCGGAATGGGCGCAGACATAGACGACGCTGCGGCTGAAACGTGAATCGGCCATGCCCGGCATCGCAATCAGGCATTGCCCGTCGAGATAGCTGCGGCCGCTGGCGCGCGATTGTGAGCCGATCTTCATACGGTCCATGCTAATGGCTCTCGGGCCGGATCGGCAAGGCTTGGCTGAGCCACGGCGAACCAAAGGCGGATTCCGACCCTCGATTCATTCCAGATCACGTTCACGTGCGCGGGAGGGACGAGACGCGGACATCTCGCCGCTATCGCGATTGCGCCCTAATCCTGCGCAAAGTTCGCCGCGTGTCACGGGGCACCGACCGGCGGAGGAAGTCAGGTTTTGTTCGCTTTTCAGGCTCGCAATCGGTAAAGGCAGGGCCGTGAACCGCATTCTTCCCTTGCTGGCCCTGCTGCCGCTGACATTCAGCCCCGCTGCCCGTGCGCAGGAAGCGGCAAACGAGGCCGCCACCTCGCCGTGGTCGCCGAGCGAGCATGCCAGGCTGCGCCTGATCGCCGGGCCGACCACCGCCACCGGCAAGCAGCGGGTCGGCGTCGAGATCATGATGTCGCCGGGCTACAAGACCTATTGGCGCAGCCCCGGACAGTTCGGCGTGCCGCCGACCTTCGACTGGTCGGGCTCGACCAATATCGGCGGGCTGGACGTACGCTGGCCCGTGCCGGAACGCTTCCAAGACTCGGCCGGCTATTCAATCGGCTATGTCGGCGAGGTCGTAATTCCGATCTCGGTCCAGCCGGTCGACCCGTCACGGCCGGTCCTGGTCGTGCTCAAGCTCGACTATGCCGTCTGCGAGAAGATCTGCATTCCCGCCAAGGGCGAGGCAAGCCTGTGGCTCGAGCCCGGCGTGACGACCGTGACGTCATCGCGCCTCGAGAGCTTCGAGGCGCGCGTGCCGGTTCCCGCCAAGCCCGGCCCGCACAAGGAGAAGATCGCGATCGTCGAGGCCGGGCCCGACGACGGCGTGGTCGATCCGGGCCTGCGCCTCGTCCTGCAGCCCCCGGCGGAAGGCCGGATCGAGGACGTCTTCATCGAGGGCTCCGGCATGTGGTCCTTCGGCAAGTCCCGTCTGACGCCGCAGGCGGACGGCACGGTCCTCGCCCAGATTCGGATCGACGAGCGGCCGAAAGGCGCCGCCGGCCCGACGCCGCTGATCTTCACCGTTCGCGGCACGCCACGACCGATCGAGACACGGCTGGAACTCGACATCCCCGCCGGCAAGCCCTAATCCGTGAGGCCGGGCGGTCCCTTCGGCCGCCGGCTTTACGGAGAGACAGGCTGATGACGACCATCAAGGTGGGTGACAAGCTTCCCCAGGCGACGTTCCGCGTCATGACCGCCGACGGCCCGGCCGCGCGCACCACCGACGACCTGTTCGCCGGCAAGAAGGTGGTGCTCTTCGCCGTGCCCGGCGCCTTCACCCCGACCTGCCATCGCAACCATCTGCCGGGCTACCTGGAGAAGGCGGCCGAGATCAAGGCGAAGGGCGTCGATGCCATCATGGTCACCAGCACCAACGACGTCTTCGTCATGGATGCCTGGTCGAAGGCGACCGGCGGCGCCGGCGTGATCGAGTTCCTTTCAGACGGCAATGCCGATTTTGCGAAGGAGATCGGCCTCTCGATGGACGGTTCCGGCTTCGGCCTCGGCACCCGCTCGCAGCGCTATTCGATGCTGGTCGAGGACGGCGTGGTGAAGCTGCTCAATGTCGAGGAGGCAGCCGGCAAGGCGGAAGCCTCCGGCGCCGCGGCGATGATCGACCAGCTCTGAGCCTGGCGACCGGCCAATCGATCCGAGCCCGCGCAGTCGCTGCGCGGGCTTTTGCTCCGGCAACCCGGACAAGACCCTTGATTTGATAGGTGTCTCACGCGAGCTGCATCAGACGTTCAGTATCCAAGCGGCAAGTTTCGACTTTCGGGCATGGAACCGGAGGTCGTCCTCAATGCGAGGCCCGGGGCGAAATCGCGGGGCGCTGGACGCGCCTCCATTGGATTGAGCGGCGCGCTGCCAGGCCATAGATGATGCAGACGAATGTGACCGCCTGTTAACACAATTCGAAAGAATCACGATTACCGTTGCGGCAGTGCGAATACTGCGTCGAGAATTCCAAAAATGGAAATATTTCCAAGCCGGATATCATATATTTTGATTATCGCTATCGCAATAATCAATGCTATACTAATATATAACTCAAATATAATATTTCCAGTAGATCAATTGTTAACGCCAGCAATCAGCTCAGCTATACTTTTATTTATTTCAATAATTCTTTTTAGTGTAAATTATACCATATTAACACTGAAAATAATCATGACAAAAATTGCCTACATATTTCAAGGAATTATATTCCTTCAACTGGCATGGATAAATGTTAGAGTCCTTAACCACGCTAGCATGGCTTTATCTTTTCCATACGCAGATGATATCCTGATTAATTGGGACAGATTTCTCAATTTTAATTGGAAACAATATTTTTATTTTGTACAGAATAATGAGATTGTTAAAACAGTATTTGATTATAGCTATACATCTCTTACATTTTTCAGTTTTTGGAGCTTTATCATCCTCGTTGTCCAAAAAGATTTGAAAAGAACCTGTTTTTTCCTTGAAACATTTCTGTTTACTGCCGTCATCTGTACAGCGATCGGGATGTTTTTCCCAGCGAAAGCAGCCGTTGCAATGTACTATGGCGACGCAAAAACACTTGCAAATCTCGATACTCTCCCAGGCGTCTACCATATCGAAGCGATGCAAAGATTGCGAAGCGGATTACCATTCTCGCTCGATCTGAACGATCTTCCGGGTCTAGTGACGTTTCCTTCTTTCCACACGGCGGCAGGAATCATTCTCGTCATCAGCTTTTGGCGAACTGCTCTTTTTCCCGTCATCCTCCTCTATAGCGCGACCATGATCGCCTCCACGCCTGTGCTCGGCGGGCACTACTTTGTCGACCTGATCGGCGGCACAATGGTGGCGGTTCTGGTTGCCTTCGCCTTCGGAGCCCTTCCCGCCTACAGAGGCCTGTTCGTTCAGGCGGGCACTGAACTCCCTTCAACCAGACCGGCGACAACCGGTTAGCGCCTCGCTGCCGTACTTCCAGCATTCCTGAATCGTCCGACCTCCATCGCTCCACAATTCACCGCGATGTTCGCGATCATCGTCGGCGTCGTGGAGACGGCTCACTCGTGCTACGCGCTGCTGGCTTTGCGAATAAGCTCGAGGTTCGTGGACCATGGAGGCAAGCAGCGGACGGTACGCGCCGCAGGCCTGAGCTTTGCGGCCCCGGGCGCGGGGCTTTACGATTGTCGGCATCGGGGCGATTGCGTTAGCAAAGCACCTCCGGCAGCCTGCGCGAGAGCCTCCTCTCCCGCCATAAGCACTCGTCGATAGCCGACCGAGCCCCAACTTCCTCGGCATAATCGGCCAGGAACAGACATTCACTGTCCCAGTTTGTCATCAACGATCAGATACGAAGAGCCCAGAAGCGATAGTTCGGCCCTTGCCGTAACATCCGGACTTTCGAACGGTTATCGTGCCTCCCGACGCGAAATTGCAACAGGAAGCACTTGATGATCGTAATGGTATTCGAATTCGAAGTCGACCCAAACGAACTCGATGAATATTTGAAGGAATCCGCCAATCTCAGGCAGCATCTTGCAGGCATAGACGGCTTCATCTCTGTGGAACGTTTTGAAAACACCGCGCAGCCGGGACGTTTCGTTGCGATCGGTTATTTCGGGAACGAAGATTCCGTCCAACGCTGGCGAAATTTGCCTCAGCATCGACGCGCACAAACACTAGGTCGCAGCAAATTCTTCACGGGTTACCGACTCGTGATGGCGGCCGTGACGCGCGATTATACGCGCGATCTGCGCGCAACGGCCCCACAGGACAGCAATATGGCCCACGCCGTCCAAAAGGGATGACATATGTTCGAGCTGACATGTATTTGAACCGCTCCCCGGTGTTGGCAACCAACCAGATGACGAGTTGGCAAATATCGCGGGCATCGTCCCGGAACGACAGCCCACATCTTCTGATCTGCCATTGGTGCGGGCCAACCACTTCACAATGCGCATCTGACGCCCCCCTTCCCCACCCCTCATTCCGGCTGATCGATCCGATCTGCGCTTGTCATGAGACAAGCCACGAAGCGCCAGCTAGCGTCCGTGCGGAGGAGAGAACCGATGGCCGAAATCACCATTCGTCCGCTTGCCGCGACCGACCGGGATGCCTGGACCCCGCTCTGGCATGGCTACCTGACCTTCTACAAGGCGACGCTGCCGCCGGAGATCGACGCGATCACCTTCGGGCGCCTGACTGGAGGCCAGGAACCGATGGGTGGCTTCATCGCCCTCCAGGGCGACAAGCCTCTGGGCATGACCAACTGGGTGCTCCACCGCACGACCTGGAGCGAGAAGCCGATCTGCTATCTGCAGGATCTTTTCACCGTGCCGGAATCACGCGGCACCGGCGTCGGCCGCAAGCTGATCGAAGCCGTGAACCAGATGGCGCGGGCGAAGAACTGCTTCCGCGTCTACTGGCAGACGCATGAATCCAACCTGCAGGCGCAGGAACTCTACAACAAGGTCGCCGACAAGTCAGGCTTCATCGTCTACCGCCAGCCGCTCGGCTGAGAAACCAGGCGGAAGCGATCATGATCGCGATCCGCGACAGAGGGGAGATCGTCGAGTGGCTCGCAGCCGAGCCACTCGCCAATGTCGTCCTGCTCAAGCATCTGCACGCCTTTCCGCGACATGCACGGGCGGTTCAGTACCGCTCGCAGGCACGCACGGCGACGCTCGTCCTGCTCGACACCGCAGCGAGCGACTACGACCGCAAGACCTATCCGACGATGGCCCATGCCGCTCTCATCCGCAGCGACGACGCGGCGCTGACGGAAGCGCTGCTCGCCGAGCTTCCGGCGGATGGCGGAATCGTCTTCAAGCTGTGCAGCGCGGCCGAACACGATGTCGTCCAGCGACGCTATCCACTCATCCGCAGAACCAGCTTCCTGTCCTTCACATCGCCCGCACACATTTCCGACCGTGACGGCGTCATCGTTACGAACAGAGCGACGGATGCGATGTACGCGCTCTATCAAACGCAGGATCATGCGCGGGACTGGCTTTCGCCGCTTCTGGCAAGCGGAAGCGCCTTCACCTGCATGATCGGCTCAGACGACCAACCGCTCTCCGTCTGCTTAGCCTTCGAGAGCCATGGCGAAGTCTGGGAGATCGGCGGCGTGGTCACCCGGCCCGACCAACGCGGGCGCGGTCTCGGCGCGCGCGTGGTCGGCGCAGCGCTCGACGAGCTGGCGCGGCGCAGGTTGCTGGCGCGCTATCAGGTCCATGAGGACAATATCGCCTCGATCCGGCTGGCCAACGCGCTCGGGATGAGGTCGCTGCTGCGCCTGACCCACTACCTGCACGAGCATCGGCCGCCGGACTCAGCTGGCGTCAGCGGCCGCCGCTCTTGAACGGCGCCATGCCGGCACGCGCCAGGGCGTCGGCTCGCTCGTTCATCTCGTCGCCAGCGTGACCTTTGACCCATTTCCATTCGATCTTGTGGCGGCCGAGCGCGGCTTCGAGGCGCTGCCACAGTTCGGCGTTCTTGACCGGCTTGCGATCGGCCGTCTTCCAGCCGTTCTTCTTCCAGCCGTGGATCCAGCCAGTGATGCCCTGCCGCAGGTACTGGCTGTCCGTGTGCAGCGCGACCGTGACCGGGCGCTTCAACGCCTCCAGCGCCGCGATTGCCGCCATCAATTCCATGCGGTTGTTGGTGGTCTGGGCCTCGCCACCGGAGAGCTCCTTCTCGACGCCGTTGAAGGTCAGGATCGCCCCCCAGCCGCCGGGCCCTGGGTTCCCGGAGCAGGCACCGTCCGTCCAGACTTCGACCGTGTCGCCGCTCACCGTTTCAGCCCGTATTCGCGAGCATCGGCAACGCGCTGGTGGAAGGCAAGCTTGCGGTCGTATTCGAGCGGGTCATGCGGCTTGACCAGCGCCCCAGATGGTACGTTGAGCCAGTCGACCAGGCGCGTCAGCAGGAAGCGCAAGGCGCTGCCCCGGCAGAGCTGTGGCAGTGCCTCGACCTCCGCCTCGTTCAGCGGCCGGACGCTCTCGTAACCCGCGAGCATGGCCTGGCCCTTGGTCAGGTTGAACGAGCCGTCGGCCTCGAAACACCAGGAATTCAGGCAGATCGCGAGGTCGTAGGCATAGGCGTCGGTGCAGGCGAAATAGAAATCGATCAGGCCCGAGAGCCGGTCGCCGATGAAGAAAACGTTATTGGGGAAGAGATCGGCATGGATCACGCCGCGCGGCAATCCTTGCGGCCAGCTCGCCTCGTGCACGGCGATCTCGGCGGCGACCCGGCGGGCAAGACCGGGCGAGACCTTGTCAGCGTCTGCGCCAGCCTGATCCGCCAGCGGCCGCCAGCCCGGCACGGAGAGCGCGTTGACCCGCTCCATCGCGAAATCGGCGCCGGCCTGATGCAGCAGGGCGAGGCCGCGGCCAAGTTCCTGGCAATGGGCGGATGTCGGGCGACGCACCGAGAGGCCGTCTAGGAAGGTGACGATTGCTGCCGGGCGGCCGGCAAGGCGGCCGAGCATCTCGCCCCGGCTGTCGCTGACCGGCTGCGGGCAGATCACCCCTCGCGAAGCCAGATGCTGAATCAGGCCGAGGAAGAACGGCAGGTCGTCCGGGTTCACCCGCTTCTCGTAGAGCGTGAGGATGAAGGCGCCCTGCGTGGTGCGGATCAGATAGTTCGAATTCTCGACGCCCTCGGCGATGCCCTTGGCGGAGAGGAGGTCGCCGATGCCGTAGCGCGCCACGAAAGCGGCCATCTCGTCATCGGGCACTTCGGTATAGACGGCCACGATCGTACTCTTCTGCTGGAACTATTCGGCCGCGTCGGACGCCGCCTCGCCGCGCAACTCGCGGGGCAGGGGGAAGAAGACGTTCTCGTCGGCAGTCGAGACGGTCTCGACCCGTACCTCGTAGCGGGCGGCGAAAGCGTCGATGATTTCCTCGACCAGCACCTCGGGCGCACTGGCACCGGCGGTGATGCCAAGACTACGGATATTCCCGAAGACCGACCAGTCGATCTCGTCGGTGCGCAGGACGAGCCGCGCAACCGGGCAGCCGGCCCGCTCGGCCACCTCGCGCAGGCGCTGCGAGTTCGAGGAATTGGGCGAGCCGACCACGATCAGCCCGTCGACCTGCGGCGCGACGCGCTTCACTGCCTCCTGGCGGTTGGTCGTGGCGTAGCAGATGTCTTCCTTGTGAGGAGCGATCAGCTCGGGGAAACGGGCCTGCAAGGCTTCGACGATCTCACGGGTGTCATCGACCGAGAGGGTGGTCTGCGTGACATAGGCGAGCGGCTGCCCCTCCGGCGCGATCAACGTGGCGACGTCGTCCAGCGTCTCGATCAGCGTGATCGCGCCCTCGGGCAATTGGCCCATCGTGCCGATCACTTCGGGATGGCCGGCATGGCCGACGAGCAGGATATGGCGGCCGCGCTTGTGGTGAACCTCGGCCTCGCGATGGACCTTGGTGACCAACGGACAGGTCGCGTCGATGGCGAAAAGATTGCGCGCCTTCGCCGCCGCCGGCACCGCCTTGGCGACACCATGGGCCGAGAAGATCACGGGGCGCGTTTCGTCGGGCACCTCGTCGAGCTCGGCGACGAAGACCGCACCCTTCCGCTTCAGGGATTCGACGACGTATTTGTTATGGACGATCTCGTGGCGGACATAGACCGGCGCGCCATGCAGCATCAACGCCTTCTCGACGGCGTCGATGGCGCGCACCACCCCGGCGCAGAAACCGCGCGGGGCGCAGAGCAAAATGTCGAGCGGTGGCTTGGTCACGCGCGAAGATACCTCCATCGATCCGCGTCTTCTTTCGGCGGGATCGGGGCGATGTCAAGGAAGCGAAGCAGCGCAGGCGAGGCCGCCATGCCGATTGCCTCTCGCAGGATCGTCATCGAAAGCCTAGATAGAGCGACGGCCCGCCACGCCGCGCGTCGCGCCTGACCGTAAAACCCGTTCCCAAACCCTGAGTGCCGTATGGCCGACGCCGCCTCGCATGCCAGCTATCTGCCACCGATCCTGACGTTCTGCGCCGGGGCGGTGATCGCCGTCCCGCTCTTCCGCAAGCTCGGCCAGTCGGCGGTGCTGGGCTATCTCGCTGCGGGCATCGTCATAGGCCCCTCGCTTCTCGGCGTGATCAAGGATCCCGGCACGATCCGCGGCACCGCCGAGATCGGCGTCGTGCTGCTGCTCTTCCTCGTTGGCCTCGAACTGCAGCCGTCGCGGCTCTATTCGATGCGCAAGGACATCCTGGGCTCAGGCCTCACGCAGATGGGGCTCAGCGCCGCCGGCATCGGCCTCGCCGGCTGGTGGTTCGGCCTGTCGGCAGCCGGAGCAGTCGCCGTCGGCGTCGCGCTCGCCCTGTCGGCGACCTCGATCGCGCTGCAATTGCTGGAGGAGCGCGGCGACGGCAACGAAACCTATGGCCGCCGCACCTTCTCGATTCTGCTGTTCCAGGACATGGCGATCGCGCCCGTGCTGGCGCTGCTGCCGTTGCTCGCGACCACCGGCGGGCAGCAAGCCGGCAGCCTGATGCGGGCGCTGGCAAGCCTCGGCATCGCGCTCTTCGCGCTGGTGCTGATCGTGCTGGCCGGGCGCTATGTCATGAACCCGTTCTTCCGCATCCTGGCCCATACCGGCGCGAAGGATGTGATGACGGCCGCCGCGCTGCTGATCGTGCTCGGCGCGGCCTTGCTGATGGAGCATGTCGGGCTTTCAATGGCGATGGGCGCCTTCCTCGCCGGCGTGATGCTGGCTGACTCGCATTTCCGGCACGAGCTGGAGGCCGACATCGAGCCGTTCCGCGGCGTGCTGCTCGGCCTGTTCTTCATGGCGGTCGGCATGTCGCTCGACCTCAAGCTCGTCGCCGACAACTGGATGCTGCTGGCGCTCGCTGCGCCGCTTCTGGTGCTGTTCAAGATCGCGGTGGTGACCTCGATCCTGCGGCTCTCCTGCTCGTCATGGCTCGAGGCGATCCGGGCGGGTGCCCTGCTCTCGCCGGCCGGGGAATTCGCCTTCGTGCTTCTGCCGCTCGGCCTCGCGAAGGGGCTGCTGACCGCGCAGCAATCGGCAATGGTCACCGCGCTTGCCGCGATCAGTATGCTGCTCGGCCCGATCGTCGCCAAGCTGATCGACGCCATGCTGCTGGCCCGCGTCCAGCCCGCGACGATGGACGAGGATTACGAGGGCGCCGGCGACAGCCCGGTGATGGTGATCGGCTTCGGCCGCTTCGGGCAGATCGTGACGCAGGCTCTGCTGCTCCAGCATATCGACGTGACGGTCATCGATTCCGATGTCGAGCGCATCCGCTCGGCCGCACAGTTCGGCTTCAAGATCTATTACGGCGACGGCACGCGGCTCGACGTGCTGCGCGCCGCCGGCGCCGGCAAGGCCCGCGTCATCTGCATCTGCGTCGACGACAAGCAGGCGGCGCTCCGGATCGTCGAGATGGTCAAGGCGGAGTTCCCCAGCGCGCGCCTGCATGTGCGGGCGTATGACCGCATCCATGCGATCGAACTGATGAAGGCGAATGTCGACTTCCAGATGCGCGAGACCTTCGAATCGGCGCTCGGCTTCGGGCGCGTCACCCTGGAGACGCTGGGCCTGACCCGCGACGAGGCGGATCTCGTCATCGACCATGTCAGGGACCGGGACGCGCAGCGCATGGAGATCCAGTTCCATGAGGGGCTCGCCGCAGCGATCGACCGCGTGCCACGCGTCTCGCCCGAACCTCTGGTCACGCCCAAGGCCAAGTCGAAGCCGCTCACGCCGGAGACGCGGCAGGTCATCGAGGATGGTGGAGCCGAGGTCGCGGTCGGCGGCGTCGGGGAGCCCGAAAGATGAGCCAGGCCTCGGCCCGGCCGCAGGCCGTCTTCCTCGAAGGTCCGCTGATGCGCCATGTCGCGGTAATGACCGCGACGGGTTCGATCGGCCTGATGGCGGTCTTCGTCGTCGACCTGCTGTCGCTGCTCTATGTCTCCTGGCTCGGACGCCCGGAAGCAACGGCCGGCGTCGGCTTTGCTACCATCGTGCTCTACCTGATGGTTTCGGTGAATGTCGGCCTGATGATCGCCGTCACGGCGCTGACCTCTCGTAGCATCGGTGCGGGCGACCGTCCGGCAGCGCGACGCATCGCGGCCTCGACCCTGGTCCTGGCGGCGCTCGTCGCACTCGTCCTGTCGCTGGCGGCGCTGCCTTTCCTGCCGAAACTGCTGAGCCTGCTCGGCGCGCGCGACCAGTCGCATGCCGTCGCCCTTTCCTTCCTCTACATCGTGCTGCCATCGAACATCCTGATGGCGATCGGCATGGGCTTGTCCGGCATCCTGCGCGCGGTCGGCGACGCCAGGCGAGCGATGTTCGTGACGCTCGGCGGCGGCATCGTCACGGCCGGGCTCGACCCGCTGCTGATCTTCGGGTTCGGGCTCGGACCGGACGGCGCCGCCATCGCCATCGTGCTCGCACGGGTCATCATCTGCGCCATCGGCTTCCATGGCTGCGTGGTGATCCATGACATGATCGAGAAGCCGCGGCTCTCCTTCATCCGGCAGGACAGCGCCCGGACCTTCGCGATCGCGGGACCGGCGATCCTGACCAATCTCTCCAATCCGATCGCCAATGCGGTCTTCGCCGGTGTCGTCGCGCGTTTCGGCGACGCGGCCGTGGCGGCACTCGCGATCATGGACCGGCTGGTGCCGGTCGCCTTCGGCGTGCTCTTCGCGCTGTCAGGCGCCGTCGGGCCCATCCTCGGCCAGAACTGGGGCGCCGGTCGCTTCGACCGGATGCGCCGAGGCCTGACCGATGCAGCGATCTTCGCCGGCGCCTCCGTGCTCGTCTCCTGGGCGCTGCTCTTCCTCTTCCGCGGCGCCGTCGTCTCCGCCTTCCATGCGACGGGGCTGACGGCGGAGCTCGTGCTCTTCTTCTGCCTGATCGCCGGGCCGATGTGGATCTTCGTCGGCATGCTCTTCGTCGCCAATGCCGCCTTCAACAATCTCGGCATGCCGTTCCTGTCGACGCTGTTCAGTTGGGGCCGGGCCACGCTCGGCACGATGCCGCTGGCCGTCCTCGGCGCCCATCTCGCCGGCCCGAAGGGCGCGCTCGCAGGCTCGGCTCTGGGGGCGGTCGCCTTCGGCGTGCTGGCGCTGGTCTTCGCCTTTCGCGGCATCACGCGCCTGGAGCGCAAGGCCGCGCAGCGCCGGGCTGCCATCGATTTGCCAGGCAAGGACACCCTGCTATCGTCGCCCCAGAACCGCAACCAGGAGCCGGCCGGGGAGAGGCATCGATGATGAACCTGTTCGATATCATGCAGTCGGCCCAGAACGGCCAGGCCCTGCCGAACCTCGCCCAGCAATACGGCCTGAGCCTGCAGCAGACGCAGGCCGCGCTCGACGCCCTGCTGCCGGCCTTTTCGATGGGGCTGCAGCGACAGACGCGTGATCCCTACGCGTTCGGATCTCTCGCCCAGATGATGACCGCCTCGCCCTATGCCCGTTTCTTCGAGGCTGGCGGCTACGGCATTCCGGCCGGCGCCCAGAATGCCGGCAATGACGTGCTGAGCCAGATTTTCGGCTCCCGAGAGGTCAGCCAGGCGATCGCGGCGCAGGCGGCTGCGACCAGCGGCGTCTCGCAGGCGATCCTCAAGCAGATGCTACCGGTCATCGCCGCGATGCTGATGGGCGGTCTGTCCAAGACATCGAGCAACGAGGGACTGGGCGGCATCCTCGGCCAGTTCGCGGAGATGATGCGCGGCCAGATGCCCGGCACGCAGCCGGCACCGCAGCAGCCGATGCCAGGCAACCCGTTCGAGGCGATTCTCAAGGGTATGTTCGGCCAGGCCGGCGGCCAGCCGCAGCCCACTCCACAGCCGGCTCCGTCCGATCCCTTCGGCGGCGCTCTCGGCCAGATCCTGGGCGGCATGTTCGGCGGGATGGCACCGCAGCAGCCTGAGCCTGCCCCAGCTCCACGCAGTGCCCCCCGGCGCGCGCCAGCCCCGGAACCCGAGCCCGAAGAGGCCCCGCCCTCATCCCCGGCCAACGGACCAGGCTCGATCGGCCTCGACGCACTCAACCAGATGTTCGAGCATGGCCGTCAGATTCAGGACGATCACCAGAACGCGCTGAAATCGATCCTCGACGCGATGCTCGGCGGTGGGCAGGGCCGCCGCTGAGGCAGTTCCGCCCCCTTAATGTCAAAGACATGAAAAAGGGCGGAAGCACGAAGCTCCCGCCCGCAGGGACGCTGGCGCCAAGGGGTCAGGCGCAGCGTGCAACCGCAATATCGGCTTTCGCGGCCAGCATCGGCTTGGAACCGGCATGGCGCAGGGCGTGCTCGCGCCGCGCGGCGGCGAGGCTCGACGCGGACCGCGAGCGCTCCGCCAGTACGGCAGAGGGGTCGTCCAGCCAGGATGTCGCCAGCGCACCGTCGATATCCGAACGGACGAGGCCGATATCCTTGAGCGCGCGCTCATCGAGCTCGGTAGAAAGGCGCATCACCTCACGGCGATGGGCGAGAGCGCGCACGAGTTGGATCGTTCCGCTGAATCCGATGGCGGCGGCACGCGCGACTCCGGCCGAAACGGACGAGAGCGACTTCGCGGCAATGGTCATGAGCAGCATGACGGCCTCCTCTGGCGGTGCGGAGCGTTGATCTGAGCCTCTCCCCCTGCCCGGACGCGCCATTGACAGGAACCTCGGAGAGCACGCCGACCCTAGCGAAGCTCTGGCCATCAGCCAAACGAATGGTTATGATGTCTTGCAACACTGATTTTGATGAACAGTGGACGAGGATCGCCAATGGCTCATGTGCTCGACGCCGATCAGCTCAAGACCTTCGTCGCCATCGCCGACACCGGCTCCTTCACCCGCGCCGCCGAGATCGTCTTCAAGACGCAATCGGCCGTTTCCATGCAGATGAAGCGGCTGGAAGAGCGGGTCGGCAGGCCTCTTTTCGGGCGCGACGGGCGGCACGCCAAGCTGACGGAGGATGGCGAGCGCCTGCTCGACTATGCTCGCCGGATCGTCAGGCTGAACCTTGAATGCGTCGCCTCCTTCGCGGATGCGGACCTTAAGGGCCGCATCCGGCTCGGCGTGCCGGACGACTATGCCGATCGCTACCTACCGGAAATCCTGGCGCGCTTCGCCCATTCGAATCCACGGGCCGAGGTCACCGTCGTCTGCGAGCCGACGCCGATGCTGGCGGAGCGGATCGCGACCGGCGACATAGACCTTGCGATCATCACCCATGTCGAAGGCCGCGGTCAGGGCGAGATCATCCGCATCGAGCCGCTGCTGTGGGTCACCTCCGCGCGCCACGGCGTGCATGAGGAAGATCCGCTGCCGCTCGCGCTGGGGCGGCCGACCTGCAACTGGCGGCAGGCCGCGGTCGATGCGCTGGAGTCGAAGGGCCGCCGCTTCCGCGTGCTCTATGCGAGCTGGAATTCCACCGCGGTCGGAGCCGCCGTTCTGGCCGGGCTGGCGATCTCTGTCCTGCCTGAAAGCGCGGTCAGGCCGGGAATGCGCATCCTCGGCCCGTCCGAAGGCTTCGCCACCCTGCCCTCCTGCAAGATCGGGTTGCTACGGACCCGTTTCGACCCTTCGGTTCTGTCGAACGCGCTGGCCGAGCACATCATCCAGAGTCTCGACAACCTCGCGAGCTTCAAGACAGCGGCGGAATAGGCGCCGGTTTCTCCCCCATCAAATCAAGGGAAACGGCGCGTCAGCCTCGTCGGGCCTCAGGGCGTGAAACCCGCGGCCATCGACTGGAAGAAGCGGATGACCGATTCGCCAATCAGAGTGGCACTCGTGATGATGGTCAGCGAGATCAGGCTGACGACAAAGCCGTACTCGATCATCGTCGCGCCGCGTTCGTCGCGAAGAAAAACAGCAAAGCTGGCGCGGAGCTGGTCCATACCGCAAGGTTATCGCCGCGAACTGCAGCCAAATCGTTAATTCTCCCGCTGCAATGCCGGAGATATCGCGATTTTCCGTATCGGCAGAGTCTACAGCGCCAATTCCGTGAAGACCGGTTCGACGGTGCTGCCCCATTCGTTGCGATAGCGCGCCGCGAGATGTTGAGCGAGCGTCTGCCCGCGCTCCACGATCCCATGCAAGGGATCGAGATAGACGGCTTCATCCTTGCCGGCGGCATTGCGAAGCGCCCGCCGCGCGAGGCCGGCCCGCGACAATTCCAGCACCTCCACGGCGATCTCGCCGAGGCTGCGCCCGCCGATGGTCGCAGCGAGGCCTTCGCGCGGAACCGCATCGCGCAACGCCTGACGCTCCTCCGCGCCCCAGCCTTTGACGAGGTCCCAGGCCGCATCGAGCGAAACGGAATCATAGAGCAGCCCGACCCAGAAGGCCGGCATCGCCGTCAGCATATCGGGCGGGCCGGCGTCACAGCCGCGCATTTCCAGGAAGCGCTTGAGCCTGACCTCGGGGAAGAGCGTCGAAAGGTGGTTGGCCCAGTCGGACATCGTGGCCTTCTCGCCCGGCAATTGCGGCAGGCGGCCGGCCAGAAGGTCGCGGAAGGAGGCCCCGGTGACGTCATGATAGATGTCGCCGCGCTTGACGAAATACATGGGAACGTCGAGCGCCCAGTCGACATAGCCCTCGTAGGACATGCCCTCCTCGAAAGCGAAGGGAAGCATGCCGGAACGGGCGTTATCGGTATCGCGCCAGATCTCGGAGCGCATCGACTGGAAGCCGTTCAGCTTGCGCTCCAGAAAAGGCGAGGAGGCGAACAGCGCGGTCGAGAGCGGCTGCAGCGCAAGCGAGACCCTGAGCTTGCGAACCATGTCCGCCTCGCTGGCGAAGTCGAGATTGACCTGCACGGTGCAGGTCCGGAACATCATGTCGAGGCCCTTCGTGCCGACCTTCGGCATGTAGTTCGCCATGATCTTGTAGCGGCCCTTCGGCATCACCGGCGTCTCGGCGCGGGTCCAGAGGGGCGAGGCGCCGAGCGCGACGAACCCGATACCGTGGGGGGCGGCTACGGCCTTGACGTCGGCAAGATGGGCCTGAAGCTCGGCCTGCGTCTCGTGCAGCGTGGCCAGCGGCGCACCCGACAACTCGAACTGTCCGCCGGGCTCCAGCGAGATCGCGCCGCCGCCATCCGGCCCAGCCAGCCCGATGATATGACCGGCATCGACGATCGGTTCCCAGCCAAGCCGCTGCTGCATGCCTTCCAGCAGGGCGCGGATGCCGCCGGCGCCGCCGCGGCCTTCATAGGGAACGGGAGCGAGATCGCTCTGATAGAACGGGAATTTCTCGTGCTCGGTACCGATCCGGAAGGACGAGGTCGGTTTCTCGCCGGCAGCGATCCACGCAATCAGTTCAGCCTTGGAACCAATCGGGGTCGAATCGGACACGTCGCGAGCCATGGGCGCTCCGGCAGATGAGGCAAGACGACCGGCCCGACACCGACGATGCGGAGGAAGCCGGCAGAGGATGCACAGACATAGGCGAGCGCCGGGCGCTCGACAACGATCGGTCCTGTGCATTCGCGCAAAGGCGACCGGCGCTGGCGGCAGGTCTTGCCGCCGTCCGGTCAGGTGCGAGGCCAGTCTCCGAGCACCGCTTGAACCAGCGCGAGCGCCGCAACCGCGGCCGTGTCCGCCCGCAGGATGCGAGGCCCGAGCGAGATCGGCAGAGTGTTGGGTCGTGCCCGGATCAGGCTCCGCTCGGCTTCGTCGAAACCACCCTCGGGCCCGATCAGGACGGCCAGCGGGCCAGGCTCGCGTTGCGCCAGCGCCGAGACCGGGCTCGCCTCCGCCATGCCCTCGTCACAGAAAATCAGCAACCGCTCCGGCCCCAGCCCTGCGAGCGCGGCTTCGAGCGGCCGTTCAGGCTCGATTCCGGGCAGGCTGAGGATGCCGCATTGCTCGGCCGCCTCGATGGCATTGGCGCGCATCCGATCGAGGTTCAATCGCGAAACCTGGGTGCGTCGGGTCAGGACGGGTTGCAGCACGCCCGCCCCCATCTCCACGGCCTTCTGCGCCATATAGTCCAGCCGCGCATGCTTCAGCGGGGCAAACAGGTAATGCAGGTCGGGAGCAGGAGGCTGTAGTCTGGTCTGACGCGTGAGCTCCAGATTCGCCTGTTTGCGGCCTTCGGGCACGAGGCGCGCCAGCCATTCGCCATCTCGCCCATTGAAAGCGAGAACCGTGCCATCAGCCCGCAGGCGCAGGACGTTGAGCAGGTAGTTGGCCTGCTCCCGCTCGAGCGGGAGAATCGCCGACTGCGAGAAGGGATGGTCGACGAAGAGCCGGTGCCGGGCGAAATCGGGAACGGACATAGGCGCAGGCGCCTCCAGGAGTCGGTAATATTCGGTGGGAGCAACGCGAAAAACGCCACAATCCCCTTGTAGCAGGCGGCGCATCCCACAAGACCACCCATGGACTCGCAAGAGTCGTTGGCGTTAACAGCGCCTGCTGTTAAGGACGTATTTAACGATCGGCCGGGCGGGCCGGCAATCCGGAGTATGGACACCATGCGGCGTTGGATGGCTTCAGGCGTTATCGCGGTGCTCGGCCTTGCCGTGGCCCCGTTCCTGGCGGCTGCTCCCGCAAACGCGCAGGCTTCGGGCTGCGAGCAGATTCAGAAGCTCCTCGGCGAGCGCCAGTCCATCGTGGCGCGGCTTTCGGCTGCCCAGAAGGCCAAGAAGAAAATGACGCCGCAGGAGGCGTGCAGCTCCTTCGGCCGCCTCGTCAGCAACGGCGACGCCGCAATCAAGTTTGCCACCGCCAATCAGGACTGGTGCCAGATTCCGCAGACCTTCATCGAAGGCATGCAGGCCGACAACAAGAAGGTGGCCGGCTTCCGCACCCAGGCCTGCAACGCCGTGAAGCAGCAGGCCGCGATGCAGCGCCGCGCCCAGCAGCAGGCGCAGGGCGCCAATCCGTTCGGCGGCGCCGATTCCATCACCGGCGGTGCCGGCGGCGGGATGCGCGTCCCGCAAGGCGCGCTCTGACCGGCGCCGCGGCGCCATGTCCGACCCGTCACCTCCAGGGGCGATGCCGGGGCGTGACGCCCCCCTCCCCGATACGCCCTTGCCCGATGCACTCACGGGGCATTGGGTCGACACGCGGGCGCCCCTCGCGACCAGGCCGTTCCTGAAGCTTGCCCGCATCGAGCGACCGATTGGCTGGTGGCTCCTGCTGATGCCCTGCTGGTGGGCTGCGGGACTTGCCGCCATCGCCGCCGGGCAGCCCTATCCCAATCCCTGGCACTGCCTGCTCTTCTTCGTCGGAGCGGTGCTGATGCGCGGCGCAGGCTGCACCTTCAACGACATCATCGACCGCAAGCTCGACGCCGAGGTGGCACGCACCCGCGGGCGCCCGCTCCCGTCCGGACAGGTCACGGCGAAAGCGGCCGCGCTGTTCATGATCGCGCAGGCGCTGGCGGGGCTCGTCGTGCTCCTGCAGTTCAACCGCTTCACGATCATCCTCGGAATCGCGTCACTCGTGATCGTCGCGATCTATCCGTTCATGAAGCGGGTGACGAACATGCCGCAGTTCGTGCTGGGCCTTGCCTTCTCATGGGGCGGGCTGATGGGGTGGAGCGCCGTCTTCGGCCGGCTCGATCCGCCGGCCTATCTGATCTACGCCGCTTCGATCGCCTGGACGGTCGGCTACGACACGATCTATGCGATGCAGGACCTGGAAGACGACGTCATCGCCGGTATTCGATCGAGCGCGCGCTATTTCGGCGACCATACGCGCGAGGCGGTGGCGCTGTGCTTCGCGCTGGCCGCCATGCTCACAGGGATCGCGATCTGGCTGGTTGGCGGCGGCCCCGTCGCCTGGCTCGGCTTCGCCGCCTTCGCCCTGCATCTCGGAGGGCAAGTGACGCGCATCAATCGCGCGACGGCGCCCGAAGCTCTGCGGATATTCCGGTCGAACCGCGATGCCGGCCTGCTGCTGGCAGCCGGGCTCGCGCTCGATGCCGCGAGCCGAGGCTGGTTCTAGGATCAATCCGTCATCCGGTCGCCGCCGACAATCACCGGCAGTTCGGCAAGTCGGCCGGTCTTGCGGCGGGTCAGGAAGCGCGGACGACGGCCGTTGAGCAGGCCATGGCGGCGGCGAATGCGAATCGCTCCCAGAGCGACCCGGCCAAGCTGCGGAAAGGGTTCGCTCACCACCCCATCGACAGCCTCAAGCAGCAGAGGCAAGCCACTGGCCCGGCCGAAATCCCGCCAGAGCGCCACCGCATCGTCCTGATCGGCTGAAGCCACCACGATGGAGCGGCCATCCCCGGCCGTCAGAGTTAGCTCGAAACGCTCGTCGTCACCGCCCGGGTTGGCCAGACGCAACGCGACGCCGCGCCAATTGGCGCCGCCGCGCAGAATCCGCACCGAGCCAACACGCTCGATCGCCGGCGCGATCGGCCGAGCCGGCATCGGGTTGCGGGAAACGATCGCTGTGGTGGTCGGACCGCCGGAGAGAACTGGCACGAAACCGCTCTCTCCGGCAGCCGGCGTGACGCTGGCCATCGGTTATAACGCCTCTCTTGATCCCTGCTGCAACGGAGCCCTCTGTCGATGCCGGGGCTCTCGTGCTTGCCTTGCGAGGATGGCTGCCAGCCGTGTCCGAGCGCTTAAAGGGTTGGGTTAAAGGAAGGTGATTTTGGCCCGATCCGGCCCGAAACGGGCGCTTTCCCGCCAGATGCTTGACGGAATCTTTCGATCCGCAGCCGCATTTTCGGCTTGAAACGGCGACTTTCGCGGCCGATAGGAAACGCATGAACGCAACTACGCTACCGATCGCGCCCGAGCTGCTCAAGGCCGTCGGCGAAAGCTGCCTGGAAGCCGGCACGATCGCCCTGGACCTGTTCCGGCCCGGCGAGGCTACGGCGGCGCGGACCTGGTCCAAGAGCGGCGGATCGCCCGTCACAGAAGCCGATATCGGCGTCGACACTTTTCTCCGGATCAGGCTGTCGGAGCTGCTGCCGGAGGCCGCCTGGCTCTCCGAGGAAACCGTCGACGACGCGCAGCGGCTCTCGCATCGCTACGTCTGGGTCGTCGACCCGATCGACGGTACGCGCGCCTTCATGCAGGGCTCGCCGGACTGGGCCGTCTGCGTCGCGCTCCTCGACCAGGGCTCGCCTGTCCTCGGCATCGTCCACGCTCCCGCCTGTCAGGCGACCTATCGCGCGCTCGCCGGCAGCGGTGCGACGTTGAATGGCGCAACCATCAAGGCCTCAGCCGCTGGCGCACTGACCGGAGCGCGCATCGCCGGCCCCAAGCCAATGCTCGAGGCGCTGGCGCAATTCGAGAGCTTCGAGGCCGTCGGCCGGATTCCGTCGCTCGCGCTGCGCCTGACACGCATCGCCGACGGCAGCATCGATGCCGGCCTGATCTCGCCCGATGCTCGCGACTGGGATCTGGCCGCTGCCGATCTCGTGCTGAGCGAGGCCGGCGGGCGACTCACCGATGGCGAGGGCCGGCCCGTCGTCTACAATCGCGAGCTGCCGATCCATGGCATGCTCGCCGCAAGCAACGGCAAGCTCGCGACCCCGCTGCAAGCGGCGATCGAGCGGCTGCGCGACGGACGGACGCAGCCCGCCTGACGATTTTTTTCAAGGCTTCGGGCGTGGCGCGCTCGCATGGGCCGCCGGGATGGCTTATGGGGGCGAAACGCCCCCGCAGGAGAGTTCGATGAGCGCGGAACCGGAACAGAAACAACTCCTTCACCTCGTCCTTGGTGGCGAGCTCGCATCGCTCGACGGCATCACCTTCAAGGACCTGACGAAGCTCGACATCGTCGGTGTCTTCCCGAACTATGCCACCGCGCATACGGCCTGGAAGGCCAAGGCGCAGCAAACCGTCGACCAGGCGCAGACGCGCTATTTCATCGTCCATCTCCACCGCCTGCTCGACCCCGAAACCGCCAAGGGCTGAGCCGCGGCAGGCTCGAACGGCAGAATCAATGGGTTTCTCGATCCTCAAGACGCGCGTGGCGCAGGAAGCGCTCGGCAGGATGCTGGCCGGCTATCTGCGCCTCGTCCAGCGCACGAACCGGATCGTCTTCGAACCTGCCGACATCTACGACCATGTCCGGCCGGATCTGCCACTCATCTTCGCGATGTGGCACGGCCAGCACCTCATGATCCCCTTCGCCAAACCGGACTGGATGCCGGCCTGCTCGCTGGTCTCGCGGCATGGTGATGGCGGCTTCAACGCGGTGGCGCTGCGCGAGCTCGGCATCGGCGCGATCCGCGGCTCTGGCGCGCTCGGCAAGAAGATCCGCGAAAAGGGCGGCGCAAGCGCCTTCCTCGCGATGGTCAGGCGCCTCGCGGCGGGCGAAACCATGGTTCTGACCGCCGATATTCCCAAGCGAGCGCGCATCGTCGGCCCCGGCATCATCGCCCTGGCGCGCGCCTCCGGCCGGCCGATCCGCGCGGTCGCCGTGGTGACGAGCCGGCGGATTGACTTCAATAGCTGGGACCGCGCCTCGATCGGCCTGCCCTTCGGGCGCTGCGCCATCGTCGTCGGAGAGCCGATCCTGGTCGCGCGTGACGCCGACGAAACAACGCAGGAAGCGGCACGTCTCGCGCTTCAGGCCAGCCTCGATGATGTCCATGCCCGCGGTTACGCACTCGTCGGCGGCCGCGATCCGGGCGCTGGCCTGCGCGAGAAGCACCTGAATGCCGGGGTGCCGGCATGAGCGGCAAGGGCGCGATCCTCCACGGCTATCGCTATGCGACCTCGCTGCTGGAGCCGGCGGCGGCAGGACTCCTGTTCTGGCGCCAGCGGCGCGGCAAGGAGGATGCGGCGCGTCTCGCCGAACGGCGTGGCCACCCTGGCGTCAAGCGGCCGAGCAAGCCGCTGATCTGGCTGCATGGCGCCAGCGTCGGCGAAACCGTGACCCTGCTGCCCCTGATCGCCAAACTGCAGAAACGCGGCTTCGCGGTGCTGGTGACCTCCGGCACGGTCACCTCCGCCAGATTGATGGCGGCACGGCTGCCGGGTGGCGTGATCCATCAGTACATCCCGCTCGACGTACCGCGCTATATGCGCCGCTTCATGGATCACTGGCGCCCGGACCTGTGCCTGATCTGTGAGTCCGAGATCTGGCCAAACCTGCTGATCGAAGCGCAACGCCGCGACCTGCCCGTCGTGATGGTCAATGGCCGGATGTCGGAGCGTTCCTTCGCGCGCTGGTACAAGATGCCGAAGACCTCGCGTTTCCTGCTCTCCTGCTTCGAGGCCTGCCTTGCGCAATCGCAGGGCGATGCCGAGCGGCTGGCACAGCTCGGTGCGCCGCGCGTCAGCGTCGCCGGCAACCTGAAATTCGACGTGCCCGCCCCGCCCGCCGACGCCGACACGCTCGCCATCCTCGACGGGCAAACGACCGGCCGACCGGTCTGGATCGCTGCGAGCACGCATCCGGGCGAGGATGAGCTGGTGCTCGCCGCCCATCTCGCGATCAAGCCCTATCTGCCGAAGCTGCTCACCATCATCGCGCCACGCCACCCGCAGCGCGGTCAGGAGATCGAGGCGCTGGCGGAGGCGAACGACGTCGCCGTCTCGCGCCGTTCGGCCGGTGGCGGCCCGGAGCGCAACGTCGATCTCTATGTCGCCGACACCGTCAACGAACTCGGCCTGTTCTACCGTCTGTCGCAGGTCGCCTTCCTCGGCGGTTCGCTGGTTCAGGGCATCGGCGGGCATAATCCGATCGAGCCGGCCAAGCTCGGCTGCGCGCTGCTGCACGGACCCTATGTCCATAACAATGCCGAGATCTTCGCCGCCTTCGATCGCGACGGCGGCTCGCGCGAAGTCGCCGATGCGCAGGCTCTGGCCGGCGCCGTCCATCGCTGGCTGAACAACCCGGCAGAGGCTCGGCAGGCGGCTCGCGCCGCCGCGCAGACCGCAACCGAGCTCGGCGGCGCGCTGAACCGCACGCTGCACGCGATCGAGCCCCTGCTGATGCGGGTCGCGATCGGCCAGCGCGAGAGCGCGCCCTGATGCTGCGTGCCCCGCGCTTCTGGTGGCGGGAAAAGCCCACGCTGCTCGCCCGACTGCTCCAGCCATTCGGCTTCCTCTACGGCCGGATCACCCTTCGGCGGATGCGGCAGCTCGGGACCGATATCGGCCTGCCCGTGCTCTGTATCGGCAACTTCATCGCCGGCGGCGCCGGCAAGACACCAACAGCGATCGCCATCGCGCGCTTGCTGAAAGAGCGCGGTGAGAAGCCGTTCGTGCTGATGCGCGGTTATGGCGGGCGGCTTGCCGGACCGGTTGAAGTCGACCCGGATCGGCATTGCGCGGCCGATGTGGGCGACGAGCCGCTGCTGATGGCGCGACATGCCCGCACCGTCATCGCCCGCGACCGGCTGGCGGGCGCAAGGCTGGCGCGCGGCCTTGGCGCCGGCATCGTCGTGATGGATGACGGGCTGCAGAATCCTTCGTTGGTCAAGCGGCTCAAGCTGGCCGTGGTCGACGGAGCGAGCGGCGCCGGCAACGGGCTCTGCCTGCCCGCCGGCCCGTTGCGCGCGCCGCTCGCCGAGCAGATGAACGAAGCGGATGCCCTCATCGTAATCGGCCAGGGAGCTTCAGGCGAACAAGTCGCCGCCGCCGCGCGGGCGCAGAAAAAGCCGGTTATCGCAGCCATGCTCAAGCCTGCGGACGCAGCCGTCGCGCGATTGCGCGGAGCGAAGGTCGTGGCGCTGTCGGGGATCGGCCGGCCGGAGAAGTTCGCTGCGACCTTGCGGGAAGCCGGGGCAAGCGTCGTCGCCGAGCAGGCCCACGGCGACCACCACGCCTATGGGCAGGCGGATGTCGCCACCGCGCTCGCGGCGGCGCGCGAACACAGTGCGCTGGTTGCGACGACGGAGAAAGATTGGACCAAGCTCGCGCCGCTCTGGCCAGAAGATGAGCATGGGTCGCTGGTGGTGGTGCCGGTTACGCTGGTTTTCGCGGAACCGGCTACGATCGAAGGATTGCTCGCATCCCTCGGAACAAGGCGCTGAACGCCCGGCCGTCGTCAGGCGCGGCCAGCGCGGCGCAGCCTCAGAAGCGCGGCTTCCGACGAGGCATAGGGCTCCTGCCACTCGATCGACCAGTAGCGGAGATCATCGAGACGGATAGGCGCCCCCGTCACGGCACAGCGCACAAAGGCACCGGGCTTGACGACATGAAAGTCGCCGGCGCGGTAGTCGACGACGGCTTCGGGACCGTGAGGTGGCAGGCGCTCGCTGATATTCATCAGAATTGCATCAAATCATTGATCGGGAAACGGAAAGCCGGGATACTCCAGGGTTTGTGATAACCTTCTGGTCGACGATGTCCAGTCTTCAGCGCTTCGCGGCGTGCCTGATGAGCCTTGCGCTGCTCGCAGCACCGGCCGCCCGTGCCGGTGGCTACGAACGCGTTGCCATTTCGTCTGACCAGGGAACTCTGACCGGCATCCTCTATCTGCCGGCCGGGCCGGGGCCATTTCCGGCCGTGATCGCCCTGCATGGTTGCGGCGGCTTGTGGCGAGAGCGAGGCCAACTCTCCATGCGTCATGCCGACTGGGGTGAGCGGCTGGCCACCGCGGGCCTCGCCGTGCTGATGCCGGACAGCTACGGCTCGCGCGGGCTCGGCTCGCAATGCGGCGTGAAGGACCTGACGGTCCGCGCCAGCCGCGAGCGCGTCGCCGATGCGATGGCCGCCCGGAACTGGCTGCAGCAGCGCGGCAACATCCGAGCTGACTCGATCGCGCTCCTCGGCTGGTCGAGCGGCGGCCTGACCGTCCTGACCGCGATCCGCAAGGAGCGCGCACCTACCGACGGCAAGCCCGATTTCAAGCGCGCCGCCGCCTTCTATCCGAGCTGCCGAAGCCAGTCGGAATCACCGAGCTTCGCCGCACGACTCCCGCTGCTGATTCTGATGGGCGACGCCGACGACTGGACCCCGGCCGCGCCCTGCAGCCATCTCGCCAAGGCGGCGCAAGGACGCGGCGAGCAGGTCGGCCTCGTGCTCTATCCCGGCGCCCTGCACGATTTCGACCATCCGCGCCTCGAGGTGAAGGAGCGCGAGAATATCGCCTATTCCGCCAGCGGAACCGGCAAGGCCACGGTCGGCACCAACATGGCAGCGCGCGAGGACGCGCTGAAGCGGGTCAAGGCCTTCCTGACCGCACCTTGAGCCTCAGAACAGATCGCCTTGCGTTCCCGGCTCCGTCGCCTTGCGAACCGGCCGCGGTGCCGATGGCTTCGCTCCGCCGGCTTCGCCGCCCGAAACGGTGACGCCGAAGCTGCCATCGGCCAGTTGCACCGAGAGCGCCCGGCCCGGCTGAGCGGCCTCGACGCTGCGCAGCAGCGCGCCAGCCTCATCGCGGATCAGGGCATAACCACGCGACAGCACCGCCTCAGGCCCGAGCGAGCGGATCAGCGCCCAGAGCGAGGCGAGCCGGTCGGCGCGCCGATGCAAGGTCTGGCCGAAGGCTCGCTTGGCCCGCTGAGCCAAGCTGACGGCGCGTTCGCCGCGCTGGACCAGGCTCTGAGCGAAAGCGTTGCGAGCCCGTGTTTCCAGCGTCGCTAGACGGTCTCGGGCGTTGGCGATCCGGGTGCGCTCGCCGGACACGGCATTGCCCCGCGCGGCGGAAAGCGCACGCCCGAAGCTGTCGAGTTTTTCCCGCAGCCGGGCGAGTGCAACGCGCGGCGAGCGCGCCTCCAGCCGACGAGACAGGACCTGCAATTGCTGCTCATGCGTGCGCGCATTGCGGGCAAGGGCTGGCGCCAGCCGCGTCGAGGCGAGATCCAGCCGCTGGCGCGGACCGGACAGGACGGCTTCCGGTCCGGGCAAGGCGCGAACCAACGCGCGCAGGTCGCTGCGGCGGCGGTCCGACAGGCGGAGCATCGCCCCGGCATGGCGACGGGCGAGATCGGCAATGAAGCCCATCAGCTCGGCGCGTACCGGCACGACCTTCTCGGCGGCGCCCGTCGGCGTGGGCGCGCGGAGATCGGCGGCGTGATCGATCAAGGTCCAGTCGGTCTCATGGCCGACGGCGGAGACCAGCGGAATCTCGGAGGAAGCGGCGGCGCGGACCACGATCTCCTCGTTGAAGCTCATCAGGTCTTCGAGCGAGCCGCCGCCACGCGCAACGATGATGACGTCCGGCCGCGGGATGCGCCCGCCCGCCGGCAGCGCATTGAAGCCGGCAATGGCGTTGGCGACCTCGGCGGCGCTGGTCTCGCCCTGCACGCGCACCGGCCAGACCAGCACATGGCGCGGGAAGCGATCCTCAAGGCGGTGCAGGATGTCGCGGATGACCGCACCGGTCGGCGAGGTCACGACGCCGATGACGGAGGGCAGATAGGGGATGAGCTGCTTGCGCTCCTCCGCGAAAAGCCCCTCGGCCGCCAGTCGCTTGCGACGCTCCTCCAGCAGCGCCATCAGCGCGCCGGCACCGGCCAGCTCCAGCGAATCGATGACGATCTGGTAGCTCGACTTGCCTGCGAAGGTGGTAATCTTGCCGGTGGCGATGACCTCCAGGCCCTCCTGCGGGCGCGTCTTCAGCCGGCCGAACACGCCCTTCCAGATCACCGCATCGATCTTGGCGTTGGTATCCTTCAGCGAGAAATAGACATGGCCGGAGGCGACCGGGCCGCGATAGCCGGAAATCTCGCCGCGCACGCGTACGAAGCCGAAATTGTCCTCGATGGTGCGCTTCAGCGCCCCGGAAAGATCCGAGACGCTCCATTCCGGCGCATTGCCCGTCGCCTGCTGCGATTCGCTGTTCATGGCCGGACCATAGCCGGACGGAGGATTCAGCAGAAGCGTTGCCCGCGGCGCCCGGTGCCGCTATTGCGCCCGTGACGGAGCGGAGACGGCAATGAACATTCTTCTGATCGGTTCGGGCGGCCGCGAGCATGCGCTCGCCTGGGCGATTTCGGCCTCACCGCTCTGCGACACACTGTTCATCGCGCCAGGCAATCCTGGCACCGCCCATTGCGGCGAGAATGTCGTGATCTATGTCGCCGACCATGCCGCGGTCGTCGCCTTCTGCCGCCTGCAGGCGATCGATCTCGTCGTGGTCGGGCCGGAAGGTCCGCTGGTTGCCGGCATTGCCGACGACCTCCGGGCTGCCGGGATCAAGGTCTTCGGCCCGTCGAAAGCAGCCGCCCAGCTCGAAGGGTCGAAGGGCTTCACCAAAGAGCTCTGCGCCGAGTTCAATATCCCGACCGCCGGCTTCGGCCGCTTCGCCGATGCGGCCTCCGCCAAGATTTACGTCGCCGCCCAGGGCGCGCCGATCGTGATCAAGGCCGACGGGCTGGCGGCCGGCAAGGGCGTGATCATGGCGGAGACGCTGGACGCGGCGAACGAGGCCATCGACATGATGTTTTCCGGCAGCTTCGGCGCGGCCGGCGCCGAGGTCGTGATCGAGGAATGGATGATCGGCGAGGAAGCCAGCTTCTTCGCGCTCTGCGACGGCAAGCACGCGCTCGCGCTCGCCTCGGCGCAGGACCACAAGCGCGTCGGCGACGGCGATACCGGACCGAATACCGGCGGCATGGGTGCCTACTCCCCCGCCCCGGTGATGACGGCGGCGATGACCGAGCGCGTGATGGCCGAGATCATCCGGCCGACGCTCGCTGGAATGGCCAAGCGCGGCACGCCGTTCCAGGGCGTCCTCTTCGCCGGCCTGATGATCACGGCGCAGGGACCCAAGCTGATCGAATATAATACCCGCTTCGGCGACCCCGAATGCGAGGTCCTGATGCCGCGCCTCAAGAGCGATATACTGCCAGCGCTGCTCGCCGCTTGCGACGGCGTTCTCGATCGGGTCGACCTGCGCTGGCACGACGAGGTGGCGCTGACCGTCGTACTCGCCGCCAAGGGCTATCCCGCAAAGCCGGAGACCGGCAGCGTCATCCAGGGCGTCGAGAAGGCAGAGGCGCTGGACGATGTCCTCGTCTTCCACGCCGGCACGAAGCTCTCGAACGGTGATCTCGTGGCGAATGGCGGGCGCGTGCTCAATGTCGTCGCGCTCGGCAAGAGCGTCGGCGAGGCACAGAAGCGCGCCTATGAGGCGGTCGACAAGATCGACTGGCCGGGCGGCTTCTGCCGCCGCGACATCGGCTGGCAGGCAGTGAAGCGCGAGCAAGGCTGACAGGGCACCGTAACGGGGGCTATGCTCCCCGGCATGGCGAATATCGACTCCCTCTTCCCCGGCTTCAAGGCGCACTGGATCGACGGGCCGGTCGGCAAGATCTTCGCGCGCGTCGGCGGCGAAGGTCCGCCGCTCGTCCTGATCCACGGCTTTCCACAAACCCATGCCGAATGGCACCGGCTGGCGCCGGAGCTGGCAAAGACCCACACCGTCGTCTGCCCCGATCTGCGCGGCTATGGCTGGTCGGCCGCGCCCCATGGTGATGGCGGCAGAGAGACCTACACGAAGCGCGGCATGGGCGAGGATATCGCCGCCGTCATGCAGGCGCTCGGCCATATCCGCTTCGGCGTGATCGGCCATGATCGCGGCGCGCGCGTCGCCTATCGCCTCGCGCTCGACCATCCCGGCCGCGTCGAGCGACTCGTCCTGCTCGACATCCTGCCGACCGTCTCGATGTGGGAGGGCATGAACGCGGCCCGCGCCATGCAGGTCTATCACTGGACCTTCCTGGCCCAGCCCGAGCCGATCCCTGAGAACCTGCTGAAGGCCGATCCGGTCGGCTGGCTCGACCGCACCATCGCGAGCTGGAGCCGGGCGAAAAGTCTCGACCTGTTCGACCCGCTGGCGATGCGATCTTACGCGGAATCCTTCAGCGATCCCTCGCGGACACACGCGGCCTGCGAGGACTACCGCGCCGGCGCCACCACCGACATCGAGCATGACAAGGCCGATCTCGCAGCGGCCAAGGGCATCCTGTGTCCGACGCTGGTGCTCTGGGGCGAGGCCGGCATTCCGGCCAGGGGGGCAAGCCCGCTCGATGTCTGGCGCGAGACCTTCGCACCGCAGGCCAAGGGGCAGGCGATCGACAGCGGCCATTTTCTGCCGGAAGAAAATCCGCAGGCGACGCTGGCGGCGCTGAAGCCGTTTCTGGCGCGGGCCTCAGCCTGAGCCTACAGACGGAACCAAGGGCATGCCGGGTTCCCGCACCGCCAAATCCGCACAAGCAGGAAGCGCGATCGCGCTCGTGCTGGGGGCCGGCGGGGCGCGGGGGCTCAGCCATATCGCCGTGCTGGAGGCGTTCGACGAACTCGGCGTGAGGCCCACGCACATCTCCGGCTGCTCGATCGGCGCCATCATCGGCGCGGCCTATGCTGCCGGCCTCTCCGGCCGGGAGCTGCGCGAGCATGTGCTGTCCGTGTTCCGCGACCGGGCGCGGGTGATCGCGCGCCTGCTCGATTGCCGCGTCGGCAAGCTCGCCGATCTCGTGCGTGGGCTCGGCAATCCCGTCCTGATCGACGGCGAGCGCCTGCTCGACCTGTTCTGGCCGGAGGCCGTGCCGGATCGTTTCGAGGAACTGGCAATCCCGTTCACCGCGGTCGCCGCGGATTACCACCGCCACACCGCAGTCGCGCTGCATGACGGGCCGCTGACGCCGGCGGTCGCCGCCTCGCTCGCCATCCCCGGGCTGGTGCGGCCTGTCGCGCTCGGCGGGCGCGTGCTGATCGATGGCGGCGCGATCGATCCTCTGCCTTACCGGGATTGGCTAGCGCCCGGCCGCGTCGTCCTCGCGGCCGATGTCAGCGCGCCGATGACCGAGCCCGGCGAGGCGCGCATTCCCGGCGCGATGGAGGCGCTTGTCGGCGCGTCGCAGATCCTGACGCGCACGCTGGTCCAGCGGCTGATCGAGCAGGAGCCGCCGGACATCCTGATCCGGGCCGGAGCCGACGGCATCGGTGGGCTCGACTTCTTCAAGGCCAAGGCGATCCTCACAGCGGCCGAGCCGATCAAGGACGAGGTCAAGCGGGCGCTGGAACAGGCTCTCGAACCACGGGGTTGACCGGACCCGGCGCATCGCAGCGGAATTCGGGAAACGCGGCTTCCAGCGCCCCTCGCCCCTTCTCGGTCAGGATCACGGCACGACTATCCTTGCGGCGTCGAACCCAGTCCATCTCGAAGCAACGGCAAGCAAGCGACGCAGCGAGATGGCCAGCAAGATGCGGCCGGCGCTCGCTCCAGTCCAGGCAGGGACGCAAGGCCGCGCGGCGGCTCTTGCTGCCGGCGTCAGGCTCGAGGCCCAGCGCCCGGAAGATCGCCTTGCCCGAGGCGGTCAACGCATAGCCGCCTTCGCTCGCGGCGAGATGCCCGCCGGCCATCAGCGCATCGTGAATGCCGATGCCGAGCCGTCCCGCGAAATGGTCGTAGCAGGTGCGGGCCTGGCTCAGCTCCGCGCCGACGCGGGACGGAAGGCGCCGGCTGGCGCCGTCGAGATTGGCCAGCACCATCAGCCCTTCCAGCGCCGTCGCGACCTCGGGCCCGGCGAGCCGGTAATAGCGGTGGCGCCCCTGCGCGGCGAACGCGATCAGGTTGCCCTGCATCAGTTTGGCCAGATGGCCACTCGCCGTCTGCGGCGCGACGCCGGCGATCCAGGCGAGCTCCTTGGCCGTCAGCGCACGCCCGTCCATCAGCGCGTGCAGCATGCTGGCGCGGGCCGGATCGCCCATCAGATGGGCGATCTCCGCAAGATAGGGACCTTGGGTGCTCATGATCGCATGATGGGCCATCGCCTCCGCATCGCAAGCAGGAACGCTACGGCCTCGGCCGTAGCATCGGGCCGCGACAGCCGCGGCCCGCGATGCCACAAGCGAGACATGGACAACACGACTCTCCTCCTCTTCGTCACCGCGACCTTCGTCTTCGCCGGCTTCGTCAAAGGCGTCATCGGGCTGGGGTTGCCGACCATCGCGGTCGGCATTCTCGGCGTGGTGATGGCCCCGGCGCAGGCCGCGGCCCTGCTGGTCGTGCCCAATCTCGTCACGAATGGCTGGCAGATCGCAACCGGACCGAAGCTGCTTTCGACCTTACGCCGTCTCTGGCCGATGCTGGCGACCATCTGCCTGGGCACCTGGGCCGGCGCCGGCCTGCTGCAACAGCAGAAGGACGGCAGCGCCACGCTCTGGCTCGGCCTCGCGCTCGTGCTCTATGCGCTGGTCGGGCTGAAGGCGGCGAAGCTGCGCGTGCCCGAGCGCTGGGAAGGCTGGCTCGGCCCGGTCATCGGCTTCACCACCGGCGTCGTCACCGCCGCGACGGGCGTCTTCGTGCTGCCGGCCGTGCCTTACCTCCAGGCGCTCGGCTTCGACAAGGACGAGCTGGTGCAAGCGCTCGGCATCTCGTTCATCGTCTCGACACTGGCGCTCTCCTTCGGGCTGATCGGAGCTGGCGCGCTCGACGGCACAGTCGCCTGGCAGTCGCTGCTGGCGCTTGTCCCGGCGCTGATCGGCATGGGCGGCGGGCAGTTCATCCGCAGCCGCATCTCACCAGCGGCCTTCAAGATCTGCTTCTTTGCGGGCCTGCTGGCGCTCGGCAGCTATCTCTGTTGGCGCAGCCTTGGTTGACGGCCTTAACCTGGCACTAACCATAACGGCGCAGCCTCGACCGGCAGCAACAGGAGCTCCGCGCATGGATGCCTTCACCATGGTCGTCATGGCCTGCGTCGCCGGCGAGGCGCATTGCACGACCAGCCGCATCAGCGCGATGGATTTCACCACCGCGCAGGCATGCGAAGCTCGAGTCGACGACATCATTCGTTCCATGACCCGGGAATTGGGCAAGCGGCCCGAGCTCAAGGGCCGACAGGTGACCTATGACGTCTCCTGCATGGACCGCGCACAGCTTGCGGCGAAATTCGGGATCGCCTCGTCGGATACCTGAGCGTCAGCGCCGCTCGCGGAAGAAGTCGCGGAGCAGCGCCGCGGCCTCGGTCTCGCGCAGGCCGCCATAGATTTCGGGCGCATGATGACAGGTCGGGCTCTCATAGAGCCTGACGCCGTTCTCGACCGCGCCGCCCTTGGGATCACCCGCGCCGAAATAGAGCCGCCTGATCCGGGAAAACGAGATAGCCGCCGCACACATCGGGCAGGGCTCAAGCGTGACGTAGAGATCACAGCCGATCAAACGCTCGCTGCCGATCGCTTCGCAAGCGAGTCTGAGTGCCAGCATCTCGGCATGGGCCGTCGGGTCCTTCAGCTCCAGCGTGCGGTTGCCGGCACGGCCGAGGACCGAGCCGTCCCGCATCACCACTGCGCCGACCGGCACTTCGCCGCGCAGTGCAGCTGCCTTCGCTTCGCCGAAGGCGAGGGCCATGGCGTCGACGATGGATGAGTGTTGCGGCGGTGACATCGAAAACCCCAGCTTTGGCGCTCGCAGCAAGGGAAAGCCTCTGCTACAAGCGCCGATCATAGCGAATAAGCGAGCCAGGCCTTTCCCGCAAAGCGGTTGTGCTCGGCCGGCTCAGGAGCAGCCATGAAAGACGACGACAACAACAGAGGCCGCGGCCCGCGCAAGGGTGGCGGCGCCGGCGGCCGTGGCCCCGGCTCAGGTGGCAAAGGCTTCGGCGGCAAGAGCTTCGGCAGCCGCTCCGGTGGCGAAGGCCGCGGCCCGGCCCGCGACGGCGAACGCAAGCCGTTCCGCAGCCATTCGGCCGGGGACGAGCGCCCGGCCCGCCGTTTCGAGCGCCCAGCAGGCGCCGAGGGCGACGCTCCGCGCCCGCGCCGCTTCGACGGCGACAGGCCCGCTCGCTTCAAGGCTGAAGGCGAAGGCCGCGGCTTCCGCGAGCGTTCGGGTGAAGAGCGTCCGCGCCGCCCTGCCCGCTCTGGCGATCGCCCCTTCGCCGGCCGTGATCGGCCGCAGGGCGACCGGCCACCGCGTGGCGAGGGCCGTGATGGCGAGAAGCGTTTTTCGCGTCCGCGCGCGCCGCGCTTCGAGGAGCAGGACGATCGTCCGCGCCGCCCGCGCGCGACTGAGCCCGAGCGCAAGCTGATCACGGCGGAGGAGCCGGAGCGCATTGCCAAGGTGATGGCGCGGGCCGGTGTCGCCTCGCGCCGCGACAGCGAGGCGATGATCGCGGAAGGCCGCGTCACCGTGAACGGCGTGGTGCTGGAAAGCCCTGCCTTCGACGTGAAGCCGACCGATATCGTGCTGATCGACGGCGAGCCCTTGCCAGCCCGCGAGCGCACGCGGCTGTGGCTTTACCACAAGCCCCGCGGCGTGGTGACGACCAATTTCGACCCGGAAGGCCGCCCGACCGTCTTCGACGTATTGCCGGAGGACCTGCCGCGCGTGCTGACTGTCGGCCGGCTCGACATCAACACCGAAGGCCTGCTGCTATTGACCAATGACGGCGGGCTGTCGCGGGTGCTGGAACTGCCGGAAACCGGCTGGCTCCGGCGCTACCGCGTGCGTGCCTTCGGCGAGGTAACGCAGGACGTGCTCGATACCGTCAAGGACGGAGTCGTCATCGAAGGCATCCAGTACGGGCCGGTGACCGCCCGCTTCGAGCGCCAGCAGGGCTTCAACACCTGGCTGACGGTCGATCTGCGCGAGGGCAAGAACCGCGAGGTCAAGACCGTGCTCGAGCATCTCGGGCTGACGGTGAACCGGTTGATCCGCATCTCCTTCGGGCCTTTCCAGCTCGGCGAGCTCGAGGAAGGTGAGGCCGACGAGGTCCGTTCGCGCGTGCTGCAGGATCAGCTCGGCGCCGAACTGGCCGCCAAGGCCGGCGCCGATTTCGAATCGCCGCGCCGCGATGC
>NZ_JAFKFW010000012.1 GCF_017308015.1 Allobosea sp.
CCGGTGAGGTTCCAGTCGGCATCGGTCTCGACGGCGCGCAGGAAATCGTCGGTCAGCGAGACCGAGTTGTTCGAGTTCTGGCCGGAGACGGTGAGATAGGCGTCGGAATCCCAGTCGGTATCATAGGTGTCGAAGGAGATGTCCTTGTAGCCCTGCTTGGCGAACTGGATGACGCGCTTGATGTAGTTGTCCGGCACAAGCGCCTTGCGGGCGAGCTTGATCTCGCGCTTGAGGGCCGGGTTCTGCTCGGGATCGAAGCAGGAATCGCCGTCGCCTTCGCAGTTCACGCAGGCCTTGAGCACGGCCTTCATATGCTTCTTGACGGTCTTGGAGCCGGTGACGAGAGCGGCGACCTTCTGCTCCTCCTTCACCTTCCAGTCGATATAGGCCTCGATATCGGGGTGGTCGGCATCGACCACGACCATCTTGGCGGCGCGGCGGGTGGTGCCGCCCGACTTGATCGCGCCGGCGGCGCGGTCGCCGATCTTGAGGAAGGACATCAGGCCCGAGGACTTGCCGCCGCCGGCGAGCTTCTCGCCTTCGCCGCGCAGCATCGAGAAGTTCGAGCCGGTGCCGGAGCCATACTTGAACAGGCGGGCTTCACGGACCCAGAGGTCCATGATGCCGCCCTCGTTGACGAGGTCGTCCTGCACGCCCTGAATGAAGCAGGCATGCGGCTGCGGATGCTCGTAGCTCGACTTCGACTTCACCAGCTTGCCGGTCTTGAAGTCGACGTAGAAATGGCCCTGGCTGGGGCCGTCGATGCCGTAGGCCCAGTGCAGGCCGGTGTTGAACCATTGCGGCGAGTTCGGCGCGACGCGCTGGGTGGCGAGCATGAAGCGGAGCTCGTCATGGAAGGCAGCCGCATCCTCCTCCGAGGTGAAGTAGCCACCCTTCCAGCCCCAGTAGGTCCAGCAGCCGGCGAGGCGGTCGAAGACCTGCTTGGAGGAAATCTCGGAGCCGTAGCGCTCGCCCTCGGGCAGCTCGGCGAGAGCGGCCTCGTCGGCGACCGAACGCCAGAGGAAGGAGGGGACGTCGTTCTCCTCGAACTTCTTCAGGCGCGCCGGTACGCCGGCCTTGCGGAAATACTTCTGCGCCAGCACGTCGCTGGCGACCTGCGACCACGCCTCGGGAACTTCGATGCCTTCCAGCCGGAAGACGACGGAGCCGTCCGGGTTCTTGATCTCGCTGACGGCCGATCGGAACGGAATCGCGGAATAGGGCGACTGTCCGGCGGTGGTGTAGCGGCGCTCGATGCGCATGATCTTCGTCCCTTGATCTGCCGCGGACTCGCTTCGCAAGCCCGCGCGGCCGGTTGATCACCGGCTCCTGATGTCAGCCCAAACTCGGTTCGATGCCGGGATCATCGCGCGTCCTTTCGGACGCGATCACGATGATCCCACCAACGCAGGAGCATCGGATTCATCCAAAAAGTGGCTTCCACTTTTTGGTCCGATGCTCTGGGTCCCGGCGATGTGGCCCCGCCGATGATCCCGGACGCGCCCAAAATGCCCGCGCAAATCCGTTCGCTTCCGCTGTTGGCGGCGGATGCGGCGGCAGGCCCGGAACACACTGGGAAACTAGGGTTTCGCAGTCATCCAGAGGGGGTGCCGCCGGCCGTCATGCGATGATCAAAATCTAGTGCAGATACCCATCGGGCGTCAAGGAATAGTGTCCCCCGATCCCTGTGGACACGACATCTGGTAGAGAAGTGTGTGTTATGGGGATAAGTTGCAAGGCCCCCGCTAAGCCTCGGAAATCGCCGGAGAATCGGATGCGCCTCGACAAGATTGCCACAGTGCCGGATGAAGCGCAGTCCTTAAAATCCCCGCTATTCATAGTTGACGGGAGATGAAACCGGTCCGCCGGGAGCCTGCTGCCAGCACCGCTTTCAAAGGCTCCCGGAAGTGACTGATCCCGGACGGTTTCCCCCGAGAAGGGCGTTATCGCGACCATTCGAATCGGGGCCGAATCGTGGCGGGCGACTTGCAGCGCGCAGATTCAGCGATCCGCTTAAAGTAACGTTAGATCGGACCGGTTATGCAGGCTGGAGCGTGATCCCTCCGAGACAACCATGCGCCGTCATGCCCTCTGTCTGCTCACTCTGATCCTGGCCGGCTGCAACGACAGAGAGCCGCTCGCGCCGGCCTTCGAGGGAGAATGGGCATCCCGCCGGATGGGTTGCCACGGAGCGCCAAGGATCACCATCAACAAGAGCGGTATTTCGGCCCCCGGAATGCCAGTGAACAGGTTGAGCTTCACGAAGGCGTCCGTTTCCGGTTCCACGGCGCATGTCGTCATGGAGCTGAGCGCCAGCGCGCGGCTGATGGCCGGCTCGCGTGATCCCGGGAAGCCACGGTACGAGCTGGATCCGCGCGGGATCGAAGTTCTGGCGACGCTCATCGCCTCGGGCCGGCTCGTCAACGCGACCAACGTCATGGTCCGGGACAAGCAGACCCGCCAGCTCAGGGCCGTCCCGCCCGACGTTATCGCCGTCATGAGCCTGATGCGCTGCGACCACGGCGAAACATCGCGCGGTTTCAGCACGGTCGGCCCATCGCGGGCTGGACAGTAGGCGGTGCCGGAGCCATAAGTCGCGCAATTGTTTTGCACTGCGCGCACGGACTGAGGACGATGAAGGACTGGCTGCTGCAGATCTTCACCTGGTGGAACGGCCAGACAATCGGGACGCGTTTCCACACTTGGCGCCATGGCGAGCGGGTGGGCGAGGACGAGTTCGGCAATGTCTATTACCGCACCAAGGGCGGGGTGAAGGACAAGGCGCTCGGCTTCCAGCGCCGCTGGGTGATCTACAAGGGCGATACGGAAGCCTCCAAAGTGCCCCCGGGCTGGAACGGCTGGCTGCACCACACCGTCGATGTCGCGCCTTCCGAGGAAAGCTATCAGCCGCGCGAGTGGCAGCAGCCGCACCAGCAGAACTGGACCGGCACGGCGCTGGCCTATCGCCCGCAAGGCTCGACGCTTGCCGAAGGCGAACGCCCGGCCGCGACCGGCGACTACGAGGCCTGGACGCCGGGCCGCTGAGCGGGGTTTCAAGACGCGTCACGAAATGCCGGGCCGCTCCTTTCGGGGCGGCCTTTTTGCTACAGGCAGGGTACCGGCCGCCCAACCCAGCGCGTTTCAGGCGCGGCGCCCTTTTTCCGCTCCCTTTACCGTGTTACTGCGCGCCGTCGCGGTCCTTCCGCGCTGTCGAAGAGATTCGCGCCAGCATGCCGTTCCTGTTCCGCCTTTCGACCCTGGCCTGCCTCGCCACGAGCGCGGCCGCGCTGCTCGCCGCGACGGGCCCGGCTCAGGCCGATCGCATCCGCAACCCGACCGCGGTCTTCGCCGGGCTCGACAAGATCACCGGCCGTATCATCTCCTTCGAGGTGGCGATCGACGAGACCGTGCAGTTCGGCGCCCTCCAGCTCACACCGCGGGTCTGCTGGACGCGGCCGCCGACGGAGGCGCCGCAGACCGACGCCTTCGTCGAGGTCGACGAAGTCACGGTCAAGAACGAGTACCGGCGCATCTTCACCGGATGGATGTATGCGGCGAGTCCCGGCCTGCACGGTGTCGAACACGCGATCTACGATGCCTGGCTGACCGACTGCAAAGGTGGCACCGAGCTCGTCGTCGATCCGAAGGAGCCAGAAGCGCCGCCGGTCGAGGATCCGCGCCGGCCGCGCAACCCCAATCCTCCGCCCCCCGGACAGCAACCCGCTGCACCGCCGCCGGGTGGACGCATCGATATCGAACCGCCGCGCGGCGTGCCGGTGCAGCCGCAGCGGCCGAGCCAGCGCTTTTTCCCGACCAATCCCTCTCCCGGCCGCGATCCTTATATGGGCGGCAACTGACCGTCGCCGACTAGGGCAAGGCGCTCATATCCAGGCGAGCACCTCGCGGCCGCTGATCGGCTTGAGCGTCGGCGACGCCTGCCAGTCCCCCTGGTGCCGCATCGCCTCGCCAAGCAGGCTGCGATAGCTGTCGCGCGGGATCTCGATCGTGCCGAACTGGGCGAGATGGCCGGTCTGGAACTGCGTATCCAGCAGGTGATAGCCGCCGCGCCTGAGGCGGGCGACGAGATGGACCAGCGCGACCTTCGAGGCGTCGGTCTCGCGGTGGAACATGCTCTCGCCGAAGAAGGCCCCGCCCAGCGAAAGCCCGTAGAGCCCGCCGACCAGCCGGCCCTCGCGCCAGCATTCCACGGTATGGGCGTGGCCGAGCGCGAAGAGTTCGCTGAAAATCTCGCGGATGCGGCGGTTGATCCAGGTTTCGGCCCGGTCCGGCCTGGCCTCGGCGCAGGCTGCGATGACGGCATCGAAGGCGGTGTCGACCCTGATTTCGAAGCGATCCGAGCGCACGGTGCGGGCGAGACGCGCCGAAAGGTGGAAGCGGTCGAGCGGGATGATGCCGCGCAATTCCGGCTCGACCCAGAACAGTCCGGGATCGTCGGCGCTCTCCGCCATCGGGAAGATGCCGGCGGCATAGGCGCGCAGCATGATCTCCGGCGTGATCGCGGGGGTGCGGACGGGCACGGAACGAGCCTTCATGACCGGATGGGAGCGTGTGCTGCGTTGCGTGTCAAACGGAAGCGGCAGAGTTCGCTGCGGGCCTAAGCCATCATTCCGGATCGCCGGCGCCGTGGCTTCAGACATCGCCTGAAGCCACGGCTGCAAAAGCCTGGCGGATCAGCCTTCCGTGGCGACGTCGCCCGGCGCTTCGTCGCCGGTCTCGCCGTCCTCGCCACCTTCGCCGTCGTCGTTGATGCACTCCACCGAGACGACCTTCTCGTCCTTGGCGGTGTTGAACACCGTCACGCCCTGCGTCGAGCGCCCGGCGATGCGGATGCGATTATCCGGGCCGGCATCGACCGGCACGCGGATGAGCTGGCCGCCATCGGTGACGAGCATGAGCTGATCGCTATCCAGCGCCGGGAAGGAGGCGACGAGCTTGCCGTTGCGGTCGTTGACGACCATCGCGACGATACCCTTGCCGCCGCGCCCGGTGACCCGGTACTCGAAGGACGAAGTGCGCTTGCCGTAGCCGCGTTCCGAGACGGTCAGGATGAATTGCTCGGCCGCGCCCATGGCGGCGTATTTCTCCTGGCCGAGCTCGATATCGCCGGCGCTCTCCTCGGCATCGGCCTCGACCGCTGCCGGAGCCTCACTGCCTTCCTCGGTCTCGCCGGTCAGCGCCCTGCGGGCGGCTGCAGCACGCTTCAGATAGGCGGCGCGCTCATCCGGCGTGGCGTCCAGGTGATGCAGGATCGCGAGCGAGATCACCTTGTCGCCCTTGGCCAGGTTGATGCCGCGCACGCCGGTCGAATCGCGGCCCTTGAAGACGCGCACCTCAGGCACGGCGAAGCGGATGCACTGGCCGTCGGCGGTGGTCAGCAGCACGTCGTCGTTCTCGGTGCAGATCTGCACGTCGACGATATGGTCGCCCTCGTCGAGCTTCATCGCGATCTTGCCGGCGCGGTTGACGTTGACGAAGTCGGAGAGCTTGTTGCGGCGCACGCCGCCAGACGCGGTGGCGAACATCACGTCCAGCGTCTCCCAGCTCGCCTCATCCTCCGGCAGCGGCATGATCGTGGTGATGCGCTCGCCGGCCTCGATCGGCAGCATATTGACCAGCGCCTTGCCGCGGGCGTTCGGCGCCGAGAGCGGCAGGCGCCAGACCTTCTCCTTGTAGACCTGGCCTTCCGAGGAGAAGAACAGCACCGGGGTATGGGTGCTCGCGACGAAGAGGCGCGCGACGAAATCCTCGTCCTTGGTCGCCATGCCGGAGCGGCCCTTGCCGCCGCGGCGCTGCGCCCGATAGGTCGAGAGCGGCACGCGCTTGATATAGCCGCCATGGCTGACGGTGACGACCATGTCCTCGCGGGCGATCAGGTCCTCGTCGTCGAGGTCCGAGCCCCAGTCCTGGATCTCGGTGCGGCGCGGCGTGGCGAAAGCGGCCTTCACCTCGGCGAGTTCGGCCTTGACGATCGACTGGATGCGGGCGCGCGAGCGCAGGATGTCGAGATAATCCGCGATCTCCTTGGCGAGCTTTTCCAGCTCGTCGCCGATCTCGTCGCGGCCCAGGGCCGTGAGGCGCGAGAGGCGCAGTTCGAGGATCGCCTTGGCCTGTGCGTCCGAGAGCCGGTAGGTTCCGTCCGCGTTCATCGGATGGCGCGGATCGTCGACCAGCGCGATCAGCGGGGCGATATCGTCAGCCGGCCAGTCGCGCGCCATCAGGGCTTCATGCGCGGCGGCAGGCGTCGGCGCGGTGCGGATCAGGCGGATGACCTCGTCGATATTGGCGACGGCGGTCGCAAGGCCGCAGAGTACATGGGCGCGCTCGCGGGCCTTGTTCAACAGGTAGCGCGTGCGCCGCGAGACGACGAGCTCACGGAACTCGACGAAGGCGGTGATGAAGTCCTTGAGGTTGAGGACCTCCGGACGGCCGCCGTTCAATGCGACCATGTTGGCGCCGAAGGAGGTCTGCAGCGGGGTGAAACGGTAGAGCTGGTTCAGCACGACGTCAGCGACGGCGTCGCGCTTGATCTCGATGACGACGCGCACGCCTTCGCGGCTGGATTCGTCGCGCAGGTCGGAGATGCCCTCGATGCGCTTCTCGCGCACGAGATCGGCGATCTTCTCGACCATCGTCGCCTTGTTCACCTGATAGGGAATCTCGGTGACGACGATCGCCTCGCGCTCCTTGCGGAGCTCCTCGATATGCGTCTTCGAGCGCATCACGATCGAGCCGCGGCCGGTGTGATAGGCCGAATGGATGCCGCTGCGGCCCATGATCGAGGCGCCGGTCGGGAAATCCGGGCCGGGGACGATCTCGATCAGGTCGTCGATCGAGAGTTCGGGATCATCGATATAGGCGACGCAGGCGTCGATGACCTCGCCGAGGTTATGCGGCGGGATGTTGGTGGCCATGCCGACCGCGATGCCGCCGGCGCCGTTGACGAGGAGGTTCGGATAGCGCGCCGGCAGGACCGTCGGCTCATGCTCCTTGCCGTCGTAGTTCGGCTGGAAATCGACCGTGTCGAGATCGAGGTCCTCGAGCAGCGGCATTGCCGCCTTGTCGAGGCGGGCCTCGGTGTAACGATCGGCGGCGGCTGAATCGCCGTCCATCGAGCCGAAATTACCCTGGCCGTCGATCAGGGGCAGACGCAGCGAGAAGTCCTGCGCCATGCGCACCAGCGCGTCATAGACCGCGAGATTGCCGTGCGGATGGTATTTACCCATCGTGTCGCCGACGATGCGGGCGCATTTGGTATAGGGCCGTTCGGGCACGTTCTTGTTCTCGTGCATCGAGAACAGGATGCGGCGGTGGACCGGCTTCAGGCCGTCGCGGACATCGGGCAGAGCGCGGCTCACGATCACGCTCATGGCGTAATCGAGATAGCTCTTCTTCATCTCGTCGGTGATCGCGATCGGCTTGATGTCGCCGCCGAAGTCCGGGGCTTCGTCGCGCTTGTCGTCGGTATCGTCGCTCAAGGAGAAATGTCCCGATTCCTGCTGGTTTTTCAGCCTTCTGGCTAGCCGATTCCGGCCGCGGACGCCAGCGAAAGCGGGCGCTGTCCAAGCAAAAATTATTACAATGAATACAGTATCTTATGGGCCGTTTCGGGATGCCTTTCGCCGCGTTGCCATATTCCGGCCTTTCTTGGTGCGTGACGGCGGGCTTTCGGCGTGCTGATGTGGCGCCATGTTCGTCGAATTCGCCACCGCTGCTCTCGTCACCATGCTGGTGACGCTCGACCCGCCGGGGCTTGCGCCGATCTTTCTGTCGCTCACGCGGGGGATGTCGGAAAGCGAGCGGAAACAGGTCGCGATCCGCGCCTCGATCATCGCCTTCTGCATCATGGCTTTCTTCGCCGTGGCAGGCGACATCGTCCTGAAGGCGCTCGGCGTTTCGCTGCCGGCCTTCCGCATCGCCGGCGGGCTCCTGCTGTTCTGGATCGCTTTCGAGATGGTGTTCGAGCGCCGGACCGAGCGCAAACAGCAGACGGCGGATACCGCGATCACCCAGGATCACATCCGCAATGTCGCGGCCTTTCCGCTGGCGATCCCGCTGATGGCGGGGCCCGGCGCGCTGACCGCGATGATCCTGCTCGCCGGCCGGGCCCAAGGCGATCCGCTGCTGCTGATCACGCTCGCGGTGATCTGCGGGCTGGTGGTGTTGTCCTGCCTTGCCGTCTTCCTGACAGCGACGCCGATCGCGAAGCTGCTGGGCGTCACCGGCAACATCGTGCTGACGCGCCTGCTCGGAGTCATCCTGGCGGCCCTCGCCGTGCAGTTCGTGATCGACGGGATCAAGGCCGCGGTGCAGGCGGGGTAGGGGGCAATATGCTTCCGAGACCGAGGCGGTTCCGGGAGCGGCGGACGCTCGCCGGACTTGTGGTCTCAGAACGGGCGGCTTGCGCATTGCATAAGTAGATGCTTATGTGTTGCCATGATCGAGAACGAGATCTTCAAGGCGCTGGCGGATCCGACGCGGCGCGCCATCCTCGACAAGCTGGCGGCAGGCAGCACGAACGCCACTGCACTGCGCGAGGGCATCGCGATCAGCCAGCCTGCGATGTCGCAGCATCTCTCAGTTTTGCGCGGTGCCGGCCTCGTTCGCGAGGAGCGGCAGGGCCGCTTCGTGAATTACCGGGTCGATCCTGAAGGACTGGCGCTGGTCGCGCGATGGCTGACGAAATACCGCGCCTTCTGGCCAGAGCGGATCGACGATCTCAGGGCCTTGCTCAGGGAGATGGACCAATGAGCGGCGAGGACAGCGAGGCGGCGGCCGATCCTCTTGTCTTCGAATTCCGGTTCGCGGAGCCGCCCGAGAAGCTCTGGCGTGCGCTCAGCACACCCGGCCTGCGCGAGCACTGGCTACCCGACGCGGAACTGGCCGATGCCGAGCCGAGCATCGTCACACCGGGGAAGGCGCTGCGCTATCGCATGCGCGACAGCGAGGCGCCCTTTCTCGAAAGCGTGGTCACGTTCCGCATTAGCGCCAGCGAGGCCGGCGGAAGCTGTCTGCATGTGATCCATGAACTGACCGATCGCCGTGTCGGACTGGATTTGGTTCCAGCAAACAGCAATGGCCCGCCGCTGATGCGCGCCGCTGCCTGAGACGACGCAAAACCATCATCCTGCTTTCTCGAAACCCTGGAGTTCGCCGATGCGCGAAGCGATGCAACTCGTCCCTATGGTCGTCGAGCAGTCGAGCCGCGGGGAGCGCTCGTTCGACATCTACTCGCGACTGCTGCGCGAGCGGATCATCTTCCTCAACGGAGAGGTCAACGACGCGACGAGCGCGCTGGTCTGTGCGCAGCTCCTGTTTCTGGAGGCGGAGAACCCGAAGAAGCCGATCCATCTCTACATCAACTCGCCGGGCGGCGTGGTGACCAGCGGCTTCGCGATGTACGACACGATGCGCTACATCCGCTCGCCGGTACATACTTTGTGCATGGGTACGGCGCGCTCGATGGGCTCGTTTCTGCTCATGGCCGGAGAGCCGGGCGAGCGCGGGGCACTGCCCAATGCCAGCCTGCACGTCCATCAGCCACTCGGCGGCTTCCAGGGGCAGGCTTCCGATATCATGATCCATGCGGAGGAGATGCGGCAGACCAAGCATCGCCTGACCCGGCTCTATGCCGAGCATTGTGGCCGCAGCTACGAAGAGGTCGAGCGGTCGCTCGACCGCGACCGCTTCATGACCCCGGAAGAGGCCCTGGAATGGGGCTTGATCGACCGGATCGTCCACCGGATGGACGGTCCGGTCGCAGCGTGAGCGGCCGGCCGCTACTTGCCTATTTCTCCAGGAATTCCCGGATTGCGCCTTCTGCCTGCTTCATCGACATCACGCCGTCGAGATGGCCGCGCGAGCCGTCGATCGTGGCGTGGGTGATGTCGCGCCCGGCGGCCTTCGCCGCCATTACCGTGGTCGCGACCATGTCTGGCGTGAAGACGAGGTCCTTCGGCTGGGTGATCAGCAGCATCGGCGCCTTGATCTTGGCCATGCCGTCCGCGAGCGAGGTGCCGCCTGCGGCGAAGAGCTGGTTCGCCTTGACCAGATAGAGGAAGTGGTTGGCGTCGGAGAGCCTGGCGCGGGCCATGCCGGCATTGTCGAGCACGCTCTGGACCTGGAACTTGTTGGCGAGCGCCTTGCCGGGCTCCTCGCCGTTTTTGGCCGGGCGGCGGCCGAAGGTGGCGTTGGCCCAGTCCTGGTGATTGGCCTGCAGGGTCACGGCGGTCAGTGCCTTGGCGAGGCCGGCCAGAGGCGGCGTCTTGCCGTAATAGTCGCCGTTGCTCCAGTTGGGATCGACGAGGATGGGTGCGGCCCAGACGTCGAGCCAGGCGATCAGCATCGCATCGGCTTCGCCGGCGCCGATCACCGGCATGGCCTTGGCGACCATCTCGGGATGGCTCGCCGCCCATTCGAAGGTCTGGAGCGAACCCATCGAGGGGCCTGCGACCAGCGCGAGCTTCCTGATCCCGAGACTCTCGACCAACGCCTTCTGGACCTCGACGAAATCGCGGACCGTGACGATGGGAAAGTCGAGCCCGTAAGGCTTGCCGGTATCGGGATTGGTCGAGGCCGGGCCGGTGGTGGTGGTGTTGGGATCGCCGGTGTTGAGGTTGACCAGCGTGTCCGAGGACAGGACGAAATAGGTGTTCGTGTCGATCGCCTTGCCGGGGCCGATGATTGCGTCCCAATAGCCCGGGGCCGCATCGTCGGCCGCGTATTTGCCGGCGGCGTGCGAATTGCCGGAGAAGAAATGGCAGATCAGCACGGCGTTGGATCTGTCGTCGTTCAGCGTGCCATAGCTCTCCCAGCCGACGCGGACATCCTTCAGCGTGCGGCCGCTCTGCGTGGTGAAGCTCGGAAGCTCGAAGACCTTCTTCTCGACTGTCATATCCTGCGCATCGGCCATGCCTGCCGTCATCCATCCTGCGAGCGCAAGCGCGCCCGTGATCCACATCTTCCTCGCCGCATCCTTTCCGCTGCCGCAACGAGACCCGGCGGCATCGGAGCGGATTCCCGGAACATCGGCAACCCGGGCAGCTATCGGGTGAGCAGCGTGGGCATGAGGGAAGCGCCGGCAGGGCTGAGGAAAGCCTCGCTCGCGACATCGAAGGCCGGAGCGTCGACAGGTCCCTTGAGCAGGAAGGGGAGCTTCAGGGCGCCGCTGGAGGAGGCGAGCAGTCCCGTCATGTCGAGGGTGCGGGGGCGCAGCGCGGCGCTGCCGGCGAGATTGAAGCGGTAGTTTGCGCCATTCATCTGCGCCTCGGTCAAGGCGAGCAGGCCGCCGGCGATCCCGGCATTGGCGCTGATGGTCTCGTAGGGTGTCTTGCCCTGCCGCCAGTCGCGCAGTGCCTGGACCGGGCTGCGCTCGGCCCGGCGGATCAACTCCCCGAAGGCGATGCCGCCGATCTCGCCCTGCCGGGCGGCCAGGTTGATGCGGCCGGTGAGCGACCCCAGCAACTCGTCGAAGGTGCGGCCGACGCCGTCGAGAGCAAGCTGGAGGCTGCCGGTGCCGCTCAGCCGCGCCAGTTGCGGCAGGTCGGAAGCCGCTTGGCCGAGATTGACCTTGTCGAGCCCGGCCTGAAGCTTGATGTCGACGCCGGCCGGGGTGGCGACCGCGAGAAGACGGCTCTTGACGCTGCCACCATAGGCGCCGGCGCGGAGCAGCCCGGTCTCGAAACGCCCCTTCTTGACCAGCAGATAGGTCGCGACATCGTCGAGCCTGGCCCCTTTCAGCCGGGCGGCATCGACGGAAATGCGCAGGTCGATGTCGCGCGCGCTCCAGGCATCGAGATCGAAAGGCGCCGTATCCGCGGCATCGACCGCCGGGATCGGCAGGCGATCGACGATGCGGCCAAGATCGAGCGCGGCGCCCGCGAGCGTGCCCGACAGCGCAAGGCGCCCGCCGGTCTCCGCCAGCTTGATCGCGCCATCCAGACGCTCGCCATCCAGATTGACGATGGCGTTGCTGAATGAGACCTCGCGTGGCTTCATCTGAATATCGGCCGAGACCGCGACGGCACCGAGCGCCGATCCCAGACGCGATTCCTCGCCGAACCAGCCGAGCAGCTTCGGGAGCGAAGGGGTCGAAAGCACGAGCGGGCCGCTTATCACCGGCTCGCCGGGGCCGGAGCGGGTGCCTTCGAAGCGCAGCTTCAACAGCGATGACGTCGCCGAAAGCGCCGCCTTGGCGTTGCCGCCGACCATCGGCCAGAGCAGGTTCACCTCGGTCGGAACGCCGCGCCAGTTCAGCGAGCCGGACAGGGCGAGCGGTTCGTTCAGTTCGCGCTCGTCGATGACGAGGTCGAGATTGCGCACGACGCTCTGGATGGCGCCATTCGCCCGCAGGAAGACCGAGCCAGCGCTGATGACGATCTTGCTCTGGCTTTGCAGCCGTTCGAATTCGGCGAGAGCGGGGCTGAGCCATTCGGTGACGCCGTCGCTTCCGGGCAGGACGGCGACGTCGATCCGGGGGGCGATGAGATCGACCCGGTCGAAGCCGAGGCGCCCGCCGAGCAGCGGCAGAAGGCGCAGATGCGCCTTGACGCGGACGGCCTCGCCGGCAAGCGCGCCGTCTCGCTGGGTAAAGGAGACCTGGGACAGGCTGATGCGCGGCAGGGGGAGCAGAGCGATCTCGGCCCGCCCGATCGTCTTGACGAGGAAGCCGGTCCGCTCCTCGATCGCCTTGATCGCGCTACGCTGGACGCGCCCGAGCGCGACGTCCCAGGACTGCGAACCGAGCAGGCCGATGGCGACGACGAGGCTGAAAGCGATGATCGCAGCGCGTCTGGTCATGGACTTCCGAATCGGCACCGGGCCGAAAGTCAGCCAGCCCCCTGGCGGGACAGGGTTTAGGCCCATGCGGGGGGCTTGTCGAGGCTGGAAAGCCGGCTATCCCACGCGATCCGTACCGGTTTTCGCCAGCACGAAGGCCGGATAGAGGCCGGCCAGGATGATCAGGAGCGCCGCCAGCGCGCCATCCTCGAAGACGCCGCGCGAGGCATGGCCGTAGACCACGGTCGCCAGCGTGTCGAGGTTGAGCGGCCGCAGCAGCAGCGTCGCCGGCAATTCCTTGAGGCAGTCGACGAAGACCAGAAGCGCTGCGGCCGCGATGGCGGGGCGCGCCAGCGGCCAATGAATGCGCCGCAGCACCTCAGGCCCGGCAGCGCCGAGCGCGCGTGCGGCGTCGTCGATCCGCGGCGAGACGCGCGAAAGCCCGCTCTCGACCCCGGATATTCCCATGGCGAGGAAGCGCACGATATAGGCGAGGACCAGCGCCGCGCCGGAACCGATCAGGATCAACCCGGGCTTGAGGCCGAACAGCGCGGATGCGGCATCGGCCATCAGGTTGTCGAACGCCGCAAGAGGGATCAGCAGACCGAGCGCCAGCACGGTACCGGGCACCGCATAGCCGAGGCTGGCGATACGGGCGAGAGGCTTCAACCAGCTCTCGCGGCCGGCGCGGCCGGCGGTCGCGATTCCGAGTCCCAGCGCGATCACCAGCGCCGCGGCAAATCCGGAGAGCAGAAGCGCGTTGCCGAGGAGGCGCAACAGCGCCGTGTCGAACTGCGCCAGCAGGCCGCGCTGCAGGATCTCGGTGACGAGGTAGGCGATGGGCAAGACGGCGCCGAAGAGCACGGGCAGGGCGCAGGCGAAGGCGGCGAGAGCGGCGCTGCGTCCGCGGAGCGGCCGGCGGGTGACCGGTCGGGGCTGGCGCACCGGCAGGGCGAAGCGCCTCTGCCCGCGCAGCTTCATCTCGGTGAGGATCAGAGCGAAGACGATCAGCAGCATGACGCAGGCTATCTGGGCGGCGCCGGGCAGCGAGCCGCGATTGATCCAGGTCGTATAGATCGAGAGGGTCAGCGAGCGGACGCCGAGATATTCGGTGGCGCCGATATCGTTCAGTGTCTCCAGCAGGACGAGGGTGAGACCGGCGGCGAGCGCCGGGCGCGCGAGCGGCAGACCGATGCGCCAGAACAGGCGGCCGGGCGCGGCGCCCAGATTCCGCGCCGCTTCGACGATGCTGGCGCCCTGCACGCTGAAGAGGGCGCGCGTGCTGAGATAGACGTAAGGGTAGAGAACGATCGCCATGATCGCGATCGCGCCCGGCAGGTTGCGCGGGTCGGGAAACCAGTAGTCGCGCAGGGAATGCCAGCCGGTCATGCCGCGCAATGCACTCTGGAGCGGCCCCTGAAAGCCGAGGAATTCGACGTAGATATAGGCGGTCAGATAGGTCGGCAGTGCGAGAGGCAGCACGAGCAGCCATTCGAGCGATCGTCGTCCCGGAAAATCATACTGCGTCACCAGCCAAGCGGTGCCGACGCCGATGACGGCGCAGGCCGTGCCGACGCCGATCAGCAACAGGCTGGTCTGGACGAGGGCCGTAGGCAGCACGTTCGCGGCGAGATGCGGCCAGATCTCGGCCGCCTGCCGCGACGAAAAAGCGGTTGCGACGAGCGCCAGCAGCGGCAGCAGCACGAGCGCTGCCCCGCCGATCGCGGCATAGGCGAAACGCGTTGACGGCCGCCACGAGAGTGGCGACCGTCGCATAGCGTAGAGCGGGTGGCTCAGGCTCAATTGTCGAAGCCGACCTTGTCGACGAGATTGGCTGCGGCCTTACGCTGCTTGGCGACCTCGGAAAGCGTCAGCTTGTCCGGCGTGACGGCGCCGAGCAGCTTGACTGCGGCGGAGTCGGTCACGGCCGCGTTGACCGGGAACTCGAAATTGCCGTTCGCATAGAGCGCCTGGGCCTTGTCGCCGAGCATGTACTCGACCAGCTTGACGGCGTTCTCCTTGTTCGGGGCATTCTTGGCGAGCGCCGCCGCCGAGACGTTCACATGGGTGCCGTCGCCGGCGAAGGTGGTCTTGAGCGGCTTGATCGCATCGAACCAGCCCTTCTGCTCGTTCTTCGCCTCGCTCATCAGGCCGATATAATAGGTGTTGATGATGGCGATGTCGCAGAGGCCGGACTGAATGTCGCGGGCGACGTCGCGGTCGCCGCCGCCGGGCTTGCGGGCGGCGTTGGCGCGCACGGCCTTGAGCCAGGTCTCGGTCTTCTCGGCTCCATGATGAGCGAGATAGGCGGCGAAGAGGGCATTGTTATAGGGGTGCTGGCCGGAGCGGATGCAGAACTTGCCTTTCCACTTGGGGTCGGCGAGGTCCTCATAGGTGATCGCATCCTGCTTGACGCGCTCCTTCGAGACCACCACGACGCGGGCGCGCTTGGTCAGGGTGACCCAGTTGTTGTCGGGGCGAAGCTGGGCCGGTACGGTCTTGTCCACCACGTCCGACTTGATCGGCTGGGTGATGCCGGCATCGACCGCGGCGTTGATCTCGCCGACATCGACCATGAGCATGACGTCGGCCGGGCTGTTGGCACCCTCGGCGCGGATACGCTCCTGCAGGCCATCCTTCAGGAAGACCGCGTTGACCTTGATGCCGGTATCCTTGGTGAAGGCTTCCAGAACCGGGTTGAGCAGGGCCGGCTCGCGGGTCGTGTAGAGGTTCACGCCCTGCGCGAAAGCCGGGGCGGCCAGCAGGCAGGAGGACAGCGCCAGGGCGTGGAGGTAGGTCTTTGCGATCATTCTTCTGCTCCGTCGGTGGCGCGATCAGCGCGATGGGGGAGCGATAGAACGCCGTCCGCAGAGCGTCAATGAAGTATTCCTTTGATATCAATGCCTTATAGAAATTCTAGTTTGCCTCTTATTTTGACGAATTCTAATAAGCCAGGCATTGTCTTGGAAAGACAAAGGGATTTCGGCCGTACCCGCGGCGCCTGTTTTTCGGATGGGACGACCTGTCGCGGTCGAAGCTGGTCGTCTCTTGTTGAGCGTGGACCTCTGAACACGACGTTTCTGTCATGGTCGGACTTGTCCCGACCATCCACGCCTTCATCGATGCAAAGCGGTGTCCAAGACGTGGATGCTCGCCATACGAGCGAGCATCACGAACAGGGGCAAGCCCGATAGTGACGTCCTGTTCCGCTCATGGACCGGGTTGGCCCGACACTTAGCGCGTCGGCAGCGGGATCAGCCGGACCGGCTCGCGTTGGGTTGGATCGACCGTGCCGCGCAGGATGGCGTCGCTGGCGATGGTCTCGTCCCGAAGCTGCGCCTCGCGGACCCGCATCTGGCGCCGGACGCTACGGGCCTGCGCCTCCATCCGGGAAATGCCGACCCGTTCGTCGATCTGCTTGCGCTGCGACTTGCTGAGTTCGGAGGCCGTGCGGAAATCGCGAAAATCGCGGCGGCTATAGGGCCAGCCCGAACCGCCGGTGAAGGTCGAGACCTTGCCGTCGAGCACGACGCTGTCGCCCGGCCGCAAGGTGATGTCGCGCAGTAGCGAGATGCGCCGCTCGCCCGCCTGAACGATGGCCGGGCGGCAGGCAGGGTCGGCCGCCTTCTCGTGGCTGAAGGCCATGGGCAGGGCGCCATAGCGCTTGCCGTCGGCCGCCACGGCGTCGGCAAGGCTGGTCGTGCCGGCGGCCATGCGGAAGACCTTGACCGGAATGCCGGGGTTCATCGCGCCGCAAAGGGCTTCATGGGCCTTCATGTCACCGGCCGCGCGGAGATAGCCGATCGGGGCGTGGAAGCCGTCGCAGAGGCGCACGCAGAAGGTCCGCGCGCGGTCCGCTGCGCCCGTGATCCCGTCGAGCGAAGCGCTGGCCGTGCCGGCGGGCCGGCGCTGCTTGTCGGCCGTCTTGTGGGCCGATTTCCGGAAGGGGTTAAGATCGATCGACGGGTGCGCGAGGCGGCCATTCGGCCGCATCTGCATGAGCGGCAGGCGCCAGCCATTGCCGGCCGGCGCATAAGCACTGGCCTGCGGGGCGTAGCGGGTCGAACTATAGGTCGCGTTCTGCACGCGCGCCCGCTCCCGGCGTGCCGCTTCCTGGATCAGGAATTCGCGCGCACTGCCCTCGCTTTCGGCCTGAACCATCGAAGCCGTCAGCACAATCCCGCCGGAGCCGAGCGTGAACCCGAGCGCGGCGAGCGCAAGCAGACGTGCCGTGGGGCTGCGCCTTGCGATCTTCACCTTGCCGGAAACGGCAGCCAGAACATCACCGTCGCGGGCGAAAACCCGCGCCGGGACTTCACGGACACGCCACATCGCGTCACTCCAAACTACGCTTGTCCACCGTCCGCCGCCATTGGGGGTGTAGTTTACTTCTCGTTAAGCTTCAACGTTTCCGGGCACACGGCCACCGGAAACGGATGGAATGCTTAACGCGAGCGAAGAGCGTCGTTACGGCTCAGAGCACGGAGATGAGGACGCCGAGCCACATGCAGAACAGCGCGATGACACCGATGCCGTAGACCGCGCCGCGCAGGGGCAGCTTGTTGGGGCCGACATGAATCAGGGTGTGTGCGATGCGGGTCGCAACATAGAGCCAGGCGAGCAGTGCCATGGCATGGCCGGTGGCGCCCGTCTCCATCGCGATCATCACGACGGCGAAGAAAATTACAGGCGTTTCGAACTGGTTGGTGAAGTTCGCGGCCGCGAGCCGCGCCGGGACGGGGTAGCGCTCGGTCGACACCGTCACCTCGTCGGGCCGGACGGCGCCGCTGGCAAAGGCGGCCTTGCGGCGCAAGGCCAGGATGACGCCGACGACGAATATCCAGAAGATCATCGCCAGCGTCGGATAGATCAGCTTGAGAGTCATGGTTGCGCGTCGCCTCGTGCAGCACCGGTCCGGATGAGCCGGGCCAGTGCTGCACGAAGTTCCAGCGGACTCAAGAGCGGGTCGGGTAGTTCGGGCTCTCGCGCACGATGGTCACGTCGTGGACATGGCTCTCACGCAGGCCGGCGCTGGTGATGCGGATGAAGCGCGCCTTGTTGCGATACTCTTCCAGGTCCTTGCCGCCGACATAGCCCATCGCAGCGCGCAGGCCTCCCGCGAGCTGGTGCAGCACGTTCGAGACCGGGCCCTTGTAGGCGACCTGGCCTTCGATGCCTTCCGGCACGAGCTTGAGCGAATCCTTGATGTCCTGCTGGAAGTAGCGGTCGGCCGAGCCGCGCGCCATCGCGCCGACCGAGCCCATGCCGCGATAGGCCTTGTAGGAGCGGCCCTGATACAGGAAGGTCTCGCCCGGCGTCTCGTCTGTGCCGGCCAGCAGAGAGCCGACCATGGCGCAGGAGGCGCCGGCCGCCAGCGCCTTGGCGAGGTCGCCGGAATACTTGATGCCGCCATCGGCGATGACCGGCACGCCCGCTCTCGCCCCGGCCGAAGCCGCATCCATGATCGCGGTGAGCTGCGGCACACCGACGCCCGCGACGATGCGGGTGGTGCAGATCGAGCCCGGGCCGATGCCGACCTTGATGGCGTCGGCACCGGCATCGATCAGGGCCTGCGCGCCGCCGGCGGTCGCGATGTTGCCGGCGATGACCTGGACCGAGTTGGAGAGCTTCTTCACCCGGCTGACGGCTTCCAGCACCTTGGCGGAATGGCCGTGGGCGGTGTCGACGACGATGAGGTCGACGCCGGCATCGATCAGCATCTCCGAGCGCTCGAAGCCCTGATCGCCGGTCGTGGTCGCGGCGGCGGCGAGGAGGCGGCCATGCGCGTCCTTGGCGGCGTTGGGATAGGCGACCTGCTTCTCCATGTCCTTGACGGTGATCAGGCCGATACAGCGATAGTGATCGTCAACGACGAGCAGTTTCTCGATGCGGAACTGGTGCAGCAGACGGCGCGCTTCCTCAGGATTGACGCCCTCGCGCACCGTGATCAGACGTTCCTTGGTCATCAGCTCGGAAACCGGCTGGGCCGGATTGGCGGCAAAGCGTACGTCGCGGTTGGTCAGGATGCCTACGAGCTTGCCCTTGTGGCCCTGCGGGCCACGCTCGACGACCGGAATGCCGGAGATGCCGTTGTTCTTCATGAGCGCGAGCGCATCGGCCAGCGTCTCGTCGGGATGGATGGTGATCGGATTGGTGATCATTCCCGATTCGAACTTCTTGACGAGGCGGACCTGCGCCGCCTGCTGCTCGGCATCGAGATTGCGGTGGATGACGCCGAGACCGCCGGCCTGCGCCATGGCGATCGCCATGCGGGCTTCGGTCACCGTATCCATCGCCGAGGCGACGATCGGCAGATTGAGCGAGATGGTGCGGGTGAGCTTCGTGCGGATGTCGACGTCGGCCGGCATGACCTCGGACGGCCCCGGCTCGAGCAGTACGTCGTCGAAGGTGAAACCGTCGCGAATCAGACCGTCGAGGGAAAGCGTCATCGTCAACTCCGACCGCCGGGCGAGGCCGGCTTTTCAAGGGGGCGGGGCGATAGGCCCGGTGCCGAGTTGACGAGGCCCGTTAGCATGGGCGCAGCCGGACGGCTAGTGCTCGTGAAGGGATTTTTTGCAGTGCGGAAACGGCGCCGGCCCGTGGCGGCACCGTTTCTGCAATGTCGCCCCGCGTCAGTGAGCGCGGCGAGCTGCGACAGGGGCTTCCGGCGCAAAGCCGAAGCAGCCGATCTGCGCAATGCTCCGGTCGCCCGCGTCGGCCATGCGCTGGCACGTCTGGAGCCGCTGGCACATGTCGTAGCGCATGGCCTCACCGGCGCTGCTCGGGATCGTCTTGAACTGGCAGCCGGCTTGCCAGCTCATCATGTCGGCTGCCGCCGCGGCGGGCGCCGAGCTCGAGCCGGCCGCGAGGGCGAGTCCGAGCACGGCCGCGCCGGGCGACAGGCGACGAGCGGCGGCGAAAACTGATGACATTCTGATCATGGCGCTTCTCCGTAGAGTGAACGGCGCGCGCCCCTCGCGACGGCCCGGTGCTACCGGGCACCAATAAAATGGGGGCGCCGTTACCCCCGAAGGAGTGAGGTCAATGCATGGCGGTGTTGTGTGCACTGCCGGGGCATAATCCATGTGCATGGCGGAAACGCGCCGGCCGCGGGCAAATCCGGCGGCAAAGCGCGATTTCGCTCTCGTCACTTCGTGCACATCGCATTAATAGCCGAGCTTATGATTTCAAGCGCGCCTAATTCGATGGGCGCGGAAGGTCCTAAGTCTCAAGGTCCGACGTTTTGCAGCGCTCCAAACTCCTGCCCCTGATCGTCGCCTGCGCGTTGTTCATGGAGAACACCGATTCGACGGTGATCGCGACCTCGCTGCCGATGATCGCGAAGTCGCTGGGGGAAGACCCGATCGCGCTGAAGCTGGCGCTGACGTCCTATCTGGTCAGTCTTGCCGTCTTCATCCCGATCTCCGGCTGGATGGCCGACCGTTTCGGCGCGCGCACGATCTTTCGCTCGGCGCTTTGCGTCTTCATGCTCGGCTCGCTGCTCTGCGCGGTGTCGAACTCGCTCGGCGCCTTCGTCGGCGCGCGCTTCATCCAGGGCATGGGCGGGGCGATGATGGTGCCAGTCGGGCGCCTGGTCATTCTGCGTAGTGTCAGCAAGTCCGAAATCGTCGGAGCGCTCGCTTATCTGACGATTCCCGCGCTGGTCGGGCCGGTGGTCGGTCCACCGCTCGGCGGCTTCATCACCACCTATTTCGACTGGCGCTGGATCTTCTTCATCAACATCCCCATCGGCCTCGTCGGCATCGTCCTGGCGAGCCTGTTCTTCGAGGATATCCGGGAAGAAGACGTGCCGCCGCTCGATATTCGCGGGTTCCTGCTCTCCTCCTGCGGGTTCGCCAGCCTGATGCTCGGGCTCAACACCGGCGGACGGCACCTGGTGCCGGAAGCGGTGTCCTATGCCTGCGTGCTGGGTGGGGCCGCGGCGCTGGCAGCCTACTGGTTCCATGCGCAACGCGTGCCTTATCCCGTGCTCAACCTCTCGCTGTTCCGGATCCAGACCTTCCGGATCGGCGTGATTGGCGGTTCGATCTTCCGGACCGGCATCGGCGCCATTCCGTTTCTGCTGCCGCTGATGCTCCAGCTCGGCTTCGGGCTGGATGCGCTGCAATCGGGCCTGATCACCTTCGTCTCGGCTGCCGGTGCGCTCATCATGAAGACGCTGGCGAAGACCATCCTGGCGCGCTTCGGCTTCCGGCGGGTGCTGACGATCAACGCCGTGATCGGCGCCGGCTTCCTTGCGGTCTCCGGGCTGTTCACGCCGATGACGCCGCACGCGATCATGCTGTCCGTGCTGCTGGTCGGCGGCTGCTTCCGCTCGCTGCAGTTCACCGGCCTCAACGCATTGAGCTATGCCGACGTCTCCAACCGCGAAATGTCGAGCGCGACCAGCTTGTCGAGCGTCGCGCAGCAGCTCTCGTTGAGCGTAGGCGTGACGATCGGCGCGTTCGCCCTCGAGGGCGCCAACCTCCTGCACGGTGGCAAGGCGCTGGGTGCCGGAGATTTCTGGCCGGCCTTCCTGATCGTCGGCCTGATATCGGCCTCGTCCTCGCTCTGGATGATGCAGCTCGCTCCCGATGCCGGCGCCGAGGTGTCGGGTCATGTCCCCGTCAGCGCACGCAAGATGACTGCCGAGGCGATCGCTGAGCAGAAGCCGCTCGATTAGGCCTTCGGGCCGACTATCGGCTTCAGTCCAATGGTCTAGCTCTCTGATTTTACTTCGTCTTTTCTGAGGCCGCACCCCACTTTTCGAGCCGCTGCGCTGACTTGCCAACCGAGGCGGCTTGCCGCAAGGTCAGGGGATGCAAGCCGGACCTGCGTCCTCGAACGAGACGCGCTACACGCTCTGCGTCGGCGACGGCGCGGCCCGGTTCAAGCTCGCCGAAACCGAACTGACGCTCAGCGACGAGGGCATAGCCTACGAACTCGACGGCCGATCGGGCCTGCGGCCCTTCACCAAACTCGCGGGCGTGAGGCTGCAGGCGCTCAATGGCGGGCCACGATCGCCCTGGGAGACACTGACCGAACTGACATTTACCTCGGGGCGGCCGCTTTTCGTTTACTCCAGCAGTCCCTGGGGCGCGGATGACCCGCGGCGGGATAGCGTCTTCATCAGCTTCGTCCAGGACCTGCATCGCCGCCTGATCGCCGGCGGGCACGGCTCTATCGCGTTCCGGCGCGGCATTCCGGAAGCGCGCCACCGTTTCCTCATCGTCGTCGTGCTCATCGCGGCTGTCGTCTTCGGCGGCGCCGGGTTGATGGTGCTCTATGTCGGCCTGAGCGGCAAAGCCGGGTTCTTCGAAGTGGCCGGACCGCTTTTCGCCCTCGGTGGGTTCGGCTTCTGGATCTGGAATTCGATCGTGCGGAGCGCGCCGGGCAGTTACGATCCGCGTCACCTGCCGCGCGACATCTTTCCGGAGTGAGCGGCTCGCTCAGCTCTCCGGCCGTTCGGCCTGCTGCTCCCGGGCGGCCCGCCGATAGCCGGTCGCCAGCACGTAGAGCTCGGAGGAGTCGGCACGGCTCGCCGCCGGCTTGACGTTCCGGACCGTGGTGAAGTCGCGCTTCAGCATGGTCAGCAGTTCGGCGCTGTCGCCTCCCTGGAACAGCTTGGCGAGGAAGAACCCGCCCGGAGCCAGGATGCTGTGTGCGAATTCGACGGCGGCCTCGGCAAGCGCAATGATCTTGAGATGGTCGGTCTTCTTGTGGCCGGTGGTGTTGGCGGCCATGTCGGACATTACGCCATCGGCGCGGCCGCCGAGGCGTTCGGTCAGCAGGGCAGGCGCTTCATCGGCCATGAAATCGAGCTGGATCAGGTCGACGCCGGGGATCGGGTCGACGGCCAGCAGGTCGATGCCGACGATATGGCCCTTGCCCTGCTCCAGCCCGATGCGCTTGGCGGCGATCTGGCACCAGCCGCCCGGTGCGCAGCCGAGATCGATCAACCGCTGGCCGGACTTCAGGAACTTGTAGCGGTCGTCCATTTCCTCGAGCTTGAACGCCGCGCGCGAGCGATAGCCCATCTCCCGGGCCCGCTTCACATAAGGGTCGTTGAGCTGGCGCTCGAGCCAGAGCTGCGAGGAATGCTTGAGCTTGCCGGCCTTCTTGACCTTGACGCGCATGTCGCGAGCGCCGGCTGGTTTGCCGCCGCTTTTGGCCGTGCCGCCCTTGCCGCCGGATTGTCCGCTGCTCATCGCCTCAAAAGCCTATTTCCGCCGCCACCAGGCGCGGTCCTCGTGCATCATGCGCAGCAGAATGCCCTCGCGCAGGCCGCGATCGGCGATACGGACGCGCTCGCTCGGAAACGCGCGGCGGATCGCCTCGAAGATCGCGCAGCCGGCCAGCACCAGATCGGCGCGCTCGCGGCCGATGCAGGCATTCGCCGCCCGGGCGGCATAGTCCATCTCGATCAATCGGTCGATCACCGCGAGGATGTCGCGCTGATGCATCCACAACCCGTCGACCTCGCGCCGGTCATAGCGCGGCAGGTCGAGATGGATGCCGGCGACCGTGGTGACCGTGCCGGAGGTGCCGAGCAGGTGGAAGCTGCGGGCATCGCGGGCTCCCGCCGCCTTTTCGGCGAAGGGGGCGAGCGCCTGCGCGCAATCCTCGACCATCCGCTCGAACAGCTCGCGGCTGACCTCGATGCCGCCATAGCGCTCGGCCACCGTGACGACGCCGATCGGCAGGGAGGCCCATTCCCGGATGCGGGCGGCAGGGTCGCGCGCCTCGTTGCGGCCGCCGAGCCAGACGATCTCGGTCGAGCCCCCGCCGATATCGAAGACGATCACGCTTTCCGCCGCCGGATCGGCCAAAGCCGCGCAGCCGGAGACGGCGAGCGCGGCTTCCGTGCGCTGGTCGATGACCTCCAGCGACAATTCCGCTTCGGCCGCGACGCGGCGGATGAAGTCGAGCCCGTTGATGGCGGCACGACACGCTTCCGTCGTGACGAGGCGGGCGCGGGTGACGCCGCGATTCGCCATCTTGCTGCGGCAGATCTTCAGCGCCTCGACGGCGCGGTCCATCGCGGCATCGGCGAGGCGGCTGCTGGCGGCCAGCCCTTCGCCGAGGCGCACGATGCGGGAGAAGGCGTCGACGACGCGAAAACCGTGCTGGGCGGGCCGGGCGATCAGCAGGCGGCAATTATTGGTGCCGAGATCGAGCGCCGCATAGGTCACGCCCGGCGGGCGAGGGGCGGCAGGCTGTTCGAATCTTCTGAACGGCGCGACAGACGGGGCCACGCCGGCCCGTTGCGGATCGGCGTCATGTCTCTGCGGCCGCGCCATTGGCGCGACATCCCGTTGTTGCCGGTCCTCGACCGCCACCGATCCAACCTTTCAACCTGTCCGATCCTCGAGGTCCGGACAGGGGCCGCGACACGGCGCGGCCCTGCTTCATGGCGAGCTAACTACAGGGCGCGCGACATGCCAAGCAGAACCTTGCCGGGCGGAAGGTTTGCCGGGCATTCGCACGGGATGCGCTTGCGCGGGGACCGGCTCATCGGCCAGTCTCCGCCCACCAGTGAGATCGGGGCAAGGAACCAACATGGCCGCCAGACACATCCTCGCCATCGACCAGGGCACGACCTCGTCGCGGGCGATCCTGTTCGATGCGTCCCTGGCGGTCGTGGCCAGTGCCCAGCGGGAGTTCCCGCAGCATTTCCCGGCTTCGGGCTGGGTCGAGCACGAGCCGGAGGATATCTGGGAGAGCGTGCTTGCGACGGCAAGGGAGGCTATCGCCAAGGGCGGCTTGGGCGCGGCGGATATCGCCGGGATCGGCATCACCAACCAGCGCGAGACGACATTGATCTGGGACCGCCGGACGGGGCGGGCGATCCATCGCGCCATCGTCTGGCAGGACCGCCGCACGGCAAAGGCCTGTGCGAATCTCGTCGCGGCCGGTCATGAGGAGCTGGTCGCCGAGCGCACCGGCCTGCGCATCGACCCCTATTTCTCCGCCACCAAGATCGCCTGGCTGCTCGACAATGTGCCCGGAGCCCGGCGCCGGGCGGAAGCCGGAGAACTCGCCTTCGGCACGGTCGACTGCTTCCTGCTCTGGCGCCTGACCGGCGGGGCCGTGCACGCGACCGACGCGACCAATGCTGCCCGAACCATGCTGTTCGATATCGGCCGCGGCGTCTGGGATTCCGAATTGCTCGACCTGTTCGGCATTCCGGCCGCCCTGTTGCCGCAGGTGCGCGACTGCGCGGCGCATTTCGGCGACACGGCTCCGGAGCTGTTCGGGGCGCCGATCGCGGTGCGCGGCATCGCCGGCGATCAGCAGGCGGCGACGATCGGGCAGGCCTGCTTCTCGCCCGGCATGGTCAAGTCGACCTACGGCACCGGCTGCTTCGCGCTGCTGAACACGGGCGATACGCCGGTGCGCTCGAAGCACCGCCTGCTCAGCACCGTCGCCTACCAGCTCGGCGGCAAGCGGACCTATGCCCTGGAAGGGTCGATCTTCATCGCTGGAGCAGCCGTGCAGTGGCTGCGCGACGGGCTCGGCATCATCGAGAAGGCGAGCGAGACCGGGCCGCTCGCGGAAGCTGCCGATCCCGAGCAGGATGTCTATCTGGTACCGGCCTTCGTCGGCCTGGGCGCTCCGCACTGGGACGCGCATGCACGCGGAGCGATGTTCGGCCTGACCCGCAATTCCGGACCGCGCGAGTTCGCGCGCGCCGCGCTGGAAAGCGTCTGCTACCAGACGCTGGATCTCGTCGAGGCGATGCGCGCGGACTGGCCGGCGGCGGGGACGGGGCACGCTGTTCTGCGGGTCGATGGTGGCATGGTCGCCTCCGACTGGACGATGCAGCGGCTCGCCGACATCCTCGACCTGCCGGTCGACCGGCCGAATGTGCTGGAAACGACGGCTCTGGGGGCCGCCTATCTTGCCGGGCTGGATGCCGGCCTTCTGCCTGAGCCCGACCGGTTCGCCGACATGTGGCGGCTGGAGCGACGCTTCTCGCCCGCGATGGCTGCGAGCCAGCGCAAGCGCAAGGTCGGCGGCTGGCGCGACAGCGTCAGGCGGACACTGAGCGGGAGCTAACGCGAGCAGATTCCGGCCGGAGCCGGTCCGGCACGTTCGCTTGAGGCTAGGACAGGCGCCGGTCGAGCGCATCCGCGATCCGCTCGACGAGTGCGGCATGGTTTGCCAGCAGGTCCTGCAGCGGCCCGATCGGGCGGAAGGCGCGGGAATCCTGCGCCTCCTCGCCTTTGTCCTGCCAGGCCGCGATCGCCTCGTCGGCGGCGAGCAGCCAGGCTTCCGGCGATGCACCTTCCAGCGATCCGCCCGCTTCCAGCGCAAGTCGCTCGGCAATCTGCCGGCGGAGCGCCTCGCGGACGGCACGCAGCGCGTCGAGTTCGTCGGTATAGCGCATGGCTGGCCGGCAGCGGTTCAGTGCACCGTGGCGAGGTCGTCGTCGTCCGGGTCGATCAGGCGGTCGAGGCCAAGCTGCTCGACGCCGTCGGTGAATTCGGCGAAGGCGTCGGCATCGGTGGCAAAGGCATCCTGCCAGACCGTCGAGCCGCCTTCCTCGTCGATAAGCTCGAGGGTCCAGCCGTCCGTGCCTTCGATCTTGTAGATTTCCACACGCACGGTCAGCCCGTCATGGGTGAAGGTCTGCGACAGGGGCGAGCGGATGATGTCGGGGAATCCAGTCATCGCGACAGTCTAGCAGCTTCGAAGGCGGGGCGCAGCCGTCACCGGCTGCGCCCCGTCATTCATTCCGTGGTGGTCACCGGAGCGGGCTCCGGGCGGCGCAGGCGCCGGACGAGGCGCACGACGCCGACATAGAGCAGCGGCACGAAGAAGACACCGATCACGGTGGCGGCGATCATGCCGCCCATCACGCCGATGCCGATCGCATTCTGGCTGCCGGAGCCCGCGCCGGTCGCGACCGCAAGCGGCGTCACGCCGAGCACGAAGGCGAGCGAGGTCATCAGGATCGGGCGCAGGCGCTGGCGCGCCGCCTCCAGCGTCGCTTCGACGAGGCCCTTGCCATGACCTTCCTGCTCGATCGCGAACTCGACGATCAGGATCGCGTTCTTGGCCGCGAGGCCGATCGTCGTCAGCAGGCCGACCTTGAAATAGACGTCGTTGGTCTGGCCGAAGAGCGTCGCCGCGAGCAGGGCGCCGAAGATGCCGATCGGCACCGAGAGCATGACCGCGAAGGGGATCGACCAGCTTTCGTAGAGCGCCGCGAGGCAGAGGAAGACGACCAGCATCGAGAGGGCGTAGAGCGCCACTGCCTGGCTGCCGGAGAGACGTTCCTGGAAGGACAGCCCCGTCCATTCATGGCCGAAACCGACCGGTAACTGCGCCACCAGGCGATCGATTTCGTCCATTGCCGCGCCGGAGCTGACGCCGGCCGAGGCCGCCCCCTGCATCTGGATCGCCGCCGATCCGTTGTAGCGTTCCAGCCGCGGCGAACCGTAGGTCCAATGCCCACTGGCGAAAGCGGAGAACGGCACCATCTCGCCGCCCTGGTTGCGGACATACCAGCGCCCGATATCGCCGGGCTGCATGCGGAAGGGCGCATCCGCCTGGACATAGACGGATTTGACGCGGCCGCGGTCGATGAAGTCGTTGACATAGGCCGAGCCCCAGGCCGTCGACAGCGTGTTGTTGATGGCGGCGAGCGGCAGGGTCAGGGCGCTCGCCTTCTCCTGGTCGATCTCTACGGCGTATTGCGGGGTGTCCTCCTGCCCGTTCGGGCGCGTGCCGGTGAGCTGCTTGCTTTGGGCGGCAAGGCCGAGAAGCTGGTTGCGGACCTCCATCAGGCGGGAATGGCCGGCACCGGCGATGTCCTGCAGGTAGAAATCGAAGCCGGCGGTGTTGCCGAAGCCCTGGATCGCCGGCGGAGCCAGCGCATAGACGGTTCCATCCTTGATCGACCGGAAGGCGCCCATGGCACGGCCGGCGATGGCCTGGGCCGTCGCCGGCTTGCCGACGCGCTCGGCGAAGGGCTTCAGGCGCACGAAGGCGAGGCCGACATTCTGGCCTTGGCCGGCGAAGCTGAAGCCGGACACGGTCAGCACGCCCTCGACGAGATCTTTCTCCTTTTCGAGATAGTGCTTCTGCACCTGGTCGAGCACGCGCAGCGTCCGGTCCTGCGTGGCGCCGACGGGAAGCTGTACGACGGTCAGCAGGATGCCCTGGTCCTCGTCGGGCAGGAAGGACGAGGGCATGCGGGCGAAGAGCCAGGCCACGCCGCCGCCGATCAGCAGGAAGACCAGCAGGAAGCGCAGCGGACGCGCGATCATCCCGGCGACGCCGGAGCGATAGCCGTTGGTGGTGCGTTCGAAGTTCCGGTTGAACCAGCCGAAGAAGCCCTTGCGCGGACCATGATCGCCGATCGGCTTGAGCAGGGTGGCACAAAGCGCAGGGGTGAGCACCAGCGCAACGACGACGGAGAGCCCCATCGCCGTGACGATCGTCACCGAGAACTGCCGGTAGATCACGCCGACCGAGCCACCGAAGAAAGCCATCGGCACGAACACGGCCGAGAGCACGGTGGCGATGCCGACCAGCGCGCCGGTGATTTCGTTCATCGACTTGATCGTCGCTTCCTTGGGTGAGAGCTTCTCCTCCTGCATTACCCGCTCGACGTTCTCGACCACGACGATGGCGTCGTCGACGAGCAGGCCGATGGCGAGCACCATCGCGAACATCGTCAGCGTGTTGATCGAATAGCCGGCCAGCGCCAGCACGCCGAAGGTGCCGAGCAGCACGACCGGCACTGCCAGCATCGGGATGAAGGTCGCGCGCAGGTTCTGCAGGAAGACATACATCACGATGAAGACGAGGAGGATCGCCTCGAACAGCGTGTGTACGACCTTCTCGATCGAGAGCGTCACGAAGGGCGTGGTGTCATAGGGATAGGTGACCTCGACGCCTTCGGGCAGGGTCTGCTTCAGGCGCTCGATCGTCGCGGTCACGGCCTTGGCGGTGTCGATCGCGTTGGCGCCGGTGGCAAGGCTGATGGCGAGGCCGGTCGTCGGCTTGCCGTTATAGAACGAGACGGTGTCGTAGCTCTTGGCGCCAAGCTCGACACGGGCGACGTCGTTCAGCCGGACGATCGAGCCGGAGGCGCCGCTCTTGAGGATGATGTTCTCGAACTGCGAGACCGTCTGCAATCGCGAGAGCGCGGTTACAGTGGCATTGAGCTGCTGGCCGCCGACCTGCGGCAGGCCACCGAGCTGGCCGGCCGACACTTGCGTGTTCTGGGCCTCCACGGCGGCAGCGATGTCGCTCGGCATCAGCGCATATTTGCGCAGCTTGTCCGGGTCGAGCCAGATGCGCATGGCGTAGCCGGCGCCGAAGAGCTGGGTCGTGCCGACGCCCTCGACGCGCTTCAGCGTGTCGTTGAGGGTCGAATCGACATAGTCGGCGAGGTCGGTGGTCGACATCCGCCCGTCCTTGGAGACGAAGGCGACGACCATCAGGAAGCCGGTGGAGGCCTTGGCGACCGAGATGCCGGTGCTCTGTACGACCGAGGGCAATTGCCGCGTGACGAGCTGCAGCTTGTTCTGCACCTGCATCTGCGCGACGTCGGGATCGGCCTGGCTGTTGAAGGTCAGGGTGATCTGGGCGTTACCGGTCGAGGTCGAGGTCGCCGTCATGTATTGCAGGTTGTCGAGCCCGGTCATGCCCTGCTCGATGACCTTGGTCACCGCGTTCTCGACGGTCTGCGCGTCCGCGCCGGGATAGTTGGCGCTGATCTGGACAGTCGTCGGCGCGATCTGCGGATATTGCGAGATCGGCAGCGTGCGCAGGGCCAGAAGCCCCCCGAGCATGATGACGATGGAGACCACCCAGGCGAAGATCGGCCTTTCGATGAAGAAGCGCGACATGGCGTCAGTTCTTCGCCGTGTTGCCGGCCGGCAGTTCGGCCCGGCGATTGGCGGATTTGAGTTCGCCGGTGGCCTCGTCGACACTGACCTCGTTCATCGTCACGGTCTGGCCCGCGCGCACGAGCTGGCCGCCCTCGACGATAATGCGCTCGCCATCCTTGACGCCGCTGTCGACCAGCCAGTTATTGCCGATATTGCGGCGCGTGGTCAGCACGCGCTCCTCGACCTTGCCCTCGGCCGAGACGAATTTCGCGGTCGCCTCGCCCTTGGTGTTGCGCCCGACGGCGCGCTGCGGCAGCAGGAAACTGTTCTCGGCGATGCCTTCCTGAATCTCGGCGCGGACGAACATGCCGGGCAGCAGCAGCCGCTCCGGATTGGGGAATTCGGCGCGGACGCTGAAGGTGCCGGTGGTCTCGTTGATGTTCGCCTCGGCGAATTCGAGCTTGCCGGACTGGGCATAGGCGTCGCCCGTATCGAGCTTGAGCTTCACTGCGACATTGGGGCCGGTGAACTTCAGCCGGCCCGAGGCGATGTCGTCGCGGAACTTGAGCAGATTGGTGCTCGACTGGGTGACGTCGACATTGATCGGATCGAGCTTGCGGATCGTGGTCAGGATGGCTGCCTGATTGGCGGTGACGAGTGCGCCCTGGGTCAGCGCCGACTTGTCGACGCGCCCGTCGATCGGTGCCGCCACCTTGGTATAGGCGAGGTTGATCCGCGCTGCCTCGACATTGGCCTTGGCGGCCTCGACATCGGCCTGGGCCTGACCGAGTGTCGCTGCGGCATCGTCGGCATCCTGCTTGCTGCCGGCGTTGCGCTGAAGCAGTTCGCGATAACGATCGGCCCGCACCTGCGCATTGGCGACGGCGGCCTCAGCCTTGTGCTGGGCGGCGACGGCGCTGTCGAAGGCGGCCTGATAGGGAGCCGGGTCGATCTCGTAGAGTACGTCCCCCGCCTTGACCTCGCTGCCCTCGCGGAACAGCCGCGACTTGATGATGCCGCTGACCTGCGGCCGGATCTCGGCGATGAGGCTCGCCGAGACGCGGCCCGGCAGCTCCGCCGTGATCGCCACGGGCTGCGGATGCAGTGTGACGACGCTGACCTGGATCTGGGGCTGCGGCGGAGGCGCCGCCGCCTTCTCGGAATTGCAGGCGGCCAGCGCCGTTGCGAGCAGCAACGCACTCGGCAAGGCATAGCGGGAAGAGGAGGGGGCGCGCTCGGCCGGCATGCGGACTCTCTTTTTGGAAACTAAGGGGTTTCTTATCTCTTGATTTCCGAGACTGTCAAACTCAACAATGCGACGTGATGACGGGCGCGATCAAGACAGGCAATGAACCGGGCGGAAATCCGCCGCGGAATCGAACGCGTGGGAGGCCCAAGACACGTTCCGACGCGGCAGAGCGTGCCCGGATCGTGCGCTTCGCCCGCGACCTGTTCCTCGATGTCGGCTATGGCGGCACAACGATGGACGCGGTCGCGGCGCGCTGCGGCGTTTCGAAGCGCACGCTCTACCAGTTATTTCCGGCCAAGACCGACCTGTTCAGGGTGATGGTGGCCGATCACCGGCGCTCGATGCTGGCGCTGCCGCGGCCGCCCGGCGAGGATTTGCCGCTGCTGGAAGCGCTCGCGGCGATTTTCCGTCTCGACATCGACGAGATCGACAATCGCGATAGGCTGGCTTTCGTCAGGCTCGTCCTGGCCGATTCTGACAGGTTCAGCGAGATCGGCGAGCTGATCGAGCAGGAAGGCGCCGAACCGGCGCGGCGCCTTCTCGAAGACTGGCTCTCCGCTCAGCAGGCGAAGGGCAGGCTTCGTGCGCTTCCGGTCGATGTGCTCGCCCGGATGCTGATGGACATGATCTTCTCGGCGCTGGTCAAGCGCTTTCCCGGCGACCGACTGCTGACCGTCGAGGAACGTGCCCAGCATGCGCGACTGTGTCTCGAGGTGTTCCTGGGGGGAGCGGTGTCGAAAGCTGGGTAATCGGGTGCAGCGACCGGCCGAAGACACGCCCGCGCTAGCGGCTTGGCTTGCGAATGATAAATTTAGGATTGGTCAAGCCACATAGCAGTGGCTGGGGGACTAGGATTCGAACCTAGACAACCAGAGTCAGAGTCTGGGGTCCTACCGTTAGACGATCCCCCAACGACGATGCGCTTTGACGCTGCGCCGCGTTGGTGAGCCGGGGTCTAATCAATGCGATCCGGCTTGGCAAGAGTAGAATTCACCCCCGGTGCAAAACGCTTCACAGAAACCGTGTCGATCACCGCTTTCTCTCGCTTTTTCCTCTTGAGATGGTGCGAACCTCTCAGAATGGGACGGGAAACCGAAAGAGGGACGTGGAGAATGGAGTTTTAGCGGAGGTCGAGGCTTCCGGCCGGTTTTGCTCGATGATGGCAGGTTGTTGCCCGACGAAAACGGGCGGTATGAGCGATATGTCGCCACGGGGCTTCATCCGGCCACTCCTTGGGGAGTTGTGGCCGAGAGCCCTGGCTCGCGCCGCTGGCCTGTGTGCCACGCATGAAAACCGGCTTGCGCGGCAACGGCTTCATCGGAGAACATCGCACCATGAATCAGCAAGACGCCGCCGCCGCGCTCTCCGTCTGGGTTGCGCTCGAAAGTCCCACCAGCCATCCCGCGGGCGTGAGCGGCATGATGGACCTCGTCCAGAAGGATGTCGCGGGACTGCCGATCGCGGTCGAGCGCATCCCCGGCCGTGACGGGCTCGGCGATATGGTGCTGCTGCGCGCGGGGCTCGACAACGGCCAGCCGGCCGTCGCCGTGATGTCGCATCTCGACACGGTGCACCCGGTCGGCACCAGCGCCAAGGAATTGCCGGTCAGGATCGAGGGCGATCGGCTCTACGGCCCCGGCGTCTACGACATGAAGGGCGGCGCCTGGCTCGCCCTGCAGGCCTTCAAACAGGTTGCAGCCGCCGGCTCGGCCAAGCGGCCGATGGTCTTCCTGTTCACGCCGGACGAGGAGATCGGCTCGCCGACCAGCCGGGCGCTGATCGAGGAGATCGGCCGGCGGGCGAAGGCGGTGCTCGTCACCGAGCCAGCGCGCTCCGGCGGCAAGATCGTGACCGCGCGCAAGGGCGTCGGCCGCTTCGACGTCAGGCTCGAAGGCCGCCCGGCCCATGCCGGCGGCAAGCATGCCGATGGGCGCAGCGCCATCCGCGAGGCCGCGCACCAGATTCTCGCCGTCGAAGGCATGACCGATTATGCGCGCGGCATCACCACCAGCGTCGCGCTGGTCGGTGGTGGCACGGCGGCCAATGTCATCCCGCAGCATGCCTGGTTCAGCATCGATTGCCGGGTCACCACGCTGGCCGACGGAACGATGATGGAGAACCGCATCCTTGGCCTGAAGCCGCATGACCCGGATGTCGCGCTGCGCATCACCGGCGGCATGAACCGGCCGCCCTACGAGAAATCGGCGGAAGTCGCGGAGCTGTTCGGGCTGGCGCGCAAGGTCGCGGCGGATGTCGGTTTCGACTTGCAGGATTGCCCTATGACGGGGGGCGGCTCGGACGGCAACTTCACGGCCGCGCTTGGCGTGCCCACGCTCGATGGACTCGGCATCGCCGGCGACGGCGCCCATACGCTGCAGGAATACGGGCTGATTTCCTCGATCGCGCCGCGCCAGGCGCTGATGAAGGGCCTGCTGGAGACCATCTGAGGGACCAAGCGATGCTGCTGCTGCGCCGTCATGCTCGGGCTTGACCCGAGCATCTCGGAAACCAGCGTCTTGTCGTCACGGGGTTCTCGGGTCTTCGCTTCGCCCGAGAATGACGCTGTGGTGGAAAAGAAGAAAGCCCCTCGCGATGCGAGGGGCTTTCTCGTTTCGGGGAGGCGCCTGAAGGCTCAGGTTTCCGGCTCGCCCATGCCGCCGGCGGCGAGGAATTTCTCGAGCCAGTGGATGTTGTAGTCGCCGTTGAGGATGTCCTGGTTGCGCACCAGCGTGCGGAACAGCGGCAGCGTCGTGTCGACGCCGTCGACGACGAACTCGTCGAGCGAGCGGCGCAGGCGCATCAGGCATTCGTCGCGGTTACGGCCATGGACGATCAGCTTACCGACAAGCGAATCGTAATGCGGCGGGATCGTGTAGCCCTGATAGGCGGCGGAATCGACGCGCACGCCGAGGCCGCCCGGCGTGTGGAACGAGGCGATCTTGCCGGGCGAGGGGCGGAAGGTCGCGTGATGCTCGGCATTGACCCGGCACTCGATGGCATGGCCCTCGATGACGATGTCGGACTGCTTGAGCGAGAGCGGCGCGCCCGCGGCGATGCGGATCTGCTCGTTGACGAGGTCAATCCCGGTAATCATCTCGGTCACGGGATGCTCGACCTGGATGCGGGTGTTCATCTCGATGAAGTAGAACTCGCCATCCTCGTAAAGGAACTCGATCGTGCCGGCGCCGCGATATTGCAGTTCGCGCATCGCCTTGGCGCAGATCTCGCCGATCCGGTCACGCTCGCCGGCGTTGAGGGCGGGCGAGGGGCCTTCCTCCCAGACCTTCTGGTGGCGGCGCTGCAGCGAGCAATCGCGCTCGCCGAGATGGATCGCGTTGCCGCGGCCATCGCCGAGCACCTGGATCTCGATATGGCGCGGCTTCTCGAGATATTTCTCGATATAGACCGCGTCGTCGCCGAAATTGGCCTTGGCCTCGCTGCGGGCGGTGGCGAGCAGGACGGCGATCTCGTCCTCGGTGCGAACCACCTTCATGCCCTTGCCGCCGCCGCCGGAGGCGGCCTTGATGATGACCGGCAGGCCGATCTCGCGGATGATGCGCAGGGCCTCGGCCTCGTCGGCCACGCCGCCCTCGGAACCCGGCACGCAGGGGATGCCGAGGCGCTTGGCGGTGCGCTTGGCCTCGATCTTGTCACCCATCGAGCGGATATGCTCGGCCTTTGGGCCGATGAAGGCGATGTTGTGCCGCTCCAGAATCTCGGCGAAGCGGGCGTTCTCGGAGAGGAAGCCGTAGCCGGGATGGACCGCATCGGCGCCGGTGATCTCGCAGGCCGCGATCAGGGCGGGGATGTTGAGATAGCTATCGCGGGCCGGCGGCGGGCCGATGCAGACGCTCTCGTCGGCCAGGCGCACATGCATGGCGTTGGCGTCGGCCGTGGAATGCACCGCGACGGTCGCGATGCCGAGCTCCTTGGCGGCGCGCAGCACGCGCAGCGCGATCTCTCCACGGTTGGCGATCAGGATCTTGTCGAACATCTTGAAACCCAAATCGGACCCGACGGCGCGAGGCGCCGCGCTCACTCGATCACCAGCAGCGGCTCGCCGTATTCGACCGGCTGGCCGTCCTCGACCAGGATGGCCGTGACCTTGCCGGCGCGGGGCGCGACGATGTCGTTGAAGGTCTTCATCGCCTCGACGAGCAGGATGCGCTCACCCTGCTTCACGACGCTGCCGATCTCGACGAAGGGCTTGGCGTCGGGCGAGGGGCGGCGATAGGCGGTGCCGACCATCGGGGAGGGCACGGCACCGGGATGGGCGGCGGTCGGCTTGGCCTCTACCGGGGCTGCAGCCGCGGCGACCGGAGCCGGCATCGCCATCATCGGGGCGGCGGCGGGCACCTGTACGGTCGTCGAGATGTTGCGGGCGACACGGACGCGCAGATCGCCCTTCTCGACCTCGATCTCGGTGAGATCGGTCTGGTTCAGCAGCTCGGCGAGCTCGCGGACAAGTTCGGGGTCGATCGGGCTCTTGGTCGCCATGGCGGATATCACCGTCTTCTTCGGATATTCGGATGGAAGCGGCGATCGAGTCGCGCCCCCGTTCAACAAGGTTCAGGCGGCTTTCGCCGCCCGCTTTTCCAGCAGCGGCACGATCGCGTCGAAAGCGAGGTCATAGCTCGCGACGCCGAAGCCGCAGATCACGCCGACGCAGACCGGCGCCATATAGGAATGGTGCCGGAATTCCTCGCGCGCATGCACGTTGGAGATATGGACCTCGATCGCCAGCGCATCGACGCCCTTGATCGCGTCGCGCAGCGCGACCGACGTGTGGGTATAGGCGCCGGCGTTGATGATGACACCCGCACCCGCGAGGCCCGCCTGCTGGATGAAGGTGACGAGCTCGCCCTCGAAATTGGTCTGGCGGAAGGTGAGGTCGACACCGGTCGCCTCGGCCTTGCGGCGCAAGCGATCCTCGACGCCGGCCAGGGTGACTGCGCCATAGGTTCCGGGCTCGCGGGTTCCGAGCAGGTTGAGGTTGGGTCCGTTCAGGACGTGGACGGCGACCATAGGGGGCGTTGATTCCGGCACCGCGCGCGGGCGGCAGGAGCCGCCCTCATAAACGTTGCGGGCCGGCAGGGGAAGCCTGAAGCGCCCTGCCGGCCCGGTCGAGCTCATTCCGGCCAGAGATCAGCCGGCGCAGTCGGTCTTGCCGCAGCGGCGCACGGAATCGATCTTCTGCCTGAGGGCGGCCTGGCCCACGGCGCCAAAGACGATCTCGTCGCCGATGATGAAGGCCGGCGTGCCGGTGAGGCCGAGACGGTCCCCGAGCGCGACGGTGTCCGCGATCGTGGCCTTGGTGGCGGGCGCCTCCATGTCCTTCTTCAGCTGGGCGATATCGGCGCCGACTTCCTTGGCGACGTCGAGCGCCTTGGCAGCGTTGATCTTGCCCTTCACGGCCATCAGCTTGTTGTGGAATTCGAAGTATTTCGCACCCTGGAGCTGGTTCTTGGCGGCGATGGCGACGCGACTGGCTTCGACCGAATCAGGGCCGAGGATCGGAAAATCCTTCAGCACGACGCGCAGCTTCGGGTCAGCCTTGGAGAGGGCGGTGACATCCTCCATCGCCCTTTTGCAGTAGCCGCAATTGTAGTCCATGAACTCGACGAGGGTGACGTCGCCCTCGGGATTGCCAATGATGACCGAGGTCGCGGGATCGGTGATCCGCGCCTTCTCGGCGGCGACCGCGCTGCGCTGGGCATCGGCCTGGGCGACCGTGTTGCGGCGCTCCAGCTCGATCAGGGCATCCTGGATGATCTCGGGATTCTTTAACAGCGTTTCGCGGATCAGGTCGGTCACCGCCTTGCGCTGCTCGGGCGAGAGCGGCTGTCCCTGCGCCATGGCGGGTGCGGCGGAGGCCGCGAGCCAGAGGCCGAGCGCGACGGCGGCTGGCCGCAGGCAGGCGCGCGCCAGGCTGGTGAGGGTCGGGAAAGCCATCTCGTCATCCTTTTCAAAGCCGCCGGGCGGAAAACCGCGACCGAAGCAGCGCTTCCAGCCGCGAGCTTTTGGGTGTTCGCAGGATCAAGGTCAAATCACAGCTCTGCCAGCGGATGTGGCCGATGGTTGCAGGCGAGGGCTGCGTCCGCTACGCGGGCTGGCTCCCTTGCAAAATCGGAAAACCCGATGTCGAAGCCCCTGATCGCGCCCGCCGCCTCGCCCGCTCTCGCCGAGAGGGCCGAGCGTGTCGCTCCCTTCATCGTCATGGACGTGATGAACCAGGCGGCCGCGATCGAGCGCCGCGGCGGCTCCGTCATCCATATGGAAGTGGGCCAGCCCTCTGCGCCGACGCCGGCTTCGATCCGGGCCGCAGCCGCGCGAGCGCTGGAGCATGGCCGGATCGGATATACGCAGGCGCTCGGCACGGATTCGCTGAGGGAACGCATCGCGCGGCATTATCGCGATGCTTATGGCGTGGAGGTGGCGGCCGATCGCGTCGTGGTGACGACGGGCTCCTCCGGCGGCTTCATCCTGGCCTTCCTCGCCTGTTTCCAGCCGGGGTCCCGGATCGCGATCACGGCGCCGGGCTATCCGGCCTATCGCAACATCCTGATCGCGCTCGGGCTGGAGCCGGTCGCGATCGAGGTCGGCCCCGAGACGCGCTTCGCGCTGACTCCCGACCTGATCGAGCGCGCCCATCGCGAGAAGCCGCTTGCCGGCGTGCTGACCATGAGCCCGGCCAATCCGACCGGCGTGGTGATGACGCCCGAGGCGATCGCCGATGTCGCCGCCTGCTGCCGCAGGCTCGGACTCTGGTACATCTCCGACGAGATCTATCACGGCCTGACCTACGAGACCCCGGCAACCACGGCACTCGCCGCCGATCCGGACGCGATCATCGTCAACTCCTTCTCCAAGTACTACTGCATGACCGGGTGGCGCGTCGGCTGGCTGGTGGTGCCGCAGCGGCTGGTGCGCACGATCGAGCGCTTGCAGCAGAATTTCTCGATCTCGGTGCCTTATCTCAGCCAGGTCGCGGGCGAGGCGGCGTTCGATGCCACCGAAGAATGCGAGGCGATCAAGGCGGGCTATGCGCAGAACCGCGCCTTCCTGCTCAAGGCGCTGCCGGAGATCGGACTTGGCGACTTCCTGCCCGTGGACGGCGCCTTCTACATCTATGTCGACATCGGCCGGTACTCGAACGATTCCATGGCCTTCTGCCGCAGCGTGCTGGAAGAGGCCGGCGTTGCGATCACATCCGGGCTCGATTTCGACGAGGCGCGCGGCGCACGGACGATCAGGCTCTCCTTCGCCGGCTCGCTCCGCGAGTGCGAGGAGGCGGTGACGCGGATCGGGGCCTGGATGAAGAGGCGCTGAGGGGCGGGCTTCTCCATCGCTCGAACTGCTTGCCAGACCTCGCGGAATTCTCGCATTCTGTCGCTGTGGGATAGCGCGGAGGCCTGCCATGAACGTCGCTGCACCGGGTGCATCCGTCCCGCGGCGTAGCGTGGCCCGGATGGCTGCCCTGCTCGGCTGGCTGGCGCTGGCTTTCGCCGCTCTCTCGCCGGCTATGGCTCAAGGCCAGTCTTCCGTGGTTCTCAACCTGCGGGGGGACGAGACGCCCGAGACCATCCGCAAGATGGTCGATGCCCTGTCTGCTCCCGGACGGCAGATCGAGATCCGGGTCGGCGGCGCGGCTCCCACTGAAGCTCCTGTGGCGGCAGCGAAGTCTGACGCTCCCAAACCGTCGATGGCCGATGAGGAGGGCTTCCAGGCCCAGATCAACGCGCTGATCGACCAGTTCGTCGAGGGGCTCGACCATGGCGGCAGTGCAATTCCCAGCATCATCCAGTTGCCCAGCGATTGGGGGCAGGTCTGGCAGCGCAACCTGAACGGCCGCAGCGGGCCATCGGCCGGCTGGCGCACTTTCGGCATTCTCTGCCTCGCGCTGGCGATCGCTTTCGCCTTCCGATTGGCCGGCGAGCGCTGGTTCGCCCGGAGGCGGCAGCCGAAGGGACCGGAGTTCACGCCCCGGCTGATCGCCGCCGGCTGGGCTCTCCTTCAGGATTTTCTGACGATCCTCGTGGCCCTGATCGCGGTGCGCGTCGCGCGCAACGCCTGGCTGCCGGAGAGCGATCTCGCGATGTTCGCCCTGACGACGGGCGCCAATGGCGCCGTGATCGGCGCGCTCTATATCGCTATCGGGCGCTTTCTCTTCGCGCCGGGCATGCCAGAGCGGCGGGTCATGCCGCTGCCCCGCGCCGAGCGGCACTATCGAGCCCTCGTCATCTACGCCGTGGCGACGCCGCTGGCGGTGACGAGCATCCTTCTGGCGCATCGTGTCGGCTCCGGCCCCTTGCCGGCGACCGGTCTGATCGTGCTGAGCAGCACCGCACTGACGCTGTTCAAGCTGTGGTTCTTCAAGGATGTACGCCGCGATCTTGCCACGTTGATTCTGGCTGGTTCCGCCGATCCCGGGCCATTGCGCCGCCTGATCGCTGCCGGTGCGGCCTGGTTCTATATGGGTGTGATGGTCATCCTCTGGATGGTCACCTGCGCGGCGGCGATGATGCGCAATGGCGGGCGCTGGGCCGAGGCCGCGGCGCTGACTGAGATCGCCGTGATCGTGGTTCCGATCCTGGTCGTCGGCGTATCGAGCCTGCTGAACTGTCATGCGGCGCGGCGCGAGGCGGTCGAAGGCGCGACGCCTCTGACGCTGGCCGGGGGCGCTGCCTTGCGGGCAGCGGCGGTCGGGGTGATCTGGGCGGCCGGTTTCTTCGTGCTCGCCCGGATCTGGGCCGGGCTGCTGCTCGGCGTGACCTCGAGTCAATTCGCCCTGGTGATGCGGCAGACGGCCGGCGTCGCCGTCTTCGCCTTTGTCGGGTGGGTCGCGCTCGTTTTCCTGCACGCCTTCTTCGAGGGGTACACGCCGAAGCGCGCCGCGATCGGACCGGGCGACGAGGATGCCGTCCATGAGGCGAGCGTCCCGACGCGGCTGGCCACGGTGCTGCCGGTGCTGCGGGGCGTTGTCCTGGGCGCCGTGCTCGGCCTCACGATCCTCATCGTGCTGTCACGTCTCGGGGTCGATATCGGCCCGCTGCTCGCCGGCTTCGGTATCCTCGGCCTCGCGATCTCCTTCGGTTCGCAGGCGCTGGTACGCGACATCGTCTCGGGCGTTTTCTTCATGCTCGAGGACGCCTTCCGCGTCGGGGAGTATGTCGATACAGGCCGCCTCAAGGGCACGGTCGAGAAGATCTCGCTGCGCTCGATGCAGTTGCGCCATCAGAGTGGCCAGATCCACACCGTGCCGTTCGGCCAGGTCCAGTCATTGACCAATGCCAGCCGCGACTGGGCGACGATCAAGTTCAATGTCCGGCTCGACCACTCCGCCGATATCGAGCAGGCGCGCAAGGCGATCAAGAAGACCGGCATCGCCCTGCTGGAGGATCCCGAATACGGGCCGCATTTCATCGCCCCGCTCAAGATGCAGGGCGTTGCCGACATCACCGACAGCGCCATCGTCATCCGGTTGAAGTTCACGGCCAAACCGAACCAGGCCTCGATGGTGCAGCGCGAGTCGCTGAAGCGTGTCTACCGCGCGCTGAACGACGCGCATGTTCCCTTCGCCTCGAACGCCGTCACGGTGCGCGGCGGCGAGGGCAGCTCGCAGAGCCAGGCGGCTGCTGCGATCTCCACCATTCCGCCACCGACCTCGCTCGCGCCGGCTGCGGGCTGAAGCCGGTCGTTACAGCAGGAAGAACAGGCCGAAGCCGACGACCGTCAGCGCTGCGCCGAAAAGGCCGGCGAAGCGGGCGGAGCTGGTCACAGCCAGCCTCTCGGAGCTGCGTCCGGCACGTTCCGCATGTCCCTGTCCGGTTTCGCTGTGATACTGCCCGGCATAAAGACCGGGCGTCATCTGATGGCCGACGGGACGATTGTCTTCGAGCTCGACGCGGACGGCAAGGAACAGGACCAGCAATCCCAGAAGACCGACGCCGAACCAGCCGATCGCGCTCCAGGCAAGATACGCAAGTCCGGCCACGGCGATGGCGGCCAGCACGATCATGACCATGCGTTCGCGATTGCGTGGCGGCGGCATTGGTTCCTGCGTTGAATGGTGCTTCCGAGCATTGATCCTGCCCGGTTCGCCGGCCAATGAAAAGAGAAAGCCCGCTGCGGATCGCAGCGGGCTTCGTCATTCATCGGATGGCGCGGAGAGCGATCAGGAACGGCCGGCGAGCCTGTTCCACCAGCCGCCACGCTTCGGCCGATTCGGATCCGGCTCGGTCAGCACGACCGCGACGGGTTCTTCGGCAGGCGCGCGAACGGGAGCGGGCTCCGGCGCCGGAGCGGGCTCGACCGGGACAGCCACGGCCTCGGCAACGGCAGCCGGAGCCTCGGCTTTCGCATCGACGGGAGCCGGAACAGCCTCCGCAGCGGCCTCGCCGCCCTCGGTGATCGGTACCACCTTCTTGCGCGAGCGGCTGCGCTTGGGCTTCTCGACTTCGGCGGGAGCAGCCTCAGCCGCGACCGTCTCGGCCTTGGCCTCAGCCTCCTTGGCGACCTCGCCCTCGACCTTCGGCTTGCGGGCACGGCTGCGCTTCGGCTTTACCGGTTCGGCGGCAGGCTCCTCGACGACCGGCTCCGGAGCGGCCTCGGTGACGGCTTCGACGATCGGCTCGGCGGCGGCCGGGGTCGCGATGACCTCGTCGCCGTCTTCCTCGCCCTCGTCGCCTTCGGCCTCGTCATCGGCGTGCGTGCCGTCGAGCTGCTGGCCCTGCTCGTCACGCTCGCCGCCGCGCCGGCGACGGCGACGGCGGCGACGACGGCGGCCGTTTTCGCTTTCGCTTCGCTCGGACTGGTTCTGAGCCTCGTCGGCGGTCGTTTCGTTGCCGCCGGTCTCGGCGTCGAGGGCTGCCGCTTCCGCGGCGGCATCCAGCGCCTCGTCATCGACATCGGACGCGATCGCCTCGGCCTTGAAGCTGGTCGGGACGACGCGGCCTTCATTGCCGACGAACTCGCCGCGCTCGACCTCGAAGTAGCGGGTGCCCAGCAGGTTCGTGTCGATCGAGATCGAGATCGCGATAGCGAAGCGGGTTTCGAGATCGGCGAGATGGGGGCGCTTCTGGTTGAGGACGTAGAGCGCGACCTCCGGCCGGGTGCGGACGGTGAGGTTATGCGAGGCACTCTTGATCAGAGTCTCCTCCAGCGCGCGCAGAATCTGCAGGGCCACTGAAGGCGTCGAGCGGATCATGCCGGCGCCGGCGCAATGCGGGCAGGGCACCGACGAGGATTCGAGGACGCCGGTGCGGATACGCTGGCGCGACATCTCCAGCAGGCCGAAGGCCGAGATGCGGCCGACCTGAATGCGGGCGCGATCGTCCTTCAGGCACTCCTTCAGCTTCTTCTCGACGGCGCGGTTGTTCCGGTTCTCCTCCATGTCGATGAAATCGATCACGATGAGGCCGGCAAGGTCACGCAGGCGGAGCTGGCGGGAGATTTCCTCCGCCGCTTCGAGATTGGTCTTGAGGGCCGTGTCCTCGATATTGTGCTCGCGGGTCGAGCGGCCCGAGTTGATGTCGATCGCGACCAGCGCTTCCGTCTGGTTGATGACGAGATAGCCGCCCGACTTCAGCGTGACCGTGTTCGAGAACATCGCGTCGAGCTGGCTTTCGACGCCGAACGAGGCGAAGAGCGGGGTCTGCTCGCGATAGGGCTTCACGCTCTTGGCATGGCTCGGCATGAGCATGCGCATGAAGTCCTTGGCCTCGCGATAGGCGCTCTCGCCGGCGACGTGAACCTCGTCGATATCCTTGTTGTAGAGGTCGCGGATCGAGCGCTTGACGAGGTTCCCCTCCTCATAGACCAGCGCGGGAGCGACCGAGGCCAGCGTCAGCTCGCGCACGCTCTCCCACATGCGCATCAGATACTCGTAGTCGCGCCGAATCTCGACCTTGGTGCGCGAGGCGCCGGCTGTGCGCAGGATCAGGCCCATCCCCTCGGGAACCTCGAGCTCGGTCGCGATTTCCTTGAGGCGCTTGCGGTCCTCGGCATTGGTGATCTTGCGCGAGATGCCGCCGCCCTTGCCGGTGTTCGGCATCAGCACCGAATAGCGGCCGGCGAGCGAGAGATAGGTGGTGAGCGCCGCGCCCTTGTTGCCGCGCTCTTCCTTGACGACCTGGACCAGGATGATCTGGCGGCGCTTGATCACTTCCTGGATCTTGTACTGGCGGCGCGACTGGCGCTGCGGGCGCTCGGGCATGTCGTCGAGGGCGTCGCCGCCGCCGAGCTGCTCGGGAGCCTCATCGCCGTCTTCGTCGTCGTTCTCGTCGTCGTTGTCGCCGTCGTTCTCGTCTTCGGACGGCTTGCGTGCCTCGGTATCCGTGCTCTCGGCCGCTTCGGCCGAGACTACGTTTTCCTCGGCCGACGCGGTCGTCTCGGCGACTTCGACGGTCTCGAAGGTCAGCGGAGCGGCGTTCGAGACGGAATCCTCGGTGGTCGATTCGGTAACGGCCGGCGCGAAGAACTCCCCGAAGGCGGGCGCGCCCTCGTTGACCATCGCGGCTTCCTTGCCGTCGGTCTCGACCCGCACGTCCTCGCTGGACACCTCGACATTGGCCGAGACGGTCTCGTCGGAAGCGGCCTTCTTGGCGCGGTTGTCGCGATCCCCCCGGCGGCCGCGGTCGCGGCGGCCGCGCTTCTCGCGGCGCTCCTCGTCGTGCTCTTCGTCACGTTCGGCGCGGGCCTCGTCATCGAGCAGCGCCTGCCGGTCGGCGACCGGAATCTGGTAGTAGTCGGGATGGATCTCGGAGAAGGCGAGGAAGCCGTGGCGGTTGCCGCCATACTCGACGAAGGCCGCCTGGAGCGAGGGCTCCACGCGGGTCACCTTGGCGAGATAGATGTTGCCGCGGAGCGGCTTGCGACTGGCAGATTCGAAATCAAACTCTTCGACGCGGGATCCGCGGACCACCACGACCCGGGTCTCCTCCGGGTGGGTGGCATCGATAAGCATCTTGTTGGCCATAAGACAGTTCCATTGGCGCGGCCGCCGACCGGGCCGGCGCGGCTACGGATTCTCGTCCGCCGCCGCGGGCAGGGGCGCCGCGAGAGGGCCGGCGCGTGCCGGCATGTTGCAGGAGGGAGGAAGAAGCGGTCGAGACAGGAAGGCGGCTCGGAACAGCCACTCGGGCGCAAAGCCCGGCGCGGTTCCGCAGGTTCGGACGGTTCACCGATAGTGCTAGCGGCGTCGTATGCCCCGTCATCTGCCCTAACCTGCGATGCTCCGGCCTGGCGGCCAGGCGCATCGCGTTTGCACGCTCGCAAGACGGGGCAGGGCGCAGAAAACACGCAATCCCGATGCCAACCGTCTGCGGACGATCCGTTGCGGTCGTCTTGTTGCCGCCACTCCGCTCGGGAGCGGCTGCCCAGCCTGCTTCGGACGCCGACGGATCGCACGATCCGGATGTGTCCCTCGGGCAGGCTGACAAGCAACCTGTTCCATTACAGACAGGTGATAGTGATTTGCAAGTCACATGACGGCTGCATCTCGCCCGGCCCTCGGCGGGGCGGTTCACGGTTCCGGGAAGAGATGGTAACGGCCTGTTAGGATTTCAGCCCCGTTATGGTTAAGTCCTGGTAGCAATAAGCGGGATCTTTCACCTGTTATCGAGCATCCGCCACGCCGATTCGAGCCGTTGCGATGCGCCGTTGCGATCCCGGGCGCTGCGGTGCGCGCTGGCCGCCGCCTGCCTTCTGGCGACAGTACCCGCGACGGGCTTCCCGCCGGCTGTAGCGGAGACGAAGATCGAGCTGCGGCCGCAGAACGAATATCCCGTCGCGACCGACGCCCGCATCGAGCAGAGTGGCGAGACCGTGCGCCTCACGATGATGTTGTCGTCGTCCGTCGCGGTGGAGACCTGGGTGCAGGCCGCGCCCGATCGGGTCATCGTCGAACTGCCTTCGACCAATTTCCAGATCCAGCCCTCCGCCAAGCGCAGCGCAGGTTTCGTCAGCGGCTATCGCTTCGGCCTGTTCACGGCCGACAAGGCGCGAATCATCATCGACCTGTCCCATCCCGCCGTCATCGCCAGGGCGGACGTGAAGACGGTGCGGGGCGGCTTCGGCCAGCTGACCATCGAATTGAAGAAGGCGACGCGAACGGATTTCCTGGCCGAGGCCAGCAAGGCGCCCAAGCCAGCTCCCGCCGTTCCCGCCACGGCGCCCGCCAAGGCCGCGGGCGAGACGCGCCGTACCATCGTGATCGACCCCGGCCATGGCGGCATCGATCCCGGGGCGACGGTCGCCTCCATCGCCGAGAAGGCGGTCGTCCTCGCCTTCGGCAAGGCGCTCAAGGAGCAACTGGAGGCCTATGGCGGCTATCGCGTCGTCATGACCCGTGACGACGACCGCTTCGTCTCGCTCGGCGACCGTGTGCAGATCGGGCGCGGCGAGCAGGCCGACCTGTTCATCTCGATCCACGCCGATTCGCTGACGCAGGCACAGGAGGTTCGCGGCGCTACCGTCTATACCCGCTCAGAGCGGGCGACCGACGCCGAGGCGGCCCGTCTCGCGGCCAAGGAAAACGAGGCCGATGCCGCCGCCGGCCTCGAAACCAGCGAGGAGGTGCAGGACGTCGCCGGAATCCTCATGGACCTCGCGCGTCGCGAGACGCGCACTTTCACCGGGGTCTTCGCACGCAATCTCGTCGAGAAGCTCGGCGGCTCGATCAAGATGCACAAGATCCCGCTGCGCTCGGCGCGCTTCTGGGTACTGAGCGCGCCGGACGTGCCTTCCGTGCTGATCGAACTCGGCTACATGTCGAGCCCGAAAGACGCCGAATTGCTGAATTCGCCGGAATGGCGCAGCAAGGCCGTGACGGCGGTTTCGGCCGCGATCGGCGATTATTTCGCCCGCGAACGGGCCTCCGTGGGCAAGGCGGCGGAAAGCCGGAACTAGCGGTCGCGGTTGCGCCAGGGGCGCATCGGCGGCAGGGATGGGCGAAGAGCCGAATCGTCGGCGCATGCCTATGGGTAGCGCAAAGGGTGGCCGGATGATGCGGAATGTGGTCGACAGGCCACGGTTCCGCCATCTCCGTCATGTTATAGCTATGTTTTGCGAAGCGCCCTGATTTGGCGCCAGCCGATGGCAGTTACGGGATCCAGGGCCTGAGATGCGGTTCATTCTGCGAATCTTCGGATGGTTGTTCGCCGCCGGCGCGATCGCTTTCGTCATCGGCGCCGCCATCGCAGGCGGATTGATCTGGCACTATTCGCGTGACCTGCCGGATTACGCCCAGCTCCGGAACTACGAGCCGCCGGTGATGACGCGCGTCCATGCGGGCGATGGCAGTCTGATCGCCGAATATGCGCGCGAGCGGCGACTTTACCTGCCGATTCAGGCCGTGCCGAAACTCGTGGTCGACGCCTATCTCTCGGCCGAAGACAAGAATTTCTACAAGCATGTCGGCGTCGATCCGGAAGGCCTGGTCCGCGCTGCAATCTCCAATTTCCGCAATCGTGGCGCCAATCGCCGGCCGCAAGGCGCCTCGACCATCACCCAGCAGGTCGCGAAGAACTTCTTCCTGAGCCCCGAGCAGTCGATCGAGCGCAAGATTCGCGAGGCGCTCGTCGCGCTGAAGCTCGAATCGACCTACTCCAAGGACAAGATTCTCGAACTCTATCTGAACGAGATCTATCTCGGCGCGCCGGCACCGGGGCAGGGCAGCTACGGCATCGCCGCGGCGGCGCTGAACTATTTCGGCAAGTCGGTGCATGAGCTCAATCTGCAGGAGGCCGCCTATCTCGCCGCCCTGCCGAAGGCTCCCTCCGATCTCCACCCGTTCCGCAACCGCGACCGTGCGATCGAGCGTCGCAACTACGTGATCGACCGCATGGTCGAGAATGGTTACGTCAAGCGCGAGGCCGGCGAGGACGCCAAGAAGCAGCCGCTCGGCGTCAATCCGCGCACGGTCTCGCCGAACCAGATCGCCGCCGGCTATTTCGCCGAGGAGATCCGGCGCGAGCTGCAGGACCGCTATGGCGAGAAGAAGCTTCTCGAAGGCGGCCTCTCGGTCCGCGCCACAGTCGACCCCAAGACGCAGTTGATGGCGCGCAAGGCGCTGGTCGACGGTCTGGTGCGCTTCGACGAGGCGCGCGGCTGGCGCGGCGCCATCCAGAAGATCGATCTCGGCGGCAAGGAATGGGGCGCCGTCGTCGGCGAACTCCCGGTGCTCGGCGACGTCGCGCCGTGGCGGCTGGCCGTCGTGCTTGAGGTCAACGGCGACAGCGCCAGGCTCGGCCTGCATCCGCTGCGCGACAATGCCGGCCATCTCAACAAGGAGCGCCAGATTCTGACGCTCGCGGCCGACGGCATCAAATGGACCCGCCGCGCCCGCGTCTCGCAGGCCGTCTCGGTCGGCGATATCGTCTATGTCGAGCCGATGGACAGCCGGCCGGGCTTCGCGCGCCTGCGGCAATTGCCGGAGGTCAATGGCGCCATCGTCGCGATGGACCCGTTCTCGGGCCGCGTGCTCGCCATGGTCGGCGGCTTCAGCCACGATCAGTCCGAGTTCAACCGCGCGACGCAGGCGCTGCGCCAGCCGGGCTCCTCGTTCAAGCCTTTCGTCTACGCGACCGCGCTGGACAACGGCTACACCCCGTCCAGCATCATTCTCGACGCGCCGATCGAGGTCGACCAGGGGCCAGGGCTCGGCATGTGGCGGCCGGAGAACTACGACGGCAAGTCGACCGGGCCGCGCACGCTGCGCTACGGCATCCAGTTCTCGAAGAACCTGATGACGGTACGGCTGGCCAAGGATGTCGGCATGCCGCTGATCGCCGAGTATTCCCGGCGCTTCGGTATCTATGACGACCTGCAGCCGGTGCTGTCGATGTCTCTCGGCGCCGGCGAAACGACCGTAATGCGGATGACCGCGGCCTATTCCATGCTGGTCAATGGCGGCAAGCGTATCCGGCCGACCCTGATCGACCGCATCCAGGATCGTTCGGGTTCGACGATCTTCCGGCACGACCAGCGCGTCTGCGAAGGCTGCAACGCCGAGAAATGGGCGAACCAGCCGGAGCCGCGCCTGATCGACAACCGCGAGCAGGTGCTCGACCCGCTGACCGCCTACCAGATGGTCTCGATCCTCGAAGGCGTGGTCAATGCCGGCACGGCGACGGTGGTCAAGTCCGTGGGCAAGCCGCTCGCCGGCAAGACAGGCACGACCAACGATGCCAAGGACGTCTGGTTCGTCGGCTTCTCGCCGGACCTCGCCGTCGGCGTCTATATGGGTTTCGACAAGCCGAAATCGCTCGGCACCTCGGCGACTGCGGGCCAGTACGCCGCGCCGATCTTCCGCGACTTCATGAGCGTCGCGCTGAAGGAGAAGCCGGCGACGCCGTTCCGTGTCCCTGCCGGCATCAAGCTGATCCGCGTCGATCCCCGTACGGGCATGCGCGCCGGCGGCGAGGGTGGCATCCTCGAAGCCTTCAAGCCGGGCACGGCGCCGCCGGACAGCTATTCGGTGATCGGCGCCGCCGGCGACGGCAGCGCACCGCTCGGCGTTGGCCCGGGTGGCGGCCGCGCCGTCGGCTCCGGGACCGGCGGTCTCTACTGACCTGACGATAAATCGTTCTTCGACGCCCGGAGGCCATCTCCGGGCGTTCTCTTTTCGGCAAAAGGCCGCCATCACTGTCGCGATGCGAAGCGCCCATCTTGCCTCAGGCGTTTACAGTCGCGGCTTTCGCCCCTATCTCAGCGCTCAAGTTCAAGCCCACAAGGACGTCCAGACGGAATCATGCGCCCCGAAATTCAGACGCAGCTCGATAACGCCAAGCAGTCGATCGGACTGCTGAGGAGGCATCTTTGACTGGGATCAAGCCCAGCGCCGCCTAGCGGAACTCAACGCCCTCTCCGAGGGACCCGACTTCTGGAACGATGCCGAAGCCGCGCAGAAGCTGATGCGCGAGCGCACCTCGCTGGAAACCCAGATCGAAGGCATCATCAAGCTCGAGCGCGATCTCGACGATTCGCTGACGCTGATCGAACTCGGCGAGATGGAGAGTGACGACGCCACCGTCACCGAGGGCGAGCTGGCGATCAAGGCCGTCCAGGACGAGGCGGCGCGCCTTCAGGTCGAGACCTTGCTCTCCGGCGAGGCCGACATGCTCGACACCTATATCGAGATCCACCCCGGCGCGGGGGGCACCGAGAGCCAGGACTGGGCCGAGATGCTGCTGCGCATGTATCGGCGCTGGGGCGAACGGCGAAAATTCAAGGTCGAGACGCTCGATTACCAGGACGGCGATACGGCCGGCATCAAGTCGGCGACGCTGCAGTTCAAGGGCCACAATGCGTATGGCTGGTTGAAGACGGAGTCCGGCGTGCACAGGCTGGTGCGCATCTCGCCCTTCGACTCCAATGCCCGGCGGCAGACCTCGTTCGCGTCGGTCTGGGTCTATCCGGTCGTCGATGACCGGATCCAGATCGACATCAAGGAATCGGAATGCCGGATCGACACCTACCGTTCGTCCGGGGCTGGTGGCCAGCACGTCAACACGACCGATTCGGCGGTGCGTATCACGCATATCCCGACCGGCATCGCGGTGGCCTGCCAGCAGGAGCGCTCACAGCACAAGAACCGGGCCAAGGCTTGGGACATGCTGCGCGCCCGCCTCTACGAGGTGGAGCTGAAGAAGCGCGAGGACAAGGCCAATGCCGAGCAGGCCTCCAAGACCGATAACGGCTGGGGCCACCAGATCCGCTCCTATGTGCTGCAGCCCTACCAGCTGGTGAAGGACCTGCGCACGGGCGTCAGTTCGACCGACCCTTCCGAGGTGCTCGATGGCGATCTCGACGGCTTCATGGAAGCGTCGCTGGCCCAGCGCGTCTATGGCACGGCAGTCGAGGTCGAGGACATCGACTAGCCCCGGTCCTTACGTCGAATAAAGGAAAGCCGCGCCGAAGCGCGGCTTTCCTCGTTTTGGGCGGGGGACTCAGAGCGCGTTTGCGAGCAGCTTGCCACCGGCGCGCAGGAAGCGGGTCGGATCGACCGGCTCATCGTTGATGCGGGTTTCGTAGTGCAGATGCGGGCCGGTCGAACGGCCGGTGGAGCCGACCCGGCCGACCACCGCCCCGGCCTTGACCGTCTGCCCGGTCGTGACCGAGATCGCCGACATGTGCGCGTAGCGGGTGGTCAGTCCATTGGCATGCTCGATCTCGACCATATTGCCGTAACCGCCGTTGTACTCGGCAACCACGACCTTGCCCGGCGCGGTCGCCATGATCGAGGAGCCGGTTTCGGCCCTGAAATCGACGCCGGTATGCATCGCCAGGCCGCGCGTGAACGGATCGGTGCGGTAGCCATAATTCGAGGTGAAGTCGTGGTCGCCGGCCATCGGCCGGGCCAGGGGCAATTGCTCGATCACGCCGCGCAGGCGCATGACCGCCGCCAGGCGCGGCTGCAGGGCGTTGAGGGTTGCCGCGAAGGGGCCTTCCGACGGGTCGATCTTGACCGGCACGAACGGGCCACCCACGCCGCCGGCCGCGGAGGCCGGAGCGGCAAGACGCTCGGGATCGAGACCGGTTTCGGCCAGCGCGCTGCGCAGGCGCTTCTGGGCGGCTGCGACGCGCTCGTCCATGTCCTTCAGGGCCGAGAGCTGGGCGTTCGAGGTCCTTGCCATCGCGCCGTCGAGCCTGGTCAGCGCGGCATCGACGCGCTTGGCGGGAGGGGTGGGCGGCGTTTCGCCGGATTGCCAGCCTTCGGCCGCGCCGCCATCGGCTCCGCGCAGCGAGGGCATGTCGGGCGCCGGCGTCGGCTTGTTCGGCAGGATCGGGGCGAAGCTGGTCACGCCGGAGGCGCGGATCGGCTCGCCCGGCTTGATGACCTGAGAGCGCAGCGGCAGTTTCGCGGCCGGGATCAGGCCGCTGGACTGCAACGAATCGGTGAGGGCGGCGACCAGCGACTGACGCGATTCGAGTTCCGCCTGCCGGCTGGCGAGCTCGTCGACGCGCGATTCGACGCCGTCCTGGTCAAGCAGCGCACGGCTGGCATAGCGGTCTATATCGGCCCGCAGAGCGGAGATCCGATCCTCATAGGCATATTGACGCGAGGTCTCGCGGGCGATCATCCGAGCGGCGAGGTCGTCGCGGCTGAGGATGTACCAGCCGGCGCCGCCGCTGCAGGCCGTGCTCAGGGCCAACCAGGCCAGCCCCGCCAGCATGGTGGAGCGGCGCACCGTATAGGTCTTGTGGGAGACCAGGCCGACGGTCGAAAGGGCGGGGGCTGTCTGAGACTGATGATGCATACGCAGGACCGGAAATCACGCTGCCGATACCGCCATCAGACATCGTTAGGGTTAATCTTTCGCAAACCCCGGCCCGTGCAACGCTTCTCGACCGCTGCCAGACCTCAAAGCGTCTGCGCCGCCGCAAGGACTTCCTCGGCATGGCCGGCGACCTTCACCTTGCGCCAGATGCGGGCGAGGCGGCCTTCGGTATCGATCAGAAAAGTCGAGCGCTCGATCCCCATATACTTGCGGCCATAGAGACTCTTCTCCACCCAGATGCCGTAGGCGTTAGCCAGAGCCTGCGTCTCATCGGCGAGAAGCGGGAAATCGAGCTCGTATTTTCGCTTGAAATTGACGTGTTTCTTCGCGGAATCGGGCGAAACGCCGATGATCTCGGTGCCGCAGGCCGCAAATTCCCGACGCAGGCGGTTGAAGGCGATCGCCTCCTCCGTGCAGGCCGGGGTATTGTCCTTGGGATAGGCGTAAAGCACGACCTTGCGGCCACGCAGTGCGCTCAGGCTGATCTCGCCCTCGCCGTCGCGGGGCAGGGTAAAATCCGGTGCGGGATCGCCTTCCTGCAAAGACATGGCTACTGCCTTCCTTTCGTCGCCTTCTCGCTGCATGGAGCCCGTGATCCGGCACGGCGAGCCGGCTCACGGCAAGGACCGAGGAAACGCCGGACCTCTCCGTTTCCGGATTGCCGAATCGCTTCGTCTGACCGCATCGACATGCATGCCGCCTTCCGGGATTGCGGCAAGGGGCGATCGACCGCACCCTGACGCGAACCGGCGCAGGCGCCGAAGAGGACCAAGGGGATTTTGTCGGACCACGAAGCAAAGGCTGCTGTTGCCGGGCCGGGAGATGCATCGCCCACGAGCGAAGCCTGCGACGTCGCGACCGTCAAGCGGCGGGCCAAGGCGGGACTTGCGATGATCTGCGTCGCCGTCACCGTCGCCCTGGTGGTGCTGGCCGGCGCGGCAGCGACGCTTCTGGCCACCGGCATCGTTCCGCTGTCGGGTTTCGAAGGGCGCATCACCGCGGCCATCGAGGAGCGGCTCGGGCCCGACTGGAAGGTCACTGCCGCTTCGGCCGAGCTCGGTCGCATCGACGGACGTTCCCAGCTCCGCGTGCGGCAGGTCTTGTTCCAGCACGTCAGCGGCGCCGTTATCAGGGCACCTGAGGCCGTCCTCGGCTATGCGCCGCTGGCGCTGCTCACCGGCGATATCCGGCTTGTCTCTGTTGATCTGCGCGGCGTGAATGTCAGGCTCGGCGTGACCAAGGACGGTGCGCTGGTGGTCAATGCCGATTCGGCCCCGGTTGAGGCGCCGCCGCAGCCGACCGTGCCCGATGCCGCGCAATGGAATGCCTTCACCGGCATCATGGGCGCAATCTCGACGCTGGCCCGCGGCGACGGTCTTCTCGGTGCGCTCGAGGAGGCGGGCATAAATGGCGCGCGGTTGTCCCTCGTCGATCCGGACGGGCGCCAGAAGGCCGGGCTGGAAGATGTCGAGATCAGGCTCACCCGCATCGCCGAACGCGGCACGCGGATGACGATGAAGGGGCGGACCGGCCAGCGCTGGAAGGAGTTGACGGCCGATCTTTCGACCGAGGCCGACGGCACGCAGCGCGCCGATATCGATATCCAGCGCTTCGAGCCGGCGGAGGCCGTCGCGCTCGCCTTCGGGACTGCCGGCGTTCTCGTCGAAGGCCTGCCGATGCAGGGACGCGCGACCCTGAGGCAGTCCCCGGACGGCAAGAAATCCATCACTGCCCGGATCGGCGTGCGCTCCGGCACGCTGCGTTTCCCGGAAAGCCCGGTCTCGTCCTTCGCAGTGGATTCGGCCGAGCTCGAACTGGCGAGCGGGGCCGACCTCTCCGAGCTCAATATTACCCGCAGCGAGATCAAGGCCGGGGCGACGCAGTTCTCGGCGACAGGCTCTCTGCGCGAGGATAATGGCGGCTGGCGCATCGCGCTCAATGCCAAGGGCCAACTCGCCGGGGTCGACGCCGACCCGCCGGTCCAGATCGACAGCCTGAAGGCCGAAATCAGGCTCGACCCGGCCAACAATGCCGTAGCCGTCGATTCGATGTCCCTGCGCGGGCCGCTGGCCTCCGTCGACATGACGGCGCTGGTTCAACGCGTGAACGGCTCGCCGTTGCAGCGCTTCGCGGTCAAGGCCAGCAACTCCGATGCCCGCTCGCTTCTCGCGATCTGGCCGGGTTTCACCTCGCCCGAGGTCCACGGCACGCTGCGGCGCCAACTCGCTGCCGGGCGCCTCAAGGCGCTCTCGGTCGATCTCGACCTCGCGCCGGAGGATCATGCCCGTCTGGTCAAGGGCGAAGGTATGCCGGATACCTCGCTTTCGGTGATGATCGATGCCGACGGCGTCCGCTATCTGCCCGATCCCGGCCTGCCGCCCCTGACCGACGCCACCGTGACCGGGCGCGTCGGCGGGAGCACGGTCCAACTCGCCATCGGCAAGGCCACGGCCGAGCTCGGCGGCGGCCGCCAGCTCCAGCTGAGCGACGGCAGCTTCGCCATGCCCGACTACCATCGGCACCGCGCACAAGCCCGGATCGCCTTCCGCTCGCTCGGCTCGATGGATGCGCTGACGGCGCTGTTCGCTTTCCCGGCGTTGAAGGATTTCACCCCCGGCAAGATCGATCCGGCTGCGATCAAGGGCACGAGCGACCTGAAGGTCGGCATCACCCTCCCGCTCGCCGACGACCTGAAGCCGGACGAGGTCACTGTCACCGGTAACGGCACGCTCGCGAATGTCGCCTCCGATACGCTTCTGGGCACTGAGAAGCTCGAAGCGGGCAGCTTCGCCGTCAATGTCGATGGAAAGGGGCTGTCGTTGCGCGGCGATGCGCGGGTTGGCGGCGACAAGGCGCAGGTCGAGCTCAAGCAGAATGGCAAGGGCCAGGGTGAGGCGACCCTGCAGCTCGCACTCGATGCGGCTGCGAGGCAGCGGCGCGGCTTCGGAGCCGATTCAGGGATATCAGGGACATTGCCGGTGAGGGTGGTCAAGCCGCTCGGCAAGGGCGCGGAGCAACCGCCCCGCGTCGAGATCGATCTCGCCAAGGTCGCCCTCGACGGCGTGGTGCCCGGCCTGAACAAGCCGTCCGGGCGGCCGGGCAAGATCAGCTTTACGTATGTGGCGGATCCGGATGGTCCCGATCTCGATGACTTTTCGTTCGAGGCCGGTGCGGCCCTGATCAAAGGGCGGATCGAGCTGAACAAGCAGAACGGGCTGGACAGTGCGAGCTTCTCGCAGTTTCGTCTCTCGCCCGGCGATAATCTGAAGGTCGATGCGAAGCGGGACGGCAGCGTCGTCAAGCTGGCGGTGCGCGGGGCCGTCGCGGATCTGCGCCCCTTCATCAAGGATCTGCAAAACCCCGGAACATCGGGCAAAGGCGACAAGTCCGGCGCCAGGGGCGGCGATTACGACGTCGATCTCGACGTGCCGATCCTGACCGGCTTCAACAACGAGGCGATCACCAGCGGCACGCTGAAATTCGCAAAACGCGGCGGTGAAATCCGTTCAGCTCACTTCCAGGGCCGGATCGGCAAGGCCGATGTCTCGGCCAGGCAGGCCCGCCAGGAGGGCGGACAACTCATCGTCCAGTCGGAGAATGGCGGCTCGCTGCTGCGCTTCCTCGACCTCTACAACAAGGCCTATGGCGGCGATCTTGTGCTGACGATGGGGCCGGGCGAGAACCTGAGCGGCGATTTGCTGTTCCGCAATTTTCTGGTCCGCGACGAACCTGCGCTACGCCGCGTGGTCAGTTCGCAGCCGGCGAGCGCCTTCACAGGTGATGGTGCGGCCGAGCCGCGCATCGATGTCAGCGAGGTCGCCTTCACCAAGCTCAAGGCGGAGTTCACGCGCTCCGCCAGCCGGCTTGATGTCTCCGACATGGTGATCTGGGGCCAGCAGGTTGGTTTCACCCTGCAGGGGCATGTCGATTATGGCCGCGATCGCGTCGATATCGGCGGGACCTTCGTGCCGGGCTACGCCTTCAACAATGCCTTCGCGCAGGTTCCGGTCTTCGGCGCGCTGCTGGGCGGCGGCAGCCAGTATGGCGGGCTCTTCGCGGTGAATTTTCGTATCTCGGGCGCCGCCAGCGCACCGACCATGTCGATCAACCCGCTCTCCGCATTGGCTCCCGGCATCCTGCGTCGCTTCGTCGACCCGCTCGGCGGCGCGCCGGCGCAGCGGCCGCGGCAAATGCAGCCGCGCTGATCGCTTGTTGTTCCGTGCGCGGTGCAGCGCGTAGCGGTGCGTCGCAGACACGGGGCCGCGTGACGAGAAGGCGCCCTTTCCAGAGAACGGTCTCGCATCTGCGCAGCAGCACGTCGTGCCGCAGCGCGTGCGTAATGACACCTGGCCGGAGCGTAGCGCGCTCTTATTCCGGGCGCAGCAGGATGTGCTTCTTCTTGCCGAAGGAGAGCTTGATCACGCCTTCCGAGGTGAGGTCGCCGAGGCCGAGCGTGGCGCGCTCGTCCGCCACGACGACGTCGTTGACGCGCAGGCCCCCCGCCTTGACCTGACGACGCGCCTCGCCGGTCGAGGGCACCAACCCCGCCTTGACGAAGGCGGTGAGCACGCCGATGCCGGGCTCGATCTCGGCCCGCGCGATCGCGACGCTCGGCAGGTCGGCGGCAAGGCCGCCTTCCTCGAAGGTCTTGCGCGCCGTCTCGGCGGCGGCGTCGGCCGCCTCGCGACCATGGACGATCGCGGTGATCTCGGTAGCGAGAATCTTCTTCGCCTCGTTCAACTCGGCACCACCGAGTGCGGCGAGCCGAGCGATCTCATCCAGCGGCAGGCGCGTGAACACCTTGAGGAAGCGGCCGACATCGGCGTCCTCGGTGTTACGGAAATACTGCCAGAAATCATAGGGGCTGAAGACGTCGGCATTGAGCCAGACCGCGCCGTTGGCGGTCTTGCCCATCTTGGCGCCGGAGGAGGTCGTCAGCAGAGGTGTCGTCAGGCAGTAGAGCTGCGGGCCGCCCATCCGGTGCGAGAGATCGACGCCGTTGATGATGTTGCCCCACTGGTCGGAGCCGCCCATCTGCAGGCGGCAGCCATAGCGCCGGTTGAGCTCCGTGAAGTCGTAGCCCTGCATGATCATGTAGTTGAACTCAAGGAAGGACAGCGACTGCTCGCGGTCGAGCCTGAGCTTCACCGAATCGAAGGAGAGCATGCGGTTGACCGAGAAATGCCGGCCGACATCGCGCAGGAACTCGACATAGTTCAGCTTCAGCAGCCAGTCGGCATTGTTGGCCATCATCGCGTCGGTCGGCCCGTCGCCATAGCGCAGGATGCGGCCGAAGACGCGCTTGATGCTCTCGATATTGGTGGCGATCTCCTCGACGGTCAGCAGCTTGCGCTGGTCGTCACGGAAGGAGGGGTCGCCGACCATCGAGGTGCCGCCGCCCATCAGCGTGATCGGGCGGTGACCGGTCTCCTGGAACCAGTAGAGCATCGTCAACGAGATCAGGTTGCCGATATGGATCGAGGTCGCGGTCGCGTCATAGCCGACATAGGCCGTCTGGGTTCCCTGCCGGCACAGAGCGTCGAGGCCCTCCGCATCGGAGACCTGATGGATGAGGCCGCGCTCGTCGAGCACGCGCAGGAAATCGGACTTGTAGGTGGTCATGGCGAGGCTCAATAGGTTTGCGGTCTTCTCGTCATGGTCGGGCTTGTTCCGACCATCCACGTCCTTGCGGGCCGAAGGTGGTGTTCAGGGCGTGGATGCTCGCCACAAGGGCGAGCATGACAGTGGAAGTTGTACTGCTGGAAAGCTCAGGCCTGTTCCTGCTCGGTCTTGAGGATCTCGGGTCCGACCTTGCGGTCGAGATAGACGCCGACCTGCTCCATCAACTGCTCGACGCGGCCGTCGAAGAAGTGGTTGGCGCCCTCGACGACGGCGTGCTCGATCTGGATGCCCTTCTGGGTCTTCACCTTCTCGATCACCGCCATCACCTCCTTGACCGGGGCGACGCGATCCTCGGAGCCATGCACGAACAGGCCGGAGGACGGGCAGGGCGCCAGGAAGGAGAAGTCGTAGCGGTTGGCCATCGCCGCGATCGAGAGGAAGCCCTCGATCTCGGGGCGGCGCATCAGGAGCTGCATGCCGATCCAGGCACCGAAGGAGACGCCGGAGATCCAGCAGCTCTTGGCCTCGGGGTTGAGCGCCTGCATCCAGTCGAGCGCGGCAGCGGCATCCGAAAGCTCGCCGGCGCCATGGTCGAAATGGCCCTGGCTGCGGCCGACGCCGCGGAAATTGAAGCGCAGCGCCGAGAAGCCGCGGTTCACGAACGTGTAGAAAAGGTTGTAGACGATCTGGTTGTTCATCGTCCCGCCGAATTGCGGGTGCGGGTGCAGGATGATCGCGAGCGGCGCACCCCGCTTCTTGGCGGGCTGGTAACGACCTTCGATCCGGCCTGCAGGCCCGTTGAAGATAACCTCTGGCATCGTCTCACCGCTTCTTGCGGCAGTGCCGGCAGGGACGGGCAGAAAGCGGGCGCATGCCTGCTCGAAACCCGGCCACCCTTGACGGCGCCACCATGCGCGCCCTAGATGAAGAGCGCTTAGAATAGTTCTAACAGCCGTGAACAAGTCGAGAACAAAACGGTGGATCGCTCAGGCGAACCGCGTTTCGACCGTTCCGGCCGGTTCGGATGGGCGGCTATAGCACGGCGGACAGGTGCGATTTCAAGCATTTCGTATCGAGGTGCGGCAATGACGAGGATGGAGCAGGCAGGATCGTGACGGCGGGACGCGCCTATCTCGACCACAATGCCACGACCCCGGTGCGGCCGGAGGCGTTGGAAGCGGTCGCGCATGCGCTGACGCTGCCTGGCAATCCGTCCTCCGTTCATGGCGAAGGGCGCGCAGCGCGCGCTGCGATGGAGCGGGCGCGCGAGCAGGTCGCCCGACTCGTCGGCGCCAAGGCCTCGAACGTCGTCTTCACCAGCGGCGGCACGGAGGCGAATGTCGCCGTGCTCTCGCCCGGCTTGATGGATTGCGATGGCGGCCGCGACTGCGTGCGGACGCCCGCGACATTGCTGCTTCACAGCGCGACAGAGCATGCCTGCGTGCGCGACGGTCATCGTTTCCCGGTTGGCGCCGTCGAGGCGATCCCGGTCGACGGCAATGGCCTCGTCGACCTCGTCTGGCTCGATGAGCGGCTGGCGCGCTTCGTCGCCGACAACCCCGGCGCTCGCGCGCTCGTCTCGATTCATCTCGCCAATAACGAAACCGGCGTCATCCAGCCGATCGCCGAGGCGGCCACGATCGTGCATCGTCATGACGGCCTGCTGCATAGCGACGCCGTGCAGGCGGCCGGCAAGGTCGTCATCGATATCGCCGCGCTCGGCGCTGATGTGCTGACGCTCTCGGCGCACAAGATCGGCGGGCCGAAGGGTATCGGCGCCATCGTGTTTCGCACGGGCGCTCTCGAATTGGCCGACAAGCCGATGCGCGGCGGCGGGCAGGAGCGCGGCTGGCGAGCCGGGACCGAAAACCTGCCGGGAATCATTGGTTTCGGCGCGGCGGCTGAGGCTTCAGATAAGCTCATGGCCGACGAAACTGTCCGGCTTTCGAGCTTGCGCGACCGTTTGGAAGCGGGGCTTGCCGCGCTGTCGCCAGAGACGGCGATCTTCGCTCGGGCCGCGTCGCGTCTGCCCAATACCAGTGCCTTCGCGACGCCGGGCCTGAAGGCCGAAACCGTTCTGATCAAGCTCGATCTTGCCGGCGCCGCGCTTTCGTCCGGTTCTGCCTGCTCCTCGGGCAAGGTCAAGCGCTCGCATGTGCTCGATGCGATGAAAATCGACCCCGCCTTGAGCGCAGGGGCCTTGCGGGCGTCGCTCGGATGGACCACCTGCGAGGCTGATATCGATCTCTTTCTTGCGGCCTATGCCAAGCTCGTGGCCGCGCAATCCGATCGGAGCGCCAAGGCTGCCGCCTGAAGCGTTCCGCAATATGAAGACTGAACCGGCGGGCCCTTGAACCCGCGACTGGAGAGTAGACATGGCAGCGGTCCAGGAGACCATCGATCAGGTCAAGTCGATCGACGTGACCGAGTACAAATACGGCTTCGTCACGGAGCTGGAAGTCGAGAAGCCGGCCAAGGGCCTCACCGAGGATACGGTCCGCTATATCTCGGCGCGCAAGAACGAGCCGGAATGGATGCTGGAATGGCGTCTCGACGCCTTCCGCCGCTGGAAGACCATGACCGAGCCGACCTGGTCGCGCGTGAACTATCCGCCGATCGACTATCAGGACCTCTACTACTACGCCGCGCCGAAGATGGGCGCCTCGCCGAAATCGCTCGACGAGGTCGATCCGGCGATCCTGGAAACCTACAAGAAGCTCGGCATCCCGCTGCGCGAGCAGGAGATTCTGGCCGGTGTGGCGCCGGAGAACCGCGTCGCGGTCGATGCCGTGTTCGATTCCGTCTCGGTGGTCACGACCTTCAAGGAAGAGCTCGCCAAGGCCGGCGTGATCTTCTGCTCGATCTCCGAGGCGATCCAGGAGCACCCGGAGCTGGTGAAGAAGTACCTCGCGACGGTCGTGCCGGTGACGGACAACTATTTCGCGACCCTGAACAGCGCTGTCTTCACCGATGGTTCCTTCGTCTACATCCCCAAGGGCGTGCGCTGCCCGATGGAATTGTCGACCTATTTCCGTATCAACGAGCAGAATACCGGCCAGTTCGAGCGCACGTTGATCATCGCCGAGGAAGGCGCCTATGTCAGCTATCTCGAAGGCTGCACGGCGCCCAAGCGCGATGAGAACCAGCTCCACGCCGCGGTCGTCGAGCTGATCGCGCTGGACGATGCCGAGATCAAGTACTCGACCGTGCAGAACTGGTTCCCCGGCGATGCAGAGGGCAAGGGCGGCATCTACAACTTCGTGACCAAGCGCGGCGACTGTCGCGGCAAGCGCTCGAAGATCTCGTGGACGCAGGTGGAGACCGGTTCGGCGATCACATGGAAGTATCCGTCCTGCATCCTGCGTGGCGACGGCTCGCGCGGCGAGTTCTACTCGATTGCGGTGTCGAACGGCATGCAGCAGGTCGATAGCGGCACCAAGATGCTGCATCTCGGCAAGAACACGACCTCGAAGATCATCGCCAAGGGCATCGCGGCCGGGAAATCGGATTCGACCTATCGCGGCATCGTCTCGGCCCATCGCAAGGCGACGGGCGCGCGCAATTTCACCAATTGCGACTCGCTGCTGATCGGCGATCAGTGCGGCGCGCACACGATCCCCTATATCGAGGCCAAGACCGCGACCGCGATCTTCGAGCATGAGGCGACCACGTCGAAGATCGGCGAGGACCAGATGTTCTATTGCCAGCAGCGCGGCCTTTCCGAGGAAGAGGCGGTGGCGCTGATCGTCAACGGCTTCGTCAAGGAGGTGCTGCAGCAGCTTCCGATGGAATTCGCGGTCGAGGCGCAGAAGCTGATCACGATCTCGCTCGAAGGCTCGGTTGGATAACGGCGGTCCTCCCGCACGCGTCGCGGCGCAGGGTGCTGCGGCGCGTGCGAGACCGCCATCGGAATAACCACTGGACAAAACGATCCCGCATCAGCGGCGCACCGCTTCGCGCTGCACCGCGCACGGGATGACACAGGAACGAAACGATGCTCGAAATTCGCAATCTGGTCGTCAAGATCGCCGACGAGGACAAGCAGATCCTCAATGGCCTCAACCTCACCGTGAACGATGGCGAGGTCGCCGCCATCATGGGGCCGAACGGCTCCGGCAAGTCGACGCTGAGCTATGTCATCGCCGGCAAGGAGGACTATGAGGTTCTCGACGGCGAGATCCTGCTCAACGGCGAGAACGTGCTGGAGATGGAGGCCGATGCCCGCGCCGCCGCCGGCATCTTCCTCGCCTTCCAGTACCCGCTGGAAATCCCGGGCGTTGCCACCATGACCTTCCTGAAGGCCGCGATGAATGCGCAGCGCAAGGCGCGCGGACAGGACGAACTGCTGACGCCGGACTTCATCAAGCAGGTCAATGCCGCCGCCGACAAGCTCGGCATCGCCAAGGACATGCTGCGCCGCCCGCTCAATGTCGGCTTCTCCGGTGGTGAGAAGAAGCGCATGGAAATCCTTCAGATGGCTCTGCTTTCGCCGTCCATGTGCATCCTCGACGAGACCGATTCCGGCCTCGACATCGATGCTCTGCGCATCGTTGCCGAGGGCGTCAATGCGCTCCGCGACAAGAACCGCGGCTTCCTTGTCATCACGCACTATCAGCGCCTGCTCGACCATATCGTGCCGGACACCGTCCACGTCATGTCGAACGGCCGGATCGTGAGGACCGGTGGCAAGGAGCTGGCACTGGAACTCGAGAAGAGCGGCTATGCGTCCTATGGGGAGGCGGCATAATGGCCATCGTCACCCCGCTGAAGACGGCGGCCGAACAGCAACTCGCCCAGCAATACGCTGACGGCAAGGCCGGGCTGCCCGGCGCCCCGGCCGTGCGCAAGCTGCGCGAAGACGCCTTCGCCCGTTTCGAGGCCGAGGGCCTGCCGCATCGCCGGCTTGAATCCTGGCGCTATACCGACCTGCGCACGCTGCTGCGCGAGGCGCGCCCGCTTGCCGGCGACGCTGCCGTCACGACGGCGGTCAAGGCTCGCCTTGCCGCGCTGAAGCTCGATGGCCTGCGCCTCGTGCTGGTGGACGGCATCTTCGCGCCGGAACTCTCGACGCTCGACGCGATCCCCGAGGGTGTCTCGGTGCAGTCGCTCGCCGAGGCGCTGGTGTCGCCGCGCGAGGACCTGACCCGCATCCTGGCCGGCCCTTCTGTCGGCCATGACGACATGGGCCTGGCGCTCAACACCGCGCTGATGCGCGACGGCGTCTTCGTCGAGATCGCCGACGGCATCGAGCTGGAACAGCGGATCGTGATCGTTGCGCTCGCTTCCGGCGGGGAGGAGCGGGCGGTGTTCCACCGCTCCGTCGTGCTGGCCGGGAAGGGCGCGAAGGGCACGATCGTCGAGGTCAGCGAGGCGGCTGGCGAGGCTGCTCAGCAGATCAACGGCGCCATCGTCTTCGAGACCGGCGACGAGAGCGAGATCCAGCATGTCCGCATCGTCACCCGCCAGCAGGCGGCGACGGTCGAGGTGCAGAGCCTGCTCGCGACGGTCGGCGCTCATGCGAAGTTCGATTCCTTCGCGTTGATCTGCAATGCCGGCACGGTGCGCCAGCAGCATTTCGTCCGCTATGCCGGCGAGCACACCGAAATCGGCCTGCGCGGCGTCAACCTGATCAACAAGGCGCAGCATTCCGATGTCACGCTGATCGTCGACCATGAGGTGCCGCATGGCATCAGCCGTGAGCTGTTCAAGACGATCGCAGGCGGCGAGGCCACCGGCGTCTTCCAGGGCAAGGTCATCGTGCGCAAATATGCGCAGAAGACAGATGGCGGCATGAAGAGCAACGCGCTGCTGCTCAACGACGGCGCCTCGATGTACAACAAGCCCGAGCTTGAGATCTTCGCTGATGACGTGGTCTGCGGTCATGGCGCGACGGTCGCGCAGATCGACGGCGAGCAGCTCTTCTACCTGATGGCGCGCGGCTTGCCGCGGCCGCAGGCCGAGGCGCTGGTGCTGCAGGCCTTCGCCGGCGAGGCGGTCGAGTTCATCGCCGACGAGGATGTGCGCGATCTCGTGATCGGCGAGGTCGAGTCGTGGCTGAAGGCCCGCGAGGCCGCTTCCGAGGTGAGCACCGTCTGATGCCCTATATCAATCTCCAGATCACCAAGGGCGCGTCGCGCCAGCAGAAGGCGCAGATCGTGAAGGAATTCACGGAAACGCTGGTCAAGGTGCTCGGCAAGAACCCGCACAACACCCATATCGTGATCCAGGAGATCGAGCGCGAGGATTGGGGCCATGGCGGCGAACTGGTTGCCGACAAGGCCCCGGCTACGCCCGGAAAGGCCTGAACCGATGAACGCGCTGGCGAAGCCCTACGATGTTTCGGCGATCCGCAAGGATTTTCCGATCCTGAGCAGGGAGGTTTATGGCAAGCCGCTGGTCTATCTCGACAACGCGGCCTCGGCCCAGAAACCGGAGGCGGTGATCGAGGCGATGACGCGGCTGATGCGGGAGGACTACGCCAATGTCCATCGCGGCCTGCACTATCTCGCCAACGCGTCGACGGAAGCCTATGAGGCGGCTCGCGAAAGCGCGCGCCGCTTCCTGAACGCGGCGCATCTGGAGGAGATCGTGTTCACGCGCTCCTCCACCGGCGCGCTCAATACCGTGGCTTCCTCGCTTGGGCGTCACCTGCAGATCCAGGAAGGCGACGAGATCATCCTCTCGATCCTGGAGCACCATTCCAACATCGTGCCGTGGCACTACTGGCGCGAGCGCCATGGCGCTGTGATCAAATGGTCGCCGGTCGACGAGGACGGCAATTTCCTCGTCGATGAATTCGAGAAGTTGATCTCGCCGCGCACCAAGGTGGTGTCGCTGACCCAGATGTCGAATGCGATCGGCACGATCATCCCGATCGCCGAGGTCGCCGCGATCTGCCGTTCCTACGGCATTCCGCTGGTGGTCGACGGCAGCCAGGGCGCCGTGCACCTGCCGGTCGACGTGCAGGCGCTGGGCTGCGATTTCTACGCCTTCACCGGCCACAAGACCTATGGGCCGACCGGCTCCGGCGTCCTCTGGGGCAAGAACGAATGGCTCGACAAGCTGCCGCCTTACGAGGGTGGCGGCGAGATGATCGTCACCGTCTCGGAAGACAGCGTGACCTATAACGACCCGCCGCATCGCTTCGAATCCGGCACGCCGGCGATCGTCGAGGCGGTCGGCCTCGGCGCCGCGCTCGATTACATGATGGCGCTTGGCCGCGAGAACATCGCGGCGCACGAGGCCAAGATCGGCGCCTATGCCATGGAGCGGCTCGGCGAGATGAATTCGATCCGCATCTTCGGCAAGGCCCGGGAGAAGGGCGCGATCGTCGCTTTCGAGATGAAGGGCGCCCATGCCCATGACGTCGCGACCGTGATCGACCGCGCCGGTGTCGCAGTCAGGGCCGGCACCCATTGCGCCATGCCGCTTTTGGCACGATATGGGGTGACATCGACCTGCCGCGCCTCCTTCGGGCTCTACAACACGCTCGAAGAAGTCGACGCTCTGGTCGATGCCCTGCGGAAGGCCGAGAGCCTGTTCGCCTGACCGGGATTTGAAGAGATGACCGACAGCGTCACTGACGACCTGAAGCCGAACGCCCCTGCCATGGGCAAAGGTGCCGGGCTGCCGCCGGAAGAGATCGACCGGCTCACGGACGATATCGTGGCCGCGCTGAAGACGGTCTACGATCCCGAGATTCCCTCGGATATCTACGAACTCGGCCTGATTTACCGTGTCGATATCGCGGACGACCGGCAGATCACGATCGACATGACGCTGACTGCGCCGGGCTGCCCGGTGGCGGGCGAGATGCCGGGCTGGGTCGAGAATGCCGTGAGCACGGTGCCGGGCGTCGCTGGCGTCACCGTCAACATGACCTTCGATCCGCCCTGGGATCAGTCGCGCATGTCCGATGAGGCCCGCGTCGCGCTCGATATGTGGTGAGTGGCTGCGCTCCCGTTGATGGATCGCATCTCATCGCTTCATTGGTGCTGAGCACGCTCGACTGGCAGGAATAGGGGCGCCATCCGCCGCCGGAGCCTGTCATGCCGAGCTTTCCCTACGAGACCCTCGACGTCTTTACCGACCGCCCGTTCGGCGGCAACCAGCTCGCCGTCTTCACGGATGCGCGCGGGCTTTCGGACGTCCAGATGCAGTCGCTCGCGGCCGAGATGAACTATAGCGAGACGACCTTCGTCTTGCCGCCGGACGATCCGGCCAACGATGCGCGGGTACGCATCTTCCACCGCACCGCCGAGATGCCCTTCGCCGGCCATCCCAATGTCGGCACAGCCTGCGTGCTGGCCCGCCACGGCCGTGACCGCAACGGCGTGCTGCGCTTCGAGCAGATGGCCGGACTGGTCGAGATCGCGGTCGAGCGCGATGCGGCCGGTGCTGTGACCGGCGCCGTCATCGCCGCGCCGCAGGCCCTGTCGCTCGGCATCGAGTTGCCGGTCGTGGGTATCGCCGCCTGCGCGGGCGTGGCTTCACCCGATATCGTCACCAGCGCCCACAGGCCTGTGCAGGCCTCGCTCGGCGTGAAGTTCGTGCTGGTGCAGGTTGCGCCCGCTGCGCTCGCCGGGGCGATGCCCGACATCGCCGCGTTCCGGAAGCTTGAAAGCGAGAATCCTGAATTGCAGGGACGGTTGTCGTTGTTCCTCTATGCCCGCGACGGTAATGCCATTAGTGCGCGGATGTTCGCGCCGCTGGCCGGTACCTGGGAAGATCCCGCCACCGGCAGCGCCAGCGCCACGCTGGGAGCGCTGCTCCTGTCGCTCGATGGCGGCGACGAAGCCGCCTACAGCATCACACAGGGCGTCGAGATGGGGCGCCCCAGCCGGTTGAACGTCATGTCACGGCGCGCCGCGGACGGGGTTCGCTCGCGGGTCGGCGGCAACTGCGTGCCGATGTTCCGGGGCGAGGCGCTGCTATAGGCCGAGTTCGGCCCGCACCCGCTTCGTCAGCCCGGCGACGACGAGGCGGTGGCTCTCGGCGATATAGTCGCGCAAGGCATCGTCCGGCATGCTTTCGCCGGTGAGCCACTGGATCCACTTCATGCCGCGTGAGGCGAGATAGGGCGCGGGCCTCAGGCCCGGCTGCTCGCCGAGGATATCGAAGGCCATCGGCGAGCATTTGAAGGAGACGGCCATCTCGCCATCCTCCTGCTGCCGGCCGAGCGCGAAAACCTTGCCGCCGACCTTCCACACATCGGCGCCGCCCCATTGCACGACATGGCTGGTGGCGGGGAGGTTCGCGCAGAAGGCGTTGTAGGCTTCGGGCGACATGGCTCAGTAGCTTTCGGCGTCGAGTCCGTGCTGCTTCGCGGCGGCCGTGATCTGCGACCAGGTCTCGTCGTCGAGCGGGATGCCGGCGGCCTGGCGCTCGATCCTGACCCTGCGCTCCTTGTCGCCGGGTGCCAGCACGGGATTGGCCGGGTCCATCGGCTTTGCGGCACGGACGAAGGCGAGATAGCTCTCGGTACGGCTGCGGCGCAGCTCCGCGTCGGGCTCCAGCCGGGCCGGATCGATGATGATCCCGAAGAGCGAGTTGATCACCCAGGTCTTCTGCGGCTTCTGGTCGATGCGCGCGGCGCCCATCAGGCCGGCCGAGAGCAGTTCCGCGATCAGCGAGAGGCCGGCGCCCTTGTGGTCGCCGAAGGGCAATAGCGCGCCGAGCGGATGATCGGGGCTGGCGAAGACATGGGCGGGGTCGGTGGTCGGGCGGCCCTCGCCGTCGATGATGTAGCCGGGGGCGACCGCCTCGCCCTTGTTGAGCGCGACGCGGGCCTTGCCATGGGCCATGCGGCTGGTGGCGAAGTCGAGGATCAGCGGATCACCGCCGGGGACGGGGATGCCGACCGCATGGGGATTGGTGCCGAAGCGGGCTTCCTTCGCCGCATAGGGTGCCACGATCGGCGGGCGGCCGGCGACATTGACCCAGAAGAAGGAGATCATCCCGGCTTCGGCCGCGACCTCGGCATAATGGCCGATCCGGCCTATATGATGGGAATCGAGCAGGTTGACGATGGCGACGCCGCCGCTCTGCGCCATCGCAACTGCCCTGTCGACGGCGGTGCGGGCGGTCGGTTGGCCGAGGGAGACCTTGGCATCGATGATCAGGAAGGGAGCGGCATCGACCCTGGTTTCGGGGCGGGACTGCGGATCGAGATTGCCGTCCGCCAGCGACTGGAAATAGAGCGGCAGCATGCCGACGCCGTGGCTGTCATGGCCGCTGAGATTGGCGAGGACGAGATGGTCGGCCGTCTCCTGCGCTTCCGCATCTGACCAGCCGGCCTTCACGACCATGTCGCGGACGAGGGCGTGCAGCGATTCGGGGCGATGCAGACGATGCGCCATAGGTTTCCTGCCGGTTGGACGAGGTTTGTCGGTGAGGTCCTGGAACCTCGAGGATGTCGAGCCGCCAGAGTGCATGAGCCGGTCCGTTCCGCAATGCGCTGGATGGGCAGGGGCCGGATCGCGGGCGCATGGCACGGCGTCGGCATCTCGACGAAAGCCCTCCCGATCCCTATGTTGGCGGGAACAATCTTGCTTCACCGGGCCTTGAACCCGGTCGAGGAGGGACACCGATGTTTTCGATACCGGGCCTCAAGGTCATTTCGCTGACCGACGCCGCGGCGGCCCGCATCCGCGAGATCATGGCGCAATCCTCCGAGGGGGATGCGCTGGCGCTCGGCCTCAAGGTCGGCGTCAAGAAGGGCGGCTGCGCCGGCATGGAGTACACGTTCGAGATCGCGCGCGCGGTCAACAAGGGCGACGAGGTCGTGACCGACAAGGATGCGACGGTGGTCGTCGATGCCAAGGCCGTACTGTTTCTGCTCGGCACCGAACTCGACTTCAAGACGGACCGGTTCTCGTCGACCTTCGTCTTCAACAACCCCAATCAGGTTTCGGCCTGTGGCTGCGGCGAGTCCGTCGAGATCAAGCCGCGCAGCGAGAGCGTGCTGACGGCGCCCTGAGCCTCGCTGCCGGCCTCAGGCGACGCGGCTTGCTGTCTCCACGACATCCTCGGTGACGGTACGGTTGCGGCCGTCGCGCTTTGCCTGCATCAGCGCCTGGTCGGCCCGGTCCACCAGCGAGCCTGCCGTATCGCCGCGGCGATAGCTGGAGACGCCGAGCGAGATAGTGATGCGGCCGAGATTCTCGTTGGTCGAGCGCTTGATCAATTCGCGGGTCAGCAATGCCTGGCGCACGGTCTCGGCGCCGAACTTGCCGGCTATCAGATCGGCTTCCGGCAGGATGATGGCGAATTCCTCGCCGCCGAAGCGGGTGATGATCGCCTTGTCCTTGAACTTGTCCTTCATGGTGCGCGCGACGAGACGCAGCACCTGATCGCCCGTCAGGTGGCCATGGGCATCGTTGAAACGCTTGAAGAAGTCGATATCGGCCATCACCAGCGCGAAGGGCTCGCGGCGCAAAGTCGCCTGATCGATCGATTTCTGCAGCATCTCCTCGAAATGGCGGCGGTTGGCGAGCCCGGTCAGCGGATCGGTGAGAGCCTCGGCGCGCGTCGCCTCGAGCGCCTCGCGCAGGTTGCGGATCTCGTTGGAGCTGTTGCGCAGTTCCGCTTCGAGCTGCGCCTTGCGCGAGACTTCCTCGCGGGTCGACATGACCAGCGCCTCGACCCATTCGCGCAGCTTGTGGCGGTCCGTTGCCGGCGGCACGTCCTCTGACATGGCGCAGAGGCGGCCGTGATAGATTTCGCTGGAGCCGAGGGCCTTGTCGACCAGCCCCATCATCGCGTCGATCTCGCTGAGCACCTGCAGGCTGGTGCGTTCGGCCTGGCGGGAGAAGCGTTCCGTGCTGATGAAGCGTTCGTAGAGATTGTCGATATCGGCCGCGCTGACCTGGCCGTCGCTGCCGGTGAGGATCGCGCTCATCGCCACGCTGACGGCCGGCATCTCGCCACTGAGATGCGCGTACCAGACTTCGAAGGCGCGGGGATAGCTCGGCGACCCATGCTGGCGCATCGCCGCGACGACACGCTCAGCGAGATCGTCAGTGCGGGCGGGAACCGAAACCAGGTCGTCCATGCCATCGCCATTCCGGTATGAAGCCGGCTCGCGGCCTTCGGCCACGACAGCTTCGATCGACACAATCGAAGCGGGACATCCTGTCCGTATATACGGCGGCATGCGCCCGTCCGCCGCGAAGGTCGTCCCGTCGCAGCGAGAGGCAATCTAGGTTGATGTCGTTAAGAACGGGTTGATGCCGCAACGTTATCCGACGCGTGCCGGGCGCAGCAGGAAGGCCGGGACGTGATCGCCCAAACCCTTCACTTGCGGGCCGTCATCGTCGTCGCGCGTCCGGTGCGGGCGGGAGCGCCGGGGCTCGTCGTGACCGTGCGCGACGGGCGAGGGGGCTGCCGTTTCGGAATCGGGCCGGATCGGCACGCGGCGCGGCTTGCGTTGGGTGTCTGCCACGGTCTCGTCGGCATCCGGCCGCACGTTTCCGGACTCTGCGCGCGCGCCACGCTCGGGACGGCCACGACCGCCGCGCGAGGAGGAGCGCTTGTCGTCCCGGCGGCCGCCGCGACGTTCTTCGCGCGGCTCGCCCGGAGGCAGGGCGTCGAGACCGGGCCCCTCGAAGGCGATGGTCTGGCCGGTCAGCTTCTCGACGGCCGAAACCAGCTTGTCGTCATGGCGCGTAACGATGGTGAAGGCGGTGCCGAGGCGGCCGGCGCGGCCGGTACGGCCAATGCGGTGGACATAGTCCTCGGCATGGGTCGGCACGTCGAAATTGAAGACATGGCTGACGGCGGGGATATCGAGGCCGCGCGCCGCGACATCGGAAGCGACGAGGATGGGGTTCTCGCCGGTGCGGAAGGATTCCAGCGCTGCCATACGGGCATACTGGTCCATGTCGCCATGCAGTGCCACCGCCGGGAAGCCGTGGCGCTGCAGTGATTTGTGCAGCGTCGCGACATCGCGCTTGCGGTTGCAGAAGACGATCGCGTTCTGGAGATCGGTCGCGCCTTTGATCAGCTTGCGCAGCGTCTCGCGCTTCTCGAAATCCTGCGCATTCGAGGCGATCAGGCGCTGGGTGATCGTCGCGGCGGCCGTAGCGGGCCGGGAAACCTCGACGCGGACCGGGTTGTGCAGGAACTGCTCGGAGATGCGGGTGATCTCCGGCGGCATCGTCGCGGTGAAGAACAGCGTCTGCCGCGTGAAGGGCACCAGCTTGCAGATGCGCTCGATGTCCGGGATGAAGCCCATGTCGAGCATGCGGTCGGCCTCGTCGATGACGAGGAGCTCGACGCCGGTCAGCAGCAGCTTGCCGCGCTCGACATGGTCGAGCAGGCGGCCTGGTGTCGCGATCAGCACGTCGACGCCGCGGGTGATCTTGGCGTCCTGGTCACCGAAGGAGACGCCGCCGATCAGCAGCGCGACCGAAAGCTTCTGATTGACGCCGTAGCGGGTGAAGTTCTCCTCGACCTGGGCGGCGAGCTCACGCGTCGGCTCAAGGATCAGGGTGCGCGGCATCCGGGCCCGGGCGCGGCCGGTTTCCAGGATGGTGAGCATCGGGAGGGTGAAGGCCGCGGTCTTGCCGGTGCCGGTCTGGGCGATGCCCAGAACGTCCTTGCGGGCAAGAACATGCGGAATGGCCTGGGCCTGGATGGGGGTCGGCGTGCTATAGCCCGCGGCCGTGACGGCCGTCAGAACCTTTTCACTCAAGCCGAGTTCGGCAAATGACATCGCGTATGGTGCTTCTTCTGGGTCGGTGAAACGCGGCGGGATGACCTGCTCAACCACCACGTTGGCGCGACGACAGTTCCTGCGCGCCTTCGGACCCGTGTGGAATGCAAAGAAAACGCGGCAAAGTCAATCATCTAGCCTCGAAAGGACTGCTTTAACCTCATGAAGGAGCCGCTCGTTCTCGTTCCCGGCCTCAGTTGCAACGCCGAACTCTATGCTCCGCAATGGCCTGCGCTGGCCGATGGGCGCCCGATCCTCGTCGCCGATCACGCCCGCGACGACACGCTTTTCGCCGTCGCCCAGCGCCTCTTGGCGGCCGCGCCATCACGCTTCGCGCTCTGCGGCCTGTCGATGGGCGGCTATGTCGCGTTCGAGGTCTTGCGGCAGGCTCCGGAGCGCGTGACGCGGCTCGCCCTGCTCGATACCAGCGCCAAGCCGGCGACGGTGGAGACCAATGGGCCGCGCGAGCAGATGATCGGGTTGGCCGGGAAGGGTGCCTTTGACAACGTCACGACACTGCTCTGGCAGAAGCTGGTCGCGCCGGCGCGCCTGACCGACGAGCCCTTGCGCCTGCTGGTGCGGCGGATGGCCGACGAGGTTGGGGCGGATGGTTTCGTTCGCCAGCAGAAGGCGATCATGAAGCGGCCGGATTCGCGGCCGGTTCTGAAAGGGCTGTCGATCCCGGTTCTGGTGCTGGTCGGGCAGGAGGACGAAATCACGCCCGTCGCGGAGGCGCAGGAGATGGCCGGCCTTGCCGGCAGCGCGGCGCGGCTCGCGATCGTGCCCGATTGCGGGCATTTGTCGACGCTCGAAGCGCCCGAAGCTGTGACGGCGGAATTGCTGCGCTGGCTTGGCTGATCGCGCTCAGCGGGGCAGGGCGCAGGGGTCGAGCTTCGTCAGGTTGGCCGACTGGCCGATTGAACCCGTGACCATCGGATCGGTCGGCTGGCGCTTCGAGGCCGCGAGGCTGACTGCGGCCATGCGCTCCTTGTCGAGCGAGGCGGTCTGGCTCGAAAGGAAGTTCGCGGCGATCACCGACAGGAAGGCGATGGCCGCGCCGGCCTTGGCGATATCCGCGGCGATGGTGCCGCGATTGTTCTTCCAGAACATCTCGATCAGGCGCATGGCGCACTCTCCGCGGCCCGTGACATCACGAGCTTTGCGGCAGCATGCGCCCAGAGCAGTAAAAGGATGGTTAGCCAAGTCTTGCGGGAATGCCGACGACTTTAAGGATTGCCTGTCTTCTCGGCGGTCCGCCCTGCCAGAAGGGCCTGACGCTCCTTGAACAGCTTGCGCAGGGCGGTGAGCACCGCGGCGACGCCGGGTCTGCGGCGCGATACCTCATGCGAGACCAGGAAGATGTCGTCGCCCGTCTCCTCGGGCGGCGGCAGGAGCCGGCGCAGGCTCGCATCGGCGTCGCCCATGAAGCAGGGCGCCATCGACAGCGCCCCGGCCGAGCGGATGCTCTCGTAGCGAGCCGCGGAATCGCCCACGCGCGCCGCGATCGGCCGGCCGGCGGCATAGGTCATGATATAGTCGTCAATCCGCGAGGAGGTTTCGCGGTTGACCGAGATGATCGGTGCGGTCGCAGGGTCGACGTCGTGGCGGACATAGAGCGCCTGCATCAGGCGACCGACCTTCTGGGCGTAATGGCCGGGCTCGCCCGGAACCCTGGTCATGCGGAGCGCGATATCGGCCTCGCCGCGGGTCAGGTCGAGCCGGTTGCGTGTGCTGATGATGACGATTTCGACCCCGCCGGCCGCTTGCGAGATCGCGGTCGCGTTCATCGTCAGGAGCAGGCTGATCGAGGTTGTTGCGGTGATGCGGACCGGCGCATTGGCCTGCGGGCGGGCTGCGTCGGCGCGGATCGCGAAGCGCCTCGCGGCGGTCTCGACGAGGGCGGCCTCCGCGGCGAGTTCGGTGCCGATCAAGGTCGGCACGAGCCGGTTGGCCTCGCGCGTGAAAAGCTGCAGACCGAGTTCGGATTCAAGGCCCTTCAGCCGGCGCGCGACGGTCGCTTCGCTCAGGCCTAGCTGCGCCGCCGCCATGGCCATCGACCCGCCGACGGCGATGGCGTTGAAGATCCGGATGTCGTCCCAGGACGCCTGTCCGGCCGGCGATGCCAGCTCACCGTCGCGTCGAGATGAAGGGGAAGCAGGCTCGCCCATGCCGTCAGCGGCCAGTCCCAGGTGGAGCGGTGTCGACGGTCATGGCGGTCCGGGATGTGGGGAGGGTTCGACATGTGCGAACCCTGCCGGGAAACGTTGCGCCGGGCAGCCCGCCCGGCCTGGGCCCCAGCCCTGCAAACATGCAGGGCTCGACGCTCACAGGTCGATCAGTTCGCCGGCAAAGGCGGCGCGTTCCTGGATGAAGACGAAGCGCGCTTCCGGCTTGTTGCCCATCAGGCGCTCGACCGTGTCGGAGGTTTCTTCCTTGGCCTCATGATCGACCATGACCTTGAGCAGGATGCGCTTCCCCGGGTCCATGGTGGTTTCCTTGAGCTGGGCCGGCATCATTTCGCCGAGGCCCTTGAAGCGCGAGATTTCCGGCTTCTTACCCTTGAAGACGGTCTCGATCAGTTCGTCCTTATGAGCGTCGTTGCGGGCATAGACGCTCTTGCCGCCGTGCTGGAGCCGATAGAGCGGCGGTACGGCGAGATAGAGATGTCCCTTCTCGATCAGGCGCGGCATCTGACGCCAGAAGAAGGTGACCAGCAGCGAAGCGATATGAGCGCCGTCGACATCGGCGTCGGTCATGACGATGACCTTCTCGTAGCGCAGATCATCCTCGCGGAACTGCGTGCCGATGCCGCAACCGAGCGCCAGGATGAGATCGGCGAGCTGCTGGTTCTGGTTCAGCTTCTCGCGCGTCGCGTTGGCGACGTTGAGGATCTTGCCGCGCAAGGGGAGGATCGCCTGGTTGGCGCGGTTGCGTGCCTGCTTGGCAGAGCCGCCGGCCGAGTCGCCCTCGACGATGAAGAGCTCGGACCCGGCCGCGCCGGCATTCGAGCAATCGGCAAGCTTGCCGGGCAGGCGCAGCTTCCGCGTCGCGGTCTTGCGCGAGACCTCCTTTTCGAGGCGCCGGCGCAAGCGCTCCTCGGCCCGGTCGACCGACCAGTCGAGCAGGCGCAAGGCCTGCTGCGGGGCCGCGGCGAGCCAATGGTCGAAGGCGTCGCGCACCGCGCCCTCGACGATGCGATGGGCTTCCTGCGTCGCGAGCTTGTCCTTGGTCTGGCCCTGGAATTCCGGCTCGCGGATGAAGACCGAGAGCATCGCGGCACAGGTCGCCATCACGTCGTCGGAGGTGACCTGCGCCACGCGCTTGGACTGACCGATGCGCTCGGCATGGTCGCGCAAACCACGCAGCAGGGCGATGCGCAGGCCCTGCTCATGGGTGCCGCCCTCGGGCGTCGGGATCGTGTTGCAATAGGAGGAGGAGAAGCCGTCCTCACCGGTTGCCAGCCAGGCGACCGCCCATTCCAGCGAGCCGTGGCCGCCTTCCCTGGTGATCTTGCCGGAGAAGATCGGCTCGGCGACGAGATCCTTGCCTTCGATCTCGCGGCCGAGATAGTCGCGCAGGCCGCCCGGGAAACGGAACACGGCTTCCGCCGCGACGTCGCCCTCCGGCTTCAGCAGCGCGGGCGCGCAGGTCCAGCGGATCTCGACCCCGCCGAAGAGATAGGCCTTGGAGCGCGCCATCCGGAACAGGCGGGCCGGGGAGAAATGCGCGCCCTCGCCGAAGATCTGCGCATCCGGGTGAAAGCGCACCCTGGTGCCGCGTCGGTTGGCGACGGCCCCGACCGTCTCCAGCGGTCCCTGCGGCAGGCCGCGCGAGAAGACCTGGCGGTAGAGCGTCTTGCCGCGCGCGACCTCGACCTCGAGCCGGTCCGACAGGGCGTTCACGACGGAGACGCCGACGCCGTGCAGGCCGCCCGAGGTCTCGTAGGCCTTGGAGTCGAATTTTCCGCCGGCGTGCAGCGTCGTCATGATGACTTCGAGCGCCGATTTGCCGGGGAATTTCGGATGCGGATCGATCGGGATGCCGCGACCGTTATCGGTGACCGCGATCGAGCCGTCCTCGAACGCCTCGACGTCGATGAAGGTGGCATGGCCGGCCACCGCCTCGTCCATGGCGTTGTCGATCACCTCGGCGAAGAGGTGATGCAGGGCACGCTCGTCGGTCCCGCCGATATACATGCCCGGCCGGCGGCGGACCGGTTCCAGTCCCTCGAGAACCTCGATCGCCGAGGCGTCGTAGCCGGCTTCGGAGAGCGTGCCGTTGCGTGCCGGCGCTGCGGAGGAGGGCGTTGCCTTGGGGCTCGCGGCGGGCGGTCGCGCGTCCGGCCGCGGGCTCGCCGTGGCCGGCCGCTCCGGCTCCGAACCGAAAAGATCGCCGTTATCCGCCATTGCTACCAAATGCTTCCTGATTCGCGACTGTGAACTCTAGCGCATCGCGGGCCGCAATGCCCTGTCAGGAGCGCTTATAGACACCTCATCCGCATATCGGAACCGCCGCGTCGCCCGCGGCGTCACGCATGTCGCATCACTGTCGCCGGCGTGACCGAGAACGAAGGGGAACAGAGCCGTTCAGGCCACGTTAACCATCGGTGCCGAGGATGATCGGTGCGATCTGGCCTATGCGGATTTCCGCAATGCGCTATGATCGGCCCACTGGGGGGGAGAAGGCCGTGGCGTCGCGTCAGTCAGTGCCGATTGCGGGTATCGCGGGCTTGCAGCGTACTGCGCGCCTCGCCGGCGAATCTTTCGGTCATGAGGATGTCATTGGCGCGCCCCTGGCGATGAGCGATCCGCATGGTTCGCGCTGGCTCTGGTGGCTGGCGGCAATTGCCGCTTCGGCCGGGCTGGCGGTCCTGCACTTCTCCTGACGAATCCCTCGGCCGCGCAGAAATATCAACCTTTATGCCCTAGGGCCGATGGCTGAAGGGAGAGGTTGAATGCATCCCGGCATCGGTTTCGACGCAACCGGCCTCAGGCCTGACGGATCAAAATTCGGGGCCGAAACGTGGAAACCCCGTTTCGATCTCATCCGGTGCTCGAACGAGGAGATGGGCGGCCATCTGGCCGCAGGTAGGTTGCGTGGTTCTGCCGTCGTAGGCGGAGCGGCCGCCTGATGGCCAAGATCGCCGCTTTGGGGGCCTATCTCTATCAGTCGCTCCTCGCCTTCGGCCTGCTCATCGTCGTTTCCCATCTGCTGCCGGCTTCGGACTACGTCGCCTATTCCCTTTTCGTCGCCATCGTCCAGTTTGCGGACATCGTCTGCTTTCAATGGATACGCGCAGCCTCCACCCGGTTCTATCCCGGACCGGACGAGGCGAGCGAAAAAGCCGAGCGCGGCGTCATCATGGCCGAACTCACCGGCAGCGCCGGCATCTGCCTGCTCGGAGCCTTCCTCGCGCCGCTCTTCGGCGCCCCCGTCTGGCTGGGGCTGATCGGCGCGCTGGCGGCGATCCTGCAGGGGGCGGGAGAATTGCACCTGACGATGCTGCGCTTCCGCCAGGAGTTCAGGCTGTTCTCCTGGCTCCAGGGCGCACGCGCGACGATCCTAGCGGCGGCGACGATCACCGGGGCTGCGATCCGGCCCGATCTCGCCCATGTGCTGGCCGGCGTGCTCGCGGGCAATCTGATCTACTGCGTCATCGCCTGGGCGCTGTCGCGCCGGGTGCTTCCGCTTTCGGTCCGCTGGCAGAGCGATATCGCCAGGCGCAATCTGGTCTATGGCGGGGTTTCCGCCGGGGCCGGAGTCGCGACCTTGCTGGTGCCGCTCGCTCTCAAGACCATTTTCCTGAGCACATTGGGGGCTGCTGCTGCGGGGCCGATGCTGGCTCTCGATCTGCTCCAGCGGCCCTTCGTGATGATCATGTCGTCGCTCCAGGCGATCCGCTTTCCGGAGCTGGTGGCATTGTTTGATCGCCAGGGCGATTCCGAGGCGTTCCGGACCGAACTCGGCCGGTTTTATGCGCTTGTCGTCGGATTCTCCCTCATCGGCGCCGCCGGAATGGTCGCGCTGCTGGACCTCGCCGCCCGGGTGGTCATCCCGACGGGGCTGCAGGAATCCTTCCTGCGGACGGCACCTTTCGTCATGTTGCTGGCGCTGTTGCGCGCCCTCGTTCAGAACATGCTGCCGACGCCAGCGCATCTCCAGCGGCGCCTGCCCGCCATTCTCGGGCTCGCGGCCCTCGACTGCATCCTGACATGTGCCGGCGCCCTCGTCGCGGCGCTGCTCATCCCCGGCTCCGACAGGGCGATCGCCGCGGGAACGGCCGCGGGTGCTGCCGCCGCCCTGGCGCTCGGACTGGTGGTTCTTCGTCGGCATTCCTTTGCGATGCCTTGGCCGCCGGTTCTGCTCTCGGGCGCGGCGCTGGCGCTGTCATGGCTGAGCGTCCGCTGGTTCGCCGGCAATCTATGGCTGGCGACGGGTACGGCGCTTGCCGCAGCTCTGCTCCTCAGCGCTCGCCCGGCCCTTACCCTCGTCCGCTGGATCGCGCGTTGAGGCCTTATGATCGATACCCCTGCCAATAAGCCCTTCACCATCGTCGTCGGCATACCGACCCTCGGCCGTCGCGAGGTCCTGCGGGAGACGCTGTCGCAACTCGAAAAGCAGGAGCGGCGCCCGGACCGCATTCTGATCTGCCCGGTTCGCGGCGATGACGTCGATTGGGAACATGCCGGCGCTCTCGCGATCCCGGTGGAGCGGATCGAAGGTCCGCAAGGCTCGTGTGCCCAGCGTAACGCCATTCTCGACGCCGTCGGCGATGCGGATGCGATTCTGTTCCTGGACGACGACTATGTCCTGGCCGATGGCTTCATCGCCGAGGTCGAGCGCTTGTTCCTGCAATACCCCGATATCGCCGCCGTGACGGCGCACACAGTCGTTGACGGCGTTCGCGGCCCGGGGATCGACATGCCGGAGGTGCTTGCGATCCTGGCGAAAGATCAGCCGCCCGAAATGGGGCATTTATCGCCCGTAGACGTCGCTCCGAGCGGGGATTCGGCGTTCCGGATCGCAGCGATCAGGCAGGCTGGCGCGCGTTTCGACGAGAACCTGCCGCTTTATGCGTGGTGCGAGGATGTCGATTTCTCCGGCCAGTTCAGGGGGCAGGGCCGGATCGTTCTGTCCACCGCGCTGCGCGGCGTGCACCGCGGCGTCAAGCGCGGCCGCACCTCGGGCCTGCGCTTCGGCTATTCGCAGATCGCCAACCCGATCTATGTTGTGCGCAAGGGTACGATGCGCCGGTCGCGGGCCGTTCGTTTCGTGGTCGGCAATCTCGCGGCCAATCTTCTCGGCAGCCTGTGGCCGCAGGGTTTCATCGACCGGCGCGGCCGGCTGAAGGGCAATCTGCTTGCGCTTTGGGATCTGGTTCGCGGGCGGCTCGCTCCGCAGCGCATTCTGACTCTGGGCTGAGGACAGGATCTCATGCGCGCAGTCATCATCAGCGATTTCGGCTCTGTGAACGGCGGTGCCGCGAAGGTCGCGATCGAGAGCGCGCGCGGGCTGGCCGAAGCCGGGGTCGAGATCGTCTTTGCCTGCGCAATCGGCCCGATTTCCGATCGGCTCAACCATCCGCTGATCAGCGTCGAACAATTCGCCGGGGAGGAGATCTGGCAGGTCGGCAGCAGGATCGCCGCGGTGCGCCAAGGCATCTGGAACGCCCCCGCCCATCGCTTCCTGACGGAGCTTCTGGCTCGGCAGCCGCGCCGTGACACGCTCGTGCATCTGCATCAGTGGACCAAGGCTTTTAGCCCGGCGGCGATCGCGGCTGCCGGCAAAAGCGGGCTGCCGGTCGCGATCACGATGCACGACTATTTCTCTTTCTGTCCGGTCGGCGGCTATTTCGACTTCAACGCCAACAGGCCCTGCCGGAAGAAGCCGATGTCCGCCGGCTGTATAGCCCGCAACTGCGACCGGACTTCTTATGTCCACAAGCTCGTTCGGGTGGCGCGGCAATGGCGCTCCGACATGGCAATGACCGATCTCGCCACGCCGCTCTTCATTCATGTCAGCGATTTCGCTCGCCGCTTCGCCGAGCCGTTCCTGCCGAAGCAGGCGCGCCATGCCGTCGTCGAAAACATGATGGAAGCGCCCAAGCGCGCTCCCGTCGACGTCGCGGCCAATCGACACGCTCTGTTCCTCGGACGCTTCACCCAGGAGAAGGCTGGCGACGTGCTGGCGCGGGCCGCGGCGGCGAGCGGCATGCCCGTTCGCTTCGTCGGCGAAGGGCCTCTTGCCGGCGAGATCGCGCAGATCAACCCGCAAGCCGAGATCCGCGGCTGGGTACCGGCGGAACACGTCTTCGACGAGATCGCGCAGGCGCGCTGCCTGGTGCTGCCTTCGCTCTGGTACGAGCCCGGGCCGCTGGTGATCGCCGAGGCGCGCGCTCTCGGCGTACCGGTCGTGCTGGCGCGAACCACGGGGCCGGCGAGCTGGGTCGTCGACGGCGAGGACGGCATCCTCGTCGAGGGCGGGGATGTCGAGGGGCTGTCGGCCGCTCTGGGCTCGCTGACGGACGATGCCCGCGCGCGGGCTATGGGGGCCTTGGCCTATCGCCGTTATTGGGCCGATCCCCTGACGACGGCCCGGCATGTCCAGCGCACGGTCGAGAGCTATCGCGGCCTGCTCGGACGAGAGCGATGACGGCGAGGCCGAGAACCGCCGATCTGTAAGAATCCGCGCCGCGAGGCCGACAAAAAACCGGGGCGTTGCCGCCCCGGTTCGAAGTGGGCTGAGGGGCGCCACGGTCAGGAGGAAATCCTGTCCGGGCGGAACCCTGCTCAGTACGAATAGTACATCGCGAACTCGACCGGGTGCGGCGTCATCTCGAAGCGAGCCACATCCTGCATCTTGAGCTCGATGTAGCTCTCGATGAAGTCCTCGGTGAAGACGCCGCCGGCCTTGAGGAAGGCGTTGTCCTTCTTGAGCGCCTCCAGCGCCTCGCGCAGCGAGCCGCAGACGGTCGGGATCTTCTTCAGCTCGCGCGGCGGCAGGTCGTAGAGGTCCTTGTCCATCGCCGGGCCGGGATCGATCTTGTTCACGATGCCGTCGAGGCCGGCCATCATCAGGGCCGAGAAGGCGAGATAGGGGTTCGCCATCGGATCGGGGAAGCGGACCTCGACGCGCTTGGCCTTCGGCGAAGTCGTCCACGGAATACGGCAGGAGGCCGAGCGGTTGCGCGCCGAATAGGCGAGCAGCACCGGAGCCTCATAGCCCGGGACGAGGCGCTTGTAGGAGTTGGTCGAGGGGTTGGTGAAGGCGTTCAGCGCCTTGGCGTGCTTGATGATGCCGCCGATGTACCAGAGGCACTCCTGCGACAGATCGGCGTATTTGTTGCCTGCGAAGAGCGGCTTGCCGTTCTTCCAGATCGACTGGTGGACGTGCATGCCCGAGCCGTTGTCGCCATAGACCGGCTTCGGCATGAAGGTCGCGGTCTTGCCGTAGCTCTGGGCGACGTTGTGGATGCAGTACTTGTAGGTCTGCATCAGGTCGGCGGTCTTCACCAGCGTGTCGAACTTCATGCCGAGCTCGTGCTGGGCCGAGGCGACCTCGTGGTGATGCTTCTCGACGGCGACGCCCATCGAGGCCATGGCCGCGAGCATCTCGCCGCGCATGTCCTGCGCCGAATCCTGGGGCGGGACCGGGAAGTAGCCGCCCTTGGTGGCGATGCGGTGGCCGAGATTGCCGCCCTCGTAGTCGGTCATGCCGTTGGTCGGCAGTTCGGCTGCGTCGAGGCGGAAGCCGGTATTGTACGGATCGGCCGCGATCTTGACGTCGTCGAAGATGAAGAATTCGGCCTCGGGGCCGACATAGACGGTGTCGCCGATGCCGGTCGACTTCAGATAGGCCTCGGCCTTCTTGGCGATGCCGCGCGGATCGCGGCTATACGGCTCGCCGGTGCCGGGCTCGAGCACGTCGCAGTTGATGACCATGGTCGCGGCCGAGAAGAACGGGTCCATCACGGCGGTGGTCGGGTCCGGCATCAGCAGCATGTCGGACTCGTTGATGGCCTTCCAGCCGGCGATCGACGAGCCGTCGAACATCGTGCCCTCGGCGAAGATGTCCTCGTCGATGATGCTGACGTCGAAGGTCCAGTGCTGCCACTTGCCGCGCGGGTCGGTGAAGCGGAAGTCGACGTATTTGACGTCGTTGTCCTTGATCGCCTTGAGGACATCCTTGGCGCTTTTCATTTCAGCAATTCCTCTTGCCAGCCATGTTCACATTGACGCTGCCGCAGCCGGCTCCCGCCGGCCTGCGGTTCGTTATCCGATGACGGGGAAACCCTCAGATCGCATCCGCGCCGGTCTCGCCGGTGCGGATGCGGATCACCCCCTCGATGCTCGATACAAAAATCTTGCCATCTCCGATGCGGCCGGTCTGGGCGGCCTTCATGATGGCCTCGATGGCACGATCCAGCATGTCGTCGGCGAGCACGATCTCGATCTTCACCTTCGGCAGGAAGTCGACGACGTATTCGGCGCCGCGATAGAGTTCCGTATGGCCCTTCTGGCGGCCGAAGCCCTTGGCTTCCAGGACCGTGATGCCCTGCAGGCCGATTTCCTGAAGGGCCTCCTTCACCTCGTCCAGCTTGAAGGGCTTGATGATCGCTTCGATCTTCTTCATGCGCCGACCGGCCTCCATTGCATCTCGGGCTCCGGCTGGGGCCGGATCGTGGCTGGCAGCTCCCTCGGGCGTCGGAAACAGGTCCGCGCCGTCGGGCGTGTGCAGCCTTGGCTTTGCTCATAGCATTGGCGCCGACGCCCCGCCATGCGGCAGCGCCCGCCCGGACGCCCGGCGAACGAGCAAAAAACAGCACAAAAATTGAGCATCTGCGCATCCGTTGATCATAGGCGGCATTCCGCCGCAACTTGCGGCCCGCAAGGTACCGCCCGAAGATGCGGCATGAACGAGACAGGCATGGATACCGTCGGCAGGGCGGAACTCGCCTTGCTGACCACGCAGCAGATGGCGATGGCCGATCGCGTCGCGATCGCGGCCGGCACGCCCGGCATCGAACTGATGGAGCGTGCGGGCCGCGCGGTGGCCGACGCCGCCTTCCGGCGGGCCGGGGCCGGAAGCGCCGTTACGCTGCTCTGTGGTCCCGGCAATAACGGCGGTGACGGCTTCGTCGCGGCGCGCCTGCTGCGCGAGCGGGGACTGAGGGTCTGTGTGGTAACCCCAGGAGGCGCGGAGGGTTTCAGGGGCGATGCCGCGATCGCTCTGCAGCGCTGGGGCGGCCCGGCGGAGCCGCTAAGCGCGCTGGGCTCAGCACAGGGCGACGTCTTCGTCGATGCCTTGTTCGGCGCGGGCCTGGTGCGCCCGTTATCCGGAGCTTTCGCCGAAGCGGCGGCCTTTCTCAACAATACCGGGCGTCCGGTCATCGCCGTCGACATGCCGAGCGGCGTATCCGGCGATACCGGGCAAGGAGAGGGCGTGGCCGTCCGGGCCAGCGAAACCGTCACCTTCTTCCGGTTGAAGCCGGGGCATCTGCTCCAGCCGGGGCGATCGCTCTGCGGCCCGGTGACGGTCGCGGATATCGGGATTCCCGCCGGGGTGGCGCTTGAGGCGGTCGGGCCGACAGCCTTCCGCAACGATCCGGCCCTCTGGCGGAGTGCCTGGCCAAGGCACGAAGTCGATACGCACAAGTTCCGCCGCGGCGCCGTTGCCGTGCTCGCCGGCGGGATCGCAGGCGTAGGAGCGCCGCGGCTGGGTGCACGCGCGGCACTGCGGATCGGGGCCGGGCTGGCAACGATTCTGTGCGAGCCCGCGGCCTTGCCGGTGCATGCGGCGCGTGGCCCGGATGCGTTGATGCAGAGAGCGGTGAGTGATCGCCGGGCTTTGGAGGCATTTCTGGAGAGCCATCGGATATCAGCGATGCTGGCAGGACCGGCTCTGGGGCTCGGCCGGCGTTCGGAAGACCTGGTGCGGACCGTGATCCGGAGCGACAGGCCGGCCGTGCTCGATGCCGATGCGCTGACTGTGCTGGCCGGGTCTGCCGAGGGCGGCGCCTGCCTTCTCCGCGGGCGCAGCACCGAGACCGTGCTGACGCCGCATGAAGGTGAGTTCCAGCGCCTGTTCGGGAAGGAGCCGGCGATCGCCGGGGAGCCTTCAAAACTCGCCCGGGCGCGGAAGGCCGCGGCGTTGTCCGGAGCGGTCGTCGTCTACAAGGGACCGGACACGGTCATCGCGGGACCTGGAGGATGTGCTGCCATCAATACGACGGGCTCGGCGGCACTGGCGACGGCGGGGGCCGGTGATGTGCTGGCCGGGCTGATCGCCGGTCTCCTGGCGCAGGGCATGCCGGCATTCGAGGCCGGCTGCGCGGCCGCCTGGCTGCATGGCCTCGCAGGGGAGCGGCTCGGAGCAGGGCTGATCGCCGACGACCTTCCGGAGGCGGTCCCGTTGCTGCTGCGCGGCATCCTCACCGCTTGACGCAGCGCCGGCAGTAATGGGCAGGCCGAAAAGAGGCCCGCTCCGTTTTATGGAGCGGGCCTTGCTCTGGATCCATCCGCGGCGCGGAGCGCGGTCAGGTGCCGGAATAGGTCACGCCCGGGGCGGCCTTGAGCTGATCCTTGGTCATCGTGATCTTGCCGTGATCCGGATACATGGCCGGCGCCTTCGGGGCGGTCGCGGCGGGCGCAGAGGCCGTGCCGCCGGCGCTCCCGGATGCAGCCGGGGCCGGAGCCGGCGGGGCGATCGGCTGGTCGCTCCAGTTTACCTGATCGAACGGAACTGCGACGTCCTTCGAGCCGATTCCGAGGAAGCCGCCGACGCCGATCGTGACCATCTCGACCTTTCCGGTCTTGTCGACGATCACCTCGGTGACGTCGCCGACCTTCTTGTCGTCCGGGCCGTAGATGTCGACGCCGATCAGCTTGCTGGCGCGCCACTTGCCCTGGCCGGCCAGATTGGTTTCGGGCGTGGTGCTGGCGGTCGACTGCGTTGCGGTCGGTGCTACGGGGGCTGAAGAGGGCGGCGTCGGCGCGCTGGTCTGGGCCATGGCGGCAGTGGCGAGCATCGCGACACCAACGGTCGACAACATGAAGTGATGATGCCTGATCATATCTTTCTCCCGATTGTTTCCGCTTTCAGGCGGGTCGAGTCGACAACAAACGAGAAGCAGGATTGTTCAGATGATAATTCGGTTGATTTCGATTTCTGTTCGAATGCTGCGAGAGTATGGTCGGAATAATGACAAAATTCATTGACCTGGCGTCTTAAACTTGTTGTCGCCGGGTGATTGCTTGCTGGCTGGAGCTATGTTCCAATGCCGCATCCGTGGAAACGTCGCAGCCGCGGGTGCTGTTCCGCACGCGGTGCTACAAGGTGCTCCGATGCCGGCCGTTCCTGTCACGCTTTCCGTCGACGAGCGCACGCTCGCCGTGCTCGATCGTCATATCGATCTCCATCGGCCGGGGCACTCGCGTGCCGAGGTCATCACGGAGATTCTCGCCGTCTGGGCGGCCAGTCCGGAGCATGCGGTGGAACCGGACGAAGGGCTGCGCCCCGAAGATCTCAACGCGAGCAACGATTGCTGAGTTTTCGGGCCTGGCGCGTTGCGATCAGTCATCGGCGTCATCGCGCCGCAATTCGAAGGCGAGCATGGCTTCGGCCAGCGCATGCAGCTCGCGCTCCTTGTCCGCGCTGTCCGGCATTGCGTTCAGCTCTTTCACGCGCTGCTGGGCGCGATCGTAGTCTTCGTCGGTGTGAATCACGATGGGCAGCTTCACGGGCTTGTTCTCCTGGGCTGCGAGGCGGAGTTGCCCGCCAGCGGTGAGGGGCGCGGCATGTCGACGATAGCGAAGGTTTCGCCCCGCCGATCCGAACGGTCTTCGGGCAGCATGGGTTCCACCCGCGGCGCCGTCTCCTCGGCTTAAGCCTTCGGCAAGGCGAGCGGGGCATGGTGAGCGTTCCCGGTTGGGAGCAAGGTGCCGAAAGGGCGGGCGATGCGAGGTTTTCTGATTCCGGCCTGCCTGGCGGCAGCAGGGCTGGCGGCGACAGGCAAGCCTGCAGCGGCCTTCTGGCAGCGATCGCAAGTCGCGGCCTGTTCGGATGCCACGACCGACGCGGAACGTCAGCGCCTGCGCTGCTGGGAGCTCAATGCCTATGCCGATCCCGGCTGGCCTGCATTGGGAAGGAGCGGCGGCGCGTATCTGCTGCCCGCGCCGGCGATCCGCCCCGATCATGGGCACAAGGGCGGGGGCGTGACCCGGCGGCTCGGCTGAGGAACGATATCGAGAGCGCGCGCCTGCTGCTGCCGGCGCAATCGCGATCCGGACGTGGTGAGCGGGGAGGGGATCGAACCCTCGACCACATGATTAAAAGTCACGTGCTCTACCACTGAGCTACCCGCCCTCACCGGGCCGCTGACATACGGAGCGGAAGGGCGGCGGTCAACTCGTTCCGTGCAGGTCGCGCGATTTTGCGGTGGAGGCGAGCCGGTTCCTGCAGGTTGCGTTAACTCGGCGGAAACCAAACCGCCCTAGCGTTTTCGACATGGTTATTCGCCGCGGTCTCCGGTCGATCTTCGTGACATTGGCCCTCTACGTCGTGTCGGGGGCGGCCGTGGCCTATTTCATGTTCCACGCCCAGCACGGCGCGCGTGGCCTCGAAGCACGCGGCGCCATCCGGGAGTCGCTGCGCGATATGGAAGGCGAGCTCGCCACCCTGACGGCCGAGCGCAAATCCTGGGAGCAGAAGCTGGCCCTGGTGCGAAGCGAAGCTGTCGATCGCGACCTCCTCGAAGAAAATGCCCGCGAAATCCTCGGCAGGACCCATAAGAACGATGTCGTCATCATGGGGCGCTGAGGCAAAAATGCCTCCCGCTTAGTTCCAGACGTATCGATTAACTTGAATTCGGTTAAATTGATGCGCCTCTTGTTTTTCAAGAGGTTGGGCCATGCTGCACTGCGAGATAGCGTCCTCGCCAAGGTTTTTTTGATCCTCTACAACTTGGATCGAATGACCTTGGAGGACCGCCTATGGCTGTTGCTGCGCGTAAGTCGAAAGCTCCCGCTCAACCCAAAGCCGCCGCGAAGCCGGCAAAGGCCAGGGCCGGCAAGGACGCGGGAGCCCTCAGCAACATCCCGACCTTCACGAAGGACGAAGACCTCCACGCCTATCGCGAGATGCTGCTGATCCGGCGCTTCGAGGAGAAAGCCGGTCAGATGTATGGCATGGGCCTGATCGGCGGCTTCTGCCACCTCTATATCGGCCAGGAAGCCGTCGTCATCGGCATGCAGATGGCCTCCAAGGATGGCGACCAGGTCATCACCGGCTATCGCGACCACGGTCACATGCTGGCCTGCGGCATGGAATCGCGCGGTGTGATGGCCGAGCTGACCGGCCGGCGCGGCGGCTACTCGCGCGGCAAGGGCGGCTCGATGCACATGTTCAGCCGCGAGAAGAATTTCTATGGCGGCCACGGCATCGTCGGCGCGCAGGTCTCGCTCGGCACCGGCCTCGCCTTCGCCGACTGGTATCGCGACGACAAGACGGTCTCGCTGACCTATTTCGGCGATGGTGCGGCCAATCAGGGCCAGGTCTACGAGAGCTTCAACATGGCCCAGCTCTGGAAGCTGCCGGTCGTGTTCATCATCGAGAACAACCGTTACGCCATGGGCACGGCGGTCAGCCGCGCCTCGGCGCAGACCGATTTCTCCCGGCGCGGCGTCTCCTTCGGTATTCCAGGCGAGCAGGTCGACGGCATGGATGTCCGCGCCGTGCGCGAGGCGGCGTTCCGCGCCATCGAGCACGCACGCTCCGGCAAGGGCCCGTATATCCTCGAGATGCAGACCTACCGCTATCGCGGGCATTCCATGTCCGATCCGGCGAAATATCGCTCCAAGGACGAAGTCCAGCGCATGCGCGAGGAGCATGATCCGATCGAGCAGGTTCGCGCCCGTCTGGTTCGCGACTTCAAGGTGGGCGAGGACGAACTCAAGGCAATCGACGCCAAGGTGCGCGAGATCGTCAACGATGCCGCCGAGTTCGCAACGCATGATCCCGAGCCGGATCCGTCGGAACTCTTCACCGATATCCTGCTGGAGACCGCGCGGGGCTGATCGCCCTGCGCCTGCCGGCCTTCATCCTTTTCCCCGCGTCTTAGAATCCGGGTGCGTTCATGCCGATCGACATTCTCATGCCTGCGCTTTCTCCCACCATGGAGGAAGGAAAACTGGCCAAGTGGCTGAAGAAGGAGGGCGATCAGGTCAAGGCCGGCGACATCATCGCCGAGATCGAGACCGACAAGGCCACGATGGAGGTCGAGGCGGTTGACGAAGGCGTGCTTGCCAAGATCCTGGTCGCGGACGGCACCGAGAACGTTGCCGTAAACACGCCGATCGGCGTGATTGCGGCCGAGGGTGAGGATGTCTCCGCCGCCGCCAGCAGTGGCGGCAAGGCTGCCGCTCCCGAAGCCAAGGCGGAGCCCAAGGCCGAGGAAAAGGCCCCGGCCAAGGCCGAGGATGCCCCGGCTGCCAGCAAGCCGGACAGCATTCCCGCCCAGGCCAAGGCCTACGATTCCTCTTCGGAATTTCCGGCCGGCGCCGAGCTCGTCAGCACCACGGTCCGCGAAGCCCTGCGCGACGCGATGGCCGAGGAGATGCGCCGCGACAAGGACGTGTTCGTCATGGGCGAGGAGGTCGCCGAGTACCAGGGCGCCTACAAGGTCACGCAAGGCCTGTTGCAGGAATTCGGTCCGAAGCGCGTCATCGACACGCCGATTACCGAGCATGGCTTCGCCGGTATCGGCGTCGGCGCGGCACTCTCCGGCCTGAAGCCGATCGTCGAGTTCATGACCTTCAACTTCGCCATGCAGGCGATCGACCAGATCATCAACTCCGCCGCCAAGACGCTCTACATGTCCGGCGGCCAGATGGGCTGCCCCATCGTATTCCGCGGTCCGAACGGCGCGGCCGCCCGCGTCGGCGCCCAGCACAGCCATGACTATGCGGCCTGGTACTCGAACGTGCCGGGCCTCAAGCTGGTGATGCCCTACAGCGCCTCCGACGCGAAGGGGCTGCTGAAGAGCGCGATCCGCGATCCGAACCCGGTGATCTTCCTCGAGAATGAGATCATGTACGGCAAGTCCTTCGACGTTCCGAAGGGCGACGACTTCCTGATTCCGATCGGCAAGGCGAAGGTGGTGCGTCCGGGCACGGACGTGACGATCGTCTCCTTCGGCATCGGCATGACCTATGCGCTCGGCGCCGCCGAGGCGCTGGCCAAGGAGGGCATCGAGGCCGAGGTCATCGACCTCCGGACGATCCGACCGATGGATATCGAGACCGTCATCGCCTCGGTGCAGAAGACCAATCGCTGCGTCGCGGTCGAGGAAGGCTTCCCGCAGTCCGGCGTCACCGCCGAGATCGGCATGAAGATCATGGAGGCGGCCTTCGACTATCTCGACGCCCCCGTCGCCCGCGTCACCGGCAAGGACGTGCCGATGCCTTACGCCGCGAACCTCGAGAAGCTCGCTTTGCCGAATGTCGGTGAGGTCATCGCGGCGGCCAAGGCCGTCTGCTATCGCTGAGAGGGGGGCTGACCGATGCCGACCAACATCCTGATGCCCGCGCTTTCTCCGACCATGGAGAAGGGCAATCTCGCCAAGTGGCTGAAGAAGGAAGGCGATACCATCAAGTCCGGCGACATCATCGCCGAGATCGAGACCGATAAGGCCACGATGGAGGTCGAGGCGGTCGACGAAGGCGTGCTCGCCAAGATCGTGGTGCCCGAAGGCACGGCCGATGTCCCGGTCAACGAGGTGATCGGCGTGATCGCCGGCGAGGGCGAGGACGCCAAGAGCATCTCCGCTCCGGCGGCCGGTGGCGCTGCGCCTGCCAAGACCGAGGCGCCCAAGAGCGACGCGCCGAAGGCTGAGGCTCCGGCTGCTGCCGCGGCTCCCGCACCGGCTGCGGCGGCTCCGGCTTCTGCTGGCGGCAGCCGTGCTTTCGCCTCTCCGCTTGCTCGCCGCATCGCCAGGGATGCCGGGCTCGACCTGAATGCGATCAAGGGCTCCGGCCCGCATGGCCGCATCGTCGAGAAGGATGTCGAGGCGGCCAAGGCCGGTGGTGGCGCCAAGGCTGCTCCGGCTGCCGCTCCCGCCGGGGCACCGGCCGCCAAGCCTGCGGCTGCGCCGCTGGCGAGCGGTCCCTCGGACGAGCAGGTCAAGAAGCTGTTCGAGCCGGGCTCCTACGAAGAAGTCCCGCATGACGGCATGCGCAAGACGATCGCGCGCCGCCTGACCGAGGCCAAGCAGACGGTTCCGCATTTCTACGTCACCGTGGATTGCGAGCTCGATGCGCTCCTGAAGCTGCGCGGGGAGCTCAACGCCGCGGCGCCGGAGAAGGACGGCAAGCCGGCCTACAAGCTCTCGGTCAACGACATGGTGATCAAGGCGCTGGCGCTGGCGCTCAGGGCCGTGCCGGACGCCAACGTGTCCTGGACCGACAACGCCATGCTCAAGCACAAGCATGCCGATGTCGGCGTCGCCGTCTCGATCCCGGGCGGGCTGATCACGCCGATCATCCGCGACGCCTGCCACAAGAGCCTGTCGCAGATCTCCAACGAGATGAAGGACATGGCGGCCCGCGCCAAGGCCCGCAAGCTGAAGCCCGAGGAGTATCAGGGCGGCACGACGGCGGTCTCCAATCTCGGCATGTTCGGGGTCAAGGACTTCGCGGCGATCGTCAATCCGCCGCATGCGACGATCCTGGCGGTCGGCGCCGGCGAGCAGCGCGTCATCGTCAAGGGCGGCCAGCCGGCCGTGGCGACGGTGATGTCGGTGACGCTCTCGACCGACCACCGCGCCGTGGACGGCGCGCTCGGCGCCGAGCTTCTCGCGGCGTTCAAGGGCTATATCGAGAAGCCCATGGCGATGCTGGTATAGGTATAATTCGGTCGCTAATTGGGCTGTCGGTGATGAATCTGTCGCTCAGGAAGGCACTCTGCATTTTCCTTGCAGTGACCATCGTTTCGATCGCATGGGCTCTTGTCGGTCTTATTCAGAATTTGATTACCGACAAGAGTCCGCTATTTCACTTCATCGACGGCTTGAAGAACGCAACTCTTATTGCGGCTGCTTTTATTTATTCAAAAATTTCACAAAGATTCGATGGATTTAATCTTAAGTATGTGGGACGCTTGGATTTTAATTCCGAAACGATGATAATTACGGTAGTGATATTCTTATTGTACCAATTTTACTGCTTCATATTCGGATTCATGATCGCGTCGCTGACGAAAGCATATCATATACACAATCTTTTTCGAGATTTATCTGCAAGTGACCTCTTGAACGTCATCAACGCAGAGAAGGTCGGCGCTTTCATTGCGAGCATTGCGGGGTTTTTCAGTGCATTGCCATTTGTCGTCATCATTGCGCTTGGGTGCAGTTATTTTAAAGTGAAGGTAAGTTTAATCTATCTATTCGCTCTTATGTCGGCTTTAAATTTTGGAAATTTTCTAATCACTCGTATTATAATCTCAAGCAACGATGCTTTTTACGTTGATGGGTTTTTAGTTTCGATAGTCTTTGGAATGTCTATTTTTATCGTATTATCTTATTTTATTGGGTCGTTTATCGCAAAATTGGCAACTGCCAGATTACCGGCAATACCGTAGGGTGAAATCATGGCTGACTACGACATCATCGTCATCGGCTCCGGCCCCGGCGGCTACATCGCGGCGATCCGGGCCGCGCAGCTCGGCTTCAGGACAGCGATCGTCGAGCGCGAGCACCTTGCCGGCATCTGCTCGAACTGGGGCTGCATCCCGACCAAGGCGCTGCTGCGTTCGGCCGAGATCCTGCATTACGGCCAGCACGCCAAGGATTACGGCCTGACGCTGGAAGGCTCGTTCAAGGCCGATCTGGATGCGATCGTGAAACGTTCGCGCGGCATCGCCGCGCGGATGAACAACGGCGTCCAGTTCCTGATGAAGAAGAACAAGGTCGACGTGATCTGGGGCGAGGCCAAGCTGACCAAGCCCGGCACGATCGTGGTCGCGCCGACCAAGAAGCCGGCGATGCAGCCGCAGACGCCGCCGCCCAAGAACGCCAAGGGCGAGGGCACCTATACCGCCGACCACATCATCGTCGCGACCGGCGCAAGGCCGCGCGCGCTGCCCGGTCTCGAGCCGGACGGCAAGCTGATCTGGACCTATTTCGAGTCGATGGTGCCGGCCAAGATGCCGAAATCGCTGCTCGTGATGGGCTCCGGCGCCATCGGCATCGAGTTCGCCTCGTTCTACCGGACGATGGGCGTCGAGGTGACCGTGGTCGAGGTGCTCCCGCAGGTCGTGCCGGTCGAGGATGCCGAGATCGGCGCCTTTGCGCGCAAGGCCTTCGAGAAGCAGGGCATGAAGATCATCACCGGCGCCAAGGTGACGAAGGTCGAAAAGGGCGCGGACTCCGTCACCGCCCATATCGAGGACGATAAGGGCGGCAAGCAGACGATCACGGCGGACCGGATGATCTCGGCCGTCGGCGTCGTCGGCAATATCGAGAATCTCGGCCTCGATGCGCTCGGCGTGAAGACCGATCGCGGCTGCATCGTCATCGACGATCTCTGCCGGACCAACGTCAAGGGCGTCTATGCGATCGGCGACGTCGCCGGCCCGCCGATGCTGGCCCACAAGGCCGAGCATGAGGCGGTGATCTGCGTCGAGGCTATCAAGGGCCTGCATCCGCACCCGATGGACAAGCTGATGATCCCGGGTTGCACCTATTGCCACCCGCAGATCGCCAGCGTCGGCCTGACCGAGGCGAAGGCCAAGGCCGCCGGCCACGAGATCAAGGTCGGCCGCTTCAACTTCGTCGCCAATGGCAAGGCCGTGGCGCTCGGCGAGGATAGCGGCATGGCCAAGACGATCTTCGACGCCAGGACCGGCAAGCTGCTCGGCGCCCATCTCGTCGGCCCGGAAGTGACCGAGCTGATCCAGGGCTTCGTCGTCGCCATGAACCTGGAGACGACCGAGGAAGAACTGATGCACACGATCTTCCCGCATCCGACCCTGTCGGAGGTGATGAAGGAGAGCGTGCTCGACGCCTACGGCAAGGTCCTCAACGCCTGAGGCGCAACGACGATGACGGAGAGCCCGCGGAGCCGGCTCTCCGCAGGCGCCAGGGCGGGGGCAAGTCATGAAGCGCTTGGCAGTGAGGTTTCTCGCGGTTTTCGCTGCTGCCTTGTTTGGCAGCGCCGGAGCCTTGGCCTGCGAAGGCGACAAATGCGCCAACGGCTTGGCCTATGAGACTTTCGGCGCGGCGTCGGCCGGTTCGCGTCCTGTGCTCGCGATCTTCGTCCATGGCGACGTCTCGGCCGGTGGGCCGGCCGATTACATGTACGCTTACGCCCGGCAATTCGCCGCCGGGCGCAAGAATGTGGTGGCGGTCGCTTTGCTGCGGCCCGGCTATTACGACCGCACCGGCCAGCGCAGCGACGGTTCCGACAACGGCCGGCGCGATACGTTCCATTCCGGCAACAACCGCGCCGTCGCCGGGGCGATCAGCGAGCTGCGACAGCGCTATAGCGCCCGCAGTGTCGTAGCTCTCGGGCATTCGGGCGGTGCCGGCACGATCGGCGTGGTGGCCGGCAACAACCCGGGCCTGATCAACGGGCTCGTGCTGGTGTCCTGCCCCTGCGACGTGACCGCCTGGTATGCCAGCCGCGGCCGGAGGCCCGGCTCGGCCCAGTCGCCGGTCGACTATGTGTCGGGCATTCCCGGCGGTACGCCCGTCATAGCCGTCACCGGCCAGGCCGATGACAACACCCGCCCGGAACTGGCAGCGGACTATGTCGCCAAGGCGCAGGCGCGAGGCCTGCCGGCGAGAGCGCAAATCGTCGGCGGCGGACATGGTTTCAGCGGCGCGCTGGCGGCGACCTCGATATCCGCGCTGGGCGCGATGGCGCGCTGATCCACCACGATAGGGCATGATCGGCTTGGCGTCCGCCCACCCGCGCTCCATATTGCGCCGATGCCGCCACGCACCCGCAAATCTGCCAAGCCCGATCGCGTCGTCCGCGACGAGGAGATCGAGATCCTGCCGCCGCGCCGAACGTTGCCGCTCGACTGGAGCGTCATCCTGCCGACCGTGGCATTCGGTACGTTTACGGGCTTTGCTGCCAGCCTGGTCGTCGGCGGTGGCGGTGTGATCCGCCATGCGGTCGTCGGCGTACTCGGCATGCTGGTCGGGCAGGGCATCGTGCGCCTGACCGGCTGGCGCCTCAACACAGGCTACAGCTTCCTCGACGATGCCGGCATGGCGGTGCTCGGCGCCATCCTCGTCATCCTGCTGGCACGTTTCATCGCCTGAGCTAAGATCGCGGGTGGAACCGGCCGCCGCCGTCTCCGTTGTTTTGCCGCGCAACCGCGCATGGCCAGGGGGATATCCGCGATGGAAAGTTTTGCCGCCACCATGGCCCAGCCGGGCTATGGCTTCTTCATGACGCTGCTGATCGGCCTCCTCGCCGGCTGGATCGCCGAGCGTCTGACCTCGTCCGATCACGGGCTCTTCACCAATATGCTCGTCGGCGTCGCCGGCTCCTTCGTCGGCGCCAAGGTCGCGGAGCTCCTGGAGATTCCGGTCTTCGGTTTCTGGCGGACACTGACCGCCGCCATCGCAGGCGCCATCATCGTCATCGTGATCTGGAACGCGGCCCGCGGTCGCAGGTGAAGCTCTGTTGCCGGGGGCAGCAGTTGCGGCAGAGCGCTTTGGGGATTAGCTAGGGGAAGCCGGCTTGGGCCGGCTCCCGCTGCTGAAGCCCGGATCTTGTTATGGCGCTTGTTCTCGACCTGCTGAACCGCGATCCGCGGCCCAATGCCGGCAATCCGAAGGCGCAGGCCACGGAAGTCCGCCATCCCGAGAAGCAGAAGCGGCCGGAGAACCCGGTCCTGCGCAAGCCGGACTGGATTCGCGTCAAGGCGCCGGGCTCGCCGAAATGGGCCGAGACCAAGGCGATCGTGAAGGCCGAGAAGCTGGTCACGGTCTGCGAGGAGGCCGGCTGCCCGAATATCGGCGAGTGCTGGGAAAAGAAGCACGCCACTTTCATGATCATGGGCGACACCTGCACGCGGGCCTGCGCCTTCTGCAACGTAAAGACCGGCGTGCCACAGGCGCTTGATCTCGAAGAGCCCCGCAAGATCGCCGAGGCTGTCACCAAGCTCGGCCTCGAGCATGTCGTCATCACCTCGGTCGATCGCGACGATCTCAAGGATGGCGGCGCCGAGCATTTTGCCAATGTCATCCAGGCGATCCGCAAGGCGTCGCCCGGCACCACCATCGAGATCCTGACGCCCGACTTCCTGCGCAAGCCCGGAGCGCTCGAAGTGGTCGTGGCGGCCAAGCCGGACGTGTTCAACCACAATCTCGAAACCGTGCCGGGCAAGTATCTGAAGGTCCGCCCGGGCGCGCGCTATTTCCACTCGCTACGCCTGCTGCAGCGGGTGAAGGAACTCGACCCCACCATCTTCACCAAGTCCGGCATCATGGTCGGCCTCGGCGAGGAGCGGAACGAGGTGCTCCAGTTGATGGACGACCTGCGCTCGGCCGAGGTCGATTTCATGACGATCGGCCAGTATCTCGCGCCCTCGCGCAAGCACCACGCCGTGATCCGCTTCGTCACGCCGGACGAGTTCAAGAGCTTCGAGACCATCGCCTATGCCAAGGGCTTCCTGATGGTATCTTCGACGCCGTTGACCCGTTCCTCGCATCATGCCGGCGAGGATTTCGCCCGGCTGCGGGCGGCGCGCGATGCCCAGATCGGTATCGGCCACAACCGCCGCGCATAAAGCATCGGATCTATCCGATGCAAACCCATAGGATAGATCATCGTGACCGCGTCCGATTGGACGCGCGATGATCTAGGAAGGCTCGTCCTCGATGCCGATGTTCAACAGCACCCGCCGGGTGAGGCACTCGCCCGAGCAGATGTTCGCGCTCGTGGCGGATGTCGAGACATACCCACAGTTCTTGCCGCTCTGCGAGGGATTGACGGTGCGCCGGCGCACGCCGCGCGAGGGTGGCGGCGAGGTGCTGCTGGCCGATATGAGCGTCGGCTACAAGGCGATCCGCGAGACCTTCACCAGTCGCGTCACGCTCGATCCGGCCAATCTCAAGATCCTCGTCGAATATGTCGACGGGCCGTTCCGCTATCTGGAGAACCGCTGGACCTTCAAGCCGCATGAGGCGGGCTGCGAGGTCGGGTTCTTCATCTCCTACGAATTCGCAAGCCGGATGCTCGGCCTGTTGATGGGCGCAATGTTCGACAAGGCCTTCCGCAAATTCGCCGAAGCCTTCGAGAGGCGCGCCGAGCTGGTCTATGGGCGGGGTGCGGCGCCCGCGATCGGCGGCTGATCAGGGGCCGGCGAGCACGGCCTCGCGCAGCAGGTCGAGCGCTTCGAGCACGCTGAGCCGGCGGATCTCGTCGCGCGACAACTCGCCGAAGCGGCGTTCGCGATGGTGCGTGGCGGAAGCGCCGGCGCAGGCGAAATGGACCAGGCCGACCGGCTTCTCGATGCTGCCGCCGCCTGGGCCGGCGACGCCGGTGATCGAGACCGCAAAACTGGCGTGGAGGCGTGCGCGCCCGCCTTCCGCCATGGCGCGCGCCACGGGTTCGCTGACGGCACCATGTTGCTCGATCAGTTCCCCGGGTACGCCGGCGAGCGCGGCCTTCGCTTCGTTCGCATAGGTGATCAGGCCGCCCTGAACCATCGAGGACGAGCCGGCGATGGCGGTGAGGGCGCCGCAGACCAGACCGCCGGTGCAGGATTCGACCGTCGCAACCGTGAAGCCGCGCTCCTGGCTCATGTTGAGAAGCTCGGCCGCGAGCGAACGGGTCTCGAGATCGAACACGGCTAGTCCTCCTCGGGCAGGCGGATCGTCGCTGTCGCAAAGGCGACCAGGCCCTCGCTGCGCCCGATGAAGCCCATGCGTTCCGACGTGGTTGCCTTGATCGCGACCTTGCCGAGCGGGATCCCCGCGATCGCCGCGACCTCGGCGCGGATCGCCTCGCGATGCGGGCCGATCTTCGGAGCTTCGCAGACCACGGTCAGATCGAGGAAGTCGATCCGGCCGCCGCGGTCGCGGACCCGCTCGACGGCGAAGGCCAGGAACTGGGCTGAAGCCGCGCCGCGCCATTGCGGATCGCTCGGCGGGAAATGCGTCCCGATATCGCCATCGGCGAGCGCGCCGAGCAGGGCATCGGTCAAGGCATGAAGCGCGACGTCGCCATCGGAATGGGCGACGACGCCCTGATCGTGCCCGATCCGGACGCCACCGAGCCAGATATGATCGCCGGGCCCGAAGGCATGGACGTCGTAGCCGGTGCAGACGCGCGTCACGAGTGTCTTGCCCGGGCGGGCCGCGGCTCGCTGGAAATCCGCGGCATGGGTCAGCTTCACATTGGCCGGGTCGCCATGGAAGGTCGCGACCGGATGGCCCGCCCACTCCATCAGGGCGGCATCGTCGGTGAAGCCATGCAGCCGGGCCGCTTCCGCTGCTTCATGGGCCTCCAGCAGCGGCCCGAAGCGGAAGGCCTGCGGCGTCTGGACGGTGACGAGCTGGTCGCGCGGCGGGGTTTCGGCGACATGACCGTCGGGACTGGTGCGCTTCACGGTATCGGTCACGGGCAAGGCCGGGATCGCCGCTATACCGCCGGCGGCGAGGCGGTGGATCGCGGCGCTGATCTGGGCGCGCGAGACGAAAGGCCGCGCTGCATCATGAACCAGCACGATGCCGTCGAAGCCTTCGCGCGAGAGCGCGAGCAGGCCGCGCCGTACCGACGCCTGTCGCGTCGCACCGCCCAAAGTGGGGGCGGCGAGCCGCGCGCTGTCGATGCCGGCCATCGCATCGGCATAGCGTGCCTCGTCGCCCTCTCCGATCACGACGGCGATACGTTCGATCGCAGGCTCCGCCAGGAATGGCGTCAGGGCATGGGCGAGAACGGGGCGGCCTTCGACCAGCCGATACTGCTTCGGCTCGCCATCGCCGGCCCGCAGGCCACGGCCTGCCGCGACGAGCAGCGCTGCAACCGGCGGGAGCGCATCGGATTGATGGAGCATGGCGCTGGGTTCTGTCTGCAAGCGGGTCATGGGCGCATGCCATAACCAATTCTGCAGCAATGGGGCAGGGGGTGTGACGCTGTTGCGTCGCAGCAATTTCTCCAAGTGCTTGCGCTTCTGCAGCATTGTCCAATAAATATGCATCGAGACAATTGCCTTAAAAGCAGGCGGACCCTTTGGACATCGCAGGTATCCCGATCACGTCCCGCGCCTTCCTGGCGCCGATGTCCGGCGTGACCGACATCGTCATGCGCCGCCTCGCGGCCCGCAGCCATGCCGGAATCGTCGTGTCGGAGATGGTGGCGTCCGACGAGTTCGTGCGCGGCAGCGAGGAAGCGCGCATCCGCGCCGAGGGCGAGGGCGTCTCGCCGCATGTCGTCCAGCTCGCCGGCTGCGATCCATACTGGATGGGGGAGGCGGCACGGCTGGCCGAAGCCAACGGCGCCGATATCGTCGATATCAATATGGGCTGCCCGGCCAAGAAGGTGACGGGAGGCTGGGCCGGTTCGGCGCTGATGCGCGATCTCGATCATGCCGTCGCCCTGGTCGAGGCCGCTGTTGCCGCCACGAGCGTGCCGGTAACGGTCAAGATGCGCCTCGGTTGGGACGATACCTCCCGAAACGCGCCGGAGCTCGCCCGCAGGGCTGTTGCGGCCGGTGCGCGGATGATCACGGTCCATGGCCGCACGCGCCAGCAATTCTACAAGGGCACGGCCGATTGGCGCGCGATCGCGGCCGTGCGTGCCGCCGGCGTTTTCCCGCTGGTGGCCAATGGCGACATCCACGACGTGGCAGATGCGCGGGCCTGCCTCGATCAGTCCGGCGCCGATTTCGTGATGGTGGGCCGCGCCGCGCTCGGCCGGCCCTGGCTGGTCGGCGAGATCGGTGCGGCGCTCGACGGGCGCGCGTTCCGCCGGCCGACGCTGGCCGAGAAGCTGGCGCTGGCGCGCGAGCATTACGAGGGCCTCCTGTCCCTGATCGGCGTAGCGCATGGCGTGCGCCATGCCCGCAAGCATCTGGCGGCCTATGCCGACGATGCCATCGCCGATGGCTGCGAGCCCGATGCGGATCTGCGCCGCAGCCTCCTGACGTCCGACGAGCCCAGGCAGGTCCTGGCGGCGCTGACCGGCCTGTTCTCGACCGACCGCAATCGCGAAGCGGCCTGAAGCCGCAAGGAGCAGCCGATGACGGCGGTATTTGCCGACAAGGGAGCGGGAAGTGGCGGCACCTATCTGCTCGACCTGATCGAGGTCCAGGCGCTGAACGTCCTGCCGATGCCGGTGCTGGTGATCGGCGAGAGCCATGCCGTGCTCTATGCGAATACGGCAGCCGAGGATTTCTTCCAGTCCAGCGCCGCCCTGCTCAAGCGCCAGCGCATCGACGATCTCGTCGCCTTCGGTTCGCCCGTCCTGGGTGTGATCGAGGAGGTGCAGCGCCGCGGCGCAAGCGTCAGCGAGTACCGCCTCGATCTCGGCACACCGCGCCTGGGCACCGATCACATCGTCGATGTCTTTGCCTCCCCGTTGCGCAATCAGGGCGATGCAGTCGTACTGATGCTGCAGGAACGGACAATTGCCGAAAAAATGGACAGGCAGTTGACGCATCGAGGGGCAGCCCGCTCGATCACCGCCCTCGGTGCGATGCTGGCCCATGAGATCAAGAACCCGCTATCGGGCATCCGGGGCGCGGCGCAACTGCTCGAGGGCTCGATCTCCGACGACGACCGGATGCTGACGCAGCTCATCTGCGACGAGACTGACCGGATCGTGAAGCTGGTCGAGCGCGTCGAATTGTTCGGCGACGAGCGGCCGAGCGAGCGCGACGCGGTGAATGTCCATGACGTGCTCGACCATGTGAAGCGCCTCGCACGGTCCGGGTTCGCCCGGCATATCCGCTTCACGGAAGCGTATGACCCATCGCTGCCGCCGGTCGCCGGCAATCGCGACCAGCTTGTCCAGGTACTGCTCAACCTCGTGAAGAATGCCGCCGAGGCCATCGGCGAGGACGCGATCGACGGCGAGATCACTCTGACGACGGCCTATCGCCCCGGCATCCGACTTCAAGTTCCGGGATCCGCGGAGCGCATCGCTCTGCCGCTGGAGATTGCCGTGCGCGACAATGGTCCCGGTGTGCCGGCCGATCTGGTGCAGCACCTGTTCGATCCCTTCGTCACGACCAAGGCCCAGGGGAGTGGCCTTGGACTTGCACTCGTCGCCAAGGTGATCGGCGATCACGGCGGCATCGTCGAATGCGAGTCCGTCCCGCGCCGGACGCATTTCAGGATCCTCCTGCCCCTGCACCAGCTCAGGCCGGGGCAGGCAACGTAAGGGCATCAAGCAACACATGCCGACCGGTCACATCCTCGTCGCCGATGACGACGCCGCGATCCGCACCGTCCTCAACCAGGCGCTCGCGCGAGCGGGTTACGAAGTCAGGACCACGGGCCAGGCCGCCACGCTCTGGACCTGGGCCGCCCAGGGACTGGGCGATCTGATCATCACCGATGTCGTCATGCCGGACGGCAATGCCTTCGACCTGCTGCCGCGCATCAAGCGGGTGCGGCCCGAACTGCCGATCATCGTGATGAGCGCGCAGAACACCTTCATGACGGCGATCAAGGCGTCGGAGCGAGGCGCTTACGAATACCTGCCGAAGCCCTTCGATCTGAAGGAGCTCGTCGCCATCGTCGGGCGGGCGATGTCGCGCCCGCGTGGTGAGGCAGCCCGTGGCCATGCGGCCGAGGCCGAGGACATCCCGCTGATCGGCCGCTCGCCGGCGATGCAGGATGTCTATCGCGCGCTAGCACGCCTGATGCCGATCGATCTCACCGTGATGATCAACGGCGAATCCGGCACCGGCAAGGAGCTGGTGGCGCGCGCGCTGCACGATTACGGCAAGCGCAAGAACGGCCCCTTCGTCGCGATCAACATGGCCGCGATCCCGAAGGACCTGATCGAATCCGAACTCTTCGGCCATGAGAAGGGCGCCTTCACCGGAGCGCTGACGCGCTCGTCCGGCCGCTTCGAGCAGGCGGAGGGCGGCACGCTCTTCCTCGACGAGATCGGCGACATGCCGATGGAAGCGCAGACGCGCCTGCTGCGTGTTCTCCAGCAGGGCGAATACACCACGGTCGGCGGACGCACGCCGATCAAGACCAATGTCCGCATCGTCGCCGCGACCAACAAGGACCTGCGCATCTCGATCGCACAGGGGCTGTTCCGTGAAGATCTGTTCTTCCGGCTCAATGTCGTGCCGATCCGCCTGCCGCCCCTGCGCGAGCGCATCGAGGACATCCCGGATCTCGTCCGCCATTTCTTCTCCCTGGTCGAGAAGGAGGGGCTGCCGCGCAAGCAGGTCGATTCGGAAGCGATGGACGTGATGCGGCAATATCGCTGGCCGGGGAATGTCCGCGAACTGGAGAATCTGGTCCGGCGCCTGGCCGCGCTCTATCCGCAGGAAACGATCACTGCACCGATCATCGAGGCCGAGCTGCAGCCGGCGGCGGTGGGAGCAGGGTTTACGAGCAGCCCTGCGGCACCAGAGCGGGCGGAAACCCTGTCCGGCTCCGTCGAGCGCCACCTCGGCCAGTATTTCGGCGGTTTCGGCGACAATATCCCGCCGCCAGGCCTCTATCATCGCATCCTGCGCGAGATCGAGCCACCCTTGATCGCCGCTGCGCTCGCCGCTACGCGCGGCAACCAGATCCGCGCCGCGGAGCTGCTCGGCCTCAACCGCAACACGCTGCGCAAGAAGATTCGCGAACTCGACATGCAGGTGGTGCGCTCACCGCGCTGAGGCAGAGCCGCTTCCGCCTTGTGAATGTCATATTTTGACAACACCGTTGCGGCGGCGCATCAGTGGCGCCCTGCAGGCGTGATCGGTTCGCGATCCCTGCCATCTCGGAGTTGTCGGGAAACGTGTCCGCGTCGGTCAACGAAGCCAGAATAATGCCGCGCGGCGAGGAGAAGTCCCGCCGCGTATCGGGCTGGGTCGGCGGGATCGTCGTCGCGCTGGCTTTGATCTCGGCGCTGCTCACCTTCCTGGTGCTGTCGGGCGCGACGCCGATCGTGCCCGTGCACGAGGTCGTGGTCGGCGTGTTCGTGCTGAACGCGCTGCTGATCCTGGTGCTGATCGTCATCGTGGCGATCGAGGCCGCCGTGCTGATCCGCGCCCGCAAGGCGGGAGCGGCGGCGGCAGGTCTTCATGTTCGCATCGTCGGCCTGTTCAGCATCATCGCCGCCCTGCCGGCTGTGCTTGTCGCCATCATCGCCACCGTCACGATCGAGCGCGGGCTGGAACCGTGGTTCTCAGATCGGATGCGCGATGCGGTGTTCAAGTCGGTCGAGGTCGCGGATGCGTATGCCGCCAGCCAATGTCGTTCGCTCGGCCGCGAAATCCGCGTGCTCGCCGACGACCTGAGCCGGGCGAAGCCCGCCTTCGACGTCGACCGCAAATGGTTCGAGAATTTCCTGACGTCGCGCGCGACGGCGCTCGGCCTGCCCGTCGCCACGATCATGCAGCCGCCGGACAAGGTGATTGCACGCGCCAATATCAATGTGCTGCGCAATCCCCCCACGCCGGACCAGGCCGCTTTCGACGATGCGAAGGCCGCCCCGGAACCGATCTGCGTGATCCCGCGGGCGGGAACGGTGTTCGGTGCCGTGATGAAGCTGCCGAGCTACGACAACAGCTTCCTGCACGTCGCGCGCGAGGTCGATCCGCTCGCGGTCGAGTTCCCTTCGGTCGCGCGCGGAGCCGCCGTCGAATACCTGTCGATCGATGCGCGCCGGAAAGGCGTGCAGATCGCCTTCGCTTCGATGTACGGGCTGATCGCGCTGATCCTGCTGCTCTCGGCGATCTGGTTGGGCCTGAGCTTCGCCAACGGGCTCGTCGCGCCGATCCGGCGGATGATCGATGCTACCGACCAGGTGTCGAGCGGAAATTTCTATGTCCAGGTGCCGATCCGACGATCGGAGGGCGATCTCGCGCATCTCGGCGAGACCTTCAACAAGATGACGGCGGAGCTGCGCCGCCAGCGCGACAGCCTGGTCACGGCGAGCGAGGTCATCGACCGACGGCGACGCTTCACCGAGACGGTTCTCTCCGGTGTCTCCTCAGGGGTGCTCAGTCTCGACGGCGACGGGCACGTGACCACGATCAACCGCTCGGCCGAGAACCTGCTCGGGACCGGCGGGCGCCTGCTCGGGAAGCCGATCGGCGATGTCGCGCCCGAGGTGGCGGGTTTCGTTACGGAAGCCCTGCAGAACCGGCAACGCCAGAGTTCCGGCCAGGTTGCCTTCACGCGTGCGGGACAGGACCGGATGGTCAATATCCGCGCGGTGCGGGAGGGCGAGGGGAGCGGGGGCGGCCTCGTCGTGACGCTCGACGACATTACCGATCTCGTCTCTGCCCAACGCACCGCCGCCTGGGCCGATGTCGCCCGCCGGATCGCTCACGAGATCAAGAATCCGCTGACGCCGATCCAGCTTTCGGCCGAGCGCATCAAGCGCCGCTTCGGGCGCGTCATCGTCGAGGGCAAGGACGTCTTCGACCAATGCACGGATACGATCGTGCGGCAGGTCGAGGATATCCGGCGCATGGTCGATGAATTCTCGTCCTTCGCCCGCATGCCGAAGCCTTCGCTCGCCCGCGAGGACATCGTCGAAACGGTTCGGCAGATCGTCTTCCTCTGGCGGGTCGGCAATCCCCAGACGACGATCGCCGAGGTGCTCCCGGCCGATGCCGTTCCGGCGCGCTTCGACCGGCGCCTGATCTCGCAGGCGCTGACCAACGTCATCAAGAACGCGACCGAGGCGATCGAGGCGGTGCCGGCGGAGGAGCGCGGGCAGGGCCGGATCGACATCAATATGGCACGGCTCGACGATGGCCGGATCGTCATCGACGTGATCGACAACGGCAAGGGCCTGCCGGCCGATCAGCGCCAGAAGCTGCTCGAGCCCTATATCACGACGCGCGAGGGCGGCACGGGGCTGGGGCTCGCCATCGTCGGCAAGATCCTGGAGGATCATGGCGGCGGCATCGAGCTGCTCGACCGCCCGGATTCCGCCAGCGGAGCACGGGGTGCGCGCATTCGCCTGTGGTTCCCCGAAACAGGTCCCGCGCAGGACACAGAGGGCGACGATGCGGCCGCCCGGCCGAACGACGGCGCGCGCAACACGGATGATTCGAAGAATGGGATACGCCTATGAGCGCTGACATCCTGGTAGTGGACGACGAAGTCGATATCCGCGATCTGGTCGCCGGCCTGCTGGAAGACGAGGGATATCGGACCCGCAAGGCCGGTTCCGCAGACGAGGCGCTGGCCGCGATCGCATCGCGCCGGCCGAATCTGGTCTTCCTCGACATCTGGCTGCAGGGCAGCCGGCTCGACGGTCTGCAGGTCCTGGAGCTGATCAAGGAGAATCATCCCGATCTCGCGGTGGTGATGATCTCGGGCCATGGCAACATCGAGACGGCGGTCTCGGCGATCAAGAGCGGCGCCTACGACTTCATCGAGAAGCCCTTCAAGGCCGACCGGCTCGTGCTGGTCGCGGAGCGCGCGCTGGAGGCGTCACGACTGCGCCGCGAGGTGCGGGAGCTCAAGACCCGCTCCGTCCAGGCCGACCGTATCGTCGGGCGCACGACGGTGGTCAATCAGCTCCGCCAGACGATCGAGCGCGTGGCGCCGACCAATGCGCGCGTGCTGATCACCGGCGAGCCGGGCTGCGGAAAGGAGCTCGCGGCGCGCACGCTGCACAGCGCCTCGACCCGTTCGAGCGGGCCCTTCGTCGTCATCAATGCGGCGACGATCACGCCCGAGACGATGGAGGAGGAGCTGTTCGGCGTCGAAGGCGGCGACGGGCGCTCGCGCCGGATCGGTGCGCTCGAGGAGGCGCATGGCGGCTCGCTCTATATCGACGAGATCGGCGACATGCCGCGTGAGACGCAGAACCGCATCCTGCGCGTGCTGGTCGATCAGAATTTCCAGCGTGTCGGCGGCGCGACGCGTGTCCATGTCGATGTCCGCGTCATCTCCTCGTCGAGCCTCGATCTCGCGCAACTGATCGCCGACGGGCATTTCCGCGAGGACCTCTATCACCGCCTCAGCGTAGTGCCGATCAAGGTGCCACCGCTATCGGAGCGGCGCGAGGACGTGCCCGAGCTGATCGAGTTCTTCATGGAACAGATTTCGGTCGCGAGCGGCCTGCCCAAGCGCCAGATCGGCAGCGATGCGATGGCCGTGCTGCAGTCGCACGAATGGCCGGGCAATATCCGCGAGCTGCGCAACAACGTCGAACGCCTGATGATCCTGACCAAGGGTGATCCGACGGCCGAGGTGACGATCGAGATGCTGCCGGCCGAGGTCGGCGCGATGGTGCCGACGACTCCGTCGGGCTCGGGCGGCGAGCGCCTGATGAGCCTGCCGCTGCGCGACGCGCGCGAAATCTTTGAGCGCGAGTACCTGATCGCACAGATCGCGCGCTTCTCCGGCAACATCTCGCGTACGGCCGAGTTCATCGGCATGGAGCGCTCGGCGCTGCACCGGAAGCTGAAGTCGCTGGGCGTCGGCTGATCTGGCGCGATATCAGACGACGGTCATTTGGAACCACATCCTCGTCGTTCCGGGTTCGCGCCTGTGGCACGGCCGGGAATGACCGGGGTGGTGCCGGACAAGGCCTGGCCAAGAAGCGGCGTTAGGCGCTCGGTGCATGTCCATCTGCATGCCACGCAGGCAGCATGCATCTAAAGTCAGCATTGCTGCACTTGCGTTGCGGGCGAAGACGACGATCTAATGGAACATCGGTGTTCCGACGCTGGTGGAATGCGCCGCCGGCCCGAAACGGAACGAACTGGATCGCCGGATTTAATCCGATCGGCGATCCCAACAACAGGGACTACCCATGGCCGCCGAGCGGGCACAGAACCTCCAGGACACTTTCCTCAACCATGTGCGCAAGCAGAAGATCCCGCTGACGATCTTCCTCGTGAACGGCGTCAAGCTGCAGGGCGTCGTCACCTGGTTCGACAATTTCTGCGTGCTGCTGCGCCGCGACGGTCACTCGCAGCTCGTCTACAAGCACGCGATCTCGACCATCATGCCCGGCCATCCGGTGCAATTGTTCGAGCCCGAGGAAACGGACAAGAACTGATTTGGCTGCAAGCCACAAGGACGACACGGATCGGGCGGCCACGCGCGTCACAGGCGCGAAGCCGCTCGACGAGATCGAACGCGACATCGCGGCGAATACGCGCGCCTTCGTCGTAGGCCCCTACATGCAGAAGCGGGGCGTCTCCGTCGACGCCAACCAGCGTTCCTTCGCGGCGCGGCTCGACGAGGCCGTCGGCCTCGCGGCTGCGATCGACCTGACGGTCGTCGAACCGGTGCAGGTGCTGCTGACCGCGCTACGCCCCGCGACCTATCTCGGCAAGGGCAAGGTCGAGGAGCTGGCCGAACGGATCGAGATCGAGGATATCGGGCTCGTCGTCATGGACTGCGCCCTGTCGCCGGTCCAGCAGCGCAATCTCGAAAAGGCCTTCGGCTGCAAGGTCATCGATCGCACCGGCCTGATCCTCGAAATCTTCGGGCGGCGCGCCCGCACCAAGGAAGGCGCGCTTCAGGTCGAGCTGGCGCATCTCAACTACCAGAAAAGCCGGCTCGTGCGATCCTGGACCCACCTTGAGCGCCAGCGCGGCGGCTTCGGCTTCCTCGGCGGCCCCGGCGAAACCCAGATCGAAGCCGACCGGCGCATCATCCAGGAGCGGATGACCAAGATCGAGCGCGATCTGGAGCAGGTGAAGCGCACCCGCTCGCTGCATCGCGCCAGCCGGAAACGCGTGCCTTATCCGATCGTTGCACTGGTCGGCTACACCAATGCCGGCAAGTCGACGCTGTTCAACCGGCTGACTTCCGCGGAGGTGCTGGCGCAGGACATGCTCTTCGCCACGCTGGATCCGACGGCACGCGCGATCAAGCTGCCCCACGGCGCCCGCATCATGCTCTCCGACACGGTCGGTTTCATCTCGGACCTGCCGACGCAGCTCGTCGCGGCCTTTCGCGCCACGCTGGAGGATGCGATCGAGGCCGACGTGCTTCTGCATGTTCGCGACGTCGCGCATGAGGATACCCAGGCTCAGGCTGCCGACGTGCAGGCGATCCTGCGCGATCTCGGCATCAATCCGGATGATGGCCAACGCGTCATCGAGGTCTGGAACAAGGCCGACCTGCTCGAACCGGCCGAGCGCGAGCGCCAGCTCGGCATCGCGACGCTTCGGCCGGACGGATCGCGCCCGGTTCTCGTCTCGGCGCTGACCGGCGAAGGCATCGAGCGACTGACACGCGCGATCGAGGCGCGGATCGCACTGAGCCGACCGGTCTACAGGCTGGAGCTCGAGCCCGGAGACGGCAAGTCGCTCGCCTGGCTGCATGCCAATGGCGAAATCCTCGAACGCGAGGATGGCGAAGAGGGCGGGCTGAAGCTTGTCGTGCGCCTGCCGCTCGAGCGGGAAGGGGCCTTCACAGCGCGGTTTCCCGAGGCTGAGCGGCAGGGATAAGCCCTGCTGCGGCTAACCGGCGGCCTTCTCCAGCTTCTTCACCGCCTGCCAGAGCGCTTCCATCTCGTCGAGGCGGGCCTCCTTCGCTGTCCGACCCTCGGCTTCCAGCGCCTCCTCGATCGCCCTGAAGCGGCGTTCGAACTTGGCGTTGGCAGCGGCGAGGCAGCCTTCCGGATCGGCATCGGCATGGCGGGCAAGATTGGCGACGACGAAGAGCAGGTCGCCGATCTCCTCATGGATCGCGGCCTTGTCGCCTCCAGCCAGGGCCTCGTCGATTTCGGCCGTCTCTTCCCGGATCTTGTCGAGCACGAGACGGGCATCGTTCCAATCGAAGCCGACGGTGGAGGCCCTCGCCTGCAGTTTCCAGGCGCGGGTGAGGGCGGGCAGGGTATGCGGCACGCCGGCCAGCACGCCGCGCTCCTCGGTCTGCGGCGGCAGGCCGGTGGCTGCCCGCGCCGCCGCCTTGGCGGCCTTCTCCTCGGCCTTGATCCGGTGCCAGAGCGTCTTCACCTCGGCCGGGGAGAGATCGCGCGCGTCGCCGAACACATGCGGATGCCGGCGGATCAGTTTGCCGGTGATAGCCTCGACCACGTCGGGAAAGGCAAAGGAGCCCTCCTCCTGCGCCATGCGGGCATGGAACACCACCTGCAGCAGGAGGTCGCCGAGTTCGTCCTTGAGGTCGAGCCTGTCGCCGCGGGCGATCGCATCCGCGACCTCATAGGCCTCCTCGACCGTATAGGGCGAGACCGAGGCGAAATCCTGCTCAAGGTCCCAGGGGCAGCCGGTCCCCGGCGTGCGCAGCGCGGCCATGATCGCGATCAGGCCATCGATCTCGCGAGAAGGCTTCAACGCTGCATATCTCCGTGAAATCAGGCGGAGCATTGCGCGAAAAGGCGGAGACCGGTTTTTCGCTGAGGCAATGCGCAAAACTTTGATAATCCTCCTCCCATGATTCAAGCCACCCCGTCCATCGCGATCGATGAGAGCGAGATCGAGGAAAGCTTCGTGCGCGCCTCCGGCCCGGGGGGGCAGCACGTCAACAAGGTGTCGAGCGCGGTGCAGATCCGCTTCGACGCGCGCCGCTCTCCGTCGCTGCCGAACGATGTCGCGATCCGGCTGATGAAGCTCGCCGGCAGCAAGCTGACGCAGGACGGCGTGATCGTCATCGTCGCCCAGACGCATCGCAGCCAGAAGCGCAACCGCGAGGAGGCGGTGGAGCGCCTGCTGGAACTGATTCGGGCGGCCGCCGTGCGCCCGCAGGTCCGGCGCGCGACGAAGCCGACCAAAGCCTCGAAGGAACGCCGGCTCGCCTCCAAGGAGAAGCGCTCCGGCGTCAAGGCCGGCCGGCAGAAGCCGGTATCCGACTAGCATGCCGGAGCAGGAAGATCGGCGAGGGCAGGGCGCACGCCCTGCCCGAACGCCGCGGCGGATCACACCCGAATATCTCCAGCGCGCAGCGATGCATTATCTTGAGCGCTATTCCGCGCCGGCGGCGCAATTGCGCAGGGTTCTGGCACGCAAGATCGCCTTGAGCTGTCGCCATCATGGCGAAGAGCCGGCCATGCACGCTGCTGCTCTCGACGATGTGGTGGCGCGGTGCATCTCCTCCGGGCTTGTGGACGATCGCCGTTTCGCCGAGGCGCGGGCGGCGACACTCAGGCGCCGGGGACGTTCGACGCGCGCCGTTGCCGCAACGCTGGCCGCGAAAGGCGTGGGCCGCGAACTCGCCGAACGGGCCAGCCGCACCGGCGAGGAGGAGGAACTGGCCGCGGCTCGCAAGGCCGCGAAGCGCAAGCGGCTCGGTCCGTGGTCTCGTGGTGACCGCGCCGCGAGCCGCCAGAAGGATCTCGCCGCGATGGCGCGAGCCGGCTTCACGATCGCGGTCGCCCGCGCCGTGATCGACGGCTGGGAGGAGGAAGATGCAAACGGCGCGCTGCTCTGAAGGTCTGGCGCGTCGCGTCAGGCCGGGATGCAACGCTGCTTCGTCGCATCCCAGACACCGTCCTGACAGGGTACTGTCGCGAAGTCGATGAGGAACCCCACCGCCAGCAGCGCGGCAAAAGCGGCGAGCGCAATCAGCATGCCGATCACGGCCAGCCTCACCACGCTCCAGCCCTCAGGCATCGCGCTCCGCATTCAGGCCAATGCGACAAGGAAGGGGCCCGCAACCGCAAGCCTCACTCCAGCTTGACCTGCGCTTCCTTGACGACGTTGCCCCAGCGCTCGACCTCGGCCGTGACAAATTTGCCGAAATCCTCACCGGAGAGGGTGGGCATCGGCGAACCGCTCTTCTTCCAGACGGCCTCGATCGTCGGCGTCCTGAGTGCTTTCTGCACCTCTTCGCGCATCTTCGTCACGATCTCCGGGGGCGTGGTCTTGGGCGCCCAGAGCGCGTACCAGGTCGAGACTTCGAAGCCTTCCAGACCGGCTTCCCTGGCTGTCGGCACGTCCGGTACGGCTTCGGAGCGGGTTGGGGCGGCGACGGCCAGTGCCCGCAACGCGCCGCTCTGGATCTGCGCGGCCGAAGAGCCGAGGCCATCGAACAGCAGGTCGACCTGACCGGCAATGGTGTCCTGCAGCGCCGGTCCGGCGCCGCGATAGGGCACATGGGTCAGCTTGGTCTTTGTCGAGATCTGGAAGAGCTCGCCGGCGAGGTGATGCGTCGTGCCGTTGCCGGCGGAGGCATAGTTCAGCTTCTCCGGGTTCTTCCGGGCGAACTCGACGAGTTCCGCCACCGTCTTGGCCTGGACCTTGCCGGGGTGGACCACGATGACCTGCGGCGGCTGGGCGATGACCGCGATCGGGATGAAGTCGGTCCGGATGTTGTAGTCGAGCTTCGGATAGAGTGCCGGCGCGATGGCATGATGAGCCGCCCCGACGAAGAAGGTGTAGCCGTCCGGTTTGGCCTTCGCCGCGGCGGATGCGCCGACCGTGCCGCCGGCGCCGCCGCGATTCTCGATGACGATGCGCTGGCCAAGCTGCTGGTCGAGCTGGGCGGCGAGAGGTCTGGCAAAGGTGTCGGTGCCGCCGCCGGCGGGGAAGGGCACGATGAAGGTGATCGGCCGTTGCGGCCAGGTATCGGCCAGCGCCGGCGCAGCCGCGAGCAGCGCAAAGGCGGCGGTCGCGAGGATCAGGTCCCGTTTCGTCGTCATTGTGGATGCTTCTCCCTTGAGGCGGCGTGTGTCGGCCCTGCCTTCGTGGCGGGCAGGGTTCCGGAGCAGAGGGCAGGGATGCGGAGCGGATCGTCGCACGGACTCATGCCGGGTCTGGCTGACGCCATCCGGATGCCTGGAAGCATCCCCGGCCCATCGGGCCGGGGGCAGGATTGGAACGGAGGCCGGACGGATAACCCGGCCTCCCCGGCCTGGGCCGCGATCAGCTACGATACCAGCTCGCCAGGTTCCAGGTCGTCACCTCCCAGCCGGAGATGTCGGGCGTGAGGTTGTTGGCAGAGGCACCGACGACCGTGCGCGACAGGATCGGCAGGATGACGTTGGCCTCGCAGAAGATCTCGTTGACCTTGATCAGCAGCGCGGCGCGCTTGGCCGGATCGAGTTCCTTCTGCGCGGCCTTGTAGGCCTCGTCCGCAGCCGGATCGGACCAGCGCGAGACGTTGCGACCGAGCCACTTGTTCTCCTTGTTGGCGATCTCCCAGGAGACGAGCTGGTTGAGGAAGCGCTCCGGATCGGGCTGCGGCTGCGTCGTGGTATACATCTCCATGTCGCAGTACAGCTTGGTGTAGGTGTCGGGGTTGGCAACGTCCGACGAGAAATACACCGAAGCGGTGACCGACTTCAGTTCCAGGTCGATGCCGGCGCGCTGGCAGGCCTGCTTGATGATGGCCTGGGTCTTCTGGCGCGGGGCGTTGATCGAGGTCTGGAAGACGTATTTGAGCTTCTTGCCGTCCTTCTCGCGAATGCCGTCGGCGCCCTTCTTCCAGCCGGCCTCGTCGAGGATCTTGTTCGCCTTGTCGATGTTGAACTCGTATTTGAGCTTGGTCGACTTGAACTGCTTGGGCTCGTTGACGAAGCTCGCCGTCGCGACGCCGCCGCGGCCGTAGATGAATTTCTCGATCGAGTCGCGGTCGATCAGCAGGTTCATCGCCTGGCGCACGGCGGGGTCGCTGAGCGAGGGATGCTTGGTCTTGACGCTGGAGCGCTCGCCATCGACCTCGGTCCACGGATCGGTCGTGTTCAGGATGATGAACTCGACGTCGCCGCCCTTGACCGCCACGACCTTGCCGCGGCCGCCGGCCTCCATGCGCTTGAGGACCTCGTCCTCGACCTGCAGGTTCCAGGCATAGTCGTATTCGCCGGTCTGCAGCACGGCGCGCGCCGCCGAGACCGCGTCACCGCCGCCCTTGACCTCGAGCGTGTCGAACTGCGGCTTGTTCTTGACGTGATAGCCTTCGTTGCGTGCGCCGAGCACGATATCGCCGGGCTTGAAATCGACGAATTTGTAGGGGCCGGTACCGACGGGCTTCAGGTTGGCCGGAGCTTCGCGCGACTTCGCACCCTTGTACTCGCCGAAATGGTGCTTCGGGATGATCATGCCGGCGACGCCGACGAAGGGATCGGCCCAGAACGGCGTGGCTTCCTTGAAGATCACCTTGATGGTGTGGCTGTCGATCTTCTCGACCTTGATATTGGCATAGGAGCCGGTGGTGTAGGCGGCAGTCGCGGGGTCCGCGGCATATTCCCAGGTGAAGACGGCGTCGTCGGCCGTGAACGGCTTGCCGTCATGCCATTGCACGTCCTTCTTCAGCTTCCAGGTCACTTCCTTGCCGTCGGCGGAGAGGCCGCCATTGGTCTTGCTCGGTATTTCCGCGGCGAGCTGCGGGATCAGGTTGCCTTCCTTGTCCCAGCCGGCGAGCGGCTCGTAGAAGATGCGCGACGCGATCTGGTCCTTGGTGCCCGAAGCGAAATGCGGGTTGAGCAGGGTCGGAGCCTGCCAGAGCAGGATCTTCAGCGGCCCTCCGCCGCCGGCCTTGGTCGGCTTGTAGGTATCGGCCGGCTGGGCCATCGCGACGTCGTTCCAGGCGAGAATCTGGGTTGCGATCGGCGCCGTGATGCCAACCGCTGCCATCTTCTGGATGAAGGATCGTCGCGATAGCGAACCGTCCTTCACGCCTGCGACCAGGCCGCGGATTTCCTCTTCCTTCATGGGTTCCCTCCACCTTTTCAGCGAATTGGTGCCTCCGGCATTCGATGCCGTGTCGTTGTTGGCGCGTCAGCAATGCATGGCCGGGCGCAGGCGTCCAGTCTGCGAGTGGAGCGACCATGCCGGCAATGCGTTACGTCACCCGACTAAGCACGTAGTGGCCGGCGCTATCGCAGCGCGGTGACACGGCCGGAAGGAGCGTCTATCGAACGCGGAAAAGGCCGGATGAGCGCAATTTTACGCTCTGGATTGAATGCAATTTGAGAATTCAGGCCCAATCATCTTCCCGCGAACATCTGGCTGCGGGGTTTTATGTTCACGCGATATATTACGTTCATCTTCCTCATCGGATTGAGCGCACTGTTCTTTACCAGCGGGCGCTCTGCCCCGATGGGCGATGGTGCCCGGAAAGATCCGCTCGACAGTGTCACGACGTCGGATCTGGGGCCGGTGCCGCTTCCGCCGGCTTGATGACGGACAAGCGGAAGTCGAACCTGTCGATCTCGGCAAGGTCGATGCTGCGTCGTTCGGCAGCGGGAATCAGAAGGGCCGCATGACGCGGACCGCGCGGGCCCAGGAAGACCGGCAGCGGCTCTTCCGCGGCAAACCCTTCTTTCCACGGCGGCCGGCACCCGACGCGTTGGCGGAAGGGGTGTCCGCATATCTGCGTTCCGCCGTCATTCGCGATTGAACGGTATAATCCAATTTATTGGAGTAATATCAGCTATTTAAATTCCGTCGTTATACGCCATTGCTCAACGCGGCATCGGGCCCTACAAACATTCTCGCTGGGGTAACCGCTGGGGTAGAAATGGCTGAGAGCCTGAAGCGACTCACGCTCAAGAACGTGTTTAGCCTGAGCCAGGGTCGGCACGCAGACGGCGGAAACCTCTATCTCGTAGTCGACGCCAGCGGCGCCCGTCGCTGGCTCTTTATGTTCCGTTGGCAGGGCAAGCAGAGGGAAATGGGCCTGGGCGGCATCAGGCCCGCCGAAGATCCCAAGGCGGTACTGGAGCGGGGCAGGGCGGCTGCTGATTCGGCCCGCAAGCTTCTTGCCGCCGGCATCAATCCGTTGGACGCAAGGCGCTCCGGCTCAATCAGCCCCGAAATCCCGACGTTTGGCGAATTCGCGGAGAGCTACGTCGAGACGATGTCTCCCGGCTGGCGAAACCCGAAGCACATCGCACAATGGAAATCGACGCTCGGGATCGTGGAAGCAGTCGAGAGCAAAATCAGGATCAACGCAAAGGCGCAGGCCGAGCACCTGGTCGGGCTCAAGGCTTTACGCGCAACCTCTGTCAGCGAGGTCGGGACGGATCACGTCCTGCAAGTCCTCTCGCCCATCTGGCAGCTCAAACCCGAAACTGCCTCCCGCCTCCGCGGGCGGATCGAAGCCGTCCTCGCCGCAGCAACGGCCAAGGGGCACCGCTCAGGCCCGAATCCGGCTCAGTGGCGCAATCATCTCGATACGCTACTCTCGCGGCGCCGGAAGGCCTTGGCAGGGCATCACGCGGCCATGCCCTACAAGGACGTCCCGGCCTTCCTGAAGCGCCTCAGCGAGCAAGAGGGAAGGGCGGCGCCTTGCCTCGAGTTCACGATCCTGACGGCCGCCCGGTCGGGAGAGGCGCTCGGTGCGACATGGGCGGAGATCGACCTGCAGGCGAAGGTCTGGACGGTGCCCGGAGAGCGCATGAAAGGCGGGCGCCCCCATCGTGTCCCGCTTTGCGATCGCGCGCTCGTTATCCTGAACGATATGCGTGAGATCCGAGAAGTCGACGGGCCAACCGCGCTCGTGTTTCAGGGCATGAAGCGCGGCAAGCCGCAGTCCAATATGGCCATGGCGATGCTGCTCCGACGCATGGGGCAGCATGACGCCACTGTGCATGGCTTCCGATCGAGCTTCCGAGATTGGGCAGGCGAGGAGACGGCTTTTCCGCGCGAGGTGGCAGAGGCGGCCCTTGCGCACATCGTCGGCGACGAAACGGAGCGCGCCTATCGCCGCGGTGATGCCTTATCGAAGCGGCGCGAGCTGATGGATGCGTGGTCGACGTTCTGCGCCGGTGCCAAACCCGAGGCGGCGTCTTCGCCACCGGCCAAACAAAACGAGACCGCGAAAGCCAAGCGCCCCAAAACTAGGAAGCAGGGCGAGCAAGGGGAGCAGGGATGGCTAGATTTGTAGCGACCGGTGAGCTGGTCGCTGGCTGCGTTGCCTATACTTAGATCGCGGCGCAGCGCGAGTTGCATCTCCAGTCCCCCGTCGGCGGCACCATGGCCGACTTCAAGCGCCGCACCGGCCCGACGCCGACCGACATGTACTCGACGAGCCTGGGCCGGAAGCTTGTCGTCAATGGCCCGGCTGGAACGATCGCCATTCCTGGCCGCTACGGCTTGCGGCTGATCGCGCGGCGGTGACGGCAGCGCTCGTGCCGGAGGCTCCCCATTTCCAACCAAATCCAGTCCGTGGCGTGAATTGCCTTCGTTCCGAGCGCAGAGTATCACTTCAGCGTAAAATGAGCGCCGATAGCTGTTTGAGGGCATAAAATTGACTGCTGAATTTTCAAGGTCGAAAGTATATCCTGGGGCATACAAGGTTGATCAAGATTTAATTAATAGAATTATCTCCCTTGCTTCCACTTACACAAAATCTGAATGCACGATAACATTTACTTTGTCCGATGGATCTAAGCTTAAGTCGAAGATTCTTTCTTCCATTCTTCAAGACACATCCATAGCTCCATCTTTTATTAAAAATATATCTATCGAATCTGCCTCAATATCTGATGTGTTTAGGTCGTTTTCTGTTACTTTTGGCGAGAGCTTGTTTTCATCAAAGTGTAGAATTGATATTTCTGGTTCAAGGTCAGAATCTATGACAACCATATCTGAATTAGATAATCTCCTATCAGCGTCAGAAACTGCTTATAGTTTTATAGATAAAATATCAAATTTTAGATCAAAATCTATTATATCATTGATTGTTTCCATTATATTTGCTTATTATTCAATTTCAAAAGGGGCGATCAATAACGCTGACATATTTATTCTTATCTCAACAATTGGCGTTATGTTTTATGCCGTCATATCCGCAGTGGAGAGTATGAAAAATTTTTTCTTCCCTCCGATAAGTTTTGCGTTTGGGGCGAACGTTGTGGTGGAGCGACGGAGGCAAGCGGTTTTTCGGAACCTGTTCTGGGGGGTCCTTGTTGCCGGCGTCCTAGGCATAGCCGTAAACATCGTCACGAAGTAACTGCCAGAGCAGAGCTACAGATGGGCTGAGCAAAATGGCCTTCCCTGCTGTTCCTCTCCTGATGGTGCTTCGGTGTAGCCGGTTCTAGGGGGGCGGATTCGCGGACGTGGATCGATCTGCGCGTTTCGCATTTGCCCGCCTTGCGACCGCCTGCTTCTGGGCCTCGTTCCTTGCGGATGCGTCTTGGTAGCGTTGATGATTGAAATACCAGAAAAATATTCCCAAGAAAAAAGTCACGATAGATCCATATCGTGCCCAGTGTATAATCGGCGTCAGACGGATAACTCGATCCGATTCGAAATTTGCCTTACCCAAATTTTTAATATTATCGGCATGCCGATTGACTATTTCGTCCGACTCTGACCGGATCTTGTCCCAGCGTTTTATGATTGATTCTCGTTGATTTTCATTTAAATCTTCTTTGATTAATTCTTCGAAGTATTTTGTTTTGTCCTTCATGATATCAATTTGGAAGGCGAGGGAATCGTTATTCGCTCTTAATATGCTAGAGCTACGAGAGTACTCTGAAACTACTGAATCTTCCTGCCAAATCGAAAAACAAAATACTGCAGCGCTGGCGAGCGTTACAAATTTATACAGATTATCAGTCGGAATATTCGGAAGGTCCACGCTTGATCCCCTATATCCGACCAATAGCCGCTTTAGATTAAGGCCGCATAGCCGAATCGAATCCACGATAGCGCTACTCGAGGCTTTCGCCATTGCTTTCTAGGCATCAGTGCAGCTTCAACAGCCGCGGTGCAGATTGTTACATTTACTCGAATTGGTCGCCTCCCAAGCTGTGAGTGAACGGGCACCTGGGTTGATGTTGACGGCCCGCGGGGCGGCGGCCCTTAGGGCGTCATCTGAAAGATGAGCCTGCGCCTGGCCGGTGTGGGCCAGTGTGGGCGAGACTGCGATCGCCCAGATTGCGCCAAGGCGCTCCAGCCAGAGGAGGCGATCCGCGCCATTGGGCTGGCGGAAGAGATACCAGCCAGCGCTGAGGGTTTCTTGAGGCAAGCCGGGGGCGGCTGCCGGAACGGTGGTGTTCGGCATCATAGACCTCCAATTTGGTTTTGAAACGCAACTTCTGACGTGCGTTAACCAAACAATGCGATTTGGTTCTTGTCAACGCCTATCTTGTTGTGGCACACAAATTCTCGAACTTGGAGAATAGATATGCTCACGACAGGGTATCAGTTGAAAGCCGCTCGCGCGCTGCTGGGGCTCGAGCAAACTCAGGTCGCAGCAATGGTTGGCGTCAGCGTCAACACCATCCGAAACATGGAGGCGTCTGGCGCATTCGAGATTGCCGGACGATCCGCCAACGTCCGAGCGGTACAGCGCGCTCTAGAGGCTGCCGGCGTTGAGTTTCTGAACCATGGCAACCCCGGTGTCCGGGTAAGCCTGGAAGGGCGAGCAATCGTGGACATTCAATCCGCTGATGACCATCTTTCCGTGCCCCTGGAGATCAACAGCTTCGTGCGGATCTCGGCCGCCGATGAAGGCCTCCGTCGCGATCTGGAGGTGCGCGGCTTTCTAGCGATCAAATCCGATGGCCAGCACCATCTCATGCGACGGGATTTCTCGGACGGGGCGATCAAGACCGATCGGTAGCCTTGGAGCGGTAGGCTGAAAGGTCTCTGGATTTCGCGATACCATCGGCACGGGAACGCGCTGCGCTCCGTTTGTGAAGCTCGATCAATCCCTCCTCGAGTCGCTCGAATAGCGGCAGGTAAATCTCACCGTAGAGGTCGACGAGCTGCGCGGCGACGATTAGCGCGCGCTCTCCTTGGTCGAGCGTGACCGTCCGAGAGCCGTGCTTCCTCTTCATGATGCGACCCTCCTAGGTCTACATCATATCCTTGTCGCCACGCTGCGCCGAGACCACCTGCAGCAGCGCGGTCCGCACCCCGTCAGAGACTACGAAGCGCTGGGGAGGCTGCCAGGCGGCGAATTCTGCCGGATCGATCGTAGGCGCACCGGGCGGCCGCAATGCGGCCAAAGCGGCGTCGCGCTGCGCCTGGAGCCAAGCGCGCTCCTTGTCGTCCGATACGTAGCGCACGGGCAGCGCACGGCCGGTCCAATGGATCGTCTTGTCATCGAAGATGGTGCAGTCGAAGGCGCGCAACCGCTTCAGCGCGACCTTGAACATCACGCGGCCCGTCTCGGTATCTCGCGACAGGCCGCGAGCGCGGGCATCGTGAAGCAGATCGATTCTCGCCACAGGAGAACGGCGCGCGATCTCCCTGAGCATCCAATCTTGCAAGCCGGTGCCGGGAGGCTCGCGACGTCGAACAGCGCGAGGCGACGGCCGATCAGCCTCGGCCATGTTTGTTCAAGGGGTGCTGGAGGGCTTCCTGGATCGTCATGCCGGTGGCATCTTCCGACCACTGGACCATGGCAGCCGTCATGCCCTGTGCGGCTGCTGTGGCCGCCGCCAGCCCGTACGCCGTCTCGATCCGCCGGAGCTCGTCTTTGACGAAGGCGGCGGCCTCGCGCTGAACCGCCGCGAGCTGCTCTTCTGAATGCCCAGCCATCACGCCAGTTCCACGCCAAGGTCGGAGAATGCGGCCTGGGCGACCTCCTGAATTTTCTGTTCAAGCATCTGCATGACCGTCTCGCCGACTGCCGTCGGATCGCTGACGCCGGTGATGTGGAAGGTGCTGCCCCCGATCGAGATCGAACCAACGCCGGACGCTCCACCCTTGCCAGCTTTCAGGCGGCGAGGGTCGATGATCCGACCATCCTCGGTGGGCTGGTAGAACTCCTCGCCGAACTCATTCACCCGGTACAGGTTGCCCGCCGCGACGGAACCGCCGGAGGCGCGCGCAGGGACGGATGGATCAGTGGACTTGGTATCGGGCGACACCGTCACCGGAATCTGGATGCCGGACCTGGCGCGGGCGCGTAGGCTCTCCATCAGCGTTTCCATGGCCTGTACGGCGGTCTGAGACCCCGCCACGATGCCATCCGCCAGGCTCTTTACCAGCCCGTCGCCCATGCCGGAGGTGCCGGCGGAGATGCGGTTTCGGACCTCCTGAGCATCGCCCTCGAGTCGGTCTAGATCTGGATTGGGTTCGTCAGCTCGGGACGGGTGCGTGCGCTTCTTCACGCCGGAAATCTGAGACTGGATGCCGTTGAGCTGCTCCGCAAGGCTGAAGACGGAGGCCGCATCGCGTGGGGTGTAGTTCTTGCCGGTGGCAGACTGTCCGACCACATCGGCCGTGGCCTTGCCGGCTAGAGCCGCCTCTATGGCGAGCCAGGCTGTACCAGCCGCGCCGCCGAGGATACCCCCGCGGGCGCCGCCCCGGAGGAAGCCACCGATCGCGCCAGCAATGCCGCCACCCTGCCAGAGAGCCGCGGCTGCCCGGATCGAACCGACGATGCCAGCCCCCGCGGCCGCACTGGTCGCCACGGTACTGGCTTTCTTCGCGACTTCGGGATTGTCCCGCATCTTGACCGCCAGGCTGTTCACGGCGTCGGTGAAGGTGTTGAGGCCGGCGGTCGCCATCGGCAGGGCTGGAGCAGCGAGCGCGGCGGCGGCGTTGGCCAAGCTGTTTATCGCCCCGGCGCCAGCGACGAACGGGTCTTCCTTTCGGGCTTCCTCGGCCGCGCCGAGGCCCTTGGCGCCCTTGTACATCTTGCGATTGCGGCGGATTTGATCAGCCTGGAGGATGAACTTGCTGGCTACCTCAGCCGCATTGCGCTCGCTGAAGAGCGGGATGAGGAAGTCGATCATGGATTCCGAGCTGGTCATGTCGACGCCGGATTTCTCCATCAGCGGCGCGATATGCTTCTGGGTCCATTCGAACGGGTCGGAGATGAAATCCTTGCGATCGATCAGGGTGCCCTTCTTGTCACGAAGGCCGGCCTTTTTCTGATTGCCCAGCGTTTCCTTCTTGATCCGGCCACCGGCCATTTGCTGGAAATAGGTCGCGAGCGCCGTACCGGCGCCAGGCCCGCCAAGCTCCTGCATCAGCGAGGGGGCGGCGCCTGCAATGAAGTCGTCGGAAAAGCCGCTGCCGGCCATCTTCGCCCGGCGATAAAACGACAGATAATCCGAGGCGGAGAGCTGCTTTCCTTCGACCTGAACGGCCTTCGTATAGTTCTCGAGGAATGCTCTGAAGCGGGCGGGATTGTCCTGAAGTCCCGCGATGTCTGCGCTCTTGAGGATCTGATCCAGATCGCCGTCCCCGTTGCCGCCGGTCGCGCTCTGGATCGCAACGCGGGCGCGGATGATGTCCGGCAGAAGCTCCAGTCCCTTGCCGACATCACCGGTCAGGTTCCGGGCGCCACGCGCCAGCTCGCGAATGTCGACGCGCGAGACGCTCGGATATTTCGTGGCGAGGGTATCGGAGCTGGCGGAAATCCGGGCGATCTCCTCAGCCGAAAGGCCGGAAATGCTCTGTCGGAAGGTTTCCCGCTTATCGTTTGCTCCTGCGATCGCGGTCCCGCGAATGACGCGGCCTGTGCCGTGAACCCCGCCGTACACACCGACTGCTGCCGCGCCCATGCGGATGCCCTTGCGCGCGATGCTTGCCGGCCGTGACATATCTTCGCGCCAGCGGGCCCGCTCCGCGCGGGCAATTTGCATGTCAGTGATTATCTGGTTTCGCCAAGCCCGTTGGGCCTCAAGAACGGTCGCACCGTATCGACGGGTACCGGGCGCATTGAGTGTTCGCTGAAGGTCTAGCCAGCTATCCTTGATTTTCGCGAACTCCCGCGTTGCGGGCTTTAGCTTCAGCAGCTCTTTAGAAAAGCCGCTGCCCCATCCGAGGGAGTTGCTCCCAAGCGCGGCCGCCATCTCCTGGGCTGATACTCGGACCCGTTGAGCGTCCCGCTGGAAATCCTTCGACCATTTCGCGCTGTTCATCTTGGACGCGAATGAGCTGGCGCTGTCGCCAAGGCCTTTCAGATTGCCCGCGAGCGCCTTGGCATTTCGGGACGCATCATCACGAAGCGCGACGACGAGCTGAGCAAGGATGGAGCGTGGCACGGGCTAGGCCTCCTATCAGGACTGCGCGGTGGCAGGAGGCGGGTCGGCGGCGAGAGCCGCCGCACTATTGGCCAAATCGTTCAGCGCTCCGGTAGCGGCAGATATGGGGTCAGGTGCGAGCTCGACCGTATCCAGCGCGCGCCGGATGCGGCGCGGAAGCATTTCCGTAGCGACGCGGTTCAGCTCTTCGAAATCGTCGGGGTCGAGCGCGTCCAGAACCTCGGGAGGTTGATCGAACATCGGCAGGCGGACTTCCTTGCCGCCGGCAGCCGCGGCGACGAACTCCTCGACCTCGGCCGAGGTCATCCGCCGGACGGTGACCTCGCTGATGATCGTTCCGTCCGCGAGTTCTGCTGGATACTCGAGAGACACGGTGCGCGCGCGATTGCCGCTCAGGGCGACGACGGTGGCGGCGGGGGTTTCGGTCATTTCGGGATCTCCGATGAGGAAAGAGCGCCGGCCGGGGTCCGATGCCACCCGGCCGGCCAGCCCTCGCAGCGGCCATCAACCAGTCCGCTACAGGGCATTCGAAACGGTGCCCAGCCAGGCCCATGACCTGCCTGGCTGGGCTCGCGATCACCCCGATCGAGAAACGGGGCGCGCGCATCTGATTAGCTGGCCTTGCGGAAGAGGCCGCCGGCCTTGGCGGGCTTCGCGACGGCCTGGAGCTCGGCCAGCGGCGCGAGAAGGATATCCACCCTCGCATCCAGTCGGCGCTGCTCGTGGTTTCCGATCGCGGCGTCGATTTCGCGGAGTGAAAGCTCCTCGTCTATCTCCGCCGCCTCCAGTGCTTCGTCGATCGCGGTGAGGCGATTGGCGCGCTGCTCCTCGGTCATGTCGCCAGCGCGTATGCTTTCGAGCGCAACGGCGCGCAGGGCGTCCGGGTCACAGGCCGCCCAGAACGCGAACGCGTCGGCGGCCGCGTGGCGATTGAACGTCGAGCTCGTGAACCCGCCACCCGGCGAGTTGAGATAAGCAAAAAAGCCGCTTGCGTGCTCCTTTGCCTTGGCAATCTCTGCGTCCAGCCGACGCGTGATCGTTTCCGCGTCGACCGGCGCGGCCCTGACAGCGTCGCCTTCAGCCTTCAGGCGAGAAATTGCCTCGCGATGCTTCTCGATTGTGGTGCGCAAGTTTCCAAGCATCGGTCACATCCGCGTTGAGGGGCCAGGTGCCGCCGCGGGCGGCCTGGCTGGCTTCAGGCCGTTTTCCACCCGGATTCGCGCCTCGTCCGCCTGCTCCATCTGTTTTGCATGTTCGTAAATGCGCTGCCCGATGTTGCCCGTATATGCACCGAAGCGTTCGGCGGCCTGCGTGTCAGCACCGATGCGACGAAGTTCCGCTTCGACCTTGTTGTGCCGGGCCAGCTCGCTGTCGCTGAGGTAAGCGAGCACCCCAAGGTCAGCGTCGTCCTGAAATGGCTTTTGGCTGGTGCCGAGGCGCTGCCGAGCTACGACAAGCAGATCATCCCGATCGGCTCGCGCACCGGCTGCTTCATCGGTAAGTTGGCGCACGACGGCGAAATGGGCGCCAGACCGGCGGCGATAGCCGGCAAGGATATCGGGATCGACGCTGAATACCCTCACTGGAGCACCGCCACGGTTGCCGCCTCGGCCACGGCCGCAAGCACGGCCGGCGAAGGATGGTCCTCGGACGCCGCACCCAGACAACCGACTGCAACATCGGCCGGCAGGTCTGTCTTCATGGCTAGGTAGAGTGCCAGCTTTGTATTGGCCTTGGCCTCGTCGCTCCTCATGATTGCTTTGAAGCGCGCTCTTCCGAGCGCGACGCCTTCAGCGAAAGCCTCCGCATACGCCTGCTGAATGAGACGTTCGCTCTCCTCCTTTGTGACTGAATCCATCAGGCGGCGCTCGACTTGACGGCGTTGGGTCCAAGTCTGACACCTTCCGCAGCCATCGCCTTCGACCAGCCGGTTTTGTGACTGGCCTTCACTCCAGAGGGTGTGCTGCCGAAATCGACGAAGCCTTCAGGGCCAGCAGCCTCGGCCTTTCGCTCCGAATAGGTTTGGCCGTCACCGCCCGCAGCAGCGGAGCGCTGGGCATATGACTGGGTCGGCGTCGCCTTCGGGCTGGCCGCCAGCAGGCCAACAGCCTCGGCCGCCGACATGCTGGTCTCCAGCGCCAGATAATTCGCCTGAGCCTCTCGGCCCGCGGCGTGCGAGGAAGAGGTGATTTCCTTGATGCGCGTGCGCTCGGAGGCGCGAATTTCGACTTCATCCATCGGGCTTGAACCTTCGATTT
>NZ_JAFKFW010000013.1 GCF_017308015.1 Allobosea sp.
TGGGCCGGCGCATACATCCAGCCGATGCGCAGATTGGCGAGGCCGTAAATCTTCGAGAAGGTTCGGGTCATCACGACATTCTCGCTCTCGGCGACGAGCTCGATACCGGAGGCGTAGTCGTTGCGGCGAACATACTCCGCATAGGCCGCGTCGAGCACGAGCAGGACATGCGGCGGCAGGCCGGCCTGCAGGCGCTTGACCTCGTCGAAGGGCAGATAGGTGCCGGTCGGGTTGTTCGGATTGGCGAGGAAGACGATCTTCGTCTTCGGCGTCACCGCCGCCAGGATGCCGTCGACATCGGCCGTGTAGTTCTTCTCGGGCACGATGACCGGCTTGCCGCCCATCGCGAGGATGGCGATGCGGTAAACCAGGAAGCCGTACTGGCTGTAGATGCCCTCGTCGCCGGCGCCGAGATAGGCCTTGGTGACGAGCTCCAGCAGTTCATCCGAACCGTTGCCGCAGATGATCCGCGCGGGGTCGAGGCCGTAGCGGCCGGCGATCGCCTGCTTGAGCTTGGTCGACGTCCCATCGGGATAGAGCTCCAGCTTGGCGGCGAGGCCTTCGAAGGCGGCGATCGCCTTCGGGCTCGGGCCGAGCGGGGTTTCGTTGGAGGAGAGCTTGTGCAGCTTCACGCCGGCGGGCGCGGCGGATTTGCCGGGGACATAGGCCTCGATATCGAGGACGCCGGGACGCGGGGTGGGACGGGTCGCCATGACGATTGACCTTGCAGGAAGCGATACGAGCCCGGTTCAGCGGGCAGACTTGACAGAGAAGCGGGCGGCGTGGCTGCCGACCTCGGCGAAATCGCTCAAGCCCGCCGGCACGAGGGCCTGCCGGATCGCGGCCTGGTCGACCTCGCCGGAGGCCGCGACCAGCAGCGACAGGTGCGAGCCGTCGGCCGCCGAGGCCGAGACCTCGGCCAGATGCTCGGCAAGGCTGTGGCGCAAAGCTTCCGACCAGCGCTCGACGCGGGCGGCATAGAGCACGATCTCGCGCACGGCGGCGTCCGCCAATGGCTTGGCGATGCAATAGACCGGCGTTCCCGCAGGGTGGTTCGGACGCTCGACGAAAGGCAGGCGCGCGATGATCTTGGGCGCATCGGCCCCGATCAGGTCGCGCCACCAGATGCCGGCGCTGGCCCCCTGATCCATACGGAAGATACCGAGATCGCCAGCCGACTCAGCCACGGCACGGATGACCGAGCGCGCATCCTCATGCGGGAGGTAGGGCACGGTGAAACCGAAATGGAAGCGGGCGGAATCGCGCATCGCCGCATCGCCGCCGGACGTGTCGGCGTGAACGGAGTAGTTCGCCTGCACATAGGTGAAAGTCGCGATGATGATGCGCCAGACGCTCTCGACCGTGTCGAGCGGCAGCAACCCCTTATGACTGAGGGCCAGCCGCTTCATGATGTCGGCCTCGCGGCCGGGGCGGAAGGCGGAGCCGGAGGCCTGCGTCTTCTTGATCGAGATCAGCGTCTCGATGACCTGCGAGCGCTCCATCAGCAGCGCATGCATCGCGCTGTCGATGCGATCGATTTCACCGCGCAGGTCGGCAAGGGTGGTCGGGGCGGCTTCGGTCATGGCAACGCGCTTTCCAGCAAGGCCACGCTCCTTAGCGCTCCCGCAACGCCTTGGCAAAGCCGGCTGCGCAGTCCCGCGTTGACAGAAGCGCTTTGGCGCGGCATCGCTAGAGTTCGATTTTCCGAACGCCTGGACCGGCAAGACAAATCCTACTGCCGAAGCGGACGATATGAGCGACCTCTCCCCGAACCTGGCCGATCCGCAGAAGGAGGCGAACGAGCCCTCCAGCCCGGTCGCGCGCTTCGGGCCTGACACGCCCTTGCTGATGGACTGCGGCATCGTGCTCGACCACTGGCAGATCGCCTATCAGACCTACGGCACGTTGAATGCCGAGAAATCGAACGCAGTGCTGGTCTGCCACGCGCTGACCGGCGACCAGTATGTCGCGAGCCGCAATCCGATCACCGGCAAGGGCGGCTGGTGGACGGCGATGATCGGGCCGGGCAAGCCTGTAGATACCGACCGCTTCTTCGTGATCTGCGCCAATGTCATCGGCGGCTGCACCGGCACGACCGGGCCGGCCTCGACCGACCCGACGACCGGCAAGCCCTGGGGCCTGTCCTTCCCGGTCGTGACCATCCGCGACATGGTGCGGGCGCAGGCCGCGCTGGTCGATTCACTGGGCATCGAGACGCTGTTCTGCGTCGCCGGCGGCTCGATGGGCGGCATGCAGGTGCTGCAATGGGCGGCGAGCTATCCGAACCGCGTATTCTCGGCGCTGCCGCTCGCGACGGGCGCCAAGCACTCGGCCCAGAACATCGCTTTCCACGAAGTCGGCCGGCAGGCGGTGATGGCCGATCCGGAATGGCGGCAGGGGCGCTACCTCGAAGAGGGCACGCGCCCGGCCAAGGGGCTCTCGGTCGCGCGAATGGGCGCTCATATCACCTATCTCTCGGAGCAGGCGCTGCACCGCAAATTCGGCCGCAAATTGCAGGACCGGGAGGCACCGACCTTCTCCTTCGACGCTGACTTTCAAGTGGAAAGTTATCTCCGCCACCAAGGGCTGAGCTTCGTCGAGCGCTTCGACGCCAATTCCTATCTCTACGTGACGCGGGCGATGGATTATTTCGACCTCGCCGCCGACCATGACGGCGTGCTGGCGCGCGCCTTCGCCGGTACCAAGACGCGCTTCTGCGTGGCCTCCTTCACCTCGGACTGGCTGTTCCCCACGGCGGATTCACGCGCGATCGTGCATGCGCTCAACGCGGCCGGCGCCTCGGTCTCCTTCGTCGAGCTGGAGAGCGACAAGGGCCACGACGCCTTCCTGCTGGAAGAGCCCAATCTCTTCGCCACGACGCGCGGCTTCATCGGCGCTGCGGCCCGGGCGCGCGGACTTTAGACCATGGCCTTCAGCGACAACCAGACCAACCGCATCGACCTCAGGCTCGTCGCCGAGATGGTGCAGCCCGGCACGCGCGTGCTCGATGTCGGCTGCGGCGACGGCGCTCTGCTCGCGCTGCTGGCCGAAAGCCGCCAGGTCGATGCGCGCGGCATCGAGTTGTCCCGCGAGGGCGTGGCCGATTGCGTCGCACGCGGGCTCTCGGTGATCCAGGGCGACGCCGATACCGACCTCGGCGACTACCCGGACGATAGCTTCGATTACGTCATCCTCTCCCAGACGATCCAGGCAACGCGCAATCCGCGGCTCGTGCTGGAGCAGATGCTGCGTATCGGCCGGCACGCCATCGTCTCTTTCCCGAATTTCGGGCATTGGCGGATGCGCAGCCAGGTGTTCTTCCAGGGGCGGATGCCGGTGACGGATGCCCTGCCCTATGCCTGGTGGGACACACCCAACATCCATTTCTGCACGATCCGTGACTTCGTCACGCTCTGCGACCAGATCGGTGCCCGCAAGGAGCGCGCGGTCGCGCTCGACGCAGCCGGCGGCAAGGTCGGTGTCAACGCGCCCTGGTGGTTCTGGAACCTGTTCGGCGCGCAGGCGGTGTTCCTGTTGAAGCGCGGCTGAGCCGCCAAAGATAAAAAAGGGCCGCTCACGCGGCCCTTTCCTCATCGATCGACTCGGCGGATTTCAGTTCAACGCAACGCCGGCCGGGCGCTTTTCCTTCACCGCCGCGACATCGCCCAGCATCAGCGAGCCCGGCCCGACGGTGATCGGCACGTCCTCGCCATCGACGATCTCGCCCGCGAGGATGGCTTCCGCCAGCGGGTCCTGCACCGACTTCTGGATCACACGCTTGAGCGGGCGAGCGCCGTAAGCCGGGTCGTAGCCCTTGTCGGCCAGCCACTCGCGCGCCTCCTTCGAGAGCTCGAGCGTGATCTTGCGGTCGGTCAGCAGCTTCTGCAGCCGGGCCATCTGGATATCGACGATCGCGTCCATGTCCTTCCGCCTGAGGCGATGGAACAGGATGATATCGTCGATCCGGTTCAGGAACTCCGGCCGGAAGGCGTGGCGGACCACCCCCATGACCTCGTCGCGAACCGCGTCGCTGTCCTGCCCTTCCGGCTGGTTCACCAGGAACTCCGAACCCAGATTCGAGGTCATGATGATCAGCACGTTGCGGAAATCGACGGTGCGGCCCTGGCCATCGGTCAGGCGGCCGTCGTCGAGCACCTGCAGCAGGACGTTGAACACGTCGGGATGCGCCTTCTCGACCTCGTCGAAGAGCACGACCTGATAGGGCCGGCGCCGCACGGCTTCCGTCAGCGCTCCGCCCTCCTCATAGCCGACATAGCCGGGAGGCGCGCCGATCAGCCGGGCGACCGAGTGCTTCTCCATGTACTCGGACATGTCGATGCGCACGAGCGCGGTATCATCATCGAACAGGAACGAGGCGAGCGCCTTGGTCAGCTCGGTCTTTCCGACGCCGGTGGGGCCGAGGAACATGAAGGAGCCGATCGGGCGGTTCGGGTCCTGCAAACCGGCCCGCGCACGACGGACCGCGGTCGAGACCGCCTCCACCGCCTCCTTCTGCCCGACGACGCGAGCACCGAGAACCTCCTCCATGCGGAGCAGCTTCTCCTTCTCGCCTTCGAGCATCCGGTCGACCGGCACGCCGGTCCAGCGCGAGACGACGGCTGCGACGTGATCGGGGGTCACAGCCTCTTCGACCATGCCGGCGCTGTCGCCGTTCTCCTCGATCTCGGCCAGCTTCTTCTCGAGCTGCGGGATCTCGCCATAGGCGAGCTCGCCCGCGCGCTGGTACTCGCCCTTGCGCTGCGCCTGGGCGAGCTCGTTACGGGCATTATCGAGCTTGGTCTTGATCTCCGCGGCCGCGCCCAGCTTGTCCTTCTCGGCCTTCCATTTGGCCGTGATGGTGTCGGAGCGCGACTCGAGGTCGGCCAGCTCGGATTCGAGCCGCTTCAGCCTTTCCTTCGAGCCGGCATCGCTCTCCTTCTTCAGCGCCTCCTGCTCGATCTTGAGACGGACGATCTCGCGATCGATCGAATCCAGCTCTTCCGGCTTGGAATCGACCTGCATGCGCAGGCGCGCCGAGGCCTCGTCGACGAGGTCGATCGCCTTATCCGGCAGGAAGCGGTCGGTGATGTAGCGGTTCGACAAGGTCGCTGCCGAGACCAGCGCCGAATCCGAGATGCGGACGCGGTGATGCTGCTCGTATTTCTCCTTGAGGCCGCGCAGGATCGAGATGGTGTCCTCGACCGTCGGCTCGTCGACGAAGACCGGCTGGAAGCGCCGGGCCAAGGCAGCGTCCTTCTCGACATATTTGCGGTACTCGTCGAGCGTGGTCGCGCCGACGCAGTGCAGTTCGCCGCGCGCCAGAGCAGGCTTCAGCAGGTTGGACGCATCCATCGCGCCATCGGTCTTGCCGGCGCCGACCAGGGTATGCATCTCGTCGATGAACAGGATGACGCCGCCATCCGAGGACGAGACCTCGGTCAGCACCGCCTTCAACCGCTCCTCGAACTCGCCGCGATATTTCGCGCCGGCGATCAGCGAGCCCATGTCGAGCGCGAGCAGCTCCTTGTCCTTCAGGCTCTCGGGCACGTCGCCATTGACGATGCGCAGCGCGAGGCCCTCGGCGATGGCGGTCTTGCCGACGCCGGGCTCGCCGATCAGGACGGGATTGTTCTTGGTGCGGCGCGACAGCACCTGGATGGTGCGGCGGATCTCCTCGTCGCGGCCGATCACCGGGTCGAGCTTGCCCTCGCGCGCTGCGGCGGTGAGGTCGCGGGCGTATTTCTTCAGCGCGTCATAGGCCTGTTCGGCTGACGCGGAATCGGCGGTGCGGCCCTTGCGGATCGCCTCGATCGCAGCGTTCAGCGCCTGCGGGGTGACGCCGGCCTTTGACAACGCCTTGCCCGCCTCGGTGTCTTTCTCGACCGCCAGCGCGAGCAGAAGCCGCTCGACCGTGACGAATGAGTCACCGGCCTTCTCGGCCGCCTTCTCGGCGGTGTCGAAGACGCGGGCAAGGCCCTGAGTGAGGTTGAGGCCGCCGGAGCCGCCGGAAACCTTCGGCAACTTGGCCAATGCCTGGTCGACCAACTGCAAGGCGACGCGAGACTGGCCGCCGGCTCGATCGATCAGACCCGCCGCCATGCCTTCGTTGTCGTCGAGCAGGGCCTTCAGAAGATGCTCGGGGGTGAACTGCTGGTTCCCCTCCCGCAAGGCGATCGTCTGCGCCGCCTGGAGAAAGCCCTTCGCGCGATCCGTATATTTCTCGATATTCATTCAAGTCACTCCGCCCGCAGGACGCGCCCCGTAGCGACGCGAACCCGCTGCCCTTTCATCAGGATGGGGCGCCGCGATGGGCCGCCCCTCGTCCTTCAAGATAGTGTGGCATCGGCGCAACGGAAGAGGGCCGGCCCAGATTTGACCTGGCGCAAAGGGCAGGCCCAGATCGGGCATGGCCGGGACCAAGCGACAGCAGGCGATTCGCAAAACGTTAAGGGCGCTGGCGCCAGGCATTCCGCTCTCCGACGCCGAGGCCGTGGTGGCGCTGGCCGAGCGGCGCCACATGAAGGACCTGCCGCCTTCGACCGCGCTCTGGCTCGCCCTCGGCAGCCATGTCCGCCACGTCCATACCGATTACGAGCGGTTGCTGAGCGAAGGCTACGACCGCGACGCTGCCCGCTTCTTCGTCGCGGATGACACCGACGCCGTGCTCGCCGGCTGGGGCTGCCAGCGTTCGGTCAGCGATGGCGAGGATGAGTAGTGCGACATCGGCTCCCCAAAAGCCGGTCCCCACTTGTCGGGACAATACCTAGGACCAATCAAAACAGACGCAAGATTTGATCTGTCAGAGGTTCGCAAGATGGATATGGTCCCTGCCGACCTGACTGCCCTTCAACGACCGGACATGATCATGCGCATCGAAACGCTCTGCCGCTATCCCGTGAAGGGTCTGTCGCCGGAACGGATCAGGCATGCTGCGCTCTCGGCCGGCGGCTATTTTCCGGGCGACCGCCTCTTCGCGATCGAGAACGGGCCCTCGGGCTTCGATGCGGCCGAGCCGGTGCACCAGCCCAAGATCAAATACCTCATGTTGATGCGCAACGAGTCGCTGGCACGGCTGAAGACCCGCTACGATGACGCCAGCGGCGATCTGGTCATCCATGAGGGCGGGCTGGAAGTGCTGCGTGCGGCGACGGCCAACGACGATGGCCGCGCCGCGATCTCGCGTTTCTTCACGGGCTTCATGCCCGAGGAATTGCGCGGCACCCCGAAGCTGCTGACGGCGCCGCCGAGCTATCGCTTCACCGATTCGCGCTCGGGCTTCGTCTCGATCATCAACCTCGCCAGCGTCGCCGATCTCGAAGGCCGGCTCGGGCAGCCGGTCGATCCCCTGCGCTTCCGCGGGAACCTGATGGTCAGCGGGCTTGCGCCATGGGCCGAGAACGATCTCGTCGATCGGGAGATCACCGGGCCGGGCGGGCTGCGCCTGCAGGTGATCAAGCGGATCGAGCGCTGCGCCGCGACCAATGTCGATCCCGAGACGGGCGCACGCGACATGCAGATCCCGAAAGCGCTGATGAAAAACTATGGCCATGTCGACTGCGGCATCTATTGCCGCATCCTCGCCAAGGGCTCGCTCGGCGAAGGGGATAACCTGGCCGTCGCGGATGCGCCAGCCGAACCCGGCATCTCCTGATCGCTATCGAGCAAAGAAAAAGGGCCCTAAAGGGCCCTTCTCCATATCCAACTGCTGACCCGGCAACGGCTTACTCGGCCGAGCCGTCCGTCTCCGAACCCAGCGCGTCCATGACCTCGCGCGGCGAGCGGCGGCGGCGGGTGCGCTTCGGCGCCGCTTCCGCGGCCTCCTCGGCGGGCGCGACGGCTGCGACCGGCTCGGCCACGGGGGCCTCGACCGGCTCCGGCGCCACGACACGCACGGGGTTGGTCAAGAAGGACGGCAAAGAGGCTGCGACGTCGTCACCCGCATCGGCCTCGACCTCGCGTTCACGGCGCGGACGGCGCTCGCGCTGGGGACGTTCACTCCGCTCCGGACGCTCGAAGCGGCGCTGTTCACCCTGCGGTTGCTCGGGAGCGGCCTCGATGGCCCCGCCTTCGCTCACCGGGATGTCGGAACGCGGCGCGTCGGGGCGCGGCGCGTAACCGCCGGAAGCGCCCTGGCCGCCTTCGGCATTGCGGTCGAAACGGCGTTCGCCACGATCCGGGCGATCGAAACGGCGCTCGTTGTTATTGTTGTTGCGGTCGTTGTTAAAGCGCTCGCGGCGATTCTGGCGGTCGAAGCGCTGGCCGCCCTGCTGGCCCTCTCCCGCTTCACCCTCGGTGCGCTGGCCTCCACCATGGCCGTTATAGCCATTGGGGTTGCCATAACCGTTGGAGCGCATCTCCGGCTGCGGGCCGGTGCCGGGCTGGAAGGGCTGGCCCTCCTCGTCACCCTCTTCCTCACCCTCGTCCGCGTCTTCGACGAAGGCGCGATTCGGCGGGAAGGAATGGCCGAACTGCTGAGCCATCTGCTCCTGCGCCGCGAGCAGGATGCGATAGTAATGCTCGGCGTACTGGAAATAGCTCTCGGCCGCGACAGTGTCGCCCGAAGACTGGGCATCGCGCGCAAGCTGCAGGTATTTTTCCGCGACATGCTGCGCCGTGCCGCGAACCTTTACGTCCGGACCGTTGGATTCGTAGCTGCGCTGCAACGGATTCGGAGATTTGCGATTACCGTTATTGTTGCCGCCGCCGCTATTATTGCGGCCGCGCATACGCCGGTTCTGACCTGGTCTCATTCGCGTCTGTCTCGCGCTTCTGTGTTCAAAACAACCGTGGTGCCGTCATGCGCGTCGCGAAGCACAGCGGGTTGTGACGCTGTGTCGGGCTAAGTTGACCTGAAGGGGCGATCCGCCGTTCCTGGTCTTCACGCGCTCTTTTCCAAAAAGGGGTTTCAACCCCATGAGCCGATCGGCGACACGCGCCTTCGGGGCTCCATCCGGCTTATCAGCTGCATCGCCTCGGGAACACGCCCGCAAACGATGCCGAACTCGAGCAAATCCTGCAAGATCGGGAACTGCCCAGAGGCCCGGCTCTGACGCCACCAGCTTCGGCTGGGAGCTGCATAGCTGCTTTTGGCGGCTTCTCCAAGCGAAATCGACCAAAAGCCTGTGCATTCTCAAGCGAGCGTGAAGATCAGCGCCCGCTCATGCCCACCGAGATCGTGGCGGCTACCCCGGAATTCAAGCCCTCCCCCCCGCATCAACGCGACGACATCCGGCCCCTGCCCCGCCCCGATCTCCAGAACGATGATGCCATCGGGCGCCAGCAAGGGCGGCAGTGCAGATGCGAAGAGCCTGTAGGGTCCAAGCCCGTCCTGCCCTCCATCCAGTGCCAGCAGCGGATCATGCTCGCGCACCTCGACGGAGAGCGTCGCGATCTCGGTCGACGGTATATACGGCGGGTTCGAGACGATGAGGTCGAAGCGGCCAGTCAGCCCCTCGGTCCAGTTACCCTGCCGAAAAGTCACCCGGCCGTCGACGCCATTGAGAGCGGCGTTACCGGCAGCGGTACAGCAGGCCTCTCCGGACAGGTCGACGCCGACACCTCGCGCCAGGGGCAGTTCGCTGAGCAGTGAGATCAACAGGCAACCGGTACCCGTGCCAAGATCGAGCAGCGCCAGCTCCTCGTCACGGCGCCCGGTCAGTTCGGCGAGCGCCGTCTCGACGATCGTCTCGCTGTCGGGCCGCGGCTCCAGGGTCGCCGGTGACAGACGGAACGGCAGCCCCCAGAATTCGCGCTCTCCAAGGATACGCGAGACCGGCTCGCCTGCGACGCGTCGGGCCATGAAACCCTTCAGCCGGGCGCATGCCTCGGCCGTCAGATTCATGGCGGAATCGGCATGCTCCACTCCTAGGCTGCCCTCGACCAGCAAGCGCGCATCGAGCCCCGGACTGGCCGAGCCGGCGCGCTGAAGCTCTCTCGCAAGCAGGCGCCGCACCTCCCTGACGGTCGGCACGGCGCCCTCCCCTGACAGATTTTCAGCAAAGGCCTCGAAGAGCTTCGCAGTTTCCCAACCCGCGGCTAGTTGCCGTTCATCTTCAGGTCCATGCAGGTTTTCATCTTCTTGTTGATCGCGGCCTTGCTCTCGCGAGTGCCGCCCATCTCCATCCGGCATGCCTTGCGCGCCTGCGACTGCGTCATCGCGCCCTGCAAGGCGGCCGGCTGCCCCGCCGTCATCTTGCGGAAGGTCTTTTCCTGAGCCTGCGAGACGCCGCTCATCGCCAGCGTCATCAGCCCGGCCACGGCCATCGTCGAAAACATCTTGATCATGAGAGGGTCCCCCCTTCGCTGGTGTCGATGCCTTATCAACGCGGGGCGAGGATTTTGGTTTCATCGCGAGCGCCTCACGCCATGCCCTCGGCCGCCAGCAGCTTCGCCTGATGCTCTGCGGTCAACGCATCCACGATCTCGTCGAGAACGAGACCCTGCATCATCTCGTCGAGCTTGTAGAGCGTCAGGTTGATGCGGTGGTCCGTGACGCGTCCCTGCGGAAAATTATAGGTGCGGATGCGCTCCGAACGATCGCCGGAGCCGACCTGCGAACGCCGGTCCGCCGAGCGCTCGGCATCGATGCGCATGCGCTCCATGTCGAAGAGCTTCGCACGCAGCAATTCATATGCTCGCGCCTTGTTCTTGTGCTGGGAGCGCTCGTCCTGAACCAGCACGACGGTGTTGGTGGGGATGTGAGTGAGGCGCACGGCCGATTCCGTCTTGTTGACGTGCTGGCCACCGGCACCACCCGAACGCAGCGTGTCGATACGGATATCGGCCTCGTTGAGCACGACATCGACATCGGTCGCGAGCGGCAGCGTCGCCACCGTCGCGGCAGAGGTGTGGATGCGCCCGCTTCCTTCGGTATCCGGCACGCGCTGGACGCGATGGACACCGGATTCGAACTTGAGCCTGGCATAAACTCCGCGGCCATTGATCTCGGCGATGACCTCCTTGAAGCCACCCATCGTTCCCTCGCTCTCGGAGAGGATGTCGACGCTCCAGCCCTTCTGAGCGGCGTGACGCTGGTACATGCGCAGGAGATCACCGGCGAAGAGCGAAGCCTCGTCGCCGCCGGTGCCCGCCCTGATTTCCAGGATGACGCCACGCTCGTCGGCTGCATCCTTCGGCAGCAGGGCGACGAGAATCTCGCGGGCGCGCGCCTCGATCTCGGCGCGGGCGGCGTCGCGCTCCTCGTAGGCGAGATCGCGGAACTCGGAGTCGGTGGCGGGGTCGGCGATCAACCCCTCGGCCTCCTCCAGCGAGGCTTGCGCCTGCCGCCATGAGGCGATCGCGGCGACGACGGGATCGAGCTCCGCCAGTTCCTTCGCCAGCTCGACGGTGCGCGCCGCCTCGGTCGCGTGATTGATCTCGTCGGTCGCAGCGGCATGGCGCGCCACGATGACGTCAAGACGATCCTGGGGGAGCTGGAGGGACATGCGGGAACTCGTGGAACGACAGGGAAAGGCGGCAGAGACGGCGCAAGCAGCGTCGCTAGACCGGAATCTTGAACTCGGTCGCGAAGGCGGAGAGCTGCGGGCGCAGATTGGTGGCCCCCTCCGGCGCAGCCAGCATCCAGTCCATGCGCTCGCGCAACTTGCCGGCATCGAGCGCCCGCAGCATCGCCTTGACCGGGCCGATCGAGGCGGCCGACATCGAGAAGCCGCGATAGCCCAGACCGATCAGGGCCATGGTTTCCAGCGGCTTGCCACCCATCTCGCCGCAGACAGTGACCGGGCAGCCGGTCTCGGCAGCCGCCTCGACGATACGCCGGAGAGCCCGGAGCGAGCCGACACCGAGAGGATCGAAGCGGTCTGCGACGCGCTTGTTCTCACGGTCCGCTGCAAAGAGGAACTGCATGAGATCGTTGGTGCCGATCGACAGGAAATCAGCCTCTCGCGCGATCTCGGGCAACTCGAACAGCAGCGAGGGCACCTCGACCATCACCCCGACCCTGAGGTCGCGCGGCGGCGTGACGCCCTGCTTTTCCAGCATCGCCTGCTCGCGGCGGATGATCATGCGGGCGCGGCGGAACTCCTCGGTGGTCGCGACCATCGGCAGCATGATCTTGAGATCGCGGCCCGCCCCGGCGCGCAGCATCGCGCGCACCTGCGCCCTCAGCAACCGCGGCTTGTCGAGGCCGATGCGGATCGCGCGCCAACCGAGCGCCGGGTTCTCCTCCTCGACACGCTCCATATAGGGCAGCACCTTGTCGCCGCCGATATCGAGCGTACGGAAGGTGACGGGCCGTTCCGCCGCGGCGTCGAGCACCGTGGCATAGAGCGCCTGCTGCTCGGCCGTTGTCGGCATGTGCTGCGCCACCATGAACTGCAGTTCGGTACGGAACAGGCCGATCCCGGACGCGGCAGTGGCTTCCAGATTCGGCAGGTCGACGAACAGACCGGCATTGATCTGCAGCGTGATCTCGACCCCGTCGCGGGTCACCGCCGGGAGTTCCTTCAGCTTCTGATACTGCTTCTGTTTGCGGGCGCGCAGCCGCGCCTTGTCCTTATAGGCATTCTCGACGTCGGGTTGCGGGCGGATCTGCACTTCGCCGGCCTGGCCATCGACGATGATGGCATCGCCCGCTTCGACCAGCGCGGTCGCATTGACGACCTCCCCGACGGCGGGAATGCCGAGCGCACGGGCGACGATGGCGATATGGCTGGCCGGGCCGCCCTCCTCCAGCACGAGCCCGCGCAAATGGGCCCGGTCGTAGTCCAGCAGCGCCGCCGGCCCCATCGACCGGGCGACGAGGATCGCGTTCTCCGGCAGGTTCTCGCGGGCGACGCCGTTGGCCTTGCCGACCAACGTGCGCAACAGCCTGTCGGCGAGATCGTCGAGATCATGCAGCCGCTCGCGCAGATAGGGGTCGGTCTGGCGCAGCATCTTGGCACGGGTGTCGGACTGGACGCGCTCGACCGCCGCCTCGGCGGTGAGACCGGTCATCACGACTTCGCGCATGCGGCGCAGCCAGCCCTGATCGTGAGCGAACATGCGGAAGGTCTCGAGCACGTCGCGATGCTCGCCGGTATGGGCGATGTCGCCGCGCTCGACCAGTTCGTCGATCGAGGCCCGCATCTCGCTTATCGCCGCTTCGAGACGGCCGACCTCGGCCGCCGGATTCTCTGCGATGAGATTGGTGATCGCGACCCGCGGCTCGTGCAGCACGACATGGCCGAGGCCGACGCCATCGGCCAGCGCCACGCCAACGCCGTGGATCGGCCGGTCGAGGCCGATCGAGGCGCCGGGCGCCGCCAGAGACTTGAGGCCGCCAGCCGCGATCATCTCCGCCATCAGCATGGCTGTGGTCTGGAGCGTCTCGATCTCGTCCTCGGAATAGAGCCGCGAGGCGCGGTTCTGGATGACGAGCACGCCCATCACGGCGCCGCCGCGCAGGATCGGCACACCGAGGAAGGAGCGGTAGACCTCTTCGCCCGTCTCCGGACGATAGGAGAAGGAGGGATGCGCCTGCGCATCCGACAGCGCCAGCGGCTCTGCCTCGCTCGCGATCAGACCGACGAGGCCTTCGCCCGCCCGCATGGTGGTGAGATGGACCGCCTCGCGATTGAGGCCTTCGGTTGCGTAAAGTTCGAGAGAGCCGTCCTCGCGCAGGACATAGACCGAACAGACCTCGGCGACGAGATTGCCGGCGATCAGCACGACGAGCCGGTCCAGCCGCTCCTGCGGGCTGATCGATGCCGCCATGACCTCACGGAGACGGCGCAACAGAACGCCCGGTCCTCCGAGAGCGCCTCGCATCGATCTCAGCCCTCCGCCCGCCTCCTCAGCCATCGACGATACGATGCCTGTCCAGACCCTGAGTCGCCCGCTCCGGTCATGCTGCCTTCTAGCGACGAAAGACCTTATTCGGCAAGGGCCGCGAACGAGCTATGCAGCATCCCCCCAAGATTTCAGCCGTTTTCCTGACGCAAGAGCCAAGTCTCACGGCCGCACCAATGCCAGATGAGAGCCCCCGGCAGCGCTCCGCTTGCCGCGCGATCCTGCCGACATCTTGCCCACACCGGCTTCCGAAGGCGGCGATGACGCGGCCGATGCCTCGCCCCGGCCCGCGCGCCGCGCGCCTGCACGGGGCTCCTTGCGCAACCCACCGGCAGCCAATGTCTCCGCCGAGGGCTTATCCCCCGACAGCGCGAGCAGATATTGCCGCGTCCACCAATCGATATCGGTGGCGGCGATAAGAGCGTAGAGCCGTTCAAAACGGCGGATGCGCTCCGTTTTCGGCATCGCGAGCGCGGTGCGGATCGCCTCCGCCACCTCATGGGAATCGAAGGGGTTGACGATCAGCGCTTCGCCCATCTGCTGAGCAGAGCCGGCAAAGCGCGAGAGCACCAGAACGCCCGGATCGGCAGGGTTTTGCGCGGCAATGTACTCCTTGGCGACGAGGTTCATGCCGTCACGCATCGGCGTGACCAGCCCGACCTGGGCACGGCGGTAGAAGCCGGCCAGCGCCTTGCGCGAATAGGCCTTCTTGACCACGCGGATCGGCGTCCAGTCGAATTCGCCGAGCTGGGCATTGAGGCGGCCGGCAACCTCGTCGGACTGGCGGTCGAGCTCGGCATATTCGGGCACATCGCTGCGCGAAGGGGGCGCGACCTGCAACAGGCTGACCCGGCCGCGCTCCTCGGGATGGTTGCGCAGGAACTCGCCGAAGGCTTCGAGGCGCTGAACGATGCCCTTGGAATAATCGAGCCGATCGACGCCGATGACGAGCTTGCGCTCGCCAAGGGATTCCCGTGTTGCCCGCAGCGGCGTCGCCGCCTGGCGGACGGAAGCAGCCGCGAGCTTGCGGAAGCCCTCGACATCGATGCCGATCGGGAAGGCCTGCACCGACGTCTCGCGCGAACCGAGCCGGACCCGCCTTCCATCCGTGCGGCCACCGCAAAGGGAGACCAGTCCCCCGATCAGGTTGCGGGCGTCGACCTCGGTCTGCATCCCGACGAGATCATAGGCGGCCATGGTACGGATCAGCGTCGCGCTGAAGGGCAAGGCGTCGATGACCTCAGCCGCCGGCCAGGGAATGTGATGGAAATAGCCGATGCGGTTGGTGACGCCGCGCCGGCGCAACTCCGCTGCCAGCGGAATCAGGTGGTAATCGTGGATCCAGATGAGATCGTCGGGCTTGATCAGTCCGGCGAGCGCGCGGGCAAAGCGGCGGTTAACGCCGAGATAGCCCATATAGTCGCTGCGCTGGAACTCGGTCAGGCCCAGCCGGTAGTGCATCAGCGGCCAGAGCGCGCGGTTCGAGAAGCCGAGGTAATAACTCTGGCGCTCGGCCTCGCTGAGATCGGTCACCGCATAGGTCACGTTACCGTGCTGGACCTGCCGAATCTGCGTGGGCGAGCCTTCGCTCACGGCGCCGCTCCAACCGAACCAGAGACCGCCTCGCTGCTCCAGCGCCTCGCGCAGGGCGACGGCCAGCCCTCCCGCCATCACCTTTTCATGGCGATCGGGAATCGTGACGCGGTTGGAAACGACGACAAGACGCATAAGCTTTAGCATTCTCCGGCAGAGGCCGCCCGCATTTCGCCATCGGCGGCAGGAACAGAACACTTCCGAAAGCGTAATGTTTCCGTGGTGCGGACGCGGTCACATGGCAGCCCTGTGGCAGCCGTGCGGTGAAATCGCGACAACCATGGTAGGCTTTCGACAGATCGAGGCAACCCCTCGCACCGAATTTTCGACACGGCCGTCGCCAGTCGATAAGACAGAAAAGGATATCACCGGCTGAACGGCCGCTCTTCTGCCGCCTTCTCTGCCCAGATACGAAACGATGACGACCCTGACCGAACCCGATATCGCCGCAAGGCCCGACGAGATCGTTCCCTCCGATCGCGAAATCGCTCTTTTTCTCGATTTCGATGGCACACTCGTGGAAATCGCGCCCTCGCCGGAAGACGTGCATCTCGACCGCCGCGTGGCGCCAGCGCTGACGCTACTGCGCGCGCAGCTCGGCGGGGCACTCGCCCTGGTCTCGGGCCGCCCGATCGCCTTTCTCGACAGAATCCTGGCCCCGCACCGCTTCGACATCGCCGGGCTGCACGGCGCCCAGATCCGCGTCGACGGCGAAATCCGCTCGCAGGCCGACACGCACGATGGCATGCGGGAGGCGCTGCGCGACCTCGTCCGTTTCGCCAACAGCCATGTCGGCATCATCGTCGAAGACAAGCGCATTTCCGTGGCGTTGCACTGGCGCCTGGCACCTTCACTGGAGGAAGAGGCCCTGGCCCTGATGCGTCGTATCGCGGCGAGGTTGGGGCCGGGCATGCGGCTGCAGGAGGGGAAAGCCGTCGCCGAACTGGTTCCGGCCGGCGCCAGCAAGGGTAGTGCGGTCGCCTGGCTGATGGCGACCCCGTCCTATGCCGGACGTCGACCGGTCTTCATCGGCGACGACATCACCGACGAGGACGGGTTCGAAGCCGTCAACGCCATGGGCGGCGTCTCCGTCCGAATCGGCACGGACCGCGAAAGCCACGCCACCTTCCGGCTCGCCTCGCCCACAGCGCTCAGGCACATCCTTCTCGAAGCCGCCGAAGGCGGCCATCTTTCCGCTTCCAGCTTCAAGCAGGACTGACCGACCATGACCGTGACGACTTCGACTGCGGGGCAGCACTCGGCCTCGCTCGACCTCGGCGTGATCGGCAATTGCTCGATCGCCGCCCTCATCGACCGCCGCGCCCGCATCGTCTGGGGCTGCTTCCCGCGCTTCGACCGCGACCCCGTCTTCTGCTCGCTGATCGACAACCAGCCCGAGGATGGCGACGCCGAGCCCGAAAAGGGCGTTTTCGCCATCGAGCTCGTCGGCATGACGCGTTGCGAGCAGAGCTATCTCGACAACACCGCGATCCTCTCCTCGGTGCTCTCTGACGACCAGGGCAATGCAATCGAAATTCTCGATTTCGCGCCGCGCTTCGTGCGCTACGAGCGCTTCTTCCGGCCGCCGCAACTGGTGCGCCGGGTTCGACGCGTCTCCGGCCGGCCGCGCATCCGCGTGCTGGCCAGGCCCTGCCTCGGCATCGGTGAAGAGCCCGACGAGATCACGCGCGGTTCCAACCATGTCCGCTTCGTGGGGGCCGATCAGACCATCCGGCTGACGACCAACGCGCCGCTCTCCTATGTCGTGGAAGGCACGCCGTTCGCCGTCGACCAGGCCTACTCCTTCTTCATCGGCTCCGACGAAGCCCTGCGCGCCGAAATCGAGACGACCTCGCGCGAGTTCCTCGACAAGACCACAGATTATTGGCGCGACTGGGTGCGCTCGCTCTCGATCCCCTTCGAATACCAGAAGGAGGTGATACGCGCGGCGATCACGCTGAAACTCTGCTCCTTCGAGGAAACGGGCGCGATCGTCGCGGCATTGACCACATCAATTCCCGAGGCTCCGGGCACGCAACGCAACTGGGACTATCGCTATTGCTGGCTACGCGACGCCTATTTCGTCGTGCATGCGCTGAACCGCCTCGGCACGACGCGGACGATGGAAGACTACCTCGGCTTCATCACCAATATCGTCGACACCTTCACCGAAAGCGGCGCCGAGCACCTGCCCCCGCTCTACCCGATCACGCGGGGCGGCTCGCTCGTCGAGTTCGAGGCGAAGAACCTGTCGGGCTATCGCGGGCACCAGCCGGTGCGTTTCGGCAATGGCGCGGCGGTGCAGATCCAGAACGATGGCTATGGCGCGGTCGTGCTGGCGGCGACGCATGCCTTCTTCGACCGCCGCCTGATCCAGCCCGGCAAGGAAACCTTGTTCGGGCAGCTCGAACGCATGGGCGAGATCGCCATCGCCGTATTCGACAAGCCCGATGCCGGCCCCTGGGAGTTGCGCGAGAAGGAGGCCGTGCATTCCTTCTCCAGCGTGATGTGCTGGGCCGCCTGTGACCGGCTCGCCCGCATCGCCGGCACGCTCGGGCGCGCCGACCGCAAGGAATACTGGAAGGGCGAGGCGCGCCGGCTGAAGGACATCATCGCCGAGCAGATCTGGAACGAGAGCAAGGGCCATTTCGTCTCGACCTTCGGCGGCGAGGACCTCGACGCGACGCTGCTGCTGCTGGCAGAACTCGGCTTCGTCAAGCCGGACGACGCCCGCTTCGTCGCCACCGTCGAGGCGATCGGCCGCGATCTCAAGCGCGGCGACCTCCTGCTGCGCTACGCGACGCAGGACGATTTCGGCTACATGCATACCGGCTTCCTGATCTGCGCCTTCTGGTATGTCGAGGCGCTGAACGCGATCGGGCGCAGCGAAGAGGCGAAGGAACTGTTCGGGCGCATCCTGCAGCGGCGCAACAGCTTCGGCCTGCTCTCGGAGGATGCCGACCTCAAGACCGGCGAGCTGTGGGGCAATTTCCCCCAGACTTATTCGCATGTCGGCCTGATCAATTGCGCCATGCGCCTGAGCCGGGACTGGGAAGAGGCGTTCTGATCTGCCCCGTCATGGCCGGGCTTGATCCGGCCATCTCGTGACGAGATCGCCCCGCCTGACAACACTCCGCTCTGCCTGAGATGCCCGGGTCAAGCCCGGGCATGACGCCGGAGACGTGACAGCGACTCGTGCCGTCACTCCACCCTGGCTGCCGCACGCATCACGGCGAGCGCCAGAACCTGTGCCGCCGGGACGATGCTCTCGACCTCCAGGAACTCGTCCGGGGTATGAGCCATGCCGCCGATCGGGCCGACGCTGCAGAGCGTCGGAGTGCCCTGTGCGGCGGTGAAGCCGGAATCGGCGCAACCGCCGGTGAATTCCGCGGTGACGCCGATGCCGAAGCTGGCAGCCGCCTCGCGATAGGTGTCGTAGAGCGCGGCCGATTCCGGGGAGCGCTCCAGCGGCAGGAACTCGCCCTTGATCGAGAGCACGGCGCTGGTGCCGGCAACTTCGGGGGCTTCGACGATCGCCTTGATCTTGCCGACCATCTCATCGCGCTGGGCGGCGGTGACATAGCGCAGGTCGATCTCACACCAGGCGCTGGGCGCGATGGTGTTGACGGTCTGGCCGCCGCCGATCAGGCCGACATTGACGGTCACGCCCTTCTCCAGATCGGTGAGGCCCTGGAGCTTCGGGATCTTGTGGCCGAGATCGACGATAGCCGAAGCTCCCTTCTCGTAATTCGCGCCGGAATGAGCGGGCTTTCCGGTGAAGTCGGCCCGCATGAAGACGCCGCCCTTGCGGCCGCTGGTAACGGACTGCTTCTGATCCCTGGCGAATTCGGTGCCCGCCGGCAGACGGCTGGGCTCGGCATTGAAGACACAGCGCGACTCGCGTGCCGCCGCCTCGATCACCGGCCGCGAGGACGGCGAGCCGATCTCCTCGTCGCTGGTCGTCAGCATGAGGAGCGGCGCGGCGAGGCCGCCGCATTCGGCGAAGGCTGCCGCGACGAAGGCCGAGATCATCACGCCCGCCTTCATGTCGGCGACGCCCGGGCCATAGGCCCGCGAGCCCTTGATCGTGAAGGGCCGGCGCGTCGGCTCGCCCTGCGGGAAGACGGTGTCGCGATGGCCGAGCAGCATGACCGGGCGCTGATCGTTGGCCGTTGGGTTGGGCAGGCGAGCCCGGACCGCATCGCCGAAGCGGCTGTCCGGCACGATCTCGACCTCGAGCCCGTTCGCCCGGTGGAAGCGTGCGACGACATCGCCGGCCCGATCGACGCCGGCTTTGTCATAGGAGCCCGAGTCGGTGTCGACCAGCTCGCGCAGCAGTGCGACCATGCCTTCCTTGCGACTCGCCAGCCACTCGGTGACCTTCTTCTCCTCTGGGGTCAGGGCGCTGTGGCTCGGGGCGCTCATGGGCTCGCTCGCATTCGTTCCGGATGGGATAATGCAGGCGAGCTTATCGCCATTGCCGCGAGCGGCAATGGCGGGCGGCGACGCCCATGCCATTCACGACGCGCATAGCCGCGGCGGCGGATTCCGGCAGGACTGCGAACTCAGGCGATACCGGCATACCAGGCGAGGACATAGGCCAGCGTACCGACTGCCATAGGCACAAGCGGGTTGACCTTCGAGCGATAGGTCGCCAGCGCCGTGGCGGCCGTGATCGCATAACCGACGAGGCCGGCGTCAGCGGCCAGCGTCGCAACCACGCCGCTCGCCAGCATCAGACCGAGCGCGATCGGCACCAGCGCCAGCGTGACGATCCGGACCACGCGGCTGCCGCCGAAACGCTGGAGGCCACGGCTGGAGGCGAGCGCCAGCAGGCAGGACGGCAGCAAGAGTGCGGCCGTTGCAACAAGCAAACCGGCCGCACCTGCGACATGCCAGCCAATGACGCTGCCAAGCATGATATTGGGGCCGGGCGCCGTCTGCGCGATGGCGAAGAGGCGGGCAAAGGTCGGCGCATCCATCCAGCCGAGAATATCGACGACCTGGCGATGGATTTCGGGCACGACAGCATTGGCGCCGCCGATCGCCATCAGCGAGATTGTGCCGAAGGTGACGATCAACTGGAAGAAGACGCCGCGCTCCATCAGACCCGCCGCGCTCCTAGCGTCGCCGCCACGAGGCCAAGCGGCACGAGCACCAGCAGGGTCGGCAGCATCGGCAGGCGCAGCAGGCCCACCGCAACGAAGGCGGCCGCAGCCATGACCCAGGCCCAGCGCGCGAGACCGGCCTTCGCGAGCAGCCGCAAGGCCGTACCGAGGATAAGCCCAGCGGCGCTGGCGGCGGCACCGGTCAAAGCGATCTGCGCGAGCGGATGGCCGGATACGGCGTCATAGCCATTCGCGAGCGCGACCAGGCAGAGGAGCGGCATCGCCATCAGGGCGAAGACACAGGTCAGCGCGCCGATGCCGCCACGGAAGCGGTCGCCCAGCATCACCGCCGCATTGACCGTGTTGGCACCGGGCAGCGCCTGACAGATGCCGATCAATTCGGCATAGCCGCGATCATCGAGCCAGTTGCGCTCGGTGACGATGACGTGGCGCGCGACCGGCCCGACACCGCCGAAGCCCATCAGGCCGATCTTGAGGAACCCGGCGAACAGGTCCGGCAGGCTCGGCCGGGGCGCTTCCGATGCGGTTTCGAGGGCCGACATCCGGAGTGGCTAGCGCCGCGTTTCCATCGCCATGCGCAAGGCAAAGCCGGCGAGCACCGTCCCCATCAGCCAGCGCTGCACCAGCGACCAGAAGGGCCGCGTCCGCAGGAACAGCGCGATGCTGCCGGCCGCCGTGGCGATCAGGGCATTGACGCTGCCGCTGATCGCAATCTGGACGAAGCCGAGCACGACCGACTGGCTGAGGACATGGCCGGCGGTCGGATCGATGAATTGCGGCAGCAGCGCGAGATAGAACATCGCGATCTTCGGGTTGAGCAGGCTGGTCAGAAAGCCCATCGCGAAGAGCTTACGCGGCCCGTCATGGGGGAGGTCGCGGACATGGAACGGCGAGCGCCCGCCCGGCCGCACCGCCTGCCAGGCGAGCCAGAGCAGATAGGCCGCGCCGCCGAGCCGCAGAGCATCATAGGCATAAGGCACTGCGAAGAGCAGAGCCGTAATGCCGAAGGCGGCGCAGAACATGTAGACGAAAAAACCGAGGATCACGCCGCAAAGCGAGATCAGCCCTGCTCCCCGACCCTGCGCGATCGAGCGCGAAATCAGGTAGATCATGTTGGGGCCGGGCGTCAGCACCATGCCGAGCGCGATCAGCGAGAAGGTGATGAGCGTCGTCGTCTCGGGCATGTGAAGCGCTCCGGCGGAACTCTGCGCTTGGATCACGGATCGCGATAGCCGGCAATCGGCTGCACCGTGAGAGCGGCCATGCAAGCTCTGCCATTCGGGAGCCTGACCCCACCGCGACGGAACCCAGCGGACTGCCAACGGTTGTGGCCACCAGGCGCATCGGAGGAAACATGACGCTGTTCAGCCGGCTGCTCTACACCATCATCTCCTTCGCGCTGCTCGGCGCCTCGATCGTGCTGATCAGCGTCGCGGTCTGGCGGACCTCGCAGGGCTTCTGGACCGGCGAAGGCGCGCTCGACACGATGCTCGACGCGATCGGGCTCGTGATCATCGCGGTCGCGGTCGCCGATGTCGGCAAGTTCCTGTTCGAGGAGGAAGTCGTCGCCGATCGCGAGATGCGCCGCCCTGCCGAGGCGCGGGGCTCGCTGACCAAGTTCATGTCGATCCTGATCGTGGCGCTGTCGCTGGAATCGCTGGTGCTGATCGCCAAGACCTCACGCGAGGCGATTGGAGACATCGTCTATCCGGGCCTCTTGATGCTGCTCGCCGTGCTGACACTGGTCGGACTCGGCCTGTTCCAGAAGCTCAGTCAGAACGCGACGGCGGCCGTACCTCCGGATCGGGAGAAAGACGATAGCGACGATATCGGTGATCGCCCGATCGAAGCGAAAAAGTCGGCTGCGCGTTCCAAACGCCGCAATGGCTTGCCCGCAGCGAGCCCTGCCTAGCGCGGCTCATCGACCAAAAAGAGATCGGTATCATCGGGCTTCGCGCCCGCCGCCGTGAGCATGGCATGGATCTGGCCGCGATGATGGGTCTGGTGGTTGAAGAAATGGGCCATCACGAAGCCGCGCGGCCGGCCCATCTCGCGGCCGGCCGCACCGGAATACCAGATCAGCGTGCCGCGCAGCCAATCGGCCGTGACTTTGTCCGCCCAGTCGAGAATGAACTGGTCACGCTGGCGCCGGCGCGCGCAGAACGGCGCCCAGCCCTCGAAATACAGGGCGGAATCACGTCCCCCGACGGAGGGCTTCTCGCTGCCGGTGAGGCGGCCGAGCCAGGTCTCGTCGGCCCAGAGGATGTGGTTGAAAGTGCCGTGGATCGACTTGAAAAAGGCGCCGCGATCGAGCTTGCGCGCCTCGTCGGTCAAGCCGTCTGCCGCCGCCATCAGGCTGCGGTTCTGCCAGGCATTGTAGCAAGCCATGGTCTGGACGAAAGCGGGATCGACCATGGCGGCCTCCTCGTCAGATGACGTTGGCCTCCTTGAGCGGCCGTCCCGCAACGATGCGCTCGTGGCCGAGATCGGCAAGGTCGAGCGAGCGATAGCGGCCATGCGCGATATGCTCGGCGAGCCCGCGCCCGACCGCCGGCGCCTGCTGCAGGCCGTGGCCGGAGAAGCCGTTGGCGAGATAGAGGTTGGGCAGGCCGACCGCCGGGCCAATGATGGCGTTATGGTCGAGCCCGCACATGTCGTAGGGGCCCGCCCAGGCGCGGCCGGGCTTGATCTGCTCGAAGGCCGGGATGCGCGTGGCGAGCGAGGGCCAGACCACCTCCTCGAAGAAGCCCCAGTCGACATCCTCGGCAGCGGGATCGGTCTCGATCCACTCGACATCCTGCTCAGGCGTCAGCGGCGAGCAGCTACCGATGAAGAGCTGGCCTTCCGACGTGCGCTTGCCCTCCTGCCGGCACCAGGCTCCGGTCGTATCGATCAGGAGCGGGCAGCCATCGACATCGCCCTTGCAGGTGAAGGTGAAGACATAGCGCTTCATCGACTTCACTGGGATCTCAATCCCCGCCGTCGCGGCGAGCTTCGCGCCGTGGGTACCGCTGGCATTGACGACGGCACCGCAGGAGATGCGGCTGCCATCGGCGAGCTCTACCGCGGTGACCCGACCGCCTTCGGTGACGTGACGGGCAACCTCGCCCTGCCGATATTCGACGCCGAGGCTGCGCGCCCTCTTGCGGAAGGCCTGGAGCAGCGCCCAGCCGTCGAACCAGCCTTCGCCGCTGACGCCGAAGGTCCCGCAGGCGAGGTCCTCGGTGTTGAGCCAGGGGAAGCGCTGCTTCAGCGTGGCGGGGTCGTAGAGCGCGATATCGGCACCCTCGGCAGCCTGCAGCTTCTGGTTGGCTTCGAGGATCGGCGCGCCGGCTTCGCTGGCGAGATAGAGATAGCCGCCCTCGTGCAGGTCGATCGCCGGAACGTCGCCATCGACCGCTAGGTGCTGGCCGATATTGCGCAAGAAATCGACGCCGAAGAGCGAGATCCGAATGTTCACCGCGCTGGAGAATTGCTGGCGGATAGAGGCCGCCGAGAGCGCGGAAGCCGAAAAGCGGTAGGTTGGGTCCTTCTCGATCACCACGACCTTGCCGGTGAAACCTGGATCGGCGGCGAGATGATAGGCGACGGAGGAGCCGATCGCGGCGCCACCGCAGATCACGACATCGGCGCTTTCGGAGACGGGCAGCATGGCAGGCCTCGCGCAGCCGGCTTCGCTGGGAAAAGCCGGGTTGGTGAATTTCGCGCATGAATGAACGAGCGAGGCGCGCTTGTCGAGAGGCGCTTCAGCTCGCTGGCGCGCATTCCCCGAGCAGCCAGTCGCGGAAGGCGATAACCGTCGGCAGATTGGCCTTCTCCTCGGGATAGACGAGATAGTACCCGTCCTTGCCGGTCACAGGCCGGTCGATCGGGATGACCAACGAACCCGAGCGCAATTCTTCCTCGACCAGAAAGCGCGGCACGATGGCGAGCCCGAGTCCCGCCACTGCCGCCTGCGCGATCATGGCGAACTGCTCGAAGCGCGGGCCCATCAAGGCCCGCTCCGGCGCCAGTCCCTGCTGCTCCAGCCAGTTGGCCCAGGCTCGTGGCCGGGTCGATTGCTGGAGCAAGGGCGCGCGCAGCATGTCGGCCGCCTCGGTGATCCCGACGCGTGCCAGCAGGGAGGGGGCGGCGACGGGCACGACTTCCTCGCCCATCAGGCGGTGGAGCCTTGCTCCGGGCCAGTTCTCCGCGCCGAAATGCACGGCGGCATCGACCTGCTCGCGGGCGAAATCGAAGGGCACCAGCCGCGTGGTGAAATTGATGGTGATGCCGGGATGAGCCTCGGTGAAACGCGGCAGCCGCGGGATCAGCCAGCGTGTGCCGAAGGTTGGCAATGTGGCGAGATTGAGCACACCAGCCGCGCCGCGGAAGGCCATGGCGGAGACCGTCGCCGCGGCAAGCCGGGACAGCCCGTCGCGGATATCGTTGGCATAGGCCGCCCCCGCCGCCGTCAGGCTGACGCGCTTCTTGACGCGCTCGAACAGACTGACGCCGAGCACCTTTTCGAGATGCGCGACCTGCCGGCTGACCGCGCCCTGGGTCAGGTTCAGTTCCTCCGCCGCGCGCGTGAAACTGCCGTGCCGGGCCGCGGCCTCGAAGGCGGCGAGCGCGGAGAGCGAAGGCACCGAGAGGCGGCCGGGAACGAGCGCATCATCCATGATTAATTCTCATCAAGTGGTGAGAACATATCGGTTGCCCAAGCGACGCGAAAGAGGGCATTGTTCCGGCCTCAAGCGCGGCGGCCTCCGGTTCCCGCGCCTTTATGTCATGCGCCCCAGGGCATGCGCCCTCGGGCTCCCGCCCGCGACCGCTGGAAGACAACGATGGCCACATCCCTGCCGAAAGACACGCTCGCCCTGCTCAAGCGCCTCGGCGTCGCCGATTCGGCCTACGCCGATGCCGGCCTCTCGGCCCGCTCGCCGATCACCGGCGAGGCCATCGTGACCCTGCGTGAGACCTCACCGGCCGAGGCCGAGGCCGCGATCGGCCGGGCCCAATCCGCCTATCTCGCCTGGCGCAAGGTGCCGGCGCCGCGCCGCGGCGAATTCGTCCGCCTGCTCGGCGAGGAGCTGCGCGCCGCCAAGACCGATCTCGGCCTGCTGGTGACGCTCGAAGCCGGCAAGGTGACTTCCGAGGGCCTCGGCGAGGTCCAGGAGATGATCGATATCTGCGACTTCGCCGTCGGCCTGTCGCGCCAGCTCTACGGCCTGACCATCGCCACCGAGCGCCCGAACCATCGCATGATGGAGACCTGGCATCCGATCGGCGTCGTGGGCGTGATCTCGGCCTTCAACTTCCCGGTCGCGGTCTGGTGCTGGAACGCGGCGCTCGCCTTCGTCTGCGGCGACAGCGTCGTCTGGAAGCCCTCCGAGAAGACCCCGCTGACCGCGCTCGCCGTGCAGGCCATCGTCGAGAAGACGATGAAGCGCTTTGGTTCGGAAGCTCCGATCGGCCTCTCGGAAGTCCTCGTCGGCGGCCGCGAGCTCGGCGACATCCTGGTCCAGGATCATCGCGTCCCGGTCGTCTCGGCCACCGGCTCGACCCGCATGGGCAAGGAAGTCGGCCAGAAGCTCGCCGCGCGCTTCGCCCGCGCCATCCTGGAGCTCGGCGGCAACAATGCCGCGATCGTCGCCCCCTCGGCCGATCTCGACATCGCGCTGCGCGGCATCGCCTTCGCGGCGATGGGCACCGCCGGCCAGCGCTGCACCACGCTGCGCCGCCTGATCGTGCATGAAAGCGTCTATGACGCGCTCGTGCCGAAGCTCGCCAAGGTCTACGGCTCGGTGAAGATCGGCGATCCCCGCGAGGCGGGTGTGCTGGTCGGCCCGCTGGTCGACGAGGCCGCCTATCAGGGCATGCAGAAGGCGCTCTCCGAGGCCAAGGCCGAGGGCGGCAAGGTCCATGGCGGCGAGAAGGTCGATGTCGGCTCCGGCGGCTTCTATGTCCGCCCGGCCCTGGTCGAGATGCCCAGGCAGTGCGGCCCGGTCGAGCGCGAGACCTTCGCGCCCATCCTCTATGTGATGAAGTACAAGTCCATCGACGAGGCGATCGCGATCCAGAACGCCGTCGGCGCCGGCCTGTCCTCCTCGATCTTCACGCTGAACATGCGCGAGGCCGAGCTCTTCGTCTCCGACGAGGGCTCCGACTGCGGCATCGCCAACGTCAATATCGGCCCCTCGGGCGCCGAGATCGGCGGCGCGTTCGGCGGCGAGAAGGAGACGGGCGGCGGCCGCGAGGCCGGCTCGGACGCCTGGAAGGCCTATATGCGCCGCGCCACCAACACGCTGAACTACGGCACCACTCTGCCGCTGGCGCAGGGCGTCAGCTTCGACGTGGATGCGTGACGCAGAACGTCATTCCCGGGCGCCGCACGGCGCGGCCCCGGAATCTCATGACAGTAAGACACTGGTTTCCGTGATGGTCGGGTCAAACCCGGCCATGATGGTCTGAATATCAGGGAGACGAACACCATGGCCGGCAGCCACAAGCTCGCAAAGTTCACCTGGGACGATGCCTATCTGCTCGACGAGCAGTTGAACGAGGACGAGCGGCTGATCCGCGACACAGCCCGCGCCTATGCGCAGGAGAAGCTCGCTCCCCGCATCCATGACGCTTATCTCGACGAGAAGACCGACCGGTCGATCTTCAACGAAATGGGCGAGCTCGGCCTGCTCGGCGTCACCGTGCCCGAGGAATATGGCTGCGCCGGCGCCAACTACGTCTCCTACGGCCTCGTCGCCCGAGAGGTCGAGCGCATCGACTCCGGCTACCGCTCGATGATGTCGGTGCAGTCCTCGCTGGTGATGTACCCGATCTACGCCTATGGCAGCGAAGAGCAGCGCAAGAAGTACCTGCCGAAGCTGGGCTCGGGCGAATGGGTCGGCTGCTTCGGCCTGACCGAGCCGGATGCAGGCTCCGATCCCGGCGGCATGAAGACCCGCGCCGAGAAGGTCGCCGACGGCTACAAGCTGATCGGTTCCAAGATGTGGATCTCGAACTCGCCGATCGCCGACGTCTTCGTCGTCTGGGCAAAATCGGCAGCGCATGACAACCAGATCCGCGGCTTCATCCTCGACAAGGGCATGAAGGGCCTCTCCGCGCCGAAGATCGGCGGCAAGCTCTCGCTGCGCGCCTCGATCACCGGTGAGGTCGTCATGGATGGCGTCATCGTGCCGGAAGAGAATCTGCTGCCGAACGTCTCGGGCCTGTCGGGCCCGTTCGGCTGCCTCAACCGCGCCCGCTACGGCATCTCCTGGGGCGTGATGGGCGCCGCCGAGGACTGCTTCCACCGCGCCCGCCAGTACGGGCTCGACCGCAAGCAGTTCAACAAGCCCCTCGCCCAGACGCAGCTCTACCAGAAGAAGCTCGCGGACATGCTGACCGAGATCACCCTCGGCCTGCAGGGTAGCTTGCGCGTCGGGCGCCTGCTCGACGACGGCAAGATGGCCCCGGAAATGATCAGCCTCGTCAAGCGCAACAATTGCGGCAAGGCGCTCGACATCGCCCGCCAGGCCCGCGACATGCACGGCGGCAACGGCATCCAGATCGAGTATCAGGTGATGCGCCACGCCGCGAACCTCGAGACGGTCAACACCTATGAGGGCACGCATGACGTCCACGCGCTGATCCTCGGGCGGGCCATCACCGGTCTGCAGGCGTTCTTCTGAGCCTGAACCTCCGTCATGCCCGGGGCTGCCCCGGGCATCTCATCCCGCGTGAATCTCCCCGGAGATGGTCGGGTCAAGCCCGACCATGACGCCCGAGTCGAACCCACCATGACGCCCCCACCGCTTACCGGCCTGCGCGTTCTCGAACTGGCGCGCATCCTCGCAGGTCCCTGGATCGGCCAGCTCCTGGCCGATCTCGGCGCCGATGTCGTCAAGGTCGAGGCGCCCGAGGGCGACGACACCCGCAAATGGGGCCCACCCTTCGTCGAAGGCGCCGGCGACGAACATCTCTCCGCTGCCTATTTCCACGCTGCCAATCGCGGCAAGCGCTCGATCACGGCCGATTTCCGCACGGCCGAGGGGCAGGCGCTGGTCCGGCGCCTCGCCGCCAATGCCGATGTGGTGGTCGAGAACTTCAAGGTCGGCGGCCTCAGCAAATACGGGCTCGATGCGGCCTCGCTGCGCAAGGAGTTCCCGCGCCTGGTTTATTGCTCGGTCACCGGCTTCGGACAGGACGGCCCCTATGCGCCGCGTGCCGGCTACGACTTCCTCGTCCAGGGCATGGGCGGGGCGATGTCGATCACCGGCGAGCCCGAGGGAGCGCCGATGAAGGCGGGCTACGCCGTCGCCGACATCTATACCGGGCTCTATGCCACGGTCGGCATCCTCTCGGCACTGCGCCAGCGCGATACAACCGGCGAAGGCGCGACGCTCGACCTCGCCTTACTCGACTCGCAGGTCGCGGTGCTCGGCAACCAGGCGATGAACTATCTCGTCGGCGGCAACCCGCCGCCACGGCTCGGCAACGCCCACCCGAACATCGTGCCCTATGACGTGTTCCCGGTCGCCGACGGCCATATCATCATCGCGACCGGCAATGACGGGCAGTGGCGCAAGCTCTGCGAGGTGCTGGGCGAGCCGGCCCTGGCCGACCATCCCGACTATCTCGACAACAAGTCGCGCGTGAAGAACCGCGTCGCGCTGACGGCCAAGCTGCATCTGCTCTGCCAGCGCTATGCCAAGCTCGATCTGCTGACAGCGCTGGAGAAGGTCGGCGTGCCCGCCGGCCCGATCAACGATATCGGCGAGGTCTTCGCCGACCCGCAGGTGATCGCCCGCGGCGTCAAGGTCGACCTGCCGAGCGAAGCCGCGAAGGCAGGCCACATTCCGACCGTCGCCTCGCCGATCGTCATGAACGGCGTGCGGCAGGTCGCCGACCGTCCGAGCCCGCGGCTCGGCGAGCACGCAGACGACATTTTGAACGATCCGGCCTGGGGAGGGCCGCAACATGGCTAATCGTACTGGCGGGCAGATCCTCGTCGACCAGCTTCTGATCCACGGCGCCACCGACGCCTTCTGCGTGCCGGGCGAAAGCTATCTCGCCGTGCTCGATGCGCTGCACGACGCTTCGATGAAAGTCACCATCTGCCGGGCCGAAGGCGGCGCCTGCATGATGGCGGAAGCCGCCGGCAAACTCACCGGCAAGCCCGGCATCTGCTTCGTGACGCGCGGCCCCGGCGCCACCAATGCCTCGCCCGGCATCCATATCGCCGATCAGGACTCGACCCCGCTCATCCTCTTCGTCGGCCAGATCGACGGCAGCATGCGCGAGCGCGAGGCCTTCCAGGAGCTCGATTACCGCGCCGTCTTCGGCACCATGACCAAGTGGGCGACCGAGATCGACGATGCCGCGCGCATTCCCGAAATCATCAGCCGCGCCTTCCATGTCGCGACCTCGGGCCGGCCCGGCCCGGTCGTGATCGCTCTGCCCGAGGACGTCCTGACCGACCTCGCCGATGTCGCGGATGCCGAGCCCTATCAGGTCACCGAGCAGCATCCCTCGCCGGTGCAGATGGACGATCTCGCCAAGCGCCTTGCTGCGGCCAAGTCGCCGATCGCGATCCTCGGCGGCTCGCGGTGGAGCCCGGAGACGATCGCCGACTTCCAGGTTTTCGCCGAGCGCTTCGACCTGCCAGTGGCGGTCTCCTTCCGCCGGCAGATGCTGTTCCCGGCCGACCACCCGAACTTCGCCGGCGATCTCGGCATCGGCCCCAACCCGAAGCTGCTCGCCCGCATCAAGGAGAGCGACCTCGTCCTGCTGGTCGGAGGACGCCTCTCGGAGATGCCGAGCCAGTCCTACACCCTGTTCGGCATCCCCAATCCGGGCCGGCCGCTGGTGCATGTCCATGCCGATCCGGAAGAGCTCGGCCGGGTTTACCGCCCGACGCTCGCGATCAACGCCTCGCCCGCCGGCTTCTGCGCTGCGCTCAAGACGATCGAGCCGCCAAAGACTCCCGTCTGGAAGGGCGCCAGCGCTGTTGCGCATGAGGCCTATATCGCCTGGAGCGAGCAGCCGGCGCCTGTGCCAGGCGAGTTCCACCCCGGCGAGATGGTGCGCTGGCTGCGCAGCCAGCTCCCGAACGATGCCATCCTATGCAACGGCGCCGGCAACTACGCCGTCTGGGTGCACCGCTTCCACCGCTTCAACACGTTCGCGACGCAGCTCGCACCAACCTGCGGCTCGATGGGCTATGGCGTGCCGGCCGCGGTCGGCGCCAAGCGGATGTTCCCGGAGCGCACCGTGATCGCCTTCGCAGGCGATGGCTGCTTCCTGATGAACGGCCAGGATTTCGCGACGGCCGTACAGTACGACCTGCCGGTCATCGTCATCGTGGTCGATAACGGCATGTACGGCACGATCCGTATGCATCAGGAGCGCGAATATCCCGGCCGCGTCTCGGCGACCACGCTGAAGAACCCGGATTTCGCCGCCTATGCCAAGGCCTTCGGCGGCCATGGCGAGCGCGTCGAGAAGACCGCCGACTTCGCACCGGCCTTCGAGCGCGCGGTGAAGAGCGGCAAGCCCGCGATCATCCACTGCCTGCTCGACCCCGAGGCGATCACGCCGGCCAAGTCGCTTTCGACGATCCGGGCCGAGGCTTTCGCAGCCAAGAGCAAGGCCTAAGAACGGCCGAACCAGATCCGCTGCATCAACCCGTCCCGGAGGACGAACTGGTGCAGCAGGGCCGCGCCCGCATGAATCAGGGCGAGCGCAGCCATGATGTCGAACAGCGTCGCATGCGCCCGCAGCATCGCATCGTAGACCCTCTGGTCCGGGCCGATCGGATGCGGCACGGAAAAGAGCCCGAAGAAGAGCGTCGGGATCTGAACCGGCGCGGCGGCGGCCATCAGGAAGCCGGTGGCCGGCAAAACCAACAGGCAAAGATAGAGCCCGCCCTGAACCACCACCGCCACGACATGCTGCAAGCGCGGCATCGTCGGTGGCGCTGGAGCCTGCAACAGACGTCGGGCGGCAAGACGCAACAGGACCAGCCCCGCGAGCGTCAGACCGCAGGATTTATGCCACTGGTAGAGGGTGAAGCGGGAAAGCAGGTCGCGCGTCTCGTCACCCATGAGCCGGGCGAGCCCGTATTGCGACAGGATCAGCAGCACCGTCCCCCAATGCAGCAGGACGATCAGCGGGTGCCAGTTTCGGGGCCGCATCGCGAGTGTCCTAGCGCGAGATCGCACCCTTGATGTCGATCTCGACCTGATCGTCGACGATGTTGACCTCGCGACCGATCGCAAAGGCTGCGCGCGAGAAACTCGTGCTGGCATGGAAGGGCAGGTTGCCGCCAGCCCGCACGCTCGCGGGATCGCTCTCGGCAATAGCGGTGACCGTGACCGGCTGCGTGGCGCCGCGGATAGTGAGCTGCCCGGAGATCGAAAGGCTGCGCTCGCCGGTGCGGACCACTTGCTGCGACACGAAGCTGGCGACCGGATAATGCGCGACGTCGAGCATTGTCTGCCCCTTGATGAAGCCATCGACAAGATCGGCGCCTGTACGCAGGGATCCGGTCTGGATCGTCATCCTGACCCGGCTGCGCTCCGGACGGTCGAAATCGAACGCAAAAGTGCCTTCGACGGTACCGAAGCGCCCGGCCGCGGTCTGGATTCCGAAATGGCGCGCCACGAAGGCGACCTCGCCGCCATCTTTCGAGAACGACCAGTTTTCCTGAGCCGTAACCGAGGCCGATGAAACCCCAAGGAAAGCGACGGCAAGCAGCGCACGCATCGTCATGGCATGGCTCCTCGGTAACCGGACCGCGCGCATCCTATGCCCGGCACCCTGCCCGCCGGCAGGGGCGGACACGCAGTTGTGAGGAAGCGCGGGATCCGCCGTGAAGATTCTTAACCGCTTTCGTGAACCCGGATCGAACCTTTCGCGACCACTCGTCGTTGGTAAGGCGACGAGTGGGAGACAATGCGATGGCGCGAGCAGGGATGACGCGATGGGCTATGGTCGCAGCGCTTGCCTTCTCGGCTGCGCCCAGCGCCCAGGCCGCGGGTCTCTTCGACGACCTCGCCCGCGCGCTGTTCGGCGGCGGGCCCAGGCTGCGCGCGTCCCCGATCTATGAATACGATGAGCCGCGCGTACGGGCGCCCCGCCCCCGCGCACCCGAGGTTTCCTCGAAACCCAAACCCCCTGTCGTGCAGCTTGATCCCCAGGCCGACAAGCAGTGGTATCTGAAGGATCCGACGCTGCGGCGCGGCGATATCGTCGTCACGGCCCGCGGCGTTCTGGTCTATCAGGGGCGCGATGCCGACGCCTCGCGCCCGGTCGATTTCGTCGCGCTCGGCGGCAGCGACGCGAAGGGCTGGAAACAGCAGTTGCAGACGGCCGCAGCCGGTGGGCGCGCCCGCTTCAGCGATCTCAGCACACCGGCCAAGGCCTCCGTGACGGCCGAAGCCGCCGAATGAATTTCTGAAGAGGCCCGCGCTTCGTCGAGGCGCGGGCCTCTCCCGTTAATTCGAATGCGCCGCGCTCCCGCGAACCGATACCCGGTTCGCTGGAAAATGCACGAGATCAGCGCGGCTTCACACCGTCAAAGGTCGAGCGGATGGCGCGGGCCAGCGCGATCGCGGCCCAGCCCTGGAAGATCAGTTCGATCGCGAAGAAGGTGCCGAGCACCCAGAGGCTTGAGCCCGGCCATTGCGCCAGGATCATGCCGCCGAGCAAAAGCGACAGCACACCCGAGAGGGCGAGCCATCGCCAGGCAGGCAACTCCCGGTTCTGGAAGGCGACGACGAGGCGCAGCACGCCGGTCGCCACCAGCGCGGCGCCGGCCAGGAGCGTCAGCGAGGCCGTGGCGAGGAGCGGGTTGGCAAACGTCATCAGGCCGACCGCGACATACAGCAGTCCGATGAGGATGTGCAGCAGGCGGCTCTTCCAACCCTGATGGCGGAAGGCGTCGATCAGCACGACGATGCCCCCGACAAGGATCATCGCACCGAACCAGATCGCACTGGCGAGACTGAGCAGTGCAACCGCACCAAGGCCGAGCACGCCCAGAATGACGAGGGCGATGCCGGCCGCCAGCAGCCAGCCCGCGTTGCGCCGGAGCGGGACGAGATGCGTGGCGAGCGAAGAGCCCGGACGGGGGATGGATTCTGCAGGCGTAGTCATGGCCGACTCCGGTTGGGCGGGCCGCGACAGCCGTGGCGGCCTCGTCAGGACATCGTCCCATCAGAAGCCCGTATGCGGGCCGCGTCAATGATCTGCCGCAAAGCGCGGTCTCAGTAGGTCGCGCGGCCGCCTGACAGATCGAACACGGCACCTGTCGAGAAGCTGCAGCGCTCGCTTGCGAGCCAGGCGACGAACTCCGCCAGCTCGTCGACGGTCCCGAGCCGCTTCAAGGGGCTCTTGCCGATCATCGTCGCCACCGTCTCGGGGCTCATCTGCTGGAGCAGATCGGTCTCGATCGCCGCCGGCGCAACGGCATTGACGAGAACGCCGGTGCCAGCCAGCTCCTTGCCGTGTGCCTTGGTAAAGGCGATGACGCCGGCCTTGGCGGCACTGTAGGCGGAGAGCGTCGGCGTGCCCTCCTTGCCGGCGAGCGAGGCGATATTGACGATGCGGCCATAGGCCCGCGGCACCATCATGCCCGCCACGGCCCGCGAGCAGAGGAAGGTGCCGGCCAGGTTGATCGCCAGCACCTTCTGCCATTGCGCAAGCGGCGTTTCCGCCACCGTGGTCGAAGGGCCGGTCAGCCCTGCATTGTTGACGAGCACTGCGATGGGGCCATGCTCGCACTCGGTCGCAGCGAGGGCCTGCGCGACCGAATTCTCATCGGAGACATCGCAGACGAGATGCAAGCGCCCGGGCGTGATCGGCGCTGCGATATCCCAGACGACCGGAAGCAGGCCGTCCTGCTCCAGCCGTTCGGCCACGGCGGCGCCGATCCCCTTGGCGCCACCGGTGACGACGGCGACCTTCCGCCCCGTCATGGCGATTTCAGCCGAGCTTCGCGGCAACCAGCTTGCGCAGGCCGCGCAGGTCCTTGACGAAGCCGCGGATACCCTCGGCCAGCTTCTCGGTCGCCATCGCGTCCTCGTTCATGGCGAAACGGAAGGCCTTCTCGTCGAAGCCGAGCTTCCTGCTGACACCTCCTTCCATCTGCGGCGAGGAAGCCGGCGAGAGACGGCGCGGCAGCTCGCCGGTCGCGGCGGCGAGCTCGTCGAGCAGGCCCGGTCCGATCGTCAGGCGATCGCAACCGGCCAACGCCTCGATCTCGCCGGTGTTGCGGAAGGAGGCGCCCATCACGACCGTCTTGATGCCGAAGGTCTTGTAATAGGCATAGATGCTCTTGACCGAGACGACGCCGGGATCGGTCTCGGCAGTGTAGGGGCCGCCGCCGGCCTTGACGTGCCAGTCGAGGATGCGGCCGACGAAGGGCGAGATCAGGAAGGCATCGGCCTCGGCCGCCGCGACCGCCTGCGGCAAGGCGAAGAGCAGGGTCAGGTTGCAGTCGACGCCCTCGCCCTGCAGCACCTTGGCGGCCTGCAGGCCCTCCCAGGTCGAGGCGATCTTGATGAGGATGCGATCCTTCTCGACACCGCGCTCCTTGTAGGCGGCGATAACGGCACGCGCCTTCGCGATGGTCGCTTCGGTGTCGAAGGAGAGATCGGCGTCGACCTCGGTCGAGACGCGGCCGGGGACGATCCTGGTCAGTTCCGTGCCGAAACTCACGGCAAGGCGGTCGCAGACGGCATGAACCGCCTTGTCGCCACCGCCCTGCTTCTTGCCCCAGCCGATCGCCTCGTCGACGAGATGGGCATAGGCCGGCGTCTCCACCGCCTTGAGGATCAGGGTCGGGTTGGTCGTGCAGTCGACGGGCTTCAGACGGCGCACCGCCTCGATATCGCCGGTATCGGCGACGACGGTGGTCATCTGGCGGAGCTGGTCGAGCTTGGAGGCGGTCATCGGTCTATCCTCGGCAATTCTTCTTGTCGCAACGCAATCACTGTGACGCTTGTATATCGCCATTGCGAGAACAATGAAGCAATCCGGCCATGCGGCGAGCTGACGCCGCGCGTCATGCCCGCGATCGCCCCAGGCATATCGTGAAGGAAGAGCACTTTTCCGGCTTCAGATTCCCGGGCCGAAGCTCAGCTTCGCACCGGGAATGACGTGCAGGGGACTTCCTCAGCTTTTCACCGCGCCCGAGGTCAGGCCACCGACCATGTTCTTGCGGAACACATAATAGATCACTGCCGGCGGGATGGCATAGAGAAGGCCGGCCGCCATCAGCAGATTCCAGGGAGCGTCGTCGGCCGAAAGGAAGAGGCCGAGCCCCACCGCCAGCGGAACCGCCTTTTCCGAGGAAAGCAGCAGGAAGGCGTAGAGATACTCGTTCCAGGCAAGCAGCAGGGCATAGATGCCGATCACCACCATCGAGGGCTTCATCAGCGGCAGATAGACCAGCCGGAAGAGCTGGATCGAGGTTGCGCCGTCCATGACCGCGGCCTCGTCGAGCTCCTTGGGCAGCTTGTCCGAGGCCTGCTTCAGCACCCAGATCGCATAGGGCGACGCCAGAGCGACCATAGCCAGAATCAGGGAGGCCTGCGTGTCGAGCAGCCCGTAGGAGCCCATCGCCTTGTACATCGGGATCGCGAGGAAGGCTGCCGGGATCAGATAGGTCGCCAGCGCGAGATTCATCATCGTGCGGCCGCCGCGGACCTTGAGCCGAGCAATGGCAAAGGCTGCGAAAGTCGCGACGAAGAGCGTGATCAGCCCCGTCGCGATCGCGATGAAGAAGCTGTTCAGGAGCTGCCGCCAGAAATTGTGCAGGTAGTAGTGCTGCTGCTTGAAGACGATCTGGAAATTCTGCAGCGTCGGCTCGTCCGGCCAGAGCTTGCCGGCCAGCATCGATTCCTGATTGGAGATCGAGAGCACGAAGAGATGGTAGATCGGCAGCAATGTCCAGACCAGGACGGGGGCCGCGATCAGGAGCAGCTTGCCTTCGTCGAGGAACCTCTTCATGCGTCCGGCCCCTTCGACAGGCGCTTCACCATCACGAAGACCATCGGCAGGATCAGCGGCATGGCGACGATGATCGAGGCGATGCCGAGATCCAGGTTGTTGTTGCGCATGTAGCGGATGCCAAGCGTCGACAGCACATGGTTGAGATCGCCGGGGCCGCCGCTGTTGAGCAGGTAGACGCTGTTGAAGTCCCCCAGCGTCCAGATCATCGAGAGCATGGTCGAGGTGACATAGAGCGTCGCCAGGGAAGGCCAGGTGATGAAGCGGAACTGCTGCCAGCGATTGGCGCCGTCGACGCTCGCGGCCTCGTAGAGATCCTGCGCGATGGCGAGACGGCCGGTGATCAGGATCAACGTCCAGAACGGCAGCGACTTCCAGATATGCACGACGATCGACATGGCGAAGGCCAACGTCGGGTCGGTCAGCCAGCCCGGCCCCTCCATGATGCCGAACCACTGGAAGAGCTGCTGGTTCACCATGCCGTTCTCAGGGTTCAGCATCACCCGGAATGACAGGATGGTCGGGATCGAAGGCACCGCCCAGGGCAGGATGAACAGCACCAGCACGATACGAATCCAGGCCCGCTGCTGCACGAAGAATCCCGAGAGCCCGAGCGCAATCAGGAATTTCAGGTTCACCGCCACGAACAGGAAGATGACCGTGTTGACGACGGTGCGCAGGAAGATCGGATCGGCGAAGAGAGCCCGGTAGGAATTCCAGTTGAGGCCGAGCCAGAGGCCATAGGCCACCGGGTAGACCACCATGACGGCGAAGACGAGCACATAAGGGGCCAGCATGATCGCGCCCCATATCGCGCGGTCGCGGGTGAACCCCGATGCGTCCTCGCGCGGTGCCGCAAGCGGCGCTGTCATGGCGGCTGTGCTCATGGACTCTCCGTCTTTGTCAGAGGCTGTCGTCACCCTGTGAAAGATACGCCGCGGCAATCCTTGCCGCGGCGGGTCGTCGATGCAAGCAGAACGAGCGCCGGGCTCAGCCCGCGATCTGCTTGATGCGGGCGATCATCTCGTCCACGGCCTGCTCGGCGGGGATCTTGTCCTGAACGACGCGATTCACGGCCTTGGCCCAGACGTTCTCGGCGTTCACGGTCGTGAAGTTGTAGTTGTAGACGAACTGGAACGGCACCGTGCCGTCCTTGTATTGCTTGTAGACGACAGCGCGATGCGGGTCCTTGCCGTCGGACCAGAACGGCGCCTCGATCGCCTTCAGCGTCGTCGGCACCCAGCGGCCGGCCGAGCCTTCGACGAAGGGCCGCAGGTTCTCGTCCTTCATGAAGAAGGCCATGAACTCCTTGGCGCGCTTCTTGTTCTTGGCATCGGCGAAGATCACCGCGGTCTTGACGGCGGCGAGGTTGGTCATCTTGCTGCCGTCTGCCTTGAGCGGGAACTCGGCGGTGCGGATGTTGTCCTCGTAGTTCTTCTTCGCCGCCGCGCGCTGCTCGGCGGTGAGCGCAGCATTGTTCATGTCGTCCATGTGCTTGCCGGCGATCGAGATCGTGGCGTTATGCGTGGCGACGGTGGTGCGGTTGTGGAAGGCGACGTTGTTGTCGGGGTCCAGCCAGTTCACCGAGGACGGCGGGGTGCAGCCGCGCTGGAAGATGTTGGCGTAGGACTTCACCGCCTCGACCATCGCCTTCTTGTTCGCAGGCTGGTCGAGCACGATCTTGCCGTTCTCGTCGACGACCTGCGCGTTATAGGCGTTGGCGAAGGTCAGGAACGAATAGAAGGTGTCGGACGCCGCGATGCCCATCGGATGACCGATACCGTAGACGCGCTTGCCCTTGGCGCGCATCGCGCCCTGGACCTTGTCGCACCAGAAATCCCAGTAGCCGTTCCAGGTCTTCGGGATGTCGGCCTCCTTGAAGCCGGCCTCCTCCAGCATGTCCTTCCAGTAGGTGATGTGCATCATCTGCTGCTCGACCGGGAAGGCATAGTATGACTTCTTGCCGGCCTTGCCGTTCATCAGGAAGGTGGTCGAGAGCGCCATCGGCTGGAACTCACCCTTCAGCGGCTCGATCACGTCCGAGACGTCCTCGAGCTTGCCGTCATAGGCCCATTTTCCGGTGGTGCGGAAATCATAGGTGGTGCAGAAGCCGACATCCGGGGGCGTCCCGGCATCGACCGCGCCGACCGATTTCGTGACGCAATCCTCGGTGGCGTAGAGCGAAAGCTCGACCTTGACGCCCGTCGCCTTCTGGAACTTGTCGACGACCGCGAGCAGCGCGTCGTCCTCGCCCTTGTAGAAGCCCTTGGTGAACCAGGCGGTCAGCGTCTCCTGCGCCATCGCAGCGCCGGACCAGCCCGCGACCACCGCCGCGACAGCCGTTCCCAAGGCGAAATGCCGTACAAGCTTCATTCGGTAACCTCCCGTTTAAACCGTTTTAAAGCGACCTTATGATCGTCTTGCCGCGACCCTAGTCGAAAAGCCCCGCACGAAACAAGCCGGCGCGCCCACACAAATAGTATTTTTAATTCCAGGGCACGCAAGCGGCCGGGAAGTGGAAACCTGCCGCCCGTTTCATGGACCTGTCATCTGACAGAGCTACCGGCAGCGCCATCTCGCAACAGCGACCAAGATGGAGTCCAACATGCAGCGCAAGGCCCTGAGCGCCTTCACCCTCGCCGCCGCCCTCGCCGCCGCGCCGCAGGTTCTCGCCGCCGAAGGCAAGCTGGTGCTGTATACCAGCCAGCCCAATACCGACGCCCAGCAGACGATCGACGCTTTCAAGGCGAAATATCCGAAGATCGAGGTTTCCTTCGTCCGCGACGGCACGCCGCGCGTCATGGCCAAGCTCAAGGCCGAGTTCGAGGCCGGCGCGCCGCAGGCCGACGTGCTGCTCATCGCCGATGCCGTGACCATGGAGGGCCTCAAGAAGGACGGGCGCCTGCTCGCCCATGACAAGGCCGATCTCGTCGCCTACCCCGCCGGCATCCACGACCCGCAGAAGATGTGGTTCGCGACCAAGCTGATCACCACCGGCATCGTCTACAACACCAAGGCTGCGATGAAGCCCGCGAGCTGGACGGACCTCATCAAGCCCGAGGCGAAGAACCAGCTGGCGATGCCGAGCCCGCTGAATTCGGGTGCCGCGCTGATCCACACGATCACCCTGACCAGCAACCTCAAGGAAGGCTGGGGCTTCTACGAGAAGCTCAAGGAGAACGGCACGCTCGCCGCCGGCGCCAATGGCGACATCCTGCGCCAGGTCGCCACCGGCGAAAAGCTCTACGGCATGATCGTCGACTTCATGCCGATCCGCGAAAAGGCCAAGGGCGCGCCGGTCGAGTTCGTCTTCCCGAGCGAGGGCGTCTCCGCCGTCAGCGAGCCGGTCGCGATCCTGAAGTCCACCAGGAACCCGGAAGCCGCCAAGGCCTTCGTCGACTTCCTGCTCTCGAAGGAGGGCCAGGAACTTGCGCTGAAGCAGGGCTATGTCGCCGCCCATCCCGACGTCGCCCTGCCGGCCGGCTATCCCGCCCGCAGCGCGATCAAGCTGATGACCTTCGATGCCGCCAAGGCCCTGGCTGACGAGACGGCGGCCCGCAAGCGCTTCGGTTCGATCTTCGAGTGAGAGCAGCCTTGCTATCGCGGCGGCCAGTGCGATGACGCTGGCCCTTGCCCGAAACAACCGGCGGGAAGCCGCGATCGCAGCCCCGCCGGTTTCGCGTCTGCGTCTGCCGGAAGGCTGGGGCCTGCCGGCGCTCGTCGTCGCGGTCGCGCTGCTGCTCGGCGGCCTGCCCTTTTTGCGACTGGTCGCGGCGGCCTTCGCGCCCGGCTGGCAGTTCGCGCCGGGCGAAGCCGTTGCCGAGATGACGAGCCGCACGGCGGCGGCGGCGACCTGGCATACGCTGGAGACGGCCGCGCTCTCGGCGCTCGGCGCACTCTTCGTCGGTGGCATCGTCGCTTTGGCGCTCGGCGTCACCAATGTCAGGGGCAAGCGCCCGCTGGCCTTCGCCTTCGTCTTCTCGATGATGATTGCGCCCCAGGTGGCCGCTCTCGCCTTCCTCAGCCTGCTCGCGCCGAACTCGCAGATCCTTTCGCTGATCGGGCTTGCGCCGCCACCGGGCACGCCGAACCCTCTGCTCGGGCGGGGTGGCATCATCCTCGTCATGGCTCTGCACCATGCGCCGCTCGTCGCGATCACACTCTGGACGGGGCTGCGCAGCATCCCGCAATCCCTGATCGAAGCCGCGCAGATGGAAGGCGCTGCGCCCGCGACCATCACCGCGCGGATCGTCGTCCCGGTGCTGCGGCCGCAGATCATCGCCGGCGGGCTGATCGCCTTCGTCGCAGGCGTCGGCAATTTCGGCATCCCTGCCCTGCTCGGCCTGCCCGTGAACTACCTGACGCTGCCGACGCTGATCTATCGCCGGCTGTCGAGCTTCGGCCCGTCGAGCCTCGGCGAGACGGCGGCGCTCGCCATTCTGGTCGGCGTCATCGCCACGCTCGGTATCGTCGCAGCAGCATTCGCTGGCCGCAACCAGCACGGCAAGATCGAGATCGAGCGGCCGCTCGAGCCGTATTGGCTGCTCGGCCCGGCCCGGCCCGTCGTCGTCGCCGGTCTCTGGCTGCTGCTCACGTTGAAACTCGGACTGCCGCTGCTCGCCCTGCTGAGCGAGGCGCTGACGCCAGCGCTTGGCGTGCCGCTTTCCTGGCAGGTTCTGACCTTCGACAAGTTCACGGAAGTTCTGCTCCGTCAGACCGTAACCATGCGCGCCTTCCGCAACTCGCTGCTCTTCGCCGGCAGCGCCGCGCTGATCCTCGCAGTCCTCGCCATCGTCTTCGCCTATGCGCTCGAGCGGCGGCTCGGCAAGCTCCGGCGCGCCGTCGAGCTGATGATCGAACTTCCCTATGCCCTGCCCGGCATCGTCCTCGCCATAGCCTGCATCCTGATCTTCCTGAAGCCGCTGCCATTGATCGGCGTCAGCATCTACGGCACGCCCTTCATCATCCTCTTCGCGTATCTCGCCCGCTTCCTGCCGCTGGCGCTGAAAGCACCGCTCGCCGCGATGACCCAGATCGAGGCGCATCACGAGGATGCCGCGAAGCTCGACGGCGCCAGCCTCACGCAGATGCTGCGCTTCATCGTCGCTCCGATTCTGGCCCCGGCGGCAGCCGTCTCGGCGCTGATGGTCTTCCTCGTCGCCTTCAACGAACTGACGGTCTCGGCACTGCTCTGGTCGTCGGGCACGGAGACGCTCGGCGTCGTGCTGTTCAGCCTCAAGGAAGCGGGCCTCGCCGGCGAGGCCGCGGCGGTGGCGATCAGCGCCTGCGCCGTCATCCTCACTGTCATGCTGCTGCTCGACCTGATCGGCCGCAACCGGAAGCACAATATCCTGCCCTGGCGGATTTGAAGGATCGCATAAGGCCGGGCGGACAGATGTGACGGAAAATTAAACGTGCGGGCGCCCTAGATGGACCATGGATGCCTATCAGACATTGCAGGCCAAGGCAGAAACCGTTCCGGACGACCGCCAGATCCTCGTCATCGAGGACTCCCGGACCTTCTCGCTGGCGCTGCGGCAGCTTCTCCACGCCGAGACCGGGCTGCCCGTCACGACCTGCGCGTCGCTGAAAGAGGTCAGCGACCTGATCGTCGCCGCGCCCGGCGCCTACGCGATCGCCGTCGTCGACCTCAACCTGCCCGACGCCCCGCGCGGCGAGGCTCTGGACTGGACCGTGACGCACGGCATTCCTTCCGTCGTCTTCACCGCCACTTTCGATCTCGCCACACGCGGGCGGATCATGGAGCGGGAGGTCATCGATTACGTCTTGAAGGACAACGAGTTCGCCCTTCCCAATATCGTCGCCACGGTCAAGCGCGCGCTCAACAACCGTAACACCCGCATCCTCGTGGTCGACGATACCCGCACGACCCGCAAGGTGCTCGCGCGGATGCTATCGATCCAGCAATACGCCGTGGTCGAAGCCGGCTCCGGGCATGAGGCGCTGGCGATTCTGGAGAGCAATCCCGACATCCAGCTCGTCGTCAGCGACTACTACATGCCTGACATGGACGGCTTCGAGCTGGCGCGGCGCATCCGCCGGCAGCATCCGAACGTACGCGTCCTCGGCATCTCCTCATCGACCGACCGGCAGACCTCGGCAGGCTTCCTCAAGGCCGGCGCGCATGATTTCGTCTCGCGCCCCTTCGTGCTCGAGGAACTGCAATGCCGCATCGCCTCCAATGTCGAGGTGCTCGACCAGCTCAGGCAATTGCAGGACCTCGCCGCGCGCGATTTCCTCACCGGCCTGTTCAACCGCCGCCACTTCTTCGCGCGCGGGCGGCAACTCATCAGCGAAGCGCGCGAAATGGGCCTGCCGATCTCCGTCGCCATTCTCGACATCGATCACTTCAAGCAGCTCAACGACCGCCACGGCCATGACGGCGGTGACAAGGCGCTGACCGCCGTCGCAAGAACACTCGGCTCCATGGCAGAGCGCGGCTTCAACCTGCTGGCCCGCATCGGTGGCGAAGAGTTCGCGATCATCTTCCCCGGTGCCGATCTCGCCGAGGCCGAGCGTCTGTGCGACGGCATCCGGACGGCCATCGCGAGCAAGCCCCTGACGATCGAAGGGGAGCCTCTGCCGCTTACCGTTTCAATCGGCGTCGCCGCGCTGGCTCCCGATGCCCTGCTCGAAACCTGCCTCGGCCAGGCGGACGAGGCACTCTACATCGCCAAGCAGGACGGGCGCGACAGAGTCCGCTCCGCCGCTGCCTGACCCCCGTTACTCTGCCGCGGCCCGCGGCTCGGCTCTCTGCTCGCCCATCAGCAGGGCCCGGGACGCCTTCACCTCTCGGACGACGAAGTCGACGATGGCGCGCACCCGCGCCACATCCTTCAGGTCGGCATGAACGAGCAGCCAGAAGGAACGCGTGATCGAGACCGTTTCGGGCAGAACCGGCACGAGCCGCTTCTGCCCCTCGGCCATGAAATGATGGATCACGCCGATACCGGCACCGGCCACCACCGCATTCATCTGGGCGATGACGCTGGAACTCTGGACATGGGCACGCAGGCCCTTCGCGACCTCGTCGAGATAGTCGAGCTCAGGCGAGAAGATCAGGTCGTCGATATAGCCGATGATGCGGTGCTCGAAGAGATCCTCCGGTTTCGCCACCGGCGGCATCGAGGCCAGATATTCCGGCGAGGCATAGAGGCCGAGGCGGTAGTCCGAGAGCTTGCGGGCGACGACCTTGCCTTCCTTGGGCGGGGCCAGCGTGATCGCGACATCGGCCTCGCGCTTCGAGAGCGAGAGCAGACGCGGCATGGCGATGAGCTGGATCTCCAGGCCGGGATAGGACTTCGCAAAGAGCGCCAGTCGCGGCGCCAGGAACGACGTGCCGAAACCATCGGGCGCGCCTATCCTGACCGTGCCGGAGAGCGCCATGTCGGCGCCGCCGATATCGCTCTGGATCGCCAGCGCCTCGGTCTCCATGCTCTCGGCCTTGGCGAGCAGGCGCTCGCCATGGGCGGTCAGCGTATACCCTTGAGGGCGGCGCTCGAAGAGCTTGGCCTTGAGCGCCTCCTCCAGCGAGGTGATGCGGCGCGAGACGGTGGCGTGGTCGGCTCCGAGCCGGCGCGCAGCCGCGGTCAGGCGCCCGGAACGCGCCACGGCGAGGAAGAAACGGAGATCGTCCCAGTCGAAGCGCTCCAAGGCCCTCTCCCCATATTTGCGTTTGCGCACGGCCAACGTTCTACTCTCGCTATAGCCGTGCACAAACGTGAATGGTAGGGAAGTGGCAAGATCAACGCACCATCAGTTCGTAGGGAGGGCGCGATGCGTCAGGTTGGGCATTTCATCGGCGGCAAGCATGTCGCGGGCACTTCGGGCCGTACGGCCGATATCTACCAGCCGATGGACGGCACGATCATCGGCAAGGTGGCGCTCGCCTCCACGGCCGAGCTCGACGCCGCCGTGCAGAACGCTGCCGAGGCGCAGCCGAAATGGGCCGCCGTCAACCCGCAGCGCCGCGCCCGCGTGCTGATGAAGTTTCTCGACCTGATCGCGCAGAACAATGACGAGCTCGCCGAGCTTCTTGCCCGCGAGCACGGCAAGACCATTCCCGACGCCAGGGGCGACATCCAGCGCGGCGTCGAGGTCATCGAGTATTCGCTCGGCATCCCCGGCCTGATGAAGGGCGAGTATACCGACGGCGCCGGCCCCGGCATCGACATCTACTCGATGCGCCAACCGCTCGGCGTCTGCGCCGGCATCACGCCGTTCAACTTCCCGGCGATGATCCCGCTCTGGAAGCTCGGCCCCGCGATCGCCTGCGGCAATGCCTTCATCCTGAAGCCCTCGGAGCGCGACCCCGGCGTGCCGATGCGGCTGGCCGAGCTCTTCGTCGAAGCCGGCGGCCCTCCCGGCATCCTCAACGTCGTCAACGGCGACAAGGAATCGGTCGACGCCATCCTCGACCATCCCGAGATCAAGGCGGTCGGCTTCGTCGGCTCGACCCCGATCGCGGAGTACATCTACAGCCGCGGCTGCGCCAACGGTAAGCGCGTGCAGTGCTTCGGCGGCGCCAAGAACCACATGATCATCATGCCCGACGCCGACATGGACCAGACGGTCGACGCGCTGATCGGCGCCGGCTACGGCTCGGCCGGCGAGCGCTGCATGGCGATCTCGGTCGCCGTCCCGGTCGGCAAGGGCACGGCGGACGAGCTGGTCAAGCGCCTGATCCCGCGCGTCGAGAGCCTCAAGATCGGCCCCTCGACCGATGTCAACGCGGATTACGGTCCCGTCGTCACCAAGGCGGCGATGGAGAAGATCAAGCAGTATGTCGATGTCGGCGTCCAGGAAGGCGCCAAGCTCCTGGTCGACGGCCGCAACTTCAAGATGCAGGGCTACGAGAACGGCTTCTATGTCGGCGGCTGCCTGTTCGACAACGTCACCAAGGACATGCGCATCTACAAGGAGGAGATCTTCGGGCCGGTGCTCTCGGTGCTGCGCGCCGACAGCTACGACGAGGCGCTGAAGCTCACCAACGATCACGAATACGGCAACGGCACCGCGATCTTCACCCGCGACGGCGACGCGGCGCGCGACTTCGCCTCGAAGGTCCAGGTCGGCATGGTCGGCATCAACCTGCCGATCCCGGTTCCGCTGGCCTATTACACCTTCGGCGGCTGGAAGCGCTCCGCCTTCGGCGACCTCAACCAGCACGGTCCGGACTCGATCCGCTTCTACACGAAGACCAAGACGGTGACGGCGCGCTGGCCGAGCGGTATCAAGGACGGTGCGAGCTTCGTCATCCCGACGATGAACTGAGGCGCCACCGACGGAGGAGGCCATGGAGCGACCGCTGCGGATCATCGCATCGTCGCTCGCCCTTCTCTGCGGCCTGGCCATGCCGGCCTTTCCGCAGGAGGCCCCGCCGCCCACCTCGCCCGGCGATGCCCTCTGCGAAACAGGCATCGTCGAGCACCTGACCCTCGACGATGCCCAGCGCAGCCATTGCCAAAGGCTCTGGCAAAGACGGATCGAGGAAAGCCGCCAGCGCAGTAAGGCGCATGTCGCGCGCATCATCGAGGGAAACCGGCTGCGGCGGGAGCTGGAAGCCAGCCTGCCGCCGCCACCGCCTCCGCCGGTAACCGTCGAGAGCTTCCTCGGCGGCGATCTCGCCTATGGCGACGTTGTCGTGACCGACAAGGGACCCCGCGTCTTCGTCGGCAAAGCAGGCGAGCCTGCGTCGGTCGAGGATTTCGTGGCCCTCGACTCGGCCCGGTCTCCGCATCGCGGCCGGGCCAAACCTTACGACGGGGCCTATCCGCAGGCACAGCGTCCCCAGGCTGCAAAGCCGCGGATTACCGCCCCAAGCCAGCAGGAGCGCAAGCCTTGAGCCCGTTTTCCCTGACAGAGGACCAGATCGCCATCCGCGACATGGCGCAGGACTTCGCCGCCGAGGCGCTGGCGCCCCATGCCGCGCGCTGGGACGAGGAGAAGCATTTCCCGGTCGAGGAGATGCGCGCCGCCGCGGCGCTCGGCATGGGCGGCATCTATATCCGCGACGATGTCGGCGGCTCGGGCCTCACCCGGCTTGACGCCGCCCTGATCTTCGAGGCGCTTTCGACGGGATGCCCGACGGTGGCGGCCTATATCTCCATCCACAACATGTGCGCCTGGATGATCGACCGCTACGGCTCGGACGAGCAGCGCCAGAACTTTCTGCCCAAGCTCTGCACGATGGAGCATCTGGCGAGCTACTGCCTGACGGAGCCCGGGGCCGGCTCCGATGCCGCCGCACTGAAGACCAGGGCCGTGCTGGACGGTGATCACTATGTCCTCGACGGACAAAAGCAGTTCATCTCCGGCGCCGGGGTCTCCGATATCTATGTGGTGATGGCCCGCACCGGCGAGGCCGGCCCTTCCGGCATATCGACCATCGTCATCGAGAAGGACACGCCCGGCCTCTCCTTCGGTGCCAACGAGAAGAAGATGGGCTGGAACGCCCAGCCTACGCGGGCCGTGATCCTCGAGAATTGCCGCGTCCCGGTGGCGAACCGCCTCGGCCCCGAGGGCATCGGCTTCAAGATCGCCATGGCCGGGCTCGACGGCGGCCGTCTCAATATCGGCGCCTGCTCGCTCGGCGGTGCACAAGGAGCACTCGACCGGTCTCTGGCTTATGCCCGGGAGCGCAAGGCCTTTGGCAGCGCGATCGCCGATTTCCAGGCGCTTCAGTTCAAGCTCGCCGACATGGCGACGGAGCTTGAAGCAGCGCGTAGCCTGCTCTGGCGCGCCGCCGCCGCGCTCGATGCCAAGACGCCGGACGCGACGAAGCTCTGCGCCATGGCCAAGCGCATCGCGACCGATACCGGTTTCGATGTCGCAAATGACGCCCTGCAGATCCACGGTGGCTACGGCTATCTCGCCGATTACGGGATTGAGAAGATCGTCCGGGATCTGCGCGTCCACCAGATTCTGGAGGGCACCAACGAGGTCATGCGCATGATCGTCGCACGCGGACTGGTGGGCCGGTCGAAGGGGAACTGACGCGGGTCGGCGATCCGGGACAACAAGACGAGAAAGCTCTTTTCCGATGCGATCCCGCGGCTGCTCTTAGCACGGCCCGGGATGACACCAAGAACGACGGGAGGATACGACATGACCAACATCGCCTTCATCGGCCTCGGCAATATGGGCGGCCCGATGGCCGCGAACCTCGTCAAGGCGGGGCATAGCGTCAAAGCCTTCGACCTCGTGCAGGCGTCGAAGGACGCTGCCGCCGAGATGGGCGTCGGCATCGCCGGTTCGGCGAAAGAGGCGGTGGCCGAGGCGGAGGTCGTGGTGACGATGCTCCCTGCCGGCAAGCACGTTCTCGCCGTTTGGGCCGACATCCTGCCAACGGTGAAGCCCGGAACGGTGCTGATCGATTCCTCGACCATCGATGTCGAGAGCGCCCGCAAGGCCCATGCGCTGGCGGGCGAGCGCGGCTGCCTCTCGCTCGATGCTCCCGTCTCCGGCGGTACAGGCGGCGCCAAAGGCGCGACGCTGACCTTCATGGTCGGCGGTACGGAGGATGCCTTCGCCAAAGGCCAACCGATCCTCGCCAAGATGGGCCGCAAGATCGTGCATTGCGGCGGCGCCGGCAACGGACAGGCGGCCAAGATCTGCAACAACATGATTCTCGGCATCTCGATGATCGGCGTCTCCGAAGCCTTCGTACTCGGCGAAAAGCTCGGACTGTCGCATCAGGCGCTGTTTGACGTCGCCTCGACCTCGTCGGGTCAGTGCTGGTCGCTGACGACCTATTGCCCGGTGCCGGGGCCGGTGCCGACCTCGCCGGCCAACAACGAGTACAAGCCCGGTTTCGCCTCGGCGCTGATGCTGAAGGACCTGAAGCTTTCGCAGGAAGCCGCGCAGGCCGCGGGCGCCTCGACCCCTCTCGGCGCGGCCGCGGCGCAGCTCTTCGGACTGCACAATGCCTGGGGCGAGGGTGGCACGGATTTCTCCGGCATCATCCACCTTCTGCGCGGGCGCGGGGAAGCGTGAGACGCGCTTGCGCGGCATGGCGTCGCGGGTCTAGACCCAAGGCATGAACGACGCCCCGCCCCGCCGCGAACGCTCCTCCCTTACCGGCTTCGCGATCAACCGGCTCGACCGGCGCGAAGACCTGCGCAACAAGCCCGATGCGGTAACGGCTCTGCGCCACCGTTCGGATACGCGGATCGCGGTCGTCGCCGGCGAGACGCCGATCCTGAAGCGCCTCGACGGCGAGGCGCTGACCGTCTGGTTCAGCCATGGCGAAACCGAGATGCTCGGTGCGGCGGCCGAGGAAATCTTCATGGGGCTGGCCGAGGACGGAACGCCCCGCTTCGGGCGCCTGCTCGACAAGGCCCTGGTCGAGCCTTTGAAGGAGCGGGCGGAGCTGTTCGTCACGGATCTGCGCTCGGTCGCGCTGAAGCGCATCGTACCGGAGGACGAGGCGGGCCCGCTCGGCGAGGCCAAGGCGGTGCTCGACTGGCACGCCCGCCACCGTTTCTGCGCCCAGTGCGGCGGGCCGACGGTTGCCGGCGCCTCGGGCTGGCGGCGAGAATGCACATCTTGCGGCGCGCTGCATTTCCCGCGCACCGACCCGGTCGTGATCATGCTGGTGACGCGCGGCGATGCCTGCCTGCTGGCGCGTCAGGCCCGGTTCGCACCGGGCATGTATTCCTGTATCGCCGGCTTCGTCGAGCCGGGGGAGACGATCGAAGACGCGGTCCGGCGCGAGAGCTGGGAGGAGGCCGGCCTCAGGGTCGGCAGCGTCCGCTATCTCGCCTCGCAGCCCTGGCCCTTCCCCTCCTCGATCATGATGGGCTGCATCGCGGAAGCTCTCGGCGACGAGATCACACTCGACATGACCGAGCTGGAAGAGGGCCGCTGGTTCCCGCGCGAGGAGGTGCTGCAGATGCTGGAGGGCAAGCATCCCGATGGGCTCGCCTGCCCGCAGCACATCGCCATCGCCAATACGCTGGTGCGGGCCTGGGCAGTGGAAGGCGAACGCATCTGATCCGCCCGATCCTGCCCCGGGAGAGCGAAACATGTCCTCTGAACTACGGGGTGTCGAGCAGCGCATCGGGACGAGCTTTGCCAAACAGGGCCTGATGGCGACATTGGGCGCAAGTCTCGGCGCGGTTACACCGGGCTTCGTGGAGATCGTCCTGACGCCGGGTCCGACGGTTTCCCAGCAGCACGGCTTCGTCCATGCCGGCGCCGTCAGCGCCATCGCCGATTCCGCCGCCGGCTACGCGGCTCTGAGCATGATGCCGCCCGGACGCGGCGTGCTCACCACGGAATTCAAGATCAATCTGGTCGCGCCCGCCGCAGGCGAGCGTATCATTGCACGTGGCGAAGTCGTGAAGGCCGGTCGAACGCTGACGCTGGCTCAGGCCAAGGTCTTCGCCGAGTCTGGCGGGCAGGAGAAGCTCGTCGCCCTGCTAACCGCGACGCTGATGGCGATCGACGGGCGAGAAGACGTCAGCGACTAAGCGCCGCCACCCGCGGCTCCCATTCATCGGCTGAACACGCCGTCATCCCGGACCTGACTGTGCCGGGATGACCCGCATTTCCGAACGGGCCTTTGCCCCTCGACGAACGGAGAGGTTCCGGACTTGCGTCTTACTCGCCGGCTTCCTCGATCGTCGAGCGGAAGTCGTTGGCGGGATAGACGCCCATGATCTTCATCTCCTTGGAGAAATAGGAGAGCTCGTCGAGCGCGCGCCGCAGCGCCGGATCGTCGGGATGGCCCTCGACATCGGCATAGAACATCGTCGCCGAGAAATGGCCGTCGACCATGTAGCTTTCCAGCTTGGTCATGTTGATGCCGTTGGTGGCGAAGCCACCCATCGCCTTGTAGAGCGCCGCGGGAATGTTGCGAACGCGGAACATCAGGGTCGTGACGGTCTTCGCCCCGCCCTGACGCGCGTATTCCGGATATTTCGAGAGTACGACGAAGCGGGTCGTGTTGTGCTTCTCATCCTCGATGTCCTCCATCAGGATGTCGAGACCATAGACCTCCGCCGCGATCCGCGGGGCGATGGCAGCACGCGTAAGATCATTGGCCTCGGCGACCTGACGGGCGGAGCCGGCCGTGTCAGCCGCGACCTCGGCCTTGAGGCCGAGCTTGCGGATGATCTTCCGGCACTGGCCGAGCGCGTGGATATGGCTCTGCACGGTCTGGATCGTCGCCAGCGTCGCGCCTTTCGCCGCCATCAGGTGGAAGCGGATCGGCAGGAAATGCTCGCCGATGATGTGCAGCCCCGAACGCGGCAGCAGGTGGTGGATATCCGCGACACGGCCGGCGATCGAATTATCGATCGGAATCATGCCGTAGCGGGCCTTGCCGTCGCTCACCGCCGCAAGCGCGTCCTCGAAGGTAGCGCAGGGCAGAAGCTCGCAGTCCGGAAACACCTGGAGGGCCGCCTGCGAGGAGAAGGCTCCGGGCTCACCCTGATAAGACACGACGAAGGACATGGGACGACTTCTGGCTCCTCAGCTTCTTGTTATCCGCCATTGCACCGGCGAAACCGCTATCGGCCCCGCCAGGATGGCTCTAGCGGGATTTCAGGATCGCGCGGGCACGATCGAGATCAGGAGGCGTGTCGACGCCGCGCGGCACATGGTCGATGACCATGACGTCGATCCGCATGCCATCTTCCAACGCGCGCAATTGCTCCAGCTTCTCGCGCAGTTCCAGCGGCGACTGCGGCAGGCTGACGAAACGGTCGAGCGCGGCGCGGCGATAGGCGTAGAGGCCGACATGATGGTAAAGTGGTCCCTCGCCCGAGGGCGCCGTCGCCCGGGTGAAGTAGAGCGCACGCATGTGGCCGGGCGCGATCTCGCTGCCGATGAGCTTCACGACGCTCGGCGCCGTCTTCTCCTCCTCGTCGTCGATCACGCCCGCCAGCGTTGCGATATCCACAGCCGGATCGGCGAGCGGCTTCACCGCAGCGGCGATGGCCGAGGGCGCCAGCGTCGGAAAATCGCCCTGCACATTGACGATGATGTCGTAATGCCTGTCAGGGTCGAGGATATCTGCTGCTTCCTTGATCCGGTCCGAGCCGGTCTGGTGATCGGCGCTGGTCATCACCGCCTTGCCGCCGGCCGCCTCGATCGCGGCCGCAATCTCCGGCGCATCCGTGGCGACAGCGACGTCTCCGGCGCCCGATTCGACCGCACGCCGCCAGACATGGACGATCATCGGCTCGCCATGGATGTCGGCGAGCGGCTTGCCGGGCAAGCGCGTCGCCTGCATGCGGGCGGGGATCAGGATCAGCGGACGGGCCATTTTCTGAAGCGTGCTCGGCTGGGCTGCCGCCGGTGAAAGCCGGTGGCGGCAAAAAGTCTCAAACGGTGCGTGCTTATACGAGTTGCAATGAAGCGCGCAAAGCGGTTAAGCAACGGCGGAAGCTGGAGCCTTTCAAGACTCCGGCCAAGCGCTATCTCGTCTCCCGGGCCTCGGCCGCGGAGGGCACCCAGGGTTCGGATACGATGAACATCGAAGCCAACAAGATCGCCGGCGCGGTTCTCTCGACGCTGCTTGTCGTGATGGGTCTCAGCATGACGGCCGGTATCGTCTTCGCGCCGCAGAAGCCGGCAGTGCCGGGCTTCGACCTGCCAAGCGAGGAACCGGCCGCCGGCGGCGCCACGGCCGCCGCGCCCGCAGCCGAGGAGCCGATCGCGGTGCGCCTCGCCAAGGCCGACCCCGCCAAGGGCGAAAAGGCGACGGCCGCCTGCAAGGCCTGCCACACGTTCGAGAAGGGCGGCGCCAACAAGGTGGGTCCGCATCTCTTCGACGTCTACGGCCGCAACGAGGGCTCGGTCGCCGGCTTCGGTTACTCGGCCGCGATGAAGGGCCGCAACGACAAGACCTGGGATGCCGACGCGCTCGATCATTTCCTGAAGAACCCGAAGGCCTATGTGCCCGGTACGATCATGGCCTTTGCCGGCATCGCCAAGCCCGAGACCCGCGCCGATGTCGTGGCCTACCTGAACACGCTGGCCGACGCGCCGAAGCCCCTGCCGAAGCCCTGAGGCAGAGACGAGCGGCCTATCCACGATCACGAAGCCGGGCTTTGCCCGGCTTTTTCATTTCTCCGTCTTGCTCCCGCCCTGCGCAGCCCCGCACAATCCGCCTCCTGCCAGCCATTGCCGTAGCCTTCCGCGCAGGCGACACAGGACAACGGCGAATCAGACGGAGACGCGAAACGATGGCGATGCGCATCACACGCCGCAGATTGCTGGAAGCAGCAGGAGCCGCGACCGCCGCGGGCGCCCTGCCCCAGCTTCCCGGAACAGCGCTGGCGCAGGATGTCGAATCGCACGGGCTCTCGACCTTCGGCGAGCTCGCCCTGCCGCCTGACTTTCCACATTTCGCCTATGTGAACCCCAAGGCGCCGAAGGGCGGTTCCATCACCGTCCAGATCAAGCGCGGCGGCGGGAACCAGAGCTTCGATACCTTCAACACGCTCAACACCTATGTGCTGCAAGGCGACGGCGCGGCTGGTATGGATGCCTGCTTCGACAGCCTGATGGCCGGCTCCGGCGACGAGCCGGGCTCCGCCTACGGCCTGCTGGCGAAGAGCGTCGCGGTCTCCGCGGACAAGCTGACCTATCGCTTTCGCCTGCGACCCGAAGCCAAATTCCATGACGGTTCGCGGGTGACGGCCCGCGACGTCGCCTTCTCGATGAACATCCTCAAGGCGAAGGGTCATCCATCCTATCGCCTGCTGCTCAACGAACTCGTCTCAGCGGAAGCGGAGGGCGACGACATCTTCGTCGCGAAATTCTCGCCGAAGCGCGGGCGCGACCTGCATCTCGTCGTCGCCGGCCTGCCGGTCTTCTCGGAAAAGTACTGGTCGACGCGGGACTTCACAGCCTCGACGCTGGAGCCGCCGCTGGGCTCCGGCGCCTACAAGGTTGGGCGCCTCGAACAGGGCCGGTTCATCGAGTTCGAGCGCGTGCCGGACTACTGGGCGAAAGACCTGCCGGTGAATATCGGCACCAATAATTTCGACCGGATGCGCTGGGAGTATTTCCGCGACCGGCAGGTGGCGTTCGAAGCCTTCAAGGGCGGCGCCATCACCTTCCAGGAGGAATTCACCTCGCGCATCTGGGCGACGGGCTACGATTTCCCGGCCGTGCAGGAGGGCAAGGTCAAGAAGGAGACCCTGCCGAAGACCGAGCCGGTCGGTTCGCAGGGCTGGGTCTACAATACAAGGCGCGAGAAATTCGCCGATCCGCGCATCCGCGAGGCACTGGGCCTGGCCTTCGATTTCGAGTGGACGCGCAAGAACATCATGTTCGGCTCGTTCGAGCGTATGACGTCCTATTTCGAAAATTCGGATTCGAAGGCGGTCGGCAAGCCTTCACCTGAAGAACTGAAGCTGCTGGAACCCTGGCGCGGCAAGGTCCCCGACGAGGTCTTCGGCGAGCCCTTCCTGCCGCCGGTCTCGGACGGTTCCGGCAGCGACCGCAACCTGCTGCGCAAGGCCGACGAAATGCTGCGCGCTGCCGGCTGCAAGCGCGACGGCAATGTCATGAAACTGCCGAACGGCCAGCCCTTCGAGATCGAGTTCCTCGACTCCAACCCCGCTTTGCAGCCGCACACGCAGCCCTTCCAGGCCAATCTCAAGCGGCTCGGCATCAACGCCACCTCGCGCCTCGTCGACCCCGCGCAGTATCAGCGCCGCCTCGACGAATTCGATTTCGACATCATCAGCCGGGCGCTCTCGGGCGGATCGATCCCGAGCGACACGCTGAGTATCGTCTATGGTTCGGAAGCGGCGAAGACCAGGGGCTCGCGCAATGTCGGCGGCATCAGCCACCCGGCCATCGACGCGATGATCCAATCCATCGGCCAGGCCAAGACCTATGCCGACTGCATCGTCGCCGCGAAATGCCTCGACCGCCTGCTGCGCGCCGGGCGCTACTGGATTCCGATGTGGTGGAACGACGAGGAATGGCTGGCCTACTGGGACATGTACGACCGGCCGGCGACCAAGCCGAAATACTCGTCCGGCGCGCCGGGCATCTGGTGGTACGACGCCGAGAAGGCCAAGCGGATCGGAAAGGCGTGAGCGAGGCATGCTGAGCTATATCGCCCGGCGCCTCGCGCTGATGGTGCCGACCCTGTTCGGCATCCTGCTCGTCTCCTTCGTCATCGTGCAGTTCGCGCCGGGCGGACCGGTCGAGCGCGTGATCTCGCAGCTCCAGAACCCCAATAGCGGCGCGGCCGACCGCGTCGGCGGCGGCCAGGGTGGCGATGCCGGCGCGCAGGGCGATGGTGCCGCCTATCGTGGCGCGCAGGGGCTCGACCCCGCCTTCATCAAGGAGCTTGAGAAGCAGTTCGGCTTCGACAAGCCGGCGCATGAGCGCTTCCTGAAGATGCTCGGCGACTATGCGCGCTTCGATTTCGGCCGCTCCTATTTCCGCGACGCGCCGGTGCTCCAGCTCATCAAGGAGAAGCTGCCGGTCTCGATCACGCTCGGCCTGTGGATGACGCTGATCTCCTACGCGATCTCGATCCCGCTCGGCATCCGCAAGGCGATGAAGGAGGGTTCGCGCTTCGACACCTGGACAAGCGCCGTCGTCATCGTCGGCTACGCCATCCCGAGCTTCCTGTTCGCGATCCTGCTGATCGTGCTCTTCGCCGGCGGCTCGTTCTGGCAGATCTTTCCGCTGCGCGGCCTGACCTCCGACAACTGGGCCGATCTCAGCCTGTTCGGCAAGGCGAAGGACTATCTCTGGCATATCGCCCTGCCGGTGTTGGCCATGGCGCTTGGCGCCTTCGCCACCTCGACGCTGCTGACCAAGAACTCCTTCCTCGACGAGATCCGCAAGCAATACGTCCTGACCGCCCGGATGAAGGGCTTAAGCGAGCGGCGCGTGCTCTACGGCCATGTCTTCCGAAACGCGATGCTGATCGTCATCGCCGGCTTTCCCGGCGCCTTCGTCCATGCGCTCTTCGCGGGATCGCTCCTGATCGAGACGATCTTCTCGCTGGACGGGCTCGGCCTCCTCTCCTTCGAGGCGATCGTCAATCGCGACTATCCGGTCGTCTTCGCCAATCTCTTCATCTTCTCGCTGATCGGCCTTGTCGTGCACCTGATCACCGACCTGACCTATAGCTGGGTCGATCCCCGCATCGATTTCGAGAGCCGGGAGGCGTGAGCATGGACACGCTGATCGACGCCCCGCCGCCGGCCCTGCGCAGCGATATTCCGCTCGCGCCGGCTGAAGCCAAGCAGGGCTGGCTCAAGCTCTCGCCGATCAACCGGCGCCGGTTCAACAACTTCAAGGCCAACAAGCGCGGCTGGTGGTCGCTCTGGCTCTTCCTCGCGCTGTTCATGCTGACCCTCTTCGCCGAGTTCATCGCCAACGACCGGCCGCTCGTCGTGCGCTACAAGGACGAGTGGCTGTTCCCGGTCGCCGTGAACTATCCGGAGGAGAAGTTCGGCGGCTTCCTCGCCACGACCGATTATCGCGACCCGGTCATCGCCAAGGAGATCGCGGCCAACGGCTTCGCGATCTGGCCGCCGATCCGCTATTCCTACCGCACCCATAATCTCGACCTGCCGGTGCCGGCCCCCGCCCCGCCGACCTGGCTGCTCAAGGACGAACAGTGCAGGGCGATCGCGGAGCGTACGGGCGGTGCGACCTGCCGCGACCTCGAATGGAACTGGCTCGGCACCGACGACCAGGGCCGCGACGTGGTCGCGCGCCTGATCTACGGCTTCCGCATCTCCGTGCTGTTCGGGCTGATCCTCTGTGCCTTCTCCTCGGTGATCGGCATCGCGGCCGGCGCCATCCAGGGTTATTTCGGTGGCTGGACCGACCTGATCTTCCAGCGCCTCATCGAGATCTGGACCTCGATTCCCGCGCTCTACCTGCTGATCATCGTCGCGGCGATCATCACGCCGGGCTTCTTCGTGCTGCTCGGCATCCTCCTGCTGTTCTCCTGGGTGGCGCTGGTCGGCGTCGTGCGCGCCGAGTTCCTGCGGGCCCGCAATTTCGAATATGTCCGCGCGGCCCGCGCGCTCGGCCTCTCCAACCGCACCATCATGGTCAGGCACCTGCTGCCCAACGCGATGGTGGCGACGCTGACCTTCCTGCCCTTCATCCTCAACGGCTCGATCACCACGCTGACCTCGCTCGACTTCCTCGGCTTCGGCCTGCCGCCGGGATCGCCTTCGCTCGGCGAATTGCTGGCGCAGGGCAAAGCGAACCTGCAGGCGCCCTGGCTCGGCCTATCCGGCTTCATCGTGATCGCATTGATGCTGTCGCTGCTGATCTTCATCGGCGAGGCCGTGCGCGACGCCTTCGACCCGCGGAAGACCTTCGCATGACCGCGCCCCTCCTTTCCGTCGAAGACCTCTCCGTCGCCTTCCGCCAAGGCGGGCGGGAGACGCTCGCGGTCGACCGCGTCTCCTTCTCGATCGCCAAGGGCGAGACCCTGGCGCTCGTCGGCGAATCCGGTTCCGGCAAATCGGTCTCGGCGCTGTCGATCCTGAAACTGCTGAACTATCCGGCGGCGCATCACCCTTCCGGCAAGATCCTGTTCAACGGGCAGGACCTGATCGCGGCCGACGAGGACGCGATGCGCAAGGTGCGCGGCAACGACATCACCATGGTGTTCCAGGAGCCGATGACCTCGCTCAACCCGCTCCACACGATCGAGCGACAGATCGGCGAGATCCTCGAGCTGCACAAGGGCCTGCGCGGCGAGAAGGCGCGAGCCCGCACGCTGGAACTGCTCGACCTCGTCGGCATCCGCGACGCGAAGAGCCGACTCGATGCCTATCCGCACCAGCTCTCGGGCGGCCAGCGCCAGCGCGTGATGATCGCGATGGCGCTCGCCAACGAGCCCGAATTGCTGGTCGCGGACGAGCCGACCACCGCGCTCGACGTCACCGTGCAGGCGCAGATCCTGAAGCTGCTGAAGGAGCTGCAGGGCCGACTCGGCATGGCGATGCTGTTCATCACCCATGACCTCGGCATCGTCCGGCGCATCGCAGACCGGGTCTGCGTGATGCTGAAGGGCAAGATCGTCGAGCACGGTCCCGTCGCCGAGATCTTCGGCAACCCGCAGCACGACTACACCAAGCGCCTGCTCGCAGCGGAACCGAAGGGCCGCCCCTCCCCTGTCCCGGCTGACGCTGCGACGCTGCTGGAGGCCGGGCCGGTCAAGGTCTGGTTCCCGATCAAGTCCGGCCTGCTGCGCCGTACGACTAGTCATGTGAAGGCCGTCGACGGCATCTCGGTCAAGGTCCGCGAGGGCGAGACGCTCGGCGTCGTCGGCGAATCCGGCTCGGGCAAGACCACGCTCGGCCTCGCCATCCTCAGGCTGACCGCCTCGGAAGGGCCGATCGTCTTCCTGGGTGACCGGATCGACGGGCTCTCCAGCAAGCAGGTGCGGCCGAAGCGCAAGGACCTGCAGGTCGTCTTCCAGGACCCCTATGGCTCGCTCTCGCCTCGCATGTCGGTGGCCGAGATCGTGGCCGAAGGGCTCGCCATCCAGCAGCCGGACCTGAGCTATCAGCAACGCCGCGCGATCGTGGCGCAGGCACTGGTCGACGTCGGCCTGGACCCCGCGGCGATGGATCGCTACCCGCACGAGTTCTCCGGCGGCCAGCGCCAGCGGATCGCGATCGCGCGAGCGATGGCGCTCAATCCGAAATTCGTCGTGCTGGACGAGCCGACCTCGGCGCTCGACATGTCCGTGCAGGCGCAGATCGTCGAATTGCTGCGCGGGCTGCAAAGCAAGCGTAAGCTGGGCTATCTCTTCATCAGCCATGACCTGAAGGTGGTCAGGGCGCTGTCGCACCGGGTGGTGGTGATGCAGAACGGCAAGGTGGTCGAGGAAGGCCCGGCCGAGGCGATCTTCACATCGCCACGCGAGGCCTACACCCAGGCGCTGCTGGCGGCGGCGCTCAATCTCGATACCGCCAATGACAGCGCGGTGAGGAGCTGAGCATGGCGCGGGCGCTCCTGATCGTGCTGGACTCGGTCGGCTGCGGCGGAGCGGCCGATGCGGCCGCCTATGGCGATGCCGGCTCCGACACGCTCGGCCATATAGCCGAGGCTTGCGCCGATGGGCGCGGCGACCGCGAGGGTCTGCGTCGCGGGCCGCTGCAACTGCCGAACCTCGTGCGTCTTGGCCTCGCCCATGCCTGCGAAGCCTCGACCGGCCGGCGGCTGGCCGGCATAACGAAGCCCGCCAGCCCCGAAGGGCGCTGGGGCTATGGCGTCGAAATCAGCCAGGGCAAGGACACGCCTTCGGGCCATTGGGAGATCGCCGGCTGCCCGGTGCCGTTCCGGTGGGGCTATTTCACCGATCACGAGAATGCCTTCCCGCCCGAGCTGATCGCCGGCATCATCAAGGAAGGCGCCCTTCCCGGCATCCTCGGTAACAAGCACGCGTCAGGCATCGCGATCATCGACGAGCTCGGTCCTGAGCATATCCAGACGGGCAAGCCGATCTGCTATACCTCCGTCGATTCCGTGCTGCAGATCGCTGCGCATGAGGAGCATTTCGGGCTCGACCGGCTCTATGCGCTCTGCAAGACCGTGCGCGGGCTCGTCGATCCCCTACGGATCGGTCGCGTCATCGCGCGGCCCTTCGTCGGATCGCCGGAAGAAGGCTTCACCCGCACCGGCAACCGCAAGGATTTCGCCATTCCGCCGCCGGACGAGACGATCCTCGACCGCCTGACGGCGCAAGGACGCACGGTCGTCACCGTCGGCAAAATCGGCGACATCTTCGCCCATCGCGCCACCGGCACCGAGATCAAGCCCTACGGCAATGCGGCCATGCTCGATGCTACGCTTGAGGCCTGGGACAGCCTGCCGGATGGCGGTTTCTGCTTCGTCAATCTCGTCGATTTCGACACCGAGTTCGGCCACCGGCGCGATATCCCGGGCTACGCGGCGGCACTGGAGGCCTTCGACCGCCATCTACCCCATATCGAAGCGGCCTTGAGGCCGGGCGATATTGCCGTGGTCACCGCCGATCACGGCAACGATCCGAGCTGGCCCGGCAGCGACCATACGCGCGAGCATGTGCCGATCCTGGCCTTCGGCCCGGGCATCGGGGCAGAGCCGCTCGGGCGTCGTGGCAGCTTCGCCGATATCGCGGCGAGCCTCGGCAGTTTCCTCGGTATCGGGCCCGTCGGTCCCGGCCGCGCCTGGTAAAATTCTCAGGCCGTAGCGACCCGCCCGCAGAAGCTCGCGACCTCCTGACGGATGTCCTGCGCCTGCTGCGCGAGCGTGCTGGCGGCACTCTGCAATTGCTGGGCGGCGCCATGTGTCTGGCGGGTCATGACCTCGAAACCTCCGGCAACGTCGGCGCTGCGCTGCGCACCCTCGAAGGACAACCGGACCTGATGCGCGATCTCGGCGGTGGCGCGGCTCTGCTCGTCAACGGAGAGCGCGATTGCATCGGCTACGCTCTCCACCTCGCCGATTGCCACGACGATATCGCGGATCGCCTTGAGCGAGCGCTGCGACGCCTGCTGCATCGCACCGATCTGATGCGAGACCTCGTCGGTCGCCCTGGCGGTCTGGGCCGAGAGCGTCTTGACCTCGCTGGCAACGACCGCGAAGCCGCGGCCCATCTCGCCGGCGCGGGCCGCCTCGATCGTGGCGTTGAGCGCCAGCATGCTGGTCTGGGCGGCAATGCCACGGATGATCTCGACGACTGCGCCGACATTCTCGCTGCTCTGCGCGAGATGCTCGATCTCGGCGCTGGCGCGCCGCGCGAGCTCCGCCGCGGCCTTCGAGCCATCGGCAGATTGTCCGGCATTGCGGCCAATCTCGCTGATGGAGGCGACGAGCTCCGTACTGGCGGCCGAGAGATGGTCGATGCTGTCCATCGTGCCGGCTGCGGAATCGGAGACCATCGCGGTCTGGCGCCGGACATGATCGGAGGTCTCGGTCAGCGCCCCGGCCTCGGTCGTCATCGCCGCAGCGGAATTGTCGAGCACGGCCATCGCCTGCTCCATCTGCGAGCGGAAGCCGGCGACGACATCTCGCATCATCTCGGCACGCCGACCTAGCTCTTCGGCGAGATTGCGCTCCTTCTCACCGGCGATCCGTTCGCGCTCCGCCACTTCCTGCGCCCGCGCCAGATTCTGCTCGTTCACGGCGAACATGCGCTGCAACACCACGGCGAAGACCGCGAGAAACGCCGTCTCGATGACGACGATCACGGCATGAAGCAGCACGCGCAGCAGGCTGCCGCCCTGATAGAACACGGCCGCAGGCAGGACATATTGCAGCACGAGATGATGCGCAGCCGTGAGCACGGCACCCATCAGGATCGGCCGCCAGTCGCAGAAGCCGGCCAGCAGCGCCAACACCGCGAAATAATACATGTGGATGTCCGGCTGCCAGGAATGGCCGGCAAAGCTGAAAACCAGGATCGAGACCTGCCCGATCAGCACAGACGCGATGACGAGTTGAGTCACGATCGCGGGACCCGCCAGGCGATAAACCAGAACGGCGGCAATGACCGCCAGCGTCGCCATCAGCACCGGGACGATGCCTGAGGCCCCGTTGGCCCAGAAGGACAGTGCGAGCAACGGCAGATGAAGCAGCCCGAGCGCAAGCAGGGCCTGCGCGACCCGATGGCGCACTGCCGACAACGTCCAGATCATGACGATGCACCTGTTCGGCCGGGGCGGTCGAGACATCCGGCAAGGCCAGCCAGAACGACGGAGAACCACGCGCCTTGCGGCAGGGAAGGTGCTTGCCCGCTCAGCGTCGGGGCCACGACAACGACTGCACTCAAACGGCCGCTACGCAGGACGCGATGACCGGCTGCAAAGCTCAGCGCCACGGCTTCCGCGCCATCGGTCCAGGGCGGAAAGACGATCGCCACCGGCTCGGTGCCGTCGGCTGCCGCCGGCAGGCTCGCAAGGGCCCCGAAACTGACCAGCAGACAGACCAGTCCGACGAAGAGACCGCCGGCAGGGGACAAGCGTTCCGCGGGCGCCGCACCAGGTTCCGCTGGAGAAGTCGAAGGCATTGGCAGGGATCACTCGGGGCAACGGCGGCGTCCAGGCGAAGCAACCGTAGCTGCGTAAAATTTCGCTTAACCCGTTCGTTCGGACCGAGGGTCGACTGCTCGGCCCGCAAGCTGCGCATCATTCATGAACGAGAGAAAATTACAATCCTACGCTGCATTCAATTGCAATCCTACCGTTTGTCTCTCTCCGCAAAACTGAAGGATTTCACCGCTATAAGCGGCATTTTATACAATTGTTGATTTTTTTGATACATTTTACAAACAATCCGGCCCATAACCGCCTCAGCCGCAGGAGGCAATTTTTACAATTACTGATTGAATTTTTGCGATGGCGCAGCAAGGTGGATATCCCACGGCTTTCGCGATCTCAAGCCAGGAGGGCATGCAGTCTCAGGACAAGGCACCGGCCTGAAGCAGTTTCCGTTCCATCGCATTTTCTTCACGCGAACCGGATCCGTCTCCCTCGAATATGCTCTAACCCTGGAGCCGCTGCTTGATCCGCCTGGTCAGGCCGTCCCGGACATCACGATAGGCATCGAGTTTCTGCTCGCGCGAGCCCTGGAACACGGTGGGATCGACCGTCGGCCAGTATTCCACTTCGGCCGCATGGGTTCTTGTCAGGTCCAGAGCCTTATGGTGCGCTTCCGGCGAGAGCGTGATGATCAGGTCGAAATTGAGCCCTTCCCACTCCTCCAGTTCCTCGATCGATTTCGGCTTGTGGCGGCTCAGATCGATGCCGATCTCCTCCAGCACCGTCTGCGCGAAGCCGTCTGCCTCGCCTTTGCGAGCACCGGCCGACTGGACATAGACCGACTTGCCGAAAAAATGCTTGGCCAGGGCTTCCGCCATGGGCGAGCGCACAGCATTCATCGCGCACATGAAGAGCACGCTCTGCACCTTACGCGGCGGCTCCAAGCGCGTCAGCCCTTCCAGTGCAAGGCGTAGATCAGCGTGAAGAGGCGGCGCGCCGTGTCGAAATCGACCTCGACCTTATTGGCCAGCCGCTCCGCCAGGATACCGGCGGCCTCGTCATGCAGGCCGCGCCGCCCCATGTCGATCGCCTCGATCTGCGCCGGGGTCGAGGTCCTGATCGCCGCGTAATAGCTGTCGCAGACCAGTTCATAGTCCTTGATGATGCGCCGGAACGGGCTGAGCGAGAGATGATGCGTCACGACAGGCGCGCCATCCGCCGCCTTGATCTCAAAGACGAGGCGTCGCTCGACCATCGCGAGGTGCGCCAGATACGGCCCCCCGTCGTGCTCGGGGATGACGAAGCTGTTGCGCTCGATCAGATCGTAGATCGCGACGGCGCGCTCGTGCTCCTGATCGGGCGTGCCGCGGCCGAGGGAATTCTCGTCGAGGGTCAGGCCCACCAGGCGCTTGGTGGGGGCAGTCGAGACGTCGGACATCGCTCCTCCGGCCATGGCACCGTCTGTCGAACGGAGCCGGTATCACTAAGCCTTAGGGTATTGCTCTTGCGGAAAACCGGTTCCCGCTTTCTCGCGCGATACTCTAGAGATTCAACCTGATCGTCACGGATCGGCCGTGCGCCTGCAAGCCCTCGGCTTCGGCCAGTTGCGTGGCGGCGGAAGCGAGCACGCGCAGGCCCTCGGGGCCGCATTTCAGGAGCGAGGTCCGCTTCATGAAATCGCCGACGCCGAGACCCGACGAGAAGCGGGCCGAGCGAGCGGTCGGCAGGACGTGGTTGGGGCCGCCGACATAGTCGCCAATCGCTTCCGGCGTATGGCCGCCGAGGAAAATCGCGCCGGCATTGCGGATCAGCCCGGCGAGGCGGTCCGGATCGGCCGTCATGATCTCCAGATGTTCGGGCGCAAGCCTATCGACCAGCGGCACCGCGGCCTCAAGATCGGCAACGAGCAGGATCGCGCCGAATTCCCGCCAGCTCTTGCCGGCGATCTCCGCCCGCGGCAGCGTCGCGAGCTGAGTGGCCACCGCCTTCTCGACCTCGGCGGCGAGTGCTGCATCGTCCGTCATCAGGATCGATTGGGCGGAGACGTCATGCTCGGCCTGCGCCAGCAGGTCGGCGGCGATCCAGTCCGGATTGGCGCTGCGGTCGGCGATCACCAGCACTTCCGAGGGGCCGGCGATCATGTCGATGCCGACCTGGCCGAAGACGCGACGCTTGGCAGCGGCGACATAGGCATTGCCGGGGCCGACGATCTTGGCGACCGGTGCGATCGAAGCCGTACCATAGGCGAGCGCGGCGACGGCCTGCGCGCCGCCGATACGATAGACCTCGTCGACGCCGGCGAGCCGGGCGGCCGCGAGCACGAGCGGATTGGTCTCGCCGCGCGGCGTCGGCGCGACCATGACGATGCGCGGCACGCCGGCAACCTTGGCCGGAATAGCGTTCATCAGCACCGAGGAGGGATAGCTCGCCGTGCCGCCGGGCACATAGAGCCCGACCGCCTCGACCGCGCTCCAGCGCCAGCCGGCGCCGACACCGGCAGCGTCCTCGACCCAGGAATCGGTGGGCTTCTGGCGACGGTGATAGGTCTCGATGCGCTCGCGCGCCGTCTCCAGCGCCGCGAGCAACTCCGGCGAGCAGGCGGCGACGGCCGCGTCGATCTCGGCTTCCGAGACGCGCAGGGTCTGCGGCGTCAGGACGAGCGCGTCGAAGCGGGAGGTATAGTCGATCAGCGCCGCATCGCCCTTTTCGCGAACCTCGGCGATGATGTCGGCGGCGATGCGGTCGACCTCCTCCGAGACCTCGCGCTTGACGGAGAGCAGCGCCGCGAAGCCCGCGGCGAAGCCGGCATCCCTGTCGTCGAGCCTGATCGGCATCGCTTGTCCTTGGATATCGTCGGGAAAGGTGTTCGGAGGCTCAGGCGCCGTCGGGATGGCCAGGGGTCGCCACCGCTTCCCAGACCGGGCCGAGATCCTTCATCTGAGCCTCGATGCATTCGACCGAGAGACGGATCGCCGCCCCTTCCGAAAAATGCAGCGTCACATCGCCGGCCGGGTCCGCGCCCAGGTCGAAGGTGACGGCGAGAAGGTTCAGGACCTTGTCGGGGTCGTTCTTGTCGAGCTTGGCGCTGCGCACCGACTGGACGCGGTCGAAATGCAGCGCCGTCAGGCGGCGCCGGCGCTGGCCACGCTGGGCACCTTCCCAGTCGAAACGGCGCAGCGCCAGGGCGAAGCGCTTCTCGCGCGGGAGATAAACGAGGTCGGCCGCCTTCAGTACCGCATCCTGGAGATGGGCTGAGACGATCGCGAGATCATCGGCATCGAGCGCTATGAGCTTCAGCGGGTCGGCGGCTGCGTCTGACATGGCTTTGTTCTGACGAGCCGCCCCGAGAAAATCAACCGCTGATGCGCTCCACCACGGCGCCGCAACGGCTGAGCTTGGCTTCCAGCGCTTCGAACCCGCGATCGAGATGATAGACGCGGTTGATCGTGGTATCGCCTTCGGCGGCGAGCCCGCCGATAACCAGCGAGACCGAGGCGCGCAGGTCCGTCGCCATCACCGGCGCGCCGGTCAATTTCTCGACGCCCTCGACATGGGCGACATCGCCGTCCAGCCGGATCTTCGCGCCGAGCCGGGCGAGCTCCTGAACGTGCATGAAGCGGTTCTCGAAAATCGTCTCGCGGATGCGCGAGGTGCCCTTCGCCCGGGTCATCAGCGCCATGAACTGCGCCTGAAGGTCTGTCGGAAAGCCCGGGAAGGGATCGGTATCGACATCCACCGCAGCCAAATCATGGCCGTTGCGGCGGACACGGATGCCCTCGTTGGTCGAGTCGATCTCGACACCCGCCCTGGTGAGCACGTCGAGCGCCGATTGCAGCAGTTCCGGCCGTGCGCCTTCCAGCATCACGTCGCCGCCGGTCATGGCCACCGCCATCGCGTAGGTGCCGGCCTCGATCCGATCGGGCAGCACCGCGTGATGCGCGCCGCCGAGGCGCGCCACACCGGTGACCACGATGCGCGGGGTACCAGCCCCTTCGATCTTGGCGCCCATCTTGACGAGACAGGCGGCGAGATCGATGACCTCCGGCTCGCAGGCGGCGTTCTCGATCACCGTCGTGCCCTGGGCGAGCACGGCTGCCATCAACGCAGTATGGGTGCCACCGACCGTCACCTTCGGGAAAACGATCTCGCCGCCCTTCAGGCCCTTCGGTGCCCGCGCCAGCGCATAACCGTTCTCGATCGCGATCTCTGCACCGAGCTTCTCGAGCGCCATGAGCAGCAGATCGACCGGGCGCGTGCCGATGGCGCAGCCGCCGGGCAGCGAGACCTTGGCCTCGCCCATGCGGGCGAGGATCGGCGCGATCACCCAGAAGCTCGCGCGCATGGTCGAGACCAACTCATAGGGCGCACAGGTATCGACGATCTGGCGGGCCGTCAGCGAGATGGTCTGGCCGGTCTCGGCCGACTGGCCGATACGCTTGCCGGCGACGGTGCGATCGACGCCCTGGTTCGACAGTATGCGTGAGAGCGCAGTCACGTCCGAGAGACGCGGAACATTGGTCAGCGTCAGCGTCTCGTCGGTCAGCAGGCTCGCGATCATCAACGGCAAGGCGGCGTTCTTTGCGCCGGAAATCGGAATGGCGCCATTGAGGCGCTGGCCGCCGGTGATGCGGATCTTGTCCATCGTCGGGTCCTGCTCGGCCGGCCGGGCTCGGGGCCGGCCGCATCTGGGGGAAACGGGAATTCAGGTCCGGGAGGAATCGGCCTGAGAGGGTGGCTCCAGCTCACGCGCTTGCGCTTCGTCCGAACGGCGAGCGCGAGCCTGGGCCTTGCGGCGCTTCAGGTTCTCGCGGAGCGCGGCGGCAAGGCGCGCCTGCTTCTCGTCCTCGGCTGTCTGGCGGGTCACGGCATCAGCTCGGCATAGGGTGTTTGAACGCGGGAACGCGGCGAATTCGCGGCGGTATCGTTAGACCCTGAGCCCTCCCCGGACAAGCGCCGTCGACGACACCCGGCCTGCCCCGTGACGGGCCCGCATCTTGCCGCAGCGAACCAGCCGGCAGCGCCATTTTCCGCTCCGGCAACGATCTTCTCCGGCGGCGTATCGGGGCGCTCTTTTCGTTTCACCAATACGGCCTCGTCGCGAAATTTTCGTTCGGCCCATGACGGTGCGGCTCTTGCCATCCCGGTGTCGGGCGGCGGCACTCTGACGCTTGGGAAAGCAAAAAATGCTTAATGCTATTAACCATTTCCAGGAGATTTCGTTTACAGTTCGTTAAGCTTGTTTACGCTGCCGGCATCAAGGAGTTTGTGGGGTAGCGTCATGTTGCAGTCCTTGAAGTTGGAAGCCGGGTTCGTCGCGCCGACGCTGCTCGAGAGTTGCGAAGTCATCGATGCGATCCGCTACAAGGCGGGCTTCCTGCCGGAGGTGGAGATCGCCTACGAGCCGGATATCAAGACGCTCTGGGTCACGATCCGGCCGGAGCTGAAGCCCGTCTTCACGCTGCAGTTGCTCGACAGCCTGGTGAAGATCCAGAGCGCGATCGTGGCGCTCTGGGGAGCTCCGGACCAGTATCACCGCGCTCCGGTGCGCTTCCTCGCCTTCCGCGGCACGGGGCCGTTCTTCACGCTCGGCGGCGATCTCGATTTCTATCTGGACTGCCTAGCCAAGAACGACCGCGCCGCGCTGACGGAATACGCAAGGCTTTCGGCAGAAGGCGCGATCTGGAATTCCAGCGGCCTCAACGGGCTCGTGGTAACGCTCTCGACGATCCACGCCAAGGCGATCGGCGGCGGCATCGACGCGCCGCGTTCATGCAACGTGATGATCGCGGAGGAGCAGGCCTCGTTCGTGTACCCGGAGATCAAGTTCAATCATTTCCCGATCACGGCGGTGGCGATCCTGTCGCGGCGCATGGGGCAGCGCGCCGCCGAGGAGATGCTGCTGTCCGGAGAGGAGATGAGCGCGCAGGACTTCATGGCAGCGGGCGGCCTCGAGGCCGTGGTCCCGACCGGGACCGGCGAAAACTGGATCCGCAAATACTGCGCCGACTCGCTGCCTATCCATGCTGCCAAGACCGCGTTGTTTTCCGCCTTCAACCGACGCTCCGGCGACCTGCGCGAAGAGCTGGGCCATCTCGGTCAGATCTGGACGAATTGCATGCTGCGTCTCAGCCCAAGCGCGATCTCGAAACTGCAGCGTATCGCCCAAACCCAGGATCGGATGCTGGCGCGCGTCTACCAGCGCCATCTCGCCCCGGTCTGAGGGAAAGCGAGCAACCCGCCCCTGTCCGGGCGCGCGCCCCCGGAAAACCACACGAAGCATTTACCTCTGCTCTCGTACAACCCTCTGGCATGATGCGCGACGTGTGGATTTCGCGCGTCGCGCCGCGTTGGACGGCAAAGGCGGGAGTAGATGGCAGGCGCGCTCAAGCGACTGATGACGGCCGGCGGGCGCGAGCAGGGCGAGACCGTCGACCTGACCGGCTATGCGCTGCTGGTCAGCTCGCTGTTCTCGTCGCCGGCCTCGATCATTCCCGGCGGCATCGCCGGCATCCTGACGCCATTCCTGTGCTGGGTTTCGACCGGCATGGACATCTTCATGAGCCTCACCATCCTGGTGACGCTCATCGTCATCCTGCGCATCATGACCGTGGTGGCCTATCGTCGGCGCAACCACGCCCATGACAGCTATGCCGAGACCCGTCGCTGGGACCGCGATTATTTTCTCGGCGCCACGATGTTCAGCGCCGTGCTCGGCTATAGCTGCTATGTCGCACTGGTCCAGACCGACGACCCCGCCGCGCATATCACCTCCGTCGCCTCGACCATCGCTCTCGCCTCGGGCTATGTCGCGCGCAATGCCGGCCGGCCAAAATTCGTCGCGGTGCAGCTCCTCACCTTCTGCATCCCGATGGCGATCGGCCTGATCGGTGCGCATAATCCGTATTATCGCTATATCGGCTACTTCGCCTTCCTCTACGTCGCCGCCAATATCGCGATCACCAACTCGCTGCATCGCAACCTTATCGCGCTCAGCGACGCCAACAAGCAATCCAAGGCGCTCGCCTCCGCCCTGCACTCGCAGAACCTGACGCTCGACGCCGCGCTCAACACGATGATCGATGGGCTGGCGATGTTCGACCGCAGCCTCAAACTCGCGGTCAGCAACGCCCCACACAGCACACTCTACGGCCTGCCGGAGACACTTGCCCTGCCCGGCACGCCCCTGACGGCGATCGCGCGCTTCCTGGTCGAGCGGCAGGTGATCAGCCAGGAGCAGCTTCGCGACATCCGCGCGGCATTGTCGGAGGTCCAGGCGACCCAGCAGGCGACCAGCCGCGAATTGGTGACGCGAGGCGGGCTCGTGCTGGTTCTCACGCTCGCACCGGCCGCCGAGGGCGGCATCCTGATGCTCACGGAGGATGCCACCGAGCGCAAGGCGACGGAGGCGCGCATCGAACAGATGGCGCGCTTCGACGAATTGACCGGACTCGCGAACCGCTTCGAATACACCACGCAGATCGCGGAAACATTCGCCAAGCTCGAGCGCACGGGCGACGGCTTCGCTCTGCTCTATCTCGATCTCGACGGTTTCAAGCAGGTCAATGACAGTCTGGGCCACGACATCGGCGACCATGTGCTGATGGAGACGGCGAGCCGCCTGCGCAGCGCGATCCGCAGCAACGACATACTCGCCCGCTTCGGCGGCGACGAATTCCTGCTGATCCTGCCATCCGCGGACCATCTCGTCGTCACCGCCATCGCCCAGCGCATGATCGACGCGATGGCGCGGGCTTTCGATGTCGACGGCAAGACCGTCTACGTGACTGCCAGCATCGGCATCGCCATGGCCCCGCTCGACGGCGCCAATCCCACCGACCTGCTGCGCCATGCCGACACGGCGCTCTACAAGGCCAAATCCGCCGGCCGGAACACGCTGATGTTCTTCAACCCGGCCATGGCCGAGGAGATGATGGAGCGGCACGAGATCGAGGTCGATCTGCGCAAGGCCTGCATGGATGGCACGCTCGAGCTCTACTATCAGCCGATCATCAACCTGAAGACCCAGAAGATCGTGTCGCGCGAGGCGCTGATGCGCTGGCGCCACCCGACCCGCGGCATGGTGCCGCCCGGCGTGTTCATCCCGATCGCCGAGCAGTCCGGCCTGATCGCCGGCATGGGCGACTGGGCGATCCGCCAGGCCTGCCGCGACGCCGCGAGCTGGGAGCCGGGCATCGGCGTCTCGGTCAATGTATCGCCGCTGCAATTCCGCGAGCCGCGCCGGATCGTCGAGACGGTCAAGGAGGCTCTACTGGCATCGCAGCTCGAATCGCGCCGCCTGATGCTCGAAGTCACGGAATCGCTGCTGATCGAGGACGACAAGCTGGCACTCTCGGTGCTCGACGAATTGCGTGCGCTGGGCGTGACCTTTGCGCTCGACGACTTCGGAACCGGCTATTCCTCGCTCGCCTATCTTTCGACCTATCCGTTCGCACAGGTGAAGATCGACCAGAGCTTTGCCCGCGAGGTCCATACCAACGAGGCCTCGAAGGCCGTCATCGAGGCTGTCTGCCAGCTCGCGCGCCGGCTTCAGATGAATGTCGTGGTCGAAGGCATCGAGACCGAGCAGCAGCGCATCGCCGTCCAGCTCCTCGGCGCCCATCGCGCCCAAGGCTTCCTGTTCGGCCGCCCGGAAGCGCTGGCCAGCATCAAAGGCCGTAGCGGCAATCGCAGCGTGGCCTGAGCCGGCCAATCTTCCCCTTTCGTTCCGGGACGGCTGCGCAACGGCCTTGATTCCGCCCGGCCGACAACGCATCAGCGATCAGGGACGACAGCAAAACGGGACATCCGGTGAGCGACGGCACGGCCAAGGCGGCGAAACCAGCCGCGTTGACACCCGATATATGCGTCATCGGCGCGGGCGAGAACGGCGTCGCTCTGGCGATCGCCGCGGCGGCCTTCGGCGTCTCCGTCGTCCTGATCGAGCGGGACGCCATCGGCGGGGACATCGGCGGCCTCGTTACCCGCGCGCTGATCGAGACCGGCTCCCGCGCGCAGGCGTTGCGCGATGCAGCGCGACTTGGCCTCTCTGCAGCCGAACCGCAACCGAACGCTGCCCTGATCCATGACCATATCCAGCGCGCATTGGCCGCCGACCGGGCCAATCACGCAGCCGAGCGACTGACCGCGCTCGGCATCGCCGTCCTCTGGGGCGAAGCCCATTTTACCAGCCGTAGTACGGTCACCGTCGGGGAACAGCCGGTCAAGGCACGCCGCTTCGTCGTCGCCACCGGCGCGCGCGCCATCCCGCCCGCGGTACCGGGGCTCGACACGGCGCCCGTTCTGCGGGAGGCCGACCTTGCCGGCCTGACCCGTTTGCCAGAACGGCCGATTGTGCTCGGAGGCGCAGGAGCCGCCCTGGCCCAGGCCCTGCGCCGGCTCGGTTGTGCCGCAACGCTCCTCGCTTCCGAAGGTTTGCTCGCGAGCCACGATGCCGAAGCCGCGGCGCTCCTGCGCCGACGCCTGCTGCGCGAGGGACTCGAGCTGAACGAGAGCGGCGAGCCTTTGCGGGTGGAGCGCACGCGATCCGGGCTGCGCCTCGTCCTGAGCGCTCCCTCCGGCGAGACGGCGATCGAGGGCTCGCATCTCATCCTCTGCGGTCCGCTCCGGCCCGCGCTCGACGCTCTCGACCTCGATCTCGGCGGTATCCGCCATGACGTTTCCGGCATCGTCGTCGACCGCAGCCTGCGGACGAGCAATCGCCGCGTCTACGCGCTGGGCGCCTGCGCCGGCGGGGCGGCGACCGCCCTGCCCGATCGCGCCGGCGACGATCATGCCGGGCTCGTGCTGCGCAGCGTCCTGTTTCGCCAACCGGTGAAGATCGATCCGGGTAGCGAGCCGCGCATCGCCTGGAGCCGGCCGCAAGTGGCCTCGATCGGGCTGCCGGAGGCAGAGGCCCGCACAGCGGCCGGAACAATCCGGGTGCTGCGCTGGCCGTTCTCGGAGAATGCAGCCGCGCGGGCCGCGGAGGAGACCGAGGGCTTCGTCAAGGCGGTCGTCGACCGCAAGGGTCGCATTCTCGGCGTCACCATCGTCGGCGAGGATGCGGGCGAACTGATCGCGCCGTGGTGCATCGCGCTGCGCGCCGGGCTCGGCATCGGCGAAGTCGCCGGCCTGCCGCTGCCTGCCATGGCGCGCTCCGATGCCTCGCGCCGCGCCGCGCTGTCGTTCCATGCGACATTGACCACGCGGCCGGCCTTGCGCCGCCTGATCGGCTTTCTGCGGCGTTTCGGCTAAGATCGCCGGCGATGCATGCACCCAAGCCAGCCCTCTCGGTCAGCCAGCCGCGTAGCCTCACGCGCCTCGGCCTCTCGGCCAAGCTGCTGCTCGTGACCGTGCTCTTCGTCATGCTGGCGGAGGTGTTGATCTATCTGCCGTCCATCGCAAATTTCCGGCGCAACTGGCTGCATGACCGGATCGCCGCCGCGCAGGTCGCGGCGCTGGTTCTGGAAGGTGCGCCGGAGGACGGCCTGCCCGAGGGCAGCGAGAACCGTCTGCTGATGGGCGTCGGGGCCCGCGCGATCGCGGCGCGCGTCGGCGGGGCGCGGCGCCTGCTCAGCCTCGACTCGATGCCCCCGCCTGAGGTCTCCCGCTCGATCGACCTGCGCAATCCGGGCTGGCTGAGTGCGATCCGGGAGGCGCTGGCCGTACTCGTCTCGCCAGCGACCATGCCGATCCGCGTCGTCGGCGAGGCGGTCGGCGGTGCCGACTTCGTCGAGATCGTCATCGACGAGGCGCCGCTGCGCCGGGCGATGCTGAAGTTCTCCTGGAGCCTGCTGCTGATCTCTCTGCTGATCACAGGCTTGACCGCGCTGGCCGTCTATATCGCGCTCAACGCGCTGATCATCGGGCCGATCCGGCATCTGGCAGCGAATGTCATGGAGTTCGAAGCCGATCCCGAAAATCCGCGGCGGATCATCGAGCCCTCGCTGCGCGCCGACGAGATCGGCGAGGCGGAGCGCGCGCTCGCCCGCATGGAAGCGACGCTCGCCGACGAATTGCGCACCAAGAAGCACCTCGCCGAGCTTGGCCTCGCCGTTTCCAAGATCAATCACGATCTGCGCAACATGCTGGCGGCGGCACAGCTCATGTCCGACCAGTTGATCGAGACCCGCGATGTCAAGATCCGCCGCTTCGCGCCGCGCCTGATAGCGACGCTGGGGCGCGCCATCGACTTCTGCCAGGCCACTCTCGCCTATGGCCGCGCCGCCGAGGCGACGCCCGCGATCCGCGACGTCCCGCTGCGGCAGCTCGTCGCCGAGCAGGCGGAAATGCTCGGCCTTGGCGAGGGCAAGCAGCCGCGCTTCGAGAATCGGGTTCCGCCCGAATTGTCGGCGCCCTGCGACCCGGACCAGATGGCACGCGTGCTCACCAACCTGATGCGCAACGCGATCCAGGCGCTGACGCGTGCGGGGACGGAAGGCGGCGACCTGCCCGTACTGACCGTGACGGCCGGGCCGGAGAACGGGTCCGTGGCCCTGCGCATCATCGACAACGGCCCCGGCGTGCCGGAGCGGGCGCGAGCCAACCTGTTCCAGGCCTTCCGCGGCTCGGTGACGCCGGGCGGCACCGGGCTTGGCCTCGCCGTCGCGGCCGAACTGGTCCGGCTCCATGGCGGCTCGATCGCGCTGGAGTCCTCAGCCGCGGGAGCGGTATTCGCGGTCATGCTGCCGGCTCGGCGCACCAACGGACACTGACTGGCAAAAGCGCCTACTGGCTCGCCCAGATCACCCGTGCCATGAAGGCGACCTCGGCGAGATTCAGCACGCGGTCGGGATGCTCGGGATTGAGCGAGGCCAACTCCACCGTCCTGGCTGTCTGGCGCTTGAGCTGCTTCGCCAGCACCTCGCCCTCCACGGTCTTGACCACGACCCGGTCGCCGCGCCGGACCGTCGCGGTCGGCGAGACGATGATGGTGTCGCCATCACGATAGAGCGGCAGCATCGAATCGCCTGATATCTCCAGCGCATAAGCCTTCTCGTCGGCAGCACCGGGAAAGGCGACCTCCTCCCAGCCCGTGCCGACCGGAAAGCCGCCATCGTCGAAGAAGCCGCCGGAGCCTGCCTGGGCGAAGCCGATCAGCGGAATCGTACGAGGCGGCGCCGGCTCGCGCCGCCGCACCACGCTCATGAACTCGTCGAAGGATGCACCGGTCGCGAGCAGGATCTTGGAGATCGATTCGGTCGAGGGCCAGCGCTCACGCCCGTCGGAGGCGACGCGCTTCGAGCGGTTGAAGGTCGTCGCGTCGAGCCCGGCCTTGCGCGCCAATCCCGAGGCGGTGAAACCATAACGCTGGGCGAGCGTATCGATCGCCCCCCAGATCTGGTCGTGTGACAGCATCGCTGAGGACCTCGCTTCGCTCTTGCCGTTCGGCGGGGATCAAAGATAGGAAATATCCCCTATCTTATAAGATTTCAATCCGAATCTCTCGACAATCGGACAATGGCTTGCGCAATCCTCCTGCCAACGTTTAAGCGAGTGGCCGACATGTACGTGCGAGATTTCCGGTGCCTCTGATCTACAAGATATGCCCCGCCGCGCTCTGGTGCGAGGCAGAGGCCAAGGGCCGCTTCGACGGCGCCCCGATCGATCTCGCGGACGGGTACATCCATTTCTCGACGGGTGCCCAGGTCGCCGAGACCGCGGCGAAGCATTTCGCCGGGCAGGACGGGCTCCTGCTCATCGCGATCGACGGAGAACGCCTTGGCTCGGCCCTGCGCTACGAACCGTCACGCGGCGGCGCCCTGTTCCCGCATCTTTATGCCCCGCTCGATCCGAAGGCGGCGCGCTGGATTGTCCCCATGCCGTTGAAAAAAGACAACCACCACGTCCTACCGGAGGATCTCGCATGATCGGCGGCCTGTTCAATCTCGCGCGGCCGTTGATCCACCGCATGGATGCGGAGACGGCGCATCGGCTGACCGTCGCGGCGCTGGCTACCGCGCCTGCCCTGAAACCCGGCGCCGACGACCCCGTGCTCGCGACCGAAGCGTTCGGGCTCTCCTTTTCCAACCCTGTCGGGCTTGCAGCCGGTTTCGATAAGAATGCGGAGGCGGTCGACGGTGCGCTGGGGCTGGGCTTCGGCTTCGTCGAGGTCGGCGGCGTAACGCCCCTGCCACAGCCCGGAAACCCGCGCCCGCGCGTCTTCCGTTTGCTGGAGGACGAGGCCGTCATCAACCGCTACGGCCTCAACAGCGAAGGCATGGAGGCCGTGGCGAAACGGCTCGAAGCCCGCCGGGGCCGCGGCGGGCTCGTCGGCGTCAATCTCGGTGCCAACAAGGAATCGGCCGATCGTGCCGCCGACTATGCGACGCTGGCGCGCCGGCTCGCCCCACTTGCCGATTTCCTGACGATCAACGTCTCGTCGCCGAATACGCCCGGCCTGCGCGACCTGCAGGCGGAAAGCGCGCTCGACGATCTCGTGGCGCGCACGCTCGCGGCGCGGGACGAGGTCGCAACCGGCGGCCGGCACACGCCGATCCTGATCAAGATCGCACCGGATCTGACCCTGCCCGAACTCGACGGCATGATCGCGGTCGCGCGCAAGCGCGAGATCGACGGGCTGATCGTCTCGAACACCACGATCGCGCGCCCGGAGAGCCTGCGGAGTGCGAACAAGGCCGAGACCGGCGGGCTTTCCGGCAAGCCGCTTTTCACCGCCTCGACCCGCATCCTGGCCGAGGCCTTCCTGCGCGTCGAAGGGCAGTTTCCGCTTGTCGGCGTCGGTGGCGTCGATTCGGCCGAGACGGCTTTCGCCAAGATCCGCGCCGGCGCGACGCTGGTGCAGTTCTACTCGGCGATGGTGTTCAAGGGACCGGGCCTCGCCAAGGAGATCAAGGCGGGGCTCGCCACGCGGGCACGCCGTGCCGGTCTCACGCGCCTGACCGCCCTGATCGGACGCGACGCGGCGGCGATCGCACGCGGCGAAGGTCTGTAGAGTTTACTTCCGCGCCGCGAAGAGCCGCATCAACAGCCAGAGCGGGACGACGATCAGCGCGCCCGCGATGACCCATTGGCCGACTTCGCGCACGGCGCCGAAACCGAGCCCTGTAATCGAGCGCAGGAAGCGCGCAGCGGCCTCGTAGAGACTCTGCGGCGACAGGCCAAGGAAGGCCATCGCCGCGCCGACCAGCAGCGAGATGAAGATCAGGCGGACGAGGACGCTGAGGGGCGAGCCACCGAGAAACCGTTCCATGGAAGCAATCGTCATCCTGTTGCGCCCCAAGCCGATCCGGGGCGCTTCCGCGCTGTCTTAACCTGAAACAGGCCGCGCTTGAACGGTGTCTGAACGGATAGCGTCAGGCGGTGGCCGAAGCGCCAGCCGTCGCCCAGGCCGTGCCAGCGATCTTCGAGGCCGCGATCACCGCCTGCGTGCGGCTGTCGACGTCGAGCTTGGTCAGGATCGCCGAGACATGCGCCTTCACCGTGGCCTCGGAGACGCCGAGCTCATAGGCGATCTGCTTGTTGAGAAGCCCCTCCGACAGCATCATCAGAACGCGCACCTGCTGCGGCGTCAGCGTCGACATGCGGCGGACCATGTCGGCAATCTCGGCATCGACCGGCGCGGAAAGATCGACGCCCGGTGGCGTCCAGACGCCGCCGTCGAGCACGGCGCGGATCGCCTCGCCCATCTGGGCGACGTCAGCGGTCTTGGGCAGGAAGCCCAGCGCGCCGAACTCGATGCAGCGGCGAATCACCGCCGGGTCATCATTGGCGGAGACGACGATGACCGGTATCTCGGGATGGTCGGCACGCAGGAAGAGCAGGCCGGAAAAGCCCTGCACGCCCGGCATGGTCAGATCGAGCAGGACGAGATCCGCATCGCCGCCGCTGGCCAGGGCCTCGGTCAAAGCCTCGAGCGAACCGACCTCGCTGACCTCGGCCCCGCCGAGCGCGCTCGACACAGCCTGACGCAGCGCGCCACGAAACAGCGGATGATCGTCCGCAATGACGATCCGCGTCGAAGGCTGCTTGCTCATCGCCCCACTCCTTAAAACCTGCATCGCCCCCGCCCGAAGCCGCGTGACCCGCTCCGGACCGATGCATTCGTCCGACCCGGACATTTTGCCTCAGGCCGACCGCGCATCACAAGCATTGCAAGCGCAAGGCTGCAACTCATTCCGGTTCAACCATTGGTCGGCAACAGCGCTTCCAGCACTTCGATATGGTCGGCCTCGCGCGGCGGCTTGTCCCAGCGGATGCGGTTGATCCGGGGAAAGCGCATGGCGAGGCCGGATTTATGCCGGGTCGAACGCTGCAGGCCCTCGAATGCGACTTCGAAGACGAGGCCCGCCTCAGCCTCATGCGTGACCTCCCGCACCGGGCCGAAGCGATTCAGCGTGTTCTTGCGGACATATTTGTCGATCTCGATCAGTTCCTCATCCGTAAAGCCGAAATAGGCCTTGCCGACCGGGACCAGCTCCTCACCACCATCCTCGCCCACACGCCAGACGCCGAAGGTATAGTCCGAATAGAAGGAGGAGCGCTTCCCGTGGCCGCGCTGGGCATACATCAGCACGCAGTCAACCAGCCGGGCGTCGCGCTTCCATTTCCACCAATAGCCCTTGGGGCGGCCGGGTAAGTAAGGCGAATCGCGGCGCTTGATCATGCAGCCCTCGACGGCTTCCGCATCGCCCCCCGCACCCGCACCGGCCGGATCGGCACGGGCCGCCGTCAACTCCTCCCAGGAGGCGAAGGGAATCACCGGCGAGAGATCGAAGCGGATGCTGGATAGCCGAGAGAGGAAATTCTCCAGCCGCTGGCGCCGCTCCTCCAGCGGCAGATGCCGGATATCCTCCTCGCCATCGACGAGCAGGTCGTAGACGCGGATATGGGCGGGGAATTCGCCCAGCATCTTGGCGGTGACGGTCTTGCGGTTGAGCCTCTGCTGCAGCGTGTTGAAGCTCTGCACCGCACTCTCGCGCATCACCAGCAATTCGCCGTCGAGTGCGCCATCTTCAGTCAATTCCTCGACGAGATCGGGGAAAGCGGCGGCGATATCCTCGCCGGTGCGGGAATAGAGCCGCGTCACGCGCGTGCCGTCGGCCCTGCGGCCCCTCACGGCCTGGACGCGGATGCCGTCCCATTTCCACTCGGCGGAGAATTCGGCCGGGTCGAGCCTGTCGAAATCGCCGTCCTCGATCGGATGCGAGAGCATGACCGGGCGGAACGGCGCGGGATCGCGTGCCTCGGGCCGCGCGCCCCTGCCTTCCAGCCAGGCAAAGAGCTCGGCATAGGGCGGTTCCAGCCCATGCCAGACCTGCTCGATCTCGTCGGGCGGGACGCCGCCGAGGCTGGCCGTAGCCGTCTTGGCGAGCCGGGCCGAGACGCCGATGCGCAGGGCCCCGGTGATCAGCTTGAGCAGGGCCCAGCGGCCAGTTTCGTCGAGCGCGTCGAGCCATCCGGCGACGAGGCGCGGCAGGTCGGCCTTGCCGGCCTCGCGCAGGCTCTCGACCACCTCCGGCAGATGTGGCACCGCGTTGGAGCCGTGCCGGGCCGGCCACATCAGCGCAACCGTCTCCGAGAGATCACCGACATAGTCATAGGACAGCGCGAAGAGCACGGGATCGGTGCGCTCGGCGATCAAAGCGCGGATCAGCCCGGCCTTGGCGTTGCGGAAGACGAGTCCGCCCGTCATCGCCGCCAGCGCATAGCCGCGATCGGGATCGGGGGTGGTGCGCAGGTAGTCGGCGATCAGCGCGATCTTGGCGTTGCGGCGCGGCTCATAGGCGAGGCGATCGAGCAGCCAGGCGAAGCGGTTCATGCTGTCGCCCCCGTGCCACAGCGCTTCGGTTCGTTTCCGTTGCACCGCATCGTTCAGATACCGTTCATGAAGCAAACCTTAACGGCAGCGGAATAGCTAGGAGAGAGACGCCGATGCGTGCCGCGATGCGGTTCCTTGCCTTGCCTGCCATCGCTGCCATGCTGTCGGCCGGAGCCCCCGTGCAAGCGGCGAGCTTCTCCTGCCGCGAGACGCCGATCGTGCGCTCGAACGCCGCGCTCGCGCCGCTCTCCGCCAAGGTCTCGCAGGGCCAGGCCCTGACGATTCTCGCCATCGGCTCGTCCTCGACCGAGGGCATCGGTGCCAGCGCCAAGGACAAGACCTATCCGGCCCGCCTGCAGGCGCTGCTCGGCAGGGCCTGGCCGAAGTCCCAGGTCGAGATCGTCAATGCCGGCATCGGCGGCGAGACCGCGCCGCAGACGCTGGCCCGCATGAAGGCTGCGCTGGCCGCCCATCCCTACGATCTCGTGATCTGGCAGGTCGGCACCAACGACGCCGTCAAGGGCGGTGATCTCGACGCCTTCAAGGCGATGGTCGGCGAGGGCATCTCGCTGGTGCGCGAGGCCGGTCCGGCACTCGCCATCCTCGATCCTCAGTATTTCCCCTCCGTGCGCGATCCGCAACGCTATGGCCAATATGTCGAGGCCGTCGGCGAGGTCGCCCGGCGCGAAGCGGTGCCGGTCTTCGGCCGCTATGACGCGATGCGCGAATGGCATCGCACCGATGCCGAGGCCTTCAAGGCCGCGCTCTGGACCGACGGCTTCCACATGAGCGATGCGGGCTATGACTGCCTCGCCCGTGACATGGCGAACGCCATGGTCGGCATGGCCGCGCCCGCACGCCCGGTCGTCGCAGCCTCGCGCTGATCGGCTCTCAGACAGAAGCTGCATCAGCCGCCCCCTCGGCAGGATCGGCCTCGCCCTCGTCGCCATAGCCGACGAGATGCAGCGGCTTGGCCTTGAGGCCGGCCGTGCCGCACCAGTGGACGAGCGCGTCGGCCTCGCCATGCGTCACCCAGATCTCGCCGGCCTGGACCTCCCTGATCGTCGCGAGCAGGTCGTCCCAGTCAGCATGGTCGGAGATGACAAGCGGCAGCTCGACGCCCTTCTGACGCGCCCGCGCCCTGATCCGCATCCAGCCCGAGGCGAAGGTCGTCACCGGATCGGGAAAGCGGCGCGCCCACAGATCCTGCGTCGCGCTCGGTGGGCAGATGACGATCTCGCCGCCCAGCGTCTTGCGATCGGTCTCGGCGACCAGCCTGATCTCGCCGAGCGGGATGCCCTCGGCTTCGTAGAAGACGGTGATTTTCTCGACGGCGCCGTGAATATAGATCGGCCGCTCGTAGCCGGCTTCGCGGATCAGGGCCATGACGCGCTGCGCCTTGCCCAGCGAATAGGCGCCGACGATATGCGTGCGCTCTGGAAAGAGCCTGACGGATTCCAAAAGCTTGGCCACTTCCCCCGATGCCGGCGGATGGCGGAAGACCGGCAGGCCGAAGGTCGCCTCGGTGATGAAGATGTCGCAAGGCACGGGCTCGAAACCGGCGCAGGTCGGGTCGCGTTCGCGCTTGTAGTCGCCGGAGGCGACGATCCGCAGCCCCCGGCTCTCGACGGCGATCTGGGCGGAGCCGAGGACATGGCCGGCCGGCACGAAGGTGAAACCGACCTCGCCGATGCGGATGGCCTCGCCGGGCACCGCGACCTGCTGCGAACCGGCGAAACCGTCGCCATAGCGCAAGGCCATGATCGCCAGCGTCTCACGCGTTGCCAGCACGGCGCCGTGGCCGGCGCGGGCATGGTCGGAATGGCCATGCGTGATCAGCGCCCGCGCCACTGGGCGGACGGGGTCGATATGGATGTCGGCAGGCGGGCAATAGAGCCCGGCCGGCGTCGGCAGCAGCAATTCGGAGGGGCGCCAGCCGGCGCTTCGTCTGGGCAGCGTCATATTCCTCCGTGCGGCGTCGCCAGGCGGGTGAATGGCCGCCTGCTGCCCGAAATCGGCCTTGGATTTCTGCGAAAGGCGCATTTCGCTTCGCTTCGCGTTACTCTAGATCCGCCAACTCCACTTCCGAGGATTCGCCCATGCATTTCGCCAGCTCCGGCGACCCGGTGCTCGACCGCCGTTACGGCCGAGCCAAAGCCGCGCTGGAAGATGGCGATCCACAAACCGCAGTCGACATCCTCGACCAAACCGTAGCGCAAGCCTACCACTTCACTGCGGCCTGGTATCTCTATGGGCTGGCGCAGGAAGCGCTCGGCCACAGGGAGGATGCCGCGACCGCCTGGCGGCAATGCCTCGACCTCGATCCCAATGACCATTTCGGCGCACGGCTCGATCTCGCCCGAATCGGCGCACTGCCGGCCGAGCAGGCGACCTCGGAGAATTTCTCCAGCGCGCTGTTCGATACCTATGCCGACCGTTTCGACAGCCATCTCAAGCAAACCCTGCACTACAACGCACCCGACCTGCTGAAGGCGGCGCTGGTCCGCTGCTGCAGCAACGCCGGCCGGCCCTTCCGGTTCGATATCGTCTACGATCTCGGCTGTGGCACCGGGCTGATGGGCGAGGCGATCCACGAACAGAGCGGCTTCATCGCCGGTTGCGATCTGTCGCCGCGCATGGTCGAGCGGGCGCGTACCAAGCTGGCACCCGACGGCACACCGCTCTACGACAAGCTGGCGGTCGCCGGGCTGACGAGCTTCCTGACCAGCCGACCGGACGCCTCCGCCGATCTCGTGATCGCCGCCGATGTCTTCGTCTATCTCGGCGAGCTCGCCCCCTGCTTTGCCCAGAGCGCGCGCGTGCTGGAGCCGGATGGCCTCCTGGCTTTCACGGTGCAGAGTCATGACGGCGAGGGCGTCGTCGTGGGCGGGGATCGGCGGTTCGCGCATGCGGAAAGCTGGCTGAGGGAGCGGCTCGCGGAAGCTGGGCTCACTCCCCTACTCGTCGAGCCCGCCAGCGCGCGGCAGGACCGTGGCGCGCCCGTGCCGGGGCTGCTGGTGGTCGCGGAGAAGCGGTGAAGCTGCCCAGGCGCCGTCAGGCGAGGCGAAGGGCCAGGTAACGCACCGTCTTGGCTCCGCCATGGATTTCCGCGCTGCCGATCTCCTTGAAGCCAAGTGCGGCGTGAAACGCGTCCGACGCCGGGTTCGGCGGCTCCGAATTGACCTCGCACACCAGAATGTCGTGCCCCGCGGCGCGTGCCCGTTCGATCAGGTCGCCATAGAGACGCCTCGCGTGTCCCTTGCCACGGGCGCTGTCGGCCACCACGACCCGGTCGATATAGACGAAGCGTGGATAGCGCTGCCGGAACCAGAGGTAGTTCGGGCTCGCATAGGTCGCGTGCCCTTCGTCGAGCGCGATCAGGGCCGCCTCTGCGACCCCGATCCGGCGTGCGTAGAAACTCCCGGCTAGCAAACCGGCGAGGCTCTCCCGGTCAAGCGGCGAAAGCTCCACGACATGGGCGGCGTTGAGCGCGAGAACGGGTTCGTAAGCGTCGGGCGAGATGTCGAGCAGGTCAGTCATAGGGATCGTTTTGCCTCGGCTTGAGCGCCCGCGCCAGCACCCCGATCGCCTCATTCCCCTTTCGTTCTCCCTTATCACCCCCTATCTTCGGCCGGCATGGCAGCCCCCTCCCCGCTCCCTCCCGCCTTCGAGGCCTGGTTCGCCGGGCGCGGCTGGAGCGTGCGGCCGCATCAGCTCGCCTTGCTGGAGGAGGCCCGCGCCGGGCGCTCGACGCTGCTGGTCGCGCCGACCGGTGCCGGCAAGACGCTCGCCGGCTTCCTGCCGTCGCTCGTCGAACTGGCAGAGCGCAAGGGCAAACGTGACGGCCTGCACACGCTCTATATCTCGCCGCTGAAGGCGCTCGCCGTCGATATCGCCCGCAATCTCGACGCGCCCGTGCGCGAGATGGGACTCCCGCTCACGATCGAGACGCGTACCGGCGACACCTCCGCTGCCAAACGCACGCGCCAGATCCAGCGGCCGCCGGACATCCTGCTGACGACGCCGGAGCAGCTCGCATTGCTGGTCTCGCATCGCGACGCGGCGCCGTTCTTCTCCAACTTGCGCCGCATCGTGCTCGACGAGTTGCACGCGCTGGTCACCTCCAAGCGTGGCGACCTGCTGGCGCTCGATCTCGCACGCTTGAAAGCACTTGCGCCGCAGGTCTCGGCCGTGGGGCTTTCGGCGACGGTGCGCGAACCTGCCGACCTGCAACGCTATCTCGGCGGCGCCGGGACGCCGGCCGGGCTTGTGACCGTCGCGGGCGGGGCCAAGCCGCGTATCGGCATCCTCGATACCGAGCGCAACCTCCCAATCGCCGGCCACACCACGCTGCACGCCATGGCCGAGGTCTATGAGGCCATCCGCACGCACAAGCTGACCCTCGTCTTCGTCAACACGCGCATGCAGGCGGAATTCGCCTTCCAGTCGCTGTGGAACCTCAACGACGACAACCTCCCGATCGCGCTGCATCACGGCTCGCTCGACGCCCAGCAGCGCCGCAAGGTCGAGGCCGCGATGGCGGATGGACGCCTGAAGGCCGTGGTCTGCACCGCGACGCTCGATCTCGGCATCGACTGGGGCGACGTCGACCTTGTCGTCAATCTCGGCGCGCCCAAAGGCGCGAGCCGGCTGATCCAGCGCATCGGCCGCTCCAACCATCGCATGGACGAGCCCTCGGAGGCGCTGCTGGTGCCCTCCAACCGCTTCGAACTGCTGGAGTGCCGCGCTGCGCTCGAAGCCGTCCACGAGGCCGCGCAAGACACGCCGCCGCCGCGCATCGGGTCGCTGGACGTGCTCGCCCAGCATGTGCTCGGCGTCGCCTGCTCGGACGGGTTCCAGGCCGAGGCGCTCTACGAGGAGGTCCGCACGGCCTCGCCCTACGCCGATCTCTCTCGCGACGATTTCGACGCCGTCGTCAATTTCGTCGCGACCGGCGGCTATGCGCTGAAGAGCTATGAGCGCTTCGCAAAACTTCGGCAGGACAAGGCCGGGCTCTGGCGCGCCAGCAATGCCCGTGTGATCCAGCAGTATCGCATGAACGTGGGCACCATCGTCGAGGCGACGATGCTGAAGGTCCGGCTCGGCCGGGCGCGCGCCGGAAAGCCCGGCCAGCCCGGCATGATCACGCGCGGCGGGCGCGTGCTCGGCGAGATCGAGGAATATTTCGCCGAGACGATGGTGCCGGGCGACACCTTCGTCTTCGCCGGCGAGGTCTTGCGCTTCGAGGGCATCGTCGAGAATGAGGCAGTCTGCTCGCGCGCCGCCGCCGGCACCGACCCGAAGATTCCGTCCTATGACGGCGGCAAGTTCCCGCTCTCGACCTTCCTCGCCGCGCGCGTGCGCGCCATCCTGGCTTCGCCCAGCCTCTGGCATACGCTGCCGGAGGAGGTCTCGGCCTGGCTCCATGCGCAGAAGCGGATATCGCGCCTACCCCAGCCCGGCGAGCTTCTGGTCGAGACCTTCCCGCGCAGCGGGCGCTTCTATCTCGTCGCCTATCCGTTCGAGGGCCGCCTCGCCCATCAGACGCTCGGCATGCTGCTGACGCGACGATTGGAGCGCGCCCGGATGCGCCCGCTCGGCTTCGTCTGCAATGATTACGGCATGGCCTGCTGGACGCTCGGCGACATGACGGCGGCGGTAGCGCGCGGCGCACTCAATCTCGACGAACTCTTCGCGCAGGACATGCTCGGCGACGATCTGGAGGACTGGATGGCGGAATCGGCGCTGATGAAGCGCACCTTCCGCTCCTGCGCCATCATCGGCGGGCTGATCGAGCGCCGCTTCCCCGGCCAGGAGAAAAGCGGCCGGCAGGTGACGATCTCGACCGATCTCGTCTACGACGTGCTGCGCCGGCACGAGCCCGACCATATCCTGCTGAAGGCGGCACGGGCGGATGCGGCGACGGGCCTGCTCGACATTCGCCGGCTCGGTGAGATGCTGACACGGATCAGCGGCCGAATCGTGCATCAGCCGCTCGACCATGTCTCGCCGCTCGGCGTCTCCGTCATGCTCGAGATCGGGCGCGAGGCGGTCTATGGCGAGGCGGCGGACGAGATCCTGGCGGAAGCAGAGGCGATGCTGACGGAAGAGGCGATGGCGTGACTGCGGCAACGGCAATGCCGGCCAAGCGATTGGGAGAGTCGAGCGAAACCTTCATGCTGGGCCGGCTCGCGCTCGTGCCCGATCTCTCGGGCGCGCTCTGGCTGCCGGAGGAGCGTACGCTCGTGGTTGCGGACCTGCATCTGGAGAAGGGTTCCGCCTATGCGGCGCGCGGCGTGATGCTGCCGCCCTATGATTCGACCGCAACGCTCGCCGTGCTCGCCGCCGCGATCCGTCGCCACCAGCCGGCCCGCGTGATCGCTCTCGGCGACAGCTTCCATGACCGCGATGCCGAAAACCGCCTCGCGCCCGAGACTCGCGCCGCGCTTGCCTCCCTGCAGCGGGGGCGCGACTGGCTCTGGATCACGGGCAATCACGACCCGACGATCAGCCACGCCATGGGCGGCGAGAGTGCGGCGGCCGTGACGCTCGCCGGCGTGACCCTGCGCCACGAGCCGACCGCTTCCGAGGACGAATACGAGATCGCCGGACATCTTCACCCAGCCGCCAAGATCAGGATGCGCGGCCGGGCGATCCGGCGGCGCTGTTTCGCCCTGTCGGCGCTGCGCTGCATCATGCCGGCGATAGGTGCCTATGCCGGCGGCCTCAACCTGCGCGACGCCGCTTTCCGACCGCTCTTCCGCGCGGGACTGAGCGCGCATCTCCTCGGCGATGGCCGTCTCTTCCGGATCGATCCACGGTTATTGCTGCCGGATTGATCGAGCGGGTTGCGTCCGTCACAAGGTTGTGGCATCAGGGCGCCGCTTCGGAACGACGCCAGCGCCCGCAACCGCCTCAGAGCGACCGCGAGCGCCCCGGCCGCCGGACCTGCTGCGGTAGCTCAGTGGTAGAGCACTCCATTGGTAATGGAGAGGTCGCGAGTTCAATCCTCGCTCGCAGCACCAGCGCTTCTCGATAAAATTGAAGCCTTAGCCTCAATCCTCGGCTTGATCGCTAGGCGTATTTCGGCAAACGGACGCAGAATACGGCGGCCGGGTTCTTGGCAAAGCCATGGTCGCCTTGCCAGCCAAAACCGCGGCAACCACACTCTTACCCAGATAGGCCCAGAGAGATCGGACAATGCGATGCCGGCCTGCGCCACGCCGGCATCTCGAATCCCAACTCCAAAACCGAACGAAGCCCTCCGTTTCCATCAAGTGTGGAACCACTCCAGGGTCTTATCGATAAGCGCATCGAGGACGGCAAGCGTTCGTGGATCGAGACGACGGAATCCGCTCGAGCCCTAAGGATCTCCATCGAACGGTAGGCTCCCTGCGTGCGAATGTCAGAATCTCGACAATCTGCAAAACCGCACTCACACGAGCCAGACACGCTTCAGGACACTCGGCTCGGACGAGCCAGTTCATCGTCAGCCGTCGTGAGTGTAGCTGCCTCCGGAGGGAACCGGGCCAAGAGTCCAGTTGTTGGAAGCGCTCCATGGAAACATATAGAGCGGGTGTGTCATGAGGACGGCACGCAGGAGCTGCCAGTTCGCCGCATCTACCGGATGCGTGCCTCGTTCGCCGCGCTGATACCGGGCTAGCAAGCCACGTGCGACCCGACCGGCGGATACATAAGGCTCCACAGCCCAGCGTGGCGGCTTTACACCGGTCATCAGAAACGCAAGAGCCGAGACCACATAGCAGGATGCCTCGTCCTCCGCGGCCGCGATGTTCGTGCCGAGCAGATCATAGGCGCAATGAAGCGACTCGTGGAGAACATGGCCTTCCTCGATGCGTCCGAGTATGCGTGGCACCTCCATCGTGTTTGCCGGCACTGAACCGCCGCTGAAGCCGGTGTATTGTGCCGCTGCTCCAGGGACGATAGCCGCGGGGGGAGATACCGTTGCCCGGCCGGTTTCCAGGGCGCGCGCCACATGGTGAAACGTGCCGGCCGAAATCTCGATGGTCCTGCCACCGGACGGGAATGTAAAACGGATGCGGGCTGCCGTCGGCCCACGCAAGATTCTGATTACCTGCTGTTTCAGCGTCATCTGTCAGGCCCTTCCACGATTGAAGTTCCGTGAGCTTTTGTCGCGGCGGGACGCAAAACGGTTCATGGGGCGCGCGGACACGGGCCCGGCACTGGTCGAAGCATGTCGGCAGCGGATCGAGGCAGGCGCTTGCCGCATTCAGGTTGCTGAACCCGCGATGCGGCCACACAGGCTTTACGGACGATAGGCGACGACGAGAGCAAGAGCCCCCATTTCGTCAGCGCAGAGAACAGGCAATCCTCGCCTGGCTGGCATCGGATTGTGCGCCCGTCCGGCGGCTCTCGGTATCTGAGACTTCGCTGTAAAGAGCAGGGCGATAGGCATAGACAGCCATGGGTACACTGCTCCGACGCCGGCCCATCAGCGCCTGAAATCGGGGGGAAGGCTTTCGTGGAGTTTCTTACCCTCCCTCTCTCCCGTAGTTCAGATTCTGGGTCGAGTTCGCGCCGCCCCGGGCCTCAGGCCTATTTGCGCCAGTAGGCTCCGGAATTCGTTCCCGCTGAGATTCAGCAGAATCCGGCTTGGCGCCGAAACCTTCCCTTGTCGGTGGATGGATCGATTGGGCAACAGCCCCTCCGATCAAAAGCATCGAGATTGCCATGGCCGGCAGATGAATTCTCATCGGGCGCTCCACTTCATACCGAGCGAACGCGCGTGTCGGGCACCGCGTTCCTCGACGCCATCGCCGGCAGGAGATCGACGCATCGGAACAGGCTGGCGCCCGCCCCGTTAAGCCATGAGCGGCAGGAGCAGGTCTTCGGCCGAACAGGTCAGATGGAGGCGGAAATGGTCGATGTGAGCGAAAAGGTAAGCGATACGAATCTGGAGCAGCTCAAGATCATATTCAACTCGCTCTATCTCTGCCTTGAATTCGCGATGAAACACATCGCGGCTCGCGATGGTGTAGAGGCTGCTGCTGAATTCAAAAACCTACTGCTGGAAGCTCTGACTGCAGGAGATATCAACATGGCACTTTTGGAAGAAAGCAAGACATTCGACATCGTGGTTTCCAAGGTGCAGACCTTGGGCAACGAGCCGGCGTAAGGCAGCTTCTGATTTATCGCTGTTTCTTCGCGAGAGCCGGTGCCCGCATGCCGACCGCGAGCCGGATGTCGCACAGCCCGGGGTTTCTTGCCCGAATCCTCGATCAACATGAAGGCGGCATCTGTCCCGCCGGTTGCCCAAGTTTCTGGCCGCCCCTCTTCCGCCAGCAAGGGCGCACTCTGTCCACGCAGTTGCGTCAACTTACGTTGACCAGCAGCAACATCAGCTCCGCCTGCCGCGATGTGCCCGTCTTATGAAAGATCGCCTTCAATCGCGTTCGGGCAGTTCCCAGGGTGATACCGAGCCGTTCCGCCGCCTCGGCAATCGTTTCACCCAGCAGCAAGCGCCTGCAGAAGGTGATTTCCGATTGCGTCAGGCCGAAGCTTCCGCCTAGCGCCTCGAGGCCGCCGGCATCCATCCCCCTCGAACCGAGATCAACGGCCAGCACCAGGACCATGCGCCGCAGCGGAAGCAGGGCAAGACGCGTTCCGCCCGGCGGCTGCGCGACCGGCAGCGCGGCGACCGACACCTGCCATGCGCCAGCCACGGTGCGGAAACCGATCCGTGAAATCGGCGTGGGCTCTCCCCGGGAGAGCTTTTCCAGCGCGGCCGCGAAGCGATCATCCGCAACCGCATCGGAAAGATAGCAGCGGCCATGCCGAACCGCCACGCCCTGCCCCGAAGCGAAGAGACGTGCTGCAGGCCGGTTTGCCTCGCGCAGACGCCGGCTGCCATCGACGATGAAGGCCGCGCCGCGGCTGCGCTCCACAAGGGCTGCTTCGGCGACCACCGTTTCCACGCTCATGCGCAGGAGGCGGGCCAAGTTGACCGAACGCTGCAGATTGCCGCGGATATTGGTCAGTACTTTGACCGTCGCCGTATCATAGACGCCGGATTTCGACAGAGGATAGTGCACGAGAAGGTTTACGACCTCACCGCTCTCACCAACGAATTTCATGCCAGCGGCAGCCACCGCCCGGTTCTGGGGAAGCAGCCAATCGTTGTAGAACTCGGTCTTGCTGAAATTCTGGGCCGGAGACACCTCTTCCGAGGCAGCGATCGTGGTTCCCTTGATGCGTCCCCAGTAAACGTTCCAAGGATTGATATAGGCGAAATGCTCCGCATAGGCAGCGGCGAAAGCCGGGTCCATGTTCTGGAGCGATAGGAAATTGAGGCGACTCTCGGAAAAATTCATGTTGGCGAGGCCACCCCACGAACCGGGAAAGGCTTCACTCAGGATCGCCGGAACCTGGTCCCACGACCCCTCTCCGAAGGTTGCAGCATCGATGGCCGCAGCCACATTGCGGCTGATGACCGACACGCGGTCGTCGTCGTAGGAGTCCAGCGATACCGATCCCATTCCGGGTGCGCCCCGAGCGTTCGGAGGTGGCTGCCCTGTCGCGGCTGTCCGACCTGGCCTGCGTCCAGGTTAATCTATGGAATTTGCGCGAGAGAAGAAAAATCGCTCAAGCGACGCTGGAATACCAAGACAGCAGCCACATTTTCACCGTTTCCCGACGATCGCGTTGCTCTCGCGGCGGCCGGTCTCCAGGATCGGCCTCCACCGACGGAGTCTGCCATGGCCAAGCGCATCATCACCTCGGACCGCATCCACAAAGGCCGCCTGCCCTTCGCCCAGGCGACGGTCGCAGGCGGCTTCATGTTCGTCTGCTGCATCGGCACCGACAAGGACGGCAAGCTCGCCATCGGCGATGCCCGGGCCCAGACCCAGCAATGCATCGACAATATCAAGACCCTGCTCGAAGAAGCCGGCGGCGGCCTCGACGATATCGTGAAATGCACCGTCTATGTCACCGACCGCGCCTATTGGGAGCCGATGAACGAGGTCTATTTCGCCAATTTCGCCGAGGCGACGCCGCATCGTGTCTCCGCATCGTCAACGGCCTCGGCTCACCGGACTGCATCGTGGAGATCGACGCGACCGCCTATCTCGGCGACAGGACCTGAGTGGTCCTGCTTGCCCGGTCATCGCCCTCCCGCAGCGATCAGGATCTGCTGCATCCTGGTCTGGCCGCGTTTGCGGGCATGCTGGAGCGGAGTGACGCCGTCGCGGTCGGCGAGGTTCACATCGGCACCGGCGGCGAGCAGATCCTTGACGATCTGCTGATGCCTCTCGCCGCCATCGCTCAGGATGATCGCCTCCAGGAGCCCGGTCCAACCGAGATTGTTGATATGATCGACGGCAATGCCGGCCGCAATCAGGGTACGGACGGTCTCGACATGACCGCGCTCGCAGGCCGGAATGAGCGCGGTACCGCCGTAGCGATTGGTGCTCTTCAGGTCGGCGCCATGCTCCAGCGTCAGCTTGAGGATAGCGAGATGGCCGCGCGCGCCCGCATAGAGATAGGGGCTGTCGTTGATGGCATCCTTGGCGTTCACGTCCGCACCGGCCTCGATCAGAGCGCGGGCGGCATCGAGGCGGTTTTCATGGGTGGCGACGAGCAGGGCCGTTTGCGCGCGGCTGTCGCGCCCGTCGACGGCGACCCCCTCGGCGATGAGGCGCTTGATCGCAGCAACATCGTCCTTGGCCGCCGCCACATGCAATCTTGTATCTGTCATGGCTTGTCCCAAAGCTGTCTGCGGACCGAGGGCCAGCAGGAGAAGAAGGAAGGCAAGGGTCAGCGGCGATCTGATCAATTTCGTCTCCGTAAGAGACCTGGGAACGGCAACATCAACCACGCCGGGCCGGGACCAGGATCGCGCCTGAGGCCGCAATGACCAGGGCGAGGCCCAGCCAATCGGTCGGCGTCGGCCGCTCGCCGAGCAACAGCACCGAGCCGAGCACGCCGACCGCCGGCACCATCAGCGTACCGAGGCTGGCGATGCCGGCGGGCAGGCGCGCAACCACAGTGAACCACAGGAAATAGGCCAGCGCCTGCGCCCCGATGATGTGGAAGCCCAGCGCCGTTAGCACGCGCGACGACAGCAGTTTCGGGACCGGCAGGCCTTCGAAGACGAGCATGCCGATGCCGGCGACGAGCCCGCCGATGAGCAATTGCCAGGCCGCGATGGCAAGTGCCGGAGCCGAGACCGGCCAGCGCTTGGTGACGATCGTGCCCAGTGCCCAGCTCACCGCCGCGCAAAGCGCCAGCATCAGCCCGAAGGAAAGCTGCCCGGCGAGGATCAGCGGCAAACCCAGGCAGACAAGGCCGGCGATGCCGAGCGTAAGGCCGGCGAGGCGACGCCCGTCGAAGACCTCTCCGAGCACGAAGCGGGCGAGCAGCGTCGCCCAGATCGGCATGGTGAAGGTCAGGATGGCGGCACGCGAGGTCGGCGCCGCGAGCTGGGCGAAAGCGAGCAGCACGTTGAAAGCCGCAATCGAGAGAATGCCGGCAATGACAAGGCGCAACCACTGCGCTCGCGGCACGGCGAGCGGAACACCGCGCGCCAGCGCGACCGCTACGAGGACGACGCCGGCGAAGCTCATGCCGGCGGCGCGCAGGGTCCATGGCGCGATCTCCGTCAACGAGATCCGCACCGCCGGCCAGTTGAAGCCCCAGAGCAGTCCGAGCAATGGAACGAGCAGCAGCGCCCTGCTCGATCGCCCGGCATCCCCCCGAGCGCGCGGCAATCCCGCTTCCTGCTTCAGCATGGGGCCCTCCGAAAACCGGTTCCCATCTTTCGGTCCGATGCCCGGGGCGGCGCTCAAGCGTCGACGCTTTCGAGGCCGCACCATTCGGCGACGAAGAGCGCCATCGCGCCGGTGATGCGCTTCACCGAGGCGAGGCTGACTCGCTCATCGAAGGCGTGGATGTTCTCGCCCATCGGACCGTAGCAGAGCGCGGGAATCTTGTCGTAGAGCGCGTGGACGCGGGCATCGAGATAGGCCGGCGTCATGAAGCTCTTCAGCGGCTTGCCGAGCGCCGCCTCATGCGCGCGTCCGAGCACGGCTTCCGCCTCGCTGCCGGGCTCCAGCACGTAGCCCTCGGCCCAGAAGCCGTTGAAGGTGACCTTCGGCGGATTGTTCGCCAGGAACGAATCGCCACGTGCGGCGTCGCGAATGCAGTCCTCGATGCGCTGCGCGGTCTCCTTGGCGGTGACGCCGGGATAGAGGCCGACACGGCAATCGACGCGGCACCAGCACGGGACCGAGGAGGCCCAGTCGCCACCCTCGATCTTGCCGATGTTCAGATTGATCGGATGGGCCTGATCCTCGAAATGCTCGCGGCCGGCCTTCTCGACGTTGAACTGTTCCTCAAGCTTTCGTAGCGCGGCGACGACCCGGTAGGCGGCGTCGATCGCATTGGCGCCGACACCCATCTCGCGGACATGGGCGGGAATGCCGCGCACCTCGAACTGGAACCAGAGCACGCCCGCATTGGCACGGGCCAGCATCTCGTGCTCCGGCTCGGGGATCAGCGCGGCATCGGCTCGATAACCACGCAGATGCGTCATCAGTGCGCCATTGCCGGTCGATTCCTCCTCGACGACGGATTCGACATAGACCGTCGCCGCCGGCTGCATCCCGATGCTCCTGAGCGCATCGAGGCAAAAGAGATTCGCGGCAGCGCCCGCCTTCATGTCCGCGCTGCCGCGGCCATACATCCAGTCGCCCTCGATCACCGGATCGAAGGGCGCATGCTTCCACTGATCGGCTGGGCCGGCCGGAACGACGTCGACATGGGCCTGCAGGATCAGCGAGCGACCCTTCTCCTCGCGGGGATGATGAATGCCGACGACAATCGGAGCGTCGGAATGCGTATCGGAAAAGGGCGCGCCGCCGGGATGGGCCGCGATCGCCTCCTTGTCCATGGCGAAGCGGTCCATGATGAAGCCGCGCTGCTTCATTGCCCGGAAGATGAAGTCCTGAACCGTGTGTTCCTGCCCGCGCGTGGAGGCGAAGCGGACGAGCTCCTGCGTATAAGCGACCTGCTCGTCGAAGCCCGCCTCGACGGCGGCGAGGATTTTTGCACGCAAGGCGGGGTCGAGAGGCATGGTCGTTCCTATGCAGAATCATGCCCGGCTTCACCCGAGCATCCCGGAAACCAGTGTCAGCTCGCTACGAGATTCCCGGGGCTTGGTTCCGCTTCGCCCCGGGGATGACGGCGAGAACCCTATTAGTGCCCGAAGCGCCCGCGGCCGGGCACTGCCGCCAGCAGTTGTCGTGCATACGCGTGCTGCGGGTCGGCTCGTCTCGACGATGCGGCCGCGTATCTGCACCGCGATCCCCAGGTCGTGCAGCACGAGCCTCGTCACGAAGAGCGCGAGACCTGTGAAGAAGCTGATCCAGCAGGCGGAGAGCCGGAGCGTGCGCACCCCGCCGAGCACATGGCCCCGGCTCATCGGATCGAAGCTGCCGAGCCTGAGGAAGGAGAGCGGAGATTCCAGCAGGATCGCCGCGCGGTCATCAGCCAGAGGCGGGCGCCATGAATGAAGCGGGATGCGAGATTGCGGCCGAGCGTCGATACCCAGCGGGCCGCGCTTGAGGCAATCCGTGCCGTCATCCTGCGTTTCGAGATCGGTGTTCCCGAACATCACGGCCGATGTCGAGACAATACCGAATGTCGATACGACGCGTCTTCGGACCGCCTGCTCAGCGGACCTCCTCGACATAGGTCGCGACGAAGCGGACGAGTTCGCTCTGCCGGGCCGTGCCGGTCTTGGCGAAGAGACGCTGGAGATGGGTCCGGGCCGTGGTCGGCGCGATGCCCAGCCGTTTGGCGGCGATGATCGTGTCGAGCCCCTCGACCATCAGGGCCAGCATACGCTCCTCGGTCGGCGTCAGGCCGCAGGTCTCGCTGACCCGGGCGATATTGCGGTCGATCGCACTCTCAGGATCATCCACCGTCAGGACGAACAATTCGATACTGCTCAGATGGACAGCCTCGACCGCGATCTGCCTGCCGTTGCGCAGCATCAGCGGCAGCCGCGTCTCGCCGACGACGCTGCCATTGCGGCAGCGTTTCAACCAGACCTGCAGCCGCGCCATGAAATCCTTGTCGCAGGCGGTAAAGCGGTCGATGCCGCCCAGACCGTCGCGGGCAAGCGCTTCCGCACCGCGATTGCCAAAGCGCTGGTTCAGTTCGGCATCGATGACGAAAACCGGCCTGGAAGCCCGTCCGAAGGCTTCGGCAGCCACGTCATGGCGCGGCGGAAACGGGGGGTAGCTCGTCCTGCCGACAATCGAGACATGAAGCGACATCGCAATATCCATCCCTGCAATCAGCGGATCGCCGCACCGTGTCGCCGGTCTCATTGGGGCCGGACGAATGCTGCTCCGTTTCCCTTGGTCGCGGCGAGTTGCGGGCAGGTTCAAATCCCGCCTCGGATTTTGGACTGCCATTGGATATCGAAAGCGGTTGCCCGCGGGGGCATCTCGACGGTGTCGCGTCAGGCGGTCAGCGTCAGCCGGTAGGTATAGGTATCACCCCGGAACAGACCCTCGACATATTCGAGCATATCGCCATCGGCGCCATAGCTGCGCCGCTTGATCAGCAGGCAGGGCACAGGAGCATCGAAGCCGAAGATGGCGCATTCCTCAGAGGTCGGCGCCGCGGCTTCGATCGTCTGGTCGCAGCGCGTCAAAGGCAGGCCGAGCGCGGCGAAATGGGCATAGACCGACCCCGAGAGATCGGCCTCGGCCAGATCGGGCGCCCGTTCGAGATTGTACCAGGCGACCTCGCGCGACATCGGGATGCCGTCCCCCGAGCGGACGCGCACGAGCTTGAGGAAGCGCGCATGCGAGGAGCGGCCGAAAATCGAGGCGATAGACCGATCATTCACCACGGAACGCTCGACGATGCGGGAGGACGGCACGCGTCCAAGCTCCTGCATTTCCTGGGTGAAGCCCTTGAGACGGTCCATACCGGAATGCAGGCGCGCGCCCCCGCCCTGAACGATCGAGCCAAGACGCCCCTGTGCACTGAGCAGCTTCCGCTCGCGCAAGGCATTGTAGGAGCGCTGCACGGTGGCGCGGCTGATTTTGAGGCGCTCGGCAAGCTGGCGCTCGGCCGGCAGGGTCGTGCCGGGGGGCAGCGTGCCGTCTCCGATCAGCCGAGTCAGCTGGTCTTCAAGCTGCTGGTAGAGCGGCTTGGCGGTGTCCGTGCGCAATTCCAGCAGGTTCTGGAAGGGCGGTTTCGTAATCTGCTTAGGCACTGTCATCGTTGGCATGAGCGTGACACAACCCGCGTAGCAGTTCGAGAACGGGAAAATCAAATTGCATGACCGGCAAACCAATTTTCGTGCTCGGAAGCTTCGTCGTCGCCTGCTCGGCTAAGGTCGCCCGCTTCCCGCGCCCGGGTGAATCGCTCGCCGCTGAGACCGTGACGATCGAGCCTGGCGGCAAGGGGCTGAACCAGGCGATCATGGCGCGCCGGCTCGGCGCCGAAGTCGACGGCCTGCTCGCCGTAGGCGACGACCTCGCCGCCGCCTTCGCCCGGCCCGCACTCGAACGGGCAGACCTGCCACCATCGATGCTGGTCCGGCTTGCGGGCAAAACCGGCAGCGGCATCGGCTTCACGGATGCCGGCGGCGAGACCTGCCTCGCCGTCGCCTCCGGTGCCAATCTCGCCCTCTCGGCCAACCATGTCAGGGAGCGGGCACGGGCCATCGCCGGTGCCGCGCTGGTGACGGCCCAGTTCGAGATCGGCGATGCGCCAATCGAGGCCGCCTTCGCGCTGGCACGTCAGGCCAACGTCCCGACCTTGCTCAACCCCTCGCCCTATCGGGCAATTCCCGCTGCCATCCTGACGCTGACCTCGATCCTGATCGTCAACGAGATCGAGGCGCGCGGCCTTGCAGCCGCCCTGGGCCTTGGACAGGGCGAAGCCAGCGAACCGCAACGCTTCACGCGAGAACTCGGACCGGCGCTTCTGGAACAAGGGCCTCAGCTCGTCGTCCTGACCCGCGGCGCGGCCGGAGCCGTCGCCGTGGCAGCCCATGGCCGCCCGGTCGAGCAGACGGGTTTTCCGATCGACGCGATCGATTCGCTCGGCGCAGGCGACGCCTTCGCCGCGACGCTCGGCGTCAGACTGGCGATCGGGTTGCCCTTGCCGGACGCACTGCGCGACGCCGCAGCAGCCGGCGCGCTGACCGCAACGCGGCACGGTGTCTTCGATGCCCTGCCGACGGCCGACGCCATCGCGGCCATCAGCCGACCTTGAACCGGCCTGCATTTGCCGAGAAATTTTGGATTGCTTTTGGACTTTTCCTGAGCGGCCCATCCTGCTAGTTTCAGACGCGCATCTCACATATCCGCCTTCCATGGCCAGCCGGGGGCTCTGATGCCGCGCCTCGACGTCGACACCGTCATGTCCGCGATCGACCAGTTGCTGGCCGGGGCGATGGACGAAGGGCAGATGCAGGCTGCCGCCGAAACGATGCGGCAACTCTTCAACGGCTCGAAAGCCTGCTTTGCCGGGTTCGGCCCCAGCCCCGAGGACTGGGCCTCCTATGCGAGCAATCCCGACTCTGCGCTGCAGGAGCGCTGCTTCGGCGAGCTCGCGCCCGATTTCATCGAGATGGGCGGCGCGCTGCGCGACATCCCACTCGGCGCGGTCTACCACGATCATGACGTATTCGGCACGGAAACCCTGCGCAGGTCGCGCGTCTGGCAGGAATGGATGCGTCCGCAGGACATGTACGGCGGCATGGCCTGCCGCCTCGCCCAGCACGGAGAAACCTTCTGGTTCTTCGACGTGCAGCGGGGCCGGCGACAGGAGGGCTTCGACACTGAAGATATCGCCCTGCTCGAGAAGCTCTACCCCGTGCTGCGGCGCGTCGTCGAAATGCGCCGCCATATCGGCCGGGTGACCGCCCAGCGGGACGAGGCGCGCAGCGCCCTCGACCAGATCGCCATGGGCATCGCGGTTCTCGACCAGGGCATGCGGATCAGCTACGCCAACGAAGGCGCCGACGAGATCCTGTCCGATCCCCAGAGCGCGCTCGGTCTGCGCCAGGGCCGCCTCTATGCGCGCCGGCCGGCCGACCAACGCCAGCTCAGACACCTGATCGAAGGCGCGCTGCTGAGCGCGCAGGACCCGCTCGTCTCCCGCCAGGCCAACATGATCCTGCGTAGCGAGGACGGTTCTCATTCGCTTTCGGCCTGCGCCATGCCAGCGCCCCCCTCCGTCACACAGGCTCACACGAGCGGAAAGGTGATGATCGCCCTGCGGCGCCTGGAAATGGCGACCGATCTCGCCGCCTGCGCGCGCCAGCTCTTCGATCTCACCGAAGCTGAAGCGAGATTCGCCTCCGCGCTCGCGGGCGGATCGTCCCTGACGGAAGCGGCCGGAGCGCAGGGCGTCCGGATCTCAACCGCACGCACGCATCTGGCGCGCATCTTCCAGAAGACGAATACCCGCCAGCAAAGCCAGCTCGTTTCACTGCTGCGCAGCGCGGCGCTCCCCCTTCGCCCGCGCTGAAGCGTCGCCATGCCGCATAGAGCGAGGCAAAGGCCCGCATCTTTCGGCCAACCTTCCCGGTTTCCGGTCGACCTGGCCGCAAAAGGGAGCCTAGAAGACGCAGAGCGACAGTTTCGTCATCCAAATGACGGAGACGGATTCAGCAAGGCAGGATCGACCTTGCAAAGGCGGACCAGCCGATCCGCAGGGCGGCTTCCCGTAGAACAAGACGCCAACCCCGCTGCCGAGGGAAGCCGGCACCACGCCTGAACTTATGCTGGTTAGGTTCCGGCCGGGCCTCCGGATCAGCGCCGCCACGCCGCTCGTCAGGGATGACGCGACAGGCCGGCAGATCGCCTACTCGCCCGGCTGCGGACCGTCATAGCCGCCGATGATGACGAGGTCGGACTGACCGGCGCTGCTGAGATGCTTCACCGCCTCCTGATATTCGGGCGAGGCGTAGCAGGCGCGCGCGGTCTCCTCGTCCTCGAATTCGATGACGACGTTGTGCTTGCGGCCTTCGCCGCGAGCGAGCTTGTACTCTCCGCCACGGACCAGGAACTTCGCCCCGTATTTGGCGAAGGCGACGGCATTGAGCGAGCGGTACCTGGCGTAGGCCTCGGCGTTCTCGACGTCGACGCGCGCGATCCAGTAGCCCTTGGCCACGGTTCAGGCCCCTTCGACGGCGACGAGATCGATCTCGCCGGCACCCTCGCGCAGCTTCCGCGCCTCGGCATATTCGGGCGAGAAGAGATAGGCCCGCGCCGAAGCGAAATCGTTGAACTCGATGATGATATTGCGGGCGCGGCCCTCGCCTTCGCCCACCGTCATCTGGCCGCCGCGCACGATCGGCGTGCCGCCATAGATCTTCATCACTTCCGAGGCCTTGGCGGCATACCCCGCCCATTTGGTCGCGTCGGAGACCTTGGCGCGGCCGATGACATATCCCTTGGGCATGGTGCTATCCGTTGGCTGAATCGGTTCCGGGCAGCAGTTTACGAAGCTGCGACGATCTCGTCCATGACCGCGCCGGCCGCCGCACGCGGGTCTGCCGCGCGGATGATGGGACGCCCGACAACGAGATGGTCCGCGCCGACGCGGATCGCCTCGGCCGGGGTGAGCGTGCGCTTCTGGTCACCCGCCGCGCTGCCGGACGGACGGATGCCGGGGGTGACGATGACCATGTCCGGCCCGATCACCTCGCGCACGATCCCGGTTTCGGCGGCCGAACAGACGATACCGTCGATCCCGGCGGTCCGAGCCTGCTCGGCGCGCAGGCGCACCAGATCGCGTACTGCGAGCCCGTAGCCGGCATCGCGCAGGTCGCCGTCGTCATAGGAGGTGAGAGCGGTGACAGCGAGCAGCTTGAGGGCGGCATCGCCGCGCCCCTCGACCGCGCCGCGCATGGTCTGCGGATAGGCATGGACGGTGAGGAAGGTGACGCCGAGCTTGGTCAGCGAGTCCACGCCCTCGGTCACGGTATTGCCGATGTCGTGCAGCTTGAGATCAAGGAAGACCTTCTTGCCCTCGGCGACGAGCTGGCGCGCAAGATCGAGCCCGCCGGCGAAGGCGAGACGATAGCCGATCTTGTAGAAGGTTACGCCGTCACCCAGCGTCGAGACGAGACGGTAGGCGTCCCACACGGTCGGCACATCGAGGGCGACGATCAGGCGGTCGCGGACATCGTTGATCTTCTGCTTCATCAACCGGCTCCCTGAGTTTCGAGGGAAGGCGCATGATTCGAAGCGCGATGCAAGGCCGAGCGCCGCTGCGAGCGCAGGCAGACCATCCTTCCGTGCATCGACGCCTTGCCAACAAATCTGTTTCCGCCTGCCGGGCCGATCCATTAGGCCACACGTTCCGTTCTTCTGGAGACGCCGACCATGTCCTGGACTGCCCTGACCGGTTTTCTGCTGCTGACCGGCATGGCGGCCTATGTCCAGACGCTGACCGGCTTCGCCTTCGGGCTGATCACGATGGGCGGCGTCGGCCTGACTGGGCTGCTCTCGCTGCCGGATGCGGCAATGCTCGTCAGCATCCTCACGCTGGTCAACGCGACGCAGATGCTGCTCAGAGGCTGGCGCGATGTCGACTGGCAGAAATTCGGGCTGGTGCTGGTCGCGAGCTGGCCGTTTCTCTTCATCGGCTTCCATCTGCTGGAATGGCTCGCAGCGAGCCGGGCCGACCTGCTGCGGCTGGCACTGGGCTTCGTGATCGTCGTATCCAGCCTCCAGCTCGCGCGAAGGCCCGACCCGCTAAAACAGCCGTCGGGCGCACCGAGTTTTCTGCTCTTCGGCAGCATCGCCGGGCTGATGGGCGGCATGTTCTCCACAGCCGGCCCGCCGCTCGTCTACCATTTCTATCGACAACCGCTGCCGCTCGTCGTCGTCAGGGAAACGCTGGTGACGATCTTCGCGCTGAACGCCCTTTTCCGGACGGGGCTGGTCATCGCCACCGACCAGATCCCGGCAGCTTCGACTCTGTCGGGACTTTTCGCCGTTCCGGCGGTGATCGCGGCGACGCACCTGGCCCGGCGCTATCCACCCCCGCTCTCGCAGGCCGTCATGCGGCGGATCGTGTTTCTGCTGCTGTTCCTGTCAGGCGTGTCGCTCGGCGCGCCGGCGGCCGTCCACCTGCTCGGCTTCTGACGAGCGGGCGGGCCGCGCCCTAGAACTGCGTTTCCTGTGGGGCCTGCGCGGCGAAGATCTGCTGGAAGACCTGTCCCCAGATCTCCGGCGGCTGCGCGCCCGAGACGGCAAGCTTGCCGTCGACGATGAAGAAAGGCACGCCGGTGACGCCGACCTTGCGAGCGTGGTCTTCGAGGCCGATCACCGTTTCGCGCAGCTCGTCATTGGCGAGTTCGTCGCGGGCGGCCTGCTCGTCGAAGCCCTGCTCGACCGCGATCTGGACCAGGGTCTCGATATCGCCGATGTCGCGCCCATCCTGCCAATAGGCCTTGAACAGGGCGGCGGTCATGTCGCCGCCGCGCTGCACCGTCGACGCCGCCGCAACCAGCATATGAGCCATGCGGGTGTTGACGCTCCGCGTCACCTTCGCCCAGTTGAAGGTAACGCCGCTCTCCAGCGCCGCTTCCGACAGGCGAACCTCGATCTCCTTGCGCTTGCCCGGGCCGAACTTGCCGTCGAGATACTGGGTACGGTCCATGCCTTCCTCGGGCATCTCCGGGTTGAGCTCGTAAGGCAGCCAGGTGATGGCGAAACGCTCGCCCAGGCCGAAGCGCTCCAGTGCCGCCTCCAGCCGCGCTTTGCCGATGAAGCACCACGGGCAGGCGATGTCGGAGACGATCGCGAGCGGCATCTTGTCCTGCATGTCGATATCCTCAGGTATCAGGCGGGCGGGTAGCGATGCTGCCCGCCATGGCGGTCTTCGGCGACCGCTTCCACACCCGGCGTCTCGCAACCGGAGAGGAAGGCGGGACCGACCGGAATCTTGCCGGCACCGCCGGGGATGTCGAGGATATAGGTCGGCTGGCACAGGCCGGAAAGGTTTCCGCGCAGGCTTTTGACCAGCGCCTGTCCCTCTTCCAGCGTCAAACGGAAATGCGAGGTGCCGGGCGCGAGATCGGGATGGTGCAGGTAATAGGGCTTGATCCGGTTCTCGACGAAGGCCCGCATCAGCGCGCCGAGCGTCTCGATATCGGCATTGATGCCCTTGAGCAGCACCGACTGACTGAGCAGGACATGGCCGGCATCGACCAGCGCCGTGATCGCGGCGCGAGCCTCGGCGGTAAACTCGCGCGGGTGGTTGGCGTGGATCGCGATGTAACTCGCTTTGCCCGGGATGCGCAGCGCCCGCGCATAATCCGGCGTGATCCGGCCAGGATCGACGACGGGCACGCGCGTATGCCAGCGGGCGACCTTGATATGCGGAATCGCGGCAAGGCGCTTGGCGACCTCCCGCACGCGGCGGGCGGAAAGAATGAAGGGATCACCGCCGGTCATGATCACCTCCCAGATTTCGGGCCGGGAGGCGAGATAAGCGAGCGCAGCGTCGAGCCTGGCGCCAGTCAGGGCATCGCCGCCGGGGCCGACCATTTCGCGGCGGAAACAGAAGCGGCAATAGACCGGGCAGGCATGGACGAGCTTGAGAAGCGCGCGGTCGGGATAGCGATGGACCACGCCCTCGACCGGCGAATGGACATCGTCGCCGATCGGGTCGGCCAGCTCATGGAGCGACGCTATCAACTCGGCTGCATCGGGGATGAACTGGCGCGCGATCGGGTCGACAGGGTCGCTAGGATCGATCAGCCCGGCGACGGCCGGCGTGACGGAAACAGCGTAGCGCGCCGCCACCTCTTGCAAGGCGTCGCGCCGCGCGGGCGCGACGAGGCCCGCCTCGACGAGCGCGTCGATGCTGCGCAAAGGCTGGCCACCGGGGGGCTGGTGAACGGTCATGCCCTTCCCCTGCCCGGTTCCGCGACCGGCGTCCAGAGTACATCCTCGATCCGGCGGGCGCCCACGCAGAGCATGACGAGACGGTCGAAGCCGAGTGCGATGCCCGACGCTGCCGGCATCAGCGCCAGCGCCTCCAGAAAGCCCTCGTCGATCGGATAACGTTCGCCATAGATGCGCTCTTTCTCGTCCATGTCGGCCTCGAAACGACGGCGCTGCTCTTCCGGATCGGTGAGCTCGCCGAAGGCATTGGCAAGCTCGACGCCGCAGGCATAGAACTCGAAGCGCTCGGCCACGCGCGGATCGCCCGGCTTCGGCCTTGCGAGCGCGGCCTCGCTGATCGGGTATTCGCAGAGGATCGTGGCGCGGCCGCGACCGAGATGCGGTTCGATGCGTTCAGAGAGCACACGGCTGAAAATGTCGGACCAGGTATCGTCATCCGCAATCCGGATGCCGGCCTCGATCGCGTCGGCGGCAAGCCCGCCGCGATCGAGTTCCTGATCGGCCGTCACCGTGCGCAACAGATCGATCCCGGCATGGCGCCTGAAGGCTTCCTGCAAGGTCAGGCGCTCTGGTTCGGCGAAGGGATCCGCCTCGATGCCGCGCCAGCGCAGCGTCTTGGTGCCGGCAGCGCGTGCGGCTTCGGCCAGCAGCGTCGCGCAATCCTGCATCAGCGCCTCATAGCCCTCGCCGGAACGATACCATTCCAGCATCGTGAATTCGGGGTGATGCAGCGCTGTGCGCTCGCGATTGCGGAAGACGCGGGCGAAATCGAAGATGCGGGTCTCGCCGGCGGCGAGCAGCTTCTTGGCGGCGAATTCCGGCGAGGTGTGCAGGTAATAGGGATGCGGTTCGGCCGCGTTGTCGATCAGCGTCGTGCCGAAACCGTGCAGATGCGTCTCGTTGCCGGGCGAGACCTGAAGGATCGCCGCCTCGACTTCGGTGAAGTCGCGAGCCTCGAACCAGCGGCGCAGCGCCGTCTTGATCCGCCCGCGCGCCAGCAAGGCCGGACGACGGTCGGCATGGATATCGGACCGCCAGTACGGCGTCTGGGACGAACTCATCGAATCTCGCGTCGAATGCGTCGGAAAGCTTTCGTTTCGCGCGCGAATGCGGTAGTTGCGCGGCGACAGAATTCGCATAGCGCGGGGGAACGCCGCGCACCAGCAAGGACATTCACGTGGTCAAGGTCATCGCCTCTTCCGTCCGCAAGGGCAACGTCCTCGAAGTCGACGGGCATCTCTGCTCGGTGCTCTCGGCCGAGAGCTTCTTCCCGGGCAAGGGCACGCCCACGACGCAGATCGATATGCGCCGTATCGCCGACGGCGTGAAGGTTTCGCAGCGCTACAAGACGACCGAACAGGTCGAGCGCGCCTATGTCGAGGATCGCGACTTCACCTATCTCTACCAGGACGGCAACCAGTACATCTTCATGAATCCTGAGACCTACGACCAGATCCCGGTCGATGAGGACGTGATCGGCGATTCCGCTCCCTATCTCCAGGAGAACATGAAGGTCACGCTCTCGGTGTTCGAGGACAAGGCCGTCGCGATCGAGCTGCCGCAGCGCGTCACGCTGGAAGTCGTCGAGACCGAGCCCGTGACCAAGGGTCAGACGGCTTCCTCCTCCTACAAGCCGGCGATCCTGTCGAACGGCGTGCGCAGCGCCGTGCCGCCGCATGTCGGCGTCGGCACCCGCGTCGTCGTGATGACCGCCGACGGCTCCTATGTCGAACGCGCGAAGGATTGATCTGCCAGCGCAGAGCGCCGCAGAAAAATCTCCTCTATAGCTTTACGCAGCGGGCCCTTTCCGGGCCCGTTGTCGTTTCCGAGGACATCATGACGCTCACAGTCAAGGCCGCCGCCCTTTCCGGCTTCGTGCAGACGCTCAAGGCGCTCGACGCCATTCTCGACAAGGCCGTCGCCCAGGCCGAGACCCGCAAGATCCAGCCGGAGGTGCTGCTCTCCGCCCGGCTGGCGCCGGACATGCTGGCCTTCACCCGTCAGATCCAGCTCTGCTGCGACTTCGCCAAGAACGCGGTCGCGCGCCTTTCCGGCGGCGAGAACCCGCGCTTCCCCGACGAGGAGAAGAGCTTCCCGGAGCTGAAGGAGCGCATTGCCAGGACGCTGGCCTTCATCGCCGCGGCCGACGGCGCCGCGCTCGATGCCGGGCTCGGCCGCGAGGTCAGCTTCCCGCGTGGCCCCTCGGCGACCGCGACGATGACCGGCGAGGCCTATCTCACCCGCTTCGCCATCCCGAACTTCTATTTCCACGCCACGACGGCCTACGACATCCTGCGCCAGAACGGCTTCCAGATCGGCAAGCAGGACTTCCTGCTCGGCGTCTTCGACGCCTGAGGCCTGCCTTTGGGCATGAGCGCGACGCCTGCCATCACGATCGAACGCGCCTCTCCCCGGGATGCCGGGGAGATCGCAGCGCTTTATCTGGCGTCGCGCGCGGAAGCCCTGCCCTACCTGCGCCGTGTCCATAGCGACGACGAAGTGCGGAGCTGGATCACGCATGTCAGGCTCGCCACCGGCGAGACCTGGGTTGCGCGAGAGGCCGGGCGCATGCTCGGCTTCCTCTGCATAGACGGCGAGGATCTCGACCAGCTCTACCTGCTGCCGGGCATGTTCAGGCGCGGCATCGGCTCTCTCCTGCTCGCCAAGGCGAAAGAGTGCAGCCCCGAACGGCTGACCCTGTTCACCTTCCAGCGGAACGGCGCTGCGCGGGCCTTCTATGAGCGCCACGGCTTCCGCCTGGTCGACCTGAACGACGGCGAGCGCAACGAAGAGGGCGAGCCGGACGCGCTTTACGAGTGGCGCCGATCTTTTTCAGATGGAGCCTTGTAATCGGGAACAAGCGTTCCCATTTTGGGCTCACGGCGGTGTCGAGAGCGTTCCACAGCTCTCCATTGCCCGTGAAGACGGCCATGAGCCGAACGTGTGACGCCGGATGTACGCGCACCGTTCCGCTGCATGGCCGTTGGCATTTCTGGGGTATGCGTCCATCATGGTCGGGCCTGTCCCGACCGTCCTCGTTCGTGCGATGCAGCGCCCAAGACGCGGATGCACGCCACAAGGGCGAGCGCGACGTCACGCCCTCTCAGCCCTGCAAGAACGGATTGTTCTGCCGCTCCTCGCCCAGCGTGCTCGCCGGACCGTGGCCCGGCAGGAACTGGACGTCGTCGCCGAGCGGCAGAAGCTTGGTCTTGATCCCCGAGATCAGCGCCTCGTGGTCGCCATAGGGGAAATCGGTGCGTCCGACGGACCCGGCGAAGACGGTGTCGCCCGCCAGCAGGAAGCGCAGGTCCTTCTGGAAGAACGTGACATGGCCCGGCGAATGGCCGGGGACATGCGCGACCGCGAAGGTGAGGTCGCCAAGCGAGACCGTATCGCCCTCCTTCAGCCAGCGCGTCGGCACAACGGATTTCATGCCGGGGATATCGAAGCGCAGCCCCTGCTCCGGCAAGGCATCGAGCAGGGGCTTGTCGCCCTCGTGCGGCCCGATAATCGGGATCGACAGCGCCTGCGCCAGCTCGGTCGCGCCGCCGGCATGGTCGAGATGGCCATGGGTCAGCCAGATCGCGACCGGCGTGACGCCGAGTTCCTTGATGGCAGCCTGCAGGCGCGGCACGTCGCCGCCGGGGTCGACGATGGCGGCTTCTTTGGACTTCGGCTCCCAGACGATCGAGCAGTTCTGCTGGAACGGCGTCACCGGCACGATGGCGATCTGGAGCGGCGGCTGCTGGTCGGTCATGGGACAAGCCTTTCGGATATCTCGGAAGGCTCTTACCGCCCGCCGCAGCGATTGGCGATCAGGGCGCGGTAGTTCACCAGCTCGGAATCCATCTCCGCGACATTGCGCGCGCGTTCCGCGCCATCCTGACAGGTGGCGAAGACCGAGCGGGCCTTCTGGAGATAGGTGACGTGCTCGCGAAAGGTCCGGCATTGCGTCGCCTGGTCGGCGCTCGCGACGGCCGCGAGCCGCGTCTGTTGCTGGCGGAAGCCAGCCTCGTTCAGCAGGAGATCGCGCGAGCAGGTCGCCGGGCGCGGCTGCTGCGCCAGCACGGGAGCGGCCAGCAGCAGCGCCGCGACAGTCAGCGCCAGCCTCATCCGAGGTTCAGCTCCTTGAAGAAGTCATTGCCCTTGTCGTCGATGACGATGAAGGCCGGGAAATCCTCGACCTCGATCCGCCAGACCGCCTCCATGCCGAGTTCGGGATATTCAAGGACCTCGACCTTGCGGATGCAGTCCTGCGCCAGACGCGCCGCCGGGCCGCCGATCGAGCCGAGATAGAAGCCGCCATGGGCCTTGCAGGCTTCGCGGACCGCCGCCGAGCGATTGCCCTTGGCGAGCATCACCATCGAGCCGCCGAAGGACTGGAACTGGTCGACGAAGGAATCCATGCGGCCGGCCGTGGTCGGGCCGAAAGAGCCGGAGGCGAAGCCTTCCGGCGTCTTGGCCGGGCCGGCGTAATAGACCGGATGGTTCTTGAAATAGTCGGGCATGCCCTCGCCACGCTCCAGCCGCTCGCGGATCTTGGCATGGGCGAGGTCGCGGGCGACGACGATGGTGCCGGTCAGCGACAGGCGCGTCTTGACAGGATGCTGCGACAGCGTCGCAAGAATTGTACTCATCGGCTGGTTGAGGTCGATCTTGACGACGGAGCCGCCGAGCGCGGATTCGTCGACATCCGGCAGGTACTTGGACGGATCGGTTTCCAGAGCCTCCAGGAAGATGCCGTCCCTGGTGATCTTGCCCTTGGCCTGGCGGTCGGCCGAACAGGAGACGCCGAGCCCGATCGGCAGCGAGGCGCCGTGGCGCGGCAGGCGGATGACGCGGACGTCATGGCAAAAATACTTGCCGCCGAACTGCGCGCCGACGCCAAGCGCCTGCGTCATCTTGTGGACCTCTTCCTCCATCTCGATGTCGCGGAAGGCATGGCCCGACGGCGACCCCTTCGTCGGCAGCGCGTCGAGATATTTGGTCGAGGCGAGCTTGACGGTCTTGAGGTTCTGCTCGGCCGAGGTGCCGCCGATGACGATGGCGAGATGGTAGGGCGGGCAGGCTGCAGTGCCCAGCGTCAGGATCTTCTCCTTCAGGAACGCCATCATGCGATCCCTGGTGAGGAGCGAAGGCGTCGCCTGGTAAAGGAAGGTCTTGTTGGCCGAGCCGCCGCCCTTGCAGACGAAGAGGAATTTGTAGGCGTCCTCGCCCTCGGCATAGATGTCGATCTGCGCCGGCAGGTTGGTCGCGGTGTTCTTCTCCTCGAACATCGAGAGCGGCGCGAGCTGCGAATAGCGCAGGTTGCGCTTGAAATAGGCGTCCGCGACGCCCTCGCCGAGCGCGGCCTCATCCTCGCCATCGGTCCAGACCTTGCGGCCCTTCTTGCCCATGATGATCGCGGTGCCGGTGTCCTGGCACATCGGCAGGACGCCGCCTGCGGCGATATTGGCGTTCTTCAGGAGGTCATAGGCGACAAACTTGTCGTTGGAGGTCGCCTCGGGATCGTCGAGGATCTTGCCGAGCTGGGCGAGATGGCCGGGGCGCAGCAGATGGTTGATGTCGATGAAGGCCTGTTCGGAGAGCTGGCGAATCGCCTCGCGCGAGACGCTCAGGACCTCGCGGTCGCCGATCTTCTCGACGCTTACGCCCTCGCTGCCGAGCTTGCGATAAGGCGTCGTGTCCTCGCCGAGCGGGAAGAGTTCGACATGCGTATAGGCCATGACCTGCGGCTCCGAAACAAGGCGCGCCGCGATCAGGAAAGGGAAGACGCGACGCCGATCCAGCCGGGGTCATAGCCCGTCGGCCGGGATCGTCCAAGCAGTCTTTGTTGCGTTTAAGTCTAGGCCGCCTGCGCCGCCGATTCGGCAAGGATGGCGTAGATCGCAGAGGGGTCGCGGACCTTGCGGACCTGCTCCAGAACGGACTGGTTACGCAGCACGCGCGCCACGCGGGCAAGGGCCTTGAGATGGTCGGCGCCTGCGCCTTCGGGGGCGATCAGCACGAAGATGATATCGACCGGCTGGCCGTCCAGCGCATCGAAATCGATCGGCTTCTCCGTCCGGGCGAAAAGCCCGACGAGGCGGTCGATGCCCGGCATCCGGCCGTGCGGGATCGCAATGCCCTCGCCGATCCCGGTCGAGCCAAGGCGCTCTCGCTGGAGCAGGGCTTCGAAGAGCTCGCGGTCCGGCAGGCCCGTCAGGGTGGCGGCATGATGGGCAAGCTCCTGCAGAGCCTGCTTCTTGCCGTTGGCCCGCAGCGGGGAGATCACCGCGGCGGGACTTAGAAGATCGGTCAGCGTCATTCGCCCGTCCATGCATGTCCCATGCCGGCTGAAATGCCGTCGGCATGGGTCAGGTTCGACGGCCGGAGCGGATCGCCCGCCGGCCTCAGGACAACGATGCCGGCGGGTCGATCCAGCCGATATTGCCGTCGCCGCGGCGATATACGATGTTCATGCGGCCATGGCCAGCGTGGCGGAAAACGACGACCGGAGCACCCGTCAGATCAAGCTCCGCAACGGCATCGCTGACCGTCCTGACATGCAGGGGTTTGGTCGATTCCGCAACGATCACCGGGTTGTCGGCAACCGAGACCCCGTCGAAATCCTCGATATCGTCATCGGGAGCCGCAATCACATAGCTGGGGATTTCGATCGCGGCCTCGCGGCCATTGCTCGCCGAACGGTCCTTCAGCCGGCGCTTGTAGCGTCGCAGCCGCTTCTCGATGCGCTCGGCCATCTTGTCGAGGCTGGCATAGGGATCGTGAGCGGTGGCGGAGGCTTCCAGCGTGATTCCGGAGGAGAGGTGCAGGACACCGTCGGTCCGGAATGCGGAGCCGTCCTTGTCGACCGTGACGTGCCCCTGATAGCCGCCCTCGTAATATTTGCTGACCGCCGCGGCGACCCGCTCCTCGGCCTGGCCGCGGAGGGCCTCGCCGACATCAAGATTCTTGCCGGAGATTCGCAAGCTCATGGAGTGCTTCCCCTTGATTTAGCCATGGCCCGTGTGCGGCCATCCCTAGGAGCTAAGAACTGGGAGTCGGGGTTGTCAATGAGCCGGCGCAATCATGGCGCGCATGCAGGAGCGCTTTGGAACAAAATGGCTCAGCGATCGGCCGCCGCCATCGCGACTTTCTCGCGCCGTCGCTCGATCGAAGACGGAATCCGGAGCGATTCGCGATATTTTGCCACGGTGCGCCGGGCGATATCGATGCCGCCCTCCTTGAGCCGGGCGACGATGGCATCGTCCGAGAGAACCGCTGCGGGCGCCTCGTCGTCGATCATCTGCTTGATCCGGAAGCGGACCGCTTCGGCGGAATGCGCCTCGCCATAGCCGGTCGCGGCGATCGCCGCCGAGAAGAAATACTTCATCTCGAAGACGCCGCGCGAGCAGGTCAGGTACTTGTTCGAGGTGACGCGCGAAACGGTCGATTCGTGCATGCCGATGGCATCCGCCACGGTCTTGAGATTGAGCGGGCGCAGATGCTCGACGCCATGGGCGAAGAAGCCGTCCTGCTGGCGCACGATTTCGCTCGCCACTTTCAGGATCGTGCGGGCGCGCTGCTCCAGCGATCGGGTCAGCCAGTTCGCGGTCTGCAGGCACTCTGCGATGAAGGCTTTCTCGACCTCGTTGCGCGCCGCCCGGGAGACGCGCGCGTGATAGGTCTGGTTGACGAGCAGGCGCGGCAGGGTGTCGGGGTTGAGATCGATCAGCCAGGAGCCGTCCGGCGCGGCCCGGATGAAGACGTCCGGCACCACGGTCTCGGCGGCCGAGCCGCCGAAGGCGCGGCCGGGCTTGGGATCGAGACGGCGGATCTCCGCGACCATGTCCGCGATATCCTCGTCGTCGACGCCGCAGATGCGCTTGAGCGCAGTGAAATCGCGCCTGGCGACGAGGTGCAGATTCGCCACCAGCGCCTGCATGGCCGGGTCGAAGCGGTTGCGATCGCGCAACTGGATCGCGAGGCATTCGGCGACGTCGCGGGCGGCAACACCGGAAGGATCGAAGCTCTGCACGACGCGCAGCACCGCCTCGACCCTGTCGATCGCGACGCCGAGGCGCTCGGCGATCTCTGCGAGAGGCTCCCCGAGATAGCCGCTGTCGTCGACTGCATCGATGATGTGGCGGCCGATGATGCGCGCAGCCGGTTCGATGACGGCGAGATCGAGCTGCGCGACCAGATGGTCGTGCAGGGAGGCATCCACCGTCAGGCTGCTTTCGAAACCTTCGGGGTCGCCATCGAACGATCCGCCCGTCGCACCATAGGCACCGCCGACGATCGGTAGGCTGTCGGCACCGCTCGCCTCGCTGCGGGCGGCCGTCGGCTGCTCGCTCTGAAACACATTGTCGAGCCCGGTGCCGAGCCTGCCTTCCATGCCCTCCTGCGTGTGCAGGCTCTCGGCCTTGGCGAAGCTCTCGGCATCGGCTGTATGAGGGCTGTCGGCATCATCGGACCGCACCGGCTGGTCCAGCCCCTCATCGCGTTCCAGCAAGGGATTGCGCTCGAGCTCGCCCTCGACGAAGTTCTGGAGTTCGAGATGCGAGAGCTGCAGGAGCTTGATCGCCTGCAGCAACTGCGGCGTCATCACCAGGGATTGCCCCTGGCGCAGCTCCATGCGCGGCATCATCGCCATACGCGAAAGGCCCTTCCCGCTCGCGCGCCATCGGCACGCTTCTTGCTTGCGGAAAAGACACTAGCGCCGGCTCACCGCCGCGTCAAAGGATCAGCCATGCCTGCGGCCGGAAATTTGATGCACCGCAACAAGGCCGTCACGGCCAATAGGCCATGATGGCTCAGAGACGGAAATCCTCGCCGAGATAGACGCGCCGGACATCCGGATTGGCGATGATCTCGGCCGGGGAGCCCTCGGTCAGCACGCGCCCGGAATGGATGATATAGGCGCGATCGACGAGGCCGAGCGTCTCACGAACATTGTGGTCGGTGATGAGCACGCCGATACCGCGATCGGTCAACTGCCGCACCAGCGCCTGGATGTCACCGACCGCGATCGGATCGATGCCGGCGAAAGGCTCGTCGAGCAGGATGAAGGAGGGCTTGCCGGCCAGCGCGCGGGCGATCTCGCAGCGGCGGCGCTCGCCGCCCGAGAGCGCGATCGAGGGCGCCTTGCGCAGGCGGGCGATGGTGAACTCCTCGAGGAGCTGGTCGAGCTGGCGCTCGCGCGCCTTGCGGTCGGGCTCGACCACCTCCAGCACCGAGCGAATGTTGTCCTCGACGGACAGGCCGCGGAAAATCGAGGCCTCCTGCGGCAGGTAGCCGATGCCGAGACGCGCGCGCTGGTACATCGGCAAGGCGGTAATGTCGTTGCCTTCGAGCGAGATGATGCCGGCATCGGCCGCGACGAGGCCCGTGATCATGTAAAAGATCGTGGTCTTGCCGGCGCCGTTGGGGCCGAGCAGGCCGACAGCCTCACCCTGGCGCAGGTAGAGGCTCGCATCAGAGACGACTGCGCGGCCGCCATAGCTCTTGCGCAGCCCATCGACCGCGAGGATGCCCGGGCCGCCGATGGCGGCGACCGTCGCCGGCCGTTGGCGGGCCTCTTCCTTGCCGCGGCTGCCGAACAGCCCGCGTAGCCGTCCGAAAACGCCCGGCTGCTGCGGGCTCGGAGCCGGTCGAGCCGGCGCGGCCATGGGACGAGGCGCTTCGGAAACGGTCACTGCGGCACGATCAGTTGGTTGGCTTCGGGGCCGGCTTGGCGCCGGGCTTGCCCGCATCGGACTTGTTGGCGTCGGCCGCATTTGGAACGAACAGACCCTGCACGCGCCCACCCTCGACATTGGCGACGCCGGTGACCGTGTCGTAGACCAGCTTCTGGCCGCGGGTGACGTTGGGCCCGTCGTTCAGCGCGACATTGCCGGTCATGATGACGAGATTCCGGGCACGATCGAACTCGGCATTGTCCGAGGTCGCGGCCTGCGTCTTCGAGACCACCGTGACCGGCCCCTTGCACAGGATGCGCTTGATCGAGCTGTCATTGCCCTGGCCGGCCGCGCCCGCCGCTGCGGGAGCCGGAGCCGGAGCTGGAGTCGGAGCTGGAGTCGCCGGGCGGCCGGCGGTTCCACCCGGACCGCCACGCCCCTCGTAAAGCACGGTCATCACCGTGCAGCGAACCGTCGTCTCGCCCTGCACGGCCACGACATTGCCGGAAAAGACCGCCTTGTTCTCCTTGTCCAGCACGTCGAGCTTGTCGGCATCGATCTTGATGGGCTCCTTGCTGTCGCCGCCGAGCCCTCCCAGCGCCGATGACGCGCCCCGCGCCTTGGCAGGGGCCGCCTGCGCGAAGGTTTCCTGCGGAGTGCCGAACAGAGCGAAGCCCGCAGCGAGCATCAGCGCGGCATGGCGAGCATGCGCGAAACGGAGCATCTGGCCAATCCTGGTCATTTCACTGCCTCTTCCCGTTACCAGCATCGCCGGCCGGCACTGCATCCGCGGGGGGAACCCGGTCCGCGTTCAGCAGTTCCAGCATCGGCTTGCTGCCCTCCCGCTCGGGGCCGGCGATCGTCCCTGCCGGCGCGTTCCGGATGAAAACCCGTACCCGCCCCTCGAAAGCGATCAACTCGCCATTGTTCCTCACGTCAAGTGTGTCGGCATCGACTGTGGTCTCGCCGAGACTGACCTTGACGGGTTCCTTCGAAACCACCGCACCGGATTTGAAGTCGACATCGGCGGTCCTCATCTGCATGTCGTGACCGTTCTCGGTACGGATCTTGACGTCATCGATCAGGCGCAGCTTCTCCTTCTGCGTATCGAACAGACCCGTCTTGGCGTTCACGGTCACCCAGCCCTCGCGCTCCATCTGGATGCGCGCCGTCAGGGTCTGAAGCTCGACCTGCGTCGGATTGCGGATCTCCTGGAAGGCGTTCTCCGCGGTCACCTGATAGGGACGATTGTCCTTCCGGTACCCGGAGAGCTTCGGTGTCTCCATCTTGACCTTGCCGCCGGTGATGCCGACCGAGCTGACCGAGACATTGGCCAGCTTGCCGCCGAGCGGCGAGAGAAAGGGCACCACGACGAGCGCCAGGACCAGCGCCACGGCGGCCACGGGAATCACGCGGCGCAGGAGATGCACCAGCCGCGTATGACGCCGCGCCGCGCCGAAGGCGGCGCGCCGACGCAGCGCCTGCGCGGACAGCCTCGCCGCCGGGTCGTTGTAGGTCATTGCCAAAGTCATGTCCCGCGCAATGGCAGCCGCTCACGGCATTTTCGTGTCACAGGACGGCCGCATCGCGCCCCCGCGCGACTCGTCCATGCGGGGCCGAGCGCATGTCCGGCGCCCCACCTGCGCGCAGACTGACGCAAGAAGCCTTCAAAATTGTCAAGTGTGGGCGAAGATATCCGTCTCGCCCCAGCCGGCGAGATCGAGCTCGGCGCGATGGGGCAGGAACCGGAAACAGGCCTGTGCAAGATCCCGGCGGCCTTCGCGCGCCAGCATGGCCTCCAGCTTCTCGTGCAGCGCATGGAGATGCAGCACGTCGGAGGCAGCGTAGGCGAGCTGGGCCTCGCTCAGCGTGTCCGCACCCCAGTCGGACGACTGCTGCTGCTTCGACAGTTCGACACCGAGCAGTTCGCGCACGAGGTCCTTGAGCCCGTGCCGATCAGTATAGGTGCGGGTGAGCTTCGAGGCGATCTTGGTGCAGTAGACCGGCATTGTCACCACGCCGAAGGCATGCCTGAGAACCGCGACATCGAAGCGGGCGAAGTGGAAGAGCTTCAGCACCCCTGGATCCTCGAGCAGTCGGATCAGGTTCTTCGGCCGCTCGCCGCCCTTCGGGATCTGCACGACATCGGCGGTGCCGTCGCCGCGCGACAACTGGACGACGCAGAGCCGGTCCCGATGCGGATTGAGGCCGAGCGTCTCGGTGTCGATCGCGACGCTCGATCCGGCATCATAGCCGTCCGGCAGATCGCCGCGATGGAAACGGATGGTCATGCTCGAAACCTCACTCGGGCCGCGCCAACGCGCCCTTCGACTGTACTTTACGGAAACGGAAAACCACAGGCCGCGCGCCGATGGCACCACGCGTTTCGCAGCTAGCGGCCCGCCTGACGCCGTTCAAGCGTTTTCTGCCGGGGGGATAAACTCTTAGGCGCCTCGTTAACCTTTTATTCACCATAGGCTTCAACCCGACGGCAGACCATGCGACAACCGCCATCGGAGTTCACCGCATGTCCCTGATCCGCCTCTTCAGCGATTTCGACGGCCGCATCGGCTTGCGGCCCTTCTGGCTCGGCAGCATCGCAGTGGCGCTGACACTGCTCGCCATCGAGCGAACCCTGCCCCACCTGGCGGATCGTCACACCGCGATCACGATCACCGCCTTCATCAAGGCCTTCGCCCTGTTCCCATGGGCCGCGCTGGCGGCCAAGCGCGCCAATGACCGCGGCAGCACGCCGCTATTCGGCATCCTCCTGATCTGCGCGATCGTGCTTCCGGAACATCTGAGACCCCTTGTCTCGATCGGCTGGCGCCCATCGCTGGAAGCGATCGCGACCATGGCCTGGGTCGTCGCCTTCGTCGATCTCGGCCTGTTGCCGTCTGCTGCGCACCGGGACAGGGTTGCGGCTTCGCCTGCGGGTGCTAAAGCGGCGGAATGAGCGCCGCATCGATCCTTCCCTTCCCCGCCCTTTCTCTCGACCCGACCGACCCGGTAGCTCTGACGCAGGCACTGGTCCGCTGCCCTTCGGTGACGCCAGAGGAAGGCGGCGCGCTCACGCTACTTGCATCCGTGCTGTCGGCCGAAGGCTACGAGGTCCATCGTCCGGTCTTCAGCGAGCCCGGCACGCCCGATGTCGAGAACCTCTATGCGCGTATCGGCAGCACGGCTCCGGTCTTCGTGATCGCCGGGCACACCGACGTCGTCCCCGTCGGCGACGCGGCGGCCTGGACGCGCGAGCCCTTTGGCGGCGCGATCGAGAACGGCACGCTCTACGGGCGCGGGGCCTGCGACATGAAGGGCGGGCTCGCGGCAATGGTCTCGGCCGCGATCCGCTACCGGCGCGACAATCCGGATGCCCCCGGCTCGATCGCCTTCCTGATCACCGGCGACGAGGAAGGTCCCTCGGTCAACGGCACGGTCAAGCTGCTTTCCTGGGCGCATGAACGCGGCGAGCGCTTCGACCACTGCCTCCTGGGCGAACCCACCAATCCGGCAACGATGAGCGACATGATCAAGATCGGCCGGCGGGGCTCGCTGACCGGCACGCTCACCGTGCAGGGTACGCAGGGGCATGTCGGCTATCCTCATCTCGCCGACAATCCGATCCGCGGCATGGTGCGCCTGCTCGCCGCCCTGGACGCCGCCCCCCTCGACGCCGGGACCACACATTTCGACCCGAGCAATCTCGAAGTGACGACGCTCGATGTCGGCAACCCCGCGACCAACGTGATCCCGGCGCAGGCGAAGGCGGCTTTCAACATCCGCTTCAACGATAGCTGGGCCCCGGAGACGCTCGCAGCCGAACTCGAGCGGCGCCTGCACAAGGCGGCCGGCAACCAGGTGCGCTACGCGCTCGAGATCCAGCCGACCAATGCCGTCGCCTTCCTGACCGAGCCCGGCCCGTTCGTCGCGCTCGTCGCCGATGCGGTCGAGGCCGAAACCGGCATGCGCCCGGCGCTCTCGACCACGGGGGGCACCTCCGACGCGCGCTTCATCAAGAACTATTGCCCCGTCGTCGAATACGGCGTCGTCGGCAAGACGATGCATCAGATCGACGAATCCGTCGCCGTCGCCGATCTCATGGCGCTCGAGCGGATCACGCATCGTTTGCTCGCCAGTTATTTCGCAGCGCACCGCCGGGCTTGACGCAGGAATTTCACGGGCCATTATCCCCTTCTTAGACGAAAGTCTAAGATTGCAGGTCATGGAGGCTGTGATGCGGCTGGCGGCCGATGATGTCGCGCGTTCACTGCGCGGTTCCTGGCGCCTGATGACGCGGGGTGCGGAGGCCCTGCCGGAACTCGACCTGACACGGGACGGGTTCTGGCGCTCTTTCCTCGCCTTCGCGCTGATGCTGCCGGCGACCATCGCCATTCTCGCCGCTGTGCGGCTCACCGCCGGGTTGCCGAACAGCGCCGGCCTTTTCACCGCACCGGCGCTGGCCCTGTCCGTCATCGCCGCGCTGGCCCTGACGATCCTGGCGGTGCCGGCCCTGTTGATCGCGCTGCGCCCGGAACTCACGCAGCGCCCGCGCTTCACCAGCTTCGTCATCGCCTGGAACTGGTCCGGCATCGTGTCGGCAAGCCTGATGGCGATCCCGGCGGCGATCTTCGCGATCGGCTGGGCGCCGCCCGCACTGGCGATCGTGCAGTCTCTATTCTTCGCCGTGATCGTGCTGCGGCTGCGCTATTGCGTCGCGCGAGCGGTCTTCGGGCCGGAAAGCCGCAGCATCGCCACGACGCTGGTCGCCGCCAGCGTGATGCTCGACTATGGGGTTAGCCGGCTGTTCGGCCTGTTCTGAAGCGGCCTCGCCTTATCCGGCATAGTCGACGCCAGCGAGATAAAGCCCGCAGGACGGCGCCAAAGCCGCACATTGCGAGCGGTCACGCGCCGCCAACACCTTGCCGACCTTGTTCTCCGGCCAGCGCCCCATCCCGACCATCTTCAGGCAGCCGACGATGGAACGGACCTGATGATGCAGGAACGAGCGGGCGTGGACATAGACCACAATCTCGGAGCCTTCGCGGCGGACGTCGCAGCGGTCGAGCGTGCGGATCGGGCTGTTGGCCTGGCATTCGGCCGCGCGGAAGGTGGTGAAGTCGTGCTGGCCGAGCAGCGCCTTGGCCGCGCGGTCCATCGCCTCGTGATCGAGCTTGACCGGCACATGCCAGACCCGATCTCGCTCCAGCGCCGGCTGGGCCCGGCGATCGAGGATACGGTAGACGTAATAGCGTCGCCGCGCCGAAATACGGGCATCGAAATCGTCAGGCGCCAATTCGGCGCTGAGCACGGCGACCGGAATCCGCTTCAGCCGGGCATTAGTCGCGTCGCGCACGACATCGGTGCGCCATTCCCTGTCGATATCGACATGAGCGACCTGATGGGTGGCGTGGACTCCGGCGTCCGTCCGGCCGGCGCAGTGCAACCTTACGGGATGGCCGCAAAAGGCCTCGACCGCCTCCTCGACGCTCTGCTGCACGGACGGGCCGTTGAGCTGGCGTTGCCAGCCCGAGAACGGCGTGCCGTCATACTCGATGACGAGCTTGTAGCGCGGCATCAGAGCCGGCCACGAAAAAGTGCGGGGCGGTTTTCGGACAACGGCCTGCTCATCTAAAGCTTACTGCCGGCCCCGAGCCGGGCGCCGCGCAGGAACTCGGCCCCGCTCATCGGCGCCTTGCCGGCGCGCTGAACCTGCAGGAGCTTGACCGCGCCAACCGCGCAGGCGACCGTGCCCTCGTCGTCGAGCAGCGTGCCGGGCTCGGCCGCGCCTCCGGCGCGCGCCGTGCGCAGGATCTTGAGCCGCTCCGGCCCCTTGCCAAGGTCGATCTCGGCGAAGGCGCCGGGGAAAGGCGAGAGGCCGCGCACGAGATCATGGACCTGCTGGGCAGGCAGGGCCCAGCTCAGCTTCGCCTCGGCATTGGCGATCTTGCTGGCATAGGTGACGCCCTCCTCCGCCTGCGGCGTGAACTGCAACCCGCCGCGCCCGAGTGCCGCGAGCGCCCGCACCATCAGATCGGCACCAAGGAGGCTCAGTTGATCGTGCAATTCACCGGCAGTCATATCCGGGCCGATCGCCAGCTTCTCCACCATGGCAACGGGGCCGGTATCGAGACCTGCTTCCATCTTCATGACGCAGACGCCGCTCTCGCCATCGCCGGCCATGATCGCCCGCTGGATCGGGGCGGCGCCGCGCCAGCGCGGCAGCAGCGAAGCATGAAGATTGAGGCAGCCGAGCTCCGGCAGATCGAGGATCGCCTGGGGCAGGATCATGCCATAAGCGACGACGACGGCGACATCGGCCTGGTGCGAGGCGATGATCTCGGCCTGCTCCGGCGTCTTCAGCGTCGCGGGAGTGAAGACGGGGATGCCGAAGCGCTCGGCGGCGCGATGCACCGGCGAGGGCTTCAGTTCGAGGCCGCGGCCGGCCTGCGCCGGGGCACGGGTATAGCAGGAGACGACCTCGTGCCCCTGGCCGACGATCTCGGTCAGCACCGGCACGGCGAAATCCGGCGTGCCCATGAAGATGACGCGCAAACTCATACGCTCGACCTTACCTTGGCCCGGCTCGACACCGGGAAGAATAGAACAGGCCTGATCCTGAGGCGCAGCCGGAGGCGGCATCTCGAAGGATGGCCCTGCCGCCTCCCGAAGCATCCTTCGAGACGCCACATACCGCAGCTCCTCAGGACGAGGGCGCGATAACGACCGTTCGCTACGCAGCCCGCTCGCGCTTGGCCGCCTTGGCGAATTTCTTGGTGACGCGCTCGCGCTTCAGGCGCGACAAATGGTCGATGAAGAGCACGCCGTCGAGATGATCGATCTCGTGCTGCAGGCAGGTGGCGAGCAGGCCGTCGGCCGCGATCTCCTGCACCTTGCCGTCGAGGTCCAGGTAGCGGACCTTGACCGCGGCCGGGCGCTCGACCTCCTCGTAATATTCAGGGATCGAGAGGCAGCCTTCCTCATAGGCGCTGAACTCGTCCGACGACCAGGCGATCTCCGGATTGACGAAGACCTGCGGCTTCCTGGGCTCCGGCTCCTCGCCCTCCTTCGCCTCGGGCTTCGACAGGTCGATCGTCACCACGCGCAGCGGCACGCCGATCTGGATCGCCGCGAGCCCGATGCCGGGCGCATCGTACATCGTCTCGAACATGTCCGCGACCAGCGCCTTGATCTCGGGCGTGACGGCCGCGACCGGCTTGGAGACGAGGCGGAGCTGGGCGTCGGGCAGGATGACGAGCGGGCGAATGGCCATGGGATTCCGGAGGAAAAGAGCTGTTGAACCCGGGACATAAGCATTTGTGGAAGAGCGGTCAAACTGTTCCGCTTTCGTTCGCTATTTCGAATCGAATCGTCTAGGCTCGCGGCGGATGAACGAGATCGCCTTCACCTTGCTGGAACGCCCGGTATCCTGGGCCGAGGCCGCGCTCGGTTTCGGGGCGGCGAGTCTCGTCCTGCTGGTGATGGCGGTGATCGCCGGATGGCGCGGCGGCAAGAGCCGCGCCATCGAGGCCGCGATGGCGGCGGAACGCGCCCGCGAGATGGACGACAAAATCGCGGAGATGAACCGGCAGCAGGCGGAGCTTGCCGGCCGGATGCAATCGATGGCCGAGATCCTCTCGACCCGACAGGGTGATCTCGCGCGACTCGTGGCAGACCGGATCGAGGGCTTGAGCCACAAGGTTGGACAGAGCCTCGAGCAGAATGTCCGTCAGACCTCCGAGAGCCTCGGCAAGCTGCAGGAGCGGCTGGCTGTGATCGACAGCGCCCAGAAGAACCTGACCGACCTGACCTCGGAAGTGGTGACGCTTCGGGACGTGCTTTCCAACAAGCAGGCGCGCGGCGCCTATGGGCAGGGGCGGATGGAGGCGATCATCCGCGACGGCCTACCCGCCGCCTTCTTCGCCTTCCAGCCGCAGTTGTCGAACGGCAAGCGGCCGGATTGTCTTGTCACGCTGCCGGGCGACGGACGCGGCCTGGTCATCGACGCCAAGTTTCCGCTGGAGAGTTTCACGCTGCTGCGCGAGGCGCGCGGCGACGAGGCGAAGAAGGCGGCCGGCCAACGCGTGCGCAGCGATGTCGGCGTACATGTGAAGGATATCGCGGAGCGCTACTTCCTGCCCGGCGAGACGCAGGACGTGGCGCTGCTCTTCGTGCCATCGGAATCGATCTATGCCGACCTGCACGAGCATTTCGACGATGTCGTGCAGCGGGCGCACCGGGCCCGCATCATGATTGTCTCGCCCTCGCTCCTGACTCTCGCGATCCAGTTGATGCAATCGCTGGTGCGCGACGCCCGGATGCGGGAGGAAGCGCAGGTCATCCAGAGCGAGGTCGGCAAGCTGCTCGACGATGTGCGCCGGCTCGGCGAGCGCATCGACAGGCTCGACACCCATTTCCGGCAGGCGCAGGACGATGTCGGCCAGATCAAGACCTCGGCCGGCAAGGTCACCAGCCGCGCCGAGAAGATCGGCGCACTCGAATTCGACGACGAGAAGAACGAGCCGAGGCTGCCTTTCGCCAAGGGACTGGAACTCAAGCGCGCCGCAGAATAGGCGCCGACGCTCCCACGCGCGCAGGCCATTCGAACGGTATGTGATGCCGGGGCGGCGGCGCTTCGCTCAGCTCTCGCCACGCGCAACCGATGCGAAAGCGCCGAACCGGACGGCAAGAGCCAGCGAACCCTGCGTCATTAGAACAGCTTTAAGCATTACCGGTAAGAATTCCGGGCTCTGGCCAGACCCAATACGTTCGAATGCCGACCCGGACCAGGAAAACGTAAAGCCCGTCTAAAATCCAGCCTCTTGACCACGCCTGCCGCCTCCGCCCACATCGCGAACGACGTCTTCCCAGAAGGTCCGTCATGACAATGAGCATCAAGACGAAGCTGGCAACCGCGCTGGTTGTCCTGGCATTGTGCGTCCTCACCATCGGCGCATGCGGATATCTGGCGCTTCGATCGGTCACGGAACGGGTCGAGAGCGTCGTTCAGAACAGCGTCATCCCGATCGAACAGCTGCGGACCGTCAGCGACATGTACGCGGTCAACATCGTCGATACGATCTGGAAGACGCAGACCAATCAGGTGACCTGGACCAAGGCCCTGAAGAACGTGCAGGACTCGGTCGGCAACATCGAGAAGAGCTGGACGACCTACCTGACAAGCGCGACCGAACCCGATGAAAAGCGCCTGGCCGAAGAGGCCTCCGCGCTGATGGGAACCGGCAACGCCGCGATCGGCAAGCTCACGGTCATCCTGAAGGAGCGCGACGAAAGCGCCTTGCGCCATTTCGCCTCCTACGAACTCTACGACATGATCGACCCGATCACGAACAAGCTCGCCGAGCTGACCACTCTGCAGAATGCCCAGGCGCAGGAACAGGGCGCGCAGGCCCAGTCGATCGCCCGTTACGCCAGCCTGTTGCTGCTGGCCGTAGCCGGCGGCGCTTTGCTGATGGGCGCACTGACTCTGGCCTTCGTCATTCGCGGCGTGGTGCGCCCCCTCGGTGGCATGACCGATGCCATGAAGCGCCTTGCCGGTGGCGAGCAGGACGTCACCGTCCCCAGCATCGGCCGACGCGACGAAATCGGCGACATGGCGGGAGCGCTGCAGATCTTCCAGGAGAATGCGGCGCGCGTGCGCGCACTGGAGGAACAGGAGCGGGCTGCGGCATCTGCGCGGCTCGCCCGGGCGCAGTCGATGGAAGCGGTTGTGTCGGATGTCGGGGAGGTCGTCGCGGCGGCCGCAGCCGGCGATTTCTCGGCCCGGCTCCAGATCGATGATGCCGACGAGCAGATGCAGCGGCTCGTCGCCGGCATCAACGAGATCAACGCGGTCGTCGACGGCGCGACGACGGAATTCGCCGAGGCCCTGTCGGCGATCGCCGGCGGCGACCTGACCAACCGGGTCGAGACGGCCTATCGCGGCCGCTTCGCCGATCTCAAGGGCGCGATCAACGAAACGGTCGACCGTCTGTCGGACACGGTCGCGACGATCCAGACGACCTCGGCCGATGTCGGGCTGGCCGCACGCGAGATCAACATGGGCGCCGACGACCTGTCGAAGCGCACCGAGGAGCAGGCCTCCTCGCTGGAGCAGACCGCCGCCACGACCGAGGAGCTCGCAGCCTCGGTCAAGGCCTCGGCCCAGGCCTCGAAGGATGCCGCGCGGATCGCCGACGAGGCGATGCAGGCGGCCGAGAACGGCGGCGCCATCGCCGGCCAGGCAGTCGACGCCATGGCCCGCATCGAGAGTGCCTCGCAGAAGATCTCCGACATCATCCGGGTGATCGACGACATCGCCTTCCAGACCAATCTGCTCGCGCTCAACGCCGCGGTGGAAGCCGCCCGCGCCGGCGAGGCCGGCAAGGGCTTCGCCGTCGTCGCCTCGGAAGTGCGCACGCTGGCGCAGCGCTCGGGCGAGGCGGCCAAGGACATCTCCGGGCTGATCTCATCGTCGAACGCCGAGGTCGGCGAGGGCGTCAAGCTGGTGCGCCAGGCCGGCGACCAGCTCGCCCGCATCCTCGCCGCCTCGCAGAAGGTCGCCGCCACCATCGCCGACATCTCGGCGGCCTCCGGCGAGCAGGCCAACGGTATCGACGAGATGAGCCAGGCCGTCGCCCATCTCGACGAGATGACCCAGCAGAACGCCGCCCTCTCCGAGCAGAGCGCGGCCTCGGCCGGCTCCCTCTCCAGCCGCATCGAGCAGCTCAACGCCCTCGTCGCAGC
>NZ_JAFKFW010000001.1 GCF_017308015.1 Allobosea sp.
CTGCGCTCGTTCTCGCAGGGCCGCGCGAACTACACGATGCAGTTCGACCATTACGAGCAGGTTCCGTCGGCAGTCGCCGCCGAGGTCCAGGCCAAGTACGCCTGACCGGAACCTTCGAATGAACAATGAGAGATTGAACGGAGGCTACGATGGCCAAAGAGAAGTTTTCGCGGACGAAGCCGCACTGCAACATTGGAACGATTGGTCACGTTGACCATGGCAAGACGTCATTGACGGCTGCGATCACGAAGGTTCTGGCTGAGTCGGGCGGCGCGTCGTTCACGGCGTATGACCAGATCGACAAGGCGCCTGAGGAGAAGGCGCGCGGCATCACGATCTCGACGGCGCACGTCGAGTACGAGACGCCGAACCGTCACTACGCCCACGTCGACTGCCCCGGCCACGCCGACTATGTGAAGAACATGATCACGGGCGAGGCGCAGATGGACGGCGCGATCCTGGTGGTGTCGGCGGCCGACGGCCCGATGCCGCAGACCCGCGAGCACATCCTGCTGGCACGCCAGGTCGGCGTTCCCGCGCTGGTGGTATTCATGAACAAGGTCGACCTGGTCGACGACGCCGAGCTGCTGGAGCTCGTCGAGATGGAGATCCGCGAGCTCCTCTCGAAGTACGACTTCCCCGGCGACGACATCCCGATCACCAAGGGCTCGGCCAAGGCCGCGCTGGACAACGTCACGCCGGAGATCGGCCATGACGCGGTGATCGCGCTGATGAAGACGGTCGACGACTACATCCCGCAGCCGGAGCGTCCGGTCGACCAGCCGTTCCTGATGCCGGTCGAGGACGTGTTCTCGATCTCGGGCCGCGGCACGGTGGTGACGGGCCGCGTCGAGCGCGGCATCGTGAAGGTCGGCGAGGAAATCGAGATCGTCGGCCTGAAGGACACGCAGAAGACGACGGTGACCGGCGTCGAGATGTTCCGCAAGCTGCTGGACCAGGGCCAGGCTGGCGACAACATCGGCGCGCTGCTGCGCGGCACGAAGCGCGAGGACGTGGAGCGCGGCCAGGTGCTGTGCAAGCCGGGCTCGGTGAAGCCGCACACGAAGTTCAAGGCCGAGGCCTACATCCTGACCAAGGAAGAGGGCGGCCGCCACACGCCGTTCTTCACCAACTACCGCCCGCAGTTCTACTTCCGCACGACGGACGTGACCGGCGTGGTCTCGCTGCCCGAGGGCACGGAGATGGTGATGCCGGGCGACAACATCTCGATGGAGGTGACGCTGATCG
>NZ_JAFKFW010000051.1 GCF_017308015.1 Allobosea sp.
TCGTGGCGGCAGTCGATCTCCTCCGGATCGTCGGTCAGTCTGATCGAGCGGATCACCGTACCCTGCTTCAGCGTCTGCCCCGCGCCCTTGACCTTGAGGTCCTTGATCAGCACGACGGAATCGCCGTCCGCAAGGACATTGCCGGCGGAATCCCGCACCTCGACCCGCGTCGCGGCGGCAGCCGCAGCCGCAACCTCCGAGGCCGGCCGCCACTCGCCCGTCACATCGTCATAAACGTAATCATCGTCGGCCATGACCGTTCCGCTCGCCCCGTCACTGCCGGGCAGCCCCGACAGAGCCGGCGTTAAACGAGCCGGCAGGATAATTCAACAAGCCGCGTCTGTATAATCTGCCGCCGCGCACCTGCCGAACGGTAGGCCAAAAGCGCCGCCCGGAAGCGGGCCCCTATTCCGCCGCCTGCAAACGATAGGCGGCGGTGTCGTAGTTGAGGATCGGCATCAGCCAGCGCTCGACCTCCTCGACGCTCATGCCTTTGCGTTGGGCATAGTCCTCGACCTGGTCGCGCTCGACCTTGGCGACGCCGAAATAATACGCCTCCGGATGCGCGAAATAGAGCCCGGAGACCGAGGAGCCCGGCCACATCGCATAGCTCTCGGTCAGCTTCACGCCGACGCGGCGCTCGGCCTCCAGCAATCGGAAGAGCGTTTCCTTCTCGGTATGATCGGGCTGGGCCGGATAACCCGGCGCCGGGCGGATGCCCCGATATTCCTCGCGGATCAGGTCCTCGTTCGAGAAGGCCTCGTCCGGCGCGTAGCCCCAGAACTCCTTGCGCACGAGCTGGTGCATCCGCTCGGCGAAGGCCTCGGCGAACCGATCCGCCAGAGCCTTGACCATGATCGAGCGGTAATCGTCGTTGTCGCGCGCGAACTTCTCGGAGATGCGCTCCTCCTCGGCGCCGGCCGTGACCACGAAAGCGCCGATATAGTCGGGCGCGACGCCTTCCGGCGCGACGAAATCCGAAAGGCAGAGATTGGGCTTGCCGTCGCGCCGCAGGAGTTGCTGGCGCAGGCCGTGGAAGGTCGCGAGCCCCTCCTGCCGGCTCTCGCCGGTGTAGAGGCGGATATCGTCGCCGACCGCGTTCGCCGGCCAGAAGCCGATCACCGCCTTCGGATTGAACCAGCGCTCCTCGACGACGCGCTTCAGCATCGATTGCGCATCGTCCCAGAGCGCGCGCGCCGCCTCACCCTGCTTCTCGTCCTGCAGGATTGCCGGGAAGCGGCCCTTCAGTTCCCAGGTCTGGAAGAACGGCGTCCAGTCGATCACCGGCACGAGATCGGCGATGTCATAGGTCCGGAAGACGCGGGTGCCGAGGAAGCTCGGCTTCGGCGGCGCGTAGCTCGCCCAATCCGTCCTGAAGGGATTGGCGCGGGCCTTGGCCAGCGGCAGGCGCTGCTTCTCGGCTTCGGAACGGCGATGCGCCTCGGCGACCTTGGCATACTCGGCCTGCACGCCGGCGATATAGCCCGGCTTCTGCTCGGACGAGAGCAGGCTCGACACCACGCCAACCGCACGCGAGGCATCGTTCACATGGAACGCCTGGCCCTTCTCATAGGCCGGGTGGATCTTCACCGCCGTATGGACGCGGCTCGTCGTCGCCCCGCCGATCAGCAGCGGGATGTCGAAACCCTCGCGCTCCATCTCGGAGGCGACGGTCACCATCTCGTCGAGCGAAGGCGTGATCAGCCCGGACAGCCCGATGATGTCGACGTTTTCCTTGCGCGCCGTCTCCAGGATCTTCTGGGTCGGCACCATCACGCCGAGATCGATCACTTCGTAATTGTTGCACTGGAGCACGACGCCGACGATGTTCTTGCCGATATCGTGGACATCGCCCTTCACCGTCGCCATCAGCACCTTGCCGGCGGCCGAGCGCCCGGAGCCGCCGTTCAGGCGCTTCTCCTCCTCCATGAAGGGCATGAGATAAGCCACCGCCTGCTTCATCACGCGCGCGGATTTCACCACTTGCGGCAGGAACATCTTGCCGGCGCCGAACAGGTCGCCGACCACGTTCATGCCGGCCATCAGCGGGCCCTCGATGACGTGGAGCGGCTTCTCGGCGTTCAGACGCGCCTCTTCCGTATCGAGATCGATGAATTCGGTGATGCCGGCGACCAGCGCATGCTCAAGCCGCTTCTCGACCGGCAGTTCGCGCCAGGCGAGGTCCTTGCCGGAAGCAGCGACCGAACCGTCGCCCTTGAAGCGCGGCGCCGCCTCCAGGAGCCGCTCGGTCGAATCCTTGCGGCGGTTGAGGACGACATCCTCGCAGAGCTCGCGCAGTTCGGGATCGAGATCGTCATAGGAGCCGAGCTGGCCGGCATTGACGATGCCCATGTCCATCCCCGCCTTGATGGCGTGATAGAGGAACACGGAGTGCATCGCCTCGCGCACCTTCTCGTTGCCGCGGAAGGAGAAGGACAGGTTCGAGACGCCGCCCGAGATATGGGCGTGCGGCAGGGTCTCGCGGATCGCCTTCGTCGCCTCGATGAAGTCGTTGCCGTAGTTGTCGTGTTCCTCGATGCCCGTCGCCACCGCGAAGATGTTCGGGTCGAAGATGATATCCTGCGCCGGGAAGCCGATCGTCTCGGTCAGCAGCTTGTAGGCCCGCGTGCAGATCTCGATCTTGCGCTGGAACGTGTCGGCCTGGCCGACCTCGTCGAAGGCCATGACGACGACCGCGGCTCCGTACTGCCGGCAGATGCGCGCCTGCTCGAGGAAAGCCTCCTCGCCCTCCTTCATCGAGATCGAGTTGACGATCGGCTTGCCCTGGATGGTCTTCAGACCCGCCTCGATCACCGGGAATTTCGACGAGTCGACCATGATCGGCACGCGCGAGATATCCGGCTCCGAGGCGATCAGGTTGCAGAACTCGGTCATCGCCTTCTCGGAATCGAGCAGGCCCTCGTCCATGTTGATGTCGATCACCTGCGCGCCGTTGGCGACCTGCTCGCGCGCCACGTCAAGCGCCGCGGCATAGTCGCCGGCCGTGATCAGCTTCCTGAACTTGGCCGAGCCGGTGACGTTCGTGCGCTCGCCGACATTGACGAAGGGAATGGTCTCGTCGAGCGTGAACGGCTCCAGCCCCGCGAGCCGCAGATAAGGCTTCGTCTCGGGAATCTGGCGCGGCGCCTTGCCGGCCACGGCTTCAGCGACGGCTTCGATATGGCCGGGCGTGGTGCCGCAGCAGCCGCCCACGACATTGACGAAGCCGGCATCGGCGAACTCGGCCAGCATCTTGGCGGTCGCTTCCGGCCGTTCGTCATAAAGGCCGAATTCGTTGGGCAGTCCGGCATTCGGATAGGCGCAGACCAGCGTGTCGGCGATGCGCGACATGTCCTTGATATGCGCCCGCATCTCGCGCGCGCCGAGTGCGCAGTTGAGGCCGATGGTCAGCGGCGCGGCGTGGCGCACAGCGTTCCAGAAGGCCTCGACCGTCTGGCCCGACAGGGTGCGGCCCGACAGGTCCGTGATCGTGCCGGAGATCATCACCGGCAGGCGCAGGCCCTTGGCGCGGAATACCTCCTCGATCGCGACGATCGCGGCCTTGGCGTTGAGCGTGTCGAAGATCGTCTCGATCAGCAGCAGCTCCGAGCCGCCATCGATCAACCCGTGCACCTGCTCGGCATAGGAGTCGCGAACCTGATCGAAGGTCACGGCGCGGAAGCCGGGATTGTTGACATCCGGCGAGATCGAGAGCGTGCGGTTGGTCGGACCGATCGCGCCGGCGACGAAGCGCCGCCGCCCGTCTTCCTTCTGCGCGATCGCCGCCGCCTCGCGGGCGATGCGCGAGCAGGCGACGTTCAGCTCGTAGACATAGGCCTCCATGCCGTAATCGGCCTGGGCGATCGAAGTGCCCGAGAACGTATTGGTCTCGACGATATCCGCGCCCGCCCGGAAATAGGCGAGATGGATGTCGCGCAGCGCATCGGCCTGCGTCAGGGCGATGATGTCGTTATTGCCCTTGAGATCGTGGTTGAAGCCCTTGAAGCGCTCGCCGCGGAAATCGGCCTCCGAGAGCTTCAGGTTCTGGATCTGCGTGCCCATCGCGCCGTCGAGCACGAGGATGCGTTCACGCGCGGCCTGGCGCAGCGAGCGCTCGATCTCGGCGCCGTCGACGGGAGTGGGAATGAAGTCGGACATCAGGCTTACTCCGCCGCCACGGCCTGCGCCGCCGGCTTCTCGGGCTTCAGGCCGACGAGATGGCAGATGGCATAGACGAGGTCGGCCTTGTTCATCGTGTAGAAATGCAGGTCGGTGGCACCGCGATCGATCAGGTCGAGGACCTGCTCGGCGCAGACGGCGGCCGCGACGAGGCGGCGCGTCGCGACGTCCTCCTCCAGCCCCTCGAAGCGGTCGGCCAGCCATTGCGGCACGCTGGCGCCGGTCTTGCGGGCGAAATTCGCGGTCTGTCTGAAGTTCTGGACGGGGACGATGCCGGGCAGGATCGGGATCTCGATCCCCCGCGCGCGCACCTTGTCGAGATAGCGGAAATAGACGTCGTTATCGAAGAAGAACTGGGTGATCGCCCGCGTCGCGCCGGCATCGACCTTCTTCTCGAGAGCGTCGATATCGGCATCGAGCGAGGCGGCTTCCGGGTGCTTCTCGGGATAGGCCGAGACCGTCACCTCGAAATCGCCGATGCGCTTCAGGCCGGCGACGAGGTCCGAGGTCTGGTGATAGCCGTCCGGGTGCGGCTCATAGATGGTACCGAGGCCGCCCGCCGGATCGCCGCGCAGCGCCACGACATGGCGCACTCCCGCTTCCCAATAGGAGCGGATGACCTCGTCCACTTCGGATCGGGAGGCCGAGACGCAGGTCAGATGCGCCGCCGGCTTCAGCCCGGTCTCGTCGACCATGCGCTTGACGGTGGCGTGGGTGCGCTCGCGGGTCGAGCCGCCGGCGCCATAGGTCACCGAGACGAAGCTGGGGCCGAGCGGCTCGAGCCGGCGGACGCTGTCCCAGAGCGCGACCTCCATCTCCTCCGTCTTCGGCGGGAAGAATTCGAAGGAAACGCGCGGACGGCGCGAGCCGTGGCGACTGGGGCGGAAAGCATTCATCACGCAACCTCGAGATTGATCGTGCGGGCCGGCGGATCGGCCTGGACGCGGCGGTCGCGGCCACGCCAGAGCATGACCGGGAGTTGGCCCGAGCCGCCATCGGCAAGGGTGACTTCGCGGGAAAGATCGCAGGAGAGGCCAGACTCGGCGAACCAGGCGGCGATCTGCTGGCGGGAGAAGCCGAGCCGGCGATGCGCATGCTCGGTCCGGAGGAATTCCATGTCGTGCGGCGCGAAATCGACGACGATCAATCGCCCGCCTGGCGCCAGCATCGCGGCGGCCTCGCGCACCGCCCGGCCGGGATCGTCGAGGAAATGCAGGACCTGATGGATCACGACGAGGTCGAAGGAGCCCCGCACGAAGGGCAGCGCATAGATGTCGCCCTGCCTGAGTTCCACACGCGAGAGCCCGGCCTGCTCCAGATTGGCACGCGCGACCGCGAGCATCGCGTGATTGGCATCGACACCGACGGCCCGGCCGAATTTCGGCGCGATCCGCTCCAGCATTCGCCCCGTGCCGGTGCCGAGATCGAGCATCGCGCCGGGCGAGCCTTCGCCGACCGCCTCCTCGACGGCGGCCTCGACCGCATGATCGGGCACATGCAGGCCGCGCAACCGGTCCCAGTCGCGCGCGACGCTGGCGAAATAGTTCTGCGCAGCCTCGGCCCGCGACGCCCTCACCGCAGCGAGCCGCTCGCGATCGGCCGCGAGAACCGGGTCGCTCAGGTCGAGCCAGGCCGCGAGCGACGCGGCGAAGGCCCCGCCCGGCCCGGTCTCGTCGAGCCGGAAGAAGGCCCAGGCCCCCTCGCGCGAACGGCGCACCAGCCCGGCCTCGGCGAGAAGCTTGAGATGGCGGGAGATGCGCGGCTGCGACTGGCCGAGAATGTCGGTGAGATCAGAGACAGAAAGCTCGCCCTCGGAGAGCAGCGCGAGAATGCGCAGCCGCGTCTCCTCGCCGGCCGCCCTCAAGGACGCGAGAAGCACATCGGAAGACAATGTCGTCGGCTGCCGCACGCGCTGGCGTCCTCTGTCGACAAGGAAAAAGATATAAAGATATCTTTATGTCAAACACGCCGTTCGTGCAAGCGGATTGTCGTGCGGAAAACAGGACGCTATTCATCCTGCTGCTTTCGCTGGAGACGGTGTAAGCCGCCTGCCATCATAGCGGGCGGCGGCCGAGCCACCTCTGCAATATCCGCTGTCGACCCATAGCCGACAGGGCTCGCGACCACTACGCTTGTCTGCGGAGGGTTGCATATGGCGTCCGAACCATTTGTGAAGCGATTGTTTGTTGTTGATGGCCACGAAGTGGAGTGCCGCTTCGCTCAGCCGGAAATGGATGGGGCCGATAGCGTGTGTCGCTTCGAGATCGATTGGCCAGAAGGCCCCAAGTCGGTGGTGATCTATGGCGTCGATGGGGTTCAAGCTCTGTCTCTGGCCATGCAAACCGCCCACGTTTATCTGCTGGCTGCGCGGGACCGCCATGGTCGTGTTGTCACTTGGCTCGACGGGGCCGATCTTGGGCTACCAGTCCCGCCACCTCATCCCGACACCTGAGTCCGCTTCCGACCCAAACCAACATCCGCTCAATGGTGCTGCCAAACAGCCAGCCTTTTGAAGAGCATTGAAAAGGCTGCAATCCAAATAAACTCAGCAGGAACCAACCAGAGCAGGGACCTTCCGATTAGTGGCCATCCGCCTTCAACGAAATTGACGACTGAAAGAGCAACGAACACAGCCGATATGACGGCAAGGCCAAACAGGACGGTGTAGTGAACGGCCCAACCTCGCAGCGTGACTAACAACGCAGCGGCAAATGCTGTGCCTATGGTGAAGGGCGCAAGAACGATCCCGAACATGGCGCGTCTCCAAGACATCGGCGGTTACCGTACTCGACCCTCAGAGATCGGAAAGGACCGGCGCCCCCCGCGAAAATTATCCCCGTCCGTCCAGCCCGTGCCTATCTTGCGCCCGTCCCATCCGACCGGGGAGCTTCGCGAGGCATCGTGGGCCGGAGGGGATTGCGGGTTTCGCGTCCCGAGCCGTTGCGGGCTCGTCAGGCGCGGAGGTGCCGATTTCGCACAGGCCGAACAGGCAGGCCTCCGCCCTCGCCGGGCGTCCAAGCGAAGCGGACCCCCAGATACCCGTGCGCGGAGCCGGGCAGCGCGAGGTCGTCGCTGTTCGACACAATCGACATCGACTCGACATCGGCACGCAGCCGTCGACTGCGAACGCCGTCCGGCTCCGCGCATCCCCGGATGCTCAGGCCCGAAACCCCGCAGGCCAGGCCTGGACGGGGCTTTCGGACGTCATGTCACGTCAAGAAACATCGCGCCGGATACACGACGACAAGGCCGGCCCGGTCGTCATTTTTCGGCGCGCGCTCGCCGATGCCGCGCTGCGCGCGGCAGGCGGGCCCTGCGGCGACAGATCGGTCTCAGAGCACTTTAAGATCGCCCGCGGCCGTCTTGCCGCGCTCGGTCTTCAGCTCGAACGAAACCTTCTGCCCCTCCGTCAGCGTCATCATGCCAGCCTCCTTCACGGCCGTGATGTGCACGAACACATCCTTGCCGCCATCCGCCGGTTGAATGAAGCCGAACCCCTTCTCGGTGTTGAACCATTTCACGGTTCCGGTCGCCATCGCCACATCCCTCGAAGCCAAAGCGTCTCTCACCGGCACGGAACGCATGCCTCCCATGCCGGTACGGGAAGGATTGACCGAAAACCGGTCCTTGTCGAGATGAAAGGACAGGCAGGCGCCGCCCGCGCCTCTCAAGATTTTGTCAGCGTGATCCGTGTCTTGGCACCGCCGCCGGAAAGGCCGCCCGGGGCGAGTTCGATCTGGGCGGCATCGCCGCCGGTCCCGATTGCAACATCGGTCGCTTGCAGCCCGAAGCCGATGGTCTCCGTCTTGCCAGCCGGGAGCGACACCGCCTCCTCCGACGTGACCGGCACGGATGCCGCCGGGATGCGCCGGCTCCGGCCAGAGATCGGGCAGGAGAAGATCTGCGCGCCCTCGAAGCATCTCGGAATGCGCGCTGCCTCGAACGGCCTGATCAGGAAGGACGACGTCATCCGGTGCGATCCTTGCCGGCCCACTGGCGTCCGCCGCCGCCAGCCGATACAGCCCACGACACATCTCCAACAGCCAGCGCCGCCATGCCGCAGCAGCACCGCTTCTACGAAGACCTCCTCGCCCTGCCCCTCGGCACGCTGATGATCAGCTTCGGCATCGTCCTCTACGCCAAGGCGACGCTGCTGACCGGCGGCGCGGCCGGCCTCGCCCTCCTGCTGCAATTCGCCACGGGGGCGGATTTCAGCCTGATCTTCTTCGTCCTCAACCTGCCGTTCTACTGGCTGGCCTTCCGGCGCATGGGCCTGCCCTTCACGCTGCGCACCTTCGCGGCGGTCGGCCTCGTCTCGGCCTTCGTCTGGGCGACGCCGGGCTGGTTCCGCATCGAGGCGGTGGCGCCGCTCTATGCGGCGATCGCCGGCGGCGTCGCGATGGGGCTCGGCCTGCTGGCGCTGGCGCGTCACCGCACCGCGATCGGCGGCGTCAACATCCTCGCGCTCTATCTGCAGGAGCGCCATGGCCTGCGCGCCGGCTGGGTCCAGCTCGCCATCGACGCCGCGATCTTCGCCGCCGCCCTCTTCGTGCTACCGCCCGACAAGGTCGCGCTCTCGCTCGTCGGCACGCTCGTCCTCAACGCCATTCTCGGCATGAACCACAAGCCCGGCCGCTACATGGCGGTGTCCTGACGAAAGCCCTTCCGTGCGGCGGAACGGTTGCACCCCGCCCGCCATCATGCGAGCAAGCCCGGAGGACAAGACGGGAAGCCAACGGCGAGATAGAGACATGGCCCAGCCCCTGACCATCGAAGACCTGCGCCTTCTGGCCAAGCGGCGCGTGCCGCGAATGTTCTACGACTACGCCGATTCCGGCGCCTGGACCGAGGGTACCTATCGCTCGAACGAGACCGATTTCGCCAAGGTGAAGCTGCGCCAGCGTGTCGCCGTCGACATGACCAACCGCTCGCTCGCCTCGGAGATGATCGGCCAGCCGGTTTCGATGCCGGTCGCGCTCGCCCCCACCGGCCTCACCGGCATGCAGCACGCCGATGGCGAGATCCTCGCCGCCAGGGCCGCCGCCAAGGCCGGCGTGCCCTTCACCCTTTCGACCATGAGCATCTGCTCGATCGAGGATGTCGCGAACCACACCAGCGCGCCCTTCTGGTTCCAGCTCTACGTGATGAAGGATCGCGACTTCATCGCCCGCCTGATCCAGCGCGCCAAGGCGGCGGGCTGCTCGGCATTGGTGCTGACGCTCGACCTGCAGATCCTCGGCCAGCGCCACAAGGACATCCGCAACGGCCTCTCCGCCCCGCCGAAGCCGACCCTCGCCAACCTGATCAACCTCGCCTTCAAGCCGCGCTGGTGCCTGAAGATGCTGGACACCCCGCGCCGGCAGTTCGGCAACATCGTCGGCCATGTCACCGGCGTCGCCGACATGTCCTCGCTCTCCAACTGGACCGCCAGCCAGTTCGATCCGCAGCTGAACTGGGACGACATCCAGTGGATCAAGGACCAGTGGGGCGGCAAGCTGATCCTCAAGGGCATCCTCGATCCGGAAGATGCCGAGATGGCCGCCAAGAGCGGCGCCGATGCCCTGATCGTCTCTAACCATGGCGGCCGCCAGCTCGACGGCGCGCTCTCCTCGATCGAGGCCCTGCCCGGCATCGTCGAGCAGGTCGGCAACCGCATCGAGGTTCTGTTCGACGGCGGCATCCGCTCGGGCCAGGATGTGCTGAAGGCGATCGCGCTCGGCGCACACGGCACCTTCATCGGCCGCGCCTTCCTCTATGGACTCGGCGCCATGGGCGAGCGGGGCGTTACCGCCGCGCTCGACATCATCCGCAAGGAGCTCGACGTCACCATGGCGCTCTGCGGTCTGCGCGATATCAAGGATGTCGACGAGCGCGTCCTCGTCGGCGGCCGCGCCGGGGCGATCAAGCGGCTGGCGAGCTGACGCAGCTCCCTGGCCAAACAGCCAACGACCATGGAAAAGGCCCGGTGGATACCTCCATCGGGCCTTCTTCATTGGGGGCTCCCCTGCGGAGATCGCTCTCGGCAGGGGACCGATTTTCCAATCAGGCGCGATACCAGGACGCGAGGTTCCAGGTGTCGACATCCCAGCCCGAATGGTCAATCGACAGGCTGTTCGACGCGGCGACCACCTTCTTGCGCGACAGGATCGGCAGGATGACGTTGGCCTCGCAGAAGATCTCGTTGACCTTGATCAGCAGCGCGGCGCGCTTCGCCGGATCGAGTTCCTTCTGCGCGGCCTTGTAGGCCTCGTCCGCAGCCGGATCGGTGTAGCGCGAGACGTTGCGGCCCAGCCACTTGTTCTCCTTGCTGGCCACTTCCCACGAAGTGAACTGGTTCAGGAACCGCTCCGGATCGGGCTGCGGCTGCGTCGTCGTGTACATCTCGATGTCGGTGTAGAGCTTCGTGTAGGTGTCGGGGTTGGCAACGTCCGACGAGAAGAACACCGAAGCGGTAACCGACTTCAGCTCGATATCGATGCCGGCGCGCTGGCAGGCCTGCTTGATGATGGCCTGCACCTTCTGGCGCGGGGCGTTGATCGAGGTCTGGAAGACGTATTTGAGCTTCTTGCCGTCCTTCTCGCGAATGCCGTCCGAGCCCTTCTTCCAGCCGGCCTCGTCGAGGATCTTGTTCGCCTTCTCGATGCTGAACTCGTACTTGAGCTTGGTCGACTTGAACTGCTTGGGCTCGTTGACGAAGCTCGCCGTGGCCGAGCCGGCGCGGCCATAGATGAACTTCTGGATCGAATCGCGGTCGATCAGCAGGTTGATCGCCTGGCGCACGGCCGGATCGCTGAGCGTCGGGTGCTTGGTCTTGGCGCTCGAACGCTCGCCATCGACTTCGGTCCACGGGTCCGTCGTGTTCAGCGTGATGAATTCGATATCGCCTGCCGGCGCGGCGCTGATCTTGCCGCGTCCGCCGGTCTCCATGCGCTTGAGGACCTCGTCCTCTACCAGCGTATCCCAGGCGTAGTCGTATTCGCCGGTCTGCAGGACGGCGCGCGCCGCCGAGACCGCGTCACCGCCGCCCTTGATCTCGAACGTGTCGAAATGCGGACGATTGACGACGTGGTAATCCTCGTTGCGGGTGCCGGTCAGGATGTCGCCCGGCTTGAAGTCCGCGAACTTGTAGGGGCCGGTACCGACGGGCTTCAGGTTGGCCGGAGCCTCGCGCGACTTCGCGCCCTTGTACTCGCCGAAATGGTGCTTCGGGA
>NZ_JAFKFW010000014.1 GCF_017308015.1 Allobosea sp.
CTGATCTCGGGCAAGCTCGAGCTCTGGGAAGGCATGCGCCAGATGGTGCATCCCGAGCGCATCCTCGATCCCAAGCTCGCTGCGACCCTGCCGGCCTTCGAGCCGGTCTATCCGCTGACCGAGGGCATCGGCCAGCGCATGATGATGCGCACCGTGCAGGCCGCCGCCGAGCGCTGCCCGGAGATGCCGGAATGGCAGGACCCGGCCTTTCTCGCAAAAGGCGACTTCCCCTCGTTCCATGCGGCGATCGAGGCCCTGCACCATCCGGTCTACCGCAAGGCGGCCGAGGGCGACACGGTCGCGCGCCGTCGCATCGGCTATGACGAGTTGCTGGCGAGCCAGATCGCGCTCGCGCTGGTGCGCCGCCAGCAGAAGAAAATCGCCGGCCGTGCCACCACTGGCGACGGGGGTGTACGCTTCCGCATTCAGTCCGCCCTGCCCTTCGAGTTGACCGAAGGCCAGCGCAAGGCGATTGCCGATATCCATGCCGACATGGCCCGGCCGGAAAAGATGCTGCGCCTCCTCCAGGGCGATGTCGGCTCGGGCAAGACCGTGGTCGCGCTGATGTCCATGGCCGCCGCCGCCGAGGCCGGACGGCAATCGGTTCTGATGGCGCCGACCGAAATCCTCGCCCGCCAGCATGCCGAGAGGCTTGCGCCCTTGGCCGAGAAGGCCGGCCTGAAGCTCGCTTTGCTCACCGGGCGCGAGAAGGGCGCCGGCCGCAAGCAGGTGCTCTCCGGGCTGGCCGACGGCTCGATCGATATCGCCGTCGGCACCCACGCGCTGTTTCAGGAGGGCGTCGCCTTCAACGATCTCGCGCTGGCCGTGGTCGACGAGCAGCACCGCTTCGGCGTCCACCAGCGCCTGCTGCTCGGCTCCAAGGGCGAGGCGGTCGACGTGCTGGTCATGACCGCGACGCCGATCCCGCGCACGTTGGCGCTGACATGGTTCGGCGACATGGATGTCTCGATCCTCTCCGAGAAGCCGGCCGGCCGGAAGCCGATCGTCACCCGCGCCGTCTCCTCGGAACGCTATGACGAGGTCGTCGGTGCCATCGGCCGGGCTGTCGAGAGCGGCGCGCAGGCCTATTGGGTCTGCCCGCTGGTGCAGGAATCCGACACGCTCGACGTCGCCGCCGCGCAGGAGCGCTTCGATGCGCTGCGCGAAATCTTCGGCGACAAGGTCGGCTTGCTGCACGGCCAGATGCCCGGCCGCGACAAGGACGCCGCCATGGCTGCCTTCGTCGCCGGCGAGACACGAATCCTCGTCTCGACGACGGTGATCGAGGTTGGCGTCGACGTGCCCAATGCCAGCGTCATGGTGATCGAGCATGCCGAGCGCTTCGGGCTCGCGCAGCTCCACCAGTTGCGCGGGCGGATCGGGCGCGGCTCGGCCGCCTCGACCTGCCTCCTGCTTTACAAAGGGCCGCTCGGGCCGATCGCCGAGGCCCGCCTCACGATCATGCGCGAGACCGAGGACGGATTCCGCATCGCCGAGGAGGATCTTCGCCTGCGCGGCGAAGGCGAGGTGCTCGGCACCAAGCAGTCGGGCTCGCCGGACTGGCGCATCGCCCGGCCGGAGATCGATGGCGACCTTCTGGCGGCCGCGCGCGACGATGCGCGCCTTCTGATCGAGCGCGACCCGCATCTGGAGACGCCGCGCGGCCAGGCGATCCGGGTGCTGCTCTATCTGTTCGAACGCGACGTCGCGATCCGCCTGCTCAGGGCGGGTTGACGGGCGGCTTCCCCTCGACCTTCGGCTTGCCGTTCTGTTCGCCGGGCTGGATCAGGCCCGCCGACATGATCAGCTTGGCGCCATCCTCGACCGAGATCGAGAGCTCGACGACCTCGCGCCGCGGCAGATAGAAGAAGAAACCCGTCGTGGGATTCGGCGTGCAGGGCAGGAAGACGCCGATCTGCTCCTCGCCCGGCTCCTGGCCCTTCGGCAGGCGTCCGGCGATCTCGGGCGCCGCTTCCTGCGCGATGAAGACGATCGACCACATGCCGGGCTGCGGGAACTGCACCATCCCGACCTTGCGGAACGACGTGCCGGATTGCGAGAAGATCGTCTCGAAGACCTGTTTCACGCCCTTGTACAGGCTGCGCACCACCGGCATGCGGTCGAGGATCGCCTCGCCCGCATTGAGGAGCGAGCGTCCGACGAGATTGGCCGTGAGAAAGCCGAGCAGCGTCAGCCCGACGAGCGCGATGACGAGCCCGAATCCAGGGACCGGGTAAGGCAGATAGGCATCGGGCAGGTACGAATTCGGGATGAGCGGCTTCACCAGCCCGTCGATGAAGTTGATGAACCACCAGGTCACCGAGGCCGTGATGGCGAGCGGGGCGGCAATGACCAGCCCGGTCAGGAAATAGCGGCGCAGGCGTGCCCCCCAGGTAGGGCGCAGGATTTCCGTATGAAGGATGAGACGCGGATCGGGCGGGCCGGCTGTCATCGTTTCTCCCAAAACACCGGCGCGACGTCCCGCCGGCTTGCGGCGGCCGGCATGGGCCGCGATATGACACGATAAGCGAGGCGGCGCCATCCGCCAGCCCCTATGGCATCGGACCGGAAAGCGAAAACCGCTTTTCGGAATAATCCGACGCGATACCAACAGGATAGATCATCATCACCGCGTCCGGTAGAACGGGCGATGATCTAGGGGCCGACGCAAGCAAGGATGAGGCCGTGACCGAGCCGGATCAGGCGCGACGCCGATGGTCGCGGCCGCTGCTTTTCGCTGTGGGCTGGGTGTTCACGGCGCTGGGCGTCATCGGGCTCGTCCTGCCGCTGATGCCCGGCACGATCTTTCTGATCGCAGCGGCCTGGTGCTTTTCGCAGTCCTCGCCGCGATTCGAGGCGTGGCTGCTCGGGCATCCTTACCTCGGACCGCATGTCCTGCGCTGGCGCAGAACCGGCGCCATCGCCCGGCGAGCGAAATATCTTGCCTGCGGCTCGATGGCGTTGAGCTTTGCGCTTCTCACGCAAACGAGTGCGCCGCCGATCGCTCTCGCGACGGCGGCGCTGTGTCTGGTTGGGGCGGGCCTCTACGTCTCAACCCGGCCCGAAGCCTGATCGATCGTCACTCCACCGTGACGGATTTCGCCAGGTTGCGCGGCTGATCGACGTCCTTGCCCATGAAAACCGCCGTCTGATAGGCGATCATCTGGATCGGCAGGGCGTAGACGATCGGCGCGAAGGTCGGGTCCATATCGGGCATGATGATCGTCGCCTCCGGCTCGATGCCGCATTCGGCGGCGCCCTTCGCATCGGTGACGAGGATGATGCGGCCGCCGCGCGCCGCAACCTCCTGCATGTTGGAGGCGGTCTTCTCGAACAGCGCGTCATGAGGCGCGACCACGATGACCGGCATATCCTGATCGATCAATGCGATGGGACCGTGCTTCAATTCACCTGCCGGATAACCTTCCGCGTGGATGTAGCTGATTTCCTTGAGCTTCAAGGCGCCTTCTAGCGCGAGCGGGAAGCTGGTTCCGCGACCGAGATAGAGCACGTCCTTGGCACGCGAGAGCTTTTGCGAGAGCTGCTCGATCTGCGGCTCGAGCTGAAGCGCCCTGGCCATCAATCCCGGGAGCGCGATCAGGTGCTGGACGTGAGCAGCCTCGTCCCCGGCCGAGAGCGTTCCGCGGGCGCGGGCTGCGGCGAGCGCGAGCGAGGCGAAGACCGCGAGCTGGCAGACGAAGGCCTTCGTCGAGGCGACGCCGATCTCGGGGCCGGCGAGCGTCGGCGCGACCGCATCGCTCTCGCGCGCGATCGTCGAGGTCGGCACGTTGACGACCGAGAGGATGGCCTGACCGTTCTGGCGGGCGTAGCGCAGCCCGGCCAGCGTGTCGGCGGTTTCGCCGGACTGCGAGACGAAGAGCGCCAGCCCCTGGTCCGGCAACGGCGCCTCGCGATAGCGGAATTCGGAGGCGACATCGATCTCCACCGGCAGGCGCGCCAGCTTCTCGAACCAGTATTTCGCGATGAGGCCGGCATAATAGGAGGTGCCGCAGGCGCTGATCGTGAGGCGCGAGAGGCCCTTCCAATCGATCTGGTCGCCGAAGGGCAGGCGCACCTTGCCGTTGGCCATGTCGAGATATTGCGTCAGCGTGTGGCCGACGACCTCGGGCTGCTCGTAGATCTCCTTGGCCATGAAGTGGCGGTGATTGCCCTTCTCGACCAGGAAAGCGCCGGCGGCGACGCGCTGGGCGCGGCGTTCGACCTGGTTGTTGCTCTTGTCGTAGAAGGTCGCGCCGCGGCGATGGAGAACGACCCAGTCGCCCTCCTCCAGATAGGCGATGAGACTGGTGAAAGGCGCCAGCGCCAGCGCGTCCGAGCCGAGATACATCTCGCCCTCGCCGATGCCGACGGCCAGAGGCGAGCCCTTGCGGGCGCCGATCAGCAGGTCGTCCTCGCCCTGGAACAGGAAGGCGAGAGCGAAGGCGCCGTGCAGGCGCGGCAGGCTCGCCGCCACCGCATCGACCGGGCTCTTGCCACGATCCAGCTCGCGGGTGACGAGATGGGCGACGATCTCGGTATCGGTTTCCGTCTCGAAGACGTAGCCGTCGGCCTGGAGCTCGGCTCGCAGGTCGCGGAAATTCTCGATGATACCATTATGGACGACCGCGAGCCTGGGGGTCGCGTGCGGATGGGCATTGGTCTCGTTGGGCTTGCCATGGGTGGCCCAGCGGGTGTGACCGATGCCCACCAGGCCCTGAAGCGGCTCGGTCGAGAGGCGAATCTCGAGATTTCTGAGCTTGCCTTCGGCGCGGCGGCGGGTGAGCTGTCCGGCTTCCAGGGTCGCGACGCCGGCGGAATCGTAACCGCGATACTCAAGCCGCCGCAGGGCCTCGACGACCTGCGGTGCCACTGCTTCCTTGCCCAGAATCCCGACGATGCCGCACATGGGCGAACCCCTCAAGCCGTTGCTGTCGGCAAAGCGCATAGCCGCGATCGGCGCGCATGCCCAATCAATCTACATGACGAACTGTGAACGGCGAATGGCCCGATCCGCCGCTGTTCCGGCCTATTCGGCCGTCTTCTTGGCCGCCTTCCTTGCCGATGCGACGGCGCGGAACGACGTGGCCCAGCCTTCCTTCTCGATCTGCCGGGCACGACCGATGGCGAGCGCATCCGGTGCGACGTCGCTGGTGATGACCGAGCCGGAGCCGACGATGGCGCCCTCGCCGATCGTGACCGGCGCGACCAGGGAGGAGTTCGAGCCGACGAAGGCGTTGGCGCCGATCGTCGTCCTGGATTTGTTGAAGCCGTCATAGTTGCAGGTGATCGTGCCGGCGCCGATATTCGCCGCGGCTCCCACCGAGGCATCGCCGATATAGGTCAGGTGGTTGACCTTGGCGCCGGGACCGATATCGGCGGCCTTCACCTCGACGAAATTGCCGACCTTCGCCCCCCTTGCGAGCTTCGTGCCCGGTCGCAGGCGCCCATAGGGGCCGACGCTGGCATCCGCCCCGACCGTGGCGCCCTCCAGATGCGAAAACGCGTGAATCACGGCGCCGTCATCGACACGCACGCCCGGTCCGAAGACCACGTTCGGCTCGATCACGACATCGCGGCCGATCTCGGTATCATGGCTGAAGAACACCGTCTCGGGCGCGATCAGCGTCGCACCGCCGAGCATGACGGCGAGGCGCTTGCGCCGCTGGAAATCCGCCTCCACGGCTGCCAGTTGCGCACGGTCGTTGACGCCCTGGACCTCGCTCTCGGGCGCCTGCAGCGCGACGGCCCGGAGTCCGCGCTTCCGCGCCACCTCGACCGCGTCGGTGAGATAGAATTCGCCCTGGGCGTTGTCGCAGCCGATCGCCTCCAGAATCGAGAGGGCATGCTTGCCGGAGAGCGCCATCAGGCCGGCGTTGCAGAGCGTGATGGCGCGCTGCTCCGGCGTCGCGTCCCGGTGTTCGACGATCGCCTCGAGATGCCCGTCCTTCTCGACGAAGCGGCCATAGCCCGTCGGGTCTTTCGCTTCGAAGCCGAGTGCGACGACGGCTGCGCCGCCGGACAGGGCCTGGCGCAGAGCCGAAAACGTTTCCGGACGAACGAGCGGCGTGTCTCCGAAGGCGATGATGACGTCGTCATGGCCGGCCGCGATGGCGGCCTTCGCGGCCAGCGCCGCATGGGCGGTGCCGCGGCGCTCGTGCTGGATCGCGATCTGCGCATGAGGAAGCTGCTTGCGCGCCGCCTCGCCGACTTCCGGCCGCTCCGAGGAGATCACGACGGCGACGGCATCGGCACCGGCCTCCGAGACAGCCGCGAGTGCGTGTCCGAGCAGCGACCGGCCTGCCACGGCGTGGAGTACCTTCGGCCCGCGCGATTTCATGCGGGTGCCCTCTCCCGCGGCCAGGACGATCGCGAGGCAGGATCGGGCCGGCTGCATTTCGGTCATGTTTCTCGTTTCCCCTGCAGGGCATGATTGAACCGCTGCCCGCGCACAAAGTTCAATCGCGGCAAAAGGCTCCTTTCAGGGACGGTCATCCTGCCGGCTTGACGCCGGCTTGATTTCGATGGATCGCAGCATCCGAAAGGCGTGCATCTTCCCGGTCGGAAAGGCTTTTCAGGCGAACTGGAAATGCTCTAGAAGCGCGAGGGGCGAGGGCGTCGCCCGCGTAGTTTGGATCCCATGTCGAAACCCTTGAATCGTAGGCAGTTTCTGGAAGGCGCCGCTGGCGGCGCAGCGCTGCTCTCTCTGGCCGGCCCGGCCGCGGCGCAGGCCCCGACGAGCGCCGCTTCCTTCAACATCCCCTCCCTCGCGGACGGGCAGCGTTTCGACCCGGCGCTGGTGGTCGATGCCGCCCGGGCCCTGGCCCAGCGTCCGCTGCTTCCGCTGGTCACCAACGACCTGCCGGAGGGCTATACCACCCTCCCCGCCGACCAGTATGCGGGTATCCGGATGCAGCCGGGCGGCACGGTCTGGGCTGGCGAGAATCGGGGCTTCACCGTCGAGCCTCTGCATCGCGGCTTTGTCTTCTCGAATCCGGTGAGCCTGTTCACGATCGAGGAGAGCACGATCCGCCGTATCGGCTTCGATCGCAGCAAGTTCGACTACGGGCGGGTTGCGCCGCCACCGGCCAATGCCGATCTGCAATTCTCCGGCATGCGGATCGCGGCCGGTCTGGAGCGCCCGTTCGAGGTTGCGGTCTTCCAGGGCGGCACCTTCTTCCGCGCCCTGGCGCGGGGGCAGAATTTCGGCGCGATGGCGCGCGCCCTGATCCTGCGTCCCGGCGAGACGCGCGGCGAGGAACTGCCGTTCTTCCGGGCGTTCTGGATCGAACGGCCGAGCCCGGCCGTGGGCTCGCTGGTGATTCACGGCCTGCTCGATTCGGAAAGCGTCGTGGGCGCGGTACGAATGACGCTGCGTCCGGGCGACGTCACCTTCATGGATGTCGAAATGACGCTGTTCGCGCGGCAGGCGCTCGATCATGTCGGCTTTGGCTGCACCAGCGCGACCTTCCTCTCCGGCCCGCAGAGCCGGCGCGTCTTCGACGACATCCGTCCCTCGATCGGCGAAGTGTCCGGCGTCCAGATGCAGTCGGGCGGCGGCGAATGGATCTATCGGCCGGTCAACAATCCGGCGACCCTGCAGGTCTCTTCCTTCGTCGACGAGAATCCCAAGGGCTTCGGCCTGGTTCAGCGCGAGCGCGACCCCGCCGCCTTCCAGGACGATGACCAGCGTTTCGAGCTTCGGCCTAGCGTCTGGATGGAGCCGCTGGGCGACTGGGGCGCCGGCTCGGTCCAGCTCATCGAAATCCCCAGCGATTCCGAGCCGAACAAGAACATCATCATGTACTGGCGTCCGAAGCAGCCGCTCGCGGCCGGCAGCGAGACCTCGCTGAGCTACCGCCAGGCCTGGTGCTGGCAGCCGCCGGAGCGCCCACCCCTGGCGCTCGCCACCCGCTCGCGGCAGGGCAAGGGCTCGCAGGGGCGGCGGCGGCGCTTCATCGTCGAGTTTACCGGCGACAAGCTAGCCGATGCGGCGCTGATCGCCTCGACGCGGGCGACGATCACCGCCCAGCCCGGGGCGGTCCACAACGTTCGCCTGTGGCCCTATCCGGAGCGCAAGCTGATGCGCGTCGGCTTCGAGGTCGATCCCGGCAACGACAATCTGTCCGAGCTCCGGCTCGTCCTGCAATCGGGCGGCCAGCCCGTCTCTGAGACCTGGTTGAATCGATGGACCTGGTAACGGCAGCCCGCCGCGACGCCATGGATGCGGAACAGCGCAGCTACAACGCGGCCCGCGAGCCGGCGACGCCGCCCGAAGATCCGTTGGTCATGCCGGTGCAATCGTTCCGGAGCTGGAACCCGTCGGAGCGCCGCGCGCCGGCTGATCCCCGCAACTGGAAGACACCCTGGCTGAAGCGCCTCTTCGTCTTCGGCGGCGGCTTCGCGCTCACCGCCTTCGGCGCCTGGGAAATGTACAATGTCGTGTCGGTCAGCCGCACGACCTCGCTGCAGTACGCCTTGCTCGTGCTGTTCACGATCAACTTCTCGTGGATCGCGCTCGCCTTCACCAGCGCGCTGCTCGGCTTCTTCGGCGTGCTGTTCGGCGCCGGCCGCGCGGACCGGGCTGAGACCCTGAAGCACCGCACCGTCGTGGTGATGCCGATCTACAACGAGTCGTCGGCGCGGATCTTCGCGGCGGTGGCGGCGATCCGAGAATCGGTCGAGGCGACCGGCCTCGGCGACCATTTCGATTATTTCGTCGTCTCCGACACCACCAACCCGGATGTCTGGGTGGCGGAGGAGCGCGCCTTCCTGGCGCTGCGCGAGCGCCTCGGCCCCAACAGCCGTGTCTATTACCGGCACCGGCCGAAGAACCACCATCGCAAGGCCGGCAACATCGCCGATTTCGTCACCCGCTGGGGCGGGCTCTACGAGCACATGGTCGTACTCGACGCCGACAGTCTGATGACCGGCACCTGTATCGTGCGCCTCGCCGCCGCGATGGAGAACGATCCCGATGCCGGCATCATCCAGTCGCTGCCGCTGATCATCAACCGCAACACCTTCTTCGCCCGGCTCCAGCAATTCGCGGCGCGGGTCTATGGCCCGGTCATCGCCACGGGGCTCGCCATGTGGTCCGGCCGCGACGGCAATTACTGGGGCCATAACGCGATCATCAGGACGCAGGCCTTCGCCGACCATTGCGGCCTGCCGGACCTGAAGGGCAAGCCGCCCTTCGGCGGCCATGTGCTCAGTCACGACTTCGTTGAGGCGGCGCTGATCCGCCGTGCCGGCTGGTCGGTCTACATGCTGCCGGATCTGACCGGTTCCTACGAGGAAAGTCCGCCCTCGCTTATCGACATCTCGGTGCGCGACCGGCGCTGGTGCCAGGGTAATCTCCAGCATTCGCGGATCATGGGCGCCAAGGGCTTCGTCATGCCGACGCGCCAGCATTTCGCCACCGGCATCATGGGCTATCTCGCCTCGCCGCTCTGGCTGATGCAGCTCGTGGTCGGCATCCTGATCGTTCTGCAGGTCAATTACGCACGGCCTGAGTACTTCACGCAGGAATTCACGCTCTTCCCGGTCTGGCCGCGCTTCGACCCCGAGCGCGCCTTGCGCCTGTTCGCGCTGACCATGGCGATCCTGCTGGCGCCGAAGCTGTTCGGCCTGCTGCTGACGCTGTTCAACACCAAGCTGCGCCGAGCCGGTGGCGGCGCGATCCGCCTGATCGTCTCGGCGCTGATCGAGGTCCTGTTCTCGGCCTTCTTCGCACCGATCATGATGCTGATCCAGTCAGGCTCGGTCTTCCAGATCCTGCTCGGCCGCGACACCGGCTGGAACCCGCAGCGGCGCGACGACGGCTCGATCCCGCTGAAGGACATCATCCGCCGGCACCGGACCCATACCGTGCTCGGCGTCGTGACCGGCCTCTCGGCCTTCATGATCGCGACCTCGCTGTTTGCCTGGATGTCTCCGACGATCGTCGGCCTCGTGCTGGCGATTCCGCTGTCATGGGCCTCGGGGCAGCTCGCCATCGGCCTCTGGCTCAAGCGCCACAAGCTGCTGCTGACGCCGGAGGAAGGCGCTCCGCCCGCAATCGCGACGCGCGCCAACGAGTTGCAGGCCGAGTTCGAGAAGGCCGGCTATGACGATGCCGACGGCATCAAGGCGCTTCATGGCGATGCGGAGCTGCGCCATGCCCATGAACTGATGCTGCCCTATGGCCAGTCGCGCCGGCGCGGCGAGATCGAGCCCGATCGCGCGGTGGCGCAGGCCAAGCTCGTCGATGCCGAGACGGTCGACGACGCCGCGATCTGGCTGAAGCCGAAGGAGCGCATGGTCGTGCTGCACGACAGAGCCCTGATCGGCTTGCTCGCTTCACTGCCGCCGGTCGAGGCGAAGGGCTGAAATGCGATCATTCCGGGCTCGCCCGGAATGATCGGAAAAGCCTGCGGGCGACTTTCAGCCCTGCTCGAACGCCACCATGCAGCCGAACGCTTCCTCGGCCGGCACGAACAGCCGCTCGTCGCCGCGCTGGAACGACACCCCGGCTTCGGTCAGCCGCTCGGCCACGGCTTCGAGATCAGGCACCGCGACGCAGAAGCCGAGGAAGCGGGCAGGCGTCGTATCCGGCTCGACATGATAGGCGCCATGCGCCGCCTCGGGATCGAGCACGTCGATACGCCCGCGCGGCAGAGCGAGCACGTAGTCCTCATTGCCCTCCAGCACTTCGGCGCCGCCGCTGAAGGCCGACAGGAAGGCGCGATGGAGTGCAGGCTCTTCCGCCAGCATCACGACAGCAGAGAGCGCCGTCGCGCCGTTCGGGTGCTGCTGGAACTCCGGGTTCCAGAAATTCTGCGGCTCGAATTGCCGGCAGACGAAGAAGCCGCATTCCGGCGCGCGCGTGTCGGCGGCGAAAGCGATTTCGAACGCGACACGGACATCGCTGCCATCCGGTCGCCGCGCCCGGCGCTCGAAGAAGAAGGGCTCGAAATCGCCGATGCCCTGTGCCTTGAAGGCGGCGGCGTCGGCCTTGGCGTCGGTGCTCTCCAGAACCAGCATGGAGAGCCCCTCGCCCTGCCCTGCCAGGGTCTCGCGCACGAAAGCGCCGAAGGAGAAGCGACGCTCGCCATGGGGCGGGATCGCGGCATCGTCGGCGATCGTCACCAGTTCCAGGAAGGAGCCGGGAAACTGGACGATCCGGTTCTCGGTGCCCCAGGGATGGCGATTGCGGGCGCCGACGCGGAAGCCGAGCTTCTCGTAGAAATGCCAGGCGGCATCGAGATCGCGGACGCCGATGACGAGATGGTCGAGACCGCGGGGCGTTGAGGCGTTTGCAGGCATGGCAGGCTCCGTCGACAGGCGTATCGGAGCCCAAGGCTAGCACAGATCAGGGCGCGGTCATGTCGCCTGTTCAGGGCTCGATATAGTGCGGCAGGAAGCGCGAGGTGTTCTTGGTGATCGGCGAGGCATCCTCGCGGACACAGAGCCCGCAGGCCTGCGAGGCGACGAGCCAGGAACCGAGCACGGCGTATTTGCCCTCAGTTGATAACAGGTTGGTCGCGGCATCCTGCAGGACATGGCCCTCGGCGCCATAGGGGCCGTCGTCACTGTCGAGCACGCGGCCGCGCTCCATGAGCGTGACATTGGCGCCCTCGCGCGAATAGAGCGGCTTGCGCACATGCCGGGGCGAGAGGGTCGCGCAGCGCGGATCGCCTTCGAAGAAAGCCGGCAACAGATTCGGGTGGCCGGGCTCCATCTCCCAGAGGCAGGCCAGCAGGCCCTTGTTGGAGAGGATCGCCTTCCAGGGCGGCTCGATGAACTGGCAGCCCGAGCCGGCGAGCGCCTTGCCGTAGCTCTCCCGGAACATCCACTCCCACGGGTAGAGCTTGAACAGGGTCTCGATCGGCTGGTTGGCGCCGTCGCAGAAACGCCCGTCGGTCAGCAGCCCGAGCTCCTCGATATAGGTGAAGCGCGCATCGAGCCCGGCCTGCACCGCGCAATCGGCAAGGTAGTCGACCGTCCCCTTGTCCTCCGGGCTGCCCTGCACGCAGCTCAGGTGCAGGCGATAGGGCGAAGGCTCGCGCAGGCCCTGGAAAGCCGCGATCAGGCGCTCGTGCAGCGAGTTGAACTGGTCGCAGCCTTTCGGGATCGCGCCCCGCGCCATCGCCTGTTCCAGCCAGTCCCACTGGACGACGCTCGATTCGAACAGGGCTGTGGGGGTATCGGCGTTGTATTCGAGCAGCTTGGCCGGGCCGCGCCCGTCATAGGCCAGGTCCAGCCGGCCGTAGAGGTTGCGCTCGCCGCGCTGCCAGCTGCTCCGGATAAAATCCCAGTGCTCGGCCGGGATAGCGAGCCGGGTCAGGATCTCCTCGCTGTCGAGCGCCTTCTCGATGAAGGCGAAGCAGAGCTGCTCGATCGCCTCGGTCGGCGCCTCGATGTCGCGCTCGATCTCCTCCAGCGTGAAGGCGAAGGCGGCGCTTTCGTCCCAATAGATCTCGCCGTCGATGGTGTGGAAAGCGAAGCCCAGCCGCTCGACCTGTTCGACCCAGTCCGGGCGCAGCGGAAGCGTGACGCGACGCATCTCAGGACGAGGAATGCGAGGAGAAGGAGCGCGCGGTCGAGCCGAAGCCGCCACGTGACGAGACGCTCGTGGTCGAGACGCTGCCGCCGCGAGAGCCTCCAGCAAAGGCTGCCGTGATGCTGCGGCCGGATGTCGTCGAATAGGCGCGCGAACGATTGCTGCCATAGGAGCTGCTGCTGCCGGACGAGCCGGATGACGAGGAGCGCGCCTGCTGGCATTCCGGCAGCGTCGAGCCCGGCGGGCAGGCGCTGGCGGTCGGCGGCATCAGGGGCTGCGCCTGCTGCCCGCCGGAGAGACCGCGCGCCAGCATGAAGCCGGCCAGCGCAGGGATGAAGTATTGCGCGCCGCCGATCGTGGCGGAGCTGCAGCCATTGGCGCCGTACTGGGTCTCGCAGGCGGTCTGGCTCTGGAATTTCGGCGCGTCCTTGAGCCGTGCGGCGGTCGCCTCCGAAAAGGCCGTCTCGCATTGCTGAGCCGTGAGCTGTCCGGCCGCCCGGCAATCGCCCAGGCTGTCATAGACGAGGTTCTCCTGCGGGTCCTCTGACGTCATCGACCAGACGGTGGCGACCAGGAGGACGCCGGCGGCCGCGAGCCCGATCTGGGACGAGCGCTTCATCGCCGCCTCATTCCGTCATGCTGGCGGCGGCCAGCGTTCCCGACACGACGGCGATGACCGCGAGCATCACGGCCGAAGGCAGGCGGTCCTCCTCGATCTTGCGCGACAGCTCCGGGATAAGCAGCCGCGCCAGGCCATAGGCGATGAACTGAATGATCATCGCCACGACCGCCCAGAGCACGCAATCGGGAATACTGCTGGCCTGCGAGATCGCCTGTTCCAGCGGCAGGGAGAAACCGACGATATTGCCGCCCATGGCGACGGCCGCCGAGATGTTGCCGCCTCGGATCAGGGCGATCTCGTCATGCGCGGTCATGCGCAGGTAGATCGCCGAAAAAGCGGCGATCAGGGCCGCACCGACCACGAAATAGAGAAGGAATGCGGGCAGGCCCGCCATCGAGATCGTCATGCGCCCTGCCCCGTGCCGCTGCGCGGGCTCTCCGTCCGCGATGCCCTATAGTCAGGTTAGCAAGGAAACAGTGCAAGCCGTCATCTAAAGGAAGGATGCGGGGTACACCTGATCATGGCGGCTTTCGAACCACCGGTTTGCCGTTCCGGTTCTTCGCTGGCGCGAAACACCGGATCGACAGGGATGGTTCCGAGCGGGGCGGGCTCGCAGATCGTCCGGCAGCCGCTTGCGTCAGACCAGGCGGCTCTGTGCCTTCGCCGCCTCGATGAAGCTGGCGAAGAGCGGGTGCGGCTCGAAGGGGCGCGACTTCAGCTCGGGGTGATACTGTACGCCGATGAACCAGGGATGGTCGGGATACTCGACCGTCTCGGGCAGCAGGCCGTCGGGCGAGAGGCCGGCGAAGCGCATGCCCTTGGCCTCCAGCTTCTCGCGATAGCCCATGTTCACCTCGTAGCGGTGGCGATGGCGCTCGGAGATCTCGGTCGAGCCGTAGATCTCGGCGATCTTCGAGCCGGCCGCCAGCGACGAGGCATAGGCGCCGAGCCGCATCGTTCCCCCGAGGTTGCCGCCGGCCGCGCGCTGCTCCAGCTCGTTGCCGCGCATCCACTCGGTCATCAGGCCGACGACCGGCTCCGGGGTCGGGCCGAACTCGGTCGAATTGGCGTTTTCGATGCCGGCAAGCGAGCGGGCGGCCTCGATCACCGCCATCTGCATGCCGAAGCAGATGCCGAAATAGGGCACCTTGCGGTTGCGCGCGAAGGTCGCCGCCTTGATCTTGCCCTCGGCGCCGCGATGGCCGAAGCCGCCGGGCACGAGGATGCCGTGGACATGCTCGAGGAAGGGCGCGGGGTCCTCCTTCTCGAAGACCTCCGACTCGATCCAGTCGAGATTGACCTTCACATTGTTGGCGATGCCGCCATGGGTCAGCGCCTCGATGAGGGACTTATAGGCGTCCTTCATGCCCGTGTACTTGCCGACGATGGCGATGGTCACCTCGCCTTCGGGGTTCTTCACCCGGTCGGAGATGCGTTTCCAGTTGGAGACGTCGGGATCGGGCTTGGAATCCATGCCGAAGGCGGCGAGCACTTCGGTATCCAGTCCCTCGGCATGGTAGGACAGCGGCACGTCATAGATCGAGGCGACGTCGCGGGCCTCGATGACAGCGGTCTCGCGGACATTGCAGAACAGCGCGAGCTTGCGGCGCTCCTCGCGCGGGATCTCGCGGTCGGTGCGGCAGAGCAGGATGTCGGGCTGGATGCCGATCGAGCGCAGTTCGGCGACCGAATGCTGGGTCGGCTTGGTCTTCAATTCGCCCGCGGTCGGGATATAGGGCAGCAGCGTCAGGTGCACGAAGATGCACTGCCCGCGCGGGAGCTGCTGGTTGGTCTGGCGGATGGCCTCGAGGAAGGGCAGGCTCTCGATATCGCCCACCGTGCCGCCGATCTCGACCAGCGTGAAATCGTAGCCTTCGTTGCCGGTGAGGATGAACTCCTTGATGGCATTGGTGACATGCGGGACGACCTGGATCGTCGCGCCGAGATAGTCGCCGCGCCGCTCCTTGGTCAGGATGTCCATGTAGATGCGGCCGGTGGTGATGTTGTCGCCCTTGTTGCAGGGCCGGCCGGTGAAGCGCTCGTAATGGCCGAGGTCGAGATCGGTCTCGGCGCCGTCGTCGGTGACGAAGACCTCACCGTGCTGGTACGGGCTCATCGTGCCCGGATCGACGTTCAGGTAGGGGTCGAGCTTGCGCAGGCGGACCGTATGGCCGCGCGCCTGGAGAAGGGCCGCGAGAGCCGCCGCCGCCAGGCCTTTGCCAAGCGAAGACACCACGCCGCCGGTGATGAAAACATACCGCGTCATGGGAGGTCACCTCTATCGCCACGGGTTCGATTCGCTAAGCGCGTTCTGAGCAGTCCCGCCTTGCCCTGCGCGCTTGTCCACAAAAGAGAAGGCCGGTCGCCCGGCCTCTCCACACTCAAAAGAGAAGGGCCGGTTTCCCGGCCCCTGCCCTATGTCACTGCTGCGGCGCCGCTGGCGGCGTCGGCGGCTGCGCGCCGCCCTGATTCTGGTTCTGCATCTGGCGGAGCTGGTCGAGCACGCCGCCGGCATTCGGGGCGCTCGGAGCGGCCGGGGCGCCCGGCGTGGCCGGGGCGGAAGTCGCAGGCGCGCCGTCGATGATCGAACGCTGGACGCGGCCGGTATTGGCCATCACGGCGAGCACGATCGAGGTCAGGAAGAACAGGCCGGCGAGAATCGCCGTCGCCCGCGTCAGGGCGTTGGCCTGGCCACGGCCGGTCATGAAGCCGCCGACGCCACCTCCGCCGCCGGAGCCCATGCCGAGGCCGCCGCCTTCGGAGCGCTGCAACAGCACGACGCCGACGAGCGCGACGACGATGATCAGGTGAATGACGATGAGAACGTTCTGCATGGTCTCACGAAATGGGCATGGCGCGGGCCGCCGCCAAGGGCCACCCGCTCCTCCTCGAAGGTCGAGGCGAATTCGGCGGGGCACATAACATGCGTCGGCCGGCAGCGCCACCCCCGCGTGCCGGCCTATTCACCTGAAGCGCGTTCAGCCGGCGCAGGCGCGGGCAATCGCCAGGAAATCCTCGGCCTTGAGGCTGGCACCGCCGACGAGCGCGCCGTCGACATTGGCGACGTTCATCAATTCGGCCGCGTTCGAAGGCTTGACCGAGCCGCCATAAAGCAAGCGGACACCGGCAGCAGCCTGCTTGCCGACAAGCCGGCCGAGTTCGGCGCGGATCGCCTCATGCATCTCGGCGACATCCGCGGCGGTCGGTGTCAGGCCCGTGCCGATCGCCCAGACCGGCTCGTAGGCGACGACGAGGGTCGCGGCGCCCGCGCCTTCGGGCACCGAGCCACGCAACTGCTTCCTGACGACGGCGAGCGCCTTGCCGGCCTCGCGCTCGTCCTTCGTCTCGCCGACGCAGACGATCGGCACGAGCAGCGCCTTCTGCGCGGCCTCGGCTTTGGCCTTCACCGTGGCACTGGTCTCGCCATGCAGCGTGCGACGCTCGGAATGGCCGGCGATGCAGAAGTTCGCGCCGGCATCAGCCAGCATCGCGGCCGAGACCTCGCCGGTGAAGGCGCCGGAGGCTTGCGTGCTGCAATCCTGTCCGCCGGTTGCGATGCGCGAGCCGATCAGGGCGGCCGTGGCTGTGAACAGCAGGCTGGAGGGCGGGCAGATGGCAAGGTCGACATTGGGCTTCAGAGTGGCGTCGTAGCCCTTCGCCACCTCCGCCGCGATGGCCAGGTCGGCCTTCAGCCCGTTCATCTTCCAGTTGCCTGCCACCAGCGGCTTGATGCTGCGCGTCACGTCGATCCTCCGAAATCAGTCTTTTGGCTCTAGCAATGCCCGGCCGGCACCGCAATCGCGTGGTCGTGAAGCGGAACGTCCTCTTTGTCCCCACAGTCGTCATCCTGAGGAGCCGCTCCGGGAAAAATGGCTCTTCAGGATGAGGGCTCGAAAAGTGAAACGTGGCCTGCGGTGGCGGGACGATTGCGGCTTTCGCCATCGGTTCCTATAAGCAGCGCCGAGAAATACGCGCGCGGGCCCGATCCCGTGCCACGAACAGGTTCAGGGAAAGACAGCTTCCATGATGATGCAAGGCATCCGCAAGGCGGGTCAGGGTTTCTTCGGGAAGCTCGTGATCTTCATCATGTTCGGCTTCCTCATCATCTCCTTCGCGATCTGGGGCGTGGGCGACATCTTCCGCGGCTACGGCCGCAACGAGGTGGCCAAGGTCGGCAAGAGCGAGATCGGCCTCGAGCAGATGCGCACCGCCTATCAGAACGAGATACAGAACCTGATCCGCCAGCAGCGCCGGCAGATCTCGCCGGAGATGGCGCGCGCGCTCGGCCTCGACCGGCAGGTGCTGTCGCGCCTGCTCACCGAGGCGACGCTCGACCAGACGGCACAGGGCATGCGGCTCGCTGTCTCCGACGAGACCATCCGCAACCTGATCTTCGACGACCAGGTCTTCCGTGACGCCTCCGGCCAGTTCTCGGCGGCCCGCTTCAACGAGCTCCTGCGCACGAACGGCTATAGCGAGCAGAGCTATGTCGCGCTCCAGCGCTCGACCATCCTGCGCCAGCAGCTTTCGGAGATGGTCGTCGGCGCGTTGGCTGCCCCGGTCGCGCTGCAGGAAATCGGCAATCGCCTGCGCAACGAGAAGCGGGCCATCACCTTCGCCCGGATGCCGGCGAGCGCCGCCGGCGAGATCGCAGCCCCGACGGAAGACCAGATCAAGAGCTTCTTCAACGATCGCAAGGCCGCCTTCCGCGCCCCGGAATACCGCACGGCCGCCGTTCTCTCGATCACGGCTGAAACGCTCGCCGACCCCTCGAAGGTCGCCGACGAGGCGGCCAAGGCCCGCTACGAGGCGACCAAGGCCCAGCGTTTCACCGCGGCCGAGATGCGCACCGTCCAGCAGATCCCCTTCCCGAACGTCGAGGAGGCCCAGGCCGCCAAGGCCAAGATCGAGGGTGGCGAAACCTTCGACGAGATCGCGACAGAGCGGAACGTCGCCTTCAACAACCTGACGCTGGGCACGTTCACCCGCGAGCAGATGATCGACCCTGCCGTACGCGATGCCGCCTTCGCGCTGGAGGAAGGCGCTGTCAGCGCTCCGGTCACGGGTGCCTTCGGCACGGTGCTGCTACGCGTGACCAAGGTCGAGGGCGCGCATGTCCGTCCGTTCGAAGAGGTTGCGGCCGAGGTGAAGCAGGAACTGGCGACGGCTCGCGCCGCTTCCCAGGTCACCGAACTGCATGACAAGATCGAAGACCAGCGCGCGGCCGCCAAGCCGCTCGCCGAGATCGCCAAGGAACTCAATCTCACGCTGCGCACGGCCGGCCCCATGGATGCCAGCCTCGGCAAGCCAGGCGGCGCGCGCGAGGAGGCGCTGCCGGGCGGCGATTCGACGCTGCAGGCGATCTTCCGTTCCGATATCGGCGTCGACAACGAGGCGATCCGCCTGCCCCGCAACACCGGCTATGTCTGGTTCGACGTCACCAAGATCGACCCGGCGCGCGAACGCAGCTTCGACGAGGTCAAGGCCGAGGTCGAGAAGCAGTGGCGTGCCGACGAGGCCGCGACGAAGCTCTCTGCCAAGGCGCGCGAACTGGTCGAGCGTCTCGACAAGGGCGAGAGCTTCGACGCGGTCGCGGCCTCGGCCGGGCTGACCATCGAGACCGCCGCCGATCTCGGCCGGCAGGACCAGCGCCCGGAGCTGCCGTCCACGGTCGTCGCGCAGGTCTTCGGCACCGCCGCCGGCAAGAGCAACTCGGCTGCCGGCTCCGATGGCGGGCGCATCCTCTTCAAGATCGATTCGGCGACGGTCGCGCCTTACGTCCGCACGACGCAGGAGGCCGGCAATTTCGAGCGGTTGCTGTCGTCCAGCGTCAGCGAGGACATCATGCTGCAATATGTCGCCAAGCGGCAGGCCGAGCTCGGCGTCAGCATCAACGAGGCAGCCTTCCGCAACGCGACGGGCGGGGCGCAGAATTGACGATGCATCCGCTCGACGAGTTCGAACGCTTCGCGCAGACTTATGAGACCGGCGCGCCGCAATTGCTGCGGCAGGTGCTGGTCGGCGATTGCGAGACGCCGGTCGCCGCCTTCCTGAAGCTGCGCCATGCCACGACCGGCCCGGCCTTCCTGCTCGAATCGGTCGAGGGCGGCGCCGTGCGCGGCCGCTACTCGATGATCGGGCTGGAGCCAGACCTGATCTGGCGCTGCCATCACGGGCAGGCCTCGCTCTGCCGGACAGCGCTGGGCGAGAGCTTCCTCGACGATCCGCGCCCGGCCTTCGAGAGCCTGCGGGCCCTGCTCGAAGAAAGCGCCATTCCGGAGGCCGAAGGGCTGCCGCCGATGGCGTCCGGCGTCTTCGGCTATCTCGGCTACGACATGGTGCGCCTGATGGAGCGCCTGGCCGTGCCGAAGGAGACCGGCACCGGGGTGCCCGACGCCATCCTGACGCGGCCGACGCTGATGGTGGTATTCGACGCCGTGCGCGACGAGATCCATGTCGTGACGCCGGTCCGGCATATGCCGGGCGTCGGCGCGCGCCATGCCTATGAGCGGGCGCAGGACCGGCTCGAGGCCGTCGTGCGGGCGCTGGAAGGCGCGTTGCCCGCCGAGGCCGCGATCGACATCGCCAATCTCCCGGCCCCGGTGACGGTCTCGAACACGAGCGAGGCCGAGTATCTCGAAATGGTCGACAAGGCGAAGGAATACATCCGCGCCGGCGACATCTTCCAGGTCGTGCTGTCGCAGCGCTTCGAGGCGCCCTTCGCCCTGCCCCCCTTCGCGCTCTATCGGGCGCTGCGGCGGGTCAATCCGGCGCCCTTCCTCTGCTATCTCGATTTCGGCGATTTCCAGATCGTCTGCTCGAGCCCGGAGATCCTGGTCCGCCTGCGCGACGATACGGTCACGATCCGGCCGATCGCCGGGACGCGGCGGCGCGGTGCCACCCAGGCCGAGGACGATGCCCTGGCCGAGGAACTGCTGGCCGATCCGAAGGAGCGCGCCGAGCACCTGATGCTGCTCGATCTCGGACGCAACGATGTCGGCCGCGTCGCCGAGATCGGCTCGGTCAAGGTCACCGATTCGTTCTTCATCGAGCGCTACAGCCAGGTGATGCACATCGTCTCGAACGTCGAAGGCAGGATCGACCCGAAGCACGATTCGCTTGGCGCCCTCATCGCCGGCTTTCCCGCCGGGACGGTGTCGGGCGCGCCGAAGGTCCGGGCGATGGAGATCATCGACGAATTGGAGCGCGATGCGCGCGGCGCCTATGCCGGCTGCATCGGCTATTTCGGCGCCAATGGCGAGATGGATACCTGCATCGTGCTGCGCACGGCCGTGGTCAAGGACGGGCGCATGCATGTCCAGGCCGGCGCCGGCATCGTCTACGATTCGAACCCGGCCTCCGAGCAGGAGGAATGCATCAACAAGGCCAAGGCCCTGTTCCGCGCCGCCGAGGAGGCGATCCGCTTCGCCGCCCGCAGCGGACATGGCCAGTAGCGGGTACAGGCAGAATGCCCGAACGCAAAACGCCCCGCCGGTCCGGCGGGGCGTTTCTGTTTCGGCGGCCGGATCAATGCCCTTTGCCGGACGTCGCCGTCATCTTGTCGACCCAGGCGATGCCGATGGCGGAGAGAATGAAGACGACGTGGATCAGCGTCTGCAGCAGGACGCCGGCTTCGGTGTAGTTCGCCGTCTTGCCGGCAATGCCGATATTGCCGGCCTCGATGAAGGTCCTGAGCAGATGGATCGACGAGATGCCGATGATCGCCATGGCGAGCTTGATCTTGAGGATGCTCGCATTGACATGGCTCAGCCATTCCGGCTGGTCGGGATGGCCCTGGAGCCGCAGACGCGAGACGAAGGTCTCATAGCCGCCGACGATCACCATGATCAGCAGGTTCGAGATCATCACCACATCGATCAGCCCAAGCACGACCAGCATGATCTGCTGCTCGCTGAAATCGAAGGCATGGGTGACGAGGTGCCAGAGCTCCTTGAGAAACAGGAAGACATAGACGCATTGTGCGACGATCAGGCCGATATAAAGCGGCAATTGCAGCCAGCGCGAACTGAAGATGAGGGTCGGCAGAGGCTTCAGGACGCCAGGCGTGGCGAACTGGGCAGACGGATCGCGCGGTTGCGCCATGGGGGGTGCGTTCCTTCGGACTGATGTCGCTGTGCGGTGCAACGCTAGATGGCGAGGAAATTCCGTCCGCGCAAGCAGCTTGGCGCTGCTTTTTCGGGCAAAAGCGGCAGTTGCGCGACGGCCCATTTATGCCCGGATTGACTGCTATCTTCCCCTGCAGTCAGTGGACCGCTACATTCGAATCCAAACGGGGGAACATGCGGAGTTCCGCTCGCCTGATATCGCAGAGGAGTTTCGTCATGATCAGGACTCTCGCCGTCGCTGCCGCCCTCGCCGGCGGCACCCTACTCGCCCTGCCCGCTTCGGCTGCCCCGCTCGCGCCCGCAACCTCCGCTGTCGCTGCGGCGCAGGCCGGCAACGATCTCGTCCAGACCGTCCAGTATCGGCGCTACGGCTATGGCCCGCGCTATTACGGCGGCTATCGCCGTGGCCCGGCGGTGGGCGCCGGGATCGCGGCCGGCATTATCGGCGGCGCGCTCGCTGCCGGTGCGCTGGCGGCACCGCCGCCGCCGGTCTACTACGAGCCGGCCCCTGTCTATGTCGCGCCGCCGGTGGTCTATGCTCCGCCCGTGCCCCGCGCCTATGGCTACAGCGTCGAAGACACCGATGCCGTCGCCTATTGCTCGCGCCGCTTCCGCAGCTACAACCCGGAAACCGGGACCTATATCGCCTCAGGTGGCATCGTCCGCGCCTGCCCCTGACAGCGGGCGACGATCTGTTCGCCGACAAGGACTCCTCGCAGCAATGCGGGGAGTTTTCGTTTGCGGTTGAAAGCGGCTTGCCTTGGCGGCAGCCGTGCCGCTTATCCTGCAACTCGTCTGAATCGGAGCGTCTCGTGCGGATCGCCACCTGGAACGTCAATTCGGTCAGGCAGCGCCTCGGCCATCTCCTCGACTTCCTGAAGGAAGCCGAACCCGATGCGCTCTGCCTGCAGGAGCTCAAATGCGTGGATGCCGATTTTCCGCGCGCCGAGATCGAGGCGGCGGGCTGGCAGGTCGAAACGCACGGACAGAAGACCTTCAATGGTGTCGCGATCCTCAGCCGTTCGCGGCTGGAGGATGTCCGGCGCGGTCTGCCGGGCGACGATGGCGACGAGCAGGCACGCTATCTCGAGGGCGTGCTGCCGCTCGGCGAGGGTGTGGTCCGCGTGGCCTCGATCTACCTGCCGAACGGCAATCCACCCAATACCGAGAAGTACCCCTACAAGCTTGGCTGGATGCATCGACTGACTGCCCATGCCCGGATGCTGCTGGAGCACGAGGAGCCGCTGGTGCTGGCAGGCGATTACAACGTCATCCCCGAGCCGCGCGATGCCCGTGACCCCGCCGCCTGGGTGAGCGATGCGCTCTTCCTGCCGCAGACGCGCGCCGCCTTTCGGGGGTTGACCCATCTCGGCCTGACGGAGGCCCTGCGCAGCACGACCGATGAGCCGGGGCTCTACACGTTCTGGGATTATCAGGCCGGCGCCTGGCAGCGGAACAACGGCATCCGCATCGACCATCTGCTGCTCTCTCCCCAGGCAGCCGACCGCCTCTCGGGCGTGCGCATCGCCAAGCATGTCCGTGGCTGGGACAAGCCCTCCGACCATGTTCCGGTTATGATCGAGCTGCACTGACGGCGAGAAACCCCCGGAAATCGATCGCGTTCGCGCTCGCAAGTTCATAAACCGCGGCATCATTCCGGGCTCGTGCGCAGCACGCGAGCCAGGAACCCGGAACCGGCGCCTCCTTTTTCAAGGGAATCGGCTCTGGTTTCCGGGCTTGGACCTATGGCCGCCCCGGAATGACCGGATGGTTCCGTCGAAAACGATGGCTCAGTTCTGAACAGCGTTGCCGCTGCGCGAGTTCACCAGATGCTGCCGCTCGATCAGGGCCAGCGCCGCCGAGCGATCGCCGGCAGAGGCAGCCGCGAAAGCCACATCATGCCGCTCGATGATCCAGCCTTCGCGGGCCGGATCGGCGCCTTCGCGCGCCATGGCGAGCCACATCAGGCCGAGCACCGGCTGGCGGGGCACGCCCCCGCCGCCACGCAGCAGCATCTCCCCGAAGGCGGCCCGGGCCGGAGCATGGCCCTTCTCCGCCGCGAGCTTCATCCAGCGCGCCGCCTGGCGCGGGTCGCGATTGGCGCCCTGCCCGGTCATGTAGAGGCGGGCGAGATTGTACTGGCCGTCCGGGTCGCCGAAATAGGAAGCGGCGTAATGGAACATGTCGAAGGCCCGGTCGGGGTTGGGCTTCACATAGCTGCCCTTGATACCGTCCGAGAAATAATTGCCGAGCGCGACGAAAGCGCTTCCGACGAGCCGGGCATTGGCGGTGCCGGGAATCGCATCGGCGTTCTCGTCCGCGATCTTCGAGAAGTACTCGAAGGCCTTGAGATCATTGGCCGGGACGCCCTCGCCGCCGGCATACATCCGGCCGAGCTTGTACTGGGCGGTGAGATGCCCCTGCGACGCCGCGTATTCGAGCGCGCGCACGGCGCCCACCTTATTGCCGGCAGTGGAATCGCGCATCCAGGCCTTCAGCGCGTCGCGCGCGCTGGTGAAGGGCACGAGCGGCAGCGCCGTATGAGCTGCAGGCGTATCGGGAGCGGGAGCGATGGCTGCTGCATCCGAGCCGCCAGGCACGGAATCGTCCGGCTCCGGCAGCGCCCCGCCCGGGATGGCGCGCGGCGGCAGCAGCTTGGTGCCTGAGATGTCCTGAGCCAGGGCGGCCTGCGGGCCGCCGAGCATCAGGAACAGGCATGCTATGATCGAGCTAGATATCCGCATAGCAATGGGTTTCGGCCGCCCCTCCTGGGTGGGTGACGGCGCCGCCTTTGGCGGAGCCGACGGTCTGCGCGTATTTCCACAGCGCGCCGGAATTGTAGTCGGTCTTCCGTGGCTTCCAGTCCTTACGACGCGACTCAAGTTCGGCATCAGAAAGGCGGACTGCGAGCTTTCCTGTGATGGCGTCGAGTTCGATGATGTCGCCGTCGCGGATCAGGCCGATCGGGCCGCCGACAGCGGCTTCAGGCCCGACATGGCCGACGCAGAAGCCGCGGGTGGCGCCCGAAAAGCGGCCATCGGTGATGAGCGCAACCTTGTCGCCCATGCCCTGGCCGTAGAGCGCGGCGGTGGTCGCCAGCATCTCGCGCATGCCGGGGCCGCCCTTGGGGCCCTCGTAGCGGATGACGAGCACGTCGCCTTCCTTGTAGGTCCGGTTCTTGACCGCCTCGAAGGCGTCCTCCTCGCGGTCGAAGCAGCGCGCCGGGCCGGTGAAGACGAGCTGGTCCTCGGGCATACCGGCGATCTTCACGATCGCGCCTTCCGGAGCGAGATTGCCCTGCAGGCCGACGACGCCGCCGGTGACCGTGATCGGCTTATCGGCGCGGTAGACCACGTCCTGCTGGTCGTTCCACTTCACCGAGGCCATGTTCTCGGCGATGGTCCGTCCGGTGACGGTCATGCAGTCGCCGTGCAGATAGCCGGCGTCGAGCAGGCTCTTCATCACCAGCGGGATGCCGCCGACCTCGAACATGTCCTTGGCGACGTATTTTCCGCCCGGCTTCAGATCGGCGATATAGGGCGTCTTCTTGAAGATCTCGGCGACCTCGAACAGATCGAAATCGATGCCGCATTCATGCGCGATCGCCGGCAGGTGTAGCGCGCCATTGGTCGAGCCGCCGGTCGCGGCGACGACCATCGCGGCATTTTCCAGAGCCTTGCGGGTGACGATGTCGCGCGGGCGGATGTTTTTCGCGATCAGCTCCATCACCATCTCGCCGGCGGTGTAGCAGAAGGTATCGCGGACATCGTAGGGCGCCGGCGCGCCGCAGCTATAGGGCAGCGCGAGGCCAATCGCCTCGGCCACCGTCGCCATGGTGTTGGCGGTGAACTGGGCGCCGCAGGAGCCGGAGGACGGACAGGCGACCTCCTCGAGTTCCTTCAGGTCCTCGTCCGACATCGCGCCGACCGAATGCTTGCCGACAGCCTCGAACACGTCCTGGACGGTGACGGGGCGGCCCTTGAAATTGCCGGGCAGGATCGAGCCGCCATAGATGAAGATCGAGGGCACGTTGAGGCGCACCATCGCCATCATCATGCCGGGCAGCGACTTGTCGCAGCCAGCGAGGCCGACGAGCGCGTCATAGCAATGGCCGCGCATGGTGAGTTCGACCGAGTCGGCGATGACCTCGCGCGAGGCCAGCGACGACTTCATGCCCTGATGGCCCATGGCGATGCCATCGGTCACGGTGATCGTGCAGAACTCGCGCGGCGTGCCGCTGGCGGAGGCGACGCCCTTCTTCACGGCCTGGGCCTGGCGCATCAGCGAGATGTTGCAGGGAGCCGCTTCGTTCCAGCAGGAGGCGACGCCGACGAAAGGCTGCGCGATCTGCTTCGCGGTCATGCCCATCGCGTAATAATAGGAGCGGTGCGGGGCCTTGGCCGGGCCGACGCTCACATGGCGGCTCGGCAGCCTCGACTTGTCGTACACACGCCCGTCCATCGCCACTCGTCCTGTCCCCCGATCAGCACGGCGCGAAGATGTGCCACGCCCTGCCTGCCGGGAGCAATCGCGTCCCTGGAAACCTGAAAAACGTCCGGAACCTTGCCCGGGTCCGCGCGTTACCCTCGATTTCGATATATCTCAGGCACTTAACGCAGCGTTTTGCTGGGCTTTGTTTGTGGCGGCTTCGCGGCGATTGCGACGAACCGGGTGGTGCCAGGCACCGTTCCCATCCGAGTGTTGCGTCGATGTCACAAAGCTTGAAGCGGCAGGATGACGTAACGGCGGCTGAAAGCCCACGGGATGCGAGCTCTCATCGCGAGCAGCAGCGCATGTGATGTCTCGAAGGATGCTCCGGACCGGTCGGGAGTTTCCTGAAATATCCTTCGAGACGCGCCTTCGGCGCTCCTCGGGATGAGGGACCGAGGAAAGAGCGGACTGGCTGCCTACAGCACCATCGGCAGCACGAAGAAGCCGCCGACGATGACCGCGAGCAGGGCCAGCGCCGTCATCGGAAGATGCTTCTCGATGAAGATGCGGATGTCGTCGCCGTAGAAGCGCAGCGCCACCGCGATCATCAGGAAGAAGGTCGCGCGCGAGACGACCATGCCGATGGTGAACTTCCACAGGTCGAAATGCAGGAAGCCGGACATGATCGTGACGATCTTGAACGGGATCGGGGTCAGGCCCTTGGTGACGAGCACCCAGAACCAGTAGTCCTGCGAGGTCGCGATCAGGCTGGCCGCCTTGTCCTGCAGCCCGTAGATGCCGATCAGCCAGGCGCCGACCGATTCATAGAGCAGCGCGCCGATGGCATAGCCGAGATAACCGCCGAGCACGGCGCCGAGCGAGCAGATGCCGGCATAGAACCACGCCCGGTCCGGCCGGGCGATGCACATCGGGATCAGCAGCGGAATCGGCGGGAGCGGGCTGAACGAGCTTTCGATGAAGGTGATGCCGAACAGCAGCCACGGGGCCGCAGGATGGGAAGCGTATGAAACGCACCAGTCATAGGCTCGCTTGAGCATGGGTTCTGAACAGCCGGTCCTTGTGCCGCCACGCATTCTGCATGGCGGGTTTGCGTCGGGCGCATCTAAGCGGGGTCCGCGTGAGAATTCCAGTCCTCTCTTGGATCAACGTCAATTTGACGACGATGGCGTGACCGGATTGCGTCGCCCTCGACGGGAAAACCACTCAACCTTCGTCATGGTCGGGGCTGCCCCGACCATCCGTGTCTTCGTCGATGAAACGCGGCGCCCAAGACGTGGATGCTCGCCGCGAGGGCGAGCATGATGGTCATGTTCACAGACGCGCGTGATCACGGGTGCGTCACGCCAGCCGCGCCAAAGCCTCCGCGACCTTGAGCTTGCGGGCCTCGGCCGCGGCCTTGCGCTCGCGGTTCTCCTCGACGATCTCCTCGGGCGCGCGCGCCATGAAATCGGGGTTTCCGAGCTTCTTCTCGACGACCGCGATGTCCTGATCGAGCTTGGCGAGTTCCTTGGCCAGGCGCGAGCGTTCGGCATCGAGATCGATCAGGCCGGCGAGCGGCAGAGCCGCGACCTCGCCGCGCACGATGATCTGTGCCGACTGGGCCGGTGCCGCGACCTCAAAGGCGATATCGGAGACGCGGGCCAGCCGCTCGATCATCGGCCGCCAGTTCTCGATCGTCGCCCGCGTCGCCGCCGAAGCATTGACGAGGACGAGCGGGGCTTGCGTGCCCGCCGGCACGTTCACCTCGGACCGGACCGAGCGGATATCCGAGATCAGGTCGACGACGAAGCCGATCTCGGCTTCCGCCGCAGCATCCTTGAGCGCCGAGAGATCAGGCCAGCGGGTCAGGCAGACCAACGAGGCGTCGTCCACGGCGAGCTTGCGCGGGGCACCGGCCTCGGCCTTCTGCGACCAGAGCTCCTCGGTGAGGAACGGCATGAACGGGTGCAGGAGCTGGCAGATCAGGTCGATGACATAGGCGACCGTCGCCTGCGTCTCGGCGCGGGCCGCGGCATCGACGCCCTCGCCCTGCAGCACCGGCTTGGCGAGTTCGAGATACCAGTCGCAGAACTGGTTCCAGACGAAGCGGTAGGCCGCGCCGGCTGCCTCGTTGAACCTGAAGCTCGGGATGCCGGCCGCGATCTCCTCGGCCGCTTGCGCCGCCTCGCTGAGGATCCAGCGGTTGAGCGGCTGCTTGACGCTGGCTGGATCGAAGCCCTCGGCACGGGCGCAGCCGTTCAGCTCGGCGAAGCGCGCGGCGTTCCAGATCTTGGTCGCGAAGTTGCGATAGCCCTCGACACGCTGCGTGCTGAGCTTGATGTCGCGGCCCTGCGCCGCCATGGCCGACAGCGTGAAGCGCAAGGCGTCGGCGCCGTATTTGTCGACCAGCGTCAGCGGATCGATGACGTTGCCCTTCGACTTCGACATCTTCGCGCCCTTCTCGTCGCGAACGATGGCGTGGATGTAGACGTCCTTGAACGGCACCTCGTCCATGAAGTTGAGGCCCATCATCATCATCCGGGCGACCCAGAAGAAGATGATGTCGAAGGCGGTGACCAGCGTCGCCGTCGGGTAGTAGTGCTTCAGTTCGGCGGTCTGCTCGGGCCAGCCCAGGGTCGAGAACGGCCAGAGCGCCGAGGAGAACCAGGTGTCGAGCACGTCCTCGTCGCGCGTCAGCGCGACGGTGTCGCCGTAATGCGCCATGGCGAGCGTCTGCGCCTCGGCCTCCGACTCGGCGACGAAGACCTCGCCGTCCGGCCCGTACCAGGCCGGAATCTGGTGGCCCCACCAGAGCTGGCGCGAGACGCACCAGGGCTCGATATTCTCCAGCCAGTCGTAATAGACCTTGGTCCAGTTCTCGGGCGTGAACTTGGTACGCCCGTCCTGCACCGCCTTGATCGAGCGCTGCGCCAGCGGCTTGACGTCGACATACCACTGGTCGGTGAGCCAGGGCTCGATCACGACGTCGGAGCGGTCGCCATGCGGGACGGTATGGGTGTTCGGCTCGACCTTCACGAGGAGGCCACGGGCGGCCATCATCTCGACGACGCGGCGGCGCGCGACGAAGCGTTCGGCGCCGTCGAGCGCCAGCGTCTCGGCTTCCGGCCTGGCGCCCGCCAGGAAATCCTCGTTGCCCGCGAGCAGGATGCGCGCCTCGCCGTCGAGGATGTTGACGACGTCGAGCTGGTGGCGCTTGCCGACCTCGAAATCGTTGAAGTCATGGGCAGGCGTGATCTTGACGGCGCCGGTGCCCTTCTCGGGATCGGCATAGTCGTCGCCGAAGACCGGGATGACGCGGCCGACCAGCGGCAGCACGGCCTTGCGGCCGATCAGGTGCCCGATCTTTTCGTTCTCAGGATGAACGGCAACGCCGGTATCGCCCAGCATTGTCTCGGGTCGTGTCGTCGCGACGGTGATGAAGGTCGAGGCGTCGTCCGCATCGTAGGTCGCGCCTTCGAGCGGGTAGTTGAAATAGTAGAGATGACCGTTCGGGTCGCGGCTCAGCGCCTTGTCGAGCTTGGCCGCGTCGAATTCTTCCTCGCCGCCGCGCTGCCATTTGAACGTGCCGGTCTTCTCGACCTGGAGGACCTCGAGATCCGAGATCGCGGTCTGGAACTTGGGATCCCAGTTCACCAGCCGCTTGGCGCGGTAGACCAGCCCCTGCTTGTGCAGGCCGACGAAGACCTTGAGGACGGCGGCCGAGAGCCCCTCGTCCATGGTGAAGCGCTCGCGCGACCAGTCGCAGGAGGCGCCGAGGCGGCGGAGCTGGTTGACGATCGTGCCGCCCGACTCCTCCTTCCACTTCCAGACTTCGGCGAGGAAGGCCTCGCGGCCCATCGTGCGGCGGTCGGTCTTGTTCTCGGCGGCGAGCTTGCGCTCGACGACCATCTGGGTCGCGATGCCGGCATGATCGGTGCCGGGCTGCCAGAGCACGTCCTTGCCGCGCAGGCGCTCAAAGCGGCAGAGCACGTCCTGCAACGTGTTGTTGAGCGCGTGGCCCATGTGCAGCGAACCGGTGACGTTCGGCGGGGGGATCACGATGCAATAGGGCTCGGCGCCGGGAGCTGCGCCCCTGCCCGCCTTGAAGGCCTGCCCCTCGTCCCAGGCCTTGCTGATCCGAGCCTCGACGGCGGCCGGTTCGAAAGTCTTGTCCATCATCGCATCGCTCGAACGCAGAAAGGCCGGGGAACCTGCCCCGGCCGGAAAAATCACGGGCCAAATAGGTCTCGGCCCTTAAGAGCCCATGCACGGGCCGCGCGTCAACGTTTTCGATGAGATGGCACGCCTTGCGCGGCCGTCAGGCGAGGTTCGACTGCAGGAACCAGAGCGACTTGTCGAGCATCCGGGAATAGTCGGTCAGGATGTCGGCGGTATCCGCATCGCCGGCCTCGTCGCAGGCATCGATCGCCTCGCGCACCTTGTTGGCGGTGTCGGCATAGCGCTCGATCAGCGCGGCCAGATGGTCCTGAACGGAGACGATCTCGGTCGGATAGGGCTTGAGCGAGGTCGACTGCACCGTCGTCTGCGCCGTACCGAAGGCGATGCCGCCGAGCTGGGCGATGCGCTCCGCGACCGTGTCGACATGGGTGTCGAGCTCGTCGCGGAATCCGTCGAGCATCAGATGGATGCCGATGAAGCCCGGCCCCTTCAGATTCCAATGCGCCTGCTTGGTGACGAGCGACAGGTCGATTCCATCGGCCAGACGCTCGTTGAGCTGCCCGATGACCTTGGTCTTGGTGTTCGAGGTCAGGTCGACCCGGCTGGATTTGACCAGCTTTGCCGTGGTCGAGCTCTTGGGTGCGTTGCGCGGCGCGGTCTTGGCTGCGGTCTTGGCCATGGCGAAACCTCGGATCGAGAAAGGATTGTCGGATCGGTGGCGCGGGAATGGTGGCGGCGCCTACCGTCATACGCGCGAAATGCCGGCTGGTTCCCCTTCGCATCAGGGTCGTTGGCGCTGGAACCAGCGGGCCCGCGCGCCGTTGGACCAGCAACCCCGCAGCCGAGGACAGGGAGAGCGACATGTCTCGCCACAGCGACCAGAACCGCGTCTGGGACCTCATCGAATCCATCAAGTTCGCGATGCTCGTGACCCATGACGGTCAGGGCGACGAGTTGCGTGCCCGCCCGATGCACGCCCATGGGGAACGTGAGGAAGACGCGATCTATTTCCTGACAGACCGCCGACACCACAAGGACGACGAGATCCAGATCAACGACAATGTCTGCGTCGCCTTCGCCGATACAGGCGGCCAGCGCTACCTCTCGGTAACCGGTACGGCGACCGTGCTCGATGACCGCCGGCGTGTGCACGATCTCTGGGATGCAAGCAACCGCGCCTTCTGGGATGACGAGAACGATCCGAATATCCGCGTGCTCCGCGTCAGGCCGAGTATCGCGGAGTTCTGGGACAGCCCCGGCAAGATCGTCACCAGCGTCAAGATGGCCGCCGCGGCCTTGACGGGCGCCAAGCCGGATCTCGGCGAGAATCGCAAGGTTTGCCTCTGAAACCCCGACGCAAAGAGCAGGTTGTGATGATGAAGCTCATGGTCCACGCCCTCGGGGCCTGGTTCGCGGTCGAGGCGGCCTCCGGCCGCTATCCCCGCCCTGTCGCCGTCGGGCTGACGATGCTGGTCGCGCGGCTCGGTGCGCCGGCGACAGCCCTCGCGATGGCGGGTTACGGCTTGTTGCGCCTCAAGGAAGCGGGTGCCTTCGAGCGACAGCGGCCACCGACCCGGCGCCGCCGAAAAGTCAATCAGGACTAGAGCTCGGATTCGCTTTCGAAACGGCGGTGGCCAGAGCGGCGGGCGCTGTCTGACGTCAGCGGATTCTAGCCGCGGCCACCGCGTGCAACGCGTTCGATCTCGGCGCGCACCAGCCGTTCGACCATGGTCGGGAGGTTGTCGTCGAGCCAGGTCTTGAGCATCGGCTTCAGCATGTCCTTGACCAGATCCTCCAGCGTGCGCGCGTTATTGCTGAGCACGGTCGAGGCAAGCTGGCCGAAGGCATGGGTCACGACGGAGCTCGCCTGATCCGACAACAGGCTCGCCATGTCAGGGATGGCGGCGGAGGCAGGCTGCGGCGGAAGCGGTTCCGGCTGAACGGGAGCCGGCTGCGGCGCGGCGGGAGGAGCCGACGGTTCCGGAGGCAGGACCGCAACGGGCTCCTCTTCGAGGAAGGCGACATCGGAATCCTCCGCGAACACCGCTGGAGGAACCGGGGCAGGCGCGGCGACCAGAGCAGCCTCCGCTCCCAGGTCGAGCACGTCATCGTCGATGGCGGTGACCGGCGCGGGCTCGGGTTCGGGCGCGACCTGCGGTGCCGCGGCCTCTTCGGCCGGCTTCGCCTCGTCGTCCGAAATGATCCGGCGAATCGAGGCGAGGATCTCCTCCATCGACGGTTCGCTGGGCTTGGCTTGCGCGCTCATGAGTCTAACCGTTGGACACCCGGGCGCGCCGACGGAATCAACGCCGCTCCGAGAGCGCAGTATTCCACGGCAGCGATGTCAGACAAGGCGCCAACCGGCTCTCCCACAGGAGAAATCGGCCCTGTTGCCCTATGGCATCGCGCGGAAAAGCGGCAGCCCGTTCCTGGAGCCGCCGATTCGATCGCAGAGGAGCGAAACATCGCCACCGCCGCGCGAGGCGGCGAGGCTGGCGCTCAGCGGCCGTCAGGCGTCTGGGTGCCCCAGAGCTTGCCCTGCACCTGCTCGTAATGCTGGCGGGCGTCGTAGATCTCGGCCTTGAGCTTGAGCGACTGGGCGGAGAGCTTGCCGACCGCGGACAGGACCGCATAGGACGCGACCACGCGGTCACGCTGCGCGACAACGAGGCTCGAACGGGCGCTCACCAGTTCCTGCTGAGCGTTCAGCACGTCAAGCGTGGTACGCTGGCCGACCTTGGCCTCCTCGCGCACACCGGAGAGCGCGGTGGACGCGGCTTCGACCTGCGCCTGAGCCGCGATGATCTGGGCCTTGGCGGCTTCCAGACCGCCCCAGGCGGAGACGACGGCGGCGCGCACGGTGTCGCGCTGGGTGTCGACCTCGATGCGGCGCTGGCCGGCGGTTTCCTTGGCCTGGCGGGTGCGGGCATAGACCTGTCCGCCCTCGTAGATCGGAATCGTCAGCGTGCCGACGAGGCTGGCCGAGAAGCGGTTGTCGCCGGAGAACTGGCTGTCATAGCGCTGCTGGACCACGCCGCGGACACCGACGACCGGGTAGAGATCGGCCTCGGTGACCTTGACCTGGAGCTCGGCGGCATCGACGCCATGCAACGATGCGATGATGGCGGGATGGTTCGACAGGGCCTGCTGCAGAGCGGTCGGCAGCGATTTCGGCAGCAGCTTCTCGACCGGCCGGCCGGGGGCGAGCGAACGCGGCTCGGTGCCGACATTCTGGCGGAAGCGCGCCACGGAGGTCTTCAGGTTGGATTCGGCCAGAATCGCCTGGGAGCGGGCCGAAGACAGGCGGGCTTCCGCCTGTGCCACGTCGGTGCGCGTCACTTCGCCGACCTGAAACCGGTCGCGCGTCTGGCGCAACTGCTCTTCGAGCACCTCGACGTTATTGCGGTTGAGGTTGAGAATCGCGGTATCGCGCAGCACGTTCATGTAGGACGTCGCAGCGTCGAGCAGCACGTTCTGCTCGGTATTGCGCAGGGTGGCGCGGGCGCCGAGCACCTGCGATTCGGACTGGCCAACGGCGCTGCGGGTCTTGCCGGAGTCAAAGATATTCTGATCGACCTGCACACCGACGCCGCGAGGGCCGAGGCGGGACACATTGTTGGTGTGAACCGGCGAACTGCTGGCGAAAGCCGGAATGCCCGATTCGGTGATGCTGGCGCCGATATCGGCCGAAGCCGTGATCCTGGGCCGATATCCCGCCTTTGCCTGCGGCACGTTCTCGTCGGTGGCGCGGACCGCGGCGCGCTGGGCATTGAGTGTCGGATTGGCGGAATAGGCCCGCGCGAGCGCGGCATCCATGGTCTGGGCCGAAACCGGCCCGGCCCAACCACCCGCCAACGCCAGAGCGAAGGCGGCAGAGAGAGCAAGCCCGGAAATTTTCTCGTCGCGTTTATGCACTGGACGCCTCATGTGCGCACTGAAAGTCGCGCCCAGGCATCGCCCCAGCCTCGGCAGAGTTGCAATTCATACCCGCTTCGGCACCTTCCGCCAACGGATGGGGCGGCACCGGAACGGTTTAGCTCGCGCAGTGCCGCAAAAATGCGACACCTGCCCGCCTTAGAAAACGAACGCGGCCGGACGACGAAACTCCGAAACGACGGGCGCCGCCGCGTCGAAGACCGGCCGGCCGGACACGACATCGCCCGACTTCAGATAGAGCCTGACCCGCGCGGCGCGACCGACGCCATCCACCACGATGAGCCGGCCTTCCGGACGCAGCAGCGGGAAAAGCGATTCGGGCACGACCTCGCAAGCCCCGCTCACGAGGATGGCATCGAAGCTGGCCGGGCCCGGCTGCGTGGAGGCGACGGTCACGCCCGGCGCTCCGGCCCGGCTCAATGCCGACTCGGCCAGTGCGCGCGCGGCCGCGTCCGGCTCCCAGAGGGTGGCTTTCGCGCCCATATGGTCCATCAGCGCCGCGCCATAGCCCGAACCGCCGGCATATTCGAGCACATCCTCGCCCGGCTGCGGGTCGAGCACCTGGATCATCCGCACCGCGACCATCGGGGTCATCAGCGCGCGACCGGTGCCCGGCAGTGCGATCGACTGGTCGAGATAGGCGAGATGGGACAGGTCCGCGGGCACGAAGGCTTCGCGCGGCACCGAATCCGCAGCCGCCAGCGCAGCCCGATCGGTGATGTCGTAGGTGCGCAGCTGGCAGTCGACCATATTGCGCCGCAGCGAGGTGAAATCGTCCATGACCGAACTCTCCGTCCACGACGTCGGTGCTGCAACGCGCGGCTGACGATCTGGAAGCCGCCGCGAACCGGTGCAGCGATCGCGCCGTTCTTCGGCAGCTTTCTGTTCGACGCCCGCGCAAAAGGCAAGCGCCGCCTGGCCGCAGGTATAGCCCGGCGAGGGTTAAGGCGATCTGACGATGTCAGGAGGAAGCTGGCTCCCGGAGCAGGATTCGAACCTGCGACCAATCGATTAACAGTCGATTGCTCTACCGCTGAGCTATCCGGGAACAACGTGGCGGCGTCTTAGCGGCGCGTTCCGGATAGTGCAAGCCCCCTGCGAGCCTGCCAGGCAGATTTATCGTCGTCGCTGTGGAAGATGCGATGCCGGGTTGCGGTGCGGCGCGGCTTGTGGTTATTGCGCTCTCGCTGAAGCGGCATGACCGTTTTCGCAGGAAGGCCTCGTGGCGGAGTGGTTACGCAGAGGACTGCAAATCCTTGCACCCCGGTTCGATTCCGGGCGAGGCCTCCAACAGACTTTTTAGCGCTGATTTCCTTGCGCTTTTTTCCCGATTTTCCCCGGCTTTCCGATGCCGCCTTTTCCGGCGGGACAATTTCGTTCGCGGAACCAATTGTCCCGCGCGATGTTCTCCCTGCGGATTTTAGGGTAGTGCCCGGCGGCGGCGGCCGGCCGGGCGAGGGCTTCGAAGCCCAGACGAGCCCCATCGGCACAACCGGTGGGGCTCTCTCGTTCCGGCCCGCCCTTTCGGGCCGATCCACCGCCTCAGCCCTTCAATGCACCGTAGCACGGGGCACAAACACGTCCGGCGCGACCCGCTCGGGGAATGTCAGAGACGACACGATGACGATCGTCGTCAGGCCGATGACGGCCAGCCAGAGCCAGAAATCCAGCGGCGGTTTTTTCCGGTTTGTCATCATCAAAGGGACGCCCGAGCAGCCTCCGGGTTCCCGACCGTTGACGATTGGCGCCGCCATTGCCGCTTTTCGTGAAGTCGTCAGCCTTTTCGAGCAAGGTCGGTGGTTGAAGCCGGCGAGGCTTCCCGGACGCCCTCGCTGCGCGGGGGCCCCGCTCCGTGCTTGATCGCCAGCGAGAGAATCGTTCGACCGACGGCTTCCGGGAGATTCGCGTCCAGCACCACATGCAGACGGCCGGAGCCGGCCTGGGTGGCCGAAACCTCGAAGCCCGCGGGATTGCGGTCTTGCCGGGTTCGCGGGCGGCGCGAAGCGAACAGGGTGTCCAGCCTCCGGCCCATCTCTCCGAGCTCGAGATCGAGCCCGGCCTCCTCCAATGCATTCATCTTTCAACAGCCGTCCATCTGGAGCCATCGTTCAGGCTGTGATTCGCCTTAAGGATTTCGTTTACAGATCGTTAAAATTCTAGTTAGTGACGCCTGCCCGCTCGGGGCGGAGTAGCGTCATGGTCGAAGCCATTCTGATAGCGGTCCTCATGACCGGAACGGCAGGCGTGTCCTGGCTGATCGCCGATTTTCTGCATCTGCCTCTGGACGTTTGACCCGGCGAAAACAGATTCGGCAAGAAACTCCCTCGTCGGGAGGGCCGGGCAGCGCCTTGCAAAAACCCCGCTTCTCTCCGAGACCGATCCGGCCCAGCCGCGTTGATCGGGGATTGCGATCTGTGCGGATCGCGGCTGGGAGAGATCATGACAGAACGCGCCCTGCACTGGTTCCGCAACGACCTGAGGTTGGCTGACAACCCGGCGCTCGCCGCCGCGGCCGAAGCCGGGCCGACCTTATGCCTCTATATCCTCGATCGCGGTTCCGGCCGGCGTCCGATCGGCGGGGCCTCGCGCTGGTGGCTGTCGCGCTCGCTCGACGCGCTCGGCGAAGCGCTCGCGGCGAAGGGCGGACAGCTCGTGCTGATGGAGGGCGATCCGGGTGCACTGCTGCCGCGCGTCGCGGCAGCGGCCGGCATCACGCTCCTCACCTGGAATCGCCGCTACGGGGCGGCGGAAATCGCGCTCGACCGCAAGCTCAAGGAGGAGCTGACCGGAGGTGGAACCGATGTCCGTACCTTCAACAGTCATCTCCTGAACGAGCCATGGCAGGTGACCACTACGACCGGGCAGCCGATGAAAGTGTTCACCCCCTATTGGCGGGCGGCACGGCTGAAAGGCGATCCAGCGTCTCCGATTCCCGCTCCGGAGCGAATCCCTGCCCTGCCCCTGCCCGCTTCGTTGACGTCATTCACGGTATCGCTCGGCGAGCTTGGGCTGGAGCCGACGAAGCCCGACTGGGCCGGCGGCCTGCGCGCGGCCTGGATGCCAGGCGAGGCTGGTGCTGCCGAACGGCTTTACAATTTCATCGGCAGCGGCCTTGCCGGCTATGCGGAGGCGCGCGACCGGCCGGACCGGGCCGCAACATCCCGTCTCTCGCCGCATCTGCATTTCGGCGAGATCGGCCCGCGCCAGGTCTGGCACGGCCTCCAGCACGCCCGCGCGACCGGGGAAGCCGCCGGATCGGAGCGCGACGCCGAAAAATTCCTCTCGGAAATCGGCTGGCGCGAGTTCTCCCACCACCTCCTCTTCCACAATGCTGCGCTAGCGACCCGCAATTACGATTCGCGCTTCGATGCCTTTCCCTGGCGGCCCGACGACAAGGCGCTCCGTCGCTGGCAGCGCGGACAGGCCGGCATCCCGCTCGTCGATGCCGGCATGCGCGAACTCTGGACGACCGGCTGGATGCATAACCGCGTGCGGATGGTCGTCGCCTCCTTCCTGATCAAGCATCTGCTGCAGGACTGGCGCGCGGGCGAAGCCTGGTTCTGGGACACGCTGGTCGATGCCGACGCCGCCAACAATGCGGCGAGCTGGCAATGGGTCGCGGGCTCGGGCGCCGATGCCTCGCCCTATTTCCGCATCTTCAACCCGGTGACGCAGGGTGAAACCCACGATCCCGGGGGCGCTTACGTCCGCCAATGGGTGCCGGAACTGGCCGGGCTTTCCGACAAGGATATCCACCAGCCCTGGAAGGCGTCCGAAAACGCGCTCGGCGCGGCGGGCGTGCGAATCGGCGAGACCTACCCCGCCCCGCTCATAGACCTCGCTTTCGGTCGGCAGCGTGCCCTCGACGCCTTCGCGACGATCCGCAGTGGCTGAGCGGTTCAGCCGCTGCGCTCGGCGAAGCGGGACATCAGCGCGAAATAAACCGGATAGGGCAGAAGGCGCGCGACCTTCAGGATCCAGGCGAGACGGCGCGGCACAGTGATCTCGAAACCGCCGCGCTCGAAGCCGTCGACGATTCGCCTTGCCCCCTCCTCCACCGTCAGCAGGAACGGCATCGGGAAGCGGCGGCCTTCCGTCATCGGCGTCTCGATGAAGCCGGGATTGACCAGTTGCAGGCGGATGCCGGCGGCCTCGCAATCGAAGCGCATCGATTCGCAGAAATAGATCGCGCCGGCCTTGGCCGCGCCATAGGCGGCCGCGCCCGGCAGGCCGCGATAGCCGACGAGCGAGGCATTGACCGCGATCTGCCCGGCGCCGCGCGCGTTCATGCGGGGCTGCACGGCGAAAAAGCTCTTGGCGACGCCGAGCAGATTGACCCCCACGACCTTCTCGACGGTCTCCGCATCGATCGCCCTGCCTTGGCCGGAGGCGATGCCGGCATTGAGGAAAGCCAGAGCAATCGGTCCGTGGATGCTCTCGATCGCGTCGGTGACGTCCCGCATCCCTTGCGCGTCGGTCACGTCGCCGGCATGGGCGACGATGCGGCCCGGCAGATTTTCGGCACCGCGTGCGAGGCGCTCCAGAGCCTCCAGCCGACGGGCCGTGACCGCCACCGTCCAGCCCCGGGCGGCCAGTTCGAGCGCGACCGCGGCTCCGATGCCGGAGCTGGCACCGGTGATCCAGGCGACACCGTCCTGCGGCTTCATGCGGGGCAAGGCCATGGCGGCTCCGGGTTGGCGGGACAGTCATCTAGGCACGGAATCGTCCGGCAGGAAGCCATGCGACCGAAATCATCCCCGCTATCCCGCCAGCGAGGTGGCACCTGCACCGCAATCGGTGCAGTCTGCGCAGCGAAGGCGCTTCCGCGCCCCTTGCGAGATACGAGATCATGCCGACCGAACTGCTCTTCCGCCAGGATGCCTATCTCAAGGAAACGCCCGCCACGGTCGAAGCCGTGAACGAGCGCGGCGGCATCATTCTCGACCGTACGAATTTCTACGCGACCGGCGGCGGCCAGCCGGGCGATGCCGGTCATCTGCGCCGCGCCGATGGCAGCGAGATCGTCATCGCCACGACGATCTACGATCCAGAGGACAAGAGCCGGGTCATCCATGTTCCCGCCGAGGGCCAGGCTTTGCCGGCCCCGGGGGAGTCGATCACTGCCGTGCTGGACTGGGAGCGTCGCTTCAAGCGCATGCGCATCCATACCGCCCTGCATCTGCTCAGCGTCGTGCTCGCCTTCCCGGTCACGGGTGGCTCGATCGGCGACGGCGACGGGCGGCTCGATTTCGACATCCCGGAAGGCGGGCTCGACAAGGCCGAGATTGCCGAGAATCTCAACGCGCTGGTCGCCCGCAACGCCGACGTCACCGAGCGCTGGATCACCGACGAGGAGCTCGACGCCAATCCGGGCCTCGTCAAGACGATGTCGGTGAAGCCGCCGCGCGGCTCGGGCCGCGTCCGGCTCGTTGCCATCGGCGATATCGACCTGCAGCCCTGCGGCGGCACCCATGTCCGCAACACCGCCGAGATCGGCGCGGTCCTGGTCACCGATATCGAGAAGAAGGGCAAGCAGAACCGGCGCGTCCGGGTCGCGCTCGCCTGAGAACATTAAAGCCAAGTGCCCAGAGGATACGCCTATGGCCCGTGAAGACGTCTTCGTTTCGACCGAATGGCTGGCCGAGCGCCTGAATGCGCCGGATGTCATCGTCGTGGATGCCTCCTGGTACCTGCCGGCCCATGGCCGCGATCCGCATGCCGAATTCGCCGAGCGCCGCATTCCCGGGGCCGTGCATTTCGATATCGACGCCGTGAAGGACACAGCCTCCGACCTGCCGCATATGCTGCCGCGGCCGGACGTCTTCGCGGCGGCCGTCGGCGCCATGGGCATCGGCGACGGCATGCGCATCGTCGTCTATGACGGGCTCGGCCTGTTCTCGGCGCCGCGCGTGCGCTGGACCTTCCGCACCTTCGGCGCCAAGGATGTCGTCATTCTCGAAGGCGGTTTCCCGAAATGGGAGCGCGAGAGCCGGCCGATCGAGCACGGCCCGCCGCGCGCCCGTGCCACCCGCAGCTTCACCGCCCGGCTCGACCACTCCGCCGTTGCCGGCGCCGACGACGTCGCGAAAGCCCTTTCCGCCGGCAATGCCCAGGTGGTCGATGCCCGCCCGGCCGATCGCTTCCGCGGCGAGGCGGCCGAGCCGCGCCCGGGCGTCCGCTCCGGCCATATGCCCGGTGCCATCAACGTGCCGGCCACCGCGCTCGTCGCCGATGGCAGCCTGAAGGATAGCGCCGCCATCGCAGCCGCTTTCGCCGAGGCCGGCGCCGATCTCAACCGGCCCTTGATCACGAGTTGCGGCTCCGGCGTCACGGCCGCGATCCTCGCGACGGCGCTCGAGACGATCGGGAAGCCGGCTCGCGCGCTTTATGACGGCTCCTGGGCCGAATGGGGCGCCAGCGCGCGGCCGATCGCGACCGGACCGGCAAAGAAGGGTTGATTGCCTCGAGCATCCGGAGCGCTCATCCTGAGGAGCCGCAAGGCGGCGCCTCGAAGGATGAGGGCTGCGGGATTTCGAGCGGGAGACTGCCATGAGCCATGATCATTCCCACGATCACGACCACCCCCACGACCACAGCCATGGCGATGAGCCGCGCTGGAAGCATGACGGCGTACGCGTCATCTCAGGCGACAAGCTCGACCCCAACACGGCGCAGACGCCGGGCATGTTCCGGCAGGCGGCGATCAACCATGCCCGTGTCGGCGCCCAGAAGATCTGGGCCGGCACGGTCGCGATCGAGCCCAATGCCAAAACCGGCGTGCATCATCACGGCGAGCTCGAAAGCGTGATCTATGTGGTGAGCGGCAAGGCACGGATGCGCTGGGGCGAGCGGCTTGAATTCGTCGCCGAAGCCGGACCGGGCGACTTCATCTATGTGCCGCCCTTCGTGCCGCATCAGGAGATCAACGCCGATCCCGACAACCCGCTGCAATGCGTGCTGGTGCGCTCGGACAACGAGGCCGTGGTGGTCAACATCACCGATGTCGATCCGGTCGAGAAGCCGGAAGAGGTCTACTGGGTCGACCCGATCCACAAGCACCCGCACGGGTAAGCGCGCGTCGCCTTACCCGGTCTCGAAATCGCCGGGCTGCGGCGGGGCGATCGGCGTGAACAGCGTCCGGTCCGGCTTGATATCGAGCAGCGGCGTTTCGTCGAGGCAATCGAGACCGCGGACCAGAAGAACCCGCCCTTTCCGCTCCACCAGGGTCGCGATCGAGGTGCCGATCGGATTCGGCCTCACCGGCGTGCGCAGCGCGAACGTGCCGTGGACCTCGCCGTTATTGGCAGGGCTCTGACGGACGAGATCGCGACGCGACTGGTGCAGCCAGTAGAGCACCTCCAATCGCTCGAAGCGATCGATGCCCTCCAGCGCCTCGTCCCAGGGCGGGAACAGTTCGATGCGGCAGATCGGCCCGTCCGCCCTGCCCTGGCGCGGACAGACCAGCCGCGAGGTCCAGGGCGTGCGGATGGTGCCGATGAAGACGAGGCCGGCATCGGTCGCCTGCGGCGGCGCGACGGCGACCTCCTTCTCACGAATCTCGTTCTCGCGGACCATGTCTGCCGCCCCTCGTCAATCGATCGCGATCATGACGTCGGAGGCCTTCACGACGGCATAGGCCTCCTTGCCGACGGTGAGTCCGAGATCGTCCACCGCGGCATTGGTGATCGAGGAGGTCACGATCGCGCCGCCGATATCGATGCGGACATGGGCCGTCGTTGCGCCCTTGGTGATCTCGACGATCCTGCCTTTGAGCTGGTTGCGGGCGCTGATCTTCATGGCTCGTCCTCTCCTTGCGACAACACGACCGCCGCCGCGCCTTGACTTGGATCGGGGCGCGCGGCAACCATCGTTATATCCGACGATATACAACGAGAAATTCGAGCGAGGAACAGCATGTTGAAACGCCGCACCCTGCTGGGCATGGGCCTGGCCCTTGCCGTGAGCTTCGCCCCGGCCTTCGACGCCGCGCAGGCGCAGACCAAGGATCTCGTCATCTTCGCCGCCGCCAGCATGAAGAACGCGCTGGACGAGGCTGCCGCCAACTGGGTGAAGGAGAGCGGCAAGCCCGCTCCGAAGATCTCTTATGCCGCCAGCAACACGCTGGCGAAGCAGCTCGAAAACGGCGCACCGGCCGACCTCTTCGTCTCGGCCGATCTCGACTGGATGGACTATGCGGCAGGTAAGAACCTGATCAGGCCCGATACCCGCGTCAGCCTGCTCGCCAACCGCATCGTGCTGGTCGCCGGCAAGGATTCGACCGCCAAGCTCGACCTGAAGCCCGGCGCCGATGTCGCGGGCGCCGTTGGCGCCGGGCGCCTCGCCATGGGCAATGTCGATTCCGTCCCGGCCGGCAAATACGGCAAGGCCGCGCTGGAGAAGCTCGGCGCCTGGGACAAGGTGAAGGACAAGATCGCGCAGGCCGATAATGTCCGCGCCGCGCTGCTGCTGGTCTCGCGCGGCGAGGCCCCGCTCGGCATCGTCTACGCGACCGACGCCGCCGCCGACCCGCAGGTCAAGGTCGTCGCGACCTTCCCCGAGGATTCGCACCCGCCGATCGTCTATCCGGTCGCCGTCACCAAGGACTCGGCCAATCCCGACGCGCAGGCCTTCCTGACCTATCTGCGCAGCGCCGCTGCCCGGCCCGTCTTCGAGAAGCAAGGCTTCACGGTTCTGAACAAGGCTGCCAGCTCTTCGTGATCGCCGCTTCGTGACCGACTGGCTTACGCTATCTCCTGAAGAATGGACGGCGGTGAGGCTCAGCCTCATCGTCGCGACGACCGCCATGATCGCGAGCCTCCCGCTGGGGCTCGCGGTCGGCCTGCTGCTGGCGCGCGGGCGCTTCTGGGGCAAGTCCCTGCTCGACGCCATCGTCCATATGCCGTTGATCCTGCCCCCGGTGGTGACGGGCTATCTTTTGCTCGTCGGCTTCGGCCGGCGCGGGCCGATCGGACAGTTTCTCTATGACTGGTTCGGGATCGTGCTGTCCTTCCGCTGGACTGGCGCGGCTCTGGCCTGCGCCGTGATGGGCTTCCCGTTGATGGTGCGCGCAATCCGGCTCTCGATCGAGGCCGTCGACCGCAAGCTCGAATCCGCCGCCGGGACATTGGGCGCAAGCCCGATCTGGGTCTTCGTCGTCGTGACGCTGCCGCTCTGCCTGCCCGGCATCATCGCCGGCATGATCCTGTGCTTCGCCAAGGCGATGGGCGAATTCGGCGCGACGATCACCTTCGTCTCCAACATTCCCGGCGAGACGCAGACCCTGCCCTCCGCGATCTATACCTTCACGCAAGTTCCCGGCGGGGATGCCGGCGCGCTGCGCCTGACACTGATCTCGATCGCGATTTCGGTCGCGGCGCTCTTCCTATCCGAACTGATGGCCCGCATCGTCGGCCGCCGGATCGCCGTCGAATGACCCCCGTCCTCGACATCGCGGTCCGCCACAAGCTCGGCGACTTCACGCTCGATGCCTCCTTCACCTCCGACGGGCGCCTGACCGCCCTGTTCGGCAGCTCGGGCTCGGGCAAGACCTCGCTGGTCAATGTCATCGGCGGGCTGATCCGACCCGATTCCGGCCATGTCCGCGTCGATGGCGAGACGCTGGTCGATACCGGGCGCGGCATTGTCCTGCCGAAGCACCGCCGGCGCATCGGCTATGTCTTCCAGGAGGCGCGGCTGTTTCCCCATCTCACCGTGCGGCAGAACCTTCTGTTCGGGCACTGGTTCGTGCCGCGAGCCCAGCGCAGGCCGGCCGAGCTCGACAAGGTGCTGGAGCTGCTCGGCATCGGCCATCTGCTGCGCCGCCGCCCGGGCGCGCTCTCCGGCGGCGAGAAGCAGCGCGTCGCCATCGGCCGCGCCCTGCTGGCGCAGCCGCGCCTGCTCCTGATGGACGAACCGCTGGCAGCGCTCGACGAGGCCCGCAAGGCCGAGATCCTGCCGCATATCGAGCGCCTGCGCGACGAGGCCGGCATCCCGATTGTCTATGTCTCGCATGCGCTGGCGGAAGTCGCGCGCCTCGCCACCACCGTCGCCATGATAGAGAACGGGCGCGTCGCCGCTTGTGGCCCGACGGCAGACATCCTCTCGCGGCCCGATCTGGCCGCACGGCCCGGTGCGCCGGAGGCGAGTACGCTGCTCTCCGCAGAGGTCGTGGGTTTCGAGGAGGCATTCGGGCTGGCGCGGCTCACGACCCCGGCAGGGCCGCTGACGATCGCGCGCGGCGCCTTGCGGCAGGGCCAGCGGATCAAGATCCGCATCCTCGCCAGTGATGTGATGCTCAGCCTCGGCCAACCGGCCGGGATCAGCGCGCTCAACGTGCTGCCGGGCACGGTCTCCGATATCGGCGAACGCAGTGGCGCGGGGGGCAGCATCGTGCATCTGCTCATCGCTTGCGGCGAGGCGAAGCTTGCGGCGCGCCTGACGGCAAAATCCGTCGCCCTGCTCGGCCTGGCGCCCGGCAAGCCGGTTCAGGCGGTGATCAAGAGCGTCTCCGTCGAGATGCCCTGAAACGGGCGCTATACAACCTTCCCAAAAAGTCATGGAGCGAAGCTTGACCTTCCCATCATGGGAAGGACTATATCGCCTGTCATCACCAGAAGGAGACGGCGATGACGGTCATCGATAGAAGCGGGAACGACCTCGAAACCCTCGATCTGGGCGTCGAAGGCATGACCTGCGCGAGCTGCGTCGCCCATGTCGAGCGCGCCATCAAGGCCGTGCCCGGCGTAGATACCGTCTCGGTCAATCTCGCGACCGAGCGAGCGCATGTCAGCTTCGCCAAGGGCGGAACCGACCTCAAGCAAATCGAGGCGGCAGTCCGCCAGAGTGGCTACACCCCGGTCGAGAACACGATCGAGTTGTCGGTCTCGGGCATGACCTGCGCCTCCTGCGTCGGCCATGTCGAGAAGGCCCTGAGTGCCGTTCCGGGCGTGGTCGCGGCGACCGTGAACCTCGCGACCGAGCGCGCCAGCGTGAAGGCGCTTGCCGGCGACGATATCGTCCCGGCCCTCGTCAAGGCGGTGGCCGGCGCCGGGTATGAGGCGAGCCCGGTCGTCGCGACCGATGGCGACGCCACAACGCGCCAGCAGGCGGCCAAGGATGAGGAGCAAGGCAAGCTGCTGCGCTCCGTCATCCTCGCCGGCCTGCTGACGCTGCCGCTGCTCGTCGTCGAGATGGGCAGCCACATGGTTCCTGCCCTGCACCACTGGCTCGCCGGGACCTTCGGCGAGTGGAACGTGCGCGTCTTCTCCTTCGTGCTGGCGACCATCGTCCAGTTCGGGCCGGGCCTCGTCTTCCTGCGCAAGGGGTTCCCGGCGCTGCTGCGGCTGGCGCCCGACATGAACTCGTTGGTCATGCTCGGCACCGGCGCGGCCTATCTCTATTCGAGCGTCGCGACCTTCCTGCCGGACCTGATGCCGGCCGGTACTGACGGCACCTATTTCGAATCCGGCGCGGTGATCGTGACGCTGATCCTGCTCGGGCGCTGGTTCGAGACCCGCGCCAAGGGCCGGACCGGGGCCGCCATCCGCAGCCTGATCGCGCTCCAGCCCAAGACCGCGCGCGTGCTGCGTGACGGCGTCGAGAGCGATGTTGCCGTCGACAGCGTGCGCCCCGGCGACATCGTCATCCTCAGGCCGGGCGAGCGTGTCCCGGTCGATGGCGAGGTCACGGACGGCAGCTCCTTCGTCGATGAATCGATGATCACCGGCGAGCCCGCCCCCGTCCGCAAGGAGGCCGGCAGCACCGTCACCGGCGGTACCGTCAACGGCTCCGGCGCGCTGCGCTTCACCGCCCGGAAGGTCGGCTCCGACACGCTGCTCGCCCAGATCGTGCGGACCGTGCAGGCCGCGCAGGGCGCCAAGCTGCCGATCCAGGCGCTGGTCGACCGCGTGACGCTCTGGTTCGTCCCGGTCGTGATCGGGCTGGCCTTGCTGACCTTCGCCGTCTGGCTGGCCTTCGGCCCGAGCCCGGCCCTGTCGCATGCGCTGGTCAATGCCGTCGCGCTGCTGATCATCGCCTGCCCCTGCGCCATGGGCCTGGCCACACCGACCTCGATCATGGTCGGCACCGGCCGCGGCGCCGAGCTCGGCATCCTGTTCCGCCAGGGCGACGCCCTGCAGGCCTTGAAGGACGTGCAGATCGTCGCGTTCGACAAGACGGGCACGCTGACCAGGGGCAAGCCCGAACTCACCGATCTCGAGCCGGCGAATGGCTTCGGCGCCGACGAGGTGCTGCGCCTCGTCGGTTCGGCCGAGAACCGCTCGGAGCATCCGCTGGCACTGGCACTGGTCGCCGCCGCCAAGGCACGCGGGCTCGCGCTCGCCGAGCCGGCCGATTTCACCAGCGATCCCGGCCGCGGTGTCACCGCAACGGTCGAGGGCCGCAAGGTCGCGATCGGTGGCCACCGCCTGATGGAAGACGCCAAGCTCGACATCGCTCCCTTCTCCGCCCGCGCCAAGGCGCTGGCCGAAGCCGGCAGGACCCCGCTCTATGCCGCGATCGACGGCCGGATCGCCGCCGTCATTGCCGTCGCCGACGCCGTCAAGGAGACCACGCCTGCGGCCATCGCCGCCCTGCACAGGCTCGGCCTCAAGGTCGTGATGGTGACCGGCGACGACCGGCGCACGGCGGAAGCGGTCGCGCGCAGCCTGGGCATCGACGAGGTCCGGGCCGAGGTTCTGCCGACCGACAAGGCCGAGGTGGTGAAGCGCCTGCAGAAGGACGGAAGCAAGGTCGCCTTCGTCGGCGACGGCATCAACGACGCGCCTGCCCTCGCTCAGGCCGATGTCGGCATCGCCATCGGCACCGGTACCGATATCGCGATCGAGAGCGCCGATGTCGTGCTGATGTCCGGCGACGTCATGGGCGTGCCCCGTGCGATCGCGCTGTCGCAGGCGGTGATTTCCAACATCCGCCAGAATCTCGCCTGGGCCTTCGGCTACAATGCCCTGCTGATCCCGGTTGCGGCCGGCGTGCTCTATCCGGCCTTCGGCATCCTGCTCTCGCCGGTTTTCGCCGGGCTCGCCATGGCGCTGTCGAGCGTCAGCGTCGTCAGCAATGCGCTGCGGTTGAAGCGCTTCAAGGTGGAGGCCTGAGATGAATATCGGCGAAGCGGCGACCCGCTCCGGCGTCAGCGCCAAGATGATCCGCTATTACGAGAGCATCGGCCTGATCACCCCGCCCGCCCGCACCGCCGCGCAGTATCGCGTCTATGCCGATGACGACGTGCACACCCTGCGCTTCGTGCGCCGCTCGCGCGATCTCGGCTTCTCGCTGGAGGAGACGCGCGAGTTGCTGGCGCTCTGGCGCGACAAGAGCCGTGCCAGCGCCGATGTGAAGAACCTCGCCATGGCGCATGTGCGCGAACTCGAGGAAAAGGCGGCCGAGCTCAAGGCCATGGCCGACACGCTGCGGCATCTGGCGACGCATTGCCACGGCGACCATCGCCCGGATTGCCCGATCCTGGCCGACTTCGCAGCGAGCGCGCCGACGCAGGCCAAGGCCTGAGACGCTGCTCCGCCATGCGCTGAATGTCTGGACGGGGCGGTGCGGGATTGCTCATATGCCGCGGCCCACCAGAGGCGGGTCCGGCCCGGCCACATCGGCCCCGCCGGGGAATCCGCCTCTCAACGAAAGACGGGGAGCGCCAAGGCGTTCTCCAGGCGGAACGACAATGGACAATCGAAACGATCTCTGGCGACATGTCGATGCGAACAAGGAGCGCCTGATCGCGCTCTCCGACCGGGTCTGGGGCATGCCGGAGGTGTGCTACACCGAGAAGCGCTCGGTCGCCGAGCATATCGCCGAATTGAAGCACCAGGGCTTCAGGATCACCGAGAATGTCGCCGACATCCCGACCGCCGTGATCGGCGAGGCCGGCGAAGGCGGCCCGGTCATCGCCTTCCTCGGCGAATACGACGCCCTCCCCGGCCTCTCGCAGGAAGCCGGCGCTTCCGAGCACAAGGAAATCGAGACCAACGGTCACGGCCATGGCTGCGGCCATAACCTGCTCGGCTCGGCCGCGATGCTCGCAGCGGTGGCGATGAAGGAGTGGCTCGCCGAGAACAAGATCCCCGGTCGCGTGCGCTATTACGGCTGCCCGGCCGAGGAAGGCGGCGCCGCCAAGGCCTTCATGGTCCGCGCCGGCGCCTTCGACGACGCCGATGTCGCGATCTCCTGGCATCCGTCGAGCTTCTGGGAGGTTGCTCCGGCGCTCGCCCTGGCCAATACCCGCGCCGATTTCGTCTTCACCGGCCGCGCCTCGCATGCCGCCGCTGCGCCGCATCTCGGCCGTTCGGCGCTCGATGCCGTCGAGCTGATGAGTGTCGGCGTCAACTACATGCGCGAGCACATGCCCTCCGATGCGCGTGTCCATTATGCGCTGCTGGACACCGGCGGCATCGCGCCGAACGTCGTCCAGGCCCACGCGCGCGTCCGTTATTCCATCCGCGCCCGTGACCTGCGCGGCATGCTGGAGTTGGTCCAGCGCGTGAAGAAGATCGCCGAAGGCGCGGCGCTGATGACGGAAACCAAGATGGAGATGCGCATCGTCAGCGCCGTTTCCGATCTGGTCGCCAACACGCCGCTCGAAGAAGCGATGCACAAGGTGATGGGTGAACTCGGAGCGCCGCATTTCGACGATGCGGACAAGGCCTATGCCGAGAAGATCCGCGGCACGCTCTCGCCGCAGGAGATCGCCTCGATCTGGCGCACGATCGGCATGCCCGATACCGGCGCGCCGCTCGCCGACTTCCTCGTGCCGCGCGACGCCAAGCGCAACCCGGCGATCGGCTCGACCGATATCGGCGACGTGAGCTGGGCGGTGCCGACCGTACAGGCCCATGCGCCGACGGTCGCGATGGGCACGCCGTTCCACACCTGGCAGGTGGTGGCGCAGGGCAAGTCGCCGGCCGCGCACAAGGCGATGGTCCATGTCGCCAAGGCGATGGCCGCGACCGGCGCAGCCGTGCTGAGCGATCCCGCCCTGATGGCCGCCGCCAAGGCCGATCACAAGGCGCGACTCGGCAAGGAAGGCTACACCTCGCCGCTGCCCCCCGAAGTGAAGCCGCCGCTGACGATGTCGCTGGGCTGATCCTCGGCCCTCGTCATCATCCAGAAGACACGCGTCATCCCGGACGAAGCGCAGCGGAGATCCGGGATCCATGCCTGAAGCTTCCCAGGAAGCGTTCCGGAATGGATCCCGGGTCTCCCTGCGGTCGCCCGGGATGACTTTTTTGTTTGAGCTTCAATCTCCACAGGCCGATTGAACGAACACATATGATCCCGGAGAATGCGCCTTTGCCGCCAGCCGGCAGAATCGCCCACCCGGAGCCAGCATGGATCGCGCAGAGGAATCGGAAGAAGGGCTTGGCCGGCATCACCGCACGGCCAGCGGCCAGGCCGATTCCACGATTCCCGAGCCCGTCGATCTCGCCGGCTATGTGCTGGACGAGCAGTTCGGCTTCCTGCTCCGGCAGATGCAGCAACGCTATGTCGCGATGTTCCTGGAGATGATGGGCGCGGACGGGCCGACGCCGCCGCAATTCGCGGTGCTATGCCGGCTCGCCGTCGACGGTCGGATCTCCCAGAACCAGCTCGGCCGCATGACGGCAATGGACCCGGCCACGATCCGGGGCGTGGTGACGCGACTCGCCGAACGCGGGCTGGTCGAGCGCCTGCACGATCCCGATGACAAGCGCCGCGTGCTGGTGCAGCTCGGCCAGCGCGGCCGCGAACTGCTGCCGGAGTATGTTGCCCGCGCCAAGGCGATCACCGTCGCAGCGCTCGATCCGATGGCGGAGCGCGAGGTCGAGCCGCTGCTCGAGACGATGCGGCGCCTGCTCTCGGGCTTCAAACCGCCAGATATTGGCTCCGCGCCGCCTCGTCGGCCTTGAGCGCCGCCATCGTATCGTCGAAACGGATCAGCCCCTTCTCGATGATGACGGCACGGTCGGCGATGCTGCCGGCGAAATGCAGGTTCTGCTCCGAGAGCAGCACGGACAACCCCTCGCCTTTCAGCACGCGGATGGCCTTCGCCATCGCCTCGACGATCACCGGCGCCAGCCCCTCCGAGGGCTCGTCGAGCAGCAGCAGGCGCGGATTGCCCATCAGCGTACGGGCGATGGTCAGCATCTGCTGCTCGCCGCCGGACATGGCGCCACCCGGCCGGTCGCGCATGCGGCCGAGATTAGGGAAGAGATCGAACAGCCGCTCCGGCGTCCAGTGCGGAGCGCCCGTGCGGGACGGCTGGCGGCCGACTTCGAGATTCTCCATCACGGTCAATTCCGAGAAAACGCGCCGATCCTCCGGCACGTAGCCGATGCCGAGCCGGGCGATCTGGAAAGGTTCGCGTCCGGCGACCTCCTTGCCTTCGAAGCGGATTGAGCCCTGCGGCTCGGGCACCAGCCCCATTACCGTCTTCATGGTCGTCGACTTGCCGGCGCCATTGCGCCCCATCAGCGCGACGACCTCGCCTGCCCCGACCGAAAAGCCGACGCCGTGCAGGATCTTGGCGCGACCATACCAGGCCTCGACGCCCGCGAGTTGGAGGAGCGCCGTCATCAATGCCCTCCCGAGGTCGCGCCGGAGCCGAGATAGACCGCGCGCACCTGCGGGTCGTTGCGGACCTCTGCGCTGGTGCCGGATGCGATCAATCGGCCGCGGTCGAGCACCAGTACGCTGTCGGCATGAGCGAAGACGACATCCATGTCGTGCTCGGTGAAGAGCACCGCGATGCCGCGCTGCCGGGCGATGCGGGCGGTCAGCGCCATCAGGGCGATGCGCTCCTGCGGGGCCATGCCGGCAGTCGGCTCGTCCATCAGCAGGAGTTTCGGCGCGTTGGCGAGCGCGATGGCAAGCTCGACGCGCTTGAGATCGCCATAGGCAAGCACGCCGCAGGCACGCTCGGCTTGCGCGGTCATGCCGACCTGGTCGAGCAGCGCATTCGCCGGTTCGAGGCGGCGCTGGTCGGCACGGCCGAACAGGCGCCAGCTTTTCCCGGCATGCGAGATCAGCGCCATCTGGACATTCTCGCGCACGGTCATCGAGGCGAAGGTCGCGGTGATCTGGAAGGTCCGGCCGACGCCGAGACGCCAGACCTTACGCGGTGCGAGCCCGGTGATCGGCTTGCCAGCCAGCAGCACCTCGCCGCGATCGGGCTTGAGCTGCCCGTTCAGCATGTTGAAGCAGGTCGTCTTGCCGGCGCCGTTCGGGCCGATCAGCGCGACCAGCCTGCCGGCCTCCGCCGAGAAGGACACGCCGTCGACCGCCTTCACACCGCCGAAGGATTTGGCGAGATCGCGGGTTTCCAGCACCGGGGGCATGGGCGCGCTCATGCTGCCGCCGTCGCTTGCGCGGCGCTCTCGCGCCGGGCGCGCCAGTACAGCCAGGTGCCGACGAGGCCACGCGGGAACAGCACGACCAGCAGCACGATCGAGAGGCCGAGCACGAAGCGCCAATAGGCCGTCAGCTTCATCAACTGCTCGTTGAGGCCCATATAGGCGAAGGCGCCAACGACCGGCCCGGCCACCGTCTGCACACCGCCGAGCAACACCATCAGCAAGGCATCGACCGAGCGCGGAATCGCCATATAGGTCGGGAAGACCGAGCCCTTCGAGAAGGCGAAGAGGCCTCCCGCAATACCGGCGGCGACCGCAGCGATGGTGAAGGCAGCCCATTGCAGGCGCCCGACATCGAGGCCGATCGCCTCGGCCCGCAAGGGGCTGTCGCGCCCGGCGCGCAAGGCATAGCCGAAGGGCGCGAAGATGATGACGCGGAGCGCGACGATCACGATCACGGCGATGGCGAGCGCGAGATAGTAGAACGCGGTCTTCGGCACCGCCCAGACCGAGGGCCAGACGCCGAGGATGCCGTTGTCGCCGCCGGTGAGGTCGACCCATTGGAAGGCCGTCGCCCAGGCGATCTGCGCGAAGGCCAGCGTCAGCATGGCCAGATAGACGCCCGAGAGCCGGACGCAGAACCAGCCGAAGATCGCCCCGGCGATGCCGGCCATCAATGGCGCCAGCATCAGCGCCTCCTCCATCGGGCTGCCCAGCCATTTCACCGCCAGCGCCGCGCCATAGGCGCCGAGGCCGAAATAGGCGGCATGGCCGAAGGAGGTGATGCCGCCCGGCCCCATCAGCAGATGCAGCGAGGCGGCGAAGACCGCGAAGATAACGAGGTCGGTCAGGGTCAGGATGACATGATCAGGCACGACCAAGGGCGCCAGCACCAGCATTCCGAGCGCGACAAGGCCGAAGACCTTCGCCGCACCGTCGGCCGGGCGCAGCAGGAAGAGCTGGCCGGCATGGCCGCGCGGCTCGACGCCTGCCTTGCCGAGCAAGCCATGCGGGCGGACGATCAGCACCGCCGCCATCACCAGGAAGACCAGCACCAGCGTGATCTTCGGCAGGACCAGGATGCCGAAGGCGTGGAGCACGCCGATCAGCACGGCGGCGAGATAGGCGCCGGTCACGCTGCCGAGCCCGCCGACGACCACGACCACGAAGACCTCGGCGATCATGGAGAGGTCCATGTGAAGATTGATCGCCTCGCGCGGCAGCTGGAGCGCGCCGCCGAGCCCCGCCAGAGCCGCGCCGAAGGCGAAGACCGAGGTGAAGAGCAGGCGCTGGTTGACGCCGAGCGCGCTGACCATCTCGCGATCCTGCGTTGCCGCCCGGATCAGCACCCCCCAGCGCGTCCGGTGGAACAAGAGCCAGATCAGGCCGAGCACGACCGGCCCGACCGCGATCAGGAAAAGCTCGTAGCTCGGGAAGCGGTTGTCGAACAGGATGACGAAGCTGCGGAAGCCCGGCGCGCGCGGGCCGAGCTTGTCCTCCGGTCCCCAGGTCGCCAGCGCGATGTCCTGCAGCATCAGCACGACGCCGAAGGTCGCGAGCAGCTGGAACAGCTCCGGCGCCTGATAGATCCGCCGGAGGATCAGGACCTCGATCAGCACACCGGCAAGACCGGTGAGCAGGACGGCGAGGATGACGCCGCCCCAGAAGCCGAGCGGATCGGCCGGGCCGAGCCAGGTCACCAGCGTGAAGGCCAGATAGCCGCCCAGCATGTAGAGCGAGCCATGGGCGAAGTTCACGATGCGCGTGACGCCGAAGATGATCGACAGTCCGCACGCCACCAGGAACAGCGACGACGCCGAGGCCAGGCCGTTCAGGGTCTGGGTGAGGACGAGATCAAGCATGTCGTCTCGGGCGCAACGCTACAGCCCTCAGGCGGTAGCGCCGCGCTCCATGTCATGCAAGGTCAAACAGCCGGCCGCAGCTTGCGGACCTCGTCGTCGCTCGGCAGGTATTTGCCGCCGTCGCGATAGCTCCAGTCGACCATCACGCCCTTGCCGTTCTTCAGCGCGCTCTTGCCGACATAGGCCCCGAGCGTCGACTGATGATCGATCTTGCGGAACTCGATCGGGCCGAAGGCCGAACCGAACTTGAGCCCCTCGAAGGCGTCGACCAGCTTCTCGTTATCGGTCGAGCCGGCCTTCGCCAGCGCCGCCGCGATGGCCTGCACCGTCTCGTAACCGACGACAGAGCCCAGTCGCGGATAGTCGTTGTACTTCGCCTTATAGGCGTCGCGGAACCTGACGTGCTCCGGCGTCTGCAGATCCGCATGGGGGTAGCCGGTGATGATCCAGCCTTCCGGCGTCTCGGCGCCGAGCGTATCGAGATATTCCGGTTCGCCGGTCAGCATCGAGACGACCTGACGGCCTTCGAACAGGCCGCGCGTATTGCCGGCACGGACGAAATTGGCGAGGTCGACCGCGAAGGTGACGTTGAAGATCGCCTCCGGCTTGGCCGCCTCCAGCGCCTGTACGGTGGCGCCGGCATCGATGCGGCCGAGCGCCGGGAACTGCTCGGCGACGAAGGTCACGTCGGGGCGCGCCTTCAGCAGCAATTCCTTGAACCATTTCACCGCCGACTGGCCGTACTCGTAGTTCGGCGCGACGATCGCCCATTTCTTGGCCGGGAGCTTCGCCGCCTCCTCGACCAGCATCGCGGCCTGCATATAGGTCGAGGGCCGCAGGCGGAAGGTGTAGCGATTGCCCTTCGACCAGACGAGCGCGTCGGCCAGAGGCTCGGAGGCGACATAGAGCCGCTTGTTCTGGTTGGCATAGTCGGCAAGCGCCAAGCCGACATTGGAGAGGAAGCCGCCGGCGATGATATCGACCTTCTCGGCGGTGGCGAGATCGGCGGCGTGGCGCACCGCATCCTCGGGCTTGCCGGCATCGTCGCGGAAGACCGTCTCGAGCTTGCGGCCGAGCACGCCGCCGGCCGCGTTGATCTGCTCCTGAGCCAGCTCCCAGGCCTGCCGGTAGGGTTTCAGGAAGGCCGGCTGGGCGGTATAGGAGTTGACCTCGCCGATGCGGATCGGACCTGCGCCCTGGGCACGCACCAGCTGGGGAACGCCGAGGGCCAGCGTGCCCGCGACGAAACTGCGACGATCGATCTGCATGAGGTTAAGTCCTTCGCCTCGCTGCGGCTGCAATCCGCGTCGATACCGCTCACACCGGGGCAGGTGGAGCGAAATTCATTTGCATGCATATGAATAGGCAGATCGAGCCGCGTGTCAATCTGCCATTCTTGCAATGCAGCAGAAGCGCGCAAGCCTGACGGCAGTTCGTACGGCCTTGTACGAAAATCTCAAAAGAGACTGATTTCATTGAGGAAACAGGTCGCTCAAAAATAAGTCAGCGATGCTGCCCTTTTGATCTTGCAGGCGGAGCAAAGCCTCCCTATTTAGATTGCATCGCAGCAGAGATGCTGCGTCGCCCTTCTTGGGCGTTTCCTCCCTAGACTTGGGCTGCGCTTCCGGCGCGGCCCTTTTTTCTTGCCTGGAAGGCCCCTGCCTACCAGCGCCGGCCATAGCCCCAAGGACCGCCGAAGGAGGCATCGAAGCGGTCGAAGCGATAGCGCCGCTCCGCCGCGCGATCGAGATCGAGCTGCAGCAGGCAGTTCGAGAAGGCCTCGCCCGGCGCGCGGAAGCCGAAGGAGCGGCAGCGCTGCTCGTCCATGGCCCGGTATTCGGCCTCGGTGGTGACGCAGCCGCTCAGTGCGAGAGCCAGCATCGCGCCGGTTGCAAGCCTGATGATCGTCATCGCGCTTCTCCTCTCGCAGGTCTTCCCGTCCTACGCATGGACGGCATCTCCGGTTCCCGCAACCAGCCTAGCGCGAGAACTTGATCGGGACAGTCAGCGCGATCGCGCCGCTGCCGAGGCCGTCCGGCGGGGCCGGAACCGGATTGGCGCGGCGGATCATCGCGACCGCCTCCTCGTCCAGCGACGCATCGCCCGAACCGCGCACGAGCCGCGCCGAGAGCACGCGGCCGCCACGGTCGATGCTGAAGGCGACCTGGACCGTGCCCGGGCTCGCGCCGCCGGGGAAGCGCTTGTAGCGGTTGAGATGCGCCATCAGCGAGCCGCGCCAGCTCGCCGTCGCAGCCGGCGATGGCGAGGAAGCTCCGGAGTTGGGAGCGGCCGCGCGCGGGGCTGCCTGTGCCTGTGCAACCGGCGCGGAGGTCTGCTCGGCTTTCGGCTTGTCGGGCCGGATCGGCTTCTTCTTCTCGACGATCTTGGGTTTGGGCTTCGGCTTGGGCTTCTCCGGCGGAGGCTGCTTCGGCTGCTCCTTCGGAGGCGGTGTCAGGACGGCCGCGGCATCCGGCAGCGGCGGCAATTCGGGAATCCTGATCTCCGGTTCGGGAATCGCGACGGGCTCCGGCTCCGGCGGCGGCTCGATCACATCGGGCTGCTCGACCGAGTCGGGCAGCGGCGGTTCGGGCTCCGGCTGCGCTTCCGCCATCTCGGGTCCGGGCGCGACCTCCTGCGCCGGGGCCTCCGGCGCGACCGCGAGCGGCGCAAGCTCGATCATCACCGCGGCCGGGGGGGCTCCCATCGCCGCCTCGGCGCGCTGCCAGTTGGCGACGACCCAGCCGGCGGTGCCATGGGCGCCCGCAACGACGAAGGCGGCAAGGCTCCAGCGCAGGGCCGCCGGGGCGAAGCGGGAAAGTGACGAGCGCTCGACGCTCATGGCTTCGGCTCCGCGGGCGCGCCCTGCCCGGTATCCTCCAGGCCGACCAGCGCGATCTTGAGATAGCCGGCGTTGCGCAGCAGGTTCATGACATTCATCAGCTCGCTATAGGCGACGCTGCCATCGGCCCGCAGGAAGACCCGCTGCTCGCGATCGCTGTTCGTCTTCCGGTCGAGCGCCGCCTGCAGGGCCTCGCGCGGCACCGCGTCGTTGCCGAGGGCGAGCGAGAGATCGCCCTTCACGGTGAGGAACATCGGCGTGTCCGGCCGGGGCTGAGGCTGCGCGTTCGAGACCGGCAGGTCGACCGCGACGTCGACGGTCGAGAGCGGTGCGGCCACCATGAAGATGATCAGCAGAACGAGGATGACGTCGATGAAGGGCGTGACGTTGATGTCGCTGACCTCGCCGAGGTCGCCGTCCTGCGGGTCCTTGAGGGAAACGCCCATGGTTCACTCCGCCGGGACGAGCGGTGCGGACACCACGCTCGCGGCCGAAGCCGAGGACGACGAGGCCGCGCGCGGCGCAGGTGCGGCGGCGTGCCGGTGGCGTTCCAGATCGCGCGAGAGATGGCGCAGTATCTCGCCCGAGGCATCGGAAAGCGTGGCGCGATAGCCGGTGATCGCGCGGGCGAAGACGTTGTAGATGATGACGGCCGGAATGGCCGCGACGAGGCCGATCGCCGTCGCCAGAAGCGCTTCGGCGATGCCCGGCGCGACGACGGCGAGATTGGTGGTCTTGGCCTGGCTGATGCCGATGAATGAATTCATGATGCCCCAGACCGTGCCGAACAGGCCGACGAAGGGCGCGGTCGAGCCGATCGTGGCGAGCAGACCGGTGCCGCGCGCCATCGCGCGACCGGCGCGCGCCTCGATTCGCGAGAGCGCGATGGCGACGCGCTCCTTGATACCGTCCTCGCCCAGATCGGCCGAGCGGCGCGTCTCGGCGAGCGCCGCCGAGAGCAACTGACCGACGGCGCCGCGCAGCTTGCCGTTCTTGCCGGCGGCAGCGCTGGCTGCCTCGCTCAGGTTCTCCGCCGCCTCGATGCGTCGCAGCGCCCGGCCGGCCGAGCGCTTGGCTCCGGCGAGTTCCGTCGCCTTGGCGAGCCAGATCGTCCAGGTCACCAGCGAGGCGAAGGCGAGCCCGAGCATCACGCCCTTCACGACGATGTCCGCCGCCATGAACATGCCCCACGGCGACAGGTCATGCGGCAGGGTCGCCATTGCAGCCGGCGCCGCCACGGGCGTCGCAGTTTCGCTGGCGGTGATCGGCGGATGGGCGGCGCTGGGCGGGTTGATGCCGAGCTGGGGCAGAGCAGGCGGAAGCGGATTTGTCGGCGCGGCAGGCTGGGCCTGCGCTCCTGACGGAGCCGTCTCGACCGGTACATGGGGAGCGGGCTCGCCAGGCACCTGGGCCTGGGCCATTACCACGGACAGGCTCACCGCAACGAGAGCCAGGCGGAACGCGCGCATCATCACAAATCCAGCCTTCTCCGGAGGAGCGCGGCCCCGGCCTTCACCGGCTCCGCAACCTTGCTGCCGAGCACATGGGTGCCGGCAGCTTCCTCATTGGAATCATTACAAAAAAAGACTTGCAGCGGTGATGCTGCATATGCGATACGCCTGTTCGAATCCGGCCGGCATGTCAAGGCAAAGCGGCTCGCCGGACAGGGCACGGTGACGCGGAGTCAGCCCAGCCCGTGCTCCGGTACAGCCTTCACATTTCCGCTATTCGACAGATGCAGGACGCCGCCGCGATGTGCCTGACGGCCCATCACCCGCGCTCGGGCCGGTCGATCTCGGCCTGCAGTGCGGCAAGATGCGTGGCCGCAGCCTCGGCTGCAGCCTGCTCGACCGCGCGAAAGCGCAGGATGAGCGCTTCGCCGAGAGCAGTCAGTTGCGCCCCGCCACCATTGCGCCCGCCGACCTGACGCTCGACGACCGGCTTGCCGAAGAGCAAGTTCAGTTCCTCGACCAGTTCCCAGGCGCGCCTGTAGGACATCCCCATCGCCCGGCCGGCGGCCGAGATCGAGCCATGCGTCGCAATGTTCTCGAGCAGGGCGATCTTGCCGGGGCCGATCCGGCCTTCGGGGTCGAGCTGGATGCGCAGGCTCAGCGAGGGCACCGCGGCCTCAGGAGGCTTCGGCGAGGGCCGCCTGCGCGCCTTCGCCGCAGGCGGCGAGCCAGATCGCTGCGATGCGCTCGATGCCCGCCTGATCATCGGCGTCGAAGCGCGCGGGCGACGGGCTGTCGAGATCGATCACGCCGATGACGCCGTCGCGGCCAAGCAGCGGCACGACCAGTTCCGAGCGCGAGGCCGCATCGCAGGCGATATGGCCGGGGAAGGCATGGACATCCTCGACCAGCATCGATTTCCCCTGCGCCACGGCCGCGCCGCAGACGCCCTTGCCGACGGGAATGCGCACGCAGGCCGGCTTGCCCTGGAACGGGCCGAGCACGAGCTCGCCTGATCGCATGATGTAGAAGCCGGCCCAGTTCAGGTCCGGCATCATCTGGAACAGCAGGGCGGACGTGTTGGCAGCATTGGCAATCGGATCGCTTTCGCCGGCAAGCAGGGCTTCGAGCTGCCCCGCGAGTTCGCGATAGAAGTCCGGCTTGCTGCCGCTATCGATGCTGCGCGCCTCGAACATGATCTGATGCCTCGCCTGAGCCCGCCGACAGAAGCCGGTGGCGGTTCCTACCATCATCGATCCGGCGGCGCCATCGAAGGGTCTTCCCGGCGTCTGCCTGATCGTGCCACTCCTCGCCCGCCTCACCGGATAGGGAATCGGCCTTGATCGAAGATACCCGTCGCATTCGCATCGCAGCTGCCCTGCTGACGGACGGGCGACAGCGGCTGCTGCTCGTCCGAAAGCGTGGAGCCACCTGGTTCATGCTGCCCGGCGGCAAGATAGAGCCCGGCGAGGGGCCGTTGGAAGCGCTCGTCCGTGAATTGCAGGAAGAGCTTGGTCTGGATGCCCGGCCGGGCGCGAGCCGCTATTGCGGGCAGTTCGCGGCCCCGGCCGCCAATGAGCCCGGCTTCATGGTCGAAGCCGAACTCTTTACCCTGCCTCTCGATGGAGAGCCGAAACCGGCGGCGGAGATCGCCGAGATGACCTGGCTCGACCCCGGCACGGTCCCCACGCTTCCCCTCGCCCCGCTGATGCGCGAGCATGTGGTCCCTCTTTGGCGCACGCTGGCGACGGAGACACCCCGATGAACGATCTGACCGCGAGCCCGCGCCGGGCGGATGGCAGCGCCGGCGATGCCGATTACGGCCGCATCGGACACGGCTACGCCTCCTACCGCCAGCCGGAGCCCGCCATCGCCGCGCTGATCGAGGCGGCACTCGGCCCGGCCCGGCGCGTCCTCAATGTCGGCGCTGGGGCCGGTTCCTACGAGCCACGCGGGCGTGACATGACGGCGGTCGAACCTTCCGCCTCGATGCGGGCGCAGCGCCCGGCCGATATCGTCGCGGCGATCGACGCGACCGCAGAAGCCCTGCCCTTTCCCGACGGGCATTTCAACGCGAGCATGGCGACCTTCACCGTCCATCAATGGGCCGATCTCGACGCCGGCCTGCGCGAGATGCGTCGCGTCACGCGCGGGCCGATCGCGATCCTCTCCTGCGATCCCGAGCTGGTGCAGGCCTTCTGGCTCAACCATTACGCGCCGGAGGTCTTGGCGACCGAGGCGCGGCGCTACCCCTCGCTCGGCCATATCGGCACGGTGCTCGGCGGCGAGGTCGATATCGTCGCGGTGCCGATCCCGCTCGCCTGCCGCGACGGCTTCAACGAGGCCTATTACGGCCGCCCGGAGCTCTTCCTCGATCCGGGCGCGCGCTCGGCCTGCTCGGCCTGGAGCTTCGTCGGCGAGGCCGAAAACGCCGCCTCGATCGGGAAGCTGCGCCACGACCTGGAGGCCGGCGCCTGGGATGCCCGGTACGGATTCCTGCGGCAGCAGCCGCGTTTCGACGGCTCGCTGCGCCTCGTCGTCGCGCGGCCGTGAGCCAAGACCGAAAAGGCCGGCTCCCGTGCGAGAACCGGCCCTTCTGAAAACATCGCTACCATCCCGGCCCGAAACCGGAACCAGGCCCTAGAACGGGATGTCGTCGTCGAGATGGCTGGAGGACGAGCGCCCGCCGCCACCGCCGCTCGACATGGCCGGCTGACGAGAACCCCCGCCACCACCGCCCATCGCGCCGGAGCGGCCGAAGGAGCCGCCACCGCCACCCGAGCGGTCGTCCATGTAGCCGCCGCTGCTGCCGCCGCCCTCGCCATACTCGTCCGAGCCGCCCTGGCGGCTGTCGAGGATGGTGAGCTCGCCGCGGAAGCGCTGCAGCACGATCTCGGTGGTGTATTTCTCGACGCCGGACTGGTCCTGCCATTTCCGGGTCTGGAGCTGGCCCTCGATGTAAACCTTGGAGCCCTTCTTCAGGTACTGCTCGGCCACCTTCGCCAGGTTCTCGTTGAAGATCACGACCGAGTGCCACTCGGTGCGCTCCTTGCGCTCGCCGCTCTGCTTGTCGCGCCAGGTCTCGGAGGTGGCGATGCGCAGATTGACGACAGGCTCGCCGCTGCCGAGGCGACGCACTTCGGGGTCGCGCCCGAGATTGCCGACCAGAATGACCTTGTTGACGCTACCAGCCATGACAGGCTCCGTTTCCTGCGCACTTCACACAAACCGGCCTCGTGACCGGAGCCGAACCCTATCGGCCGATGAAGGCATTATCAAGAATGTTCTCGTTTTGTTCAAGTATCATTGCAAGGTTGTCCCCCGCTGATTCGGCCACGCCTACTGCGGCGGCTGGCGTGCGCCGAGGATCGCCTGCGCCATCCGGTCGAGCAGCACGGCCAGCAGGACGATGCCGAGCCCGCCGACGAAGCCAAGGCCTGGATCGGCGCGCTGCAGGCCGAGCAGTACGACCTCGCCCAGCCCCTTGGCGCCGATCATCGAGGCGACCACGACCATGGCCAGTGCCATCATGATCGCCTGGTTCAGCCCCTGCAGGATCGTGGGCCGGGCCAGCGGCAGTTCGACCAGCCAGAAGGTCTGGCGCGGCTGCAGGCCCAGCGCCCGCGAAGCCTCGACCAGCCCGGCATCGACGCCGCGCAGACCGAGCTCGGTCAGGCGGGCGAAGGGCGGCAGCGCATAGACAAGCGTCGCGACGAGCGCCGGCGCACGGCCGAGCCCGAGCAGCATCGCGACCGGGATCAGGTAGACGAAGCTCGGGATGGTCTGCATGAGGTCGTAGAGCGGCGCGAGCGCCCTCCCCAGCCGCGGCAGGCGCGCCGCCGCGACACCGAGCGGCAGGCCCAGCAGCAGGACGAGCACCACGGCGACAGTGACCAGAGCGAGCGACTGCATCGCCTCGCCCCAGACGCCGAGTCCCGCCAGGGCCAGCGGCAGGGCCGCCATCGTCAGAGCAAAGCCGATCCTGCGTGTCGCGAGCCAGGCGCCGATCGCGATCGTCAGGGCAAAGGCGGGAACCGGGACATGGTGAAGCAGCGTCTCGACAAGGCGCACCGGCGCGGTCAGCACCGCGCTCAACCCGTCGAACCGGTCGCCATAGCCCGTGACGAGCGCATCGACCGCCCGGTTGACGGAGCCCTGCAGCGCCTTGCCGAGATCCGGCACCAAGGCGGTCGTCACAGGCTCGCGGCAACCTTGCCGGCCACGTCAGCGGGCAGCCATTTCTTCCAGATCTCGCCCTGCGTCCTCAGGAAGACGAGCGCCTGCTGCTCGGGCGTGATGCCCTTCTCGCGGGCCTCGGCGAGCATTTTCGAGGTCGCGTCGCTGGTCGTGCCGTAGCTCTTGAAGAAGGTCGCGAGCTGCGGCGCCTTCTTCGCGAGATCGACATTGGCGCCGATCACGACCTTGCTGGTCGGATAGGCGGTGGCGCGCTTGGGAGCGTCGCTGGCCTTGAGCTCGGCCCAGATCGCGGGATCGAAGGGGGCCTCCTCCAGCTTGACGAGATCATAGGCGCCGAGCAGCCAGCTCGGCCCCCAGTAATAGAACACGACCGGCCGCTGGCGCTTGAGCGCAGCCTCGATCGCGGCGACCAGCGCCTCGCCCGAGCCGCCGCGCGTATTGGTGAAATCATCAGCGAGACCGTAGACCGCGAGCTTCTTGGTGTTGATCCCTTCGCAGACCCAGCCTGCGACGCAATTGTAGAAGCGTCCCTTCCCCGGTTCCTCCGGATCGGCGAACAGGGCCTTGTAGCGCTTGAGATCCTCGGGCTTCCGGAGGTCCGGCGCCTTGGCGTCCGGCCCGGAGACGAGATAACGCGGCACGAACCAGCCCTCGCTTGCATCCGGGAAGGTGGTACCCAGCGGCTCGACCTTGCCGGCCTCGGCCGCCTTCACCCAGGCATCGACAGGATTGGCCATCCAGATTTCCATGACGATATCGACATCGCCGCGCGCCAGCCCGTTGACCAGCGGCGCGATCACGCCCGGAACGCGCTCGACCTTGCAGCCGAACCCGCGCTCGGCGATCGCGCTGGCGAGGGCGGTGTGGAAGGCAGCGGAATCATAGTCGAGCCCGGCCATCTTCAGCGGTCTGTCGAGTTCGCAGGCCATGCCCGCGGTACCAAGGCCGAGGCCAAGCGCGAAGGTTGCTGCTCCAAGAAGGGCTTTCATCATCGTCGCTCCCCCGATCGCTCATGGCTGGCGCCGCCGGGTCCGTGGCACTGGCAGCTCGCGCTGAAACGCAGGACCGGGCGAATTGATCCGTCCGCCCGGCATCTCGCGATCGACCATCGCGCAATCGGGCCGGCGAAGCGATGCCCGCCCCTGTCAGCCCCCGTCAGGACCCCAACAGGCGATCAGGACACCACCTCTCGACGACAGGACGCATTGACGGAGCAGGACGCGACTGGTCCAACATGATCGAGCCGCCCAACGATATCGCGAAACAGGACGATCTCGCCGTGGCTCCGGCAGGCGATCGCCAGGCATGTCGCGGCACAGGGCTGGGACGTGGTCGATATCGGCCCCACGACGCCGGAGAGCACGCCCTATCCCATGCACGGCGAAGCGGCGGCGCGGCTGGTCGCCTCCGGTGATTGCCGGCTCGGCATCATCCTGTGCGGCACCGGCCAGGGCATCATGATGGCCGCGAACAAGGTCCGGGGCATCCGCTGCGGCGTCTGTTCGGATACGTTCTCGGCCCGCATGATCCGGCAGCACAACGATGCCAACATGCTCTCGCTCGGTGCCCGCGTGGTCGGCGAAGGGCTGGCGCTGGAGATCGTCGATGCATTTCTCAGCGCCACCTTCGAAGGCGGCCGGCATGCGACGCGGGTTGAGATGATCGCCGCGCTGGAAGGATAGCGCTGCGCGTCTTGTGCTGGCTGGGTCCTGTCCTGGCTGAGCGGAAGCCCGCGTTGGTAGAAGCGGCTGCCTTAAACTGCCAGTCGGGTGTCCGTTCGACGACGCGCTCCGCCGGCGACCCAATGACGCCCATTCCCGATGATCTGTCGACCAACGCCTGGCATAAAGCGCGCGGCGAGGAGACCCTGCGTTCCGCAGGTCGGCGAGCACAATACGCCTGTATGGCCGACGTCCTGATCGCCAACGTATCGCCGGGAAGACGGAGCCGTCTCGCGATCGACCTCCCCCCTGCCTGCCTCGCAGCGACCGTCAGCCATCGGCGGTCGGTGCGGTCCTAGCGCGGATCCGGCAATCTGGTCCGGCTCTGCAACTCCAAGGAGTTGGAGAAGAACTGGATTGTCTTCTGATTGAAGATCGCGTCTGTCGCGCTCTTTTCGGAGGACGTTCTCTGGCGGGGCGATGTGGCAGCGGCTTTCGCGGCCGGCCCCTTGGCAGGCACAGGTTTCAGCTCGGCGGAAAGCGCAACCGTGACCTTGTTCTTGTCGATCCGACCGGCATGAATGCCAGTAGCCGATGACTCGAACTTGGTTGTCTGCCAACGGCGTCCTGCCGCGGTCAGCATGAGGCTCGGGTGCGCGGATACCGTCAGTTCCGTCGTGAATTCTAGGATATCGATCAGGTAAGGGGAAGCATTCTTCCCCTTCGCAAGCGCGCCCGTTTGGTCCAGATCGATGAAGCTGTTGACCATCTCGGCCAAGCCGATGTCGCCCTTGATCGGGTAGATCCAATTCTGACCCGTCTCAAAACTGGCGCAATCCCCCTTGGACAGCTTGGTCAGAAGCCCCGCGAACGTGTCGTTCAGCAAGAAGGCCCGCTGGTTCTGCCGCGTGAGATCCGCTCCGGCCCCTAGCCCGGCCGACAACGATCCACCGCTCAAAGGCCTGACCAAGTCGAGGCTGGCACCGACGCCGCCGCTTTCCGTTATGTCGAAAAGAAAGTCGTAAGCGATACCGGTTCCATCGTAATGACTGAAGAACGCGCGTGTTTTCGCGTCGAGGTTTTCATACTTCAGTTGGCTGAATGAAAACCCGGTCTCATCCGCAAGCTTCTCTGCGATATCTCGCGTCTGGCGATCATCGCTTGCCCGCGCTTCGGCCACGAACCGCGCCTTGACGGCTTCGCGCGCTTCGCAGCGAATCCTCTTGGCGATGAAACGTGTCTTCTCAGCTTCATTATAGTCGGGCGTCGGATGAATGGCGCACGCGCCAAGGATTCCGGAAAACACTACGACGACGACGCGCATTTCGTATCCCCCACCCCATTCAGCAACCCTAACGTGCATCATGGTCAGTGGCTACGGCGCATTGCCTGGAGCCTTGCGATATTCACAGATTGTTACGTTAGGGAAATTCAGGGCCCGTTTCTGTAGGCGCAGGCTTCGCGAGACCGTGACCGCACATCAGCAAATCAACCGCGAGACAGGAGATTCGGCATTTCGTGCGAAAACAGGATTGCGGCAACGGACCTGCTCTTCCCGGCGGCATGGGCGCTCCTGAATATTGGGAGAAGCGCCCAGCCTGCCATTCAAGCTGGCATCTTCTTCTGAAAACCGGGTGAGCGAACCTCAGCCGCGCGGTGCGAAGGCCTTGAGCGTGGCGGCGGCCAGCGCCGACTTCAGGATCGCCCCGAGGATGAAGGGCACCGCGCCGAGCGCGATCGCCTTGGGCAGGCCGATCAGAACCGCGAGCCAGGCAACGCCGATCACCAGGCAGAGCACGTTGCCGGCGAGCATCGAAGCGAAGGCGAGGCCGACGCGGCTGCCGTTCCAGCCCTGCTGCGCCAGCCAGCCGGTCAGGGCCGCTGCGAAGGGAAAGGCCAGCAGGTAGCCGCCGGTCGGGCCGGCGAAATAGGCCGCCCCGCCGACGGCGCCGGCGAAGACGGGCAGGCCCATGGCGCCCTGCGCCAGCCAGGCGATGACGGTGACCGCACCGAGGCGCCAGCCATAGAGCGCGCCGACCAGCGTGACCGCGAAGGTCTGCATCGTCATCGGCACCGGATACATCGGCACCTTGATCTGCGAGGACAGCGCCAGCAGCAGGCTGCCGACGATCACGGCGCCGGCCTGCCAGGCGAGCGAGCGGCTTTCCAGCCGCAGCGGGCTGAACGGACGGCTGAGGGCAAGATCGGTCATGGTCACTCCTGGGTCGCGATCAAAATTATCTATAATTTTGATCTTTGATCTATGAGAAAGTCCATATCTCGGAAGAAAAGGCAAGCGCGCCCCTCGTGCATAATCTCCCATGCCGGGGAAGGAAGACACTCAACCGACGATGGCGAAGGCTCCGCGCGTCGCACCCGAGGCGGTGCGAACCGGGCGTTCGCCGATCCATTGGGCATGCCGCGCCAGCGTCGCCACTGCGGTTTCCAGATCGCCGTTGCGCAACGCGTTGAGGATCGAACGGTGGTCATGGTCGGTGCGGGCTTCCCATTCCGAGCGCCAGGCCGAGAACAGGAAGCGCGCGCTCGCCGCATGGAGATCGTCGATCGTCGCCAGCAGGCGCTTCATGCCGCAAGGCGCGACCAGCGTCCGATGAAAGCGGCGATTCGCCTCCTCCCAGGCGCGAACATCGGTGGCGGCGTCGCAATCGCGCCGGGCCTGCTCGGCCTTGTCGAGGATGGCCGCGGTGAGATGCGGCGCGGCATGGCGCAGGGCCAGCACCTCCAGCGCCGCGCGCATCGCCGCGACCTCCTTCACCTCCGACAGATCGAAAGAGGCGACGCGAACGCCGCGGCGCGGCTCGCTGATCGCCAGTCCCTGCGCCTCCAGCCGCCTGAAGGCCTCGCGCACCGGGACATGGCTGGTCTCGAATTCCTCGGCGATATGGTCCTGCCGCAACCGCGTGCCGGGCTCGATCGTTCCAGCGATGATCCGCTCCGCCAGGGCCCTGGCGATGCGGACGGCGATGGTGTCTTCGGCAGGCTTCGTCATGATTTATAGATAATTCGATCGCGCCGTGGAGTCGATTGCGATCGGCCGGATCATCCCCACATCAAGGCCTCGCCGCTGCTGACGCTTTCTGTCAGGAAGACGGCAGCAGCCCGGACGGCTGCGTGCTATTCATGCCGGGCAGATCGCCGCGAGGCTGGAAAGGCCCGGCATTTGCCCTATCTCTAGGCCTTCTCCGATACGGACGCCCCGATGGCCCGCAAGACCGAATCCGCCGCTGCCCAAGCCGCTGCGCTGGAAGACATGTTCGACCGCAACCGCGCGGCCGACCCGAACAGCCGCGCCATCACCGTGCGCGGCGCGCGCGAGCACAATCTCAAGAATGTCGATCTCGCCATTCCGCGCGACAAGCTCGTGGTCTTCACCGGCCTATCCGGCTCGGGCAAGTCCTCGCTCGCCTTCGACACGATCTATGCGGAAGGGCAGCGCCGCTATGTCGAGTCGCTCTCGGCCTATGCCCGCCAGTTCCTCGAGATGATGCAGAAGCCCGATGTCGACCAGATCGACGGGCTCTCGCCGGCCATCTCGATCGAGCAGAAGACGACCTCGAAGAACCCGCGCTCGACGGTCGGCACCGTCACCGAGATCCACGACTACATGCGCCTGCTCTGGGCGCGCGCCGGCATCCCCTATTCGCCCGCGACCGGGCTGCCGATCGAGAGCCAGACGGTGCAGCAGATGGTCGACCGCATGGTCGAATTGCCCGAGAAGACGCGCGGCTACCTGCTCGCGCCGGTGGTGCGCGGCCGCAAGGGCGAATTCAGGAAGGAGATGGCCGACTGGCTGAAGCGCGGCTTCCAGCGCGTCAAGGTCAATGGCGAGTTCTACGAGATCCCGGACGCTCCGGCGCTCGACAAGAAGTTCAAGCACGACATCGACGTGGTCGTGGATCGGATCGTGATCCGGCCCGATCTCGGCGCGCGCCTCGCCGACTCGCTGGAGCAGGCGCTGGAACTGACCGACGGCATCGCCGTCTTCGAATATGCCGACGAGAAGGAGGAGAACGGCGAGGCCCGCCGCGTCACCTTCTCCTCGAAATTCGCCTGCCCGGTTTCCGGCTTCACCATTCCCGAGATCGAGCCCCGGCTGTTCTCGTTCAACAACCCGTTCGGCGCCTGCCCGGTCTGCGACGGCCTCGGCCACGAGATGCGGATCGATCCGGACATGATCGTGCCGGATCACTCACTCACCTTGAAGAAGGGCGCGATCGCGCCCTGGGCCAAGTCGACCTCGCCCTATTATGGCCAGACGCTGGAAGCGCTCGCCAAGCATTTCGGCTTCTCGATGACCAAGCCCTGGTCGGAACTGCCGGAGAGCGCGCAGAAGGCGATCCTGTTCGGCACCGGCACCGAGCCCGTTCGCATGGCCTATAATGACGGCCTGCGCTCTTACGAGGTGAAGAAGCCCTTCGAGGGCGTCATCACCAATATGGAGCGGCGCTGGAAGGAGACGGAATCGGACTGGGCGCGCGAGGAGATCGGCCGCTTCATGTCCGAGACGCCCTGCGCCGCCTGCAACGGCTATCGCCTCAAACCCGAGGCGCTGGCGGTGAAGATCGACGTGCGCCATATCGGCGAGGTCTCGAAGCTCTCGGTCAAGGACGCGCTGGACTGGGTCACCGCCCTGCCCGCGCGCCTGTCGAAGAAGCAGAACGAGATCGCCCCGCGCATCCTCAAGGAAATCCGCGACCGCCTGACCTTCCTGCTCGATGTCGGGCTGGAATACCTGACGCTCGCCCGCGCCTCCGGCACGCTCTCGGGCGGCGAGAGCCAGCGCATCCGCCTCGCGAGCCAGATCGGCTCGGGCCTGACCGGCGTGCTTTATGTGCTGGACGAGCCCTCGATCGGCCTGCACCAGCGCGACAACGAGCGCCTGCTCGGCACGCTGCGCCGGCTACGCGACCTCGGCAACACCGTCATCGTGGTCGAGCATGACGAGGACGCGATCCTGACGGCCGACTATGTCGTCGATGTCGGCCCCGGCGCCGGTATCCATGGCGGCGAGATCGTCGCCAAAGGCACGCCGCAGGACATTCTCGACGATCCCAATTCGCTCACCGGCAAATACCTCACCGGCGAGATGTCGGTCGCGGTGCCGGCCAAGCGCCGCAAGGCGCAGAAGGGCCGCAGCCTCAAGATCGTCGGCGCGCGCGGCAACAACCTGCGCAATGTCGATGTCGAGATTCCGCTCGGGATGTTCACCTGCATCACCGGCGTCTCCGGCGGCGGCAAGTCGACGCTGGTGATCGACACGCTCTACAAGGCGGTGGCGCGCAAGCTGAACGGCTCGATCGACCACCCGGCCCCGCATGACCGCATCGAGGGCATCGAGCATCTCGACAAGGTCATCGACATCGACCAGTCGCCGATCGGCCGCACGCCGCGCTCGAACCCGGCGACCTATACCGGCGCCTTCACGCCGATCCGCGAATGGTTCGCCGGCCTGCCGGAGGCGAAGGCCCGCGGCTATCAGGCCGGGCGCTTCTCGTTCAACGTCAAGGGCGGCCGCTGCGAGGCCTGCCAGGGCGACGGCCTCATCAAGATCGAGATGCACTTCCTGCCGGATGTCTACGTCACCTGCGACGTCTGCAAGGGCAAGCGCTACGACCGCGAAACCCTCGAAGTGAAATACCGCGACAAATCGATCGCCGACGTGCTCGACATGTCGGTCGAGGAGGCGAAGGGCCTGTTCAAGGCGGTGCCCTCGATCCGCGACAAGATGGAGACGCTGGCGCGCGTCGGGCTCGACTATGTCAAGGTCGGCCAGCAGGCGACGACGCTCTCGGGCGGCGAGGCGCAGCGCGTCAAGCTCTCCAAGGAACTGTCGAAGCGCGCCACCGGCCGCACGCTCTACATCCTCGACGAGCCGACGACCGGCCTGCATTTCCACGACGTCGCCAAGCTCATGGAGGTGCTGCACGAGCTGGTCGACCAGGGCAATTCGGTGGTGGTGATCGAGCACAATCTCGAGGTGGTGAAGACCGCCGACTGGGTGATCGACATGGGCCCCGAAGGCGGCGACGGCGGCGGCCAGGTGGTCGCCGAAGGCACGCCGGAGGACATCGTCCGCATCGGCAAGGGCCACACCGCGCGCTTCCTCAAGGAAGTGCTCGACCGTCGGCCGATCAGGAAGGGCAAGGTGCAGCGGCAGGCGGCGGAGTAGGCAGTCAAAGGCGTCATGGCTCGGCGTCGAATAGCGGCCCGAACGCAAGTGTTCAGGATGCGCGCGACGACATGACGGGTCGCCAAGCGTCTAAAATGACAACCGCCGGAAACTTATATCCTCTTCATATGGATACGCAGTTCTATCTCGGTCAAGCAAGGTAGGACTGCATCTAAATAAAGAGGCGCTGGAGATCCTTTTGGGAAGAAATTGAACTCAGCGTGATTTCCAATAGAATCAATGCGACGAAAGTAGATCGGCTGCTCTATATCTACTTCGATGTTAGTTACTAATCCAAAATGAAGAACCGTCGGGTCGTCTAGCGTGACAGCGTGAAGCAAGGCGCCGATCGTCAAAATTTCTACATACCTGACAAAGAGAGGCAACCACCCATCCCTTTCATACTCTGATGGACGGCTCTTTAGCTTCGGTCGTCCATCCGCATTGAACGGCGAATATTTTTTGGAAGCGTCTGTGCAAGGATGTTTTGTCCAAGGCGGACCAAAGGTGTCAAAATAAGCTCCGCCACCGTTTCTCATCGCGACGAAGAAGACGGGCGCCCGGCAGGTAGGGCAAGTCGCATTCGGACCGGAGGTTCTCCTTCGAGCAATCGATGGCTTCCAGGGCCTCCATTTGGGCAAATGACTGGAAACGAGCCTCCCTCCCTTGAACGCACAAGGGCAGTTGGCTGGGTGATTGTAGCCATTGCATGCCACGACCGTTTCCCTCGTTCCAAGTCAGGCGAGATGCTTTGAAGCCCCGCTGAGATGCAATGAGCCGCAGAATATAGTCCCAAGCACGACGCACCCAAACATAGAGCACTCAATTCATCGCCGAGGGAGTACTCATGAAGAACGCTCGCGGAATAGCTCATCAAACATTCGATCCGCTCCCCAAGCTTGAGCCGCCGTAAAAGCCAAGCGTCGCTTTTCATCGCTCGACAGCGGCGCTCCATCAGGCTTGTAGCCTAGGTCGTGATTAGCCTCTGACCATGCATGTTGAAAAAGAGTTTTAATCTGAAGTTCAAAAAACTCCGGAACATCAGACTTGACCATATCGCCTTCGATTACATCGGGCGGCAAAATTAAAATATAATGCTTTCCGACGTATCCAAATTCAGCATCCGACTCGGGAATCAAGTCCCTAGATTCGATTGGTCTATAATACCGTTCTATCTCACTTTTTACTTTCTCAACATCAGTTAGATAGAATGTTATGATTCGTGCTCCAATTTGATCCTGAATTTGGTTGAGAGGGTCATCGTATTTCGCCTTTGCCCCATACGATTTCTCGCTTTTTGAGACGAATCGCTCGATCGACTTAGCACGAGCGGAAATTCGATCCACTCGAACTATGCTTTTTAGATGATCTTCAAGATGACGCTCAAGATTACCGGCGATCCGCTGAAGGGTTCGGTTAAATCGGCCCGCATATTCTTCTCTTACATTCATCTAAGTGACTTGCCGATCTTGTCGTCAATGACCTTCCCTTCGGTCGTATAGCGAATTGTCTGACCTCTTTTATCCGTGGCTTCCGATTTGAAAACTGAGTCGAATTCTGAAAGTTCCGCGGTTAGGATTCCGCCATTGTCTAACTCAATGCTTCGATAAGCTACTTGCCTACCGAACTCTTCGGCATCAAATTGGAATTTCTCGTCTAACAGATGCGGCTGAATCTCAGCAAAAATTGCGTCCTGCGCGCCCTTCGACAAGCCAAGTCGAGCAGCAAACTCACGAACACTGGTACTCTGACCACGCTGCCCTTTTGCCAACGTCACCGCAGCCGCAATTTCAGTCTTGAGATCGACATTCTGCACCTTGCGAGCTGCAACCCGACAAGCCGCCGCTAACCGACGTGTACCTGCGGCACCCGTTGTACGAAAATCTGAATCTAGAAAGTCTCGTATCCAATATCCCGAGACGTCTACGTCCGGCTCATTCATTTGCTTGTCGATAGCAAAACCTTGCCAAAATCCACTCGTAATAGAGGAGTTCCGGTAGAGGACAGCTTTGTACGCGCGCGCGCTTTTCATGAAGATGCGCTCAAGAAATTCGACGTTAAGCTTTCCCTCGTTCTGCTCCGCCAGAATCCCACTATCGGCCGGGAACCGAGAGATAATGACTTTGTGGTCATTGCCCTCCTTCCCAGCAATAAGAAACAGGAGCCCCATTCGCGGCCGCTTATCGGTGTGCGCCGCAAGCCTTTCAGCAATGCGCCTTCCCACATCTAACGTTGGGTTCTGGACATACTCTGTCAGCAGATCACGGCATGGATTCTTTTGAGCCCCAGAGGCATCCCTGTTGAACGAGATTGCAATGTCGCACTCACGTTCGGAGCGGTCGTAGACCGCTTCCAGCAGCTTAAACATCTTGCCCGAGAGGTTCAGTGAAGAGCCACCTATCGGCTCTGGAGCACTCACGTTTTTGGCCGGCGCAACTAGAAACGTGTGAATATGATGGATCGGCAATTCAACGTGCCCCCCGGCTAGCATTCGGCAGATCGAATGCACCAACAACCCTAATTCTGTTAGAACTGCCCGTTCAAGTTGAATCTCCTACGGACGCTTGTTGGCTTCGGGCCACGGAATGGCTGCACCAAACTTATCCCCGCCCCTCATCACCCGCCCTATCCTGCCGTCGCCCATCACCCAAACGGGGCGGCCGTCCGGAGGTATGCTGGAGGTTGGGTGAGGGTCGGCGCCTGCGGGCGGGGGTTACGCCCTGCTCCCGGGAGGCTTCGGGGCACCGCCCTGGGGACACTACGGTCCCTGTGCGAGGAGCTCGCTGGGAACGGCCGGTCGGTCGCCCGGCATGACGGCAACGGCGCGACGAGGCGAAGAGCCGAACTGGCGCCCGAACCCCGCATGCCCGGCATCGCAAGCCCGATAAGCGCGGCCCGGAGCCCAAAATCGCCGGAGGCGGAGCGCCACGGGGCGTGCGACGGGAGGCTCAATCCCGCCGCGCCGCGGCCTGGCTCAACGGTTGCGGATATCCCTCGCGCCTCGCGGCGCTCCGCCAGCCCCGCTCGACCCCGCCGCGCATCCGCGCGGGCGGATGATCCTGCGTGCCTGCCCCCAGGAAGACCGTCATGCCGAGACGCCAGAACACCCCCGCCGAGATTCCGCCGATCACCGATTTCGAGAGCTGCCAGAGGGCGCGATCCGCCCTGTTTCGCCGGCTGACCGACCAGCTCGAAATCTTTCGCGTCTGCCCGAACAAGACCTGCAAGCGGATGCGCGCCTGCCAGGATGAACGCGGCGCCTGCTTCCACGCCGTCTTGCAGGCCATGCCGGACGATACCCGCAGATCCTTCGCCTATGCGATGCAGAACCGCGCCAGCGGGCTCGACCCCGACGAGGCGTTCGCACAGGCCGAGGCCCGCGTCGCCAAGGAGAACGCGCGGCACGGCGAATGACGGGCTGGCGCCCTTACGGAGCCACGCGCGGGAACCCCTCTCCTGTAAGGAGAGGGGTAGGGGTGAGGTGTAGGCCCTAAGACCAGTCGAGCGCGAGCAGCAACGGTGAGGTCGTGGCCAAGGCGTCCAACGGCCTACACCTCACCCTGCCCTCTCCTTACAGGAGAGGGTTCTCCGGTCGCGCTTCCCGCGTTAAATCGGTCACTGCCCCCTCAGAACCGGTCGATGATCGTCACGCCCGTGCCCTCGAAGCGGTCCATCGCCATCAGGGCGGGAATCGATTCGGCAAGATCGATGCGGCGGCCGACGAGCTGCTGGGGGTTAAGCTTGCCGGCGCTGATCATGTCGAGCATCGCGCCATAGCGATGCGCCTGCATGCCGTGGCTGCCGAGGATTTCGAGCTCGTGGGCGATGACCTGCGCCATCGGGATCGGCGGCGTCGCCTGCTCCGCCAGCAGAAGCCCGACCTGGATATGCTTGCCGCGCTTGCGCAGGTTCGCCACCGAGTTGAAGCAGGTCTGGGGGTGGCCGAGTGCATCGAGCGAGACATGGGCGCCGCCGCCGGTCACATCGCGCACGGCGGCGACGACATCGGCTTCCGTCTTGGCGTTGATCGTCACCGCGGCGCCGACCTCGCGGGCGAGCTTGAGCTTGTCGTCTGAGATGTCGACGGCGACGACATTCGCGCCGAGCGCGTTGGCGATCATGATCGCGGAGAGGCCGACGCCGCCGCAGCCATGAACGGCGACCCATTGCCCGCCCGTGACCTTGCCCTGGTCGACCACGGCGCGGAACGAGGTCACGAAGCGGCAGCCGAGGCTGGCGGCCGTGGCGAAATCGATCTCCTCGGGCAGGCGCACGAGGTTGAAATCGGCCCGGTCGATCCGGACATATTCCGCGAACGAACCCCAATGGGTGAAGCCGGGCTGGAACTGGTCGTCGCAGACCTGCTGGTTGCCGGAATGGCATTGCGGGCAGGAGCCGCAGCCCGAGACGAAGGGCACGGTGACGCGGTCGCCCTCGCGGAAGCGCACGACGCTGCGGCCGACCGCGGCGATGACGCCGGCCAGCTCATGGCCCGGCACATGCGGCAGGCGGATGTCGGGATCGTGGCCGACCCAGCCATGCCAGTCGCTGCGGCACAGGCCGGTCGCCTCGACCTTGATGATGACGCTATGCGGCTCCGGGGTCGGGTCCGGCAGGATGCGCAGTTCGGGGGCCTGCCCGAAGGCTTCGTAGACGACGGCTTTCACGGGGCGGGCCTCCTTCGGTCGAGGCCCGTGTCATGGGCCAGCGCTGCGGGAAGCGTCAACCGCGCGGCGTGACAGGAGCCCCTGCCCTGTGCTCATGCGAACTGGACATTGATCTCGCTGCCGGCCTTGCGGGCAATCTCGCAGGTCCGAGAGAAGCCGTCCGCCGCGATGGCGAGCTTGAAGCGCTCGGGCACGCCAGCGGTGCTCAGCACGGCGAGGCTGGCGCCCTCCTCCGAGAGCCGCTTCACCGTGCAGTCGATCGCCGAGCGGCCGCTGTTGAAGACGATCTGCCCGGCCTTGAGCACGCGCCGTCCGACGCTGGCGATATCGGTCGCCGGCGCGGCGACGCAGCGGTTCCGCCCTTCGCTCTTGGCGCGGTACAGCGCGGCATCGGCCAGCGCGAGCAGGGAATCGAGATCGTTGGCGGCCGGCGTGACGGTCGCGATGCCGAAGCTCGCGGTGACTCTGAACGGGCCGTCGCTGCCGTCGAAGCTTTCGGCCGCGATGCCGGCGCGGAGTTTCTCGGCGACGCCGAGCGCGGCCGCTCGGTCGGTATAGGGCAGCAGCACGGCGAATTCCTCGCCGCCAACGCGGCCGATCAGGTCGGTCTGGCGCAACAAGCGCCGGCAGGCGGCAACGGCGCCGAAGAGCACGGTGTCGCCCGCGGCATGGCCATGGCTGTCGTTGACGGATTTGAAGTGATCGAGGTCGAGCGCGATGCAGCTCACCTCATGGCGATGGCGCTGGGCCAAGGCCAGAAGGCGTGCCCCCTCGTCGCGGAAGGCGCGGCGCGAGAGCGCGCCGGTCAAGCCGTCGGTGGTGGCGAGGAGGCGAAGCTCGAGCGTCTCCATCACCACGCTGGCGAGATCGGAGAGGATCGCGATCTCCTCGGCGCTGATCGCGCGCGGCTCAGGCCCCATCGCGCAGAGCGTGCCGATATTCTGCCCCTCGGCGCTGCGCAGCGGGATGCCCGCATAGAAGCGCAGGAAGGGCGGGCCGAGCACCAGCGGGTTGTCGGCGAAGCGGCCGTCCCGATGCGTGTCGGTCACGATCAGCGGATCACTCTGGCGGATGGTGAGGTTGCAGAAGGCCGGGCCGCGGTCGCCCTCGCAATCGGCGACGCCCTGGCGCGACTTGAACCATTGCCGGTGTGCGTCGAGAAAGGTCACCGTCGCCATCGGCACCGCGAAGATGCGGCAGACGAGGCTGGTGATGCGGTCGAAGACGCTTTCGTCCGGCGTGTCGAGGATGTCGTAGCGCGCGAGAGCGTCGAGGCGCGCCTGTTCGCTCGCAGCGGAAAGGGCTGTCATTCCTGGCGCTCCCGGATCTGGCATTCGGATGCGAGGATCGAGTTCATCGCGCCGAGTATGAAGGAGACGTAAATGCCCGGGGATCGTCGATGGGAAGGCGGTCAGGCCGCCTTAAGATTCCGAACCTATGCTGTCGCGAGCCCGTGTCTGTCCTTGCCGGGCCGATTGCGGACGACCGTGTCAGGTTCATGAGCGAGAGCGGCTCGACGATCAGCGACGACCACCGATCCGCAGCGGCCTTCCGCGCGGAAGGCGCCGGCCATGCGGGCTCGCTCGGCAGCATCCTCTCCGGGTGCGGGCTGTTCGTCCTGATGCTGTCGCTGCAGCCCTTTGCCGGTGTCCCGCAGCAGACGGCTCCGGGCGAATCGACCGGCAACATCGTGAACCAGGTCGGCTGGTTCGGTCTCGGCCTCGTCTTCCTCGTGGCGATGCTGGGCCTGGCTCAACGCGATGTGCTGGCGCGGCTGGGCTTCGGCCGCTGGGCCGTCATCTTCGGCATCGCCGCAATCTCGATCGCACAATCGCTCGACCCGACGGCTTCGTGGCGCGGCCTGCTTCTCACCGCGATCGTGATGATCGTCGTTGCCGGCGTGCTCGTCCTGCCGCGCGACGAGCACGGCTTCGCCACTGCGGCGGTCAATGCCTGCCTCGCGCTGCTGCTGCTGGTCTACGCCATGCTGGTGCTGGCGCCGCATCTGGTCGTCCACGGCGCGGAAGGCGCCGAAGGCGTCCATGCCGGCGACTGGCTTGGGCATCTCGCGCACAAGAACTTCGCTGCCCCGGTCTTCTCGATCGTGGCGATGATCGGGATCTATGGCTGGCGCAGCGGCCTGCGCTGGCGCGGCGGGCTGGTCATCGCCCTCGGCGTCCTCTTCGTGCTCAACAGCGGCTCGAAGACCACGATGGGCTTCCTGCCGCTCGCGATCGGCGTGGTCACGCTGGCGCGCATCACCGGGCGGCCAGGGCTCGCGGTTCTGGCTCATGTCGTGCTCGTCGCGCTGATCGCGGCGCTGACCGTCGGCTCGGTGATGTCGCCTGAGCTCAACGCCATGCTCAAGGCGGTGATCGCGGACCCGACCTTCACCGGACGCGACGAGATCTGGAAATTCGCCCTGCAGCGCATCTCCGAGCGGCCGTGGTTCGGCTATGGCTATGCCAGCTTCTGGCAGACGCCGGCCGTCACCGGCTTCGAGGAGAACTACGAGGCGAGCTGGGATATCCGCGGGATCGGCTCCGGCCATAACAGCTATCTCGACGCCGCGCTGACCTTCGGCGTCCCCGGTGCCGTGCTGGCGATCTGGCTGCTGATGGGCCAGCCGCTCTTCGACTACATCCGCAGCCGGCGGATTCCGGAGAACCGCAATCTCGTCGACCTCTTCGCCATGATCCTGATCCTGATGACCTATGTCGGGATGCTCGAGACCTTCCCGCTCAACCGTGCCGATCCGCTCTGGGTGCTGTTCGCCATGGCGGTGTTGGGGCTCAGCCTCGCCGCACGGATGCGGACGAAGGCCCCCTGACGACCAGGGCTCATTCGGCAGGCGCGAGCGCCCCCGCCTTGCCCTTGCGCCATTGCTTCTGGCCCAGCACGTAGGGCTTCACCGCAAGGAACGGCTTCTCGATCCAGATCCAGGACAACAACGCAAAGAGGATGACGAGCGGCGCCGAGACGGCGAAGAGCAGCGGCCCGTTGCCATGAACGAAATCGGCCTGGCCGACGATCGCCTGCTGGATCGGGAAGCCGTAGAGATAGATGCCATAGGAGACATCGAGCTTCCGGATCCGCGCCGGCAGATGCAACGGCAGCAGGCCGACATAGACCACGCAATAGGTCAGGAAAGGCGGCACGAAGAAGGCGTATTCGCGTGGCGCGGCCATCAGGGCGACCGAGGCCAGGAGCGCGGCGATAAAGAGCAGCCAATGCATCTTCACGTGCTCGCGCCACTGGAAATACAGGCAGCCGACGAGGAAATAGAAGACCACGACTGTCCAGTGATAGTTGCCGCTGGTGACGCCGAAGCCCATGTTGAACGCAGCCACGGTGGCGCCGAGGGTCACCGTCAGCGTCAGAGCGGCGAAGAGCCGCCGCCGATGCAGGACGCCGACCGCGATCATGATCGCCATCAGGATGTAGCAGTAGAATTCCGGCTTCAGCGTCCAGAGGTTCTGATTGACTACGCCCGCGACGGGATTGCTCTCGAAAACGCCCGGCAGTTCGAAGCGGATGCGGCCGACGATATTGCCGAAATATTCCCAGAAGCGGATATCAGCGACATAGTCGCGCAGCAGCCAGGTCGTCAGCAGCGGACCGAGAACCAGCGCCGACAGGGTGATCTCGACGAAGAGCGCCGGCACGATGCGGATGGCGCGCAGGGTGATGAAAGGCCGCACCGCGTCGGTCCGCAGGGCGCTGCCGGTGACCAGGAATCCGCTCAGCGCGAAGAAGGCCGGTACCAGGCTCATCAGGAAAATGCCGTGCAACCCTTCCCAGTCGCGGCTCGTGTCGGCGCCTGCGACCCAGCCGGAATGCACCGCCAGAATGGTCAGCGACAGGATCAGCCGCAGCGCATTGAAGCCGGGGCCTTCTCCGCCGTTCCGGTTCAGGATATCGGCAGCGCTTGGAAGGGAACGGTAGTGCCGGATCATGCTTCACCTGGATGCGCGACCGCATCATACTCAGGCGACGATATGGACCGGTGGCCGAGCCGCTTTCAATAAATGCCGGCAGTTAATCTTAACCCGAGGCTGACCGGATGTTCGAAAGGGCCATCGCAATCGGCCCGGCTTCTGACGAGCGAGACACCTATGAGCGCACCACCGATTTCCCTTGGCCTCATCGGCGCCGGCATCATGGGCGAGCGCATGCTGCGCGCTGCGCTCGACCAGCCCGCGACGGCGCTTCATGTCTCCGGCATCTGGGATCCGTCCACTGATGCGATGGCCCGGATCGGCGCTGCACTGCCCTCGGTGGCGCATCAACCGGATGCTGCCACTCTGATCGCGGCGAGCGACTGCGTCTATATCGCTTCGCCGCCCTCCTCCCATCTCGGCCATGCGCGCGCGGCGCTCGCTGCCGGCAAGGCCGTGTTCTGCGAGAAGCCGCTGGCGGTCGATGTCGAGGATGCCCGCGCTTTCGTCGCCGAGGCCGGCGATCGCGGCGCGGTGAACTTTCCCTTCGCCTCTTCGCCCGCCGTCGCGCGCTTACAGGAATGGATTGCGTCCGGGGCGGTGGGCACGCCGCAACGCGTCACGATCGAGGTCGCCTTCGCGAACTGGCCGCGCTCCTGGCAGGTCGATGCGGCCGGCTGGCTCGACCGCACGGCGCAGGGCGGCTTCACCCGCGAGGTCGTCTCCCATTTCCTGTTCCTGACCCGCCGCGTTGCCGGTTCTTTCGCTGGCCTTTCGGCGAGGGCTGTCTATCCCGAAGCCGGCAAGAGCGAGCGCCGGATCGAGGCGACGCTGACCGCAGGCAGCCTGCCCGTCAGCGTGGCTGGCAGCGTCGGCACCACGGCAAAGGATGACCATAACGTCTGGACGCTGGAAGGCGACAAAGGCGCGGTCCGGCTCTGCGACTGGTCGCGCGCCGAACGTCGCCTGCCCGATGGAAGCTGGGAGGCCGATCCGGAAGCGCTCTCCCAGAACGAGGCGCGCCCTCTGGCGCTGCGGCGCCAGCTAGAAGGTGTGACGAAGCTCACCCGCGGCGAACCGCATCATCTCGCGACGCTGCGCGAAGCGTTCGATGTGCAGGACATCGTCGAGACGATTCTGAAAAGCGCCTGAGGCGCAGTTCGGTCCGGGCAGCTCTCCTCAATCGACGCGGAAGCTGCCCGGATGGCACAAATTTGCGGCATATCGCCCGAAAAACCGCTCCCTGAGATAATTTCACTCTGCTGCCGAGATAATTCAAAAAAACCGACTACCTGATGTGAATTGAGCCACACCCCGCCCATCGCGTAAAACCTCTGTTCGAAAGACCGAACGGGGATGGGCGTTATCGTGGCAGTTCTCAACGTCATCGATCGACAGGGCCGGAGCCATGAACTCGAAGCCGTAGAGGGCTGGCGGGTCATGGAAATCCTGCGCGACTACAAGGTCGGCATCGAGGGCGTCTGCGGCGGTTCCTGCGATTGCGGCACCTGCCATGTCATCGTCGCACAGGAATGGGCCGAACGCCTGCCTGAGCCACGCGACGAAGAGATCGATGCGCTCGACGAGCTGCCGTTGATCGAAGCGACCTCCCGCCTGTCCTGCCAGATCATCTGGGCCGACGATCTCGACGGGCTGACGCTGACGCTGGCGGAGGCCGCGTGATGGCCGCCCAAGCGAAACGCGTTCCCCTGCCGGCGATCCTCCTCGCCAACGACCTGCTCGACGGCGATGTCGTCTTCGCCTCGGCCGACGCCGCCGGCCCGCTGGCCTGGACGCGCGACCCCGCGCTCGCCCTCGTCGCAAATGACGACGCAGCGGCAGAGCAGCTCGAAGGCTTCGCTGCCGCCGAACTGCGCGGCAACAAGGTGGTCGACGCCTATCTCGTCGATATCGCCATCGAGAGCGGCAGCCCCGTGCCGCGCCATTTCCGCGAGCGCTTCAAGACGCTCGGCCCCAGCAATCGTCCCGATCTCGGCAAGCAGGCCGGTGAAGGAATCGCCTCCGCGCCGAAGGGCTGACCATGTATCGTTACGATGAATTCGACGAGCGTTTCGTCCGGGAGCGGGTGGCCCAGTTCACCGATCAGGTGGCACGCCGGCTCGACGGCTCGCTGACCGAGGACGAGTTCAAGCCGCTCCGGCTCAAGAACGGCGTCTATCTCCAGCTCCACGCCTATATGCTGCGCATCGCCGTGCCCTATGGCACGCTGAACTCGCGGCAACTGCGCCAGCTCGCCCTGATCGGCGAACGCTATGACCGCGGCTACGGCCATTTCACCACGCGCCAGAACCTGCAGTTCAACTGGCCGAAGCTGCGCGACGTGCCCGCCATCCTCGGCCTGCTCGCCGATGTCGAGATGCATTGCATCCAGACCTCCGGCAATTGCATCCGCAACGTCACGGCCGACCATTTCGCCGGCGTCGCGCAGGACGAGATCGAGGATCCGCGCCCGACCGCCGAACTGATCCGGCAGTGGTCCTCGGCCCATCCCGAGTTCAGCTACCTGCCGCGCAAGTTCAAGATCGCGGTGACCGGCGCCGAAGCCGACCGCGCCGTTATCAAGGCGCACGATATCGGCTTACGCCTGCGCCGCCATCCCGACACCCATGAGACCTGCTACGAGATCAGCGTCGGCGGCGGGCTCGGCCGCACGCCGATGATCGGCAAGGTCGTGCGCGACTACCTGCCGAAGAAGGACCTGCTCGCCTATCTCGAGGCGATCATGCGGGTCTATAATCTCGAGGGCCGGCGCGACAACAAGTACAAGGCGCGCGTCAAGATCCTCGTCCACGAGATCGGCGCCGAGGAATTCACCCGCCGCGTCGAGGCCGAGTTCGCCCTGCTCGACGGCCCCTCGATCAATGCCGATCCGGAAGAGGCCGCGCGGATCGCCGCCTATTTCGCGCCGCCGCGCTACGAGACGCTGCCGGCCGTCAGCAACACGCTGGAAGCCGCGAAGGCCGCGAACCCGGCCTTCGCCCGCTGGGTCGAGGTCAACACCGCGCCGCATAAGGTGCCGGGATATGCGGCGCTGACGATCTCGCTGAAGCCGATCGGCCAGGCGCCGGGCGACGCAACCAGCGAGCAAATGCGCCTCGTCGCCGATCTGGCCGAGCGCTATTCCTTCGACGAATTGCGCGTCACCCATGCGCAGAACCTCGTGCTGCCGCATGTGCGCCAGCGCGATCTCTTCGCGATCTGGCATCAGCTCGGCGAAGCCGGGCTGGCGAGCGCCAATGTCGGGCTCGTCACCGACATCATCTCCTGCCCCGGCCTCGATTATTGCGCGCTTGCGACGGCGCGCTCGATCCCGATCGCGCAGGCGATCCAGAGCCGTTTCGCGGACGAGGCGCGCCAGCGCGAAATCGGGCCGCTCGGCATCAAGATCTCCGGCTGCATCAATGCCTGCGGCCACCACCATGTCGGCCATATCGGCATTCTCGGCCTGGAGAAGCGCGGCATCGAATCCTACCAGATCACGCTCGGCGGCGACGACACCGAGAATGCCGCGATCGGCGAAATCCTCGGGCCGGGCCTCGCGGCTGAAGAGGTGCCGGACGCGATCGAGCGGATCGTCTCCGTCTATCTCGCCGCCCGCAGCGAGGGCGAAAGCTTCATCGACAATGTCCGTCGTATTGGCCTCGCGCCCTTCAAGGCCGCCTTCCAGGAGACTGCCCGTGCCGCTGCTTGACCGGAACGGACACCGCGAGGACCGCTGGACCCGTAGCGAAGGCGCTGCGATCGGCAATATCCCGGCCGCGCTCGTGCCCTGGGAGGTGCTCGTCGAGGCGCTCGATACGCAGGAGCCCGAGCAGGTGATCGGCGTGCTGATCCCCAACAACATCTCCTTCGCCGAACTCGCCCCTTTCCTGCCGCGATTGGCGCTCGTAGCCATCGCCTTTCCGGCCTACGGGGACGGGCGCGGCTTCAGTCTCGCCCGGCAGATTCGGCGCGCGGGCTTCGCGGGCGAAATCCGCGCCAGCGGCCCGCTGATCGCCGACCAGTTCGCCTATGCCCTCTCCTGCGGCTTCGACACGATCGAACTGCCGGAAGCGAGCGCGGCCCGCCAGCCGGTGCCGCAATGGCTGAACGCCAAGGACTCGTTCAGCGCCACCTATCAGCGCGGCTATGGCGAGAGCGGCCGCAACGTCCTCGACCAACGCCGGGCGGCGAGAGCCGCGGCCCTCAACGCAGCGGAGTGAGCATGGCGATCTCGACAGCGACGCATGGTTCCATCGAGCGTGCTCCCATCGTCACGGCCATTGACGGGGACGGCACGGATGCCGCGTTCGAGACGATGTCGCCGCTCCAATCCGCGAGCGAGGCACGCGGGCGCTGGTTCGATCTTTGCTTTCGCCTTATCATTCTGGCACTGGCCGCGCTGTGGCTGCTGATGCCGCCTGCCGGCGGTGGGCACCATGCGGCAGACGAGAAGGCCGTAGCGACGACCCGATGACCGACAGACAGCCCGAATCCACCGCGGCCCGCATCGAGCCGCTGGCGACGCTGCCGCTCTTCCACAAGCTGGATGGGCGCAAGGTCGTGCTCGCCGGCGGAACCGAGGGTGCGCTGTGGAAGGCGGAGCTGCTGGCGGCGACCGGGGCCGATCTGCACGTCTATGCCTCTGGCGAGGCGGCGCTGTTCGCAGGATTGGTGCAGAGCGAGGTCGGCGGCCGTGTTCATCTGCATGGCCGGGCCTGGCAGGCCGATGACCTTACCGACGCGGCGATCGCCGTCGCCGATCTCGACGATGCCGAAGCGGTCCGTGCCTTCGTCGCGGCGGCGCGGCAGGCCGGCGTGCCGGTCAATATCGTCGACAAGCCCGAATACTGCGATTTCGCCTTCGGCGCGCTGGTCAACCGCTCGCCGCTGATCGTCGCCGTCTCGACCGATGGCGCAGCGCCCGTCTTCGGTCAGGCGATCCGCACCAAGATCGAGGCGCTGCTGCCGCCCGGGCTGAAGAACTGGGCGCAGGCCGCCGCCGACTGGCGCCCCGCCGTGCAGGCCCGCGAACTACCCTTCGCGCTCAGGCGCGCCTTCTGGGAGCTTTTCGCGGGCAAGGCGATGGCCGAGCCGGAGCGCGTTCCGAACCTCGATGACGAGGCCGAGCTTTTCGCCAAGCTCTCCCGGATCGAGGCCGCTCATGACGGCAAGGGCCGCGTCACGCTGGTCGGCGCCGGCCCGGGCGACCCGGAACTGCTGACGCTGAAGGCGATCCGCGCCCTGCAGAGCGCCGACATCATCCTCTATGACGATCTCGTCTCGCCCGGCGTGCTCGAACTGGCGCGGCGCGAGGCCAAGCGCATGCTGGTCGGCAAGACCGGCTATGGGCCCTCGGTGAAGCAGGGCGACATCAACGCGCTGATCGTCTCGCTGGCGTCGCAGGGCAAGCATGTCGTGCGCCTCAAGGGCGGCGATCCCGGCATTTTCGGCCGCGCCGGCGAAGAGATCGAGGCCTGCCAGGCGGCCGGTATTCCGGTCGCGCTCGTGCCGGGCATCTCGGCCGCACAGGGGGCTGCGGCCTCGCTCGGCCTGTCGCTGACCCATCGCGACCATGCAAGGCGCCTGCAATTCGTCACTGGCCATTCGCGCAAGGGCGAATTGCCCGAGGATCTCGACTGGCGCGCCATGGCTGATCCCGCCGCCTCGACCGTGATCTACATGGCGCGCGCCACCCTGCCCGGCTTCCGCGAGCGTGCCATTGCCGCGGGGCTCGACCCGCAGACTCCGGCCGTCGCCGTGCTCGCCGCAACGCGGCCGGACGAGCAGCGCGTCGCGGCGACGATCGCCGACTTGCCGGAACGGCTCGGCGAGTTGCCGGCGAACGGGCCGGTGCTCGTCCTGCTCGGCCATGCCTTCGGCCCGGCCCTGTCCGCCGCGAATCCGGCGGAAGATCGCCGCACGGCCTGACAACGGCCCGGCTTGGTCGCCGGGTGGAACGCGATCACCGGAGATGCGTTTTCTCCTCCGGTGCCGCAATTTGGAAGGCGCTGTTTGCGCCAAGTCATTGAGGCAAAGCCGATAATTCAGTACGTTTCGTTTGTTATTCAGAACGGATCGAGGCTTCGCGCTTCGCCGTGAACGCAACGGAGCCCTGACATGACGCGACCCGTTTACAGCCGCCTTCTCCGGGCCGGGCTGGTTCTGGGAGCCTTCACGCTCTGCTTCGGCGTGGTCGCCGGGGCGCGCGCCCAGACCGAGCTCCTCAACGTCTCCTATGACCCGACCCGCGAGCTCTATCGCGAGATCAACGCGGCCTTCATCGCCGAATGGAACGCCAAGCACCCGGACAAGAAGATCGCGACGATCCGCCAGTCGCATGGCGGCTCCGGCGCGCAGGCCCGCACGGTGATCGACGGGCTCAATGCCGATGTCGTGACGCTGGCTCTGGCCGGCGACATCGACGCCGTCGCCGAGCGCTCGAAGAAGCTGCCGCTCGACTGGCAGAAGCGCCTGCCGCACAATTCCTCGCCCTATACCTCGACGATCGTCTTCCTCGTCCGCAAGGGCAACCCAAAGGCGATCAAGGACTGGGGCGACCTGGTGAAGCCGGGCGTCCAGATCATCACGCCTAACCCCAAGACCTCCGGCGGGGCGCGCTGGAACTATCTCGCGGCCTGGGCCTATGCCGAGAAGGCCTTCAACAAGGACGAGGGGAAGGTGCGCGACTATATCGCCAAGCTCCTCGCCAACGTCCCGGTCCTCGACACCGGCGCGCGCGGCGCGACCACAACCTTCACCCAGCGTGGCATCGGCGACGTCTTCCTGTCCTGGGAGAACGAGGCCTTCCTTGCACTCAAGGAATTCGGCGCCGACAAGTTCGACATCGTCGTCCCGAGCCTGTCGATCCTGGCCGAACCGCCGGTCGCTCTGGTCGACGGCAATGTCGACGCCAAGAAGACCCGCGAGCAGGCGCAGGCCTATCTCGAATTCCTCTACACCCCGAAGGGACAGGCGATCATCGCCAAGAACTTCTACCGCCCGCGCAATCCGGAAGCGGCCGACGCCAAGGACATCGCCAATTTCCCGAAAGTCGAGCTGGTGACGATCGACGACGTCTTCGGCAGCTGGAAGAAGGCACAGCCGACCCATTTCGGCGATGGCGGCACCTTCGACCAGCTCTACAAGCCGGCACGCTGAGGATCTGTCCATGACGGCGGCGACGACGACCTTCCGCTGGCGCGAGCCGAGCATTCTGCCCGGCTTCGGGCTGGCGCTCGGCATCACCGTGACGGCGTTGTCGCTGATCGTATTGATCCCGCTGGCTGCCCTGTTCCTCAAGGCCGCCAGCGCCGGCCCCGCCGATATCTGGGCGGTGGCGACCTCGCCGCGGACACTCGCCGCGCTGAAGCTCTCCTTCTCGGCCGCCTTGTTCGCCGCTCTGGTCAATGCCGTGTTCGGGCTGATCCTGGCCTGGGTGCTGGTGCGCTACGATTTTCCCGGCCGGCGCCTGATCGATGCCGCCGTCGACCTGCCCTTCGCCCTGCCGACGGCCGTCGCCGGCATCTCGCTCGCCGCGATCTATGCGCCGAATGGCTGGGTCGGCTCGCTGCTCGCGCCGCTCGCCTTCAAGCTGACCATCCCCTTCACCGGTCTCTCCTTCGGCTTCGACGGCAAGGTCGCCTATACCCCGCTCGGCGTGATGGTGGCGCTGATCTTCATCGGCCTGCCCTTCGTCGTGCGCACCGTCCAGCCCGTGCTGGAAGAGCTGCAAAGCGATGTCGAGGAGGCTGCCGCCCTGCTCGGCGCCAGCCGCGCCCGGACGATCTTCCGGGTGATCCTGCCCCCGGTCCTGCCGGCCCTGATGACCGGCTTCGTGCTCGCCTTCGCGCGGGCCGTCGGGGAATATGGCTCGGTCATCTTCATCGCCGGCAACGTGCCGATGGTCTCGGAGATCGCACCCCTCCTGATCGTGATCCGGCTGGAGCAGTTCGACTATGCCGGCGCGGCTGTGGTCGCCACGATGATGCTGCTGATCTCGTTTACGCTGATCCTCGCCGGCAACCTGATCCAGGCCCGGGCCCGCCGGAGGTTCGGCGATGTCTGACGCAATCCTGCCCTCCGCTGTCACAGCCACGCCGGCACGCAGCCCCAGCAGGGCGCGCGGCGAAAGCCCCGCCGTGCAGGTCGTGCTGATCGCGGTCTCGCTCGCCTTCCTGCTGCTCTTCCTGCTGCTGCCATTGGTCACGGTCTTCATCGAGGCCGCCGCCAAGGGCTGGGAGGCTTATCGCGCCGCGATCACCGAACCCGACGCGCTGGCGGCGATCCGCTTGACCCTGCTGGTCGCGGCCATCGCCGTGCCTTTCAACATCGTCGTCGGCATCGCTGCCGCCTGGGCTGTCGCCAAGTTCGAATTCCGGGGCAAGAACCTGCTGATCAGCCTGATCGACCTGCCCTTCTCGGTCTCGCCGGTGATCTCGGGCCTCGTCTTCGTGCTGCTCTTCGGTGCACAGGGCTATTTCGGGCCATGGCTGCAAGCCAACGACCTGAAGATCGTCTTCGCCCTGCCGGGCCTGATCCTCGCGACCGTCTTCGTCACCTTCCCCTTCGTGGCGCGTGAATTGATCCCGCATATGCAGTCGCTGGGATCATCCGACGACGAGGCGGCGCTGACGCTCGGCGCCTCGCCCTGGCGGGTATTCTTCTGCGTGACGCTGCCGAACGTGAAGTGGAGCCTGTTCTACGGCGTGCTGCTCTGCAATGCCCGCGCGATGGGCGAGTTCGGGGCCGTCGCTGTGGTCTCGGGCAAGATCCGCGGCCTCACCAACACGATGCCGCTGCATATCGAGATCCTCTACAACGAGTATATGGGCGCGGCCGCCTTCGCTGTGGCCTCGCTGCTGGCCGGGCTCGCCCTGGTTACTCTCGTGCTCAAAACCCTGCTGGAATGGCGCTACGGCGATGCGATCGCCGCGAGCCGGCGCCACTGACCCTGCGAACCAAGGAGCCGGGCCATGTCGGTCGCCGTCACCATCGAGACCATCGAGAAACGCTTCGATAATTTCCCGGCGTTGCGCGGCGTCTCGCTCGATATCCAGCCGGGGGAGCTGGTCGCGCTGCTCGGCCCTTCGGGCTCGGGCAAGACCACGCTGCTGCGCCTGATCGCCGGGCTGGAAGAGGCCGATTGCGGCCGTGTCCTGTTCGGCGAGACCGATACGCGCAACCTTTCGCTGCGCGACCGCCGAATCGGCTTCGTCTTCCAGCAATATGCATTGTTCAAGACGATGAATGTCGCCGAGAATATCGGCTTCGGCCTAAAGTCCCGGCCGCGCCACGAACGCCCGGGCAGAGACGAAATCCGCAAGCGTGTCGGCGACTTGCTCGACCTCGTTCAATTGCCGGGGCTGGAGAAGCGCTATCCGAGCCAGCTTTCCGGCGGCCAGCGCCAGCGCGTCGCGCTCGCCCGTGCGCTCGCTATCGAGCCGCGCGTGCTGCTGCTCGACGAACCCTTCGGCGCGCTCGACGCCAAGGTCCGCAAGGATCTGCGCGCCTGGCTGCGCGAACTGCATGGGCGCACCGGCCACACCACGGTCTTCGTCACCCACGATCAGGAAGAAGCATTGGAGCTGGCCGACCGGGTCGCGATCCTCAACGAAGGACGGATCGAGCAGGTCGGTTCGGCCGACGATGTCTACGATCACCCCGCGACGCCCTTCATCTGCGAGTTCCTGGGCGAGGTGAACAAGCTGCCGGTCAAGGTCGTCGGCAGCCAGGCCTTCTTCGGCGACCGGCCGGTGCTGGGCGGATTGTCGCAGAACCAGGGCGGCCCGGCCTCGCTCTACGTCCGCCCACAGCATCTGCGCATCGTCGACGAGACGCCCCTCGCCTTGCCCGGCACGGTCGAGCATCTGCGCCGGAACGGGCCGATCCGCCGGGCGGAGGTCGCCGTCGAGGGGTTGAAGAAGCGGCTGGAAGTCGATCTCGCCAGCCAAGTCGCCCCGGCCATCGGCGAGCGGATCAGGCTCCGCATCGCCCATGGCAACCTGTTCGCCGCTGCCTGATCCTGCAATTTCGCGCATCGGGCGGCAGCGAAAACCGGATTCCCCTTTCCGGCCCGATGCCATAGCCTCCCCGGCGAATCCGGCAGTCATCTCGGCAGCCGGTCCTCGATCCGGATAGGAGACCGCCATGAAAGCACGCGCGAAATGGGTTGATGGCATGGCCTTCATGGGCGAGGCCGGCAGCGGGCATGCCATGATCATGGACGGCGCGCCGGAATATGGCGGGCGCAATCTCGGCGTCCGCCCGATGGAAATGCTCCTGCTCGGTCTCGCCGGCTGCACCGGCTTCGACGTCGTCAGCATGCTGAAGAAGGGCCGCGAGAATGTCACCGGCTGCGAGGTCGATGTCGAGGCCGAGCGTGCCACGACCGATCCCAAGGTCTTCACGAAGATCCACCTCGCTTACCGGATCACCGGCAAGGGTCTGTCCCAGGCCAAGGCGGAGCGGGCCGTCACATTGTCGAAGGAAAAATACTGTTCGGCTTCGATCATGCTCGGGGCGACCGCGGAGATGAGCTACAGCCTCGAAGTCATCGACGAATTGCACAAGGAAGCCGCTGAATGAGCCGGGCCGAATTCGCCGGATTGATCACGCCGGACGCGCTCGCCGCGCGGCTGGGCGACGAGAACCTCGTCATCATCGATATCCGCACCGCTGCCGACGGCTCGCGAGAGGCTTTCGAAGCCGGGCATGTCCCCGGAGCCGTGCATTCCGATTATGCCGCCGATGGCTGGCGGGCCAGGATCGGCAATGCGCCGGGCATGCTGCCGCCGCTCGACCACCTCGCTGCGCTCGCCGGCCGGCTCGGCATCAAGCCGCATGACGATGTCGTCATTGTTCCCGCCGGCACGGCCGCGACCGATTTCGCCGCGGCGGCGCGGGTCTACTGGACGCTGAAATTCATCGGCCACGGCCAGCAGGCGATCCTCGATGGCGGCTTCAAGGCCTGGACGGCCGATCCGCATCGGCCGGTGAAGACTGGTGCCTCCACACCGAAAAGCGCAGCCGCCTACCCGGTGGTGGCACAGCAGGCTCTACGCAGCACGGCGGATTCAACCCTCGTCGCTTCGCGCAGCAAGCAGGCGAGCCTCGTCGATGCGCGTGGCCCCAGCTATTTCGAGGGCCGCGAGAAATCCGCCGAGGCTGCGCGCGCCGGCCATATCCCCGGCGCGATCCAGCGCGACTATGCCGGCGCCTTCGAACCCGGCAGCGGCAAGCTCAAGGTCGCCGGAGAGCTGGCGCAGCTCTATGCGGTGGTACCGCAGGGGCCGGTCGTCTCCTACTGCAATACGGGCCATTCGGCGGCGGCGAACTGGTTCGTGCTGTCGGAGATTCTCGGACGCGACGAGGTAGCGCTCTATGATGGCTCGATGACCGACTGGACGCAGGACCCCGACCGCCCCGTCGCGACCGGCAAGGCGGCCTGAAGCGCTTTCGATTGCAAATCAGGTTGAAAAGGTTCAAAGGAGGCGCCGATCGCGTGTCATGCGCGCGGCGCTTCCTGACATTCTGGACATAAGCCATCAGCCGATGAACGCCGTCGCGCCGAAAATCTCCTTCGTTTCGCTGGGCTGCCCCAAGGCGCTCGTCGATTCCGAACGGATCATCACCTCGCTGCGCTCCGAGGGCTACGAGCTCTCCAAGAGCCATGCCGGGGCGGACCTCGTCATCGTCAACACCTGCGGCTTCCTCGACTCGGCCAAGGCGGAGTCGCTGGAGGCGATCGGCTCGGCCATGGCCGAGAACGGCAAGGTCATCGTCACCGGCTGCATGGGCGCCGAGCCCGAGCAGATCCGCGACGTCTTCCCGAACGTGCTCGCGATCACCGGCCCGCAGGCCTATGAGAGCGTCGTCTCGGCCGTGCATCAGGCGGTGCCGCCGAAGCACGACCCCTTCGTCGATCTCGTGCCCGACCAGGGCATCAAGCTGACGCCGCGGCACTACGCCTATCTCAAGATTTCAGAGGGCTGCAACAATCGCTGCACCTTCTGCATCATCCCGAAGCTGCGCGGCGATCTCGTCTCGCGGCCGATCGGCGACGTGCTGCGCGAGGCCGAGAAGCTGGCCAAGGCCGGCGTCAAGGAGCTGCTGGTGATTTCGCAGGACACCAGCGCCTACGGGCTCGACATCAAGTACGCGCCCTCGCTGTTCAAGGATCGCGAGATCCGCACCCGCTTCTTCGAGCTCGCCCGCGAGCTCGGCCAGATGGGGATGTGGGTGCGTCTGCACTATGTCTATCCCTACCCGCATGTCGACGAGGTGATCCCGCTGATGCAGGAAGGGGTCGTCCTGCCCTATCTCGACATCCCGTTCCAGCACGCCTCGCCGAACGTCCTCAAGGCGATGAAGCGCCCGGCTCATCAGGACCGCACGCTCGACCGCATCCGCAAATGGCGCGACATCTGCCCGGACCTCGCCATCCGCTCGACCTTCATCGTCGGCTTCCCCGGCGAGACCGAAGAGGACATGGACATCCTCGTCGACTGGCTGAAGGAAGCCAAGCTGGAGCGCGTCGGTGCGTTCAAATACGAGCCGGTGAAGGGCGCGCCGGCCAACGACCTGGGCCTCGACCTCATCCCCGAAGAGGTGAAGGAAGCCCGCTGGCACCGCTTCATGAAGGCACAGGCAGAGATTTCCGCCCGCATCGTCAAGGGCCGCGTCGGCAAGCGCATCCAGGTCATCATCGACGAGGCCGGGCCGACCGTGGCCAAGGGCCGCTCGAAATGGGATGCGCCCGAGATCGACGGCAACGTCTATGTCGCGAGCCGCCGGCCGCTGCGAGCCGGCGACATCGTCACCGTGAAGATCGAGCGCGCCGACGCCTACGACCTGCACGGCATCGCCGTCTGAGCCTGTCTCCTCTCAATTGAAGGTGCAGAGCCGGCGGATGGCGCGACCGTTGCGGTCGCGCGCCGTGCCGAGGCTGCTGCAGGCATCGCTCGCCATCACCGCCTCGGCCTGCTCCGCCTGCCGGGGCGGCTCGCTGCAGATGCCGGCCGTGCAGCCGCTCTCGGCATAGCGCAGGCGCACCGGGCCGGGGACGCGCACGCGGGCCTTCTCGGCGCCTTGCAGGATCGCTTCGGTGTGGGTGGCGGTCGATCCACCGATCCCCTTTGCCTGCTGGGCCAGCGCGACGCCCGAGAGGGCGATGACGGCGACGAGGAAAGCAGCGGTCTGAAACTTGGACGACATGAGCGTCGGGGTCCTGAATGGTCGCCAGCATACGCTGACCCCGATTCGTCGCGGCACCCCGTGTCCGGGTTCATACTTCACATAAAAAATGCGCCCGGACCTCCGGGCGCATCGCATTGACGCCCAATGGGCTCAGGGAATGAGAACGGTCGAGCCCGTCGTCCCTCGCGATTCCAGCAGCCGGTGCGCGTCGGCCGCATCCTTCAGCGGGAAGGTCGCGTTGACGGGTACCTTGACCTTGCCGCTCGTCACCGCCCCGAACAGGTTCTTCGCCATCGCGATCATGGTCTCGCGCTTGGCCGTGTGGGTGTTGAGCGTCGGGCGGGTGACATAGAGCGAGCCCTTGGCGGCGAGGATGCCGAGATTGAAGGCTTCCACCGCGCCCGAGGCATTGCCGAAGCTCGCCAGCAGGCCGAAGGGCTTCAGCGTGTCCAGCGACTTCATGAAGGTGTCCTTGCCGACGCCGTCATAGACCACGTCGCAGAGCGCCCCTCCGGTGATCTCCTTCACCCGCGCCGCGAAATCCTCCTCGCGGTAGTTGATGACATGGTCGGCGCCATGCGCCTTGGCCAGTTCCGCCTTCTCCCTGGAGCCGACGGTACCGATCACGGTCGCGCCCAGCGCCTTGCCCCATTGGCAGAGGATGAGCCCGGTCGCGCCAGCCGCGGCATGGACCAGGATGGTGTCGCCCGGCTTCACCTTGTAGGTCCGGTGCAGCAGGTATTCTGCCGTCAATCCCTTCAGCAGCATGCTGGCCGCGGCCTCGTAGGAAATGCCCTCCGGCAGCGCGACGACGGAAGCCGCCGGCACGATGCGCTCCTCGGCATAGGCGCCGAGGCCGGCAACGACCGCGACGCGATCGCCCGGCTTGAACTCGGTGACGTTCGGGCCGACGGCGAGGACGTCGCCGGCGCTCTCGTTGCCGAGCGTGAAGGGCATCTGCGGCGCCGGATAAAGGCCGGAGCGGAAATAGGTATCGATGAAATTCAGGCCGATCGCCCGGTTGCGGATCAGGATTTCGCCGGGGCCCGGCTGCGGCAGGGTGATGTCCTCGAATTGCAGGACTTCGGGGCCGCCGGTCTTGTGGGCGCGAATGGCTTTGACCATGAAAGGCATCTCCTACGGATGGATACCTCGACCATAATTCATCGGGCGAGAAAGGCATCCGTGCCCGACGCAGAACGCCCCTTGCGACTTTGCGGCCCGTGGCCAAAGCGCGACGCATCGGCTAGCCAATGGCGATGAGCACGCAGACTGCCGATCAGGTCGATATCGCCATCGTGGGTGCCGGCGCCGTCGGGTTGGCCGCAGCGCTGGCGCTGAGCCGGGAAGGGCGCAGCGTCGCCCTGCTCGGCCCGGTCGCGACGCAGCGCGATGGGCGGACCGTCGCGCTGCTCGACGGCTCCTGGCGGATGCTGGCCGAGCTCGGCGTGCAGGATGCGTTGCTGGAGAAGGCCGCACCGCTTGCCGTAATGCGATTGGTCGACGACAGCGGCAGCCTGTTCCGCCAGCCGCCGGTCGAGTTCCGGGCCTCCGAGATCGGGCTGGAGGCTTTCGGCTGGAACATCGCGAATGCCGACCTGACGGCGATCCTTGCCGAGAAGGCAAGCGCGCTGCCTGGCTTGCGGATGATCCCCGGTTTCGTCCGGGCCATCGATCCGGAAACGGATAGCGTGCGCCTCTCCGGCGAAGGCTTCGCTCCCGTGAACGCCCGGCTCGTTGTCGGCGCCGACGGGCGCAACTCTCAGGTGCGCGCAGCGGCCGGCATCGAAAGCCGCGACTGGCGCTATCCGCAGGTCGCGCTGACCGCGATCTTCGCGCATGCCAGAGACCATCGGGAAACCTCGACGGAATTCCACACCCGCAAGGGGCCGTGCACGCTCGTGCCCCTGCCCGGCCGGCACTCCTCGCTGGTCTGGCTGCTCGATCCGGAAGAGGCAGCGGTCGTTGCGGCACTCGACGATGCGGCTTTTGCGTTGAGGGTCGAAAAGCAGGTGCAGTCGCTGCTCGGCGCAATGACCGTCTCGGGGCCGCGCGGCAAGGTGCCCATGGGCGGGCTCTCGGTCGAACGCTTCGGCAACGGCCGCATGGCCCTGATCGGCGAAGCCGCTCATGTCTTCCCGCCGATCGGCGCGCAGGGACTGAATCTCGGCCTGCGCGATGTCGCGGCGCTGGGCGAGGCGCTGGCAGGCGCGACCGATGCCGGCGCTCCGGGCGTCATTGCCGATTACGATAGGGCGCGGCAGACCGATGTCCGGTTGCGCACGGGTGCGGTCGATGTGCTGAACCGCACGCTGCTGACTGATCTGCTGCCGGCCGACCTGATGCGCGGCGCCGGCCTGCTCGCACTGTCGCGGATCGGCCCGCTCAGGCGGCTCGTGATGCGGCAGGGGCTGGCTGGCGGCGCGCGCGCCTGAGCGTGCTAGCCGTCCAGTAACCTACGCGTATCGGCACCGCTCGCCACGACCTTGCGCAAGCCGGCCGCTTGCTCGCGAAAGACCGGCGCCAGCGGCAACGACGTCGAGACGAGGCGTCGACCGCCGGGTTCCTCGACCTGCGCATCGAGCAGACCGCGCCCCGACATTTGCGGATCGGAGACCGCCTCTTCCAGCGTCCGCACCACCGTACAGCAGCAATCGAGCGGCTCGATGAGCGCACGCCAATAGGCAGCGCTCTCACTTGCGATGATCGCGGCGATGCCCGCCTGCGTCGCTTGCGGGTCACGGCGGTCGTCGCGCAGCCTCTCGTCGAGGCCGATTCCCTCACAGAAGCCCTGCCAGAATTTCGGTTCGATCGCGCCCACCGCCAGGAACCAGCCATCGGCGGTGGCATAGAGACCGTAGCGTGGGCTCGCGCCGGTCAGGAGGCCCTCCCCGCCATCGGGAAAGGAGCCGGTCACCTGCCCTTGCGCGAGCCCGTACCAGGCGAAGGTGGGCATCGCATCGGCCATGGCGATATCGAGATGGCAGCCCTGCCCGGTACGATCACGCTGGCGGAGTGCCAGCAGGATGTTGAGCACGGCCGGCATGGTGCCGCCGGCGATGTCGGCGACGAGCGGCGGCGGCAGAGGCGGCGCCTCGCCACGCTTCAGGGATTGCCCGAGCAGGCCGCCGAGCGCCTGGTAATTGATGTCGTGCCCGGCCTCCTGCGCGCGCGGGCCATGCTGGCCATAGCCGCTGATCGAGCAATAGATCAGGCGGGGGTTGATCGCCTTCAACGCTTCATGGCCGAAGCCGAGCCGCTCCATCACGCCCGGCCGGAACTGCTCAATCAGGATATCGGCTTTCGCGATCAGCGGGGTCAGCCGTGCAAGCGCGTCCGGTGCCTTCAGGTCGAGCTCGACGCTTTCCTTGCCGCGGTTGAGCACCGCGAAGGGCGCCGCTGTCTCGCCGAAGCGCGGCGGGAAGCCGCGCATGTCCTCGCCGCCCGGCCGCTCGATCTTGATGACGCGCGCTCCGGCCTCGGAAAAGAAGAGGCTCGCCAGCGGCCCGGGCAGGAGCGTCGAGAAATCGAGGACCAGCAGGTCGTCCAGCGGCAGCATGGCACCCTCAGTGAAACAAATCGGCCGCTATCCTGCCCGTCTTCACCAGCCACAGGAAGCCCGACAGCGTGACCATCGAGACGATGGTGCCAACGAGGATGCAGGCCGAGGCGCGCTCGACCCCCACCCGGTACTGCGTCGAGATGACGAAGATGTTCAAGGCGGGCGGCAGCGCCGCCATGATGATCGCGGCATAGATCCAGTTGGTCGGTATGCCGCCGAGCGCCGAGAGCAGCACCCAGACCAGGAGCGGGTGCAGCACGAGCTTGATGAAGAACAGCCCCGGCACCTCTGCGGGCATCGTCTTCATCGGCCTGAGCGCCACGGTGACGCCAAGCAGGAAGAGCGCGCAGGGCGCGGCGGCCTGGGAGAGCCAGAGCACCATCCGGTCGATCGCAACCGGCAGCTCGATCCTGAAGTAACTCGCCGCGACGCCGGCGAGCGTGGCGATATTGAAAGGATGGGTCAGGACCCGCCAAACCACCTCCCAGGCCGTCGCCAGCACGCTCTGCTTCCCGACCCCCGCCAGCGCCATCAGAAACGGCACGAGCGAAAAGAGCAGGATATTATCGAAGACGAAGATCAGGACCACCGGGGCACTGGCCGTGGGGCCGAGCGCCGCCAGAATCAGCGGCGGGCCCATATAGCCAATGTTGGAATAGGACCCCGCCACACCTTGCATCACCGCCTGCGGCATATCGCCCTTGTTGTGCTTCAGCCCGAGCGCAAAAGAGAGGCAGAAGGCGCAGAAGGTCGCGAAGGTCGTGCCGGCGATGAACTTCCAGTTGGCGAGTTCGCTCAACGGCTTGTCGGCGATCAGCCGGTAAAACAGCGGCGGCAGTGCGACATAGATCAGGAAGAACTGCAGCCAGGCGAGCCCTGCTTCCGGCAATTGCTTGTAGCGGCCGATTGCGAAGCCCAGCACGATCAGCCCGAAGAACGGCGCGACCAGATTGAAAATACTGAGGAGATCGACCATCGGCGGTGTTTTCGTCCTGCGGGAAATGCGCCCGCTTTCGAACGAAACCCGGCGGGCATCTGCATCTAGCGCATGGCTGGAAGGCAGCAAGCGCTTTTGCAGTGTGCCTGCCCGCGCGCACCGCAAGGGCAGGATACGATACCTAGGAAATATTGCCTATAAGATGCAATGGGATTAATAACCTAGGTATTCCGGCCTATGCACCAGCGAAAGAACCATGGACGGCGCGCACCATCTCCGCCACATTCGCTGCATTGCAGCATGGAGCCGCCGATGACGACCAGGACGCCGCGCCAATTCTTCCGCCCGCTCGCGATCGGCGCGCCGGAGCCCTTCCGCGAATTGCCGCTGCGGCTCGAACGGATGATCCATTTCGTGCCGCCACATCTGGAGAAAGTCCGCGCCAAGGTCGGCGCGCTCGCCGGACAGGTCGATATCGTGCTCGGCAATCTCGAGGATGCGATCCCGGTCGAGGCCAAGCAGGCGGCGCGCGACGGCTTCATTACCATGGGCAAGGCGGTGGATTTCGGCAGGACCGGCCTGTGGACCCGTGTCAATGCGCTGAATTCGCCATGGTTCCTCGACGACATCACCGCGATCATGGGCGAGATCGGCGGCAAGCTCGATGTCGTGATGGTGCCCAAGGTCGAGGGCCCCTGGGACATCCACTATGTCGACCAGTTGCTCGCGCAGTTCGAGGCGCGGCACCTGCTTCGCAAACCGGTCCTGATCCATGCCATCCTGGAGACGGCGGAAGGCGTCAAGAATGTCGAGGCGATCGCGACCGCCTCGCCGCGCATGCACGGGATGAGCCTCGGCCCCGCCGACCTCGCCGCCTCGCGCGCCATGAAGACGACCCGCGTCGGCGGAGGGCACCCCGAATACAAGGTGATCGCCGACCCCTCCCCCGATGGCGGGCCGCGCACCGTGGCGCAGCAGGATCTCTGGCATTACACACTCGCCAAGATGGTCGATGCCTGCGCCGCGGCCGGAATCAAGCCGTTCTACGGTCCCTTCGGCGATTTCGTCGACGAGGCCGCCTGCGAGGCGCAGTTCCGCAACGCCTTCCTGCTCGGCTGCGCCGGCGCCTGGACGCTGCATCCCTCGCAGATCGCCATCGCCAAGCGCGTCTTCAGCCCCGATCCTGCCGAGGTCGCCTTCGCCACGCGCATCCTGGAGGCGATGCCGGACGGTTCGGGCGCCGTGATGATCGACGGCAAGATGCAGGACGACGCCACCTGGAAGCAGGCGAAGGTGATCGTCGACCTCGCAACGCAGGTCGCGGCACGCGACCCGGATATGGGGCAGCGCTACGCAATGTGATGGGACAGCGGGCTCCGATCGATTGATTTCGACGCATTTACGACGCATTGCTTGCGCAAGGCGGCAAGACCTAAGCCGGCGGCGCATCGGCCGGCGCAAGATGGATCTGTCATGGAAGCGCGTTCGGCCAAGTTCAGGATCGGGCAGGTGGTTAAGCACCGCATCTACCCGTTCCGTGGCGTGATCTTCGACGTCGACCCGGTCTTCTCGAACACCGAGGAGTGGTGGATGGCGATTCCGGAGGCTATGCGCCCGTCGAAGGACCAGCCCTTCTATCACCTCTTCGCCGAGAACGAGGAGGCGGAGTACGTCGCCTATGTCTCCGAGCAGAACCTCGTCGACGACGATTCCGGCGAGCCCGTGCGTCATCCGCGCGCCAAGGAATTCTTCCGGCGCGACCGCAAGGGCCGCTACAAGCTGGACCGCGCCGATCTGAATTGAGGCGGGCTGCTCTCCTAGCTCGATGGCGCGCGGCACATCGCCAAAGAAAAAGGCCGGCCCCGCGAGGGACCGGCCTTTTCCGTTTCCGGCGATAGCGCCGTAGCTCAGGGCTTCGGCGGGGTCGCCGGCGCGGCAGGCGCGGCGCCGGGAGCCGGGGCAGCAGCGCCCGGAGCGGCGGCACCACCGGCGCCGAGGCGCTGGCGCAGCTCTTCCTGACGCTTGGCGAGCTCGTCCTGGAGCTGCTTCTGCTGGTCCTCGAGCACCTTCGGGTCGATGGCAGCACCGTCGAAGCCCTTGGCGAAATCGGCCAGCGGGATGGTGAAGGTCAGCTCGCGGGCGCCCTGATTCTGGACGCTGACGTTCAGATTGGTGCCCTTCTTCATCGCATTGATGAAGTCGTCCTTGACCTGCGCCTCGGCGAAGCAGCCGTTCGGGAAGCAGATGGCATAGCGGCCGCCGGTCGGCTGCGCGCTGTCGACGCCGAAGCGGATACCGGGCTGCAGCAGGAGGCCGAGCGGCATCAGGAAGCGCACGATCTTGTTGGCGTCGCCCTTGACGTCATAGACCGCGACGGCGAGCACCGGCTGGCCCTGATCCGAGACGAAGTCGCGGGTGGTGTAGCAGATTTCCTTGTTGGCGCCCTGATCCTTGCCGCAGACCTTGGTCCAGCTCGTCTGAGAAGGCTCGGGCTTGACCTGGACGACGGTCGGGCCGGTTGCCGCCGCGGCGCCCTGGGCGGGAGCGGCAGGCTGAGCCGGAGCCGGAGCAGCCGGACGCGCGGGCGCAGGACGCTGCGCCGGAGCCTGGGCGAAGGCCGCGACGGGCGCGAAGCCGATGGCGGCGCTGAGCACGAGGCCGAGCGCGCTAGATGACAGGCGATACGAAGCGGACATTCCTTGTCTTTCCTTACCAAGCGAATTCGGGATCACGACTTCGCAAGCCGCGCGCGTCACCGCTGATGGCCCAATCGCATGGGGCGCCGGCCATCGCAAGCCGTGCACATCAAGGCCGATTGAGGCGTTTGAATGACACCCTGCCCACGCCTTTAGCGAGTTCGCACCGAGGATTCCAGCCCGAATAGCTGCGTGACCCGCTGCTCCCATGCTATTCTCACGCAGGGAATCAGGTCGTACGATGGAATTTCTTCGATTGCCCCAGGCGATGAGCCGCCGCGGGGTCAACCTTCTACTGGCTGTGGCCCCGTTCGCCGTCCTGGCGCGCGGCCAAGCGGCGTCGGCCGATTCGGAGCCGATGCGGCACGCCATCGCGATGCATGGCCAGCCCGCCCTACCGCCCGGCTTCGCCCATCTGCCTTATGCCGACCCCAAGGCGCCCAGAGGCGGGCGCATCGTGCTCGGCATCCAGGGCACGTTCGACAGCCTGAATCCGCTCGTCGTGCTCGGCGTCGCGCCCGATGCCGTGCCGAAATATGTGCAGCAGAGCCTGCTCTACCGCTCGGCGGACGAGCCCTTCACCGCCTACGGCCTGCTCGCCTCCGGCGTCGCGCTCGACGCGGACCGCAAGCATCTCGCCTTCGAGATCGACGAGCGGGCGCGGTTCTCCGACGGCAAGCCGGTCACGGCGCAGGACGTGATCTTCACCTTCGAGATGCTGAAAACGAAGGGCAAGCCGTTCCATCGCTCCAGCCTCGGCCGTGTCACCAAGGTCACGGCGCCCTCGCCCCGGCGCGTCGAATTCGAGCTCGGCGACGGCTCCAACCGCGAATTGCCGCTGGTGATCGGGTCGCTGCCGATCTTCGCCAGACATGCGACCAATGCCGAAAACTTCGGCGAGACCAGCTTCAAGCCGGCGCTCGGCTCCGGCCCCTATGCCGTCGAGGAGGTCCGGCCCGGCGAATCGCTTCTGCTGAAGCGCCGCAAGGATTTCTGGGCCGAGGACCATCCGCTCACGCGCGGGCTCTATAACGCCGACGAGATCCGCTACGATTTCTACCGGGATTCGAATGCGCTGTTCGAGGCGTTCAAGGCCGGGCTCTACGATGTCCGCGTCGAAGGCGACCCGACGCGCTGGATGACCGGCTATGACGTGCCGGCCGTGCATGACGGGCGCATCCGGCAGGAAACCCTGCATTTCGACACGCCCAAGGGCATGACCGGTCTCGTCTTCAACACGCGCCGGCCGATCTTCGCCGATGTGCGGGTGCGCGAGGCGCTGGGCCTCCTGTTCGACTTCGAATGGGTCAACCGCAACCTGTTCCACGGCGTCTATCGCCGCGCCGGCAGCTTCTTCTCGGATTCGGACCTTTCGGCGCTCGGCGTCCCCGCCGATAGCCGAGAGAAGGCGCTTCTCGCCGGTTTTACGGGCGCCGTGCGCGAGGACATCCTCGCCGGAAGCTGGCGGCCGTCGGAAACCGACGGCTCCGGCCGCGACCGCGAGCAGGCGCGCAAGGCGCTCGATCTGCTCAAGCAAGCCGGCTACGGATTGCGCGAGGGCGTGCTGCGCAGCGGCAAGGACGAGCCCTTCGCCTTCGAGATCACCGTGACGAGCCGGCCGCAGGAGCGGCTCGCGCTGAACTATGCCCAATCGCTCGCCCGACTCGGCATCGCCGTCTCGGTGCGGCTGATCGACGACGTGCAGTACTGGCGACGCCTGTCGGCCTTCGATTTCGACATGATCCAGTGGACCTGGCCGGCCTCGGCCTCGCCCGGCAACGAACAGATCGGACGCTGGGGCTCGGCCAATGCCGCCCGCAACGGCGCGCTGAATTATGCCGGGGTGAAGTCGCTCGCCGTCGATGCGGTGCTGCAAGCCCTGCTCGGCGCCCGTGAGCGCGAGGATTTTGTTGCCGCGGTGCGCGCCCTCGACCGTTTGCTGATCTCCGGCTTCTACGTCGTGCCGCTGTATTACCTGCCCGATACCTGGATCGCGCTGGCGCGCGGCGTGATCATGGCGGGGCGGCAACCGGCCTATTTCCTCTCTAACGAAGCGCTGGCCCGCCTTCCGGCGGCAGCGCCGGCCAACTAGGGTCTGTCGATGCGGGCAGAACAGGACGAAGCCTCAGCCTTGCTCGACGGTCTCGATCTCGACACACTGCTCGCCGCCCTGACCCGCAGTCGCGGCTATGACGCCGCCTTGCGCGATCCGCCGGGCCGCCGCGGCTGGAGCGACGTCACGCCGGGCTCGACCAACTTCCTCGATCTCGACGAGCGCATCGACCGACTGGCCCGGCTGCTCGCCATCAACAAGGGCACGCCAGGCGCAAGCGTCGCGATCCTGGCCCCGCTCGGGCCGGAGGCGATTGTTTCGATCCTGGCGAGCCTGCGCGCGGGCCTGTCGCCCCTGATGCTGCCGCTGCACGGCAACGAGCTCGAACTGCTCCGGCTGATCGAGGCGGCGGACGCCGTGATGGCGCTCGGCGTCAGCCGCGTCGGATCGTTGCGGCCGCTGCTCACGCTGCGCAATCTCGCAATGAGGGCCTTCGGCACACGCTTCGTCGGCGGCTTCGGGCCGGATGTTCCCGACGGAGTCGCCCCGCTCGACCTGCTGATGGCCAATCCGACGCTGCATCCGCTGCCACAGCTCACCGAGCGGCCGGTTCTGCAGGTTTGCGACGGCGTCGCGCTGCGTGGACCGTTCACGCTGCCGGAGCGGGATCTGCTCGCGAAGGCGCTCGACATCTCGCGGGCGCTGAAGCCGACCATCTCATCGCGCATCGTGACGACTCTGGTCGGCGGCGATCTCGCGGCGCTCGCGAGTGGACCGGGCATGGCGATGCTGAGCGGCATCGAGCTGCTCACGCTCGGGCTGTTCAACCTCGGCGACCTGCAGGCCTGCATCGAAGGCGGTCGCCATGTCCATCTGGTCCTGCCCGGGAACATGGAACCGGCATTGGCGCATTCGCGACTAGCAGAGCATCCGGCCCTGGCCAGCCTGGTCTTCGTGCACCGGGCGACGGAAGCCCGAAGCCTGCCCGCCATAGATCGTCCGGACATTGCGATCGTCGATATCGAGGCGCACTCGGCCACGGATATCACCGTCGTCAAACGGCAGGGCCCGCCGGCCGCCTGACCGCGCTTCCGCCGGGAACTCTCGCGGTCGTCTCGCGTTGGTGCAGGGGCGTTTTTCGTGGAGTGACGACCATGCTCGCCGCCGGTATCGTTCTTCTGGCCATCTCCGGCAATCCCGCCGCAGCAGCCATCATCCCCATCGCGGATTCGCCGCCACGCTTCGATATCTCCGCGGCATGTCGCGATGTCGGCAAGTCCGGCGTCGATGTCGGCCGTCCGGCCAGCGCCTGCCAGGCCGATGAGGAACGGGCCCGCGCCGAGCTCACCGCGCGCTGGCACAAGTTCCAGCCGAGCGCCCGAACGACCTGCGTCGAGAGCGCCAGCTTCGGAGGACCGCCAAGCTATGTCGAGGTGCTGACCTGTCTCGAGATGAAGAAGCCGTAACGACCGGGCGCGAGCCGGCACGATCGGAAATCGCGGCGCCTTGCGAAAGCCTCGGCATCAGCGACACCGCGCGGCTTGCCCGGAATGGCGACGCGCCTCCACAAGCCCGCCTCGCTCCGGCGAGAGTTGCCTTCACCCGGCTGCACCGCGAAGCTCGCTCTTCAATCGTCGGAGATCGTCGTCATGCGCGCCCTTTACCTTCCGCTTCTCGCCACCGTTCTGCTGGCCGGCGCAACGGCAGGGCCGACGCTCGCCAGCCCCCAGGCCTGTGCCGATCTCTGGATCCAGCGCAACGAGATCTACAAGGCGCAAGGCTATTGCTTCCGGACGAAGCGCGCGATCGCGGCCTTCGGCAATGCCGGCTGCCAGTACGACAATGTCGAGGACCTGCCGCTCTCTGCCAATGACCACCGGGCGATCGCCGACATTATCCGACAGGAACGGACGATGCGCTGCCCGCGCTGAGAATCCGATTGCCTGTGGAAGGCAGGGCTGCCCTGCGCCCAGCGAGGGGAAGGCCGTGCTAGAAGCGCCGGCCGCACCTCCGCGCCACACCCAGCACGACGATTCACCGCCCGCATGACCACTGCAATCGAGATGGGAACGACAAAGACCGGCGAGCCCGGCCTGATCGATCTCGCCGAATTGCTGGCGACGCGCCTGCTCGTGCAGGGCAATTCCGGCTCGGGCAAGTCACATCTCTTGCGCCGCCTGCTGGAGCAGAGCGCACCATTGGTGCAACAGGCGATCATCGATCCAGAAGGCGATTTCGTCTCGCTCGCCGACCAGTTCGGCCATGTCGTGGTCGATGCCGAATGCGGCGAGGCCGAGTTGCAGCGCGTCGCGCTGCGCGTGCGCCAGCATCGCGTCTCGGTGGTGCTGAACCTCGAAAACCTCGAAGCCGACGAGCAGTTGCGCGCGACTGCCGCCTTCCTCGGCGGGCTCTTCGATGTCGACCGCTCGCTCTGGTTCCCGATGCTGATCGTGGTCGACGAGGCCCAACTTTTCGCGCCCGTGATGGCGGGCGAGGCCTCGGACGAAGCGCGCCGGCTTTCGCTCGGCGCCATGACCAACCTGATGTGCCGCGGCCGCAAGCGCGGCCTTGCCGGCGTCATCGCGACACAGCGCCTCGCCAAACTCGCCAAGAACGTCGCGGCGGAAGCCTCCAACTTCCTGATGGGCCGCACCTTTCTCGACATCGACATGCAGCGCGCCGCCGACCTGCTCGGCATGGACCGGCGCCAGGCCGAGATGTTCCGCGATCTCGAACGCGGCCAGTTCGTCGCGCTCGGCCCCGCCCTGTCGAAGAGGCCGCTGCCGATCCGGATCGGCTCGGTCTCGTCGGTGGATCGCGGCGGTGCGCCGGGGCTGATGCCGTTGCCCGAACAGGCGCCGGAAGAGGCCGGCAAGCTGATCTTCACGCGCGGCGAGGACGAGCCGCTGCCGATGGCCCGCCCCATGCGTCCCGCGCCGCGCCCGCGGCCCGACCCGACCGAGGTGCTGCGCCGGATCGAGACCTATCGCCCTGCCCCGCAGCCCGAAATCGAGCCCGAAATCGAGCTTGAACCGGAAGAGCGCGAAGCGATCATGACCGAGATCCTGCGCGAATTGATGGGCGATCCCGAGGCGCGTTCGCGGCAGGTCGCGGTACTCTACCAGGATTTCACCGTGCGCTGCCGGATGCGCCGGCTCGGCCGCACGCATCTGAGTCTCGAGGAGTTCCGCCGCAGGCTCGCGGTGGCGCGGGCCGGCGTCAGCGACAGCATCGCGACGAGCGAAGGCTGGCAGGCCGCAGTGGCGGCCTCCGGTAGCCTTCCAGACGACCTGCAGGGGCTCTTTCTCTACATCGCCCGCACCGCAATCGAGGGCCGGCCCTGCCCCAGCGATGCCGAGCTGGCGGAGATCTATGGCAGCGCCTCGCCGAGCCGGGCACGGCGCGTACTCAGCTATATCGAGGAGCGCGGACTGATCGTCTGCCATGTCGATTTCCGCGGCCAGCGGACGCTTGCCCTCCCGACGCTGGGCGTCGAGACCGCGCCGGGACTGGCCCAGCCGCGCACGGCAGGCATGCCCCGCAGCGCGCGGGGGTGACCGGCCGGCCGCCGCGCGAGGCCGTCATTCGCCCGCGAAACTTGACCACCCCGCCCCCGAACGTGCATGACCTCAAGCCGCATTCACGGGTTCGGCCATGCGCGTTCTGTTGATCGACAACTACGACAGCTTCACCTGGAACCTGGTCCATCTCATCGGTGGGCTGGGCGCCGAGGTCGATGTCTGGCGCAACGACGCGCTGACCGTCGACGAGGCGCTTGCCGGCAATCACGATGCGATCGTGCTCTCGCCCGGCCCCTGCACGCCGAACGAAGCCGGAATCTGCCTGAACCTGATCCGCGAAGGCGCGGGCCGGAAGCCGATCTTCGGCGTTTGCCTTGGTCTGCAGGCGATGGGTCAGGCCTTCGGCGGCCAGGTCGTGCGCGCACCGCTGCCGATGCATGGCAAGGTCTCGCCGATCCGCCACAAGGCGCGTGGCCTGTTCCGCGGCATCAACGGCCCGCTGCAGGCGACGCGCTATCATTCGCTCGTGGTCGAGCGCGCCTCCTGCCCCGATGTCTTCGAAATCGAGGCGGAAAGCGATGACGGCCTGATCATGGCACTCTCGCACCGGGAACTCCCGGTCCACGGCGTCCAGTTCCATCCGGAGAGCATCGCCTCCGAGCATGGCGCGACGATCCTGCGGAATTTCCTCGATCTCGCGGAGCGATGGCAGAGCGAACGCGAAGCCTCCGCCCTGACCCTTTCAGCCTGATTCCGCAGAGTTCCCATGGACGATTTCAAACCCTTCATCGCCAAGGTCGCGACCGGCGCGACGCTCTCCCGCGAGGAAGCGCGCGACGCCTTCGACACCATCCTTTCCGGCGAGGTCACCAACGCACAGTCGGCCGCCTTCCTGATGGCGCTGCGCGTACGCGGCGAGACGATCGACGAGATCGCCGGCGCCGTCGGCGCCATGCGCGGCAAGATGCTGCCCGTGAAGGCGCCGCCCGAGGCGATCGACATCGTCGGCACTGGCGGCGATTCCTCCGGCTCCTACAATGTCTCGACGCTGGCCTCGATCATCACGGCTGCCTGCGGCGTGCCGGTCGCCAAGCATGGCAACCGCGCGGCGTCCTCGCGCTCCGGCGCGGCCGACGTGCTGACCGCGCTCGGCGTCAAGGTCGGGCTCGACCCGGCCGCGACCGAGCATTGCATCCGCGAGGCCGGGGTCGGCTTCATGTTCGCGCCGACGCATCACGCCTCGATGCGCCATGTCGCGCCGGTGCGCACCGAGCTCGGCACGCGCACGATCTTCAACCTGCTCGGCCCGCTCTCCAACCCGGCCGGCGCCAGGCGCCAGCTCATCGGCGCCTTCTCCGAGACCTGGCTGGAACCAATGGTCAAGGTGCTGGCCTCGCTCGGCTCGACCCGCGTCTGGGCCGTGCATGGCTCCGACGGCCTCGACGAGATCACCACGACGGGCCCGACCCGCGTCGTCTCGCTGGAAAACGGCAAGATCGAGAGCTTCTCGATCAGCCCGGCCGATGTCGGCCTTCAGCCTGCCAAGCCGGAAGTCCTGCGCGGCGGCACACCCGAGGAGAACGCGGTGGCGCTCAACGCCGTGCTCGGCGGCGAGAAGACCGGCTTCCGCGACATCGCCGCCTTCAATGCGGCTGCGGCACTGCTCGTCGCCGGCAAGGCCAAGGACCTGAAAGACGGCTTCGCCCAGGCGACGGCCGCACTCGATTCCGGCAAGGCCAAGGCGGTGCTCGCCGCGCTCGTCAAAGCCTCGAACGCGTGAGGCCGGCATGACCGATATTCTCGCAAAGATCGAAGCCTATAAACGCCAGGAAATCGCGGCGGCAAAAGCCGCGGTGCCGCAGGCCGAAATCGAACGCCGCGCCCGCGCAGCTTCCAAGCCGCGCGGCTTTGCCGATGCACTCGCGGACAAGCTCGCGCAGGGCACGCCGGCATTGATCGCTGAGATCAAGAAGGCGAGCCCGTCCAAAGGACTCATCCGCGCCGATTTCGATCCGCCCTCGCTCGCCCGCGCTTATGCCGCCGGCGGCGCGGCTTGCCTCTCCGTGCTGACCGACGCCCCATCCTTCCAGGGCCAGCCGGAATTCCTCACCGAAGCGCGCGAGGCCGCCGGCCTGCCGGCTTTGCGCAAGGATTTCCTCTACGAGCCCTATCAGGTCTACGAGGCCCGCTCCTGGGGCGCCGACTGCATCCTGATCATCATGGCCGGTGTCGACGACGACACCGCCAGGGCGTTGAACGAGACTGCACGCGGGCTCGGCATGGACGTGCTCGTCGAGGTCCATGACGATGCCGAACTCGACCGGGCGCTCAAGCTCGAGAGCCGCCTGCTCGGCATCAACAATCGCGACCTGCGCAGCTTCAATGTCGATCTCGCCGTGACCGAGCGGCTGGCGCAACGCGTGCCTGCCGACCGGATCGTCATCAGCGAGAGCGGCATCTTCACGCATGACGACATCGCCCGGCTCAACCGGATCGGCGTGAATACCTTTCTCGTCGGCGAGAGCCTGATGCGGCAGGCCGACGTCACCGCCGCGACGCAGACGCTGCTCTCCGGCAAGGCCGCCGCGGCGTGAGCAAGCTCAGCCATCTCGACGCGCAAGGCCAGGCGCATATGGTCGATGTCGGCGGCAAGGCCGAGACGACCCGCATGGCGATCGCCGAAGGCCAGATCGTCATGGCGCCGGAGACGATCGCGATCGTGCGCGATGGCAACGCCAAGAAGGGCGACGTGCTCGGCACGGCGCGCCTCGCAGGCATCATGGCGGCGAAGCGCACGCATGAACTGATCCCGCTTTGCCACCCGCTGCTGCTGAGCAAGATCGCCGTCGATCTCGATATCGACGAGGCCCTGCCGGGCGTGCGCGTGCGCGCAGAGGTGAAGATGAAGGGCCAGACCGGCGTCGAGATGGAGGCGCTGACCGCCGTCTCTGTCGCCTGTCTCACCGTCTACGACATGGTCAAGGCCGTCGACCGGGCGATGCGGATCGAGAACATCCGCCTGCTGCACAAGTCCGGCGGCCAGTCCGGCGACTACGAGGCGAAAGTTGACTAGAGGAGTGAGCACGATGTCATCCGAAAACCGGTTCCCACTTTTCGGCATCGTGCTCTGATGACGCTCACCCCGGTTCCCGTCGCGCGCAAGGCGCTGCTCGACAGCATTCCGGGACCGACCGAGGCGGAAGCCCTGCCGCTGGCGCATTGCGCCTGGCGGGTGCTGGCCGGTGCGGTCGAGGCGTTGCGGACACAGCCGCCCTTCGCCAACTCGGCCATGGACGGCTATGCCGTGCGCGGCGACGAGATGGCGGAAGGCGTCTCGCTTGCCGTGATCGGCGAATCTGCAGCCGGCCGGGCTTTCGACGGATCGGTCGGACCGGGGCAGGCCGTCCGCATCTTCACGGGCGCGCCAATGCCGGCGGGAGCCGACACCATCCTGATGCAGGAAGACGCGGACGGCGTCGACGGCCCGGTGATCCGCGTCCGCGTGCCGCCGGCCAAGGGCAAGTTCCTGCGCGCGGCGGGGCTCGACTTCCACGAGGGCGACGTGCTGCTTTCAGCCGGACGCGTGCTCGACAGCGCAGCGCTCGGGCTTGCCGCCGCGATGGGGCATCCAACCTTGCCGGTCCGGCGCAAGCCGCGCGTCGCGATCCTCGCCACCGGCGACGAACTGGTGGCGCCGGGCGAGCCGGTCGGCCGTGACCAGATTGTCGCCTCGAATTCGTTCTCGCTGGCCGCGCTGGTCGAGAAGGCCGGCGGCGTGGTTCTTGATCTCGGCATCGCCCGCGACGATCATGCCGATCTCGCCAGCAAGATCGCAAGGGCGAGCGAGGCCGATGCCGATGTGCTGATCACGCTGGGCGGCGCCTCGGTCGGTGCGCATGATCTCGTGCAGGAAGCGCTGACGCGGGCCGGCATGTCGCTCGGCTTCTGGAAAATCGCGATGCGGCCGGGCAAGCCGATGATGACCGGAAGACTCGGCCGGATGGTCGTGGTCGGGCTGCCGGGCAACCCGGTCTCCTCGATCGTCTGCGGCCATCTCTTCGTGCTGCCCTTGATCGAGGCGCTGCTCGGCATTGCCGATGCCGATCGCGACCGCAGCATCCCCGCGATCCTCGGCCGCGACATGCCCGGCAATGACGAGCGCGAGGATTACCTGCGCTCCGAGCTCGCGCTGACGCCCAAGGGCTGGGTCGCGACGCCCTTCGACCGGCAGGATTCCTCGATGCTCGGCACCCTGGCACGGGCGCAGGCCCTGACGATCCGGCCGGCCCATGCCGCTCCGGCCAGGAAAGGCGATCCCTGCCATATCCTGCCCTTGCGGTAGCGGCTTGCGGAACACAAGCAGAACGCGTATGGTGTTCGTGCTTTGTTTCGAATCTGCGCTTTGAGGGGCTGGCGGCGACCATGCTGACACGCAAGCAACACGAACTCCTGCGCTTCATCCAGGAACGCTTGCGCGAAAGTGGCGTGCCTCCCTCCTTCGACGAGATGAAGGACGCGCTCGACCTGCGCTCGAAATCCGGCATCCACCGCCTGATCATGGCGTTGGAGGAGCGCGGCTTCATTCGCCGCCTGCCGAACCGGGCGCGCGCTCTCGAAGTCATCAAGATGCCGGACGGGCTCGGCGCGTCGGCGCCGCGTCCGCGGTTCAGCCCCGCCGTCGTGCAAGGCGGCCTCGGCGCGCAACCCAGCGTGGCCAAGCCGCGCCCCTCCACGACCGAGGACGACAGCCGGCATTCCATTGCCATTCCGGTCATGGGCCGGATCGCGGCGGGCACGCCGATCTCGGCGATCCAGAGCCGCAGCCATACCGTCTCGCTGCCCCCCGACATGCTCGGCTCCGGCGAGCATTACGCGCTCGAAGTCCGTGGCGATTCGATGGTCGAGGCCGGCATTCTCGACGGTGATACCGTCGTCATCCGCCGGCAGGACACCGCCAATACCGGCGACATCGTCGTGGCCTTGATCGACGACGAGGAAGCGACGCTGAAGCGCCTGCGCAAGCGCGGCTCCTCGATCGCGCTCGAAGCCGCAAACCCGGCCTACGAGACCCGTGTGCTCGGGCCCGACCGGGTCAAGATCCAGGGCCGCCTTGTCAACCTGATGCGGCGCTACTGAAGACGCTCGGTATCGGCCTCGGCTTCGGTGTCGACGGCTGGTGCCGGCTGCGCGGTCATCGTTTGACTGGCGGGACGCGTGCTCGACTCTGCCGGGCGGCGCTCGCGTCGGCGGGTCCAGGGACGGTCGGCCGCGTTCGGCTCGGAGACATGGCTGCTCCAGCCCGATGCCGTGCGGTAGAGCGAGGTCGCGCCGTCGCGTGACAGTGCCATCCGTTCGACGAGCTTGGCTTTACAGGCCCCGCTCCAGGGGATCGCGGTGACAACGAGATCCGCGCGCTGGCAGTCCTCGATGATGGCGAGCCGTTCTCGCGTGTACGAGATCGTGCGCTTGTCGGCTGTTTGCGCAACGCAAGCCAGCCGGTCGCAGGTCACACCGGCGCGCAATGTCGGATCGTCCGGCGAGCGGCTGTCGCCATCGGCCGCGAGCCATTGCTGCAGGACGAAGCGGCTGGGCTTGCCCGCGATGGCGAGGCGCCCGTCCGGCCCGCGCACGGCGAGCCCGGAACCGTCGCGCTCGATCAGGATTTCAGGCCGCTCCGGCTTTCCGGCGATGGCGACGCCGAGGAGCAGCGGGAAGGCCGCGAGCCAGCGCCAGGCCGTGGTCCAGAGCGTGAGCCAGAGCAGCGCCAGCGCGAAGCAGGCCAGCACGGCTGGGCCGAAAGCCACAACCGTCACGGTGGAATGGTCGATGCTCGCGACCCAATGTGCCACCTTGAGCACGACATCGGAGGCAAGCCCCATCAAGGCCCAGGCCGGCCAGTCGAGCCCGAAGGGATAGGCCAGCACGCCGAATACCGCCGCCGGCATGACGAAAAGCGAGACGAAGGGCAGCGCCATGGCGTTGCCGAGCAGGCCGAAGGGATTGAAGGTCTGTCAATACTCAACCGTTTTCATGCGTTGTCATCGCTTCCCAATTCATTTGCTAAGTGACTGGAGTTGCTGATTAAATTGCTGTTGATCGTCGTCACGCATTCCCATACATTCGCACTATGATTTGTGGGTCACGTTGAGAGCGAGGACATGGCGCGGACGATCAATAAGCTGTCAGCGGCGCAGGTCGCGAAGGCGACGAAACCCGGTCTATATGGCGATGGTTTGGGGCTCTGGCTGCAGGTCGGTCCGACCGGCGCAAAGTCGTGGTGCCTGCGGTACATGATCACGGGCAAGGCTCGTCAGATGGGCCTTGGCGACGTCAACACCTTCGGCCTGAAGGAGGCGAGAGACCGGGCGCGGGCCGCCCGCCAGCAGGTCCAATCGGGGATTGATCCTATCGAGGAACGCAAGGCCATCCGCGACGCGAAGCGCGCCGAAGAGGCAAAGCAGGTCACGTTCGAAGAAGCGACTAAGCGCCTGCTCGCCGCGAAGGCCCCCGGATGGAAGGGCGGGAAGAGTGAGCATGATTGGCGGGCATCGCTGACGACATATGCCTTCCCGGTTATCGGCAAGCTCTCGGTAGCGAAGGTCGAGACGGCCCACGTCATCCAAATTCTCGAACCCATCTGGAATACGAAGAACGCGACGGCGAGCCGAGTGCGGGAACGCATCGAGGCGGTACTGAACTGGGCGAAGGCTCACCATCTGAGGACCGGCGAGAATCCCGCTAGTTGGAAGGGGCGCCTTGATTCGGCGCTCGCCGCACCGGGCAAAGTGTCAAAAACCAAGCACCGTAAGGCCCTCCCCTATGATGATATTTCGGAGTTCATGCCGAAGCTTCGATCGCTAGGAGGCATTTCGGCGCGTGCGCTTGAGTTCACGATCTTGACGGCTTCACGCCCAGGCGAGGTGTTCAAGGCAAAAGCGGACGAGATCGACCTCCATGCAGGAGTGTGGATCAAGCCTCCCGAGCATATGAAAAGCGGAATCGAACATCGTGTCCCACTCTCCGGACGCGCAATCGAAATTCTGAAGTCAGTCCCGAAAGAAGAAGGGAACAAGCACCTGTTCGCCGGCGCTCGTCGCGGCAAAGGGCTGTCCGAGCAGGCGATGATAAAATGCCTGCGCAGCATCAAAGGACATGGTGATCTTGACGTTCACGGCTTCCGCTCGACGTTCCGCGATTGGGCCGGTGACGCGACCAGCTTCCAACGCGAAGTGATCGAGCAGGCGTTAGCTCACCAGCTTAAGGACAAAGTTGAAGCCGCCTACCGTCGCTCGGACGCGTTGGAGAAGCGCCGCAGGCTCATGGATGCCTGGGCGGGTTTCTGTTCGCGCCCACCTGCGGTGAAGGGCGACAACGTTACAGCGCTCGTGCGGTCTGCCTGAGAGACTGAGCGCAGATTTTCGACTTGCCAGCGTCTCCGCAAGTCCGCTATATTATTCTCACCTCCCCTGATTGCTCATCATCCTGAGGTGCGGGCCCTGCAATGCTTGCTGCGCGGAAACTCATCTGCGTGATCCTTGCAACTCGTATCATCAATGAGCGTAATCGATGACAACGATTGAACATAGATCGTTGTTGCTGACAACTCATGGGTGAAGGACATGGACGAAGTTAGGTTTCTTCGTCGCAGCAAGGTCGAAGAACTGACCGGGCTTTCGACATCAGGCATATATAGACAGATCAAATCTGAGACGTTTCCTCGTCCGGTCAGGACAGGACCCGGTTCAGTCGCGTGGAAATCTGACGAAATCGCTATGTGGATGCAGAACCGCGAGCGCGCGGGCGGCGCGATCAAAGCAGCCTGACCGCAGCATACCGCTGATCAAATCTGAACCCCGCGTCGTCGCTCGACGCGGGATCGTCGGCTCATGGTTATCCAGAGTTGTTCGTCTGCAACAAAACAGCGGATACGCAGTCGATCCTTGTAGTCAAAATACGACGATCGTATCGTACTCGTATCGACCAAAGGAGACGACAACTATGTCAGATAGACAATCCGGACAAAAGCCAATCATTACCATTCGGATGCCGGCAGATGTGGTCGCTGCAGCCGACGCGGAAGCCGCGAAACTCGGCCTGTCGCGCACCAAATTCTTCAACCGCGTCGCTGTCGAGTGGCTTTCATCGCGAAGCGGCGCGATACCTTTGAATTCCGCTGCAGCGAAAAACCTCTCGCAGCGCTAACCGCGAGAGGTTGATTGTCGAGTCAGTCGTAATGTCAGCTAGCGAGGGACGCAAGCATGACATTATGGGAACCTTTGACGAAATTCAATAGTCACGCCCAATCGTCAGGGATGAACATACAATGTCTAATACTATCCAATCGCCCTCCTACCCCGATCATCGGCTAACACTACCTGAGAATATCCCTCACAAACTTAGAACGCACGCTCAATTTATTCTTTACAAGGTTGAGCATCAGAAGGGAAAACTGCTGAAGCGCCCTTATTCGGCCCTTGATCCCAATGGGTCTTCAATCAACCCGCTCGATGCGACGCGCTGGGTCAGCTTTGACACAGTGGTTGACGTGTATGCCGGTTTGGATCAGTCCCAGTACGGGATTGGGTTCGTGCTGACGCAGGAAGCGGGCATCACCTGCTTCGACCTCGACGCGAAGGATGACGCCGCAGCCTTCTCCAATGCCGTAGAGGCCATGTCTGCCCCTGCTCACGCGACCTGGGGCGAGACGTCTGTTTCAGGCAACGGGCGACACTATTTCTATCTCGGCTCCCCGTCTGACGGGACGCCATCGATGAACGATGTACATCCCAACATTGAGGTCTATTGCAGCAAGCGCTTTATCGCGCTCACAGGGCGCGTATTGCCGGGGTCTCAGCCCGATCTTACAGATGGCGACGGAATCGTCGCCCACACCTTGTCGCTGCGCGCCGAACGTCGGAAGGAGCGCATAGCCGCGGCAGGAACGTCCCCGCTGTCGGGCGTGACATATGAGCTGGGTCGCGGACACATGTCCAACGAACGCGCGCTTTTGCTGATGTCCGAGCGCAAGCCCCTGTCATATGGACACCTGTGGCAAGCCGCACCGCAGGGCACTGGGTCAGAGCGACTGATGCAGGTCGTTGGTGACCTCGATAAGATTCTGGCCGACCCCGAACAGATCTACCAGATCGTCGAGTCCAGCCCACTGGGGCAGTCGCGCTGCAACTCGCTCTATCGGAAATTCTTCAGGTACTGGCTCCCCGATGCACGAGGCGGGCAACGCAGGAACACCGAAGGCATCTGGAACCGCACGCAGGAGGAGCAGGCGTACCTCATCGAGCGCGGGCAGGAAATGGCCCTCGCATTCGCTGGACGCGAAGTAAAGGCTGCGGCCGAGGATCGCGAACAAGTCGAGGCCTACGCCCAAAAACTCGCGGAAACACCAGACGAGGAGGATGTGTCCAGAGACAGGACGATCCCAGAAACGCAGCCGCGAATGCTTCTCGAATATCCGCCCGGCTTGACGGGGCAGTTAGCGTTCGAATTTGGCCGGATGCAGCACTACCACAATCAATCGCTGGCCGTCCTTTGGGCTGTCAGCACAATCGGCGCGTTCGCCCAGCGATCCTATTTCGTCAAAGGCGCGGCCCTGAACACCTACATCATGGCGCTGGGCTACACTGGCGAGGGCAAGGACCTGCTGGGTTCGGGGCGGACCCGTCTTTTGCGAAACATGGCGGAATTCGACTCGTCGTTGGCACACGTCACGAGCAGCCGCTTTTTCGGTCCCGGCGAGTATAAATCAGGCCCGGCGATGACGAACACCGTGGCCATAGAGGGTCGAACTGCCTCGGTACTCAACGAGGCCTCATTTCTCTTCGAGGGGATGGGCGCGGGCAAGAACGAGCATGCCTCTTCGCTTCGACATTCGATACTGTTCCTCAAGACCAAGGCGGGTCAGGACAGCATGATCGACAGCATCGTGTATGCGGACAAAGTTCGCTCCATCCCGCCCGCGCACTCGCCATCTCTTTCGCTGCTTTGCGAGGGCCAGCCGAGGCGATTTTATCGGGCTCTCGGCGACGCTATGGCCGAGGACGGGCTTCTCAATCGGTTCGAGGTCTTCGACGTGTCGCGCCCGTCACGAGGCGATCTCAACCGCGATCCGTGCGCTCGGTTCAGCGAGAGCCTACTCGCCAAGCTTCGCCCGCTGATTGCGAAGACGGGCAATCCGGTCATCGCCAGTGCATATCCAGTCGCAACTTCAGTTAGCTTCTCTCCTGAGGCCGACAAGCGCTTTTGGAGCTTCTACCAAGACGTGGTGCATCCTCTGAACCAGCTGGATGATCCGTACAGGTACAATCTCTTTGTGCGAGCCCACGTCACGGCATGGGTTTACGCGGCGATCCTCGCAGTCGCTGACAACCCCATTGGTCCGACGATCAGTGGCGAGCACGCGAGGTGGGCGCTGCGGACGATTTACGCCGAACGTCAGGCCCTTCTCCATCGATTTGCCACGGGTGACGTTGGGACTGGTGAGGACAAGCGCAAGGCCATCGTCATTCGCGCACTGCAAGCCTACGGCAGGTCCAAAAGCAAGAGTATCAATGTGGGCGAGGCACAGCATAAGGCCGGCATGGTCCAGCAGTTCTGGCTGAGCCAGAAAGTGGCGGAATACGGCAAGATCGAGTTTGAGCATCCGACCAAAAACAGGCTCGCGCTCATTGAAGACATCATGCGGGAGCTCGGGCAGGAAGCATCGGTTGAGCGCTGCACACCCGGCCAACTGTATGACGCTGGCGATGGCGTGATGATCGCAGCGCCGCCGAAAGGCGTAACTTACCGCATCGTCGATTTGAAAAAATACAAGAAGTTCTAAAGGCGCCGAAACCGCGAAATGATAATGATTTTCAGGAGAAGATGGAATAGTTTTCGTTAAGATCTTAACGGGACTTGCAAGGGTCTGAAATCGCTCTATGTTCCGTTAAGTCTTAATGAAACTCTCCCGTGAGGCTCTCTACAGCCATATAGTACCCCTTAATATCTTAACAATTATCATTTTTGTACATTAACATATTGATTTTGTTTGATTTTCCATTCAGATTTTCGGACCTGAATGGGCCTGAATGCCCTGAACGGCGAAAGCGCCTGTTCTGATCCCTCTACTCCTCGCCGCCGACGCGCCGTCCTTCCGTTCCGCTTTCGTGGGCGATGCGTGCAGTTGCTGATGAACAGGCCGAGCAGGTACTCTATCGTGGTCGACGCCCCGAATTCCTCGGCCAGCAGGGCGAGGCGCTTGTTCCGGTAGGTGCGGCAGCTTCGGCAGTCGAAGCGCACAACGATCCAAGGATAGAATTCCAGGGTCGTATGAACATCGGGCGGTTCGCTCACGTTTCCGGATCACAGACGAGCCGAGCCCCTTGCGAGAATAAGCCCCGCAAGAAGCCCCGTGAAACCGAGCGATCGGCATCGTTCATCAAGACGATGAAGTCATGCGCCAACGCTCGCAGGGCTGCCGCCTCGGAGCCGTGTTCTTCCATCAGATCGGCAACGAGCCCAGCGACCTCGGCATCTAGCGTGGTGTCTTTTACGGATTGGTCGGCTGGCTGGGCTGACATGGGTGCGTCCTCAAAAACTAGAACATTAAGAGAACAAACCGGGCGATCGAGTCAACAGCCTCCCGACGCAGCTTGCCCTTCCAACTGTGGCAAATAGGCAACTATCGTCTTACGCTGGCCGTTTTACAACCGATTCGAGGCCTACCATGAAGAAGCTGCTCACCGTTGCCGCTGTGTTCGCCGCGTCGGTTTCCGTCACGATGCAGGTGCGAGCGGAGACTCTACCAGAGGCGGCAAAACGAATAGCCACTATTTACGAGCGAAGCGGGCACGGCGCTAAGTGCGATGACGCGATACTCTACCCCGGCGGAAAGCTGTCGACCGCCACTTGCCGGCACCAGAATTCGACCGCGCTATCAGTCTTAGTGGTTGGTACGAAAACAACAAAAGAATCACAGCGGAAGCATCTCGAGGCGTATTGCGAGACCATCGCTCGCGAGGACAAATCCGCGGCTATCTCTGGCTGGCCGATCGAAGCCGAAAGGTTCGCGGGCTTTTGCAACTATAAGCCGCGCTGACAAGCAGGAATTACCGATCATCCGTATAGGTCGCTACGCGGGCGATGCGGCGTGCCCGCACCCATCGCACGGCGACGACGCTCGATCGGCCTGACGCCCCAAGCAAACGCGCGTGCGCCTACGGTCACGATGCAACGTGCCCTGCGATGGCCAGCGCGCCGCTTCAGATTGCGATGGTTTCAATCGAACGCGGTTGAAGTCATTGGACAATAATGGTTTTCGTTGCAGTAACCTACAAAGCGACTCATGATCCCGCATCGATTTCGAGGCGTGCCCATGACCGATTATTCGCTCAAACCCAATCCAATGCGGCAGCACGACCCCGCTCAGGACGAGAAGGTCGTCTCCGAGCGAATGCAGCGTGCGGGGTTCGTCACCCGCATGGCCGAGCTCGACCTGTTCGAGCAGGTGCTCAACAAGGAGCCCGATGCGTCCAAGGTGGCGCAGGCCATGGACGGGCTTACGCTCGACGAGCAGGTCCGGCTTATCGATGTGCGGACCGCGATCCGACAGGGTCAGCCGTTGACCGATGCCGACCGCGCATTGATCGACAAGGCAACGCATATAACGGAGCAGGTCTCGAAGAAGCTGAGCCGGCGAATGTTGCGATCCGTGAAGGACAGCAATGTGCAACTGCTGACGATCATGGCGCACTCGCCGATCTACCCGCATCAGGATCGGATGAAGGCGCTCAAGCAGCTCGACGATATGCGGGCGGGTGATCCCGCGATGACTCAGGATGAGGTCAACGATATCATCCGCATGCCGTTGGCGAAGGCATACGAGAAGCTCGCGGAGCTGACCCTGCTAGGGTCCATCACGAAGGAGCAGGCCGCGCAGACGATCCGCGCGCTGGACGCCCGCAATGAGGCTGAGATTCGCGATCTCAAGAACAAGTTCCTGCCCCAGGGTGTGCCGCCGTTGCCCGCAGGTGCTCTCGCGATGATCCAAGGCGGGCGTCATGGCGCGGCGTAGGGCCACAGAAGCCGAGATCGCGCGCCTAGGGGAAGCGATGGCCCATGCGATGGGAATCAACCCGTATCGCATGCTCACCCGCTTCTTCAGAATGGAGCCGACGCGTCTCGACATCATCAGCGCGCCCATGCCGACCGATGAGGCGCTCTGCGCGGATATCATCATTATTCCCCAAGGTCGGTTTCTCGCGGCAAGCCATATGAAGGCAGGTCCATATGCGATCGACCCAAGCAAGCCCGTGCCCCTTCCGATCCCGCCAGTTACTTACACGCAGGAGGAGGCCGCGCAGAACCTCGGCAGGACCGTGCCACCGTCAGAGCCTCCCGCGCCGATCGTAGAGTCTGTGACGCCCCCTGCCCCCACTGTGGCAACGGAACCGAAGGCCGAGGACCGGGCCGACATCGAGCGCCTATTCCACGCAATTCGGATTAGGCACGGATACAGATGAGCGTTTTCCGATACTTCTTCCAGCCGCGCCAGTCGCGGAGACCCTCCGCAATCGATTCCGAGATCGCGGAGCTTCAATCAACCGTCGTCGCCGCCCAGCGCAGGCTGGACAGTGAGCGTGTCCATCCGATGGAGAAGTACTGGCTACGGCAGAGCCTCAAGCGCGCTCTTGACCGTCACGACCAGCTTGTAGCGCGTCGAGCTAAGCTGGAACGCGAGGAGCATATTGCCAAGGCGATCAGGCCGCGTGGCCCCGATGTCGCCGGCCACCCGTATCATCCGATGACGACACGCAAAGCATCCAAGCCACTGCCGCTCGGTGTACCTGCCCCGAATCGGTTCGACTGGGGCTGACGCTAGCGCCGGCTTGCACCTCTCATGTGTTCATTGGATGGTCGCCGAGGGATAGCCCGGCTTTGCGATGAGGCGACCATGAACGAGCAGCAGTTCAAGCAGGCGTACCTCGCCATGGAGAAGGCGTTCGACTCGTTACAGGGACGCATCGCTGCCATGGAGTTCGTCTCGACCCAGTTGCTCCTAACCCTCGCGGAAGCTCAGCCAGAACCCTTCGAGTTCATGCAGCAGTTCACCAACGCCGTGCGTGAAAGCTCGCGCAACGCCAAATCCGAGGAACCTGGACACGCCAGCGGGCAGCAAGCAGTCGATGACATGCAAGATGCACTTGATGTGTATCTGGCGCAGTTGATCGCCAACGCCGGGCAGCTAAGACGCGGCTAGTACGGCTCGCGATGCTCCATGTGGCAAGTCAGCCGAATAGTGCCTCCAAGTCGATCTTATAGCCGGCACTTCTGAGTTCGCGGGCGAGTTCGGTACGCCAGCCGTTATCGTCGAGCGAAGTCCATGCGATGCCGAGGATGTCGGACGGAAGTTCGATGTCACCGCTTTTCAGCGCGCAAACATTTCCGCGTCCGAGTTTTCCGATGAAATAGCCCAACTCCAGAATGACGTTCTGCCGGGCTCGTAGCGAGGTCTGCCCGTCTTTCGGCCCGCCGACATCATCGGGAGTGAGCAACACCACCGCGAAACCAACCGCCGAGTTGGCCTCAAACTTTTCGATGATGGTTTTCCCTTCGTTGGCCTTTTCATGCAGGATGACGGGATCGAGACCGGCGCGCTGCAAGAAGCGCGCAACGGCTTCACGTGTCGCCACGTCATGACCATGGACCACAAAGACCTGTTTGGACGGCGGGCCAGCTTTCGCTAGCGGCGCCCCCAAATCGGCGACCGGACTTGCGAACTCGATCTCTTCGGTCAGGGACTTGATTGCGAGTTCAAGCAGCGCAATTCCGCGTGCTTTTCCTTCATCCAGATACCGCCGAATTTCCAAGCCTTCGTCATACAGGCCGCGGTTAGCCCAACTTCCCGCGACCGCGATCGGGCCGTTATTCAGTCTCGCAGCCCCGGCATATTGGCGAAACTCTGGTGTGTTTTCGCCGAAAATGGCCCGGAGAGTGTCTGCTATAGCCACCTCTAACGTCCGTTGAGCGGGAGAATTACGCTCCTGAATTTTATCAACGTCGAAAGCTTCAAGTTCGCTCAAGCGCCGCGACAGGCGCTGTATGCCTTGCTCCATCTCATCGACGCTGAGTTTGCGGCGTTGCGGCTCAGGAGGTGGACGGCGCGCCATGCGAAATGTCCTGAAATGCGGGAAAGAGCGACTCAATCGCCGATAGATAGCCGAAATACACCCGCAGTTGCAGTGCGCCACGCGACCTAGCGGCCAATCTTATTGTGGACCGCTTTGTAGGTCGCGCCGCCCCTCTCAGTAAAAATCAAGCGACTTCAACCGGATGCGATTGACGGGATTGCAATCGACGCAGATCATTGCGACCCAGCTATCACTATGCCTCGCTTGCGTTTCTTATTTTCCAGAGTTTTTCCGCAGATCGGCCTCTTCTTCCTCGGTCGCCTCTAATAGGCAGGTCCCATGTTTTTGGGTCATCCCCAACGTGGCAACTCGCGCGAGCCTGCCTGAAACTCGAGAGTTCAAAGGCGTCGCTCGGCGTTCACCCGCCAACAAAATGGTGATTACCTAAAGGCTCAGAATTAGCTTATCAAGGTCTTTTAAGCCAGAAACGAGGTCAGATATACGGTCGAACTCCGACTTCGGGTCAATCTGTTGTTGTATCTTCACCGTTTTATGGGCGATCTCACCACGCACCTTTCCAAAATCGTCCATGTTTGTTAGCCAAGTTGGGTCAATCTGATCTATTCTGATTCCTATCGGCAGGACCAATCTCTTAAAATTCTTCTCTCGAATGCCATGATTGTTATCGTGAATTGTATTATATTGCTTGAAGGCGTTCTGTATCGCCTCTTTGATTTCTTCTTTAACTTTCTGCCGGGAAGTATCAGGGAAAGATGGCTCCAAATCCTCTCCCTCCATATCAAACCCAACGTGGTAGTGCGCGAGCAGGCAGATCAACGAATCCGAGGTTTTCTTCTTGCTAATCCAGTTGAGCACCGCGGCTTTGGCAACCTGCATAGTCACGTCTTCAAGGAAGGACTCAATCTCAGCGTGAGCTAAGAGACGATATCCTCTAGCCCGATCAAGCTGTCGCTCTGAGTAGCTTCCTGTAGGCGAGAATGTTGCTGGAAGCATGTTGGCCCGCAATGCCGCGAGCCGACGGCGAAGCTCTCTAAACCGCATCGAGTTGGCCATGATGGCTAACCAACGCGCAGGACCGGCGACCGCAAGGCTATGCCTAGCACCGCACCGAGCTCCTCCGCCCAGATAGAAAAGCGCAAAGAAGTAGCTCCGATACTTTTGGTTGTGCGCTCGATTGACCCCAAGAAATCCGCATTGGTCTCGCACAATCGGCGGAAAGCCAATTCTACGGCCTCTTTCTGAGGAATTGCGCGCTCTCTGACATTAGGCATCGCGAAATAGTACATAATGAAATCAAAGATGGCCCGATTGAACGGGCGCTCGTAGCCATCGGACGTCCATTTGCGGCAAACATTATCGCCGAATATGTCTCGCGCACACGAGTAAGCGGCTTCAAAATCTTCTAGTTTTCCAATTATTTCATTCTGAGACTGTGGCCACCACGAATTAAGTTCTGCACAAGTGTGGTCGAGGAAGCCCTTTAAATCGCCGTTGTAGCGATCCCCAAAATATTGAAAAGCATACCACCGAATCAGGAGTTCCGCATCTCTCATGCGAAAGTCAGGTTTCTTGAGTTTCAGAAGATCACGCAACGCTTTGCTTTCGCCAGAGGCGAGATCGGCGAATTCTACGAAATCTCCGGGATGAAGTGCCTGGCGTAATTCTTGCGGTGAAAGCGGCACACTTCCCGTGTTAAGCCGAAGAAAGACCTGATATAGGAAATTATCGTTTCCCCAATTCTTGATAACGATCGTTCTGATCGGCTGATTTTCAAATGCGGCAAGATCGTCGCTTCGGGCAGCATCCGCCCTGAGATCGAAAAGTGACAGCTTTCTCAGATCATCCCTTATATTGAGACCGGTCAACTGTAGTCTTTGATAAATCTTGTCGTCAGGCTCCGCAGCAAATTGTCTAATGCTAAGAAGTCTTTGTTTTCCATCAATAACGATATACGATCCCCGCTTAGTTTTTGACTCGGCCAAAACAAGCTGCGGGATAGGAAGACCAAGTATCAGAGATTCGATAAACTGACTCTTACGTTCACGCTCCCACGCGTCTCGGCGCTGAAAACGTGGATTCAGTTGGATATTTCCTTTATTAATTTGGCTAATAATAGTTTCGGTCGTCCAATCTGTTCCACTGACAACGGCTTGAGACACGATTTTCGGATCGAAATTCTCAATATCGGACAAATTTTCCGCTTGGTCGCTTACTTCGAACAAGTCACCGTTATCCGCCATGCACTTCCTCCTATATGCGAGGCCGCGCTATGCACCCCGCCCATATGTCGTCCAGCATATCGCCAAATTGCGTGGCGCCAACAGAGCTTGAAAACGCTGTCTCGGAAGCCGGCAGCCGGCATTCACTAGCCCAATCGATGCAATGAGCAGCAGCTGAGAATGCGCTCACGCCTCCCTAGGATTTCTCGTTGACCAGTATTTTTTCCGTAGATCGGCCATTGCTTCCTCTTTTGTTCGCCCACGGCCATTTGCCGGATCAAGCCTCCTCGCGTTTTCTGTGACCGGACTAGCAAAACAAGTCCAATCGTCATCGTCGAATAGACTCGACATGAAATAAAATGTGTATTCATTCAGATCTGGAGCATCTGGATCCTGTGGGCAGAATTTTATTAAACGTTGCCCTTCAATTTTACAGCCGCACTCGAATAACTGTAATGCCGGCACATAATTTTGGATGTCTTCACTACGAACTTCGATCAACGGAGACTTACAGTATTGACATTGAAACGCGGATAATGCCTCCTTGGTGATACGCAATTGCGACTCAATCTCCTCTAAATCCTTTCCACTCATTCGCCTTCTCAAATCGGGAAGATTACTCTTCTCGAATAAATCGTATCGAACTAGACGCAGCAATTCGATGGAAATATCTTCAGCTGTCATTTCTTTTGTCACCAATGCTTTTCGCAAGGCCCACGGCGGTGACTTTTTCCGGATTTGATCAGCTGTAACATTGTGCCAGATTGGAATAAGCTGGCGGACATTATCGGCAAACTGATTGCCGACTAGACCATCCAACTCGTAGGCTGGCCACGGTTTGCGTAAGAAAAACTCGCTAAAGACGATTATTCCGCACTTAGACCGAACAAGGCCTTGATCGACCTTTTCTCTAATCGAATCACCATATTCAATTGAGTGCTCGTCGTACCAAACCCTTACCCCAAGACTGACCAGGGCATTGGCGAGCGGCCGCACAAACACGCTTTTGTCTTCGGAAGCGTGAGAAATGAACACGTCATATTCGAAATCTAATATCATGAAGGGCTACCGTCGAATCAGGCGAATACGTCCGCCCGCCTCAGCCTGACTTACCTAAAGATGCCGGGGACGCACACCTTGTAGCTCACCCCTAGCTGGCTCCGGTAGTTCGGAAACCGTCTCTGGACTCACAAAGCCCGCTTGCAATGAAGTCCGTCTGAAGTAGACGAGCTGACCCGCGCATTTTTTTTTGCGGACATGGAGCCATTGGCGCGAATCCCATGCGACGTGCATTCGATCTGACATCAGCGGTGCTCTTGCTTGCCGCAAATCCGAAAGCCGAGGGTTTCATCAAGGCTGTCCGAAAATTTCAATCAGCTGTTTCGGTGAGTACTGACCTTGCCGAAGTTAGGCGGTCGGTCGAAGAGCTTCAGGCTATGCGCGACGACGTTGGTGATAGGTCGCATCTCGCTAGGGCGCTCCTTACCCACGCAGTCGTGGTCTATTGCCGTGCAAGCCATGCCAAGGCCATCGAACGATATGATGTCGGCGTTATAGGCGCGTATTCGCCTGAGCAGAGGGAAGCTCACAAGCTTATCGTCAATCTGCGGAACAAAGTTATTGCCCATTTCGGCCCGGGTGAGAACTGGAACGACGAACGAGTGCTATACTTGGAACAAGAACACGGAGATGGCATCACAGCAGTGCACTACCGTACAAACAGTGACAGCCAAGTGTCCGACTCCCTTGAAAGCCTCTTAGACATCGCCATCCCTTACGTTAAGTCGAAAGAATCGGAGCGCGCCGCGGAGATTGATGCTGAGCTGAGCAGAACCCCTGAGCTGTTCGACGTCATCAGCCGAATGCCATTCAACGTCGAAAAGTTTTACGATGGTGTGCCGGGTGGCGCTGAGAACTTTTGGGGTCCGAAGGGCTTCACGGCGGAACGTACGGTGAAGTCGACCATTCGAAGCGATTGAATGCTCCCAGCTTACCCGGCGGCAAAGTTGGCGAAGCGGCTTGTTTTGCTCGTTGGCCTACGCTTTAGGCGGCCAGCCAATGCCGCTATCCGGCCCTTGGCTAATTGGTTGTGCGTCTACATGAAACTTGCGGGACACAGGGCGCGCGCCTAACATCATCGCAATGCCTGCCCTTGTTGGCTGTGCACAACGAATGCCCCAGCGGGCCGTTGTTGCGCAGCCGCCAACAACGATCCGACCGAACCCCGGGATCGCAGGCAATGACCATCACCCGAATGGAATTTGAGAAGCGTATTGCGACCGCCGAGTACACCGGCTCCCGCAACAGGGCTCGTCGAGTAGCCAGCCTCGTTCTGACCAGCCTGCAGGGCAGGTCGAACGAAGCCTTCCAGAAGCTCCTTCCCAAGCTACAGAACTCGCCCGATGTCCCATCGACAGCGGTTGCGAAAGCTATCCTTGTTCTCGCGCAGCAGTGGCTTGGCGACGCTGCGGTCAAGAAAGTCGCACCCCAGAGCCTGCCGGAGACAGCACCGCCCGAGCGCGAACGATACGTGGCGATGACGGCGAAGGCGCTGCTTGCCACAGGTGATCTAGCCGACGAAGCCGTAGCCCGTGAAATCGCGGAGATGGGCTACGACTATTTCATCCGGCAAGACCTTTTGGCCGTGAAGAAGCGATCCGCGCGCCACGCGCTGACCAATTCCCTTGACCGTCTGCACAAGGCGGCGGCTAACTTCGGGACGCTTTGACCATGCTTGTTAGAGGCATCGCATCAAAGCAGTCGCTCGATCTGCAAGGGCATCTCATCCTTGCGGGCGCGTTTGATGCGTCAATAGCCAAACGCGGGTTGAGCGGCATCGCCCTGTTGCTCAGCCACGATAGCAGGCGCAAGGCAGGGCACATCTTCAAGCTGTTCACACAGGATCGAGCGCTTCATATCTGCGCGATCGTGGATCCTCGGCTCCCCGGCGTCAGTGAGTACCTCGCAGGCTTCAAGAAGGGCGAGACGCTCGGGTTTAGCATCGGGGCGCGTGACGTGCAGGGGATCGAGGCAGGTCCGCACAAGCTGATCACGCAGGCAGATCTCTACGAGGTCAGCCTTACGAAGCATCCCGTCAATCCGGAGTGCCTGGTCACTTTCGTCGAGCGCGACGAACCCCTGTGGCCAATCGAGTTCCGGCAAATGTTCGCCGAGCAAGATGCGGCCGTCGCCGCCTGCCCGAATCCCAGAACTTTCATCCCGACCATCCGATACGAGGACGCCTGAACTATGAGCCCCGATCGCACCAAGCGCATGCGCGCCGATATTCTGACCTTGAGCCGAGCCGATCTGCGTGACCTAGCGAAGTCAGTCGATCTGACCCGCGACGATCTGACCGACTTCGCGGAACTGGGCGGCGACTTGCCCCTCACCGCGCAGACCGCGCTCACCGCTTGGTACGAGGTTTTTGAGACCCGCAAGCTGTTTCATCGCCCGCACGTCAACGGCCTCATCGCTTCGCTGTACGAGGCGACCGGCGTCACCGAATTTCATCGGCAAGCTTTCGTCCAAGGCGAGACGGACCTAACTGCTGAACAGCGAGACGCCATCCGCCGGCACATGATTGGCCTGCCCGATTACATCGCGCCCGCGCCTGTCACGTTCGGATCGTCGTCAGCGTCGCTGCCGCCTGAAATTGGACGCAGGGCCGATCTGCTTAGGCAGCTTCGCCAACTCCCCATCGCCGCTCTCGAGGCGCTCGTCGCCTCCGCCCAAAAGCAGCCCCCGGCCTAACGGCGGAATCTCTTCCCCCCAATTGCCAGCCAGTCAGGAGCAAGCACAATGAGAACTACCCACACTTATGAGTGCCTCGACATCAACCCGGAGAGGCGGATGAGGGAGGTGGGAATGGAAGTCTTAAGCGAGTACGCGCAGCGCATGAAGCCGGCCCCGACCGCGAGCATTGAGTCGTGCGGCGCGAGTCGCGAGTTCGAATTGGAGGTCCGCACTCGGCTCCGCGACCGAGCGATTCTCGCTTATGCTTCGGCGTGCATGTTAGTCAGCCGGAGCGAAAGACGCGGTCCTCATTCAGTCCGCAAAGGGGAACTGATCAAAGAAATCGGCACCGCAAACATCGATGCTATCGAGGCCGCCCTTGCCGTCGGATGGCTGTTCGAGGGGCGTGACGCCTATTTCTTCAACCGTCCCTCAAACATGAATTTTAGGACCAGAATCCAATAAACCACTGTGGCATCATAACAATTCGACGAAGTGGGGTGCATATGCGCCCCATTTTGAGTTTGTGGGTCTTTTTGCGGTAATTTTCCACAGACCCCATATCAAACCTCACTAAATCAACTGTTTAAGTGCCACTTTCGATTGAAGGTCTGGAAGTGATAGGCGCCGAACGGCGCGGTCGCGGCCGTCGCCAGCATGGTGGTGACGAGGATGCCGAGTGCCGCCGTCCCGAGCGGCCAGGGCAAAGCGGTCGGCGGCTCGCTGCGGTCTCTTCTCTCCCAGCGCTCGGCGAAGGCGATCAGCGCGGCGACCGCGCCGAAGGACATCTGGAAGCTCGGGCCGAGCAGCGCTTCCGGCTCGCGCAGCAGCACGATCAGCGCGGCGAGCGCGAGATTGCGCATGCAGAGCGCTGCACGATCGACCAGGATCGCGCCGAGCATGACCAGCGTCATGATCAGCGAGCGTTCGGTCGCCACATCGCTGCCCGAGAAGATGCAATAGGCGGTCGCGCCGAGCATGGCCGCGATCGCAGCGAGCTTCTTGACCGGCCAGTGCAGGGCGACCGTCTGCGACAGGGCGAGCAGCGCGCGAACCAGCCAGAAGATCGTGCCGGCGGCGAGCACCATGTGCAGGCCGGAAATCGAGACGATGTGGTAGATGCCGGCCGCCCGCAGGTCGTTGTTCGTGGCCTCCGTGATCAGGCCGCGCTTGCCGGTGACGAGCGCGGCGGCGACCGCCCCGCCCTGCTCGCTTCCGACTTCGGCGATGCGTTTGGTCAGAGCATTACGGGCCCGGTCGATCATTACGTCGATCGCGAGGCGCGTCGGCATCGGATAGGGCGCCGGCGCGAGCCCGACCTTGCCGGAGACGCTTCCGACAGCGCCGATCCCGCGGAAGAAGGCATCGCGGCCGAAATCATAGCCGCCCGCCCGCGCCGGTCCTGGCGGCGGCAGCAAGCGCGCGGTCGCGACGATATGATCGCCCGGCGCGACGGAGCCCTGCCGGATATTGACGCGGACCCGCTTTGGCCGCTGGTCCGCCGGCACATTTGCGAGATCCGTCACCAGCAAAACCAGACGTGCGCCACTGTCGCGGGCTTCGACGCTCTCGACGAAACCGGCCAGCTTGCCGATTCGTGGTCGCTCCAGCATCGGCGCCGCGATATCGGCCGTGCGCCAGACCCCGGCCGCAAATCCTGCAAAGGCGGCTGCCGCAGCAAGGCAGGCCATCGATGCGAAGCGCCGCCTGCGCAGAAGGAAGGAGGCTACGGCGCTCAATATCAGGCCGAGAAGCGGCGCCCAAAATGCCGGTTCCCGATCGGCGGCGAAATAGAGCAGGATGCCGAAGCCCATGGCGATGGGCAGCCAGAGGAACGGGCGCCGCCGTTCGGTTTCGAGAGCCCATCCCTGCTGAAGACGGAGCCAAAGCCGCCGCAACGGCGGCCGGAGGCTTGACGCAAACGAGGCCGTAGCGCCGAACCGAGCCGGCAGGATATCGGCGCGCGCCCCGCGCCGGCCCTGTGCCTGCCCCTGCCCCGGCGGCGCCGGCTGCATCGCCCGCCTCCCCTGCCGGCGCTGCGATTTGACCGCTTAACCTTTCCGGCCAAGCCATGTTACAGGGCGCGCGCCGGTTGTCATGTCATGACCTGCACCTTTCCCTGTCTTGCCCCGGACGGCCCTAAGCCGCCCGGCCGGAGTTTCCTCCCATGAGCAACGCCGTCGTCACGCGCTTTGCGCCCTCGCCCACCGGATTCCTGCATATCGGCGGAGCCCGGACCGCGCTGTTCAACTGGCTTTATGCCCGCCGGCAAGGCGGCAAGATGCTGCTGCGCATCGAGGATACCGACCGGGAACGCTCGACCGAGGCCGCCATCGCGGCGATCCTCGACGGGCTCGAGTGGCTCGGGCTCGATTGGGACGGCCAGACCGTCTACCAGTTCCAGCGCGCCGCACGGCATCGCGAGGTCGCCGAGCAGATGCTCGCCGCCGGCCGGGCCTATCATTGCTACGCGACGCAGGCCGAGCTCGAGGAGATGCGCGAGAAGGCGCGCGCCGAGGGCAAGCCGCTCCGCTATGACGGGCGCTGGCGCGATCGCGATCCGTCGACTGCGCCGGAAGGCGTGAAGCCGGTGATCCGTCTCAAGGCGCCGCAGACGGGCGAGACCGTGGTCAATGACGAGGTCCAGGGCCGCGTCGTCTGGCAGAACGAGAATCTCGACGATCTCGTGCTGCTGCGCTCCGACGGCACGCCGACCTATATGCTCGCCGTGGTGGTCGACGACCACGACATGGGCGTGACCCATATCATCCGCGGCGACGACCACCTGACCAATGCCGCCCGCCAGACCCAGATCTACGACGCGCTCGGCTGGGATGTGCCGAGCATGTCGCATATCCCGCTGATCCACGGGCCGGATGGTGCCAAGCTTTCGAAGCGCCATGGCGCGCTCGGCATCGATGCCTATCGCTCGATGGGCTACCTGCCGGCGGCCTTGCGCAACTATCTGGTGCGGCTGGGCTGGAGCCATGGCGACCAGGAGGTCTTCTCCACGCAGGAGATGATCGACGCCTTCAACCTATCCTCGATCGGCCGCTCCCCGGCCCGCTTCGACTACGCCAAGCTGGAGAACCTGAACGGGCTCTACATGCGCCAGTCGAGCGACCAGGATCTGCTCGATGCGCTCAAGGTCATCCTGCCGGAGATCGGGCCGGCGCGCGGGCTGGGCGGTACGCTCTCGCCAGAGCTGGAGGTGAAGTTCCTCGCCGCCATGCCCGGCCTCAAGGAGCGCGCCAAGACGCTGATCGAACTGCTCGACAGCGCCTTCTATCTCTATGCCCAGCGCCCGCTGCAGCTCGACGACAAGGCCAAGGGCCTGCTCGACGAGGCGGCGCGCCAGCGCCTGCCGAAGATCGCGGAAAAGCTCGCCGCCGTCGGCGACTGGACGCCGGCGCCGCTGGAGGCGGCGGTACGTGCCTATGTCGAAGAGGCTGGACTGAAGCTCGGCCAGGCCGCGCAGCCGCTGCGCGCCGCGCTGACCGGCCGGGCGATGTCGCCAGGCCTCTTCGACGTCATGGCGGTTCTCGGCCGGGACGAGACGCTGGCGCGGCTCGCCGATCAGGCAGCGTGAGGGCTCCGGCCCGGTTTTCAGCCGGGCTGGAGCAGCCTGACCACCCATCGTCCGATATGCTCGCCGCTCCCCGTAAATGGGGGCGGCACGGGCGCTCGCGCAGATATGAGCGCAACGCGGTTCAAACCGCCTTTTGGCTCGGTTGAATGCACTGCGCAAATGGTCTAGTGACGCGCAAGTGCATTGCATCGCGGCAACGCGGGCGGTCACGGATATTGCTTGTAAATCAGTCACATGGCTCGCCTTCTCCCGTCTCCTTCCAACATCTGCCCATGATATTGCGGCCTTCGGAAGAGAGATGCCCCGCGCGAAAAGGCGGAGAGGCGAAACCGGGGCTGAACAGCAGCGAGCCTTGAAAGGATCGGTATCGATGAGCGGAAATACCAGCCAGCTCCAGGTCGGCGACAAGACCGTCGACATGGCGATCAAGAAGGGGTCGGTCGGCCCCGCCGTCATCGACATCGCCAAGCTCTACGCCCAGACGGGCATGTTCACCTACGATCCCGGCTTCACCTCGACGGCGAGCTGCGAGTCGCACATCACCTATATCGATGGCGACAAGGGCGTGCTGCTCTACCGCGGCTATCCGATCGAGCAGCTCGCCGAGCATGGCGACTTCCTCGAGACCTGCTACCTGCTGCTGGAAGGCGAGCTGCCGACGGCGGCCCAGAAGGCCGATTTCGACTATCGCATCACGCGCCACACCATGGTGCACGAGCAGATGGCCCGCTTCTTCCAGGGCTTCCGCCGCGACGCGCACCCGATGGCGGTCATGGTCGCCTCGATCGGCGCTATGTCGGCCTTCTATCACGACTCGACCGACATCTCGGACCCGCATCAGCGCATGATCGCCTCGATGCGCATGATCGCGAAGGTGCCGACGCTCGCCGCGATGGCCTACAAGTACTCGATCGGCCAGCCCTTCGTGTACCCGCTGAACTCGCTCGACTACACCTCGAACTTCCTGCGCATGTGCTTCGCGGTGCCGGCCGAGGAGTACAAGGTCAATCCGGTGCTGTCGCGCGCGCTCGACCGCATCTTCATCCTGCATGCCGACCACGAGCAGAACGCCTCGACCTCGACGGTGCGGCTCGCCGGCTCGTCGGGCGCCAATCCCTTCGCCTGCATCGCGGCCGGCACGGCCTGCCTGTGGGGCCCCGCCCATGGCGGCGCCAACGAGGCCGCCCTCAAGATGCTCGAGGAGATCGGCTCGGTCGACAACATCCCGAAATATATCGCCAAGGCGAAGGACAAGAACGATCCGTTCCGCCTGATGGGCTTCGGTCACCGGGTCTACAAGAACTATGACCCACGCGCCAAGATCATGCAGAAGACCACGCATGAGGTACTGAACGAGCTCGGGATCAAGGACGATCCACTGCTCGACGTTGCGGTCGAGCTGGAGCGCATCGCGCTGTCGGACGAGTATTTCATCGAAAAGAAGCTCTATCCCAACATCGATTTCTATTCGGGCATCACCCTGAAGGCGATGGGCTTCCCCACCTCGATGTTCACGGTCCTCTTTGCCGTCGCCCGCACCGTCGGCTGGATCGCTCAGTGGAAGGAGATGATCGAGGACCCGTCCCAGAAGATCGGCCGTCCGCGCCAGCTCTATACCGGCTCGCCGCAGCGCGACTACCTGCCGATCGGCCGCCGCTGAACACAGCATCCCGGTTATCCGGAAAGGCGCGAGGCGACAGCCCCGCGCCTTTTTTCATGGTGAGTGCTTGCGGTCGCCCAGACGGTCCCAATCGGATGAAACCATCCGGGCGTTCCGGCGCTGCGTGCAGCGAAACCCGGGCCTCGACACGGCAAACCGCCGCAGCGAGGCAGGAAAGCTCGTATCCGATCGCGGGTTCCGGGCTCACCCAGCGGCGCGCGCGGGGTGGCGCCACCAGGGTTCAAATCCGTCGTGATGAGAGGCCGGAGCGCTTACTCGCCCCGCTCCGCCCGCAAGAGCGCGAGTGACGCAGCGACCGCGTTGGCTGCCGGGCTCGGGCCGGCCGAGCGCATGATGGCCTCGACCTCGGCGAAGCCGTCGAGCTGCTCCCGGCGCTTTTCGCCCTCGGCCATGGCTGCGAGCAGGCGGCTGCCCAACGCATCGGCCGTCACGTCCTCCTGGATGAACTCCGGGACGACGCTGCGACCGAGGATCAGGTTGGGCAGGATCACGCTGGGCAGCTTGATGAGGCGCCGGGCGAGGAAGGCTTCCCAATTGGCTCCGCGATAGGCCGCGACCGTCGGGACCTGCGACAGGGCGAGCTCCAGCGTCACGGTGCCGGATGCCGCCAGCGCGACGCGCGCCTCGCGGAAAGCGGCGAGCTTGGCCGGCTCGCCGCTCACGATCTCCGGCATGACCTGCCAGCGCGCTGCAGCCTCGACGATCATCGGCCGGAGCCGCTCCACTGCCGGCAGAACGAAACGCGCACCGGGCACCGCCGCCGCGACCTTCGCCACCGCCTCCCCGAAGACCGGCATCAGGTGGTGGATCTCGGAGCGCCGGCTGCCGGGAAGGACGAGCACAAGTGGCCTCGCCGCGTCATCGCGGCGGCGCTGTTCCTCCGCATCGGGACGCAGCTCGGCGAGCCGCTCCATCAGGGGATGACCGACATAGACAGTCTCGGGACCATGCAGACGGGCAAGCGCGGCAGGCTCGAAGGGCAGCAAGGCGAGAATGCGATCGACATGCGGGGCCATCCGTCGTGCACGGCCAGAGCGCCAGGCCCAGACGCTGGGACAGACCCAGTGCACGATCGGGATGGCGGGCGCCCGGGCCCTCACCTTCTTCGCGACGCGCAGACAGAAATCCGGGCTGTCGATCGTCAGCAGCAGATCGGGCTGGAACGCCGCGATGCCGCGGGCCGCATCTTCGATCCGCCGCAACAGCAGCGGCAGGCGCGCGATCACCGGGCCGAAGCCCATCACCGCGATGTCAGCCTGGGGGAAAAGCGGCCTGAGCCCGGCTTCGGGCAAGCCGTGATCGCCGACGCCGCAAAGCTCGATCGGGCGATCTCCCAACCGGTCGCGCAGAGCGGCCAGGAAGCGCAGTGCCAGTGCATCGCCCGACGCTTCGCCAGCGATGATCGCCAGACGGAACGGCCGCATTACGGAAAGCCTTCGACGAACAGGCCGAGCCGATCGGCCTGCCGCCCGAGCGCCGACCGATCGCCGACCAAGACCTCGCCGGCACGGACCCCGATGCCGGAAAGCCCAGCCTCGACGATGTTCCTCAGGGTATCCGGGCCGATGGCGGGCATGTCGACGCGCAGGTCCTGCCCGGCCTTCGGAGCCTTCACGAGGAAGCCGTCCCCCTTACCGATCTTGAGCCGCCCGCGCGAGACCAGATCGGCAACCCGCAGGATCATCGCATCCGTGCCTTCGGCCGCCTCGATCGCAACGACGCGATGATCGGCGAGGATCGCCGCCTGCCCGACATCGAAGGGAGACAGCGTCGCCAGCAGGGCGAAACCGCGTTCCAACTCCGCACGCTGTTCAGGAGCAGCCACCCGGCTGCCGAGCGCTCCGCGCGGCGCCGCCATTTCCGGGGCGATCTCCGCCGGCCCGTGGACACGAAAGCCCTGCATCTCGAAGAAGCGAACGACACCGCGCAGCAGATGATCGTCTCCGCCCTGAAAGGCCCTGGCGAAATGCGGCAGGTATTTCAGCGTCGAAACCTCGGGGCGCAGCGCACCGAAGCTCGGCCTCGGCAAAGCGCCGAGCATGACGATATCGACGATGCCGCGCCGGCGCAGCTCTTCGAGGAGGCTGCCGAGTTGACCGAGCCGATACGTCCTGATGTCGGCGCCGTCGCCGAAGGCTGCTGGATCAGCCGCCCCTTCGAGCGCCGCGATATAGGGGCGCTCGCCACCGCTCGCCAGGATGCGGGCGAGCTGGAGCGGGTAGTCACCGCTCCCCACGATCATCGCGAGCGGTCCGCGCGGGGCGGACGGGCTCCCGGCGCTCACCGCTCAGCGACGGTGGCGTCCCGCGGCATACAGAGTGCCTTGTCGCCGCCTTCCCTGATGAAATTCAGAATCTCGTGAACCAGAGGATGCTCGACAAACTCGGTCGCGACATCGTCGACACGCTCGGTCAAGGTTCCTTCGGCCGCGAAAAGCAGCCGATAGGCTCGGCGCAGCTCGTGGATCTGCTCGCGCGTGAAGCCGCGCCGCTTAAGACCGACGAGATTGAGTCCAACCAGATGCGCAGGGTTGTCCCGCACCGTGCCGAACGGGATGATGTCGCTCAACACTCCGGCGCCGCCGCCGATAAAGGCGTGGTCGCCGATGCGCACGAATTGCTGCAGGCCGGCGCCACCACCGACGATGACATAGTTCCCGATAGTGACATGGCCCGCGCACATCACATTGTTCGAGAAAATGATGTTGTCGCCGAGGCGGCTGTCATGGCCGACATGGGAATTGGCCAGGAAAAAGCAGCGGTCACCAACGCTGGTGACCATGCCGCCGCCTTCCGTGCCCGGATTCATCGTGACGCCCTCGCGGATCTGGCAGTCCGCCCCGATGGTCAGCGTCGAGGGCTCGCCACGATACTTCACGTCCTGCGGCGGATGCCCGATCGAGGCGAAGGGGTAGATCCGCGTGCGCGGGCCGATCGTCGTCCGGCCGGCCACGACCGCATGGCTGACAAGCTCGACGCCTTCGCCGAGCACCACATCGGGCCCGACCTCGCAGAACGGCCCGATCTTTACGCCTGCACCGAGCTGGGCCTTCGGGTCGACGAGCGACATGGGATGGATGGTGACGCTCATCGAGACGCTGCCCTGATCCTGAACCGATCCGATGCTCAAACGACCATTGCCGAAATCTCGGCTTCGGCCACGAGCACTCCGTCGACGCGCGCCTCGCCCCGATAGAAGAAGATGTTGCGCTTGCGGGCGAGCTTGGTGAGATGGAAGCGCAACTGATCGCCTGGCGTGACCGGCTTGCGGAACTTCGCCTTGTCGATCGTGGTGAAGAGAACGGTCTGGACCGACTTCTCCTCCGGCCCGCGCGCGTTGACGACGAGGACGCCCGCCGTCTGTGCCATCGCCTCGATCATCAGAACGCCCGGAAACACCGGCCGCTCCGGGAAATGGCCGGTGAACTGCGGCTCGTTGACCGTCACGTTCTTGATGCCCACGCCGGAGTTATCACCGTCGATCTCGACAACCCGATCGACCAGCAGAAACGGATAGCGGTGGGGGATGCTGGCCATGATCTTCTGGATGTCGATTACACCCAGTGCTGTCGTCGCCTCGCTCATGGTCTGTCTTCTCCCGCGGGCCGCCGCCGCGGCCGCGCCTCACATTCACTTCTGCGACCGGAGGCAGGCAACACTCCTGCAACCGGCCACGATTTCAAAGCCTGTCGCCGCTTTGCCGGAAACCAGGCTGGTTGGGCAACAAAATTCTCAGCATCGAAACAGAAAGAGCTCATCCGGCGGTCGACGCGCGCTGTACTCAATCCTGACTTGCGCCCGGCTTCCGGCCCCGGTTGGCAACCAGCGTCTTGAGCAGCGCGGTTTCGCGCGCCCAGCCGAGCGCGGGCTGTGCCGGATATCCGCCATAGCGGGCACCGCGTGGAACGTCGCCGGCAACCCCGCTTTGCGCCGCGATCTGTGCGCCGACACCGATAACGAGATGACCGGCAAGCCCGACCTGGCCGCCTAGCACGACGAAATCCTCGAGCGTCGAGGAGCCCGCGAGGCCGGTCTGGGCGCAGATCACGCAATGGCGCCCGATGACGCAGTTATGGCCGATCTGGACGAGATTATCGATCTTGGTGCCCTCGCCGATCACCGTGTCGCGGCTGGCGCCGCGATCGATCGTGGTGTTGGCACCGATCTCGACATCGTCCTGGATGATGACGCGGCCGACCTGCGGCACCTTCATATGGCCCTTGGGGCTCATCGCGAAGCCGAAGCCGTCCTGCCCGATCCGGGCGCCGGGATGGACGATGACGCGGTTTCCGATCAGGGATGCCTGGATCGTGCTACCCGCTCCGATCGAACAGTTGCGCCCAATCCTGACCTGCGGGCCGATGATCGCATGCGCGGCCACGACGGTACCGGCTCCGATCTCGGCCCCTGGACCGATCACGGCCCCTGGATCGACGGTGACGCCGGCTTCGAGGACGGCGGTGGCATGAACGATGGCGCCCGGCGCGACACCTTGCGACGCGAAGATCGATTCCGGCCTCAGGGCATTCGGGAAGCAGTGCGCCATCACCTTCGCAAAGGCGTGATAGGGCGCCGGCGAAACCAGGGCCACCGTTCCCGCCGGCACACGATCGGCGAAGCGGGGCGAGACGAGGCACAAGCCCGCCTTGGTCGCGGCCAGGGCGTCCGTGTATTTCGGGTTGTCCATATAGGCGAGATCGGACGGACCGGCATTTTCGAGAGCGGCGATGCCATCAAGCCGCCGAGCCGGCTCCGCACCGTCCGGCAAGACAGCACCCGAAATGCTTGCGACCTCGCCGAAGTCCAGCGAGGTCGCGAAGGGAAAGAAAACTGGCTCTGCCATGATCCGATCCGGAGCGGATCGCCATGCATCCCGCGGGATCTGAAGATGGCAATCCATGTCATTGTCATCGCATCGATTTCTCCCGGGAAGCGGAATCCACTTCCCGGTCGATGCCCAAGCCCGCTTATGTCAGAAGCGGGTACCGCCCGAGAAGCGGAAGGCCTGGAGACGGTCGCCACCGTATTTGCCGAACACGCCCGTCACCGGATGCATGCCCCACTGGCCGTCATCCTTGGTCAGAGCATAGGCATAGTCGAACCGGATCGGTCCGAGCGGTGACTGCCACAGCAAGCTCACGCCGACCGAGGAGCGCAGAACGTTCTTGTCGCGGATACAGCCGATATTCGACTGGGCGCCGCCCGTGACGACATTGTACTGGCGCGCCTCGGAGCCGGCGGGGCAGCCATAAACCACCGCCTTCGAACCGCCGTCATAGTTGAACAGCGTCCCTGCATCGGCGAAGATCGCGCCGCGCAGGCCGAGGTCACGCGGCAAGCCGAAGAGCGGGAACTGCACCTCGACCGTACCGCCAAAATAGGTCGTGCCGCCCACTGCGTTAGCCGTCGGGTCGTTCAGCACGTCGCGCGGGCCGATGCCGGACGGTGCGAAACCACGCACCAGCGACGGGCCGAGGAAGTAGTGATCGACCATGCGCAGATTGCCGCTGGTCGCCTGGACATGACCGCCCTGGACGCGAAGAAGGCCGACCACATCGTCGAAGATCTCGCGATAGTAGCGGGCATCCGCCGCGATGCGCAGGAACTTCGAGTCGCCGCCGAGACCCGCGAATTCCGGCTTCAGTTCCGCCGCGAAGCCGTTGCGCGGGTTCTGGACGCTGTCGAGCGAGTTGTAATTGAAGTTCAGGCCGACGAGCGAGGTCAGGGTCCTGCCCTGAGCCTCCTTGACCGCCACGGTCGCCTCGCCGTTGGTCACGCAATTGAAGGTCGAATCGGAAGCGACTGCTCCAGGCGTGCCGGGCGTGATGCCCGCGATCGGATAGGTACAGTCGTTATAAGGCCGGCTGACATCATTCGGAATGTCGATCTCGGTCTGGTACAGCGAGTAACGCGGCGTGATCGAAAACTCTTCCGTGATCGGGAAGGTGAAGCGCACCTGCCCGCCGGTCACGCGGCTCTCGAAGCGGCCGGTGTTGTAGTTGTCGTTGAACTTCGAGAACAGGTCGATACCCGCCGCCACGCGATAACCCAGGAAATAGGGCTCCGTGAACGAGAAATCGACACCCTGCGTCCTTTGACCGAGCGTACCCGCGATGCGGACGAACTGGCCGCGACCGAGGAAGTTCGATTCCGACAGGGAGATCTCACCGATCACGCCGTCCGAGGTCGAGTAGCCACCGGCAACCGAGAAGGAGCCGGTCGCCTTGTCCTCGACGTCGATATTGACGACCACGCGATCCGGAGCCGAACCCGGCTCGTTGGTGATGCGAACCTTGGTGAAGAAGCCGAGATTGTTCAGGCGACGCTCGGCGCGATCGACCATGACCTTGTTGTAGGCGTCGCCCTCGCCGAGATCGAGCTCACGGCGAACGACATAGTCGCGGGTCCGGGTGTTGCCACGCACGTTGATGCGCTCGACATAGACCCGCGGCCCCTCATCGACGACATAGGTGATGCCGATCAGACGACCCGAGGGATCGCGATCGCCGCGCGGACGAACCTGGGCGAAGGCATGGCCGCGGCGCGCCACTTCCGTGGTGAGCGCTACCAGAGACTTCTCGACCGCCTCGGCATTGTAGGTATCCCCCGTCGAGGTCGCGACATAGCGCTGCAGGGCAGCGGCATCGACATCACGCAGCGCGGAATCGACCGAAACATTGCCGACCTGATAGCGTTGCCCCTCTTCGACCTGAATATCGACAACCCAGCCGCCGGCCGCCTCATCGAAGCGGGCGCCACTGTTGACGATCTGGAAATCGGCATAGCCGTTCTTCAGGTAGAAGCGACGGATGAGGTCCAGATCCGAATTGATCCGGTCGGAATCATAGACGTCGGAGGTCTTGATCCAGCTCAGGAAATTCGTTTCCGTCGAGGTCATCAGACCGCGCAGACGCCCGGCCGAATACGCATGGTTGCCGGTGAAATTGATCGACTTGATGCCGGTCTTGCCGCTCTCGTTGATGGTGAAGACGAGATCCTGACGACCATTCGGCAGCGGCGCGAGGCGCGCACTGACCGACGACAGGCCATAGCCGACGCGCCTGTAAGCCTCGCGCAGGCGCTCGACATCGGAATTCATCAGCGCCTGGCTGACCGGGCCACCCGCGCGCGACTGAACGACCTGCGAAAGCTGGTCGCCCTTCAGCTTGCGATTGCCCTCGAAGGCGACGCGATTGACCGTACCGCCCTGCTCCTGGACCGAAACGACGATCTGCGAGCCGCGCCGGTTGACCTGCACGCTGCTGAACAGGCCAGTCGCCAGCAGGCTCTCACGGATCTCCTGGGGGCTCTCGCGGCCGGCGGCGTAGGAGCGGATCGTCTCCGCATCGACCCGCCGATTGCCGTGGACAACCACAGCCTGCGCGAAAGCCACACCACCACTCACGGCCAGCATCAAAGCCGAAAGTCCGATCGATCGAGAGAGCCGCATCTTGATCGTCCGGCTCTGTTGGGTCGACGTCATCGGGTCGCCTATTCCATCTCTCTGGTCACCACCCCAAACGGGGACCGCCATCAACCGATGGCAGCAAGGGGACATTGCGGTTCAAACGCTTCTACAAAGTTTCCAGCAGGGTGCAAACCGCGATCATCGTTAATAAAGCGTTTTTAGAAGTCTCGTTGCCGACGGGCCACGCGGGGCGCCGTTCTTCCGCCACAAAACACGGCCCGGACGGTGGTTTTCAGAGCATACCGCGGACGTGGACGATGTCGTTCCAGGTCACGAACAGCATCAGCATCAGCACAAGCGCAAGGCCCAGCCGGAATCCGATCTCCTGCGCGCGCGGGCTCAGCGGCCGGCCGCGGAGCGCCTCGTAGAGATAGAACAGCAGATGTCCGCCATCGAGCATCGGAACCGGCACGAGATTCATCAGGCCGATCGAAACCGAGAGGATGGCGGCGAGATTGATCAACCCGAGCAGGCCGCCATTCGAGGCGACGATGCCGGAGACCTGCGCGATCCGAATCGGACCGGACAACTGGTCGGTGGATTCACGTCCGGTCACCAGCTTGGCGATGTAGTCGTAAGTCCGGGTCACGACGAACCAGGTCTCGACGAAGCCGGTCCTGGCGGAATCGAGCAGCCCGAATCGTTGCGTCCGCCAGTCCTCAGGTCGCGGCGAGGCCCTGACGCCGATCACGCCGATGCGCTGCGTGCCGAGCTCGGTCTTCATCTCGGTGAGCGCAGGCGTCACCGGCAGCGTCATCAGGCTGCCGTCGCGCTCGACTGAAACCTCGAGGCGCTCCTCGGGCCGGATCGAGACGATGCGCTGCATGTCGGAGAAGCTGTCGACCTTCTGGCCGTCGATGGCGATCACGATGTCGCCCGCCTTCAATCCGGCCTTCTCCGCGGCGCTACCGGCAACGACCGCATCGACGCGCGGGATGAGCACCTGCTTGCCGAAGAAGAAGGCCGAGCCGGCGAAGATCAGGATCGCCAGCAGGAAATTCGCGATCGGGCCGGCGGCGACGATCGCCGCCCGCTCACCCAGCGACTGCGCCGGGAAGGAGCGCGCGCGGTCCTGAGGCGACATCCGGTCCACCGCGGCGGCGTCGGGCGCGCTGGAGGCGTCGGCATCGCCCGAGAACTTGACGTAGCCACCGAGCGGGATCAGCGCGAAGCGCCAGCGCGTGCCATGCCGGTCGTTGAAGCCGAAGAGCTCGCGGCCGAAGCCGATGGAGAACGTCTTGACGTCGACCCCGCACCAGCGCCCGACCAGGAAATGGCCGAGTTCATGGACGAAGACGACGATGGTCAGGACGAACAGGAACGGCAGCAGATAGCCGAGCATGAAGTGCCCGGCGTTCCAGAGCGGCGCTGCGAATTCCATCGAACTTATCCCCCCGGGGTCCTGACAGCCTTGAAAGACTGTTAGGTGACAGTGAACCGCGCTTGCGACAAGAGCGAGGCAGCCCGCCGTCTCGAATCGTGGTCAATGGCCAGCGCCTCCGCCACGTCGCCCGGAGCCTCCGATCCGGCGGGAGAAGCTGCGCAGACCGCCTCCACCAGCGCCGCAATATCGGGAAAGCGGAGCCGACGCTCCAGGAACGCGGCCACGGCCACCTCGTTGGCGGCGTTGAGTACGGCCGGCGCGGCGCCGCCCTCGCGCAAAGCGGCCATGGCGAGGCCGAGCGCCGGGAAGCGGGCGAGATCGGGCCGCTCGAAGCTCAGTGGCGCCGACACCGCCAGATCCAGGAAGCGTTGCGGCGGCGCATCGAGGCGGCCGTCGATGCCGAGGCAATGCGCCGCAGCGACCCGCATGTCCGGTACGGCCATGCCGGCGCTGACCGAGCCGTCGCGGAACGTGACGAGGCCATGGACGATCTGCTGGGGATGGACGAGCACATCGAGCTGGTCCGGCTGCAGATCGAACAGGAAGCGGGCCTCGATCAGCTCCAGCCCCTTGTTCATCATGCTGGCGGAATCGATCGTGATCTTGGCACCCATCGCATAGTTCGGGTGCTTCAGCGCCTGATCCGGCGTCGCCGCGGCGATGCGCTCGGCGCTCCAGGTCCGGAACGGGCCGCCGGAGGCGGTGAGCGTCATGCTGCGGACCGATGAGAGCGGCTCGGCGCCGAGAACCTGGAATAGCGCATTGTGCTCGGAATCGAGCGGCAACAGGCGGGCTCCGACCTCGGCTGCCCGCGCCATCACGGCTGCGCCGGCACAGACGAGGCTTTCCTTGTTGGCGAGCGCGATCGTCCGCTCGGGCCGGAGCGCGGCGAAGGTCGCTTCCAGCCCGGCTGCGCCGGAAATCGCGCTGACCACGATATCGGCGGGGTGATCGACCGCCTCCAGCACGGCGGAACGCCCTGCACCGCTGGCGATACCCGTGCCGGAAAGTGCCTGCTTCAGGGCCTCGCCTCCGGCGGCATCGGCCAGCGCGGCAAAGGACGCGCCCACCTCGACCGCGGTCCGGGCCAGCGCTTCCGCATCCCGGCCACCGACCACGGTCGCGATCGACAGGCGCTCGGGATTCTCGGCGACAATGTCGCGAACCGAACGTCCGACGGAGCCGGTCGCTCCCAGAAGCGTGACGCTGCGTAGGGGCATCGCGATCAAAGGTTGAGATGCAGGGCGAAGAGCGCGAAGCCAGCCAGGACCAGAACCGCCCAGTAGCCGTCGAGCCGGTCGAGGAAGCCGCCATGACCGGGAATGAACTTGCTCGAATCCTTGGCATCGAAGCGGCGCTTGAGCGAAGACTCGAACAGATCGCCCGCCTGGCTGACGATCGAGCCCGCGAACGAGGCGGCGACCACCGGACCGGCCGCCGTCATGCCCTGCAGCGCCGGCATCAGTCGCCAGACCAGATAGCCGCCGATCATACCCGCGACAGCCCCGCCGATCGCTCCCGACCAGGTTTTCTTCGGGCTGACCGCCGGCATCAGCTTCGGCCCGCCCAGTTTGCGGCCCGTGAAATAGGCGGCAATGTCGGTGAGCCAGACGACGGCGAAGCTCCACAGGATCAGGGCAAGGCCGATCCCCGGAAGATCACGCAATGCCGGCGTGACCAGCGCGAAGGCGAGAGCATAGGCCACGCCGCAGAGTTCGAGCGCCAGACGCGAGCGCACGAAAGGCGTTGCGAGAGCGCCGAGAAGGGCAGCGGCCGCCGCCGTCCCGGCAAGCGCTGCGGGACTCGCCGAGGAGAAGCCCAGCACGAGACCGGCGATGACCACCCCGATGCCGGCGGGAATCGCATTGCCGCGGCCGATGATCGCGAGCCATTCATAAGCGACGAGGCCGGCGACGAGGATCCAGACCAGCCGGAACGGCCAGCCGCCCCAGAGCGTGACCAGCAGGATCAGCGCGCCGAGCACCAGCGCCGAGACGACCCTGAGCTTCAGCTCGGAGTTCGCGCGCGGCGCGGAAGGGGACGGCGCATTCACGCGACGCCTACGCTGCGGTCTGACGGGGTGGACAGCCCGCCGAAGCGGCGCTCGCGCTGACGATACTGGGTCAGGGCTTCCTCGAAAGCGGCGCGGTCGAAATCAGGCCACATCACCGGGGCGAAGATGAACTCGGCATAGGCGGCCTGCCAAAGCAGGAAATTCGAGATCCGGGTTTCCCCCGATGTCCGGATGACCAGCTCCGGGTCTGGAAGATCGTGGGTGTCGAGCTGGCGCGCGATCGCCGCCTCGTCGATCGCGGCGGGGTCGATCCGGCCGGCCGCGGCGTCCGCCGCCAGCCGGCGTGTCGCGCGCATGATCTCGTCGCGGGAGCCGTAATTGAAGGCGATCACCAGCACGAGGCCGGTATTGGTACGGGTGCTGGCTTCGGCATGCTCGACGAGGCGGCGCAGATCGGCCGCCAGGTCGTCCCTGCTGCCGATGATCCGCACCCGGACATTGGCGGCAGAGAGTTCGGCGAGGTCCTTCTCGATGAAATGCTTCAGAAGCCCCATCAGGAAGGAGACTTCGGCATAGGGACGGCGCCAGTTCTCGGTCGAGAAGCTGTACAGCGTCAGAACCCGGAGCCCGAGATCGCTGGCATTGCGCACGGTGCGCCGCAACGCGTCCAGCCCGCGGCGGTGGCCCTCCTGCCGCGGCAGTCCGCGCATCTGCGCCCAGCGCCCGTTCCCGTCCATGATGATGGCGACATGGGCCGGGTTGGACACGCCTGCGTCGTGCTGACCGGATGACATGCGGATGAGCCTCGCTCGGCTGCGGACGAAGGAACGCGGGAAGTCCCCCGCGCGGGAGATCGAACGTCCAGGCAATCAGACGTGCAGGATTTCCTTTTCCTTCGCCGCGAGCGCCTGGTCGATCTCGGCGATGTGCTGGTCGGTCGCCTTCTGGACCAGATCGGAATTGCGGGCAGCATCGTCCTTGGTCATGTCGCCATCCTTCTCCAGCTTCTTGACGACGTCGATGCCGTCGCGGCGAACGTGGCGCACCGAGATCTTGGCCTCCTCGGCGTATTTATGCGCGACCTTGACCATCTCCTTGCGGCGCTGCTCGTTCAGCTCGGGGATGCGGATACGCAGAACCTGGCCTTCCGTCTGCGGGTTGAGGCCGAGATCGGATTCGCGGACCGCCTTGTCGACGGCCTGGACCATCGAGCGATCCCAGACCTGGACGCTGAGCAGGCGCGGTTCCGGTACGGAGACCGTGGCGAGCTGGCTTAGCGGGGTGCGGGCGCCATAGGCTTCGACCATGATCGGATCGAGCATGTTGGCGGAGGCGCGGCCGGAGCGCAGCGAGGCGAGATCGCCCTTGAAGGACTGCACCGCACCGGCCATGCGGCGCTTGATGTCGGCGAGATCGAACGTCGTCTGGGCCATTTCAATCGAGACCTTGCAGAAATTTCAAAATCGGCGCGACCATGGCGGCGGTGCCGCGCAGGGTCAAGAATTACATCCTCGAACAGCATTTTCCCCCGCGATGAGCAAGGGAAAAGCGCCGATACCCGACGCTCATGGCCGATCCGCGGAGCTGCCCGCTGTTTCGCCCGGAAACAGCCCGATGTCCACCGCGCGGATCGGCGCGGCCGCTGGCCGGCCCGAAAGCAAGAAATGACGGAGAACCGGACGTGCCACGCCTCAACCGCATCGTCGAGACCGCGCTCTATGTCGACGATCTAGAATGCTCCGGCGCCTTCTACCAGGGCAAGCTCGGGCTCGTTCCCCTGCTCACGACCAGAACGCTCCTGGCCTACGATGTCGGCGGATCGAGCGTGCTGCTGCTGTTCCAGCGTGGCGCCTCGCTCCAGACCCAGAACTCGGCCGGCGGCAGCATTCCACCGCATGACGGCAGCGGGCCGCTCCACATCGCCTTCGCGATCGACAAGGAGGAACTCCCGGCCTGGGAAGCAAAGCTGGACGCTCTCGGCATTGCCGTGGAAGGGCGGATGCAATGGGAGCACGGCAGCACGAGCCTGTATGTCCGCGATCCGGACGGGCATCTGCTCGAACTGGCGACGCCCGGCCTGTGGAAGACCTACTGAGGCAGACGCCTCAGGGCGTCACATAGGTCGCCCTGCCCTCGCCACGCAGGACGGCAGCGAGCATGCCGGGCTCGGCGATCGAGAAGACGACGATGGTCAGGCTCGCATCGCGAGCGAGCGCGAAGGCCGCCGTATCCATCACCTTGAGGTCTCGCCTGATCGCATCCTCATGAGTGAGCGTATCGTAGCGGGTCGCAGCCGGGTCCTTCTTGGGGTCGGCGCTATAGACGCCGTCGACCTGCGTGGCCTTGAGCAGATGACTGCAGCCCAGTTCGGCCGCGCGCAGCGCAGCACCGGTATCGGTGGTGAAGTACGGGTTGCCGGTGCCGCCCCCCAGGATGACGACCTTGCCGTTGCTGAGATGGTCGAGCGCGCGCTTGCGGGCATAGCTCTCGCAGAGCGAGGGCATCGGCACCGCCGACATGGCGCGCGCCGGCGCGCCGGCCGCCTCGATCGAATGCTCCAGCGCCAACGCGTTCATCACCGTGCCGAGCATGCCGATCGAATCGGCGGTGGTGCGATCGAGGCCCTTGTTGAGGCCCTGGACGCCACGGAAGAAATTGCCGCCGCCGACGACGATGCCGATCTCGACGCCCTCGCGCGAGGCATGGGCGATATCGGCCGCGAGCGCCGTCAGCGTGGCGCCGTCGAGCCCATTGCCGACGGGGCCGGCAAGGGCTTCGCCGGAGAGCTTCACGAGAACGCGTTGGGGTCTCATCGATGTCTCTCCGTCGTGTTGGGGCCAGCCGCGATTCGACGCAGCCCTGTCTTCCTACAAAAAAGGCCGCGCGATGCGCGGCCTTTCTGTCATCTGGAAGCGAGCTTGTCAGCCCGCGGTGCCACCGGCGGCAGCGACCTCGGCCGCGAAGTCCTGCTCTTCCTTCTCGATCCCTTCGCCGAGCGCGAAGCGGGCGAAGCCGGCGAGCTTGACCGGAGCGCCGACCTTGCCCTCGATCTCCTTGAGGACCTGGGAGACCGACTTCGAGCCGTCATGGATATAGGCCTGATCGAGCAGGCAAAATTCCTTGGCGTAGCTCTTCAGGCCGCTCTCGATGATCTTCTCGAGGACATTGGCAGGCTTGCCGGCGTTCTTCTCGGCCAGGATCGCCTTCTCGCGCTCCAGGACGTCGGGAGCGACCGAAGCGAGGTCGAGCGCGACGGGGTTCGTCGCAGCGACATGCATGGCAAGCTGACGGCCGAGCGCAGCGAGCTCATCGCCCTTGCCGGTCGACTCGAGCGCGACGATGACGCCGATCTTGCCCAGGCCATCGGCGATCGCGCCGTGGACATAGGAACCGATCACGCCCGAGGAGACCTTCAGCGAGGCGACACGGCGCAGCGTCATGTTCTCGCCGATCGTGGCGATGGCGTTGGCGATCGCGTCCTGGACGGTGCCGCCGCCCGGATAGTGATGGCCGAGCAGCGCCTCGACGTCGCCGCCGCGCTCCAGCGCGACATCGGCGATGGTCTTGGCGAGCGCCTGAAACTCGGGGTTGCGCGCGACGAAGTCGGTCTCGGAATTGACCTCGGCGACGACGCCTTCGTTGCCCTGCACCGAGACGGCAACGAGGCCCTCGGCGGCGACGCGGTCGGCCTTCTTGGCAGCCTTGGAGAGGCCCTTGGCGCGCAGCCAGTCGATGGCCGCCTCCATGTTGCCGTCGGTCGCCGAAAGGGCTGCCTTACAATCCATCATGCCCGCGCCAGTCTTGTCGCGGAGTTCCTTCACGAGCGCGGCGGTGATCGCTGCCATCTGTCTTGTCCTTGCTGTCGGTGCGGCGCGGGCCCTCAGGGGCCAGCCGCGGATCGGAAGATACGGACGCCTGTATGGGGAAACGCCGACGCTCCGTTTCCGGCCGTCGGCGCACCCGCCCAACTTGTAAAAGCCGGCGTCAAATCGAGATCCTGATTGCGACGCGCGAATGACGCGCCGCAGTCAGGAGGCCTGCATCAGGCGTCGGCGAGATCGCGAGCCTGAGCGACCCAGCCCTCGCGGTCGATCTTGCCGCCGAGCTTCAGGTCGTGGTCGATCTTGGTCACGTCGGCCGGCGTCATCGCCGCGATCTGCCAGAAATGGTAGATGCCGCCGTCGTTGAGCTTCTGGACGGCGTCAGGACCCATGCCCGAGAGCTTGGTCAGGTCGTCCGGAGCGCCACGCGGGGTGGTCAGCGTCTCGAAGGCACCCGCAGCTTCCAGAGCCTCTTCGACAACCGGTGCCTCGGCGGCGCCGACATCGATGCCCTGGTCTCCCGAGGCGCGGCCGATGCCGTCGATCGCCGAGCGGGCGATCAGGTCGCAATAGAACTGGATCGCGCGGCCGGCGTCGTCGTTGGCAGGAACCGGGAAGGTGATGCCGTCCGGATCAGAGTTGGAGTCGACGATCGCGGCAACCGGGATGCCGAGGCGCCGGGCTTCCTTGATCGCAAGCGCTTCCTTGTTGGTGTCGATCACGAAGATCATGTCCGGCGTGCCGCCCATGTCCTTGATGCCGCCGAGAGCCTTCTCGAGCTTGTCGCGCTCGCGCGACAGCATCAGGCGCTCCTTCTTGGTCAGACCGGAGCCGCCGCCATTGAGCATTTCATCGACCTTGCGCAGACGCTGGATCGAAGCCGAAATGGTCTTCCAGTTGGTCAGCATGCCGCCGAGCCAGCGGGAGTTGACATAGTACTGGGCGGAGCGCTTGGCGGCATCCGCGATGGCGTCCTGCGCCTGGCGCTTGGTGCCGACGAAGAGAACGCGGCCGCCACGAGCGACGGTGTCCGACACGGCCTGCAGGGCGCGATGCAGCATCGGCACCGACTGCGACAGGTCGAGGATGTGGATGTTGTTGCGGACGCCGAAGATGTACGGGGACATCTTGGGGTTCCAGCGGTGGGCCTGGTGGCCGAAATGGGCGCCGGCCTCAAGGAGCTGGCGCATGGAGAAATCAGGCAGAGCCATCGTATTCTAGTCCTTCCGGTTGAGCCTCTGGAGCGCGAATGAACAAGGCATGAGCTGCCACGTCACCGGAACGCCTCGGGAGATCGAGGCGATGCGCTCCATGTGGGATGGGCTGCGCCTTACAGGGGTTGGCGCCGCATTGCAAGCAGTTGCGACCGAGAAAACGGAGCGCATCTCATGGCAAGGCCCATGCGGCATCCGCATGGGCCTGTCTAGAGTCACTCGCCCCGGAAGGGAGCGGGCTCCCGCCTTAATGCGGCAGCTTGGCGCCCATCTGCTTCACGAGATCGCCGATCTGCTTGCAATAGGCGGCGGGGCTGCCGTTCTGCGCCTTGGCGATGACCTCGATGTCCTGCTCCATGCCCATGGCCGAGATTGTGCCCTTCCGGCCGGCGGCCTCGGCGGCATCCCCCCCGCTGAGATCGGACGGCGCGGGAATCATCGCGATCAGCTTCTTCTGGACATCAGCAGCGGCCGCGTCGGTGTAACCCTTGTCGGCGCAATAGCCGAGGATTCCGAGCTGGTTGCGGGCGGCCTGATAGGCAACCTTGAGCTGGTCGGCCTGTGTCTGGGCAAAGGACGGGGCCACCGAGCCCAAAAACACGACCGCGGAGACGGCCATCAACGACTTGTAAAAGTTCATGGGGAATATCCTCAGGCTATCATGGTCTCTAGCATGCCAAGATGCTCTATCCCCCACGCCAACTGGCCTAGCGCACACAGCGAGCCCGGGCAACCCGGAACGCCGTGGCATGGCCGGCGGCGTCGCCGTGTTTCACGGCAGGAGCGGAGGGACTCCCACGCAGGCGTACTGCCCGGCTCCCTTCGCCGGAGCGACAGGGGGGGGTCGAAATCGGCGTGACCCTCGACCTGCGGACGATATTCGTAACCGGTGCGCTGACCTGCTTCATCATCGGCGCGATGCAGTTGATGACTTTCGCGACCGGCCGCTTCACCCGCAGCCCGGTCTGGTGGGGCGTCAGCAGCCTGTGCATCGGCACCGGCCTGCTCGGCGCGGCCTTCCGCGGCGCGATCCCTGACATCCTCTCGATCGAGTTCGCCAACACCATCATGCTCGCGGGCTGCCTGCTGCTGCTCTTCGGCATCCGCAACTTTGCCGGCCGGGAGCTGAACTGGTTCGGATTCGGGGTGGTTCTCCTCGGCACCTGGGCCTTGCTCGCGCTGTCACCCGGGGCAGAAGGCTATTCGACACGCGTCATGGTCGTGGCGACGGTCATGGCTCTCTGCGACGCGGCGATCGTCCGCGAAGCCGTCAGGCTCGGCCGGCTGGAGAAGCTGCGCTCCGCCTGGCTGCTCGCCGCCCTGTTCTCGCCGACGGTGCTGATCTATGCCGGGCGCATCACACTGGCAGCGCTGGATCAGGTCGGCACGATGCTGTTCCCGGCCGATGCGGGAGCGACCGGCTGGCTCGCTGCGGCCGGCGTGGCTTTCGTCATCCTGAGAGGGCAGGCCCTGCTGCTGCTGGCGGCCGAGCGCAGTAACCGCATGCTGGCCACATTGGCCCGACGCGACCCGTTGACCGGGGCGATGAACCGCTCCGGCCTCGAACAGTGGCTGGTCCAGCAATCGCGCGGCGAAGGCCGGGCTGCGCTCCTGCTCGTCGACATCGACCATTTCAAGAAGCTCAACGACACGCTCGGCCATGCGGCCGGCGACCGCATCCTGCGCCTGTTCGCGGAGACGGTGCGGGAGCAACTGCGCAGCACCGACATCCTGGCCCGGCAAGGTGGCGACGAGTTCGCGATCATCCTGCCCGATGTCGGCGTCCGGGAATCTGTCCGGGTGGCGGAACGCATCCGCCACGCCTTCCGCGACAAGCTCGCCGATTTCGCCGAGCTCAGGCTGCTGCCGACGCTCAGCATCGGCGTGGCCGAGGTCGAACTCGGCCAGCGCGAGCTCGACGACCTGCTGGTCGAGGCGGATGAGGCACTTTATCGCGCAAAGCGGCTGGGGCGCGACCGCGTCCAGGCACAGCTCAAGCCCGTGGCTTGAAGGCAGCCCCGCATCACAGCGCCATGGCGGCGGCGCGGATACGCCTGATCCCGGCCGCAGCCATCTCGGCCCAGGCTCGATCCAGCGAGCCGTCGAGATCGATGGCGCGGCAGGCATCCTCGACCACGATGGTCTCGAAACCCGCGCGGGCGGCGTCCAGCGCCGTCCAGTTCACGCAGAAATCGGTGGCGAGCCCGGCGATGATCACCTTCGCGATGCCGCGTTCGCGCAGATACCCCTCCAGCCCCGTCGGTGTCCGACGGTCAGCCTCGATAAAGCCGGAATAGCTGTCGATGCCCTGGCGAAAGCCCCTGCGGATCACCGCCTCGGCATGGGGCAGATCGAGTCCGGCATGGAAGGCAGCCCCAGTCGAGCCCTGAACGCAATGATCCGGCCAGAGCACCTGCGGGCCATAGGCCAGCTCGATCGTCTCAAACGGCTTTCGGCCGGGATGGCTGGAAGCGAAGGAGGCGTGGCCAGCCGGGTGCCAATCCTGCGTCAGCACGACATGACGGAAGCGGCGACCGAACGCATTGATAACGGGCACGACGGCCTCGCCATCCCGAACCGCGAGATTGCCGCCGGTACAGAAATCGTTCTGGACGTCGACGACGAGCAGAACGGTCCGGTCGTCGGCCATAGGCCTGGCTCCTATTGCAGCCTGACATCGACCACGCCGGGCGCGGCGCGCACGGCATTGGCGATCTGCTGGTTGACCGGGAACTTGCCGGGCAGTTCGATCTCGACCTCCTGGGCGCCGTCGTCGATGATCATGACGATCGAGACCTTGCCCTCGGCGCGCATCGCCTCACGCGGGCGAAGGCGTTCGGCAACGGAAGCCACAGCCTTGTCGTCGCGGAGATAGACGACGAGATCCTGCTTCTGGCGCGCGGCGAGGCCATCGAGCTCCTCGGCATCCTCGATGCGCGGGCGTACCTCTTCGCCGTCGAGCACGGCGGAGAGCCGCAGCACCAGCGCCCTGCCCGGCTCGAGCAGGTCGCGCAGCTTCATCAGCCCTTCCGAGAACAGCACGGCCTCGAACTGGCCGCTCGGATCGGACAGGTTGACGATGCCCATCTTGGAGCCGGATTTGGTGCGCCGCTCCGACTTGTCGATGACGGAAACAGCGACCTTGCCGACGCCGGTGCCGTTGACCTTCACCGTCTGCGCGAAATCGGCATAGCGCTGCACGCGCAGGCGCTTCAGCACATGCTCGTAATCGTCCAGCGGGTGGCCGGAGAGGAAGAAACCGACCGCCTCATGCTCGCGCCTGAGCTTCTCGGCCGGCGCCCAAGGCTCGACCTGCGGGATGCGGAAGGCCTCCTGCACCACGCCACCGCCGAGCAGGTCGAACTGGCCCGCCGCGGCCTCGTCGCGGGTGCGGTTCGAGAGCGCCAGCATGCCGTCGAGCGCCGCAACCGCTCGTGCGCGATCCGCCTCCAGCTCGTCGAGTGCGCCGGCAGCGATCAGTGCTTCCAGCGTGCGGCGGTTGACGAGCCGGGTGTCGATGCGCCGCGCGAGATCGGCGAGATCGCGGAACGGGCCATTCGCCTGCCGCGCCGCCACGAGCGATTCCACGGCCGCCGTGCCGACGCCCTTGATGGCACCGAGGGCATAGAAGATCTTGCCATCGGCCACGTCGAACTCGACGCCGGACTGGTTGATCGCCGGCCGCTCGACCTTGATGCCCAGACGCTCGGCATCGCGGCGGAATTCCGAGAGCTTGTCGGTATTGCCCATGTCGAGCGTCATCGACGCGGCCAGGAACTCGACCGGAAAATTCGCCTTCAGATAGGCGGTCTGGAAGGCGACGATGGCATAGGCCGCCGCGTGGCTCTTGTTGAAGCCGTAATCGGCGAACTTCGCCAGCAGGTCGAAAATCTCGGAGGCGACGTCCTTCTTGATGCCGCCCTCGATCGCGCCCTTCACGAAGCGGTCGCGCTGGGCGTCCATCTCCGCCTTGATCTTCTTGCCCATGGCGCGGCGCAAGAGGTCCGCTTCGCCGAGCGAATAGCCCGAGAGCGCCTGCGCCACCTGCATCACCTGTTCCTGGTAGACGATGATGCCGTGGGTCTCGCGCAGATAGGGCTCCATGCCGGGGTGGAGATAGGTCGGATCCTCCAGCCCGAGCTTGCGGCGGCAATAGGTCGGGATGTTGTCCATCGGGCCCGGCCGGTAGAGCGCCACCAGCGCGATCAGGTCCTCGATCCGGTCGGCCTTCATCTCGACCAGCGCCTTGCGCATGCCGACCGATTCCACCTGGAACACGCCGACCGTCTCGCCGCGGGCCAGCATGGCGTAGGTCGTCGGATCGTCGAAGGGCAGTTTGGCGAGATCGATATCGATGCCGCGCTGGGCGATGAGCTTCACGGCCGTGGTCAGCGTGGTCAGCGTCTTCAGGCCGAGGAAGTCGAACTTCACCAGCCCGGCCTGCTCGACCCATTTCATGTTGAACTGGGTCACGCGCATGCCGGTGCGCGGATCGACCGAGAGGGCGACGAGCTGTTCGAGCGGCCGGTCACCGATCACCACGCCTGCGGCGTGAGTCGAAGCATGGCGGTGAAGCCCTTCCAGCTTCTGGCCAATTTCGAGCAGGCGCGCGACGATCGGCTCCTCCTCGGCCGCCTGCTGCAGCTTGGGCTCGCCCTCGATCGCATCCTTCAGCGAGATCGGCTTGGCCGGGTTCTGCGGCACGAGCTTGGTCAGCTTGTCGACCTGGCCATAGGGCATCTCCAGCACGCGGCCGACGTCGCGCAGCACGCCGCGGGCGAGCAGCGTGCCGAAGGTGATGATCTGGGCGACGCGCTCCTGCCCGTAATGACGCTTGACGTAGTCGATCACCTCTTCACGCCGGTTCTGGCAGAAGTCGATGTCGAAGTCCGGCATCGAGACACGGTCGGGGTTGAGGAAGCGCTCGAAGAGCAGGCCGAAGCGCAGCGGATCGACGTCGGTGATGGTCAAGGCATAGGCAACGAGCGAGCCCGCGCCCGAGCCGCGCCCCGGACCGACCGGGATGTCCTGGTTCTTCGCCCATTTGATGAAGTCCGAGACGATCAGGAAGTAGCCCGGAAACTTCATCCGGGTGATGATCGAGAGCTCGAAATCGAGCCGCTTCTCGTAATCCTCGACGCTGAAGCCTTCGGCCGGGCCGTGCTTGGCGAGCCGCGCGGCGAGGCCGGCGCGCGCCTGTTCCTGAAGCTCCTCCGCCTCGTCACGGCCCTCCTCGCCGAAGCGCGGCAGGATCGGCTTGCGGGTGGTGACGCGCCAATGGCAGCGCATCGCGATCTCGACCGTATTCGCCAGCGCCTCCGGCAGATCGGCGAAGCGCTTCTTCATCTCGGCGCGCGAGGCGAAATAATGCTCCGGCGAGACGCGGCGGCGCGTGCCATCGGAAACAAGGCGGCCTTCGGCGACAGCCAGCAGCGCATCATGCGCGTCGAAATCGGCGGGCTTGGCGAAGAAGGGCTCGTTGGTCGCGACGATCGGCAGATCGGCATCATAGGCGAGCCGCAGAAGATGGGCCTCGCGCGCCGCCTCACCGTCGCCGCCGTGGCGCTGGATCTCGACATAGAGCCGGTCGCCATAGATGCCGGCGAGCGTCGCGAGGCGCGACGCCGCCTGCGGGAGCTGGCCGAGACGCAAGGCAACGTCGATCGGCCCGCCCTGCCCGCCGGTCAGCGCGATCAGGCCGGTATCGTAGGCGGCGAGGCGCTCGATCGTAGTGACCGGCTGGCCGGAACCGCCGGTCGCCAGAGCCGCCTCGCTGACGAGCTTCATCAGGTTGCCGTACCCGCCCTCGTCCATGGCCAACAGGACGATATGCGGCAGGCGCTGCGGCTGCGTCGGCTTGCGGCTGCCCTCGCCCTCATCGGCGAAATCGACCGAGAGCTGCACGCCGACGATCGGCTGCAGGCCCGAGCCCGCCAGCTTCTCCGAGAATTCGAGGCCGCCGAAGAGATTGTCGGTATCAGTCAGCGCCAAAGCTGGCTGGCCGTCGGCCGCGGCCATCTTGGCGAGCGTCGCGATCGTCATCGCGCCTTCGAGCAGCGAATAGCTCGAATGGACATGCAGGTGGACGAAGCCGATCTCCTGGAGAACGCGCGCCTCGCCAGCTTCCCGACCCATGTCCCACTCCTGTCGCCGCAACCGGGCGACTCGTCGATCCCGGCTCTTCTTATGCGTCCGGGACGTGGCCGGCGTCGAGGCCCAGGAGCCCGGTCTGTGGATGGCTGCTGCCGCCTTCAGACATGCGGGCCCGAGAGGATGGCAGCCCAGAGCCAGATCATGCCGAGGAAGACGCCGAGCGAGGCGATCTCGGCCAGGCCGGCGGCGAATTTACGCGCTGCAGTCATGAAAACCTCCTGTGTTCTCGATAAGTTCAGTTTAGTTCACTTTTTGTTCTCGTCAATGTCGATAGGGAAACCAGGCCGGCAATCCCGGCACGGAGGTTAATGAAACCTTGCCGGCATTCTGAGGCGGTACCAGCGATCAGCGGTGCTGCTCGAAGATTGCCACGGATACGAGGGGTCGACGTGAACCGGACCTTCCGCGCCCTGTTTCGGCGACACCTGGTCTCAAGACGCGGACGCTCGCCACGAGGGCGAGCATGACACGATGTCGTTTCCGGGCGGAAATCTTCGCCACCCTTCCGCGGCGTGCCGAAAGCCCGAAGCCAGCATGTCGCAGGTCATTGCTGGCAAGGATCTGGCCGATGGGAACCAGCCGCCTACAGCTTGACCACCAACCCGTCGCGGATCGTGACCTGCCTGTCCATCTGACCGGCAAGTTCGAGGTTGTGCGTCGCGATCAGCGCCGCCAATCCCGAGGCCCGCGCCAGCGCCATCAGCGTGCCGAAGACATGCTGCGCGGTCTGCGGGTCGAGATTGCCCGTCGGCTCGTCGGCCAGCAGCAGGCGCGGGCCGTTGGCGACGGCGCGGCCGATAGCGACGCGCTGCTGTTCACCGCCAGACAACTCGCTCGGCAGATGGTCGAGCCGCTCGCCGAGACCAAGGAAGGTCAGAAGCTCGGAGGCGCGCTCCTCGGCGATTCCACGCGAGAGGCCGCGGATGCGCTGCGGCAGCACGACATTCTCCAGCGCCGTGAACTCGGGCAGGAGATGGTGGAACTGGTAGACGAAGCCGATCTCGGTGCGACGCAGGCGCGTGCGCCCCTTGTCGTCGAGCTTAGTCGTGGCAAGCCCGCCGACAAAGACCTCGCCGGCATCGGGCTTCTCCAGGAGGCCTGCGACATGCAACAGCGTCGACTTGCCAGTGCCGCTCGGCGCGACCAGCGCGACGACCTCGCCCGGCCAGAGCGCGAAATCGGCCTTGCGGAGCACTTCGAGCGGTGCGTCGCTCTGCGGATAGTAGCGCTCGACCTGGGAGAGGAAGAGCGCGGGCATTTCTTGCGCCATCGCGTCAGCCCATCCTCAGCGCTTCGACCGGGTCGAGGCGCGCCGCCTTCCAGGCCGGGTAGAGCGTCGCCAGGAGCGACAGCGTCAGCGCCATCAGCACCACGCTCACCACCTCGCGCCAGTCGGTAACAGAGGGGATGTCACTCAGGAAGCGCACGGTCGGGTCCCAGAGATTGGCGCCGGTGATCCAGTTCAGCGCCGCCATGATCGACTTGATGTTCTTGGCGAAGACGACGCCGAGCGCGAGGCCGGCCAGCGTGCCGATGACGCCGATCGCAGCCCCGGTGATCAGGAAGACGCGCAGCACCGTGCCGCGCGTGCAGCCCATGGTGCGCATGATCGCGATATCGGCGGTCTTGTCCTTCACCAGCATGATCAGACCGGAGACGATGTTCAAAGCCGCGACCAGCACGATCAGCGTCAGGATGATGAACATCACGTTCCGCTCGACTTCCAGAGCGTTGAAGAACGAGCGATTGCGCTGGCGCCAGTCGGAAAGCACGAGCGGGCGTGGCGCATCGGCCTCGATCGCGTCGCGGACGGCCTGGGTCCTATCGGGATTGTCGACGAAGATCTCGATGACGTTCACGTCGCCGTCGCGGTTGAAATAGGCCTGCGCTTCGGCAAGCGGCATGTAGACGAAGGTGCCGTCGAATTCGGTCATGCCGATCTCGAAGATCGCCTTGACCGGATAGGCCTTGATCCGCGGCGCAGTGCCGAAAGGCGTCGAGGCGCCCTGCGGCGAAACCAGCGTCATCATGTCGCCAGCCTGGATGCCCAGCGCATTGGCGAGGCGCCGGCCGATGGCGACGCCGGGCGTCCCGCCGTCGAAACCGTCGAGCGTGCCGGACTTGATGTTGCCGCCGATGAACGGAATCGCCTTGATGTCGCTCTCGCGCACGCCGCGCACCAGCACGCCGTTATTGCCGGTCTGCGAGGAGGCGAGCGCCTGCCCTTCGACCAGCGGAATAGCGAGCTTGATGCCGGGAATCTTGGCGAGCCTGGCCGCAACACTGTCATAATCGTCCAGCGGGCGGTCGATCGGAGTCGCGAAGATATGGCCGTTCACGCCGACGATCTTGCTGAGCAGTTCGATCCGGAAGCCGTTCATCACCGACATCACGATGATCAGCGTGGCGACGCCGAGCATGATGCCGAGGAAGGAGAAGCCGGCGATGACCGAGACGAAGCCCTCGCGCCGGCGGGTGCGCAGATAGCGCCCGGCGAGTTGCCACTCGAAACCGGCGAAGGCCTTGGTTCCGGTCGGGATATCGGCGCTGTCGGCGACGGCGCTCATGCGGCAGCTCCCATCCGATGCATCTGCATGATGGTGTCCGCCGTCACGCCGCCCTGCCCTTGAAGCGGTCGAGCGCGGCTTCCAGCGAAACGAGCTCGCGCTCGCCGCCGTTACGGCGCTTGATCTCGACTTTGCCCTCGGCCAGCCCCTTCGGGCCGACGATGATCTGCCAGGGCACGCCGATCAGGTCAGCGGTGGCGAACTTGGCGCCCGGCCGGTCGTCGGTGTCGTCGAGCACGGCGTCGTAGCCCTTGGCGAGCAGGTCCTTGTAGATGCGCTCGGCCGCGCCGTCGGTCGCCGCGTCGCCGGCCTTGAGATTGATGACCGCAATGTCGAAGGGCGCGATCTCCTCGGGCCAGACGATGCCGGCATCGTCGTGGCCGGCCTCGATCAGCGCCGCGACGAGGCGGCTCGGGCCGATGCCATAGGAGCCGCCATGCAGCAGCACGGGCTGGCCGTCCGGCCCGGCGACGGCCGCGCCCATCGGCTCGGAATATTTCGTGCCGAAATAGAAGATATGGCCGACCTCGATGCCGCGCGCCGAGACGCGCTTGTCTTCCGGAACCGCCTCGAAGGCGGCCTTGTCGTGCATTTCCTCGGTCGCGGCGTAGAGGCTCGTCCACTTGTCGAAGACGCCCTGCAGACCGGCGACGCTGTCGAAATCGGTGTCGGCGGCCGGCGTTTCGAAATTCAGGTAGTCGCTGTGGCAGAACACCTCGCTCTCGCCGGTCGAGGCGAGCACGATGAACTCGTGGGAGAGATCGCCGCCGATCGGGCCGGTATCGGCCTTCATCGGGATCGCCTTCAGGCCGAGCCGCGCGAAGGTGCGCAGATAGGCCGTGAACATGCGGTTATAGGCGTGGCGCGCCGCGTCCTTGTCGAGATCGAAGGAGTAGGCGTCCTTCATCAGGAACTCGCGGCCGCGCATCACGCCGAAGCGCGGACGGACCTCGTCACGGAACTTCCACTGGATGTGGTAGAGATTGAGCGGCAGGTCCTTGTAGGACTTGACATAGGAACGGACAATCTCGGTGACCATCTCCTCGTTGGTCGGGCCGTAGAGCATGTCGCGATCATGCCGGTCCTTGATGCGCAGCATCTCCTTGCCATAGGCGTCGTAGCGCCCGCTTTCGCGCCAGAGATCCGCCGACTGGATGGTCGGCATCAGGATCTCGACGGCACCCGAGCGGTTCTGCTCCTCGCGGATGACATTGCTGATCTTGTTGAGCACGCGCAGGCCGAGGGGCAGCCAGGAATAGATGCCCGCCGATTGCTGGCGGATCATGCCGGCGCGCAGCATCAGCCGGTGCGAGACGATCTCCGCTTCCTTGGGCGTGTCGCGCAGAAGGGGCAGGAAATAGCGGGAAAGACGCATCGGAAAACCTGTCGGAGGGCCCCGCGCGCAGAATCGCGCCGGGAGATCGGAGAGCGAGTCGGCCTAGCTGAGAGACACCATCGCTCTCGGCAAAATGCAAACCAAAATCAGCAGGAAGCGGCGGAAGATGGCGAAGTTATGTGCCTTTCGCCGTGGATCGTGCCATCAGCCCCCGGCAAAGCGCGCCTTCAGCGCAGCAAGTACCGGCGCCGGCACGAAGGGCGAGACGTCACCGCCCATCGCCGCGATCTGCCGCACCAGCGTCGCGGTGATGTAGCGCACGCCGGGCGAGGCCGGCAGAAAGACGGTCTGCACGTCTGGCGCCATCGTGCCGTTCATGCCGGCCATCTGCATCTCGTAGTCGAGGTCGCTGCCGTCGCGCAGGCCGCGGATGATGATCGAGGCCCCGGCACGGCGCGCCGCGTCGACGGCGAGATCGTCGAAGGTCACGACGTCGAGCGCGGCGCCCTTGGCCGCCAGCAATGGCGTAGCGACCTGACGCAGCAGTTCGGCGCGCTGCTCGACGGTGAGCAGCGGCGTCTTTCCGGGATGGACCCCGATCGCCAGGACGAGCCTGTCGCAGAGGCCGGCGGCGGCGGCAATGACGTCGGCATGGCCGTTGGTCACTGGATCGAAGGAGCCGGTGTAGAAAGCGATGCGTGCCATGAGGCCAGCGTTAGCCGCTGGGCCGGGAGACGACAAGTCTTCTCAGGGGCTTGGGGGCCTCAGGTCAGCGGCACGAGGGCGGCCAGCGCTGCCGCACTGCCGATGATGATCGAGACGAGAACCATAAGAGAGGCCGTAGCGGAAGCACGGCGGGAACTGGCATAGGACAGGCGGGCATCCATGAAGTCAGCCTCGGCGAATCGGGAGTTATCCGGTTTCCTTTGGGTGAGGGCCGCTGCGGGCCGTCCCAAGGCGAGATTTTGACGAAACGGTGACATCGGCCACCTGTTCCGGCTTTCGATTGCCTTTTCGACCGTCTCGCGCGTAAACGGGCGCGCCATGCTGACGATCAACGACATCACATACCGCCTCGGCGAGCGCCTGCTGCTCGACCATACCGGCGCCGCCATCCCCGACGGCGCGCGTGTCGGCTTCGTCGGCCGCAACGGCACCGGCAAGACCACGCTGTTCAAGATCATCACCGGCGATCTCGGCACCGAGAGCGGCAATATCAGCTTGCCCAAGGGCCGGCGCATCGGCGGCGTGGCGCAAGAAGCGCCCGGCGGCCCGGAAACGCTGATCGAAGTCGTGCTCGCCGCCGATACCGAGCGCACGGCGCTGATGAAGGAAGCGGAGACCGCGACCGATCCACACCGCATCGCCGAGATCGGCACGCGGCTCGCCGATATCGGCGCGCATTCGGCGCCGGCGCGCGCCGCGATGGTGCTGCACGGGCTGGGCTTCAACGAAGAGGCGCAACAGCGCCCCTGCTCCGATTTCTCCGGCGGCTGGCGCATGCGCGTCGCGCTTGCGGCCGTGCTGTTCTCCGAGCCCGACCTGCTGCTGCTCGACGAGCCGACCAACTATCTCGATCTCGAAGGCACGCTCTGGCTCTACGATTATCTGGAGCGCTACCCGCATACCGTGATCGTCATCAGCCACGACCGCGAACTGCTGGACACTTCGGTCGACCACATCATGCATCTCGACCAGGGCAAGCTTACACTCTATCGCGGCGGCTATTCCTCCTTCGAGAAGCAGCGCGCCGAGAAACAGATGCAGCTCGCCCGTGCCAAGGAAAAGCAGGACGCCGAGCGCAAGCATCTCCAGTCCTTCGTCGACCGCTTCAAGGCCAAGGCGACCAAAGCCCGGCAGGCGCAGTCGCGCGTCAAGCGGCTGGAGAAGATGCAGACCATCGCGACGATCATCGACCGCGACGTGCAGCCCTTCGTCTTCCCCGGCCCGGAAAAGCCGCTCTCACCGCCGATGATCGTGCTGGAGGATGCCAGCGCCGGCTATGGCGAGCGCAAGGTCTTGTCCCGCCTCAACCTCTCGCTGGCGCCGGACGACCGCATCGCCCTGCTCGGCTCGAACGGCAACGGCAAGTCGACCTTCTGCAAGCTGATCGGCGGACGGCTCGACGCCATGTCCGGCGAGATGAAGAAGTCGAGCAAGCTGGAGACCGCCTATTTCGCCCAGCACCAGCTCGACGAACTGCGGATCGAGGATACGCCCGTCGGCCATCTGCGCGACCTGATGCCCGATGCGCCCGAGGCCAAGGTCCGCTCCAAGGCGGCGCAGATCGGCTTTCCCGCCAGCAAGGCCGACACGCCGGTGAAGCTGCTGTCAGGCGGCGAGAAGGCACGCCTGATGCTGGGTCTGGCGACCTTCCACGGGCCGCATCTGCTCATCCTCGACGAGCCGACCAACCATCTCGACATCGACAGCCGGACCGCGCTGGTCACCGCGATCAACGACTATCCGGGTGCCGTCATCCTCGTCAGCCACGACCGCTTCCTGATCGAGGCCTGCGCCGACCGGCTCTGGCTCGTCGGCGGCGGCACGGTGAAGAATTTCGACGGCGACATGGACGATTACCGGACCTATGTCCTGGGTGCCGCCAAAGCCGAGAAGCGCGGCAAACCCGCCCCCGAAGCCGCCGCCAAGCCCAAGGCCGACGAGCGCAAGGAAGCGGCGACGAAGCGGGCCGCGCAGGGACCGCTGCGGCAGAAGCTCAATCTCGCCGAAGCGCGCATCGCCAAGCTGACGGGCTTGATCGAAAAAGTGGACGCGGCGCTCGCCAACGGCGCCTTCTCGCGCGAGCCGGACAAGGCGCTGCAGCTCTCGCGCCAGCGCGCGGAATTGTCCGAGGCGCTGACGGCAGCGGAGGAAGAGTGGCTGCTGCTCGGCGAGGAACTCGAGAGCGCCTGAGCGCTAGCTCGCCGGATCGTACATGAATTCGCGCAGTTCCTGTGCGCAGCCGCAGGCTCGTGCGAGCTTCGCGGCCCATTTCACGGCCTCCTCGCGCGTCGGCAGTTCGAGCACCGTAAAGCCGCCACTGAGGCGGCTGCCCCGATAAATCTGCCCGGACACCGAGCCATCCGCGGAGACGAGCACGGGGGCGACCGGCTCGTTGACCCCGCCGGCGAAGACATAGACGCCGGCGGCCTTGGCCTCCTCGATCACGGCACGAGAATCGACGCCGGCGGCGGCCAGTTGCTCGTCCGTGAGCACCATCGCCTCGCTCGGAAAGGAGATGAGGTATTTCGTCATGTCGCGATGATGCGTTGCGGATCTGGCGGAGACAAGCGGATCGCTGCCGGTTTGGTTCTCATTGCGGTTATACCTGAAGCGGGCAGATGGCCGAGCGAGAAAACAGAACACTATCTCGACGCTCAGCGACGCCATAAGCTCGCTTGCGCATGTGAGCACGGAGCTTCCGGCCATGGATTGGCGGGCCTGGCACGAGAAGTACGACAGCCGGGATTCGCGGATGGCGCGGCGGCTGCGAACCGTTCAGGATCAAATTCGGTTCGTGCTCGACCACACCCGGTCCGGACCTTTTCGGGCCATCAGCCTGTGCGCGGGACAAGGACGCGATCTGCTCGAGGTCCTGGCTTGCCATCCAAAACGTGGCGACGTCCGGGCTCGCCTCGTGGAGCTCGACGAGCAGAACACGGCGGTCGCCGCGGAATTCGCGCGTGCCAACATGCTCGATCAGGTCGAGATCGTGACGGGCGATGCCTCGCTGACCGACCAGTACCGAAGTATGGCACCGGCGGATCTCGTGCTGATCTGCGGCCTGTTCGGCAACATCTCCGATGACGACATCAAGCGCACGATCGACGCCTGTCCGCAGCTATGCGCGACAGGCGGACATGTGATCTGGACCCGCCATCGCCGCACGCCCGACCGCGTGCCATCGATCTGCGAGCGCTTCGAAGCGCTCGGTTTCGACCAACGCTGGCTGTCCGGGGACGATACGGAACTGGGTGTCGGCGTGCACCGCTTCGCGGGGGCGCCTCGACCGCTCGAAACCGGGCGGAGCCTGTTCCGGTTCATCGGATACGACCGGCTCGTGAGCTGAGCGAGGCGGCGTCCGCATCGCGCGGCGGGCCATTCCGGTACACGTCTGGATGAGGTGGATTGTGCAGAACAGATCCGAAGCGGACATCTCACTCCAAGAAGCGCTTGCGGCCTTTCCCGCTCATCCCTGCCCGGGCTTCACAATCCGGCTCAGGCGGTTGTCGGTGAACATGTAGATCTCGCGGCCGCCAGGCTCGGAATAGAGTACCTGGACCTCACGCTGACCCTTGCCACTCTCGCCGACGAGCACGTCGGTCGGGCGCGCGCCCTTCAGCTTCACCAGTTCGCATTCGGTGATGCCGGGCGCAATCTCCTTCGGCAGCGGCCGGGTCGAGGGATCGAGCGAGGCACCGACGCTGCACTCGCCTTCGGGCGTCAGCACCGGCTCCTGCGTCGAGATGCCGGCACTGGCCGAGGCGGTCTTCGTCGTGGTGACGCCACCCCTCGTTTCGGACTGGAAGGCGAAACCGCCCATATCGACCGAGCAGCCGGCAAGGGCCGCGGTGCAGAGCAACAGAACAGGCAGTCTCACGCTTTCTTCTCCCAACGGCCGGCCTCGTCCTGCTGCCAGTAGCTGGCGGCATGGCCCGAGGCCCTGGCCTTCTTCCAATCCTCGCGAGCGGCGGCGAGCGCCTCGGGATCGTCGCCGTCGAATATCAGAACGACGCGCTCGTAGTCCTGCATTGCGTCGGGAATGCGGACCCCATCGGCACAGATCCGGACCTGAGCGGCGTTCGGATTATGCGCCTGCGTCGTCAGGACGACCGGATTTAACGCCGCATCCGCCTCCAGCGCCGTGACATGCGGCAGGAAGCTCTCGTCCGCATAGGTCCAGAGGTGGTCGTCGAGCACGCTCATGCGCTCCTGGCCACCGACCTGGACGACGACCTTCTGGCCGCGCGACAGCGCGCGGTCGAGAATCGTCGGCAGAACCTGCTCGAGCGGACGGGACTGCAGATGGAAGAACAGGATCTCGGCCATCGAAACCCTTTTCTCCTAACGGGTTACCGGCATTTCCGCAGAAAGCGAATCAGTCTTCGTAGTGATCCGCGATCAGCCGGTCGAGCAGGCGTACGCCCCAGCCCGGCCCCCAGGAGCGGTTGATCTCCGAATTCGCGGCAGCCATTCCGGTTCCCGCGATGTCGAGATGGGCCCATGGCGTGTCGTTGACATGGCGCTGCAGGAATTGCGCCGCCGTGATCGAGCCGCCATAGCGGCCGGCAGAGTTCTTCATGTCGGCGAATTTCGAGTCGATCAGCTTGTCGTAACCCTTGCCGAGCGGCATGCGCCAGACCGTCTCGCCCGTGGCTATGCCGGCCGCAGTCAGGCGCTGCGAGAGCTCGTCGTCATTGCTGAACAGGCCGGCATTCTCCTGGCCGAGCGCCACCATGATCGCGCCGGTCAGCGTCGCCAGGTTGATCATGAAACGTGGCGCGAAACGCTCCTGCGTGTACCAGAGCACATCTGCGAGCACGAGCCGGCCCTCGGCATCGGTATTGATGATCTCGATGGTCTGGCCCGAGAGCGAGGTGACGATGTCGCCCGGGCGCTGGGCATTGCCGTCGGGCATGTTTTCGACGAGGCCGATGACGCCGATGGCGTTGACCTTGGCCTTGCGGCCAGCCAATGCCTGCATCAGGCCGACGACGCAGGCCGCACCGGCCATGTCGCCCTTCATGTCCTCCATGCCGGCGCCCGGCTTCAGCGAGATGCCGCCGGTGTCGAAGGTGACGCCCTTGCCGATGAAGGCGACGGGTTTCTCGTCCTTCTTCGCACCGTTCCAGCGCATGATGACGACGCGGCTCTCGCGGCGCGAGCCCTGCCCGACGCCGAGCAGCGCGCGCATGCCGATCTTCTTCAGCGCCTTCTCGTCGAGTATCTCGATCTCGACGCCGAGCTTCTCGAGCTTGGCGGCACGGTCGGCGAACTCCTCGGGATAGAGCACGTTCGGCGGCTCATTGACGAGATCGCGCGCCTGCGTCACGCCGGCAGCGACCGCATCGGCCGCCTTGAAGGCCTTTTTCGCCGCAGACGGCTCAGCCATGCGCAAGGTGACCGTGAACGGCTCGGCCTCGTCCTTATCCTTGCTCTTGGTCTTGTAGCGATCGAAGGCATAGGCACGCAGCTTCAGGCCCAGCGCGATATCGGCGGCGTGCCTCGCCTGGATCGTGCCCTCCGGCATCGCGAGGACGACTTCCGCACTGCGGCCGGCACCGAGCCGTCCGGCGATGGCACCGCCCAGCTTGACGAAATCCAGCTTGGCGCGCTCGTCCTCGGGGCCGACGCCGACGACGATCAGGCGCTCGTAGGGCGAGCCCTCAGGGGACGGCAGCGTCAGTCCGGCCAGCGCCTTGCCCTTGAAACGATCCGCCGCGGCGGCCCGCGTCAGCAATGCCTGCGTCCCCTCGCCCGCCCATTCCCGCGCGGCTTCGGGCAGAGCCAGTTGGTCCGAAACGAGGATCACGAGGTCCTGCCCCTCGACGGCATCCAGGGCTTTGATCTCGAGCTTCAGGCGCTGCGACATGATCCGCTCACAATCTTGCGAAAATGGCTTGGAAAGAACAGTTGAAGGCAGGCAGCAAACGATTCCCGTTTGCGCCCTCGCCGCGCCTATACCATAGGGTGTGTCCGCCGAACCACCTCGGAGGGCTCACTCTCTCCAGCTCCGGAACCGACGCGTGCTTCTCAACCGCCTCGATCGCTATATCCTGAAGATCGCGGCGGTCGCAGCGATCGTGCTTCTACTCGGCCTGACCGGTGTGATCTGGGTCACGCAGGCGCTCCGCGAGGTCGATCTCATCACCGGCAAGGGTCAGACGATCCTGATCTTCCTGACCGTGACGCTGCTCTCGCTGCCGGCGCTGATCGCCGGCATCGCGCCGGTCGCGCTGTTCATGTCGACGCTCTACACGCTCAACAGGCTCAACGGCGATTCCGAGCTGATCGTAATGAACGCTGCCGGCGTGGCGCCGCAGCGCATCACGCGGCCCTTCCTCGTGCTCACGCTCGCGACATCGCTCATCGTCGCCTGGATGATGATCTCGGTCATGCCGGCGAGCTTTCGCATGCTGCGCGACCTGATCACATTGATCCGCGCCGATTTCGTCGCCAACGTGGTCAAGGAAGGCCAGTTCGTCTCGCTCGATTCCGGCGTGACCTTCCATTACCGCGAGAAGGTGGGCGATGCGCTGGTCGGCATCTTCATGCAGGATCGCCGCGACCCGGCGCAGCCGTCGATCTATCTCGCCGAGCGCGGCCGGACAGTCGAGGCCGAGGGCCAGAGCTTCCTGATGCTGGAAAAGGGCACGATCCAGCGCGAAACCAAGAACACCAGTACGACCTCGATCATCTCCTTCGAGCGTTATGCCCTGAACCTGTCGGCGCTCACAGGCGATTCCAGCGGCGGCCCCGGCGAGGGCGACGGCGACAAGGTGATCTACAAGCCGCGCGAACGCTCGACCTGGCAGCTCCTCCGGCAAAATCCGAACGAAGCCTATTACAAGATTCAGGAAGGCCGCTTCCGGGCGGAACTGCACAACCGGCTGTCGTCCCCTCTCTACCCTCTCGCCTTCATGCTGATCGCGTTTGCCGCCATCGGCGAGGCGCGCACCACCCGTCAGGGGCGCGCTCTGGCGATCCAGTCGGCGATCATGATCGTCGGCGCCACACGCATCGCCGCCTACGCCGCCTGGACCGCGAGCGTACGCTCGCCCTTCGCCGCCGCGCTGCTCTACATCCTGCCGATCCTGGCCATCGTCATGGCCACGGGTTTCATCTTCTACGGCGGACGGATTCAACCGGTCCTGGCCCGCCTGCTTGCCCCTCTCACAACGCCGCTGGTCAATCTCGCGGCCCGTTTCCGGCGCGCCTGATGCTCCTGTTCACGACTTTCGGCCGCTATCTGACGAAGCGTTTCACCCGCGCCATCCTCGGGGTGTTCAGCACGTTCTTCTTCCTGATCGGGACACTCGATTTCGTCGAATTGATGCGCCGCGCCGGGGATTCCCCGATCGCGACGACACCGCGCATCGTACAGCTCGCCCTGTTCCGGGTCCCCGCCGTGGCCGAGCAGATCTTCCCCTTCGCCGCGCTCTTCGGCGGCATGTTCGCGCTGCTGACGCTCAGCCGAAAGCTCGAGCTCGTCGTCGCCCGCTCGGTCGGCATCTCGGCCTGGCAGTTCCTGCAGCCCGCCGCGACGGTCGCAGGAGTGCTCGGGCTGATCTCGATCATGATCTACAACCCGGTCGCAGCCGAGTTGAAGCGGAAGGCCACGGCTCTGGAGACGCGGCTGTTCGTCCGCTCCGGCGGCAAATCCGCCCTCTCCAAGGAAATCTGGCTGAGGCAGCGCAGCGTCGACGGCCAAGCGATCATCCGCGCCGCCGGTGCCTTGCCCGACGAGGACGGCCTGTCCCAGGTCACCTTCTTCATCTTCAATCCGAACGGCAGCTTCAAGGAGCGAATCGATGCCCGGCAGGCCCTGCTGCGTCCGGGGCACTGGGAGCTCGCCGATGCGCGCTCCACCTCCGCCACGGAAGAGCCACAGAGCTATAAGAGCTACGTGCTCGCCACGACGCTGGAGCCGGAACAGATGCGCCAGAGCTTCACCCCACCCGACGCGGTGGGCTTCTGGTCCATGCCGGGCGTAATCGACCGGACACAGCGCGCCGGGCTCGATACCACCCCCTATGAGCTGCGCTATCAATCGCTTATGGCGCGCCCGCTGCTGCTGATCGCCATGGTGCTGGTGGCAGCATCCGTTTCTTTAAGATTTTTCAGATTTGGTGGTGTGACCAAACTGGTGATAGGTGGCGTCGCCGCCGGCTTCGTGCTCTATGTGGCGACACAACTGTCGGAGGAACTCGGATCGTCGGGAATCGTCAATCCGATCGTCGCGGCGTGGTTGCCTGCAGCATTGGGGGCAATGCTGGGAGCACTCGCCCTCCTCCATCAGGAAGATGGGTGAAACGTACTGTGCCTATGGTTAATTTCGAGTTTACGCGATGGGACCAGGAGTGAACCGGCTGGCACGCTTTGCGGCGGCGACGGCTCTCGCCTCCAGTCTGGCCTATCTGCTGGCCGGGCCGGCCCATGCCCAGAATCGGGTGGCCGGCGCGCAGCCCAAGCCTGCGGCCGCGGCTTCCACCAAGCCGCAGGACCGGATGGTCGTGGATGCGCGCGAACTCGTCTACGACAACGACAAGAAGACGGTCGCGGCCGTCGGCGACGTTCAGATCCTGTACCAGGGCCGGACGATCGAGGCCGATCGGGTCACCTACGACCAGGGCAACAAGCGCGTCACAGCCATCGGCAACGCCCGGATCACCGAAGCAAACGGCACGGTGATCACCGGCGACAAGTTCAACCTGACCGACGACTTCCGCGACGGCTTCATCGACTCGCTACGCGTCGTTAACCCGGACAAGACCCGTTTCTCGGCGCCACGCGCCGAGCGCACGGACGGCGAGACCTTCGTCTTCGAGAAGGGCATCTACACGGCCTGCGAATCCTGCAAGGACAACCCCGAGCGGCCGCCGCTCTGGCAGGTCCGCGCGGCACGGATCATCCACAAGAAGTCCGAGCAGACGATCTATTACGAGGATGCGCGCGTCGAGTTCGCCGGCATTCCGATGGCCTATATCCCGTATATGTCGGGCCCGGATTCGACGGTGAAGCGCAAGTCCGGCTTCCTGTCGCCGAAATTCGTCAATACCTCGGCGCTCGGCTACGGCGTCGGCCTGCCCTATTTCCTCAACCTGGCACCCAATTACGACCTGACGTTCACGCCAAGCTATTTCAGCCGCCAGGGCTTCCTGGGCCAGGCGGAATGGCGGCACCGCCTGATGAACGGCTCCTACACGATCCGGGCCTCGGGCATCTTCCAGCAGGACAAGAATGCCTTTCTGCCGAGCCCGCTCGGCCCGCGCGACAAGGAATTCCGCGGCTCGGTGGAAACGAACGGCAAGTTCTTCATCAATCCGCGCTGGACGGTCGGCTGGAACGCCGCAATGTCGACGGATCGCTGGTTCTACAAGAACTACCGGATCCGCAACGAGAGCCTCAGCACCACCACCTATCTGCAGGAATCGATCTCGACCGCCTATCTGAACGGCCAGAGCGAGAGCGCCTGGTTCGATCTGCGCGGCTACTACTTCCAGCCCCTGAACTACCAGGACTGGCAGAAGCAGCAGCCCGTCGTGCTGCCGGTTCTGGACTACGACAAGCGCGTCCACAAACCGTCCTTCCTCGGCGGCGAGCTCTCCTTCACCGCCAATATCACGAGCCTGACGCGCGACACCGCCGCTTTCGCCGAATTGCCGCAGCAGAAGACCTACCTGGTCACGACGCCGAGCTACTCGCTCTATGACGGCTGCGCCGTCTACGACAAGAACCGCTGCCTCGTGCGCGGCCTGGCGGGCAATGTCTCCCGGGCGACGGCCCAGGTTTCCTGGCGGCGCAACTTCATCGACCCGATCGGCCAGATGTGGACGCCCTACGCCTCGGTGCGGGCCGACATCTTCTCGGTCAATCCCGACACCACCGGGCCGATCAACTCGCGCGTCGCGACCATCGCCGACACCTCGGACGAGGTCTTCGGCCGGGTGATGCCTGCGATCGGGCTGATGTATCGGTATCCGTTCGTCGCCAAGACGGACTGGGGAACCCATATCATCGAGCCGGTCGCGCAGATCGTCGCCCGCCCGAACGAGACCAACAGCCTGCGCGTCGCCAACGAGGACGCGCAGAGTCTCGTCTTCGACGCCAACAACCTGTTCGAGTGGAGCGGAAAGTTCTCCGGCTTCGACCGCGTGGAGGGCGGTACCCGCGCGAATGTCGGGGCGCTCTATACCGGGCGCTTCGGCAAGGAAGCCTTCGCCAACCTGCTGCTGGGCCAGTCCTTCCAGCTCGGCGGACGCAATTCCTTCGCCAGCGGCGACCTGCTCAATACCGGCCTGAACTCCGGCCTCGAGACCCGCAGCTCCGACTATGTCGCGCGTGCCCAGGTGTCGCCCTTCAAAGGCTTCTTCCTGACCGGCGCGACCCGCCTCAACGCGACGACCTTCGAAGCCCAGCGGATCGACGCCGCCGCGACGTATGCCAACAGCGTCATCACCGCCTCGGTCGGCTATGGGCGCTACGAGCCGCAACCCGATCTCGGCATTCAACGCCGCCGTGAAGGCCTTTCACTCAACGGCTCGCTGCGCGTCGCCGAGAACTGGCGCGTGCGCGCAGGCGTGCTGTTCGACCTGGACAAGTACAAATACGACCGCGAGATGTACCGGACCGCTTATGCGTCCTATCTTGCCGCTCCGACGGTCGCCGCCGTGCCGGTCTATCCGAATACCGGCCCGTTCCAGACGGCCTCGACCTCGTTCGGGCTCAACTATACGGACGAGTGCACGATCTTCGACATCAGCTACTCGCAGAGCTACGCTGATCGCCAGGCCGGGGCGACGAAGGATACGCGCACGGTCATGTTCCGCCTCGAGCTGCGTACGCTCGGCGAGATCAGCTACTCGCAGAATCTCGGTTCGAGCTCGAGTGACGGTGTCGGCTCGAACTGAAGCAATTCCGCGGTCCGTGAGGCTGGGAGCTTTCTCCCCGCCGCTCTCGGGTTTTTCCGTAATTCTCCCAATTGCGGAAAAGCCCTGCATTCCTGTCTGTCGCAGTGCCTTCGCGCGAACCGGTGGCCGGTTAGCCTGAAAATGCTCAGTCTTCACCCTGGCCCGCAGCGACGGGCCAGCTTCCTCTTCGAGGCGCGGAGTTCGTCTTGCCGGCAACGCCGCTCGCATTGACACAAGGAGATCCCGCCGGGATCGGACCGGAGCTGACGCTGCGCGCCTGGCTGGAGCGCCGCGAACGCGCGCTTCCGCCTTTCGCCTGTATCGCCGATCCCGGCCATCTCGCCGATATCGCCCGCCAGCTCGGCTGGAGCGTTCCGCTGCGCCTCTGCGACTGGGGCGAGGTCCGCGCGAGCTTTGCCGAAGCGCTGCCCGTCATCCCGCTCGCGCCTGATGCGGGCAGGGTCGTTCCGGGCAAGCCCGATGCGGCCACGGCCGCCGGCACGATCGCCTCCATCGACCGGGCAGTCGAGGCGGCCCGCCACGGTGATGTCGCGGCCGTCGTAACGAATCCAATCGCCAAATCAGTGCTTTACAGCGCCGGCTTCAAGCATCCCGGCCATACCGAATATCTGGCGCATCTTGCAGCCCGGGACGGCGTCGAGCCACGTCCCGTGATGATGCTCTGGTGCGAGGAGCTCGCCGTCGTGCCGGTCACGATCCACGAGCCGCTGCGACGCGTGCCGGAGCTGCTGACCACCGCGTTGATCGTCGAGACCGGCCGGATCGTCGCGGCGGAGCTGCGCAGCCGGTTCGGCATCGCCGCGCCGAAGCTCGCGATCAGCGGGCTCAACCCCCATGCCGGGGAGAACGGCACGATGGGCCATGAAGATGCGGCGATCGTCGCGCCCGCCATCGCCCAGTTGCGAGCAGAAGGCATCGACGCCCGCGGCCCCTATCCCGCCGACACGATGTTCCATGCGCGGGCTCGCGCCGGCTATGACGCGGCGCTTGCGATGTATCACGACCAGGCCCTGATCCCGATCAAGACGATCGCCTTCGACGAGGGGGTGAACGTCACGCTCGGCCTGCCCTTCATCCGGACCTCGCCGGACCACGGCACGGCCTTCGATATCGCGGGCCGGGGCGTCGCTCGGCCGGACAGCCTCTGCGCTGCCCTGAAGCTCGCGGCCCGCATGGCCGAGCGCGCCGCCACGGACCCTACCTCATGAGCCAGATCGACGACCTGCCGCCGCTGCGCGAGGTGGTGGAGCGCCATGGCCTGATGGCGCAGAAGGCGCTCGGCCAGAATTTCCTGTTCGACCTCAACCTGACGAGCCGCATCGCGCGCTCTGCCGGGCCGCTGGAGGGCCAGACGGTGGTCGAGATCGGCCCTGGTCCCGGCGGGTTGACGCGGGCGCTGCTGGCCAATGGCGCCGGGCGCGTCATCGCGATCGAGCGCGACCGACGCTGCCTGCCGGCGCTCGCCGAAATCGCGGCGCATTATCCGGGCCGGCTCGAGGTCGTCGACGGCGATGCGCTCGCAGTCGATCTGACACCCCATCTCGGTGGCGGGCGGGCGCGGATCGTCGCCAACCTGCCCTATAATATCGGCACGCCCCTGCTGGTCGGTTGGCTGAGCCTGGAACCCTGGCCCTCCTGGTGGGATTCGCTGACGCTGATGTTCCAGCGCGAAGTGGCCGAGCGCATCGTCGCCTCGCCCGAGGAGCGGGCCGACTATGGCCGCCTTGCGGTGCTGTCGAACTGGCGCTGCGAGACCAGGATCCTGTTCGACGTGCCGCGCAGCGCCTTCGTGCCGCCGCCGAAGATCACCTCGTCGATCGTGCAATTGATCCCGCGTGCCCAGCCGGAGCCCTGCGACCGGCGACTGCTGGAGCGCATAACGCTTGCAGCCTTCGGCCAGCGCCGCAAGATGCTGCGACAGAGCCTGAAGGCTGTGCTGCCGGACCCGTCGGCAATCATCGCCGCTGCCGGCCTCGCCGAGACGGCGCGCGCCGAGGAGATCCCGGTCCCGGGCTTCGTGCGGCTGGCGAATGCGCTCGCCGCGCAGCGCTAGGGGATTGTGAGCGCTTGCTGGAGCGCGTCTGATCGCAACCACCCTTGTCATTCCGGGGCGCGCCGCAGGAGCGAACCCGGAATGACAAGGGTCGCAGCGCCCTGCTGATCAGGGCAGCTGTTCGGTCAGGAGCTGGTCGACGAAATCGTTGAGGCCGACGGCACGGCTGCGCTTCAGGCGCTCGGCCGTCAGGATCGCCTTGATCTGCTCGTAGGCCGTTTGAAGGTCGTGATTGACGATGACGTAGTCGTACTGGCTCCAGCGCGCGATCTCGTCCCGGGCATTGGCGAGGCGCTTGACGATCACGTCCTCGGCATCCTCGGCTCGGCGGATCAGGCGCGAGCGCAACTCCGCCATCGAGGGCGGCAGAATGAAGATGGTGACCACGTCGGCCCGCGCCTTCTTCACGATCTGCTGGGTGCCCTGCCAGTCGATGTCGAAGAGCACGTCGCGCCCGGCCGCCAGCGAGGCCTCGACCTCCTTGCGCGGCGTGCCGTAGCCGTTGCCATGGACCTCCGCCCATTCCAGCAGGTCGTTATGCTGGCGCATGGTGTCGAAGGCCGCGCGGTCGATGAAACGGTAATGCACGCCCTCGATCTCGGAGGGGCGCTTGGTGCGGGTCGTGACCGAGATCGACAGGTCGAGATTATTCTCGCTCTTGAGATTGCGGGTGAGCGTCGTCTTGCCGGCGCCGGAGGGCGAGGACAGGATCAGCATGAGGCCGCGGCGGGCCGGGTGAAGGGTCTCGGCCATCGGGCTCACTCTACGTTCTGAACCTGCTCGCGCATCTGGTCGACGACCGTGCGGAGCTCGAGCCCGATGCGCGACAGGCCGGGATCATTGGCCTTGGCGCAGAGCGTCGAAGCCTCGCGGCCGAATTCCTGCGAGAGGAAGTCGAGCTTGCGGCCGATCGGCCCGCCCTTGGCCAGCAATTCGCGCAAAGCGTCGACATGGGCGTGCAGGCGGTCGATCTCCTCGCGGATATCGGCGCGCACGGCAATCAGCGCCGCCTCCTGATGGAGGCGCTGCGGATCGAAACCGTTACTCGCTCCCAGAAGCGCCTCGACCTGTGCCGCGATCCGGGCGCGGATCGCCTCACTGCTGCGGGCGGGGTGCTGTTCCGCTTCACCGGCGAGCCGGGCGATGGTTTCGAGATGCCCGAGAACTATGGTTTCCAGCGCGCGGCCCTCGGCAGCACGTGCTTCCTTCAGAGCTGCGGTGACAGCTTCGAGGCCGGCAAGCGCCGGAGCCTCGACTGCGCCCAGCACATCCTGCGCCTCGTCGGCATAGTCGACGACCCCCCGAATCCCGAGCAGCCCGTCATAGGAAGGCGGATTGATGCCGGCGGCCGGCGGGAGCCGCTCCACAGCCTCGAGCAAGGCGGCCAGAACGGCCTCGTTGACGCGCGGGCGCGGAGGACCGGCATCACTGGTGACCGCGAGATTGACGTGCAGCGTTCCGCGCGAGAAGGCGGCGCCCAGCTTCTTGCGGGCCGCCTCGGCAAGAACCTCGAAGCCGGGCGGGACACGGACACGCAGATCAAGCCCGCGCCCGTTGACGCTGCGGATTTCCCAGGCCCAACCATGGGCGCCGGCCGTCCCTGCTTCACGGGCAAACCCCGTCATGCTCTCGATGGCCATTGTCCCTGCCGCCTTCGTTCAAGATCGGCGGGACCGTAGTGGCGCGCCCCCGCGACAGCAAGCGCCTCGCAGCGGGAAAATGGGGATGGCGCGCCTTGCGGGCCTGCAGTTCAGGGCTTGAGCTGCGGCACCTGCTTCGGCGAATTCAGGTCGAAGCTCTTGTTGAGCAGCGGATCCCGCACCGTCCCCTCCGAAGCATCGAAGGCGCGAGCCCGTGTTCCGGCGACCGTCCCGGTCGGCTGAGCGACGGCCGATCCGGCATTGTCGGCTGCCGGCTGCGTCGTCGCGGGAGCCTCGGTACGGTTGTCGGGGCCGGCCGGCGGCTCGACCTTGTCGACACTGTCGGCGGGAGGCTTGCCGCCCTGCTGCTGCGAACGCGTCGTCTCGATCTGGCGCCAGCGCCCGACATTGCGGTTATGCTGTTCCAGGGTCTCGGCGAAGGCATGGCCGCCGCTGCCATCCGCGACGAAATAGAGTTCCTTGGTCCGCGAATGGTTGACCACCGCCTCCATGGCGGCGCGGCCCGGATTGGCGATCGGTCCCGGCGGCAGGCCGCTGATGACATAGGTGTTGTAGGGCGTCGCCTGCGTGATCTCGTTGCGCTGGATCGGCCGCCCAAGGGTGCCCTTGCCGCCAACCAGGCCATAGACGATCGTCGGATCGGATTGCAGCCGCATCTTCTGGTTCAGGCGGTTAATGAAGACGCCGGCGACGCGCGGGCGTTCGTCGGCGCGGCCGGTCTCCTTCTCGACGATCGAAGCGAGAATCACGAGTTCCTGCGGCGTCTTGATCGGCAGGTCGGCCGGCTTCCTGGCCCAGATCCGCTCCAGAACCACGTTCTGGTCCCGGGCCATGCGGTCCAAGATGGCCTTGCGCGAGAAGCCACGCGGGAAGCGATAGGTATCGGGCAGGATCGAGCCCTCCTTCGGCACCTGCGCGATCTCGCCGGTCAGCAACTCGTTATTGCGCAAGCGCTCGACGATCTGTTCGCTCGTCAACCCCTCCGGAACCGTGATCGAATGCTCGACCACCTTTCCGCTGGAAATGATGCCGAGGATTTCCTGCGGGCTGACACGCGCCTTGAACAGGTACTCTCCGGCCTGAAGCTTGTGCCAGTCGCCGCCCATGATCGCGGAGACGCGGAAGCTGAGCGGGTGCTCGATCAGGCCTTCCCGCTGCAGCAATTCGGTGATCTCGGTAAGCCCGCTTTCCTTCGGAATGATGAGGGTGCGATCGCTGGCGAGAGGCCCCGGAGCCCTGCTCTGGTTCGAGACGATCGCGATGCCGGCTCCAACCACGCCCGCACCGACGAGTGCGATCGTGAACAGCCCGCTGAGCATCGACAGGAAAGGACTGCGCCGGCGGCGACGGACCTTGGGCGGCGGCGCAGGCGGCGCTACGGGCTTGAGGGCCTCGCTCGGACTTTTCGGGGCGACGCGGGGCGTATCATTCACGATCAAGACGCTCGCAGCACGGGGTAGATGATCTCGGCGCGGTAAAACTGGACCGCGCCTGCCGGAGTGGGCTTGCAGCCGCACCAACGCCGGACGGTCGCATTAGAGCCGGTTTCCTTGCGGCTGTGAACGCGGAATCACGCATTCGGCCGCAGCTACCGCGAACTCTACCCAAGATTATGGCGAAACCGCGCTGTGTCGCGGCGGCTCACTGTTCGGGTCGGTAGCGCCGCATCACCAGCGAGGCATTGGTCCCGCCGAAGCCGAACGAATTCGATAGCGCGTAGTCGATCTCGCGCTTGCGGGCGACATGCGGCACCAGATCGATCTCGGTCTCGACGGAAGGGTTGTCGAGATTGATCGTCGGCGGCGCAACCTGATCGCGAATCGCGAGCACGGTGAAGATCGCCTCGATCGCGCCGGCAGCGCCAAGCAGATGGCCGGTCGCCGACTTGGTCGAAGACATGGACGGGCGCCTGGGCGCATTGGCCAGCAGGCGCTCGACAGCGCGCAGCTCGATCTCGTCGCCGAGCGGCGTCGAGGTGCCGTGGGCATTGATGTAGTCGAGGTCGGAAGCCGTGATGCCGGCGCGATCGAGCGCGGCCTGCATGCAACGATAGGCGCCGTCGCCATCCTCGGAGGGCGAGGTGATGTGATAGGCGTCGCCCGACATTCCGTAGCCGACGACTTCGGCGTAGATACGTGCACCGCGGGCCAGAGCGTGTTCGAGCTCCTCGAGCACAAGCACCCCGGCACCCTCGCCCATCACGAAGCCGTCGCGGTCCTTGTCATAGGGGCGCGAGGCCTTTTCAGGCGTGTCATTGAAACTGGTGGAAAGCGCGCGGCAGGCGCAGAAGCCTGCGATGCCGATGCGGTTGATCGCCGATTCGGCGCCACCGGCCACCATCACCTCGGCATCGCCCAGCGCGATCATGCGGGCGGCGTCGCCGACGGCATGCGCACCGGTCGAGCAGGCGGTCACGACGGCATGGTTCGGGCCTTTCAGCCCGTGCTCGATCGAGACGTAGCCCGCCGCCAGATTGCTCAGGCGGCCGGGAATGAAGAACGGCGAGAGGCGGCGCGGGCCGCGCTCCTTGAGCAGGAGCGAGGCGTCGTAGATGCCGCCGAGCCCACCGATGCCGGAGCCGATGGCGACGCCGGTCCGGATCTGGTCCTCGTAGCTTTCCGGCTTCCAGCCGGCGTCCTGCAACGCCTGCGTGGCAGCAGCCATGGCGAAGACGATGAAATCGTCGACCTTGCGCTGCTCCTTCGGCTCCATCCAGTCGTCGGGATTGAACGTCCCGTCGCTGCCGTCACCCCGCGGGATGTTGCAGGCGATCCGCGCCGGCAGGTCGCTGGCGTCGAAGCTGGTGATGGGGCCGGCGCCGCTGGCACCGGCCAGAAGCCGCGACCAGGTCGGCTCGACGCCGCAGGCAAGCGGCGTCACCATGCCGAGTCCGGTCACGACGACACGCCGCATCGGATAACTACGAGAAGCCATGGCTCTTTCTGCGTGGACCGACCGAAAGGCCGATCAGGCGCTCTTCGACGACAGGAACTTGACGGCGTCGCCGACGGTCACGATCGTCTCCGCGGCATCGTCCGGGATTTCGACGCCGAACTCTTCCTCGAAGGCCATCACGAGCTCGACGGTGTCGAGGCTGTCCGCGCCCAGGTCCTCGATGAAGTTGGCGCCGTCGACGACCTTGTCGGCCTCAACGCCGAGGTGCTCGACCACGATCTTCTTCACGCGCTCGGCAACATCGCTCATGGGTCTCTTCCTTAGACTTAGAAACTGAAAACGCATCGCAGGGATGCGACGCGGTGGAGGGATCTCATTCCGAGCCGCCGCGCCATCTGATGATGTCCGCGATCCGGAAAGCTCGAAGCCTGCACAAACGCAACAACCGAGGTTTCGTCAAGTCCCCTCGGATCGCCCAGCGCCAGCGCGACGGCGCTAGTTAACATACCCCTCAAGGGCTGGCGAGTGTGACGCAAACTTATGAAAACCGATCTGAAACTGGCGCTAACGCACCTAGATCATTGCCATTCCGCCATTGACGTGCAGCGTCTGCCCGGTCACGTAGCCAGCCTCGGTGCTGGCCAGAAAGGCCACGGCCGCGGCCACATCCGTACCCTGGCCGAGCCGCCCCATCGGCACGCCCGAGAGAATGCCCTCGCGCTGCTTGTCATTGAGAGCTTGCGTCATCGGCGACTCGATGAAGCCCGGCGCGACCACGTTGACCGTGATGTTGCGGCTCGCGACCTCGGCGGCGAGCGCCTTGGACATGCCGATCAGGCCGGCCTTGGCGGCGGCATAATTGCCCTGACCGGGATTGCCGGTCGTGCCGACGACGGAGCCGATCGCGACGATTCGGCCGTAGCGCCGGCGCATCATCGATTTGACGGCCGCGCGCGACAAGCGGAACGCCGCGGTCAGATTGACCGCGAGCACGCTGTCCCAGTCCTCGTCCTTGAGGCGCATGAACAGGCTGTCGCGGGTGATACCGGCATTGTTGACGAGAATGTCGAGCCCGCCGAGCTTCTCCTCGGCCGTCGGTACCAGCGCCTCGACCGAATCCTTATCGGAGAGATTGCAGGGCGCGATCACCACGCGCTCGCCAAGCTCGGCAGCCAGCGCCTCCAGGGCTTCCGCGCGCGTGCCGGAGATCGCGACGCTGGCGCCCTGCGCATGCAGCGTCCGGGCGATGGCTCCGCCGAGGCCGCCGGTCGCACCGGTGACCAGGGCCTTGCGGCCGGTCAGATCAAACATGTTCGCTCCCCTTGTTCGGCATCCTGCCGCTGCAGCCCATCCTGGGTTTCTGCGCTTATGCGTTACGGCCCTTGTAAGCCGCGATGTCCTCAGCCGTGCCGATCGAGACCGGAGTCACGCCCGCGACGATGCGCTTGACGAGGCCAGCCAGCACCTTGCCGCTGCCGGCCTCGACGAAATCGCCGACGCCCGCGGCAGCCATCGCCTGCACGCATTCGCGCCAACGCACCGTGCCGGTGACCTGAGCGACGAGCGAGGCCCGAATCGCATCCGGATCGCTCAGCGGCGCGGCGCCGACATTGGCGACGACCGGCACGACCGGCGCCCGCATCGAGACCTGGGCGAGGGCATCACGCATCGCGTCGGCCGCCGGTTGCATCAGGGCGCAATGGAAAGGCGCGGAAACAGGCAGCAGCATGGCGCGCTTCACGCCGCGCTCACCTGCCAGCGCGATGGCGCGTTCGATCGCCGCCTTGGCGCCGGACAGCACGACCTGCCCCCCGCCATTGTCGTTGGCGGCTTCGCAGACCTCGCCCTGGGCCGCCGCTACAGCGATCTCGCGGGCGAGATCGAGCTCGGCCCCGAGCAGAGCGGCCATCGCGCCCTGTCCGGCCGGCACGGCCTTCTGCATGGCGTCGCCGCGGATGCGCAGCAGGCGGGCGGCATCGCTGATCGAGAAGGTACCGGCGGCGGCCAGCGCCGAATACTCGCCGAGCGAATGACCGGCGACGAAGGCGGCGTCACGCTTGAGATCGAGTCCGGCCTCGGCCTCCAGCACGCGCACCACCGCGAGGCTGACGGCCATCAGCGCCGGCTGGGCGTTGGCGGTCAGGGTCAGCTCCTCGGAAGGACCGTCCCACATCACGGTGGAGAGTTTCTGCGACAGGGCCGCATCGACCTCGTCGAACACCGACTTCGCGACGGAGAAGTTATCGGCAAGGCTCTTGCCCATGCCGACGGCCTGCGAACCCTGGCCCGGGAAGATGAAGGCTGTGGTCATGCGCGGAACGCCTCGTTCTTCACTACTTATGTATTATGACGCGGCTGTCACATCGGTTTAACTGCCAAGTCAAGCACAGCGCCCATCTTTTCGGCCGGATGGGCCGTCTTCCACATCAGATTCCGGTTGCCATGGCGCGCCGGACACTGTAACGACCGCCTTCTGCTTGTTCGGCCGGAGGCTGAACGGATGGCGCATGTCCGAAAGGACCGGCGCAGGCTCGTTTCCCGAACCGTCATCCCGTGTCTCCGCCTTCGATGAAATCCTGTCGGGCCTTTTCCAGGGCTCGGAGGGCTCCGCGCCGGGCGAAGCAGGGTGAAACCAAGGAAGGCCAGATATGGCATTGTACGAGCATGTGCTGCTCGCGCGGCAGGATGTCAGCGCGCAGCAGGTCGAAGCCCTCGTCGAGCAGTTCAAGGGCGTGATCGAAGCGAATGGCGGCGCCATCCGCAAGGTCGAGTACTGGGGCGTCAAGTCCCTCGGC
>NZ_JAFKFW010000052.1 GCF_017308015.1 Allobosea sp.
TTGAAGTCCGCGAACTTGTAGGGGCCGGTACCGACGGGCTTCAGGTTGGCCGGAGCCTCGCGCGACTTCGCGCCCTTGTACTCGCCGAAATGGTGCTTCGGGATGATCATGCCGGCGACACCGACGAAAGGATCGGCCCAGAACGGCGTCGGCTTGGCGAAGATCACCTTGACGGTGTGCTCGTCGACCTTCTCGACCTTGATGTCCTTGTAGGCGCCGGTGGTGTAGGCGGCCGTCGCCGGGTCGGCAGCGTATTCCCAGGTGAAGACGACGTCGTCGGCCGTGAACGGCTTGCCGTCATGCCACTTCACATCCTTCTTCAGCTTCCAGGTCACGGTGGTGCCGTCTTCGGACAGGCCGCCATTGGCCTTGGTCGGGACTTCGGCCGCGAGCTGCGGGATCAGGTTGCCTTCCTTGTCCCAGCCGGCGAGCGGCTCGTAGAACACGCGCGAGGCGATCTGGTCCTTGGTGCCGGAGGCGAAATGCGGGTTGAGCAGGGTTGGCGCCTGCCAGAGCAGCATCTTCAGCGGGCCGCCGCCGCCGGCCTTGGTCGGCTTGTACTCGAGCGTGGCATTGGCCATCGCGACATCGTTCCAGGAGAGGATCTGGGTCGCGATCGGCGCGGTGATGCCCAGCGCCGCCATCTTCTGGATGAAGGAGCGCCGCGACAGGCCGCCCTTTTTCACGTCCTGCACCATACCCTGGATATACTGGCTAGTCATAATCAACCTTCACATCATGGCAGCAAGAACACGATCAATAACTTGACCAGTTCCAGATTGGATTTGTCAGTTCCAAAGCGTAGAATTGCTTTGGGCGCGACTCTGCTCCTAGGAGCCGCTGCCTTAATCATAACTTAAGTCGTCAGACGAGAGTCGCATGGCGGACCCGCTTGCGACTCGTAGCCCCGGCTAAATTACATTGATTCCCAAGGGAAAAACGCTGCGATCACTATCCAGGGCGATCAGAATAATTCCCTGAGACCGCGAGGTGTATCGATCTGCGCCCGATAGCGTGGCTCTGCTCCATGGGTAACGACAGGTCCCCGCTCCGTCCCAAGCTCCAGCAGCAATGCCGCGATGGCCTGCGCCTCCGGATGCTTCTGGGAGAAGCCGCGTAGCCGCGCGCCCGGATCGGCGATCGACGCCATCGAACGCGGTTTGCCGCGCCGGTCGATGATCGAGGGGGCCGCCCCGTGCCAGGGCAGCGAACCGTCATCGGGGATGGCGAAATCGAAGACGGGAGCCTCCATCGGCAGCCCGACCTTGCGGCCGAAGATCGTCTCTCTGCCCGCTAGAGCATCCTCGATTCGATCGGTTCGGGCGACCCATCCGCGCAGGCGGCGGCCGGCATCCCACTCCCGCCGGACCTGCTTCTGGTCGTCGAGGCCGAACCAGCGCGCGCGGCCGGGAGGGTTGGCACCGGGATCAAGCGCCACGATCTCCAGATAGACGGCATCGCCGAGCTGCAGCAGGTGATTATGGGTCCCCATATAGGCGTGGCGCTGGCCGAAGGGCACGTCGAGATCGAGACAGTCGCGAACATGCGCGACGCCTTCCGCCAGCGTCGGAGCAATGATTGTGAGATGGTCGAGCGTCAGCACACCGGTCAGTTGAGACCGGGGCAGCGACGCTGTCTACCCGGCGCAGGGCGTCAGGCGGCCTCGCCGCGCCGATTCGTGACGGTCAGCGCCAGCCCGCCGAGCACGAGCCCGACCCCGATCACGAACATCAGCCCCAGATCGTCCCCGAACATCGCGGCCGCCGCCGCGACGCCGACGACCGGCTGGAGATACTGGATGGCGGCGGCGATCCGGGCGGGAACCGTTCGCAGGATGGCGAGCCACATGAATAGCCCCGCCACCGTCACGATGACGCCGAGATAGACCGCAGCGCCGAGCCCGGTGGCCGTCACCGCGAACGGCACATGCAACATCTCCCAGCCGGCCCAGGGCAGAAGCGCGATGAAGCCGAACAGCGTGCTCCAGGCCGCGACCGTCGCCGTGCCCCAGCGCTCCGAGAGTTCGACGCTCCAGACGTAGTAGAACGCGATGGTCACGGCCGAGAGCAATACCAGCATCGCGCCGGCCAGCGTGGTCTGGGACGCGGCGGCAGCCGTGTCATCCCCTCCCGTCGCCACCAGAGCGATGCCGGCGAAAGCGGCCAGGAGCCCGAGCGCCTGAAGCCGTGACACCGATTGCCGCAGCCGCAAGGCGGCGAAGACGACGATGAAGATCGGAATCGTCGCGGAGATGATGGTGCCGACCGAGGCGGAGGTGCCGGCGACGCCGAAGGTCTGCGCGACCTGCCCGATGCCGATGCCGAGGACGCCGAGCGCAGCCAGACGTGGCAGCGCCCGCCAGGGCATGCGCTGCTTGCCGAGAACGAAGACGAACATCAGGGGCACGGCGATGATGAAGCGCAGCGCCGTCAGCGTCAGCGGCGGCAGGGTGACGAGGCCGAGCTTGGTGATCGGGATCGACAGCCCCCACAGCAAGGCGAGGAGCAGCATCATCCCATAGCTCCCGAGCGACGGATTGGAGCGTGGGAGCAAGGCCGTCTGGCTCATGGCTTCAAGCGGCTTTCATGACGAAGCGGGAGCTGGAACCCTTAGGTCGCCGCTTTCGCTGCGACAAGGTGGAGGGTGGTTTCGCAGCCATGTGCTTCTGGCGCCACTCTCTGTCATTCCGGCGCTTCGCGCCGCGAGGAACCTGGGACGGCGGGGGTCGCGCGGACCAATGTCAAAGGTAGCTTCGCCATGTCCGCCAACGAAAAAGCCCCGCGGACCTTGCGGCACCGCGGGGCTTTTTCGATTCAGATATCAAGTACTCAGCGTGAGAACTTCTTGTACTGGATGCGCTTCGGAATGGTCGAGTCGATGCCGAGGCGGCGCTTCTTGTCCTCCTCGTATTCGGCGAAGTTGCCCTCGAACCACTCGACATGGCTGTCGCCCTCGAAAGCGAGGATATGGGTCGCGATGCGGTCGAGGAACCAGCGATCGTGGCTGATGATCACGGCGCAGCCGGCGTAATCCTCGAGCGCCTCTTCGAGCGCGCGCAGCGTGTCGACGTCGAGATCGTTGGTCGGCTCGTCGAGCAGCAGCAGGTTGGCGCCGGACTTCAGCATCTTGGCGAGATGGACGCGGTTGCGCTCACCGCCCGAGAGCGAGCCGACCTTCTTCTGCTGGTCGCCGCCCTTGAAGTTGAAGGCAGAGCAATAGGCCCGCGAATTGATCTCTTTCTTGCCGAGATAGATGATGTCGTTGCCGCCGGAGATTTCCTCCCAGACGTTCTTCTTGTCGTCGAGCGAGTCGCGGCTCTGGTCGACATAGCCGAGCTGGACGCTCTCGCCGACCTTGATCGTGCCCGCATCCGGCTTCTCGGCGCCGGTGATCATCTTGAACAGCGTGGTCTTGCCGGCGCCGTTGGGGCCGATCACCCCGACGATGCCGCCCGGCGGCAGCTTGAACGAGAGGTCGTCGATCAGGAGCTTGTCCTGGAAGCCCTTCGACAGGCCCTCGAAATCGACGACGTTGTTGCCCAGTCGCTCCGCGATCGGGATGATGATCTGGGCGGTATCCGGCCCCTTGTTGCTGGCCTTCTGCACCAGTTCGTCATAGCGCTGGATGCGGGCCTTGCTCTTGGCCTGGCGAGCCTTCGGCGAAGCTGCCATCCACTCGGCTTCGCGCTCCAGTGTCTTCTGGCGCGAGGCGTCCTCGCGGCCTTCCTGGGCGAGGCGCTTCTGCTTCTGCACCGACCAGGCCGAGTAGTTGCCCTCGTAGGGGATGCCCTGGCCGCGATCGAGCTCGAGAATCCAGCTCGTGACGTTGTCCAGGAAGTAGCGATCGTGGGTGACGATCAGGATCGCGCCCGGATAGGTCCGCAGATGGCCTTCAAGCCAGGCGGTGGTCTCGGCGTCCAGATGGTTGGTCGGCTCGTCGAGCAGCAGCAGCTCAGGCTGCTCCAGCAGGAGCTTGCACATGGCGACGCGGCGGCGCTCGCCACCCGAAAGCTTATCGACCGCCCAATCGTCCGGCGGGCAGCGCAGAGCGTCCATCGCCTGGTCGACCTTGGAATCGAGATCCCACAGCCCCTTGGCCTCGATCTCGTCCTGGAGATTGGTCATCTCGTCGGCGGTCTCGTCCGAGTAGTTCATGGCGAGCTCGTTATAGCGGTCGAGGATCGCCTTCTGGGGCGCGACGCCGAGCATGACGTTCTCGCGGACCGTCAGCGCCTCGTCGAGCTTCGGCTCCTGCGGCAGGTAGCCGACGCGCGCGCCTTCCGCGACCCAGGCCTCACCGGTCCATTCCTTGTCGAACCCGGCCATGATCTTGAGCAGGGTCGACTTGCCCGCGCCGTTGACGCCGAGCACGCCGATCTTGGCGTCCGGATAGAAGGACAGGTGGATGTCCTTCAGCACCTGCTTGCCGCCCGGATAGGTCTTGGACAGGCCGCGCATATGGTAGATGAACTGGCGGGACATGGGGCGAGCGGGCTCCGCTTTAGGACGCTTGGCGACGGATGTCGGGAAATCTGGCCGCTATGTAGCGGTGAGCCGCGCCGCCCGCAACCGCCTGCCAGCGAAGCCGCCCTCTTCACGAATGCGGTAGCAGTGATCCGGGCACCCTTCCCCCGGCATGGCTTTTGCCGGAAGCTCATCCGGCCTGAACGATGCCGGAGCCCGCCGATGAGCCTGCCCGCCGTCCTGTTGCGTATCCTCGCGAGCTTGACCGTTGGTCTGCTGGCCACGTTTCCCGCCGGTGCCCAGTCGAACGAGCCCGGCTGCCGGCCCGAGATGGCGAGTCTGCGCCTGCCGATCCAGCGGGTGCAACTGGCGAAGGACGAGGCGAGGCTGACCTTCGTCGGCCACGCCACTTTCCTGATCGAAACGCCGGGCGGCGTGAAGATCGCGACCGACTACAACGACTATGTCCGCCCGCCGGTGACGCCCGACATCGCCACGATGAATAAGGCGCACTCCACGCACAACTCGCGCAATCCCGACCCCGCCATCAAGCATGTCCTGCCCGGCTGGGATATGTCCGGCCGGGGCGCCGCGCAGCACGATCTGACGCTCGGTGATGTCCGCGTCCGCAACGTGCCGACCAATATTCGCACCTATGAAGGCGGCACGGATTATGACGGCAACTCGATCTTCATCTTCGAGATCGGCGAGCTCTGCATCGCCCATCTCGGCCATCTGCATCACCCGCTGGAGCCCGGCCATCTGCGCGCGCTCGGCCGGGTCGACATCGTGCTCTTCCCGGTCGATGGCAGCTACACGCTGGACCAGACCGGGATGCTGGACGTGCTGAAATCGATCCAGGCGCGGGTGATGATCCCCATGCATTTCTTCGGCGGCGGCACGCTGAATCGCTTCCTCGCCCGCACGCAGGACATCTGGCCGGTCGAGCGCCGCGAGCAGGCGACGATCACGCTGAGCAAGGCGACACTGCCAGCCAAGCCCACCATGATCGTCCTGCCCGGGCACTAGCCCTGCAGCATCAGGTGTTCACGCCGCCGTCGATGGCGAAGCCGGCGCCGGTGATGAAGCGTGCCTCCTCGCTGGCGAGATAGGCGACGAGCCCGGCGATATCCTCCGGCTGGCCATAGCGCGGGATCGCCATGCGCGCCCGCTGGGCGGCGGCGCCCGCGCCATTGGCCGGGTTCATGTCGGTGTCGGTCGAGCCCGGATGGACGATGTTGACGGTAATGCCGCGCGGCCCGAGATCGCGCGCCAGGCCCTTGGTGAAGCCGATCAGCGCCGCCTTGCTCATCGCATAGAGCGTGACGTTCGGCTCGACGACACGGTCGGCGAGGCAGGAACCGGTCGAGATGATCCGCCCGCCCTCACCGAGATGTGCCGCAGCAGCCTGCGAGGCCAGAACCACCGCCCGAACATTGACGGCAAGCGTCGCATCGATATCCGCGAGGCTCCACTCCGCGACCGGCCCGCCACGATAGATGCCGGCATTGTTGACGAGGATATCGAGCCCGCCGAGCGCCCTGGCGGCCTCGTCGACCGCCCGAGTGACGGCCACAGGGTCTGCGCTGTCGGCGGCGATGGCGAAGCCCTTGCGGCCAAGCGCCTCGACCTCCCCGACGACCGCGCCCGCCTTGTCGGCGGAACGTTCGTAGGTCAGCGCGACATCGGCGCCCTCCGCGGCGAGCCTGAGGGCGATGGCGGCGCCGATTCCGCGGCTGCCGCCGGTGACGAGCGCGCGCTTTCCGGCAAGGCGTGACATGACGAACTCCATTTTTATAACGATCGATACACAATCGATGCCGCGCTTGCCGCCGACCGTCAAGTGAAATATATAACGAACGATACAGAATAAATTCCGAGGAGGCGGACGCATGGCCGAACGAGGCCGTCCACGCAGTTTCGATCGCCAGGCCGCGCTGGAGCGCGCGATGGACGTTTTCTGGGAGCGCGGCTATCAGGCGGCTGCGATGAGCGACCTGACCGAGGCGATGGGCATCAACTCTCCCAGCCTCTACGCCGCCTTCGGCAGCAAGGAGGAACTCTACCGCGCAGCCATCCATCATTTCGCGGCGACCGAGAGCGACGACATTCTCGCGCCGCTGCAAAGCGAGCCGACGGCGCGCGCGGCGATCGAGGGCTATCTGATGGCCAGCGCCAGGATCTTCACCCGGCCCGGCCGGCCCCCCGGCTGCATGGTCGTGCTATCGGCGGTGAACGCCGTCGGCGTCGGCGACGAAACCAGCCGCCTGCTGCGCGAGATGCGCGCCGGCAGCGTCACGATGATCGAGGAACGGCTGCAGCGCGCCATCGCCGAAGGCGAGTTGCCGGCCGCGCTCGATCCGCATCCGATCGCGGGCTACTACGTCACCGTCCAGCAGGGCATGTCGATCCAGGCCCGCGACGGCGCCTCGCGACAGACGCTGGAAACGATCGCGCAGGGCGCTATGGCGGCCTGGGACGGGCTCACCCGGCCGCGCGCAGTTGCCCGAGAGCCGGCATTAATGCCTCGCTGAGCCTGATTTCAGGCTTTCCTTGCCGTTACGGCAGATCGCGGCATCCTGCCGGCAACCGGGAGACCGTCCTCATGCGCCGCATCGCCGCCCTCATCTGCCTGCTTGCGACCGCCACCTTGCTGCCTGTGCAGGCCGAGGCGGCCAAGGTCCGTTCCGTCGGACGCAGTTCCAGCCTGTCCCCAACGACCGGCCGCACCCTCGTCGTCACCCCGGCGATCGGCACTGGCGCGAACCGAGCGCAAGCCGCGGCCGGCCAGCCTCAGCACGTCCCCTTCCCGCCCGCGACGATCCGGCGCGAGGAGCCGTTGCCGCTGCGCCTCTCGGCCAACAACGAGGCCGGGAAGCCGTGGTGCCAGACGGAGATCGTGGTCGGCGGCTTCTGCATGATGAACTGAGGGCAACCACCCGTCACACGCGGCTGGCGCGCCCTTCCAGCGGGTAGGCCGGGTCGCTGTAGCCCGGCGTCGAGGGATGCCCTGCCGGCACAAGCCGGTCGATCAGCGCCTCATCCTCTGCGTCGAAGCCGGCATCGAGCGCAGCGAGATAGGCTTCCCACTGTTCGAACGTGCGCGGGCCGGCGATCGCCGCCGTGACGAAGGCATTGTTCAGCACCCAGCGCACTGCGAACTGGATCGGCGTGAGCCCCTTGCGCGCAGCGTGCTCCTTGATCGTCTGGGCGATGATCAGGCTCTCCTCGCGCCATTCCGCCTGCATCATCCGCCGGTCGCCACGCCCCGCGCGGGTCCCCTCAGCCGGCGCCTGCCCGGGCGCATATTTCGCCGTCAGAACGCCACGCGCCAACGGCGAGTAACTGGCAACACCGAGGCCGAAATAGCCGCAGGCCGGCAGATGCTCGACCTCCGGCATGCGGTTCATCGCATTGTAATAGGGCTGGCTGACGACCGGACGATCGATGCCGAGCTCGTCGCAGAGCCGGCAGATCTCGGCCAGCCGCCAGGCGCGGTAGTTCGAGACGCCGAAATGCCGGATCTTGCCCTGCCTCACGAGATCGGCGATGGCATGCACCGTCTCCTCCAGCGGCGTCGTATGATCCTCCTTGTGGAGGTAGTAGATGTCGATCGTCCCGGTGCCGAGCCGGCCCAGGCTGTCCTCGCAGGCCCGCATGATCCAGCGCCGCGAGAGCCCGCCATTCATCGGCCCCGGCCCCATCGGATTGGCGACCTTCGTCGCCAGCACCCAGTCGTAGCGATGAGCGGCGATGGCGCGTCCGGTCACTTCCTCGGAGCGACCCTCGTTGTAGGCATCCGCCGTATCGATGAAATTGATGCCGGTCGCACGGGCACTGTCGATGATCCGGCGGGACACCGCCTCCTCGGTCGGGCCGCCGAACATCATCGTGCCCAGGCAGAGCGGCGAGACCTTGAGACCGGAGCGGCCGAGACGGCGGTAATCCATGGCTGACATCCTCGAACGGGGTCGCCAACCCTGCCGCAGCGCGAGGCCCGAGGCCAGCGTCCGACGCGCAGGCGCGTCCTGCATGGCGCGGCCGGCCGGCAAGGAAATGCTTAATCTTTCGTGACAGGGTTGTGCGTCGCCACAAGGACGCCCGATGAATCTCGCCCAGCTCGTCAAGAGCCAGACCCTCGCCACCTTGCTGCAGGCGCTCGACGCTGGCGGTGAGCTGACGGCTGGCCGGATGGTGCAGGCGCGGCTCGCCTCGGTGGAACCCGACGGCACCGCGACCGCGATGATCGGCGACAGCAAGGTCGCGCTCGTCCTCGCCGGCCCGCAAGCCAGGCAGGCCGCCTTGCAGCCGGGCGTCACCCTGCTGCTGCGCCTCGATCCTCCGGAGCAACCCGGCGGCGACCTGCGCGCCACGCTTGTGGACGTGCGCCCGCCGTCGGCAACGGCGGCCGGGCAGGCTCAGCCGCAACCGGCCCCGGCGCCTCAGCCTGCACAGCCGGCTGCGCCTCCGGCCTCGACAACGGCTCCAGCCCGGCAGAATGTGGCAGGGGTCCCCGCTGCTGCACCGCAATCTGCCGCCACGCCGGCATCCTCGCTCACGCAGGCTGCGCATCCGCCCTCCCCGGTCGCGGCGCAGCAGGCCTTCCTGCAGCAAGCTCTGAAAACGCTGGGCCTCCCCGCGGCGCAAACCGCTGCCACGCCTCCCGTCGCGACAGGAGCCGCCTCCGCCAACACTGCCGTTGCCAATCCCGCCTCACCGGCAAGCGTTGCGTCTCCTGCCGCTCCGGTGATCAACGCGGCGACCGCGCGCGCGGTCGCTGGCCCGCTACTCGGCCCCCTGCTGCAACAGCAGGCCGGCCTCGCCCCGCTCTTCGCCAACCTGCGCGCGCTGGCGCAGGGCTCGATCGCACTGGCCTTACCCAAGGCGCTGCCGCCCGCGATCCAGCAGGTTCTGGCCCAGGCCGTTCCGGCCGAGCGGCAGGCCCCGACAGCCGCGACGCTGAAGGAGTCCTTCCGGGGTTCCGGACTTTTTCTCGACGCGCGGCAGGCTGCCGCGCTGCCAGCACCCCGGCACGGTGACCTCAAGGCCGGGCTGCTGGCTCTTCGCGAAACCCTGCTGCCGATCATCGACGCCTTGTCGCCGGACCCGAAGGCGAGCCGTCATGATACTGGCGGCGGCCAGACGGCGGGCCAGCAGGCCGACCTCGCCCCCGGCGACCAGCCCGGCCGCCTCGCTCCCCCGCGCCGCGACGGACCGCTGTTGCCGCAACCGGCGGTCGAGCCTTCGCTGGCGCCGGGCGAGAAGCCGCTCGCCATCGCCGAAACCCTGCTCGACCAGACCGAGGCCGCACTCGACCGGATCAAGCTGACGCAATACGCCTCGCTGCCGCTGGAGCCCGCCCGGCAGGACGCCGTGCAGCCGGCACAGCGCTGGCTCGCCGAGATCCCGCTCGCCTTCCAGCAGGGCATCACGATGCTGCCGCTCCAGGTCGAGCGCGACGCCCCTCGCCGCGACGCGCAGGGCGTGACCCCGCCGGTCTGGCGCATCCGCTTCGCGCTCGATGTCGAGCCGATGGGACCGCTCCAGGGCGTCGTCACCTTGCAGGGCCGCGATGTCGGCGTCTCGATCTGGGCCGAGCGCGAGGAGACCAGCCAGCTCCTGCGCGGCGCCGCGCCCGGCCTCGAAGGAGCCCTGCTCGACGCCGATTTTGCCAGCGGCGCCATCGACATCCATACCGGCCAGCCGCGCGTGATGCAGCCCACGGCCGGCCAGTTCCTGGATCGCCTGTCATGAGCGTGCCGCAGCCGCCCCGCATCGCCGTCGCGCTCGAATATGACGGCCATGGCGCCCCGCGCGTCACCGCCAAGGGCCGTGGCGAGCTGGCCGAGCGCATCGTCGAGACCGCGCGGGAACACGATGTCGCCGTCGAGCAGAACGCCATCCTGGCGCAGGCCCTTTCGGCGGTGGAGCTCGACGACCAGATCCCGGAGGAGCTTTACCGCGCCACGGCGCAGGTCATCGCCTTCGTTCTGTCCCTGCGCGGCGAATGGCGCCGGCCGAACCGGGACGGCCACCGGTCTTGAGCACGGGAATCGTCGTCAGGCGCCTCGGCCCCACCGCCTACGCGGAGCTGGGCCCGGTTTTCGCGGAACTCGCACGCCATGCGCTCGAGCCCAATCCGCATATGGCCCCGGCCGCCGGCTCGGCCGCGGCGATGCTGGTGCCGCAGGAGGAGATCGTCGTTCTCTGCGTGTGGCTCAGCGAAGCGCTCGATTTCGAGCAGCTCGTCG
>NZ_JAFKFW010000015.1 GCF_017308015.1 Allobosea sp.
GAGTCTCGATCTCGACCATGCCTGGTCCGGCGCCTTCGGGCAGACCGAGGATGGCTTGCCCTTGATCGGGCGGGTGCCCGGCCATCCGCGCCTGCTCGCCGCCTATGGCTATGGCGGCAACGGCATCACTTTCAGCTTCATGGCGTCCCGGCTGATCGGCGCGCTGGTGAGCGGGCGAGAAAAGCGCTGGTTCCGCCATTTCGCGATCGACCGCCCGCGCCCTGGCTGAGCGCCCGTCATTGCAACCATGCAATCGCAGTCTTGCCGGCCGGGTGGGCGACAAGATTGGGTGGAAGCACCATTTTAGGGTCGCGGCCGGCATGGCCGCCGCGAAAGGATTTGCCATGGTCGTAACTGCCGAACGGACGGCCTCCGCCGCCACTCTCGAAGCCCACAAGGCGCCCGTCTTCATCGGCGCAGTGACGCTCCGGGTTCACGATCTCCCGGCACTGACAGCCTATTACCGCGATGCGATCGGCCTGCGCCTGATCCGGCAGGATGCGGAGAGTGCCGAGCTCGGCGTCGGCGCGCAGGTACTGGTCCGACTGGTGGCGGGCGCGGTCCGGCCGACCTCTGCCGCCGGCCTGTTTCATCTCGCCATCCTGCTGCCGTCCAGGCGCGATCTCGCCAACTGGCTGAGGCATGCCGCCGTCAAGCGCATCTCGCTCGAAGGCGCCTCCGACCATCTCGTCAGCGAGGCGCTCTATCTCTCCGACCCCGAAGGCAACGGCATCGAGATCTATCGCGACCGCGCGCGTGCCGAATGGCCGCGCAAGCCCGATGGCGGCATCGCCATGGCGACCGAGCGGCTCGATCTCGACAAGCTGCTGAGCGAGGCCGACGAGACTGCCTATGCCGGCATGCCGGAGAGCACGGGAATGGGCCACATCCATCTGCGCGTCGGTGATACGCAGGCTGCGGAAGCCTTCTATCGCGATCTGCTCGGCTTCGACCTGATGGTGCACTATCCCGGCGCGAGCTTCCTCGCCAGCGGCGGCTATCACCACCACATCGCCGGCAATATCTGGGGGAGCCGCGGGGCCGGGCTGCGCCAGCCGGGCGAGGCGGGGCTCGACCGTTTCGAGCTGATCGCGCGGGACGAGGTCGATTTCGCGGCGATGCGCCAGCGCATCCTGGCGGCCGGCGGCAACGAGGCCGATGGCGAGCCGACGGTGACCGACCCCTGGAATAACCGGCTGGTTCTGGTGCGCTGAGACGCGCTCAGCGCGTCAGCAGATGCGAGCGGCGCGTCCCGCTCGTGTCGGGTTGAAAGCCGTTCGCTTCCCAGAAGGCGCTCGCGCGCGCATCGCCGGCGCGCAATGCCAGCTTGGGCGCCAGGTCCAGCCCCTGCTGGATCAGGGCAGCGGCCAGCATGCGGCCGACGCCGGCGCTGCGGTGCAGCGGCCGGACATAGACATGCCGGACGCGCAGGAGATCGGGCGCGGGATCGTAGGGATCGGGCGTCAGCGCCCCGATCCCGGCAAGTTCGCTTTCATGGAAGGCGGCGAAGGTGACGAAACGCTCGTCCCCGCCGCCGTAATGGCCGGCGAGCCATTCCTCGCGCAGCCCCTCGACGAAACGATAGCTTTCGGCGCTCGCCTCATGCCGCAGCGCCTCGAAATCGTCCGGCAGGCTCTCCGCCAGCCGGACGATCTGGATGGCCGTTGCGGTCACAGACCCTCGAACAGGGCGCTGGAGATATAGCGCTCGGCAAAGGAGGGGATGATCACCACGATGGTCTTGCCGGCATTCTCGGGCCGCGCGCCGATTTCGAGTGCCGCCGCGACCGCAGCACCCGACGAGATGCCGGCGGGGATGCCTTCGCTTTTGGCGAGCGCGCGCGCCGTCTCGAAGGCCGTCTGGTTACCGACGGTGACGACCTCGTCGATGACGCCGCGGTCGAGGATGCCCGGCACGAAACCGGCGCCGAGGCCCTGGATCTTGTGCGGGCCGGCCTGGCCGCCCGACAGCACGGGGGAATCCTCGGGCTCGACCGCGACCATCTTCAGGCCGGGTTTGCGCGGCTTCAGCACCTGTCCGACACCGGTGATCGTGCCGCCGGTGCCGACGCCGGAGACGATGATGTCGACCCCGCCATCGGTATCGTTCCAGATCTCCTCGGCGGTCGTCTTGCGATGGATTTCGGGGTTATGCGGGTTCTCGAACTGCTGCGGGATGATCGCGCCCGGAATCTCGTTCTTGAGCTCCTCGGCCTTCGCGATGGCACCGCGCATGCCGCCGGGGCCGGGCGTCAGCACCAGTTCGGCGCCGAGCAGGAGCAGCATCTTGCGCCGCTCCAGCGACATCGTCTCCGGCATCACCAGGATCAGGCGATAGCCGCGCGCCGCGGCGACGAAAGCGAGCGCGATACCGGTATTGCCCGAGGTCGGCTCGATCAGCGTGCCGCCGGGCTTGAGCGCGCCGGAAGCCTCCAGCGCGTCGATCATGTTGACGCCGATGCGGTCCTTCACGCTCGAGATCGGATTGAAGAACTCGAGCTTGGCCAGGATCGTCGCCTTGACCCCGCGCTCGGCCGGCAAGCGGTTGAGCTTGACCAGCGGCGTATCGCCGATCGTGTCGGTGATCGAGTTGTAGACGCGTCCGCGTCCGGGTGCCTTCGTCGATTTCTGTGCTTCGGCCATGACATGACTCCTCTGGACGAGAGAATATTCGGCCCTGAGGTTAGATCAATTCACAAAAATTGTCGAATAAAGAAATAAATCACACAATTAGATTGTGAAATCTGATTTCGTACCGGGTTCGCCGAAGACGGCTTGCGCTTGCGCGCGCCGGCACAACTCCTCGACGGTCACCATGTCGAGTCCGGCCAGGAAGGCGGCGGAGGCCTGTTCGACCTCCGGCCCGATGACCTCGTCGACAAGCCGCGACTGCGGCTCCGGGCCGAGCCCCTCCTCGATGGCCTCCTGCATCGCGGCACGCGCAATGTCGCCGGCCGTGATCTTGCGCCGTTCGCGGGCAAGTTCGTAGCCGCCGCGCGGGCCGCGCACGCCCTTGAGGATGCCGACGCGCACCAGCGTCTGCAGCAGGGTTTCGAGATGGCGCGGCGGCAGGGCGTGCCGGGCCGCGAGCAGCTTCGCAGCGACCGGCTGCGGCCTTGCATGCAATGCGATATCGACCACGGCGGCGATGGCGAGCAGGCTGCGACGCGAGAGCAGGATCATGATCCGCTTCCCATGCGTGTCCCGCCGCTGACGCCGGTCGAGCCGTAACCGCCGGCGCCGCGCGCGGTTTCGCTCAGCATGTCGACCTCCGAAAGCCGGGCATGGCTGACCGGCGCGATGACGAGCTGAGCGATGCGATCGCCGCGCGTGACCGTGAAATCCTCGCTGCCATGGTTGATCAGCACGACCGAAACCTCGCCGCGATAATCGCTGTCGACCGTGCCGGGTGCGTTGAGGACGGTGATGCCGTGGCGCAGCGCCAACCCGGAGCGTGGCCGTACCTGCCCTTCGAACCCTGCCGGCAATTGCATCGCGAGCCCGGTCGGAACGAGCGCGCGTGCGCCCGGGGCGAGTGTGACAGGCGTGGCAATAGCGGCGCGCAGGTCGAGCCCGGCCGCGCCTTCCGTCTCATAGGCCGGCAAGGGCAGGTCGGCGCCATGCGAGAGGCGCTGCAGCAGGACAGAGACCATCGTCAATCCGCCTGCCGGGCCGGTTTCAGCCCGGCGATATGGGTGATCAGGCGTGCGGCGACCTCGCTCTTCGGCAGGGTCGGCCAGGTCTCGACGCCCGTCGCTGTGACGAGATGCACGGTATTGGCGTCGCCGCCCATCACGCCGGTGCCACCGACATCGTTCGCAACGATCAGGTCGCAGCCCTTTCTGGCGAGCTTGACGCGGGCATAATCGATCACGTTCTGCGTCTCGGCAGCGAAGCCGATGACCAATGGGGGACGCCCGTTCTGGCGATGCGCGACGGTGGCGAGGATGTCGGGATTCTCGACCAGCGAGAGCGGCGGCAATGCGTTGCCGTCCTTCTTCAGCTTGTCAGAGGCCGCGTCGGCGACGCGCCAGTCGGCCACGGCGGCGGCGAAGATCGCGATATCGGCCGGGAGCGCGGTCTCGACGGCGGCCAGCATCTCGCGCGCCGATTCGACATGGATGGTCTCGACGCCGGCCGGGTCGGGCAGATTCACGGGCCCGCTGACCAAGGTCACCCGCGCACCGGCAGCCGCCGCAGCCGCGGCAATGGCGTGACCCTGCTTCCCGGAGGAGCGGTTGGCGATGTAGCGCACGGGGTCGATCGGCTCATGCGTCGGGCCGGAGGTGATCAGCACATGCTGGCCGGCAAGTGCACCGGTCGCGTGTTCGCCGCCCGGCAATCGGCCGAGGAAGCCGATGGCGCGCTGGGCATTGGGCTTCTCGCCGGCCAGCGCCAGCTCGATCGCGGCGAGGATTTCCGGCGGCTCGGCCATGCGGCCCGGCCCGCTCTCGCCGCGCTCGGCCATCGCACCGACATTGGGGCCGACGACCAGAATGCCGTCCTTTTCGAGCTGCGCCATGTTCCGGCGTGTCGCCGGATGCTGCCACATGCGCGGATTCATCGCGGGCGCGATCAGCACGCGCTTGTCGGTGGCGAGCAGGGCGGTCGAGGCGAGATCGTCGGCGTGCCCGTTAGCCATCTTGGCGATCAGGTCGGCGGTCGCAGGCGCGACGACGACGAGATCGGTCGAGCGCGAGAGCTGGATATGGCCGATATCGGCTTCGTCTGTCAGCGAGAAAAGGTCGGTGAAGCAGCGCTCGCCAGCCAGCGATGAGACGGTGAGCGGCGTCACGAACTGCTCGCCCGCCTTGGTGACGATGCAGCGCGAGGCGATGCCGCGATCCTTCAATCGCCGGATCACCTCCAGCATCTTGTAGGCGGCGATGCCGCCGCCGATGATCAGGAGAACGGAGCGGGAAGCGGACAAGACGGCTCCTCGGGCAGCGCGATGGCGGACTGACCGTTACCTAGCATCCGCCGCGCCGCGCTGTCATGCGCGGCGCGATTCGCTGTCTTCCTCAGGTGCGGGGCAGATCCGGCACCTTGTAGGCCGTCGTTGCCTTGATCCGCTCCATCGCAAAGCGCGAGGTCACGTTCTTGAGTGGGATGGTCTCGATCAGCTTCTTGTAGAAGCCGTCATAGGCGGCCATGTCGGCGACGACGACCCGCAGCATGTAGTCGACGTCGCCGGCCATCCTGTAGAATTCCATCACCTCCGGCATGGCGGCGACCATCTGCGCGAATTTTTCCAGCCACGGGCCGGAATGGTCCGCGGTCTCGATCTGGACGAAGACGGTGAGGCCGAGCCCGATCTTTTCGGGCGCGACCAGGGCGACCCTCTTCAAGATCACTCCGGCCTGTTCGAGCTTCTGGATACGCTTCCAGCACGGAGTCTGCGAGAGCCCGACTCGGTCGGCCAGTTCCGCGATCGAGATGTTCGCGTCCGCCTGAAGCACGGTCAGAATCTTGCGGTCGATGGCGTCCATTCTCTCAAGCTCGCTGTCGGGAAAAATGTTGTCGGCCTACTTTGCAGAAAAGAGATAAATCATCTTTTTTGCGACAATTCTTGGCTATCAAATAGAAAAACCTTTTATGGAATGTCAATGAGGTTGTGTTCGAGCCTGCTCGCGAAAGGGATTTGAACGATGGGCGCCGTCGGTTCCTCATCGCCGGGCTGATCCTCGCGGTGGCCATGCTCGTCGCCGGCGCGGCCCATGCGCGGAGCGTCGTCGCGGAGGCCGGGATCGTGCGTGCGGTTCGCGCGGGCTCCGGCACCGATACCGTCCGGGCGGCACAGCGATCTGACTGAACGGTCGCCTGTTTCATCAGCGGCGACATCATGGCACGCTGCCTCCCGGTCAGGGATTGCCCAGAATGCCCGTGACCTCCCGCCTCACTGCCTTGTCATTGGCGGGCGAGGACGGATTGAGGCATGGGGTCCGGATGATCAGGAATGGCGACGGCATCATGCGGCGATATCTAGGCAAGCGGTCCCTGCGGGGGGCGATGCTGGCGTTCGGGCTGGTCGTGCCCGGTTTCGCGCTTGCCGCCGAATCCGCGCCCGTCACTTCGCCGCGCGTGACTGCGACCCTGCTGTCGAGCCGCGATGCGGTCGCGCCGGGCGAGCGCTTCAAGGTCGCGCTCGTTCAGAAGCTCGCTCCGCACTGGCATACCTATTGGCTCAACCCCGGCGATTCCGGCGAGCCGACCCAGATCAACTGGAATCTGCCGGCCGGCGCGACCGCAGGCGAGATTCAGTGGCCGGCGCCCAAGGCGATCCGCGTCGAGCCCCTGGTCAATTTCGGCTTCGAGGGCACGGTGCTGCTGCCGATCGAGATCACCGTTCCGGCCGATGCCAGGCACGGCGAGAGCTTTGCGCTGAAGGCGGAAGCGACCTGGCTGGTTTGCGAGAAAATCTGCATTCCCGAGGAGGGCTCCTTCTCGCTCGAGCTGCCGATCCAAGCCGCGAGCGCAGTCGATCCGGCCGCCGAGACGCGGATCGACGCTTCCGTTGCGGCGTTGCCCAAGCCGGCTTCCTTCCGCGGCAAGCTTCGCGGCGAGGCCGGCAAGCTCGTTCTCGATCTGCCCGGCCTGCCGGCCGGCGCCGCCGATCCGCACTTCTTCCCGGTTTCAGACATGCTGATCGAGCATGCGGCCGATCAGCCCTTCGCAGCCGACGGCAAGCCTGCTCTGACACTGACCCGTTCCAGTGCCTTCAAGCTGGCGAAGCCCGAGATCTCCGGTGTCCTGACCTTCACCGAGGCGGGTGCGCCGAGAGCCGTCACGCTGCTTGCCGATGCCGATCCCGCCCTGATGGCGGCTGACGGGACGGCCGCGCCTGAAGCCAGCCCGGCCGTGGTGCGAATTCCGATGCCCGCCGAGGGCGCGGATCTCACGCTCTGGGCGGCGCTCGCCTTCGCCTTTGCTGGCGGCCTGATTCTCAACCTGATGCCTTGCGTCCTGCCGGTGCTGTTCATCAAGGCGCTCGGCTTTGCGCAGCTCGCGCATCGCAGCCGCTCCGAGGTCCGCGAGCAAGGCCTGCTCTTCCTTGGCGGCGTGCTCGTGACTTTCATGGTGCTGGCCGGCGCGGTGATCGCGCTGGGCAGCTTGGGCAGCAGCGTCGGCTGGGGTTTTCAGCTCCAGTCCCCGCCGCTCGTCATCGCGCTTGCTGTGGTGATGGTCCTGATCGGCCTCAACCTGCTCGGTGCCTTCGAGATCGGCATCTCCGTGACCGGCCTCGGCGATGGCCTCGCCAGCCGGGGCGGGCGTTCCGGCGCCTTCATGACCGGCGTGCTCGCGGTCGTCGTCGCCACGCCCTGCACCGCGCCCTTCATGGGCGCGGCGATGGGGTATGCGGTCACGCAACCGCCGGCCGTCGCCCTGTCCGTCTTCATGGCTCTGGCGCTGGGCTTCGCCTTGCCGGTGGTCGCGCTCTCCTTCGCGCCCGGCCTCCTGCGCCTGCTGCCGAAGCCCGGCCGCTGGATGCTGGTGCTGAAACAGGCCTTCGCCTTCCCGATGTTCGCGACCGCGATCTGGCTGATCTGGGTCGCCGCGGTGCAGAGCGGCCCGCAGGGCGTGCTCGCGGCGCTGGTCGCGGTGCTCGCGGCCGGTTTCGCCGTCTGGCTCGTCGGCGTGACGCGCGGGTCGCTCGCACGCCGTGCCTTTGGTTCGGTGCTCGCGGCGCTGGTCGTGCTCGGTGCCGGGTGGTTCACGCTGCAGAATGCGGTTCCCGGCGCGGCCACCGAGGCACGGGCCGGCGATATCGAGGCCTGGTCGCCCGAGCGGGTCGCAGCCTTGCAGGCGCAGGGCAAGCCGGTCTTCGTCAATTTCACTGCGGCCTGGTGCATCACCTGCATCGCCAACGAGCGCGTCGCGCTCTCGCGGCAGGAGGTGAAGGATGCCTTCGCCAAGCTCGGCGTCGTTTATCTGAAGGCGGACTGGACCAATCGTGACGGCCGCATCGCCAGGGCTCTGGCCGAGCAGGGCCGCGCCGGCGTGCCGCTCTATCTGTTCTATCCCGCCCGCAAGGAGGCGCAGGCCGAAATCCTGCCGCAGCTTCTGACCGTGGATACATTGATAGAAGCGGCCGAGCGCGCGGCTGGCCGCAATGCGAAGACGGCGGCGCTGCCGTAGGTTTTCGACTTCGACCAAGGGAGACAGACATGCAAAGCCTGACCAGACAGACTTTCATCGCCGGCCTCACCCTCGCGGCCCTCGCCTTCCCGGCTGCCGCCTTCGCGCAAGGCGTGGCCAAGGTCGGCGCGCCCGCCCCCGCCTTCCAGGCGACCGATGTCGAGGGCAAGACGCGCAGCCTCTCCGAATTCGCCGGCAAGACGGTGATCCTCGAATGGACCAACCATGACTGCCCCTACGTCCGGAAGCACTACAACAGCGCGACCATGCAGAATCTGCAGAAGGACATGGCGAAGGAAGGCGTGGTCTGGCTTTCGGTGATCTCCTCGCCGCAGGGCGAGCAGGGGCATGTCGACGCTGCCAAGGCGAAGGAGTTGACGGTCCAGCGCAATGCCGCGCCGGCCGGCATCCTGCTGGACCCGAATAGCAAGATGGCACGGGCCTATGGCGCGCAGACCACGCCGCATATGTACATCGTCGATCCCAAGGGCACGCTCGTCTATATGGGTGCGATCGACGACAGGCCGACCTCGGCTGCATCGAGCCTCGATGGTGCGAAGAGCTATGTCCGCCAGGCCGTCGCCGAGCTCAAGGCCGGCAAGCCGGTCTCGGAAGCCAGCACCAAGGCCTATGGCTGCGTCGTGAAATACGCGCCGCAGAGTTGATCGTCTTCAGCCGTCATGCTCGGGGCTTGACCCGAGCATCTCATGCCAACAGAGGCTCCCGAGCCTCTTCCTGCCGCAGGTTCTCGGGTCTGCGCTGCGCTTCGCCCGGGAATGACGGTGTTCCGTCGGCTCGCCTACTGCGACCTCGGGCCGAGATCGCGCGGCGCGGCGTTGATCGTGACGATCTGGCCGTTGCGCAGTTCCAGCACGGCGAGGCCGCGCTCGACCTGCCCGTCCGGGCGGAAGCGGAAGACGCCGTCCGCCCCGGCAAAGCCCGAGCCGTTGGTCAGCACCGCTTCCGAGAATCGCTGCGACCCTTGCGTGCGCGCCAGCGCCGCCGCGAGCGAAACCGCGTCATAGGCCAGCGTCGCTGTGCGGGTCGGTGCGCTGTTGAAGCGCTGCTGATAGCGCCCGGCGAAGGCGTTGAAGCCGGCGGTATCGGGCGAGGCGAACCAGCCGCCCTGGATCGCCGCCACGCGCGCGATGCCGGCGTCGTTCCAGACGCCGGTGCCGAGCGGCTTGACCTTGGCCGGATTGTAGCCGGCCTCCTGCAGAAGCTGGCCGAGCGTTGGCATCGTGTCGGCGGCGGCCGGCACGAACAGCGCATCGGCCTGGGCGAGCGACGGCATCAGGCGCTGGATCGCGGCCTTCATCGCGGCCGGATCGGAGCTGAAGCGCTCGATCGCGGCGACGCGCACGCCGCGATTGGCGGCGGCCTGCTGGAACGCGGCCTCGACGACCTTGCCGTAAGCGGTGTCAGGCACCAGCGCGGCGAAGGACTTGCGACCCTGCTGGGCAGCATAGCCGATCACGCGATTGACGTCGTTCTCGGGTGGGAAGGAGAGCAGGTAGACGCCGCGCGAGGCGACGTTGGAATCGCTGGAGAAGGCGATGATAGGCCGGTTGGCGCCGCGTGCGACCTGCCCGGCGGCCTGGACGGAGGGCGCGAAGAGCGGGCCTACGATCAGTTCGGCGCCTTCCGAAAGGGCCTCCTGCGCCGCGGCGCGGGCCCCGTCGGGTGTACCGCGATCGTCCTTGAGGAGCAGGGTCAGGTCGGCGTTGGGGAACTCGGCCAGCGCCATCTCTGCAGCGTTCTTCAGGGAATTGCCGACAACCGCGCCCTGGCCTTCGGCCGTGAGCGGCAGTATGAGACCGACCTTGACCTTGCCGGTGCCGATGGTCTGGCCGGTCGGCGTAGAGCCCCCGGCGGCCGGCGCGCCCGAATCGAAGCCCGGCAGGCCTGAGGTGCCTCCGCCGCAGGCGGCTAGCGCAAGCGGCAGCATGACGGCAAAGGCGCGTGCCTTGAACCGCAGAATCGGTGCGACATGCCGATGATGGAACACGGGCGATCTCCAGTCGTGACCGGGCCGGCGAAACGCTGCCCGGCGATGGTCCTGCGGAACTGTTCTACCCCCGGACCTCTCGTGCCAGTCCGAAAGCCTATTTTCAAGTTGTTAACTATAGGTTGCACGGGAGCAGATGCGCCTTGCCATGGCGCGGGATCAGCCGCTGTGGCAGCGTGGCACGATGTCGACCGATACCGCCGCCCGTTCTCCCAGCTATACCGCCTTTGGCCTGAGGGCCGAGGCCGAGCCATTGGCACCGGGCCTCCATATCGTCGCGACGCCGATCGGCAATCTCCGCGACATCTCGTTCCGGGCGCTGGCGACGCTTGCTGCCGCCGACGCGATTCTCGCCGAGGATACCCGCACCTCGAAGACGCTGCTGGCGCATTACGGCATCTCGACGCCCCTCCTGCCCTATCACGAGCACAATGCCGCGCAGATGCGGCCGAAGGTGCTGGCCAGGCTGCGCGAAGGCGGCAAGCTCGCCCTGATCTCGGATGCCGGCACGCCGCTGGTCTCCGATCCCGGCTACAAACTCGTCGCCGAATTGGTGGCGGAGGGCCTGCCCGTGACCGGCATCCCCGGTCCTTCCGCGGTGCTGGCTGCTCTGGTGCTGGCCGGCCTGCCGACCGACCGCTTCTTCTTCGAAGGCTTCCTGCCGCCGAAATCGGGCGGGCGCCGCACCCGCCTGACCGAGCTCGCGGCCATTCCCGGCACGCTGGTCTTCTTCGAATCGCCCCGCCGCCTCGCCGAGATGCTGAGTGATGCAGCCGCCGTGCTCGGCGCGCGGCCCGGCGCCGTCGCGCGCGAACTCACCAAGTTCTACGAGACGGTCAGGCGCGGCACGCTCCCCGAACTGGCCGCCCATTACGAGAGCGAGGAGGAGGCGCGCGGCGAGATCGTCGTGATCATCGGTCCGCCCGGCGCCGCCGATCTCGTCACCAGCGACGAGGCGATCGACGCGCGTTTGCGCGCGGCGATGGCTAAGGTGTCGCTGAAGGAGGCCGTAGCGCAGGTAGCGGCCGAAACCGGTCAGCCGCGCCGCAAGGTCTATGCCCGCGCGCTCGAACTCACTCGCGACGATCCGTGACCAAGGCAGGCGCCGATCCGGGCGGGCGCAGCCATAAAGCGCGTCGCTCCGGTCTCACCGGCCACCGTGCCGAATGGCTTGCCATCCTCTGGCTGACCGCAAAGGGCTATCGTTTGCTGGAACGCCGCTTCGGCGGCAAGGGTGGCGAGATCGACCTCGTGATGAAGCGCGGCCGCACCATCGCCTTCGTCGAGGTCAAGGCGCGTAGGGACCTCGACGATGCCATGATCGCGATCACCGCGGAAAAGCAGCGGCTGGTCGAGCGGCGGGTGCGGCACTGGCTTTCGCGCAATCCCTGGGCTGCCGGCTATCATCTGCGAGCTGACGCTGTGTTCCTGGCGCCGTGGTGCCGGCCGCGCCATGTGCCCGCCGCCTTCGCGCTTGTCCTGTGATGCAGGGCGCCCCACTTGCGAGAACCCCGCCCGCGGCCCGATAAGAACGGCCTGCAACAGGAAGCCTGTCATGAGCCTCAACGTCGCCATCCAGATGGACCCGATCGAGCGCATCCGGATCGCCGGGGATACCGGCTTCGCGCTGATGCTGGAAGCGCAGGCGCGCGGCCACACGCTCTACACCTACACGCCGGACAAGCTCTCGATGCGCGACGGCAAGGTCACGGCGCCGATGCGCCCGGTGAAAGTACGGGATGTCGAAGGCGATTATTTCACCGCCGGCGCCGAGGAGAAGATCGATCTGTCCACGCTGGACGTGGTGCTGCTGCGGCAGGACCCGCCCTTCGACATGGCCTATGTCACCACGACGCATATGCTCGAGCGCATCCACCCGAAGACGCTGGTGGTCAACGACCCCACTTCGGTGCGCAACGCGCCCGAAAAAATCCTCGTCACCCATTTCCCCGAACTGATGCCGCCCACGCTGATCACCCGCGACAGGGCGGAAGTTGAGGCCTTCCGCGACGAGCATGGCGAGATCGTCATGAAGCCGCTCTATGGCCATGGCGGCGCGACCGTGTTCAAGACCAGCAGGACCGACCCGAATTTCGGCTCGCTTTTCGATCTGTTCAGCAACCTCTTCCGCGAGCCCTGGGTCGTTCAGGGCTTCATCAAGGAGGTCAGTGAGGGCGACAAGCGCATCATCCTGATCGACGGCAAGGCGGCGGGCGCCGTCAACCGCGTTCCGGCGGTCGGCGACCTCCGCGCCAACATGGTGCGCGGCGGCGCGGCGCGACCGACCGACCTGTCGAAGCAGGAGCTCGCGATCTGCGAGGCGATCGGCCCGACCTTGCGCGAGCGCGGCCTGCTGCTGGTCGGCATCGACGTGATCCACGGCAAGCTCACCGAGATCAACGTCACCGCGCCGACCGGCGTGCGCGCGATCAAGAAGCTCGGCGGGCCGGATCTCGCGGCGCAGCTCTTCGACGTGATCGAGGCGAAGCGCGGCCGCTAGAGCATTTTCAAGCGAAGTGGGGACCGGTTCGCGTGAAGAAAATGCGATAAGACAAAGACCCTAAGCCGGCTTCACATAGCCTTTCCAGCAGCGCCCGAGCGCGATCTCCCGCCGGCCCGTCAGGACCGGTGCGTAGATTCGGCGCAGGGCCTCGTTTGCGACCGTGACCGGGCAGAGCGGGTAGAGCACGAGGTCCGCCTCGCGGGCGAGCGTGATCTCCGTATCGTCCGGCTTCGGCACGGCCCGGAACGGGTCGGCGCCGATGGCGATGCCGCGTGGCGCGCTCCGGTCCATCACGAACGGAAACGGGTTGACGAAATTGAGGCTCATGATCGTCTCGAAACGGCGCCCGCTCGCCTGCTCGTGTGCCAGGATCGCCGAGACGCCCTCGTCGACCGCCATCAGCCACGAAGCCTGGAAGTCGAGTTCGGAATAGAGCTGCGGTGACGGCAGCATCTCGCGGGCAGCGAAATCCCGGAATGTCGCCGAATGGAAGGCGTAAAGGTCGAGCATCGCGCTGGCGCGGCTGACGACATTGGCATGCTGCGAGACCTGGCCGAGACGGCCGAGATGCTGGTTCGGCAGCGCGGTATAGCCCGCCTGCGCCATCAGCGCCCGCGCGGCGCGCTGGAGCACGGTCTCGGCCGGCGGGATCGCGGTGGCCGCGACCAGGCCGCAGACCAGGAGCGCGCCGCGCCGGCCGCTGCCGAGCCAGCGCGACAGGATGACCAGCAGGACCGGCCAGATGAAGATGAAGGCCTGCCCGCCGGTGTTCTGGGTCTCGAAGAACAGCCCCGCTGCGAGGACGACCGCGAGCCAGGCGACATCGCGGTCGAGCAGGCGGACGAAGCCGGCCGCAGACAGGTGGCGGCGCAGCGCAAGAGCAGCCTCCGCGATGTCGCGGCGATCCAGCCAGAGCAGGGCGAGCCCGAGCGCCGCTCCGGCGCCGACGATGTCGAGATGCAGCGAGGTGGCCTGGACGAAGCGCGGCAGGATGCCGCCGGCATTGATCGCGACAAGCGCGAGAATGCTGTCGAGATAGGCGCTGACAAGCCCGGTCGCGAATTCGAGCCCTAGCATCCCGAGACCGGCCGCGGCGGCGACGAGGAGACACTGGCGCCAGCCGATCCGCCCGGCTGCCAAGGCGAAGATCGTGACGAGGCCGCCGGCGAGGAAGCCGGTGATCTTGATCAGGAACAGCGCCGTGAGCGTCCAGCCGATGATCGCCCAGAGTGCGAGGCCACGCAGGAAGACGAGGCCCGAGACCAGCACATAGAGCACGATGCTGACATGGCGGTTGTAGATGCCGAAGCCGTCCGTGCCGGGGAAGAAGGAGTAATGCTCGACATTGATCGGCAGGATCTGGAAGGCGAGATAGGGCAGGAGCAGCGCCGTTGCCTTGGCGCGCGACAGCTTGCCGACCTGGTGCAGGACGAGCGCCATCGCCGGGGCCGTCACCGCGAACAGGCACCATTGCGCCGTAAGCAGCGGCTGCGCGCGCGGAAACAGCGCGTCGAAACCGGCGAAGAGCCAGTAGCCGAGCGGACCGACCGGCGCGATGAAATCGACCAGCGGCACCTGCCCGTCGCCGATCCGGTTGGCGGCGTCGAGATACAGGACGAGGTCCCAGTACATCGGCCCGAGCGGCAGCGTCAGGGGCTGCGTCAACACGAGCGCGCAGGCGAGAAGGGCGATGCCGAGCAGAGCGAGCGGCAGGTTCGGAAACTGTCCCGCCCGTGTCGAAACGCGCGTCCCGATCGTGCCGCCGGCCTGCATGGCGCTCTTCCCCGTCCCTGTGACGGGGTTTGCTAGCAGGATCCGGTTAAAATCGGCCTTCGGCTGCCATGTTGCCGCTGAGCGGGTTGGCCTCGTCCCAGCCATAGCGCAGTGTTTCGAAGCGCATCGTCAGTGAATCGAGCAGGAGGAGCTTGCCGACCAGTGGCTCGCCAAAGCCGGTGATGGCGCGTACCACCTCCAGCGCCATCAGGGAGCCGATCACGCCCGGCAGGGCGCCGAGCACGCCGGCTTCCGCGCAGGTCGGGATCGCGCCGGGCGGCGGTGCTTCCGGAAAGAGGCAGCGCCAGGTCGGGTTCGGCTTTCCGTCCGGCCCGGTCTCATGGGCGCGGATCGTGGTGAGCGAGCCGTCGAAGCGCCCGAGCGCGCCCATCACCACCGGCTTGCGCTCATGGAAACAGGCGTCGGACACGGCATAGCGCGTCGCGAAATTGTCGGAGCCTTCCGCCGCGATATCGTAGAAGGCGATCAGCGCGCGGGCATTATGCGGATCGAGCCGCGTGACATGTTCCTCGACCACGACGTTCGGGTTGAGATTGCGCACGAAGCGGGCGGCGACCACCGCCTTGTGTGCGCCGATATCCTCGGTGGTGAAGATGGTCTGGCGCTGCAGGTTCGAGAGCGAGACGATATCGTCGTCGACGATGCCGATCTTCCCCACGCCGGCCGCGGCCAGATACTGAAGCAGCGGTGCGCCGAGCCCGCCAGCCCCGACGACCAGCACGCGCGCGTTCTTCAGCCGCTGCTGCCCCGGCCCGCCGATCTCGGGCAGGACGATATGGCGCGCATAGCGCTCGATCTCGTCGTCGTTCAGCATCATGGGCGGTAGCCTAAGGCCGGGAGCGGCCTCTGGGCAATCGCCATGCCTGCGCGACCATGCCGTCGTGATGAACATGACCTTTCGCCAGCTTGGCCGCGTCGCTTGGCCATGTCATCGTGCCGCCATCGAGGGCCGGATAACGGCGCCCGGCTGCAACAGGGGATCGCTTCCATGCGTTTGGGTTCTTTCGCGGCGGCGCTCGCCGGCGTGGCGCTTTCGGCCGTGGCGGCACTGGCACAGCCTCAGCCAATCAAGCCGGCGATCGTCTACGACAAGGGCGGCAAGTTCGACAAATCCTTCAACGAGGGTGTGTTCATCGGCGCCGAGAAGTTCAGGAAGGAGACGAATGTCGACTTCCGCGATTTCGAGCCTACTAACGACGCCCAGATCGAGCAGGCCCTGCGCCGCTTCGCCCGGGACGGCCATTCGCCGATCATCGCGGTCGGCTTCTCGCAGGCCACCGCCCTGCAGAAGGTTGCGGCCGAGTTCCCGAACCTGAAATTCACGATCATCGACATGGTGGTCGAACTGCCGAACGTACAATCGGTCGTCTTCAAGGAGCATGAGGGCTCCTATCTCGTCGGGCTGCTCGCGGCGATGGCCTCGAAGTCCGGCAAGGTCGGCTTCGTCGGCGGCATGGATATCCCGCTGATCCGCAAATTCGCCTGCGGCTACGTCCAGGGCGTCAAGGCCGGCAAGGCCGATGCCGAGATCTTCCAGAACATGACCGGCTCGACCCCGGCCGCCTGGAATGACCCGGTCAAGGGCGGCGAGCTCGCCAAGTCGCAGATCGATCGCGGGGCCGACGTGGTCTATCATGCGGCGGGCGGCACCGGTATCGGCGTGCTCCGGGCGGTGGCGGATGCCGGCAAGCTGGGCATCGGCGTCGATTCCAACCAGAACGCCCTCCATCCCGGCAAGGTCCTGACCTCGATGCTGAAGCGCGTCGACATCGCCGCCTACAACTCCTTCAAGGCGGCGCAGGACGGCTCCTGGAAGGCGGGCGTCTCGGTGCTCGGCCTGAAGGAAGAGGGTATCGACTGGGCGCTGGACGATAACAACAAGGCCCTGATCACGCCTCAGATGAAGGCCGCCGCCGACAAGGCCAAGGCCGATATCATTGCCGGCACCGTCAAGATCCACGACTACATGTCCGACCAGAAATGCACGATGTGAGGCGCGGGCGGCTCCCTTGAGTTCCGTGCTCGCCATCGAGCTTGTCGGGATCTCCAAGCGCTTCGGCCCGGTCGCCGCCAACAGGGACGTGTCCCTCTCGGTCGCGGCCGGCTCGATCCACGGCATCGTCGGCGAAAACGGCGCCGGCAAGTCGACGCTGATGTCGATCCTCTATGGCTTCTACGAGGCCGATGCCGGGGAGATCAGGATCGCCGGCGCACCGTGCCGCATCCGCTCCCCGGCCGATGCGATCGCGGCCGGGATCGGCATGGTCCATCAGCATTTCATGCTGGTGGAGACCTTGAGCGTCGTCGAGAACGTCGTACTCGGCGCCGAGGGCGGGGCTTTCCTGAAAAGCGGCGTCGGGAAGGCGCGAGCCGCCCTCGCCAGGCTCTCGCAGGACTACGGCCTCGCGATCGATCCCGATGCCATCGTCGGCGATCTTTCCGTGGGCCTGCAGCAGCGCGTCGAGATCCTGAAGGCGCTCTATCGCGGTGCCGAGATCCTGATCCTCGACGAGCCGACGGCGGTGCTGACCCCGGCCGAGGCCGACCAGTTCTTCGCCTTGCTCCGGGCGCTGAAGGCACAGGGCAAGACGGTGATCCTGATCACCCACAAGCTGCGCGAGATCATGGACGTCACCGACAGGGTCTCGGTGATGCGCCGCGGCGAGATGGTCGCCCATGTCGCCACGGCCGAAACCTCGCTGCCGGCTTTGGCCGAAGCGATGGTCGGCCGGCGCGTGCTGCTGCGGGTCGAGAAGGAGCCGCGCGAGCGTGGCGCGCCGGTGCTGGAGGCGGTCGGCCTCTCCTGCCGCGACGGGCGCGGCACCGAAACCCTGAAGGACGTCAATCTCACGCTTCATGCAGGCGAGATCGTCGGCATCGCGGGTGTCGCCGGCAATGGCCAGAGCGAATTGCTGGAGGTGCTGGCAGGCCTGATCCAGCCGAGCCGCGGCGTGATCCGGCTGGGCGGGCAGATTCTTGCCGCCGCCGACCGTCACCCTGCCCGCCTGCGCGATCGCGGCCTGATGCATATTCCCGAGGATCGCCACCGCAGCGGCCTCGTCACCGCCTTCTCCGCTGCCGAGAACGCCATCCTCGGTTATCAGCATGATCCGGCCTTCGGTTCCGGTCCCTTGCTCTCGCCGGCCCGCATCGAGGCTCATGCGCGCGAGGCCTTCGCGGCCTATGACGTGCGCCCGCCCGACCCGGCGCTGAAGACCGCAAAGTTCTCCGGCGGCAACCAGCAGAAGATCGTGCTCGCCCGTGAGATCGAGCGCGGCCCCAAGGTACTGCTCGTCGGCCAGCCAACACGCGGCGTCGATATCGGCGCGATCGAGTTCATCCATCGCCGGCTGGTGGCGCTGCGCGATGCCGGCGTCGCGATCCTGCTCGTTTCGGTCGAGTTGGAGGAGGTGATGGCGTTGTCCGACCGGATCATCGCCATGTGCGGCGGCCGGATCACCGGCGAGCGCGTCGCCGAGCAGGCCGACGAGCGCGATCTCGGCCTGCTGATGGCCGGCGTGACGGACGAGGCCGCATGAGCGCCGTACCCGTCGACCTCCCGCGCTGGGCCGATGTCGCGCTGGTGCCGCTGGTCTCGGTGATCGCGGCCCTGTTCGTCGCCGGGCTCGTCGTCGTCGGCATCGGCGAGAACCCGCTGGAGGCGACGGCCCTGCTTCTGCGCGGCGCGCTCGGCAGCGCCGAGGGGATGGGTTTCACGCTCTACTACGCCACGAACTTCATCTTCGCGGGGCTTGCGGTCGCCGTCGCCTTCCATGCCGGCCTGTTCAATATCGGCGGCGAGGGGCAGGCGACCGTCGCTGGCATCGCCATGGCGATCGCCTGCCTCGCCTTCTCTGCCTTGCCGGGCTTCTTGGCCGCACCGTTTGCGATCCTGGCGGCGGCGGCGGGCGGCGCGGCTTACGCCTTCATCCCCGGCTGGCTCCAGGCCAGGCGCGGGAGCCATGTCGTCATCACCACGATCATGCTGAACTTCGTCGCGGCGACGCTGATCGTCTATCTCTTGCGCGAAATCATCGGCAAACCCGGCTCGATGCAGCCGGAAACGCCGAATTTCCCGGCACAGGCCGTCCTGACGCCGATGCATCAATGGCTGGCGCCTTTCGGTATCGACCTGCCGTCGACCCCGCTCAACACGGCCTTCCTGCTGGCCCTGATGGCGCTCGTCGCCGTCTGGCTGCTGATCTGGCGGACGCGGTTGGGCTATGCGATCCGCACGGTCGGCGCCAATCCGCGCGCCGCCGCCTATGCCGGCATCTCGCCCGCCACTGTGACCATGATCGCGATGGCGATCTCCGGCGCGCTCGCCGGCGGACTCGCGGTCAACGAGGCGCTCGGCGTCCAGCACCGGCTGGTGCTCGACTTCACCGCCGGCTACGGCTTCGTCGGCATCGCGGTCGCACTGATGGGACGCGGCCACCCGGTTGGCGTCGGCCTCGCCGCCATGCTCTTCGGTGTGCTCTATCAGGGCGGAGCCGAACTCTCCTTCGACAAGCCGGCGATCACCCGCGACATGGTCGTGGTCATTGGCGGCGTGCTCGTCCTCTTCGCCGGAGCGCTGGACGGGCTGTTCCGCCGGCTTGTCGCAAGCGTCCTCCATAGCGGGCGGGAAGCGGCCTGATGGACCTGCTCCAGCTCATCGCCGTCATCCTCGATTCGACCATCCGGCTTTCGATCCCGCTGATCTGTGCAGCGATGGCCGGGCTCTGGTCGGAGCGGGCGGGCGTCGTCGATATCGGCCTCGAGGGCAAGATGCTCATCGCCGCCTTCGCCTCGGCGGTCGCGGCCTTCGTCACCGGCTCGGCCTGGGTCGGACTTGGCGCCGGCATCCTTGCAGCGTTGGCGCTGTCGCTGGTCCATGGCTTCGCCGCGATCACCTGGCGCGGCAACCAGATCGTCTCCGGCGTCGCCGTCAACATGCTGGCGGTGGGGCTCACGATCATCTTCGGCAATGCCTGGTACGGGCAGGGCGGGCGCACCCCCTCGCTCGAAGGCCCGGCCCGCTTCGGCGAGATCACCCTGCCCTTCGCCCGCTGGGCGCGCGAGCATGTGCCCGGGCTCGGCCTGATCTATGACGAGGTCGTCTCCGGCCACGCCGCGCCGGCCTATATCGCCCTGCTTTGCGTGTTCATCACGGCCTTCACCCTGAAGCGGACACGCTTCGGCCTGCGCATCCGTGCCGTCGGCGAGAATCCGGCTGCGGTCGACACGGCCGGCATCTCGGTCGCCGGCCTGCGTTATGGCGCGGTCGGGATCTGCGGCCTGCTCTGCGGCATCGGCGGCACTTACCTTGCCGTGGCACAATCCGCCGGCTTCCTGCCGCATATGACGGCGGGGCGCGGCTTCATTGCGCTGGCCGCCGTGATCTTCGCCAACTGGCGGCCCTGGCCGGCGCTGGGCGCGGGCCTCCTCTTCGGCCTGCTCGATGCGGTCGCGATCCGGCTCCAGGGCGTGACGCTGCCCGGTATCGGCCTCGTGCCGGTGGAAGCGATCCAGGCCTTGCCCTATCTGATGACCGTCGTCCTGCTCGCCGGCTTCATCGGCAAGGCGACACCGCCCAGGGCCTCCGGCCTGCCTTATGTGAAGGAACGCTGATTTGCCGGCCGATCCCGATTTCGAGGCCCTGTTCGCTGCCGCCGTCGCCATCCAGCCGCGCGCCTATGCGCCCTATTCGCGGTTCAAGGTCGGCGCCGCTCTGCTCGCCGATGACGGCGCGGTCCATGCCGGCTGCAATGTCGAGAACGCCGCCTATCCCGTCGGCTCCTGTGCCGAGGCCGGGGCTATCGCCGCGATGATCGGGGCTGGCGGGCGAGCCATTCGTGCTGTGCTCGTCTTTGGCGAGGGCGCCGAGCTGGTCACGCCCTGTGGTGCCTGCCGCCAGCGCATCCGCGAATTCGCGGCACCGGAGATCCCTATCGCGATCGCAGGCCCCGAGGGCATTCGCGCCCGCTTCACCCTGGAAGAGCTGTTGCCAGCCTCCTTCGGACCGGCCAATTTGCCGCGGTGATTTGCGGCCGCCTCGGCGGTCTGAAGGGAGCTTGGGATGGCGGCCGATCCGGCCTTCGACGAGGTGGCATCCATCCTGACGGATCGGGGTGTCGATGCGATCGATTGCGCGATCGTGCTCGGTACCGGCCTCGGCGCCGTCGCCGAGGACATCCAGGACGCGATCCGCATTCCCTATGCCGAGCTGCCCGGCTTCCCGCGTGGCGAGGTCTCCGGCCATGCCCGCCGGCTCTGCTACGGCATGCTGCATGGCCGCAAGGTGCTGATCTACGAGGGCCGCGCCCATTACTACGAGGGCGGCGATTCCGCGGTGATGCGGGTGCCGCTTGGCGTGCTCACCGCCTTCGGCTCGCCGCCGCTGATCCTGACCAATGCGGCGGGCTCGCTTTCGCCGGAGATGCGCCCGGGCAGCCTCGCCCTCATCACCGACCACATCAATCTGAACGGTCCCAACCCGCTGATCGGCGACAGGGGCGACGGGCGCTTCGTGCCGATGGTCGATGCCTATGACCCGCATCTGCGCGGCCGCTTCAAGCGTGCGGCGCAGAGGGCGGCGATCCCGCTCGGCGAGGGCGTCTATATGTGGTTCACCGGGCCGAGCTTCGAGACGCCGGCCGAGATCCGCATGGCCAAGGTTCTCGGCGCCGATCTCGTCGGCATGTCGACCGTGCCGGAGGTGATCCTGGCACGCCGCCACGGGTTGCGAGTCGCCGGCCTGTCCATCGTCACCAATATGGGTGCCGGCCTGCATGGCGGCACACCGCATCATGCCGAGACCCGCGATGTCGCGGGCCTCGCGGCGGGCGCGCTCAAGCGCCTGATCCGCACCTTCCTGTCGGAGTTGTAAGCCATGTCCGATGCCGATCTCGCCCGGCGCGCGCTCGCCTTGCTCGACCTCACCGATCTCGCCGATGACGCCACGGAGGCAGGCACCCGGGATCTCTGCCGGCGTGCCGTCTCCGGTCCCGTGCCGGTGGCGGCGGTCTGCCTGTGGTCCCGTTTCGTCGCGACGGCGCGGGCCGAGCTCGGCGATGGTCCCGTCCGCATCGCGACGGTGGTGAACTTTCCCGACGGCGACACGCCGATCGCCCCGGCCATGCGCGAGACGGAAGAGGCGCTCGCGGCGGGCGTCGACGAGATCGACCTCGTCCTGCCCTGGCGGGCCGTGCTCGCCGGCCAGACGACGGCTGCTACGGCCATGGTGCGCAACGTCAAGTCGCTCTGTGGCGAAAGGCGGCTGAAGGTTATTCTGCAGACCGGCGAATATCCCGATCTCGACAAGGTCAGGACAACCTCGGAGCTCGCCATCGCGGCCGGTGCCGATTTCATCAAGACCTCGACCGGCAAGACCGCGAACTCGGCCAGCATCCCGGCTGCGCGGGTGATGCTGAGCGTCATCGCGGGAGCCGGGCGCCCTGTCGGCTTGAAGCCGTCGGGCGGCATCCGGACGCTCGCCGACGCCAGGAGCTATCTCGAACTCGCCGATGCGATCATGGGCCCCGACTGGGTCTCGCCGACGACTTTCCGCTTCGGCGCCAGTGGTCTCCATGGCGCGCTCGTCGCGGCGATTGAAGGCGCCGCGCCCGATCCTGCGCCGCGCGGGAGTTATTGATGCGCCTGACCCAGGAAATCATCGCCGCCAAGCGCGACGGTGCGGAACTGTCCAATGCCGATATCCGCCAGCTCATCGCCGGCTTGCCGGACGGCACGGTCAGCGAGGGGCAGGCCGCGGCCTTCGCCATGGCGGTCTATTTCAACGGCATGACCGAGCGCGAGCGTGTGGCGCTGACGCTGGCCATGCGCGATTCGGGCACGGTGCTGCGCTGGGACGATCTGCCGGGCCCTGCTCTCGACAAGCATTCGACCGGCGGCGTCGGCGATACTGTCAGCCTGCCCTTGGCGGCGGCGGTCGCGGCCTGCGGTGGCCATGTCCCGATGATCTCCGGTCGCGGCCTCGGTCATACCGGCGGGACGCTCGACAAGCTCGATGCGGTGCCGGGCTACGTCACCCAGCCCGGCATCGACCTCTTTCGCAAGGTGGTGCGGGAGACGGGCTGCGCCATCATCGGCCAGACCGCCGATCTCGCCCCGGCCGACAAGCGCCTCTATGCCATCCGCGATGTCACTGCGACGGTCGAGACGATTCCCTTGCTGGTCTCCTCGATCCTGTCGAAGAAGCTCGCCGCCGGCCTGCACGGCCTCGCCATGGATGTGAAATTCGGTTCCGGCGCGTTTCTGCCTGATTATGGCAAGGCGCAGGCCCTGGCGCAGGCGCTGGTCGGCGTCGCCAATGGCGCCGGTCTGCCGACGAACGCGCTCCTGACCGATATGGGTGAGCCGCTCGCTTCGGCGGCCGGCAATGCGCTCGAGGTCGCCTATGCGCTCGACCACCTGACCGGCCGGCGGCGCGAGCCGCGTTTCCACGAGGTCACGGTGGCGCTCGCGGCCGAGATGCTGCTGCTCGGCAAGCTCGCGCCGGATCTCGACACCGCTCGCACCAAGATCGAGCAGGCTTTCGCCTCGGGTGCCGCAGCGGAGCGCTTCGCCCGGATGATCGTGGCACTCGGCGGTCCGGCGGATCTGCTGGAGGCGCCGCAGAAGCATCTTGCTGCCGCTCCCATCGTGAAGCCGGTCTATCCCGAAACGCCCGGGCAGATCGCGTCCATCGACACGCGCGCCGTCGGGCTGGCCGTCGTCGCGCTCGGTGGCGGCCGCGTGCGCCCGCAGGACCCGATCGACCATGCCGTCGGCATCGTCGCACTGGCGGGGATTGGCGACGCCGTCGGACCGGACCGGCCGCTCGGCATCGTCCATGCCCGTGACGAAGCCGGCTACGCCGCCGCAAGCGAGCGCTTGCACAGAGCCTATCGGATCGGAGAGGGTGCGGCGCGCGGCCCGCTGGTCGCGGAACGGTTGACGGAGAGGGTTACGGGATGAGTCTGCTTCTGGCCATGACGGGTTGGCATGTCGAGGACTGGCGCGCGCGCTTCCAGGCGCTGCTGCCGGATATGCCGATCGTCGTCCTCGGCGAGCCCTTCGACCGTCGCGCCGTCCATTATGTCGCGAGCTGGAAGCACCCGCCCGGCAGCCTGACCGGCCTGCCCAATCTCGCCGCGATCTTCTCGCTCGGCGCCGGCGTCGATTTCCTCTTCGCCGATGACAAGCTGCCGGCGGCCCCGATTGCGCGCATCGTCGATCCCGACCTGACGACGCGGATGAGCGAATACATTGTCCTGCACTGCCTGAGCTACCTGCGCCAGCAGCGCCGCTATGATAGCCAGCAGCGCGAGAAGCTCTGGGACGACGACCGCAACCAGCCGGCCGCGCGCTCGGTCCGCGTCGGCATCATGGGGCTGGGAGAGCTGGGGCAGGACGCGGCCCGCAAGCTCGGGATGATCGGCTTCGACGTCGCCGGCTGGAGCCGCTCGCCAAAGACCATCGAGGGTCTGCAGACCTTCTCCGGCGAGGACGGCATGAAGGCCTTCCTTGCCCGCACCGACATCCTCGTCAGCCTGTTGCCGCTGACTCCCGATACGCGTGGCATCATCGATGCCGAGATGCTCTCGGGTCTCGCCCAGGACGGGCGGCTCGGCGGGCCGTTCCTGATCAATGCCGGGCGCGGCGGCCTGCAGGTTGCGGATGATATCCTCGCCGCGCTCGATGCCGGCACGCTGAAGGGCGCGACCCTCGACGTCTTCGAGGTCGAACCGCTGCCGACGGATTCAGCCCTCTGGACCCATCCCGGCGTGACGGTCACCCCCCATAATTCAGCGATGTCGGAGCCGGAGGCCATCGCCACCGCGGTCGCCCAGCAGATCGGGCGCTTGGAGGCGGGCGAGCCGCTGCTCAACGTGGTCGATCCGGCAAGGGGCTATTGATCGGCCCTGGCGGGCTTCACGTGATCCGCTTGTCCGGGGAGTCGCAGAGGTCGTTCTGGATGCAGCGGACGCATTCGGGGCGAAGCGCCTTGCAGGTATAGCGTCCGTGCAGGATGAGCCAGTGATGGGCGTGCCGGCCGAATTCGGGCGGCACCGCCTTCTCCAGCCCGAGTTCGACCTGCAGTACGTTCTTGCCCGGCGCGATGCGCAGGCGGTTGGCGATCCGGAAGACATGGGTGTCGACCGCATGGGTGATCTCGCCGAAGGCGATGTTGAGCACGACATTGGCGGTCTTGCGGCCGACGCCCGGCAGGCTCTCCAAGGCTTCGCGCGTCGCCGGCACCTCGCCGCCATATTCGGCGATCAGCCGCTCGCAGAGCGCGATCACGTTCTTCGCCTTGGTACGGTAGAGCCCGATCGTCTTGACGTATTCGCGGACGGTCTCCTCGCCGAGCGCGAGCATCTTCTCAGGCGTGTCGGCAATGGCGAAGAGCGGGCGCGTTGCCTTGTTCACCCCGGCATCGGTCGCCTGCGCCGACAGGACAACGGCCACCAGCAAGGTGAAGGCGTTGGTGTGGTCCAGCTCGCCCTTGGGCTCGGGATTGGCCGCCTGGAAGCGGCGAAAGATCTCGTAGATCTCCGCCGGCTTGCGCGCGCGCGGCAACGTGATGCGCTTTACCGGCGCCGCGGCGCGAGGGGGCCTGTTCCGCTGATCCATGACGGCGTTATAATCGCCGCATGACACCCGGCAATAGCCTTGGCAGCAAGATCGCGGACGCGTCGCAGCGACCGGTCTTCGACGCCACGATCACGCCGCATCGCTCGCTCGGCCAGAACGGCTTTCGCATCGTGATGACGCTGGTCTGCCTTGCCAGCGTCATCTCCTCGGTCCCCTTCGTCGTGCTCGGCGCCTGGCCGGTGGCCGGTTTCTTCGGGCTCGACATTCTTGCGCTCTTCGCCGCTTTCCACCTCAACTTCCGGCATGCGCGCTCCTTCGAGCGCATCGTGGTGACGCCGCTGGAGATTTTCCTGCGCAAGGTCTCGCATCATGGCCGCGAGACGGTCTGGCGCTTCAATCCGATCTGGACGAGGCTCGAACGCCAGACGGACGAGGATTACGGCCTGCTCGGCCTGAAGCTGGTCTCGCGCGGGCAGAGCGTCGCGGTCGCCTCCGCGCTTTCGCCGCATGAGCGCTCGGGCTTTGCCGATGCATTGGGCTTGGCGCTGTCGAGTGCCCGCCGTGGCCCTGACTACGGTGCATCCTGAGCGGCGCTCGCTCTGGCGAGCCATATCGTATGTCCTCCGCAACTTGGGTCCTCGGTGACGTGGTCGACGACCGAGAAGCCGTTTTCCGCCAGCAGAGCCCGGTATTCCTGTGGGGCGAGGCTGCCATGATAGAGCGCCTCTCCCTCGAAACGGCCGATCGCCTCGCCGTGGGCCGGGCCGCTGGTGAACATCAGGGCAGCGCCCGGCGCGGCATGCGCCGCGAAGACCTTGAACATCCCGCGCTGGTCCTCGGGAGTCAGGTGGAAGAACGAGTCCCAGGCAATCAGCCCGCCGAAGCGGCGGCCGAGCGCAAGGCGGCGCATGTCGGCAACCTGCCAGTCGCCCTTCGGAAAACGCGCCCGGCACAGCGCGATCATCGCCGGGGCGGAGTCGACGCCGGTGACGGGATGGCCCTGCTCGCCGAGATGGCGGGCGATCGGCTGGCCGGTGCCGCAGCCGATATCGAGAATTGTGGCACCGGGCGCGAGCAGGCTCCGGAAGCGTGCCAGCCAGGGACCTTCCATGAGCAGCTTGCCGCGTAAACCGTCATAGGTGGCGGCATGGCGCTGGTAGAGGTCGATGACGGCGTCGGCGGGGGAGGTCATGGCCTTATGAACCCTCATCCTGAGCAGGTCCGCAAGCTCTCGCGAAGGAGGCTGGGAACGATCTGGAGCCTCCTTCGCGGCGCCGCTCGCGCGGCTCCTCAGGATGAGGGTCGATCGACAAGGACGACGGGGAGTGCAACCCCGCCCTTGCCAGCTTTCGGGTGGGAACGGCATGGTGGAGACCCTAGATTCGCATCATGACGAATGATGCGAGGTTCCCATGAACGCTCATGCTTCCATGAAAACGGCGATGACCCCGACGCGCTTCTCCAATGCAGTGCTGGCGCGCGCCACGGATGCGATGCCGAGCGAGGCCGATTTCCCGGCCGTCGCCCCCGGCTCCGACTATGACACGGTCCGGCGCATCCTCTCCTTCATCACCCATAACTGGCGCGAGCAGCCGACGATCGAAGCGATCGCCGAGGCCGCCGGAGCGACTCCGACCGATGTCCACCACCTCTTCCGGCGCTGGTGTGGGCTGACGCCGAAGGCGTTCCTGCAGGCGATCACGCTCGACCATGCCAAGGGGCTGCTCTCGTCTTCCGCCAGCATCCTCGATACGGCGCTGGAAGTCGGCCTGTCCGGCCCCGGCCGCCTGCATGATCTCTTTGTGACGCATGAGGCGATGTCGCCCGGCGAATGGAAGACCGGCGGCGAAGGCCTGAAGCTCTCCTACGGCTTCCATGCATCGCCCTTCGGCGAGGCGCTGGTGGTCATCACCGATCGCGGCCTTGCCGGTCTCGGCTGGGTCTCGAACAGCGCCGATGGCGGCAAGGTCGTCGGCGGCCGGGCCGAAGCGCTGGCCGACATGATGCGGCGCTGGCCTCATGCCGACTACCATTATGATCCGGTGCTGACGGCGCCCTATGCCGGCCGGATCTTCGAGCCCAAGGCCTGGTCGCCGGAGACGCCCTTGCGCGTCGTGCTGATCGGCACGGATTTCGAGGTGCGGGTCTGGGAGACGCTGCTGCGTATTCCGGTCGGCTGCGCCACGACCTATGGCGAGGTCGCCAGCCATATCGGCAAGCCCAGCGCGGCACGCGCCGTCGGCATGGCGGTCGGCAAGAACCCGATCTCCTTCGTGGTGCCCTGCCACCGGGTCATCGGCAAGTCCGGTGCGCTGACCGGCTATCACTGGGGCCTGACGCGCAAGCGCGCCATCCTCGGCTGGGAGGCCGGCCAGACCGCTGCCGGCTGAGCTGCCCGCTCTATTTCTTCAGATACATGTCCCAGCAGGGCGCGAGCGCGATCCGCTCGCGCCCTTCGAGTGCGGCGGCGAAGTGACTGCGGATCATCTCGCGCGGCGTCGTTACCGGGCATTTCGGCATCAGCATCGCGTCGGTCTGCCTGAGCGCCTCGATGGTGCCCGGCTGCAAATCGGGTGTGCTGCGGCCGGGATCGACGCCGACCGGCACGATCCGTGGCGGCGTACGCTGCAGCAGGACGTTCAGCGGATCGACGAAATCGAACGTGAAGAAGCCGTTGAGCTCGCGCTTGTTGGCGGTTTCCCAAGCCTTGATCGCGGTGATCGCCTGCTGGATCTCGAGCATCCAGGTCGCCTGGTAGTCGATCTCGGAATAGAGCGTGTAGGAGGGCAGGATGTCGCGTCGTATCAGGTCGCGATAGCCCTCCGGCTGCGTCGCGTAGTGATCGAGCATCGTGGCGGCGCGGGTGGCGATGTCCGGCTTCACGCTGACGCGGCCGAGGGGCCCGAGATCAGGCACGTCGAGCGCGACATAGGTCGCCCCGCCGATCACCGCGCGCATGCCCCGCTCCATGCAGATCACGGCGCTCGGCAATGCGACTGCGAGCGCGAGCACGAGTACGACGGGTCGCATGCGATCCTCGCGCCGCTCCCGCCAGTCGAGGATGAGCGGCAGAAGAATCGGCCACAGACCGATGAATTCGAGCGAGCCTGTATTCTGCGTCTCGAACAGGGCGAGCGCGACCAGGCCGACGGCGAACCAGCCGATCGGCGCATCGGCCAGTGTCCGCCAGTCGGCAAGCGCCGTCGGCAAACCGTTGCGCCAGGAGGCGTAAGCCAGAGCGGCCAGCAGCAGCAGCGATGGCCCGATCACGTTGAACTTGACGGAGGCTACGGTCAGGAAGCGCGGCAGCAGCGTATCCGTGTTGAGGCCGAGCAGAGTCAGGATGTCGAGGACATAGGCCGAGCTCAGCCCGGTCGCGAGTTCGAGTACCCCCAGTGCGAGGATGACGAGGCCGGCGGCGATGACCGCATCGCGGAAGCGCATCCGGCCGCTCAGCGTGGCGTAGCCGACGAGCAGCGTGCCGGAGACGGCCCCGGTGACTTTGGTCAGGAAGAGCGTCAGCATCAGCACGGCCACGAGCCCGATGCTGAGGCTGCGTCGCTGCGCGAAGATCAACGTGGCGATCAGCAGATAGAGCAGCAGCGCCACATGGCGGTTGTAGAAGCCGTATCCGTCAAATCCGGGCGAGGGATAGAGCCCGTGGAGGTTGATCGGCAGTGCCGCGAACAGCAGGAAAGGCAGCACCAGCGCAAGGGCCTGCGGACGGGAGCGCCGGCAGACCTCGCCGGCGATGAGGGCGAGCACCGGCAGCATGACCGGCAGCAGGGCCCAGTTGATGAGCAGCATCGGCTGCGCATTCGGGAAGGCAATGTCGAGAGCCGCGGCAAGGTAGAAGCCGAGCGGACCGATCGGCGCGAAGAAGTCGATGGTCGGGACCTGGCCGAGCTCGATGCGCTGGATCGCGTCGAGATAGACCACGGTATCCCAGGCATTCGGTCCGAGCGGAAGACGCAGCGGCAGGATCAGGCCGGCGACCGCCGTCAGCGCGAAGGCCGCGATCCATACGAGGGGCGAGCCGACCATGCGCAGCACCCATCCCTTGCCACCGATACGCCCGTCGTCGACTCGGGAGTTCCGCCTCTCGATCTCGCTCATCGCCATGCCGAACCCTCCTGGTCCAGCCCGCTCTCTGGCAGAAAAAACTTACCAGTTGCCTGACGCATAGGCAGGTTCTTGCCGGGTTTCGGCAGGAACCCCCGGCTTCGGAGGTGTGTTGCGCTCCGGTGCCCTGCGCGGGCCTCCGATCAGAGCAGCCCGCGCCCGGCGAGGTGGCGCATCAGATGCGAGGCGCCATAGGTCCAGGGCGCACATTCGTCGGTGCGCTTCATCCGGTTGACGAGGCTGCCGAGCTCGGGCGCGGCGATGGTGACGATGTCCCCGTATTTATGGGTGAAGCCACCGCCCGGCGCATCGCGATCCTTGATCGGCGCGAACATCGTGCCGAGGTAGAGCGCTGCCCCGTCCGGATACTGATGATGCGGGCCGATCATTTGCGCGGCCAGGTCGGCCGGGTCGCGACTGATCTTCGCGATCGAGGAAGAGCCCTCCAGCGTGAAGCCGTCCTCGCCCGCGACCGTCAGCGTCACGGTCGTCCTGCGGACATGATCGAGCGTGAAGCCGGCATCGAACAGGCGGATGAAGGGGCCGACGGCCGCGGCGGCGTTGTTGTCCTTGGCCTTGCCGAGCAGGAGCGCCGAGCGGCCCTCGACATCGCGCAGGTTGACGTCGTTGCCGAGCGTGGCGCCGACGATTGCGCCGGTCGAGGCGACGACCAGCACGATCTCGGGCTCGGGATTGTTCCAGCTCGAGGCCGGATGCAGGCCGGCATCCGCGCCGGTACCGACCGTCGACATCGGTGGGGCCTTGGTGAAGATCTCGGCATCCGGCCCGATGCCGACTTCGAGATACTGGCTCCAGGCGCCCTGCTTGATCAGCACCTCCTTGAGACGCATCGCCTCCGGCGAGCCGGGCTTCAGCTTGGAGAGATCATCGCCGATGAGCTTGCCGATTTCCGCGCGGATCGTCGCGGCGGCGGCCGGGTTGCCGCGCGCCTTCTCCTCGATCACGCGCTCCAGCATCGAGACCGCGAAGGTGACGCCGGCGGCCTTCACCGCCTGCAGATCGAGGGGCGAGAGGAGCCAGGGCCGCTTCGGATCGCGGCCGTCCACGGGCGTGTTTGCGAGAATGTCGGCGAGCGAGCCGATCGCCTCGCCGTCGGCGGCGCGCAGCGCGGCGGCCGGTTCGTGACTTTCGCAGAGATCCCGGCTGGTCGGGAAACTCCTGGTCACGTCCACGACCTGCCCGCCGCGGAGCGTCACCACGGCCGGTCCGCCGATCTCGGGGCGCCAGACGCGGCCGGCGAGTGCGGCGGCATCGGCGTCTACCGGCAAGGTTGCGGTCGCGGAAAGATCGAGGCTGGGCATGGCGGCATCCACGAAGCGGGTTCGGATAGGCTGAGCAGATCAGCCGGTTATGCGCGAATGTGCAAGCCGCCCCCAGACCATAGGCGGATTGCGCCGGCTGTCATCGATTTGTCATTGAAATGTCGCCTGCGCTACATGCTAGCTTGCGCACCAACGACAAGAACCGCGGCGGCGCTCGCCCGCGGAAGGGAGACATTCCATGACCATCAAATCGCGCATCCTGATGTCGGTCGCGGCTTTTGCGCTCGCTGGCGCCTCGCCTGCCCTGGCGCAGACCGAGATCCAGTGGTGGCACGCGCTGACCGGCGCCAATAACGACGTTGTCGTCAAGCTCTCCGAGGACTTCAACGCCTCGCAGAAGGACTACAAGGTCGTACCCGTTTACAAGGGCTCCTATCCCGACACGCTGAATGCCGGCATCGCCGCCTTCCGTGCCGGCCAGGCCCCGCATATCCTGCAGGTCTTCGAGGTCGGCACCGGCACGATGATGTCGGCCAAGGGCGCGATCAAGCCGGTCCACGAGATCATGAAGGAAGCCGGCGAGAAGTTCGATCCGAACGCCTATCTGCCTGCGATCACCGGTTATTATTCGACGGCCAAGGGCGAGATGCTCTCGATGCCGTTCAACTCCTCGTCGATGGTGATGTGGTACAACAAGGACGCCTTCAAGAAGGCGGGCCTCGACCCGGCCAAGCCGCCGAAGACCTGGCCCGAGACCTTCGAGGCCGCCAAGAAGCTGAAGGCTGCCGGCTACGACAAGTGCGGCGTCTCGAACGCCTGGGCGACCTGGGCCAATATCGAGCAGTTCGGCGCTTGGCACAACATCGCGCTCTCGACGAAGGTCAATGGCATGGCCGGTTTCGACGCCGTGCTGGAGTTCAACAAGAGCCCGGCTTTCCTGAAGCACTGGACCAACCTGGTCGAGCTGCAGAAGGACAAGACCTATGACTATTCCGGCCGCACCAACAATGGCGAAGGCCGCTTCACCTCGGGCGAATGCCCGATCTTCCTGACCTCCTCGGGCTTCTTCGGCAACGTCAGGGCGAACGCCAAGTTCGACTGGGGCAATGCGCCGATGCCGTATTATCCTGACGTGCAGGGCGCCCCGCAGAACTCGATCATCGGTGGCGCTTCGCTCTGGGTGATGGGTGGCAAGAAGGCCGACGAATACAAGGGTGTCGCGAAGTTCTTCACCTTCCTCTCGAATGTCGATCGTCAGGTGAAGCTGCATACCGAGTCGGGCTATCTGCCGATCACCAAGGCGGCCTACGAGAAGGTCAAGGAATCCGGCTTCTACAAGGACAAGCCCTATCTCGAGACCCCGATCCTGGAGCTGACCAACAAGGCTCCGACCGATAATTCGAAGGGCCTGCGCTATGGCAGCCTCGTCCAGATCCGCGACATCTGGTCGGAGGAGCTGGAGGCGGCGCTGAACGGCCAGAAGTCGCCGCAGGCGGCGCTGGACGCGGCGGCCGAGCGCGGCAACCAGATGCTGCGCCAGTTCGAGCGTACCGCCGCCCGCTGAGCGGTTAGCGCTTGCAAACCCAAGGCCATCCCGGACACTCTCCGTCCGGGATGGCCGTCTCGTTCCAGGGAAGCCGATGCAGAAGAACGCATACTTCAAGGGGCTGACGATCCCCTTCCTGCTGCTTCTGCCGCAGCTCGCCATCACCGTCGTGTTCTTCTACTGGCCGGCGAGCCAGGCGGTCTGGCAGAGCTTCCTGCTCGAGGATGCCTTCGGTACATCGACGGAATTCGTCTGGTTCGAGAACTACCAGATGCTGTTCGCCGATCCCGGCTATCTGAAGGCCTTCGTCAATACGGTCATCTTCTCGACCTTCGTCTGCGTGTTCTCGCTCTCGATTGCGCTGCTCTTCGCCGTGATGGCGGACCGGCAGATCCGCGGCGCCGAAATCTACAAGACCCTCCTGATCTGGCCCTATGCGGTGGCGCCTGCGATTGCCGGCGTGCTTTGGCTCTTCATGTTCGATCCTTCGCTCGGCATGCTGGCGCGCGGCCTGCAATCCCTAGGTATTCCGTGGAATCCGCGCCTCAACGGCAACCATGCCATGCTGCTGGTCATCCTCGCGGCGACCTGGAAGCAGATCAGCTACAATTTCCTGTTCTTCCTCGCCGGCCTGCAGTCGATCCCGAAGAGCGTGATCGAGGCGGCCGTGATCGACGGCGCCCGGCCGATGCGCCGGTTCTGGACCATCGTCTTCCCGCTGCTCTCGCCGACGACCTTCTTCCTGCTCGTCGTCAACATCGTCTATGTCTTCTTCGACACCTTCGGCATCATCGACACCATGACCGGCGGCGGTCCCTCGGGCGAGACCGAAACGCTGGTCTACAAGGTCTTCTCCGACGGCAAGGGCGGCTCCAATCTCGGCGGCTCGGCGGCGCAGTCGGTGCTGCTGCTGATCATGGTGATCGGCCTGACCGCGGTCCAGTTCCGCTTCATCGAGCGCAAGGTCAGCTACTGATGGCCTCCGTGCTCTGGATGGATCTCACCGCCGAGGAACTGCGCGCCAAGGCGGCGACGGACGCCATCGTCGTCCTGCCCGTCGCCTCCATCGAACAGCACGGCCCGCATCTGCCCGTCGGCGTGGACACGATCCTGTGCAGCGGCGTCTGCAAGGCTGCGGCCGAGCGTGCCGGTGATGTCGATGTGGTGGTCGCGCCCACGCTCTGGTGCGGCATGGCCGAGCATCACATGGCTTTCGGCGGCACCTTCACCTTCGACATCCCGACCTATCGCGCCGTGCTGCTCTCCTTCCTCAAGAGCATTGAGCGCCACGGTTTCCATCGCGTGCTGATCGTCAACGGCCATGGCGGCAACATTGCCGCGCTCACGGCCTTCCTGCCGGATTTTGCGGGCGAGACGAGCCTCCATGTCGAGGTGACGACCTATTTCATGCTGGCGCAGGACGCATTCCCGCCCTTGCTGCAAGACCAGCAGGGCGTCCAGCATGCCTGCGAGGTCGAGACCTCGATGATGATGGTGCTGGCGCCGGGCTCGGTCCGCGAGCCGCGTCTTCCGGAAGCCTTCGGCGCGCTGGATCGTGCCCCGCGCCGGCAGGTCGTCTCGCGCCACCGCTCCTTCCGGGAGATGACCGATACCGGGGTGGTCGGCGACGCCCGCCGCGCCACACCTGAGAAGGGCCGGGCCTGCCTCGATGCCTGCGCCGACGCGCTGGCCGGATTGCTGCGCGAGATGGGGAGGGCCGCCTGATGGTCGAGGACCGCCGCCTGGGCGACCTGATCGCCTATGTCATCCTGACGATCGGCGTGCTGATCGTCGCCTTCCCTGTCTGGCTGACCTTCGTCGCCTCGACCTGGGACGCGGCGACCGTGATCAATGGCCAGATGCCGCTCTATCCCGGGCCGTATTTCCTGGAGAATTACAACCGCATCCTCTTCGTCGGCACGTCGGGCACGACGCGCGAGCCGGTCATCGGGATGATGCTGAACTCCTTCGTCATGGCAATGGCGATCGCGCTCGGAAAGATCTTCATCTCCGTACTCTCGGCCTATGCGGTGGTCTATTACCGCTTTCCGTTCCGCATGGCGGCATTCTGGATCATCTTCGTCACGCTGATGCTCCCGGTCGAGGTCCGCATCTTCCCGACCTTCAAGATCGTGTCCGATCTCAACATGCTCGACACCTATCAGGGTCTTGCCGTGCCCCTGATCGCCTCGGCGACGGGCACGCTGCTCTTCCGGCAATTCTTCATGACGATCCCCGACGAGTTGCTCGAGGCCTCCAAGATCGACGGCGCCGGTCCGTTCAGGTTCTTCAAGGACACGCTGATCCCGCTCTCGATGACGACGATCGCGGCACTCTTCGTCATCCAGTTCATCTATGGCTGGAACCAGTATCTCTGGCCGCTGCTGGTGACGACGAAGGACTCGATGCAGACCATCGTCATCGCCATCAAGAAGATGATCGTCACCGCCGACGCCCTGACGGAATGGCAGCTCGCGATGGCCACGGCCATGCTGGCGATGCTCCCGCCCGTCCTCGTCGTCATCGCCATGCAGAGGCTCTTCGTGAAGGGCCTGGTCGAAACCGAGAAGTAATCCGCGAATGGCCCAGGTCACTCTCAGCAACGTCAAGAAGGTCTATGCCGGCGGCGTCGAAGCCGTGAAGGGCGTCTCCTTCGACATTCCCGATGGCGGCTTCTGCGTGTTGGTCGGCCCCTCCGGCTGCGGCAAGTCCACGCTGCTGCGCATGGTCGCCGGTCTCGAGACGATTTCGTCCGGTGAGGTCGCGATCGGCAATCGCGTCGTCAACGAGATCGAGCCGGCCGACCGCGACATCGCCATGGTGTTCCAGAATTATGCGCTCTACCCGCATATGAACATCTACGACAACATGGCCTATGGCCTGCGCAACCGCGGCACGCCCAAGGACGAGATCGACAAGCGCGTGAAGGAAGCCGCCCGCATCCTCGCGATCGAGCCCTTCCTTGAGCGCCGGCCGCGCCAGCTCTCCGGCGGCCAGCGCCAGCGCGTCGCCATGGGCCGCGCCATCGTGCGCAAGCCGCAGGTCTTCCTGTTCGACGAGCCGCTCTCGAACCTCGACGCCAAGCTGCGCGTCCAGATGCGCGTCGAGATCAAGAAGCTCCAGCGCGCGCTCGGCGTCACCGCGATCTACGTCACCCATGATCAGGTCGAGGCGATGACGCTCTCCGACAAGCTGGTCGTGATGAATGCCGGCCAGGTCGAGCAGATCGGCCTGCCGGCCGAGGTCTACCGCAAGCCGGCGAGCAAGTTCGTCGCAACCTTCATCGGCTCGCCTCCGATGAACATCCTGCCCGGTGCGGTCGATGGCCACGGCATCGTCGCGCTCGGCGATGCCATCATCGAGGTCCGCGACCTGCGCGAGGATCTGGCGGCGCAGGCGCCGGTCGAGATCGGCCTGCGTCCCGAGGATGTCGAGATCGCCTCGGAAGGGCAGGCGGGCTCGCTGCCCTTCGACGTCGAGTTCATCGAGGAACTGGGCGCCACACAGCTCTTCCACGGCAAGCTGTCGGGTCACCCCTTCGTGATGCAGGCGGCAACCGGCGAAGTCGCGGCACAGGAAGGCCGGCTCTGGATCACCGTCGATCCCGACAAGGTCCACGTCTTCGATCCGAAGAGCGGGGCGCGGCTGGGGAAGGGCTGAACGCCTGACCGGCACCCGTCATGCTCGGGCTTGACCCGAGCTTCTCGGAAACCAGCGCCCTCTCGTCATGGGATTCCCGGGTCTGCGCTTCGCTCCGCCCGAGAATGACGGCAAGCCTTAAGCCGCCAGATCGGCCACCAGCGCATCCAGCAGGAGCGCCCCATCCGGCGTCGCTGCGAGCCGGCCGCCTGTGCGCTCCATCAGCAATTTCTGCTCGATCAGGCTCGAGACGCGCGTGGCGTTCAGCGCGCGCCCGGCCAGCGCCTTGAACACTTCGGGGTCGATACCCTCGACGAGGCGAAGCCCCATCAGCAGGTATTCGTCGCCCTGCGCCTCCTCGGACAACCGCTCGTCCTCGACCAGCGCATGGCCCTCGGCTTCGACCCGTTCCAGCCAGACTTCCGGCCGCTTCTCGGTCGAATGCGCCATGCGGCCCTGCGCCGTCACCAGCCTGCCATGGGCGCCGGGGCCGATGCCGGCATATTCGCCATAGTGCCAGTAGACGAGGTTGTGTCGGCATTCGGCGCCGGGGCGCGCGTGGTTCGAGATCTCGTAGACCGGCAGGCCGTGCCTGGCGGTTATCTCCTGGGTCGTCTCGTAGAGTGCCGCGCCCGCATCGTGATCGGGGATGGCGAGCTTGCCGGCGCGGAACAGCCGGTCGAAGGCGGTGCCGGGCTCGATCGTGAGCTGATAGAGCGAAAGGTGCTCGGCCGCATGGCTGATCGCCAGTTCCAGCTCGGCGCGCCACAGCGCGGGCGTCTGCAAGGGCGAGCGGGCATAGATCAGGTCGAAGGAATAGCGCTCGAAATATTGCCGCGCGATCGCGACGGCCGCCAGCGCCTCCTCGGCCGAATGCATCCGGCCGAGCGCCTTGAGATCGGTATCGTTCAGCGCCTGCACGCCGAGCGAGACGCGGTTGACGCCGGCCGCGCGGAAATCGCGGAAGCGCCCGGCCTCGACGCTGGTCGGGTTGGCCTCCAGCGAGACCTCGCAATTCGGATCGACCGCCCAGTATTCGCCGATCGCATCGAGGATCGCGCCGACCGTTCGGCCTTCCATCAGGGAGGGCGTGCCGCCGCCGAAGAAGATCGAGGAGACCGTGCGTCCCGGCGCCAGCGCTGCTCGATGCGCGATCTCGCGACGGAAGGCGGCGATATAGCGCTGCTGGTCGGGCGGCTGCAGCCGGACATGGCTGTTGAAGTCGCAATAGGGGCATTTGGCCAAGCAGAACGGCCAATGCACATAGACGGCGAAGCCCGCATCCGCGGTCGGATGCAGGATCGAAGGCCGCGCGGCGAGGGCGGCCGGGGCGCTCACGCCGGCTTCCTCAGGCAGGCGGCGGCCAGCACATGGAAGGCGCGCGCACGATGCGACAGGCCGGGCGAACCGTCGGCCGGAATGCCGTGCTTCTCTTCCGCACTCATCTCGCCGAAGGTCTTGTCATGGCCATCAGGCAGGAAGATCGGATCGTAGCCGAAGCCGCCGAGGCCGCGCGCCTGCTCGGTCACCGTCCCGAAGACGCGGCCTTCGAACAGCTCCTGATGTCCGTCCGGCCAGGCGATCACGAGTGCCGAGACGAAATGCGCCTTGCGCTTGTCAGGCGTGACCGCGCCGCGCTTGGCGAGCTCCATCTGCACGCGCCCGATCGCCGGGGCGAAATCCTTGCCGGGGCCGGCCCAGTTGGCCGAGAACAGGCCGGGCGCGCCGTCGAGCGCATCGATGCAGATGCCTGAGTCGTCGGAGAGCGCGGGCAAACCGCTGGCGCTCGCCGCGGCGACCGCCTTGATCGCCGCGTTCTCCGAGAACATGGTGCCATCCTCGACCGGCTCGGGCAGGCCGAGTTCGCCTGCCGAGACCAGCTCGATGCCATAGGGCGCCAGCAGGTCGCGCATCTCGCGCAGCTTGCCCTGGTTATGGGTCGCGATCACGACCTTGCCGGTGAGGAGGCGGTGTTGGCTCATGCTCAGGCCACCGCCGCCTTCTGCAGCGTGACGAGCTTGGCGACGCCGCCCTTGGCGAGCTTCAGCAGCGACAGAAGCTCTTCCTCGGAGAAGGGCGCGCCTTCGGCCGTGCCCTGCACCTCGACGATGCCGCCCGAGCCGGTGATGACGAAATTTGCGTCGGTCTGCGCGCCGGAATCCTCGACATAGTCGAGATCGATCACCGGGTTGCCGGCGACGATGCCGCAGGAGATCGCGGCGACATGGTCCTTGAGCGGGTTCGTGCCCTTGAGCAGGCCGCGCCCTTCCATCCATTTCAGCGCATCGTGCAGCGCGACCCAGGCGCCGGTGATCGAGGCGGTGCGGGTACCGCCATCGGCCTGGAGCACGTCGCAATCGACGACGATCTGGCGCTCGCCAATCGCGGTGAGATCGACGACGGCGCGCAAGCTGCGGCCGATCAGGCGCTGGATTTCCTGCGTGCGGCCGGAGGGCTTGCCGGAGGTGACTTCGCGGCGCGTGCGCTCATGCGTGGCGCGCGGCAGCATCGAGTATTCGGCGGTGACCCAGCCCTTGCCGGTGCCGCGCAGCCACGGTGGCCCCTTTTCCTCGACGGTCGCGGCGCAGAGCACCTTGGTCTCGCCGAACGTGACCATGCAGGAACCCTCGGCATAGCGCACCACGCCGCGTTCGAGCGTGACCTTGCGCATCTCGTCGGCGGCGCGTTTGGAGGGTCGCATGAAATGATCCTGTCTTTGGGGAAGTGGCGGCTTGTAGGCGCTTGCGCCGCGCACGGCAAGGCGCCGGCCCGGCCTGCCCCTTGATCCGCACGCTCTGCATGACGACAATAGGACGAGAACGACGGTTCGCCTGAAAAAGGTTCATGAGCGCGCACACGCCCCGCCCCGAGACGATGAGTGGCCTGGTCGAGACCGACCAGCGCTCGCGCGAGATTTTTCGCCAGATCGTCGACGGATACCTGACGACCGGCGAGCCGGTCGGCTCCCGCAACATCGCCCGCCTGCTGCCGATGGCGCTCTCGCCCGCGACGGTGCGCAATGTCATGACCGACCTCGAAATGGCCGGGCTGATCTACGCGCCGCACACCTCGGCGGGGCGCCTGCCGACAGAGCGGGGCCTGCGCTTCTTCGTCGATGCGATGATGGAGGTCGGCAATCTCACGGCCGATGAGCGCTCGCGCATCGAGGCACAGATCAGGGTCGCCGCCAGCAACCGCAATCTCGATCAGACCCTGACCGAAGCCTCGGCTCTGCTCTCCGGTTTGTCGCGCGGCGCCGGCGTCGTCGTCACCACCAAGGCCGATGTCCGGCTGAAGCATATCGAGTTCGTCCGGCTCGATCCGGCCCGCGCGCTGGTCGTGCTGGTCTCGGAGGATGGCACGGTCGAGAACCGCCTGCTGGCGCTGCCGCCCGGCCTGCCGGCCTCGGCCCTGAGCGAGGCCGCGAATTTCCTCAACGCCCGCATCCTCGGCAAGACGCTGGCCGAATTGCGCAGCGAGATCGGCGGGCAGCGCGCCCTGATGGAGCGCGAGCTCGACGCCCTGACCGCTCGGCTCGTTGAGAGTGGCATCGCGACCCAGGCCGGCCCGGGCAGCGACCGCCATCTCATCGTGCGCGGCCAGGCGAACCTGCTCGACGATCTCCGGGCGCGGGAGGATCTCGAGCGCATCCGCATGCTCTTCGGCGATCTTGAGACGCAGACCGACGTCATCGACCTGCTGACCCGGGCCGAGGATGGCGATGGCGTGCGAATCTTCATCGGCTCGGAGAACAAGCTGTTCTCGATGTCCGGCTCCTCGATGGTGGCTGCGCCCTTCCGCGACGCCGAGCAGCGCATCGTCGGCGTCGTCGGCATCATTGGCCCGACGCGCCTGAACTATGCGCGCATCGTCCCGATGGTCGATTACACCGCCAAGGTCGTCGGCCGTCTGCTGGATGGCAGCCGCTAGGCTTTAGTCCGAGCTCTGAGTTGGCTTTGCGGGCGGAAGCGGTTATCGAGCGGGCAAAGCAACATTTTCCGCAGTTTAGGTGCGACACATGTCCGAGCAGCTTCCCGACCGCCTCTCCGTCAATCCGGACAGCCCTTTCTACAATGAAGAGGTGCTGGCGCGCGACATCGGCATCCGCTTCAAGGGCGTCGAGAAGACCAATGTCGAGGAATATTGCGTTTCCGAGGGCTGGGTGAAGGTTGCCGCCGGCGCCGCCAAGGATCGTTTCGGCCGCCCGATGACGATCACGCTCAAGGGGCCGGTCGAGCCTTACGTGCGCGGCAACACCGAGGGCTGAGCACTCGTTCCCACCGCCGTCATTCTCGGGCTTGACCCGAGAATCTCTTGGAAGCGAAGTGCCGGAGCCTTCATTGGCAAGAGATGCTCGGGTCAAGCCCGCGCATGACGCCCGTCACTCACGCAAGGCTCTTGTAGAAAAACGTCGACCCGCAATCGGAACCGTCCGGCATCAGCGCATAACGCGGGATGGTGCCGGCCTCGGTCCAGCCCAGCCGGTTATAGAGCCGCCGCGCCGCGCCGTGCTCGTCGGTGTCAAGCACCAGGAGGTCGCGGCCCTTTTCCCGTGCTATGGCCTCGGCGCGCTGCATCAGTGCCTCGCCGATACCCTGCCGTCGTGCGCGCGAATGCACCAGCACCTTGGCGATTTCGGCCCGGTGCGGCTGGTTCGGCTTGCCGATCAGGTGAAGCTGCGCCGTACCGACGATGCCGTCCTCGTTCCGCGCCGCCAGCAGGATGATCTGACCGCACGCGACGCCGGTCGCGACACCGCGCCAGAAGCGCTCGTAATCGGGGGCCGTGTTCCCGTTCATGAAGCCGACCGAAGCGCCGTTCGCGACGCTGTCGCGCAGGATGTCCGTCAGTGCAGGAATGGCCGCCTCGGCAGTGCTGGCGTCAAGCGTTCCGATAGTGACGGTGAAGGCGCTCGCATTCATGCGATATGTCCCGGGAAGGCCCCGCTTTTCGCGGCAAGGATGACGGCGTAGCGGACGGGTGTCTCGCCCGGATTGCGATAGATGATCGGGCCGCGCAGATGCATCTGCAGGCAGTCGCCCGCGGCAAGCTCGTGGCGGGTGCCTTCGACGGTGAGATCGAGCCGGCCGTGCAGTACCCAGATCTGCTGATCCAGAGCTGCCGTACCGGTGGCATTGTCGAGCCGCACTTCCGCTCCACCCGGCAACTCCACCTCGACGATCTCGAAGCCCGAGCCCGTCCCGCGCGGCGAGACGTTGCGGCGCAGATAGCCGCTCGCCGGATCGCGCCAGACCGGCTGGGCGTCGCGGCGCGCCAGCGGCCCGCTCCCTGCTTCCTCTTCCAGCAGCGCCGAGAGCGAGAGGCCTAATCCGGAGCCGAGCCGGACCAGCAGCGCCGCCGTCGGGCTCGATTCGCCGCGCTCGACGCGGGATATCATCGCCCGGCTGACGCCGCTGCGCGCCGCAAGCGCGTCGAGCGTCATGCCGTGATGCTGGCGCGCTGCCTTCAGGCGCTGGCCGAGTAGCCGATCGATCTCGGTGTCGTGTTTAAATTCCATCAATCAAGAATAATTCTTAGATATTGGAATAGGCAAGTTCTTTTCGCGATCATTCGGACCGGCGCCCTCATTCTGGCTTGCCCAGGCATCGATGAGAGAGCGCCGGAGCGTTGCCACGGGTCCGTTTCTTCGCTTCCCGCGACAGCGATGAGGCGATGGCTCAGCGAAAAGCGAGCCTGAATGACGTTCATAGGGGCCAACCGCTTGGCGCCAAGCGGCATCACTGCTATGGCGCGCGCATGAGCACCCGCACCATCGACAACATCCGCAACTTCTCGATCGTTGCCCATATCGACCACGGCAAGTCGACGCTGGCCGACCGTCTGATCCAGCAGACCGGCACCGTCGCTGCCCGCGACATGAGCGACCAGATCCTCGACTCGATGGATATCGAGAAGGAGCGTGGCATCACCATCAAGGCGCAGACGGTGCGGCTCGACTACCGGGCCAAGGATGGCAAGGATTACATCCTGAACCTGATGGACACCCCCGGCCACGTCGACTTCGCCTATGAGGTCTCGCGCTCGCTCGCGGCCTGCGAGGGCTCGCTGCTGGTGGTCGATGCATCGCAGGGAGTCGAGGCGCAGACCCTCGCCAACGTTTATCAGGCGCTCGACGCCAATCACGAGATCGTTACGGTCCTCAACAAGATTGACCTGCCGGCGGCCGATCCCGACCGGATCAAGGAGCAGATCGAGGACGTGATCGGCCTCGACGCGTCGGACGCCGTGCCGATTTCGGCCAAGACGGGGCTCAATATCGAGGGCGTGCTCGAAGCCATCGTCGAGAAGCTCCCCGCCCCGAAGGGCGATATCGATGCTCCGCTCAAGGCGATGCTGGTCGATTCCTGGTACGACGCCTATCTCGGCGTCGTCGTGCTCGTGCGCATCATCGATGGCGTGATGAAGAAGGGCATGACCATCCGCATGATGCGTGCCAACGCCTCCTATGGCGTCGATCGCGTTGGCGTGTTCAAGCCGAAAATGGCCGAAGTGAAGCAGCTCGGCCCCGGCGAGGTCGGCTTCTTCACCGCCTCGATCAAGGAAGTCGCGGATACCGCCGTCGGCGATACCATCACCGACGAGAAGAAGCCGATCGCCGAGCCGCTGCCGGGCTTCAAGCCGGTGCAGCCGGTGGTGTTCTGCGGCATCTTCCCGGTCGATGCGGCTGATTTCGAACTGCTGCGCGGCGCCATGGCGAAGCTGCGCCTGAACGATGCCTCGTTCTCCTACGAGATGGAGACCTCGGCCGCGCTCGGCTTCGGCTTCCGCTGCGGCTTCCTCGGGCTGCTGCATCTGGAGATCATCCAGGAGCGGCTGGAGCGCGAGTTCAACCTCAACCTGATCTCGACGGCGCCCTCGGTCGTCTATCACCTGCGCCTGCGTGACGGCTCGACGCTGGAACTGCACAACCCGGCCGACATGCCGGACGTGATGAAGATCGAGGCGATTGACGAGCCCTGGATTCGCGCCACCATCTTCACGCCGGACGAGTATCTCGGCTCGGTGCTGAAGCTCTGTCAGGATCGCCGTGGCTTGCAGATCGACCTCGGCTATGTCGGCTCGCGCGCCAAGGTCGTCTACGACCTGCCGCTCAACGAAGTCGTCTTCGATTTCTACGATCGCCTGAAGTCGATCTCGAAGGGCTACGCTTCCTTCGACTACCAGATCACCGATTATCGCGAGGGCGATCTCGTGCGCATGTCGGTCCTGGTCAATGCCGAGCCGGTCGACGCGCTCTCGATGCTGGTCCACCGGACGCGGGCCGAGTCGCGCGGCCGCGCCATGTGCGAGAAGCTCAAGGAGCTGATCCCGCCGCATATGTTCCAGATCCCGGTCCAGGCGGCGATCGGCGGCAAGATCATTGCCCGCGAGACCATCCGTGCGCTGCGCAAGGACGTCACCGCCAAGTGCTATGGCGGCGACGCCACCCGCAAGCGCAAGCTTCTGGAGAAGCAGAAGGAAGGCAAGAAGAAGATGCGGCAGTTCGGCAAGGTCGAAATCCCGCAGGAAGCCTTCATCGCCGCCCTCAAGATGGACGATTGAGCGGCGCGCCGGCGCCGCTTCACTCCGCTGCCTAGAGCGCTTCCGCGCCGAGCTTCGCCTGCCAATGGGCGAGGCGCTCCTTCAGCACGCGGTCCAGGACATAGGCGATATCCTCGTCTTCCAGCCTTTCCAGCCTCTCGAAGCGGAAGGCTTCGGGGCCATGCGTGTGCCAGGCGGCCTGCAGGGAGCGCAGCCGATGGCTGCCATGGCGCAGCGTGAAGCGCAGCCGGTTCTCGATCGTGGAAAGATCGGGCGCCCGCCCGACCCATGTCAGCGCTGCCGCCGCACAGTGGAAGGCGAAGATGCCTGCCACCGTCTTCCGTTCCTTGTAGGCGGCGGTTGCCGCCTTCCTGTCTGCCATCTGCATCGGTGCTGCCCATCCTGTTCGATGGGCGTTTAATAATACCCGGCTATTAATAAGGCAATATTTTATCCGGGTAATTTATATCCGGCCGCATTTTCATGATGAACCAACACGCTGCTGGCGCGTTCTCTAGGGGAATCCACTCTCAAAACGAGGAGGTCCCCATGGACTGGAACCGCGTCGAAGGAAACTGGAAGCAGCTCAAGGGCAAGGTCAAGGAGCAATGGGGCAAGCTGACGGATGACGATCTCGACGTCATCGCCGGCAAGCGCGATCAGCTCGAAGGCAAGATCCAGGAGCGCTACGGCCTCGCCAAGGACAAAGCCCGCAGCGACGTCGATGCCTGGTATGGCCGCCAGACCTGGCAGTGACCAGCCGCCGATCGGTGAAGATGAATCAGGGAGCCTCGGCGTCCGCGCCGGGGCTCTTCGACGTTTGGGCGCCTTGATCGCCACCGGCAACCGGCCGAGACTTGGCCGAGGCCGAAGCGGGATGTCCGATGTTCGAGGATCTTTCGGGTAAGAGCGCTCTGGTGACCGGGGCTTCGGGAGGGCTGGGGCTGCACTTCGCCAGGCTGCTTGCGCGCCATGGCGTCGACGTCACGCTGGCCGCGCGCCGGCAATCCGCGTTGGATCAGGCGGGCGCGGAGATCGCGGCATTGGGCGGCACCGCGGAACATCTGGTGCTGGACGTGACCGACGCCGCCTCGGTAGCCGAGACGCTCGCTGGACGACATTTCGACATCCTCATCAACAATGCCGGGATCAGCGGCGCCGGTCCGGCCGCTGGCCTCTCGGAAGCGGATTGGGATGCCGTGCTCGACACCAACCTGAAGGGCGTCTTCCTCGTCGCGCAGGCTGTGGCTCGCGGCATGCGCGAAAGCGGCCGGGGTGGCGCCATCGTCAATATCGCCTCGATCCTAGGCCATCGCGTCGCCGGCGGCGTCAGCGCCTACGCGGCCTCGAAGGCGGGCGTGATCCAGTTGACCAAGGCGCTGGCCCTCGAATGGGCGCGAGACGGCATCCGCGTCAACGCGCTCTGCCCTGGTTATATCGAGACCGATATCAATCGCGATTTCTTTGCGACCGAAGCCGGCTTGAACCTGATCAGGCGCATCCCGCAGCGAAGGCTGGGCCAACCGGATGAGCTCGACGGTGCGCTGCTGCTGCTCGCGTCCGCCGCTGGCAGCTACATCACCGGCGCGACCATCGAGGTCGATGGCGGCCATCTCGTTTCGTCCCTGTGAGAACCGCCATGGATTTCGAGATCTCTCCCCGCATCGAGGATTATCGCGCCCGCATCGCGGCCTTCGTCGAGCGCGAGATCCTGCCGCTCGAAGCCGACCGGGCCTCCTACGATCCTCATGGCAATATCGCGCTGCCTTTACTCGGGACCATGCGGGCCAGGGCCCGTGCCGAGGGGCTCTGGTGCCTGCAGCTCAAGCCGGAGACCGGCGGTGCCGGCCTGGGCAAGATGGGCATGGCCGTCGCTTACGAGGAGATGAACCGTTCGATCTTCGGTCCGGTCGTCTTCAATTCGGCCGCGCCCGACGACGGTAACATGATGGTGTTGGAGGCGCTCGGCACGCCCGAGCAGAAGGAGAGCTGGCTGAAGCCGATCGTCGAGGGCAAGCTGCGCTCCGCCTTCGCCATGACCGAGCCGCATCCGGGCGGTGGCTCCGACCCCTCGATGATCCAGACCAGGGCCGAGCGGCGCGGCGACAGATACGTCGTCAGAGGCCGCAAATGGTTCATCACCGGTGCCGAGGAGGCCAAGCACTTCATCCTGATCGCCCGCACCTCGGACGATCCGCGCAACGGCCTCACCGCCTTCCTCTTCCATGCCGACCAGCCGGGCTGGCGCATCCTGCGCCGCATCGAGATCATGGGGCCGGAGGAGCATGGCGGCCATTGCGAGATCGAATTCGACGGGCTGGAAATTCCCGTCGAGAACGTGCTGGCCGGCGAGGGCAAGGGCATGAAGGTGACGCAGGTGCGCCTCGGCCCGGCCCGCCTGACCCATTGCATGCGCTGGCTGGGACTTTCCAAGCGCTGCATCGAGATCGCACAGGCCTATGCCGCGGAGCGTCATGGCTTCGGCCAGCGCCTCGCCGATCGCGAGAGCATCCAGCTCAAACTCGGCGATCTCGCGATGCGCATCGAGATCGGTCGCCTGCTGGTGATGAAGGCGGCCTGGGAGCTCGATCGCGGCGGTTTCGCCCGCAAGGAGGTCTCGATGGCCAAGGTTCAGGTCGCCAATGTCCTGCACGATGCCGCCGATGTCGCGATCCAGGTCAACGGCGCTCGCGGCTATTCCAGGGACACCGTGCTCGAATGGATCTACCGCTATGCCCGTCAGGCGCGATTGGTCGACGGCGCCGACGAGGTCCACAAGATGGTGCTGAACCGCTTCCTGACGCAGGAGGGCCGGGATTTCTGGCGCTGGTCCGTAGCCGGGCAGGCGCAGGGCTGAGGCGATGGCAGCGCTGGCGCCCGCCGCGATCGATTTCGATCCGGCTGCATTGGCGAGCGTCCTGCGCGCGCAGTTCGGTGTCGGCGATCTCGCGCTCGAACGCATCGGCGGCGGCCAGTCCAACCCGACCTATTTCGTCGATTGGGGGAAGCGCCGCCTCGTTCTGCGCAAGCAGCCGGCTGGGCCGATCCTGCGTGGCGCTCACGCGATCGACCGAGAGTTCCGCGTGCTCGAAGCGCTCTCGCCGACGAACGTGCCGGTGCCGCGCGCCGTGCTGTTCCATGCCGATCCTGAGGCACTGGGGACGCCCTTCTACCTGATGGAGCGGCTTGAAGGCCGCGTCTTCCATGATTGCGCCCTGCCGGGGCTGGAGCCGGCCGAGCGGCGCGGTCTTTATCTCGGCATGGCCGAGGCGCTGGCGAAGCTCCATGCCGTGAGGCCCGATGAAGTCCGCCTCGGGGATTTCGGCCGGCCGGGCAACTATTTCGAGCGTCAGATCGCACGCTGGACCAGACAATTGCGGGAATCGCCGGGCGAGCGGATCGGCGAACTGGAGATGGTCGCCGACTGGCTGCCGGACAATCTGCCCGACGATGACGGCCATGTGGCGATCGCCCATGGCGATTTCCGGCTCGGCAACCTGCTCTTTCATCCGGAAAAGCCCGAGGTGATCGGCATCCTCGACTGGGAATTGTCGACGCTAGGCCATCCGCTCGCCGATCTCGGCTATTGCGCCATGCCCTGGCACACCGCGCCCGACGAATATGGTGGCATCCTCGGGCTCGACCAGGCCGCGCTCGGCATTCCCACGCAGGCCGAGTTCCTGGTGCATTACTACGCCCGCGCCGTGCCGACGGCGCCACTGTTACGCTTCCACCTCGTCTTCGCGCTGTTCCGCTTCGCGGTAATCTTCGTCGGGATCGCCGACCGGGTGCGTGCCGGCACGGCGGCGGCGGCGAATGCGGCCGAGGTCGCGCCGCTCGCCCGGCGTTTCGCGGTCCGAGCCGGCGAGGCGGTGGAGGGGCCGGAACGCCTCGGTTGAGCGCAAGACAATAACAGGATTCGTGAGGGCGTCGTCTTGGGTATGTGATGTTACTCTCAATGAATTCCAGAATTCACCTAGTTTGTATCAATTCAAAACAAGCAGATTTGCTTTGCCGTCCCAAGACGAGCTGTGATAGCGCGAGGGCATCTTCCCCGGCAGGATACTTTTCCGATGCCCGCTCCCCTTTGGTTTGCCCGCTTGTCTTCCGCCGTGCTATTCGGTGCGTCCGTGCTGTTTGGGGGTGTCGCTGCCGCCGAGACGATCGAGGTCACCGATCTCGCCGGCCGCGTCGTCAACGTCACGCGCGACCCCTCGAAGATCGTGCTGAGCGAGGGCCGCCAGCTCTATACGCTGGCGATGCTGGACCGCGAGGACCCGTTCAAGCGCGTCGTCGGCTGGGGCAACGACTTGATCGAGAATGATCCGGGCGCCTGGCAGAAGTACCTCGCCAGGTTCCCGAAGGCGAAGGATGTCGCGAACATGGGCAACCCCTATGCCGCCGATGTCAGCATGGAGAAGATCGCCGCGCTCGGCACCGAGGTCTACATCCTCGACCTCTCCAACTACTTCAAGGCGCAGGAGACGGGCCTGCTCGCCAAGCTCGAAAAGGCCGGCATCACCACGGTCTTCGTCGATTTCCGCCAGGACCCGACCCAGAACGTGCTGCCGAGCGTGCAGTTGCTCGGCCGCATCCTCGGCCGCGAGAAAGAGGCCAACGCCTTCGCCGACTACTACATGCGCCAGACCCGCAGCATCTATGCCCGCGTCGGCGCGATTCCCGACAAGCAGAAGCCGATGGTCTTCGTCGAGCGCGCGGCGGGCCTGCTGCCGTGCTGCGCCACCTTCGGCCCCTTCAATTTCGGCCGCTTCATCGAGGAGGCTGGCGGGCGCAACTGGGGCAGCCAGTTTTTCACCGCCTTCCAGGCGCAGGCCGCGCAGGAGAAGGTGCTCGCCGACAATCCGGATATCTATTTCCTCACCGGCGCCAACTGGTATGGCAGCAATCCCGGCAGCACCGCGGTCGCCCTCGGCTATGATGCGACGCCGGAGCAGGTGCAGAAGCAATTGGTGGCGCTGATGAACCGGCCCGGCTTCCAGCAGCTCAAGGCCGTCCAGGGCAAGAAGGTCATGGCCTTCTACCACCAGTTCTACGACATGCCCTATTACTTCATCGCCGAGCTCGCCATGGCGAAGGAGTTCTATCCGGACCGGTTCAAGGACGTCGATCCGGAGGCGGTCTTCAGGGAATTCCACGAGAAATTCCTGCCGATCCCCTATTCCGGCGTGTTCTGGGCCAAGCTCCAGTGATGATGGCCTGAGCGACGATGGCCGCGACCCTGTCCATGACGGCAACCGCCACCGGGGACTATCGCCGGCGCAACGCGCGCCGGCTGAAGCTCGTCCTGCTCGGCGTCGTCGCGCTCGCGGTCGCGCTGGCTCTCGATGTCTCGATCGGCCCCGGCAACCTCCCGCTCGGCGACGTCCTGCGCACGCTGGTCGATCCGCAATCGGCCACGCCGCGGCTGTCCGTCATCGTCTGGGACCTGCGCCTGCCGATCGCGCTGATGGCGATGGCTGTCGGCGCCATGTTAGGGCTCAGCGGCGCGGGTATGCAGACCATCCTCGCCAACCCGCTGGCCGATCCCTTCACGCTCGGCGTCTCCGCCGCCGCGACGGTCGGCGCCTCCGTGGCGATCGTCTTCGGCTGGAGCGTCATTCCCGGTGCCGGCCCCTATATCGTCACGGCCAATGCCTTCGTCTTCGCGCTGGCCGCCTCGCTTGTCCTGTTCTTCATGACCAAGCTGCGCGGCGTCAGTGCCGAGACGATGATCCTCGTCGGCATCGCCCTGCTCTTCACTTGCAACGCCATCACCGCCTTGCTGCAATACCGCTCGAACGAGGTGCAGCTCACCCAGATCGTGTTCTGGACGCTGGGCAGCCTCGCCCGCGCCAGCTGGGAGAAGGTAGGCGTCGCCGCGCTCCTGATCGCGCTGGCTTTGCCGTTCTTCCTGATGCGCGGCTGGGCGCTGACCGCCTTGCGCCTCGGTGACGAGCGCGCCGAGAGCCTCGGCGTCCGCGTCGACCGCCTGCGCCTGGAAATCCTGATCGCGACCTCGCTGCTCGCCGCCGTCTCGGTCTCCTTCGTCGGCGGCATCGGCTTCATCGGCCTGGTCGGCCCGCATATCGCGCGGCTGCTCGTCGGCGAGGACCAGCGCTTCTTCCTGCCGGTCGCGACGATTGCGAGCGCCGTGCTGCTCTCGCTCGCCTCCACCGTCTCGAAAGTGATCACGCCCGGCGTGATCTACCCGATCGGCATTATCACGGCGCTGATCGGCGTGCCCTTCTTCATCAGCCTGGTCATGTCCATTCGCGGACGAGGAGTCTGAGCCATGGCGTTGCAGCTTCGCGATCTCGACTTCCGCTATGGCCCGACGCCGATCCTGCAGGGGCTCGGCACCGAGGCCCTGCCGCGCGGCGAGCTTGCCGCTTTGGTCGGCCCCAACGGCTCCGGCAAGTCGACGCTGTTCCGCTGTGCTGCCGGCCTGCTGCGCCCCGAGCGCGGCACGGTCGCGCTCGACGGCTATGACCTGTCGCAGCTTTCGCAGCGCGAGCGGGCCCGGAAGGTCTTCTATCTCGCGCAGGATACCGGCGCGCGCGTGGCGCTCTCGGTTTTCGACATCATCCTGCTCGCCCGCAAGAGCCTGCATCGCGGCTATGCACTCGCGGCCTCGCCCGAAGATACCCGTGCCGTCGAGGCGGTGATCGAGGAGCTTGGTCTGGCGCCCTTCGCCTCGCGCGATATCGCCACGCTCTCGGGCGGCCAGCGCCAGCTCGCCGCGATCGGCCAGGCGCTGGTGCGCGAGCCCGACGTGCTGCTGCTGGACGAGCCGACCAGCGCGCTCGACGTGCGCCGCCAGCTCGACGTCATGGCGACGATCCGCGAAGCGACGCGCCGGCGCGACATCGTCACCGTGGTGGCGATCCACGATCTCTCGCTCGCTGCCCGCTTCGCCGACCGGGTGCTGGTGATGAATTCAGGGCGTATCGCGCAGGCCGGCGCGCCCGCCGCGGTGCTTGCGCATGAGGCGGTCTCGGAGACATATGCCGTCGGCGTGCATCTGGAGCATTCGGCTCGCGGCACGCTTCTCGTCGAGCCCTATATCCAGGTTCACTGACACATGTCCGCTCCCTCGACGCATGACAATTTCACCCTGAAGGAAGAGATCCGCGCTTATTGGTCGGCGCGGGCGGAGAGCTTCGATCTCTCCTTCGGCCACGCGATCAAGTCGGACCGCGAACTAAAGGCCTTCCAGCGCCTGATAGGCGATTCCTTCGGCTCGGAGCCGCTCGACGTGCTCGATCTCGCCTGCGGCACTGGCGAAATCACCCGCGCCCTGCTCTCGCTGAACCACCGCGTCACCGCGCTCGATTTCTCTGAGGCGATGCTGGAGCGTGCCCGCGCCAAGCACGGCAAGGCCGCCCGCTTCCGCCTTTGCGATGCCGAGCACCTGCTCGACGAGGATGAAAGCTACGACGCGGCCATCACCCGCCATCTCGTCTGGACCCTGACCGATCCGGAAGCGGCGCTGAGCGAATGGTTCCGCGTCCTGCGCCCCGGCGGTCGCCTGCTGGTGATCGACGGCGACTGGGTCAACCGCACGCGCTGGCAGGCGCTGGTCAACCGTTTCGGCACCTGGCTGCGCGAGAAGCGCGGTGCGGCCGTCCACCAGATCGATGCCGACACGCATGCCTCGATCACCAGCCGCTTCTATTTCAAGGACGGCCTGAGCCGCCAGCAGCTCGAGACGATGCTGACCGCCGCCGGCTTCACTGACATCGTTTCTGCCGATTACCATCAGGTCGTGCGCGAGCAGCAGCGCGCCGCGCCACTGCACGATGCGATCCGGCTGGCTTCCTCGACCCGTTTCGCCCTTCTCGCACGCAAGCCTGCGGACGCAGGCGTTTCGCGCTAGAAGAAATCGATAGCCCGCTGCTCGCGGCGCGGGTTGCGGGACAGGAGCGAGCGATGAACGCCAGGCCGGATTGGGACGCCGCGCAATATCTGCGCTTCGAGGACGAGCGTACGCGGCCCTCGATCGATCTCTTGGCGCGCGTGCCGCTGAGCGACCCCAGGCGCTGCATCGATCTCGGCTGCGGGCCCGGCAACAGCACGGAGCTGGTCGCCGCCCGCTATCCCGGCGCGGTCAATGAAGGCCTCGATTCCTCGCCGGACATGCTGGAGAAGGCGAGGAAGCGCCTGCCCAACCTCTCCTTCATCCTCGGCGACGTGAACAGCTGGTCGGATGCGACGGGCTACGACGTGATCTTCGCCAATGCCGTGCTGCAATGGCTGCCGGACCATGCCGCGCTGTTCCCGCGCCTTGCACGCTCGCTGACATCTGGCGGCTGCCTTGCCGTGCAGATGCCGAACAATCTCAACGAGCCCTCGCATGTCGCTATGCGCGAGGTCGCGGCCGATGGCCCCTGGGCGGAGAAGCTCGCGAACGCCAAGGCCGAGCGCGCCACGATCGGCTCCTTCGGCGACTATCGGCGCTGGCTCGGCGAGGCCGGCTGCCGCGTCGATATCTGGCAGACGACCTATGTTCATGCGCTCGCCAATCTCGAAGCCATCGCCGAATGGTTCAAGAGCACCGGCCTGAAGCCCTATCTCGACCGTCTGACGGCCGAGGAGCAGAAGGACTTCCTCGCGCGCTATCTCGAGCGCATCGCGCCGCATTATCCGGTCGAGAGCGACGGGAAGGTGCTGTTGCGCTTCCCGCGCCTGTTCGTGGTCGCGGTGCGCGAGGGCTGATCAGGCCTTCGCGGCTTCAGCCTTCTTCGCAGCGACATGTTCCTCGTCGGAGGCTCCGGCGCGCCAGTAGCTGACGACGAGATTCTGGTCGCGATCCGGCCTGAGCCTTCCCCGCGAAGCCGCCCGGATCGCCTTGAACGCGGCGTGCTCCGCGGCAGCCCAGAGATAGGTCGCGGGGCCGTCAGCCGGCCAGTCGATCGTCGCGAAGGCGTCCTGCAGCAGCGACAGGCTCCCCGGCGCGGCGTCGCCACGATGCAGCCAGGTCAGCGAGATGCCGGCAGGGTGGCGCAGGGGCTGTTCCTCGCTGGCATCGGCGACCTCGATGAAGACTTGGCCCATGGCCTCGGCCGGCAGGTTCTCCAGCATCCGCGCCACCGCCGGCAGGCCGGTCTCGTCGGCGAGGAAGACATAGCGCTCGGCTGGCTTGAGGCCGCGCCCGCCGGGACCTGCCATGCCGATCCGGTCGCCGGCCTTGGCCCGGAAGGCGAAGGCCGAGCCCGGGCCGGCATCCTCGTGCAGCACGAAATCGAGCGCGAGCGTGCCTTTGGCGACGTCGATCTCGCGAATCGTGTACTTCCGCACCAGCGGCCTGGTTTCTGCCGGCGCGGGCAGCAGCAGACCGTCATCGCCGACCATCGGCCAGCTCGGCTCGGTGACGCCGACTGGCGGGATGAACAGGCGGACATGCAGCGCGTCGATATGGTCGTAGCGGGCGAGATTCTCGCCCGTGAAGCGGATGCGGGCCATATGCGGCGTGATCCGCTCGACGCCGGTGACCGTCAGGATGCGGAACTCCGGCGGCAGGGCGGGGCCGGTACCGTCGCCGGTCCAGCGCATCTCGGGCGCTGCGTCCTTCGGGGCGAATTCGATGACATGGCTGGCGATGGCGCGTTTCATCCCGAGCAGGGTGGAGAGATCAGGCGCCTCGACATGGACATCGAGCGCGGCAGTCGTGAGTTCGATCCGCGCGTGGCTGCCGTCGAGGGCGATGAGCGTCGTGCCGCCCTGCTCGGTGATGACAGCCTCATGCTCGACGAGATGCTCGCAGAGCGGCTTCAGGACGCTCGCGGGGTTGGCGAGTGCGATCCGGGTCGAGGTGGCCAGCATGATCGTCTCCGTCAGGGCTTGGGCGCTGCCGTGATCCAGAGCGTCCCGTCGAGCGGGATCGCCGAGAAGCGGGCGCCCTCGGCAAGCGTCGCGGCCGGATCGATATCGGCGAAGCGCTCCGGGTGGAGCCATTTCGCGAGAACCTCGATCGCGGCGACATGCAGGGGGGTGTCGTTGAACAGGTGCCAGAAGCCGAAGGCGCGGCGCTTCTCGATGGCGCTGAGCATCTTGAGCGACGGCGTGCCGAGGAGCTTGGCGAAGCTGGCGGCGGCATCCGTCTCGCTCACACCAAGACCGAGTACGAGCCCGCCGAGTTTGGCGAGATGCGTGCCGCCGGTCGCGACATAGACATCCGGATCGGCGCCGATCAGTTGCTCCAGCCCGATCTGCCCGGTCGCTCCCGGCAGCATCGCGGCGGCGATATTGCGACCGCCGGCGGCCTGGATGAACTCGTTGAACGTGCCCTGTCCGGCCGTCATGCAGCAATCGTAGCCGCCGGCATGGGCATGGATGAAGACGGAGGGGCGCTTTGCGCCGGCGACCCGACTGGCGACCCGCGTCATCCGCTCCTCGTAGAAGCGGATCAATCGCTCGGTCTGTTCCTGCTGGCCGGTGAGGATGCCCAGCGCCCGAAGGCTCGGCACGGTGTCGCGCAGCGGCTCCAGGAAGAAATCGACCACCGCTACGGGAATGCCGGCCCCTTCCAGCTTCTCGACGAGATCGCCGGGACCGCGGCGCGTGCCGGCGAGCGATTTGCTGAGCACGACGAGATCGGGCCCGAGCGCGATTGCCTGCTCCAGCGAGAAGCCGGCGGCCGTTCCGCCGTCGCCGACGAGCGGCAGCTTGCTGATGGCTGGGAAGCGCGCCCGATAGCGCGCGAGCCCGTCCGGGTTCTGCCGTTCGAGATCGCTGCCCCAGCCGGCGAGGATGCTGACCGGATCAGGATGGATCAGGCCGAGCGCATTGAGCTGGCGGCCCTGCGCCAGCACGATCCGCTTCGCCGGCGCGGCGAGCTTGACGGTGCGGCCGAGCACATCGGTCGCCACGACTGGGTTGGCAGCCAGGGCCGGCAGCACCGGCAGGCTCAATCCGCCCAGGATCAGCGAGCGCCTGTCGAGCATCATGCGGCAGTCGCCTTGTCCTGAGCCGTGCCGGCGAGCGCGAAGGCCACGCTGCGCGAGAGCATCGGCAGAATTACCGAGACATGGTTTTCGCCGGGGAATTCGGTGAAGTCGCAGGCGATCCGACCGGAAGCAGCCAGGCGTTCGGCCATCTCGGCGGCATTGTCGCGCATCCGCGCCCGCGCCAGCCGCTGGGCCCTTTGCGCCGTGACGGCGAGGATGGGGGCCTGCTCGTGGCTGCCGACCGTGATCAGGAGACGTCCGGCCGGAGCCAAGCCGCCGCGGCGGAATGCTTCCTCGCTCGCGAGGATGGCATGGTCCTGCCACCAGATCGAAGGGCTGCCGGCGACATGGGCTTCGAACAGGCCTGGCCGGGCGAACAGCGCGTGCAGTACGAACAACCCGCCATAGGAATGGCCGGCGAGAGCGCGGCGGCACGGATCAAGCGGCGCGATCCCTGCGACCGCCGGCAGCACCTCCTCGACGATCGTATCGAGGAAGCGGTCGGCTCCATCGGGCACGGGCAGGAGGTCGCGCTGGCGCCGTTCGGCATCGAAGGGCCGCCCGTCGGGATAGCCGATGCCGATGACCACGGCAGGTCCGACCCCGGTCGCCTCCGGACGTTGCGCCTGCAACCGGGCTGCCGTGGCCGCGACCGGGAACAGCGCGTGGCCGTCGACCAGAACGAGCACGGGAAAGCCCCGCGCCGGAGCGGGGCCTTCCGGCACGGAGATCAGCAGCCTGTAGCGCGAACCGTCCCGTGCTTCGAAGTCACGCTGCCAGGCCTGCGGCAGCGTAACGGGGTCGAATGTGAGGTTGGCACGGCTTTCCGGCTGCATCGTCGCGTCACCAGCGATAGGACAGCGTCGCAAGCACGGTGCGGCGCAGGCCGAAGGAGCACTGCGTCGTGCCATAGCAGCCGGAGATATACTCCTTGTCGAACAGGTTCTGGGCGTTGACCTTTACCTTCCAGCCCTTGAGCGCAGGATTGGCGGCTGCGAGATCGTAGCTGATCGCGGCATCGACCAGCGCGTAGTCCGACGTGAAGAACGTGTTGCCGGGGTCGCCTGCGCCGCCGCCGATATAGCGCACGCCGGCGCCGAGCCCGAGGCCCGAAAGCATCCCCGTCCGGAAGGTGTAATGCGCCCAGAGCGCCGCGGTGTGGCGCGGCACGACCGGCGGGCGCTTGTGCAGGTCGACGCCGTTGCTCTTGGTCACCTCGGCATCGGTATAGGTATAGGCCGCGATGAGATCGAGATTGTCGAACACGGTCGCACGCGCCTCGACCTCGACGCCCCGCGCCCGGATCTCGCCGGTCTGGATCTGGAAGGTCGGGTGCGCGAGGTCCGTCGTCGTGACGTTGCTCTGGGTCAATTGATAGACCGCAGCCTGCATGAAGGCATTGGTGCCCGGCAGTTCGTATTTGAACCCGGCCTCGTATTGCTCGCCCTCTGTCGGCTTGAACGGGGTGCCGCCGAAGGCCGTGCCGGCTTGCGGCTCGAATGAGGTCGAATAGCTGGCGTAGGGCGCGAAGCCGTTGTCGAAATTGTACATCAGCGCGACGCGGCCGGTCCGCGCCGTGTCGTCCTGCTTGGTCAGGATGCCGGTCGTCAGCGCGCGGGTGCGGGCCTCGGCCCGGTCGAAGCGGCCGCCGACGAGGAGCGAGAGCCGGTCGAGCTTGATCTGGTCCTGCAGGTAGATGCCGTACTGGGCAGTCGTCTGCGTGGTGCTCGGCACGACGGGCAGGACGAAGGGCAGGCGCCCGTAGACCGGATTGGTGAAGTCGAGCGACTGCACCGTGCCGCCGGCGCCGGTGGCGGCCTTGGCGTCGGTCCAGTAGCCGTCGACGCCGAACAGGACCTTGTGGCTCAGCGGGCCGGTGCGGAAATCGGCCTGGAGCTGGTTGTCGATGCCGGCGGTGCGGGCACGTTCGTTCGAGATCGTTGCACGGCGCGTCAGCGTCTTCTGGTCGGCCGCGATGCCGCCAACCGCGACCGTGCGATTGCGCGATTCGAGATCGGAGATGCGGACGTTCTGGCGGAAGGTGAAGATGTCGTTGAAGCGGTGCTCGAAGGCGTAGCCGAGATTGGCCTGGTTGCGGCTATAGCCCTCGAAATTCGGCTCACCCGGGAAAAACTCGCTGCGGATGCGCCCGGCCCGGCTTGGCAGGACGGTGCCGACAGCCGGGATGAAGCCGTAGAATCCGGTTTCCGGATCGCGCTGGAACGAGGCCATCAAGGTGAAGGTGGTCGCTCCGTTCGGTCGGTAGGTGAGCGAGGGGGCAATGAAGATGCGCTCTTCGCGGGTATGGTCGACCTGCGTGTCGGCGGCCCGGCCGAGCCCGACGACACGGTAGAGCCAGGTCTTCTCCGGGTTGACCGGTCCGCCGATATCGAAGGCCATCTGGGCCCGGTTGTGGCTGCCGAGCTGGAACTGCACCTCGCCGTGCCGCTCCTCCTTCGGCCGCTTGCTGACCATGTTGACGATGCCACCGGGCTTCACCTGGCCGAACACCACGGAGGACGGACCGCGCAGCACCTCGACCCGTTCCAGCCCCCAGGATTCGTAGGTCGGAACCAGGAAGTTGATGCCGCGCTGGTAGCGCAGGCCGTCGAGATTGTTGACGAAGCCGGCCGAGCCGCCCGAGCCACCGAAACCGCGGATGAAGACGCTGTCATAGCGGCCCATCGAGAGGCGGGTCTCGCCGAGCACGCCGGCGGTATAGCGCAGCGCCTGGCTGACATTCTGCGCGCCCTGATCGTCCATCTGGTCGCGGGTGACGACGGTGACCGACTGCGGCGTTTCCATCAGCGGCGTATCGGTCTTGGTTGCGGTGTCGCTGCGCCGGGCGACATAGCCGTTGACCGGGCCGCCGGCGCGCTCGCCCTGAACCTCGATCGTGTCGAGGCCGATCGCGGCCGCGGCGCCGGCCTGGGGCGCCGGGGCGTTCTGCGCCAGAGCCGAGCCGGCGCCGGCTGCGATGAGCGCGGCCAGGGCCACGCCGGCCCGTCCCATCGCGCGATTGCTGCTGTTGATCCCGATCATACCCGTAATCCTGCCCCTGGCGCCTGCGCGCCCTCGTCTCCGGGGTTCTTTCAGGAAGGCAGCGGGGCCGGCAACGCGCTTGGCTTTCGATCGCGGCAGTATTTCTTTCGGTCGCGTTTCGAATGCGTCCAAGCAAGAACCAGAGGGCTGATTCATCGCCTGAATCAGCGCAGGGCGCTCGGGGCGATGCCGAAACGCTTGCGGAACAGCCCCGAGAAGTGGGCCGGGCTGTAGCCGACCTGGAAGGCGGCGACGGCTACGCTGGCCTCTCCGCTCGCGATCAGTGCATAGGCCTGCTGCAGGCGCTGCTCCTGCAGATACTCGAAGACGCTGGCACCGAACTCGGTCCGGAAGGCGGAGGTGAGTTTGGTCGGGTTGAGCCCGCTTTCGCGCGCCAGCTCCGCCAGGCTGAGAGGCTCCTGCAGGGTTTCGAGCAGGCGATCGCGTGCCGCGTGGACCTGCTCGCGCAGACGTGGAGCGAGCCGTGCCGGGCGGACAGGTCGCTCGCCGAGCATCCGGTCGAGCACCAGCGCCCCGAGCTCCAGCGCCTTGCCGGCGAGATAGAGCGGGCGCAAGGCTTCGCCGACCGGGCATTCCGCCATCTGCAGTGCGAGCGAGCGGATCGGAGCGTCGGCCGGGCGCACCCAGACGCCGGCATCGTCGGAGCAGGCGAGGCGCGCGGCCTTGGCGACATCCGGCCCGAACTCGCGAGCGACGAAATCGAAATCGAACTGCATCAGCGCGCAGCGCAGCGCGCCGTCGGCAAGGCCGGTCCGTTGCTGCGTATGGTCGCCGCCATTGGCCGCGACGAGGATCGTCGGCCCGTCGAGCAGCACGGCCGGGCGATCGTCGAGCACCAGCGCCTGCCGGCCCTCGAGCATGACCGCGACCTTGAGGCCGGGCCGCATCGGACCGACGATCCGCTGGCCTTCCTCAATCGCGAACGTGCCGGCCGAGAGCGAGAGATTGCGCGAGAACAGCTCCAGGGTCGTCGCGGATTTCTGGACTGAGCTGGAGCCGGCTTGCATCGCGACCTCTGGGGGAAGAGGTGGCTCTATCTGAAGATGCAATAAAAATCAAATAATATCAATAGTTTAAACGAATTCTAAGGTTCAGAGGCATTGCGGTGCAAGTGCCGGCATACCTGGGCCGCCGCCATGTCAGAGATAGGGCGGCGTGCAGGCGCTGACGACGATGCAGCGTTCCGTCCCGATATTGCGGTAGCGATGCGGGATGCGGCTGTCGAAGAGATAGGCATCGCCCGGCTTCAGCACCTTGATCTGGTCGCCGACCGTGACCTCCAGCTCGCCGGCCAGCACGACCCCGCCCTCATGGGAATCATGCTTGAGCATGGCGATGCCGGTATCGGCGCCGGCCTCGTAGGATTCGTGCAGAATCTGCAGATTATGGGCCTGGGCATCGCCGACCTGGCGGAAGGACATCTGACCGCGGCTTTCTCCGCCATTGACCTGATGAAGGCGCGAGGTCAGGTCCAGCAGGTCCGAGGCCTCGAAGAAGACCTTGTCGCGCGGTGTCCGTTGCTCGTCAAAAAAACTCACCATCGTCATCGGGATACCGTCGAGAATCTTGCGCAACGACGCGACGGAGGGACTGTTCCGATTCTGCTCGATCAGCGAGATCAGGCTATGGGTCACGCCGGAGCGCGCCGCGAGTTCGCGTTGGGAAAGCCCGGCCGCGACCCTGATCTCCTTCAGCCTTCCGCCGACGTCAAAGCTCATTGTCGCTCCGTTTCCCCATTCCGCGCGCCTTGTCTTTCCTGCGCGTTACGCAGGGCCGCCTGCTCGGCGGCCCTTGCCATGTTCAATATCCTGAGCAATGCTGACGAAAAGCCAACAAGAAAATGGTGTTACGGGGAACCGGCGGAGCGGCATGTTTTGGCGTTAGAAGCCCACCGTCCAGACTAATCCCCATTCGATACGATACGACCGCATGGACGCGCGCTGCCGCGTGCATGGGGCAGGAGATGCTTGCCGAAGACTATCGTCTCGCCAATGCCTCGCGGCGAGAATTCAACAGGGAAAGCAGGGTAATCCGGGCGATGACGCATGCTGAGACCGTTTTGTTGAATGGCCGCATCTTCTGCGGCTTGGCGGAAGGCTTCGTGGAGGCGTTGGCGATCCGGGATGGCAAGGTCCTGGCTGCTGGCACGGCTATCGAGATCGCCGCCTTGCAGGGCCCCGTGACGAAGGTTGTCGACCTTGCCGGCCGCGTCGCCATTCCCGGCCTGAATGACGCGCATATGCATCTGCTGCCGCTTGGCCTCGCCATGAGCGAGGTCAACCTGCGCCCCGAGGAGGGTGTCAACAGCATCGACGAGATTCTGCGCCGCGTCGCTGCGGCTGTTAAGGGCAGGAAGCCGGGCGAATGGGTCATCGGCCGCGGCTACGACCATAACGAGCTGGCCGAGGCCCGCCATCCCACGGCCGAGGAGCTTGACCGCGTCTCGCCGGATAATCCCGTCTATATCAAGCGCACCTGCGGCCATGTCGGCGTCGTCAACAGCCGCGCCATGACGGCGGCCGGCATCGGCCATAACACCCCGAGCCCCGATGGCGGCCTGATCGAGCGCCGCGACAACAAGCTGACCGGCCTCCTGGCCGAAAGCGCCATGCGCCTGGTCGTCCAGGCGATGCCGCGCCCGAGCGCGGCCGAGCTCAAGGCCGCGATCGAGAAGGCCGGGCACTACATGCTCTCGCAGGGCTTCACCAGTGTGATGGACGCCGGCGTCGGCATGGGCGCGGGCATGGCCGAGATCGAGGCCTATGAAGAGGTCGCGCGCGCCGGCACCCTGCCGGTCCGCACCTGGGTCTGCATCTACGGCAATGCCGACGGTATCGGCGACGAGGCCTATGCGGCGGGCTTCCGCTTCGGCCGTGAGACCGGCCTCCTGCGCTACGGCGCGATGAAGGTCTTCGGCGACGGTAGTGCCGGCGGTCTGACCGCCGCGATGAGCGAGCCCTACCTCGTCGGCGACCCCGATAACCGCGGCATCTTCATCTATTCCGATGCCGACATGCATCGTTATCTCCGGCACTACCACGAGCTCGGCTATCAGCTCGCGATCCACGCGATCGGTGATGCCGCGATCGAGCAGGTTCTCTCCGGCATGGAGAAGGCGGACAGCCCCGCGCATCCGATCAAGGGACGGCGCCACCGCATCGAGCATTGCGGCTTCCTCACCGACGGCCAGCTCGCCCGCATGGCCGCCGCCGGCATCGACCCCGTGCCGCAGCCGGCCTTCATCTACGAATTCGGCGATCTCTACGTGATCAATCTCGGCGAAGAGCGTGCCGGCGCCTCCTATCCGATGCGCAAATGGCTCGATGGCGGCCTGCATGCCGCGGCAAGCTCGGATGCTCCGGTCTGCGCCACCGACCCGTTCAAGAACCTCTTCACCATGGTTACCCGCCAGACCAAGCGCCATACCGAGATCGGCGGCGCCGAGAAGCTGAGCATGGAGGAGGCGGTTCACGCCTATACCTTGCTCGGCGCCTATACCCAGTTCGCCGAGGAGAGGCTCGGCCGGCTCGTGCCGGGCCAGTTCGCCGATATCGCGGTGCTCTCGCACGACATCTTCGCGATCCCCGTCGGCGAGGTCGAGAACGATGTACGCTGCGACCTGACCCTGCTCGGCGGCGCGGTCGTCTTCGACCGTCACGGCCAGTTCGCGGCTGCCGCGCAATAGGCGGGGAGCCGCTTCATGCTCAAGCATACGCTGCAAAGGCTGCTGCTGGTCCTGCCGGTCCTGCTCGGCGTGCTGCTGATCGGCTTTCTGCTGATGCAGGTGGTGCCGACCGATCCGGCGCAGGTCCGCGCCGGCCCGATGGCGACGCAGGACGTCGTCGAGGCGATCCGCCAGGAACTCGGGCTGAACCAGCCGCTCTGGAAGCAGTTCGCGATCTATATCGGGCGCCTGGCGCAGGGCGATCTCGGCGTCTCCATCATCAACAATGTCCCGGTTACCCAGGAGCTCGCCAACACGATCGGCCCGACGCTGGAGCTGATGCTGGCCTCGCTGGTCTGGGCGATTCCGCTCGGCATGTTCCTCGGCACGGTTGGTGCCTATTATCGGGGCTCGCTGATCGACCGCGCGATCATGGCGGTCTCGGTCGCCGGTGTCTCGCTGCCGGTCTTCTTCCTCGGCCTCGGGCTGATCTGGCTCTTCGGCTTCTATTATCCGATCCTACCCTTCACCGGCCGCGCCGGCCCGCTCTGGACCTGGGAGGGGCTGCAGGGGATCATCCTGCCGGCGATCACGCTGGGCGGCGTTTTCGTCGGCCCGGTCGCTCGCATGACCCGCACTTCCGTGCTCGACGAGCTCGGCGCCGACCATGTCCGCACCGCCCGCGCCAAGGGGCTCAGTGAGAGCAGGGTCGTGCTGCGCCACACCCTGCGCAATGCGCTCGTCCCGGTCGTCACGCTGATCGGCCTGCAGATCGGCTTCCTGCTCGGCGGCGCCGTCGTCACCGAGACCGTGTTCTCCTGGCCGGGCATCGGCCGGCTCGCGGTGGGCGCCATCCTGTCGAGCGATCTGCCGATGGCGCAGGGCACGATCATCATGCTCTCGCTCGGCTTCATCCTGGTCAATCTCGCGGTGGACGTCCTCTATGCCGTGCTCGACCCGCGCGTGAGGGGCACCTGATGAGCTCCCCCATGAAGCTCGAACGCAATGCGCTCCAGCCCGGCGCCAAGACCGTCGAGGCCGCCGTGAGCGTCGCCGCGGCCGCGCCGGTCCGCCGGAAGACCGTCTTCCGGATGCTCCTCTCCGATGTCGGCTCCTGTGTCGCGTTGGCGCTCGTCGTCCTCGCCATCCTCTGTGCGACCTTCGCGCCCTGGCTCGCACCGACCGATCCCTTCGGCAACGATCTCGCCAACACCCTGAAGCCGCCGGGCGAAATGGGCCTGCTCGGCACCGATGGGCAGGGTCGCAGCATGATCACGCGCCTGCTGTTCGGTCTGCGCACGAGCTTGCTGATGGGTCTCGCCTCTGTCGCCTTCGGCTGCACGATCGGCGGCGTCATCGGTTTCGCCGCGGCCTATTATCCGAAGGCATCGGGCGTGCTGATGCGGTTCATGGACATCCTCCTGTCCTTCCCCGCGATCCTGTTCGGGCTGGCTATTGCCGCGATCTTCGGGCCGGGCCTGCCGGCGGTGATCATCGCGCTGACGATCGCGACGGTGCCGCTGATGGCCCGCGTGGTCCGCGGCTCGGCGCTGGTCGTGCTGCAGCAGGGCTATATCGAGGCTGCACGCTCGCTCGGCCTGAGCGACCTGCGCATCATCATCCGCTATGTCCTGCCGAACTGCCTCTCGGCAATCTTTGTCTTCGTCACCCTGCGCTTCGGCCAGGTGATCCTGCTCGGCGCGGCGCTGTCCTTCCTCGGTCTCGGCGCCCAGCCGCCGACGGCCGAACTTGGCGCCATGGCGGCGGATGGCCGCAACTTCCTGTTCTTCGCGCCGCATGTCTCGGTCCTGCCGAGCCTGGTGATCTTCGCGGTCGTGCTCGCCTTCAACGTACTCGGCGACTCCCTGCGGGACGCCCTCGATCCGAAGCTGCGCAAATAGCAGCCGATATCAACCAAGAAGCGTGAAAAGGGGATTTGCTCGATGCTGAAACTGTCAACTCTGCTTCTCGCGGGCGCGGCCGCCGCGACCTTCGCGGCTGTGCCGGCCGTCGCCCAGCAGAAGGCGCCGCTCTCGATCCTGCGCATCATCGATGCCGACAATTACGATCCGATCCGCTCGACCGCGACGGCGGCGGCCGAGGTCATGTACATGCTGGCCGACACGCTGGTGACGGTCGATTTCGACATGAAGACGATCAAGCCCGGCCTCGCCGAGAGCTGGACGATCTCGCCGGACGGCATGACCTACACCTTCAAGCTGCGCAAGGACGTCAAGTTCTGCGACGGCCGGCCGATGACGGTCGACGATGTCGTCTACTCGCTGAAGCGCTGGATCGACCCGGCCAGCAAGTCGCCTGTCTCCTTCCGCGCCGGCCCGGTCAAGGATATCCGTGTCGATGGCGATTCCACGCTGATCTATGAGCTGAAGGAACCCTATAGCGATCTGATGTTCCAGCTCGCCTTGTCCTTCGCCTCGGTGGTCGACAAGAACACGGTCGAAAAGCTCGGGCCGAATTTCGGTGTTCAGGGCTTCAACGGCACCGGCCCCTATTGCTGGTCGAAATGGACCCCGCGCCAGGAGCTGGTGCTCAAGAAGAACCCGCATTATTCGTGGGGCCCGCCGATCTACAAGGACCCGAAGCCGCAGATCGACGAGATCGTCTGGAAGGTCATCCCCGAGTCGAACACGCTGATGGCGGCGATTCAGGCCAAGCAGGCGGACGTGACCTATTACATGCCCTATATCGCGCTCGACACGATGCAGCGCATCCCGGGCATGACGGTGCAGCGGCAGGAAAACTACATCTACGACGTCTTCATGGGCTTCAAGGTCGACAAGCCCGTCGCGAAGGACAAGGTCATCCGGCAGGCCGCCAACATGGCGACCAACAAGGAGGCGATCGCCAAGGCGATCTTCTTCGGCAAGGGGCAGACCCTGCCCTCGCTGCTGAACCCGGCCGTGCTCGACTACGACAAGTCGTCAGCCGACAAGATGCCGAAATACGACCCCGCCGGCGCTGCCAAGCTGCTGGACGAGGCCGGCTGGAAGCCGGGTGCCGACGGCATCCGCGAGAAGGACGGCCAGAAGGCGACCTTCACCGTCTACGGCATCCGCAACGATTCCAACCCGCGGATTTCCGAGGCGATGCAGGCGGACCTGCGCAAGGTCGGCATCGACATGAAGATCCAGCTCTGGGACGCGACCGTCGCCTGGGGCAAGCTGGCGACGCAGGAATTCGACGCCTTCCTGATGTCCTATCCCTATGTGACGGCGACGGAGGCGATGAGCCTCTACTTCCGCAGCCAGCAGGTTCCGACGCCGAACCGGATGAACTGGAAAGACCCCAAGACGGACGAGCTGCTCAAGTCCGCGGCGACCGCCACGGACGCCGACAAGCGCAAGCAGGCCCTGGCCGAGGTCCAGACCCAGCTCACCGAGGCGAATGTCTGGGTGCCGCTGGTCTCTCAGCCGCTCTGGGTCGTCGCGACCGACCGGGTCGAGGGCGCGCGTGCTCACGGCCTCTATGGAGCCGGCCTCTACAAGGGGCTCGATCTCAAGCTGAAGCGCTAGGCTTCACCGGTGCCGCGCGGCGAGAACCGCGCGGCACGTTTCTGCACGACGCCTGCGGGGGAGGGAAAACACCATGACGATCACGGTCATCAGGAATGCCGACATCGTTGTCGCCTGGGATGCGGAAGCCTCCCGACACGTCTATCTGCACGGAGCCGATGTCGCATTCGAGGACGGCACGCTGCGCTATGTCGGGCCTCGCTACGAAGGGCAGGCCGACGAGACCGTCGACGGCAGCGGGCGCATGGTCATGCCCGGCCTCGTGAATATCCATTCGCATCCGTCCAGCGAGGCGCTGAACAAGGGCTTCCTCGACGAGCTCGGCTCGCCGGCGCTCTACAATTCGTCGCTTTACGAGTTCATGCCGATCCTGCGGCCCGATGCCGAGACCGTGCCGGACTGCGTGCGGGTCTCCTATTCCGAACTGCTGCTCTCCGGTGTCACCACGCTCGCCGATCTCTCGGTCGCGCATCCCGGCTGGCTCGACCTCGCAGCGAATAGCGGCCTGCGCGTCTGCGTCTCGCCGATGTTCCGCTCGGCCCGCTGGTACACCAAGAACGGCCATGTCGTCGAATATGAATGGGACGAGAAGGCCGGCGCCGAGGCCATGGCAACCGCCTTCGACGTCATCGAGAAGGCGCAGAAGCACCCCTCCGGCCGGCTCTTCGGCATGGTCTGCCCGGCGCAGATCGATACCTGCAGCGAAGGCCTTATCAAGGACAGCCACGCCGAAGCGAAGCGCCGCAATCTGCCCTGGCAGATCCACGCCGCCCAGTCGACGGTCGAGTTCCACGAGATCACCCGCCGCCATGGCATCACCCCGATCCAGTGGCTGGAGAAGCTCGGTGTGCTCGGCAAGACGAGCATCGTCGGCCACGGGATCTTCCTGGACGACTATCCGCGCCTCGGCTGGCACAGCCGCCGCGATCTCGCGCTGCTCGCCGAGACCGATACGGTCGTCGCCCATTGCCCGACTGTCTTCATGCGCCGAGGCATCGCGCTCGACGATTTCGGACGCTATCGCCGTGCCGGTGTCCGGATCGGCATGGGTACCGACACCTATCCGCACAACATGCTCGAGGAGATGCGCCATGTCGGCTATGTCGCCCGGCTGATGGCGGAGAACCCGCGGACGCTCACCACCACAGACATCTTCGAGGCCGCGACCACGGCTGGTGCCGCCGCGCTCGGCCGCGACGACATCGGCCGACTCGAAGCCGGCTGCAAGGCCGACCTCGTCATGGTCGACCTCGAGCATCCGATGATGCAGCCGCGCCGCGACCCCGTGCGCAGCATGGTCTATGCCGCCGCCGAACGCGCCGTCGACCGCGTCTATGTCGACGGCAAGCTCGTCGTTCGCGACGGCACCGTGCTGACCATGGACTATCCTGCCGCGGCCTTGCGTCTCCACGAAGGCCAGAAGCGGACGGAAGCGGCCGCGCCGGGCAATGACTGGATCAAGCGCCCGGTGACGGACTATTCGCCGCTGACCTTCCCGGTGAAGTAAGCAGCCGCCGACGATGCGCCCCATTCAGGGGCGCGCATCGCTGCATCGTGAGCCCCTGCGTCACGCCGCCCGCTTTCGGACGGCGTGATCCGGCGATAGGTTGTGCCCATGTCGCAGGCAGACGAGACAACGCAGACAGAGGCCGGCTCTTCGAGCCGTCTTGGCCTCATGCTGATCGGCGGAGGCTTCTTCGCCCTGTTCCTCACCGGCCTGCTGCTCTGGTGGCGCGAAGGTGACCGGCTGTTCACCGACGGGCTGATCGCCGCCATCGTGGCCTGTTTCTAGGCATCGGCCCAAAAAGCGGGAACCGGTTTTCGGACCGGCCGATGCACGGAAAATGATCTATCGCGGCTCGCGCCGCCTGCTGGGAATTGATCCGTGAACCGTCGTCTCGTCCTGCCCCTCGTCGTCTTCCTGGCCGGGGCGCTCGCGCTCGCCGCCGCCGCGATCCTGACCTTCTCGCCCGGCCGCCAGGGCGGTGGCAGCGGCACGGCCAGCGTCGGTGGCCCCTTCACGCTGACGACGCAGGAGGGCAAGCCGCTCTCCGATGCCGATCTGAAGGGTTCGCCCTTCCTGGTATTCTTCGGCTTCACCCATTGCCCTGACATCTGCCCGACCAAGCTCTTCGAGATTTCGGAGGTTTTGCGCGCGGCCGGCGACGGCGCCAAGGCGAAGGGGCTGAAGGCCCTGTTCATCACGGTCGATCCCGAGCGGGATACGCCGGACGCGATGAAGAGCTATCTCGGCTCCTTCGATTCCCGCATCGTCGGCCTGAGCGGCGACCGGCCGGCGATCGACGCCGTCATCAAGGCCTATCGCGCCTATGCCAGGAAGGTTCCGCTGAAGGACGGCGACTACACGATGGACCATACGGCACTGGTCTATCTGATGGGCAAGGACGGCTCGTTCGTCGGCGCCTTCAATATCGAGCAGCCTCCGGCTCAGGCGGCAGCGGAATGGCTGCGCCATTCGTAGGTTCCGCGATCGGCGCGCGCCGGCGCGCCAGCCCGTGCTCCGTCTTGTTCCAGGCGAAGCGGCGGTTGAAATAGTCGTAGAGCGCCATCCAGGCGGCGATGGAGACCAGCGCATAATAGAGCGGCAGCAGCGGCACGAGCAGGAGCAGGCCCGGTGAGCCCCGGCGCAGCGCACCGACGATCGGCGGCGCGAACAGCGCGACGCTGCCGAGCAACCAGACGCCGAGCGCGATGATCGAGGTCAGCGTCGCGGCGGTGCCGACCGGCTCCAAGAGCGAGCCGTCCCAATAGGAGATCAGGGCGGCGACGGCGAAGGCCGGATAGCCCAACGCCGTCGCGACGGTGCCGAAGACAAGCGACAGGAAGGCGAAGGTTGCAGCGAAGCCGGCTTCGCGCACCAGCCGCAAGGGCGCACGCGAATGCGTCACCAGCGTCTGGATATAGCCTTTGATCCAGCGCGAGCGCTGCTTGAGCCAGGCGAGGATCGAAACCGGCGCCTCTTCGCGGGTGTTCGAGGGCAGGTCGCCGATGCGATAGCCCGCGCGCACCAGCCGGAAGCCGAGATCGGCATCCTCGGTGACGTTCCAGGCATCCCAGCCGCCCACGATGCGCAGCGCCTCCGTGCGGAAATGGTTCGATGTGCCGCCCAGCATGATCGGCAACTGGAACTGCAGCAGGCCGGGATTGAGCACCTCGAACAGCCCGGCATATTCGAGCGCGAACAGGCCGGGCAGCACGCCCTCCTCGGCATGGTCGATCACGAGTCTCGCCTGCAGGCAGCCAAGCTCCTTGGGGCCGCCGAGGAAGCGCGCCGCCGCCATGCGCAACTGCTGCGGATCGGGGATATCCTCGGCGTCGAAGATCGTGAAGAGCGCGCCGCGCGCTTCGAGCAACGCCAGGTTCAGCGCACGCGGCTTGGTGCGCGGCATGCCGGGCGGGACAATGGTCACTGAGAAATGCGCAGGCAGCGTCATTTGCGCCAGCGCATTGCGCATGGCGCTGTCGTCGGCTTCGATCAGCAGGCGGATATCGAGCTTGGCCGGGGGGTAGTCGAGCGCGTCGAGCGCATCGGTCAACTGCCGGAGTACGGCCAGCTCCCGATAGAGCGGCACCGCCACCGTGTAGACGGGCAGGCGGGCGTCGTCGATCCGCCAGCGATGGCTGCGCCAGAGGTCGGGCGCGGTGCGCTCGATCGAGGCCGCGAGCCGCAGCAGGATCAGGCCGAGGAAGAGCGGTCCGAGCAGCAGCGCGAGCCCGAAGAAGGTTTCGAGCGGGGCGAAGATGCTGCCGAGCGCGGCAACGGCGACGCCGCAGCCGGTAGCGATCACCTGGCCCCGGCTGGCGCCGGTCCGGGCGCTGTCGCGTGCAAGTCCGGCGGAGTCGAGACCGGCGGCCTGCTCTGCGAGCGTGTCTGCATTGCTGTGACGCAGGGCTTCGGCGAAGCGGCGCGGGGTCGTTACCGCGATATCGCGGCGGTTGCGCGGTCCGGCTTCGAGCATCCGCCGCAGGGCCATGCCTTGGGGCGCGAGGATGAAACGGAAACACCCGTCGTCGTTGGTTGGCGCGATGCCCGCGCGCAGGATCGCATCGTGGCCGCCGCCCGCTTGCAGGCTCGGCGGCTCCGGCAGGAAAGCCAGCTCCATCTCGATGGCCAGCGCGCGGTAGAAGCTGGTTTCGTCGATCAGCGCGAGCGCGATCGCCTCGCGGACGGGCTCGCTGCGGTTGCGCGTCGATCTGGTGGCCGCATCGACGAGGCGCGAAGGTTCGAGGCCATGCCGCATCAGGAAGGCGAGTTCGACCGGCAGGCCGGCTATACCGGTCCGGACTTCGACCGGGATGTCGTCGTTACCGTCGCCCCCCAATGGCCCGGCCCCGCTCCACGCAACAATGCCCGGTGCGGATGCGCCGGAGGCAGCCCATGGTTGTCGTTGACGTAGCGGAAGTCGAGAGGGGCCGCCTAGAACTTTGGGCGTGGCGGCCCGGGCGTCAGCGCGCCGCCAGGATCTCCGCGACCTGCGGGATATCCTTGTCACCGCGACCGGAGAGATTGACCACCATCAGATGATCTTTCGGCTTCTGCGGAGCGAGATCGGCGACGCGGGCGAGCGCATGCGCGGATTCCAGCGCCGGAATAATACCTTCCAGCCGCGAGATCAGCTGGAACGCCTCCAGCGCCTCCTCGTCGGTGGCGGAGAGATAGGTCGCCCGGCCGATGTCATGCAGCCAGGAATGCTCCGGGCCGATACCGGGATAGTCGAGCCCCGCTGAGATCGAATGGGCATCCTTGATCTGCCCGTCATCGTCCATCAGCAGGAAGGTGCGGTTGCCGTGCAGCACGCCGGGGCGCCCGCCGGTCAGCGAGGCCGCATGCAGCCCGCTTGCGATGCCATGGCCGGCGGCCTCGACGCCGTAGATCTCGACCGAGGAGTCGTCGAGGAAGGGGTGGAACAGCCCCATCGCGTTCGAGCCGCCGCCGATGCATGCGATGAGCGAATCCGGCAGGCGGCCTTCGGCCTCCTGCATCTGCTCCCGGGTCTCCTTGCCGATGATCGACTGGAAATCGCGCACCATTGCCGGATAGGGATGGGGGCCGGCGACCGTGCCGATGCAGTAGAAGGTCGTCGCGACATTGGTCACCCAGTCGCGCAGCGCCTCGTTCATCGCGTCCTTGAGCGTCTTCGTACCGGACTCGACCGGCACGACCGTGGCGCCGAGCATCTGCATTCGGAAGACGTTCGGCGCCTGCCGGGCGACGTCGACCGCGCCCATGTAGACGATGCATTCCAGGCCGTAGCGGGCGCAGAGCGTCGCGGTCGCGACGCCGTGCTGGCCGGCGCCGGTCTCGGCGATGATGCGCTTCTTGCCCATGCGCCGCGCCAGCAGGATCTGGCCGAGCACGTTGTTCACCTTGTGGGAACCGGTATGGTTCAGCTCCTCGCGCTTCAGGTAGATCTTGGCGCCGTTGAAATGGTCGGTCAGGCGCTCGGCGAAATAGAGCGGCGAGGGGCGGCCGACATAGTGCTTCAGCCCGCTGGTCATCTCGGCGTGATAGGCCGGGTCGGCCTTGGCGGCTTTGTAGGCCTCTTCCAGCTCGAGGATCAGCGGCATCAGCGTCTCGGCGACGAAGCGGCCGCCGAACAGGCCGAAGCGGCCGTTCTCGTCGGGGCCGTTGCGATAGCTGTTCGGGGTCGAGGGGGCGTTCATGCCGTCAAACCTTCTTGCAGTGCCGCGGCGGCCTTGCGGGCCGATGCGATGAATTTTGCGATCCGGTCGGGATCCTTGACCCCCGGCGCGCTTTCGACGCCCGAGGAGACATCGACGCCCGCCGGCTTCGTGATGCCGATGGCCTGCGCGACATTCGCCGGATCGAGCCCGCCCGATAGCATGAAGCGCTGGGAAGGGTCGAGGCTGGCGAGCAGGCCCCAGTCGAAGGTCTTGCCGTGCCCGCCGGGAAAGGTCGCGTCCTTCGGCGGCTTGGCGTCCAGCAGGATGAGATCGGCGGCATTGCGATAGCCTGCGACCGCCTCGAGGTCCTCGCCCGTCGCGATGCCAAGCGCCTTCATTACCGGTCGCCCCACGGCACGGCGCAGGGCGGTCGTCTGTTCGGGCGTTTCCCTGCCATGGAACTGGAACCAGTCTGGCTTGAGTTCCGCAGCGAGTTCCGCTGCCCTTTGCGCGCTCCAGTCGACGACCAGCGCGACGATTTCCGTTTTGCCGCGCGCGATTGCCGCCAATTCCCTGGCGCGTCCCGGCGGCACGTAGCGCGGGCTCTTCGGGTGGAAATTGAGCCCGATCATGTCGGCGCCGGCCGCGAGCGCAGCCTCCAGCGTCTCGGGCGTCGAGAGGCCGCAGATCTTGATCAGGAAGGGCGAACCATTGGACATGGCCCGGCGTTTAGCACGGTCCGTTCGCGGGCGCATGCCGTACTTGCGACATGATGGCGAAGGAAGCCATTCTGCGGGGACGAAGATGGGGGCGTTGATTGATCCGGCTGGGCATGGGCAGGCGTGGGCTGGCGATGGCGGCAGGGCTTCTGGCCGTGACCGGCCTCGTCGTGGCGGTATTCTACTATATCGGCCAGCCGCGGACACTGCGCCTCGCCGTCGGGCCGCTCGGCTCCGAGGATGCCCGCATGGCTGCCGCCTTCGTGCAGGGTCTCAATCGTGACAAGGCCTCGGTGCGGCTGCGTCTCGTCCTGACGGAGGGCTCCGAAGACAGCGCGAAGAAGATTGATGCGGGCCAGGCCGATCTCGCCATGCTGCGCGCCGACATCGCGATGCCCTCCACCGCCGACACGGTCCTGATCACGCGCCGGACCTTTCCGTTCTTCATCACGCGGGCCGGGACGGCGATCGGCCGCATCGCCGAATTGCGCGGCCGCAGGATCGGGGTTTCGCGCAATCCGGCTGGTAATATCGCCCTGCTGAAGCGGGTGCTGGCGCAATACGAGGTCCGGCCCGAGGAGGTCGAGATCGTCAGGCTCAGCCAGGAGGAGATCGTCCCGGCGGCGAAGGAGAAGCGCATCGACGTCTTTTTTTCGATCAATGCCGTCGGCTCGCACACCAATAACGACAGCTTGCGCCGCCTGCGCGAGGGCTGGGGCAACGACCCCGTGCTGATCCCGGTCCGCGAGGCGGATGCGCTCGCGGCGCACTATCGTGGGATCGAAGCCGGCGAGATCGTGCGCGGCGCCCTTGGCGGCGACCCCCCGCGCCCGGCCGAAAGCCTGCAGACCATCTCGATCACCTCGCGTCTCGTCGCGGCACAGAGTCTCGACGACAACCTCGTCGGCGAGCTGACCAAGGACATTCTCGGCCTGCGCCTTACGCTGGCGTCGGAACTGCCGGCCGTGCAGGCGCTCGAGACGCCCTCGACCGACAAGGATGCGCCCCTGCCGGTCCATTCCGGCGCCGCCGCTTATATCGACGGCGAGCAGGAGAGTTTCTTCGATCGTTATGGCGACTGGTTCTATATCGGCGTGATGGCCTTGTCGGCGCTCGGCACCGGCGGTGCCGCCATCCTCAGCCGTGAAAGTGCCAATCGCCGCCGGCACGCCATGTCCGGCCTCGACGAATTGCTGGAGCTTCTGGCGGTGATCCGCGCCTGCGAGGACGAGGCGGAGCTGACGCGGCTTGGCCGCGAGGCCGACCAGATCCTGACGCGCGTGCTTGCCGATTACGCCAAGGGTGACCTCGATACGGCGGCGCTCGCTGCCTACCGGCTCGCCATCGATCAGGTCGGCCGGGCCGTCGCCGAACGGCAGCGCGCATTGGCGGAAGGGTGAGCGCATTTACTTTTCGGCAGCGTCCGCGGTTGCCGAAAAGCCCGTCAGCGTTTATGTGCAGCGCAACGAACTCCAGATTCACGTGAAACAGGCTGCGCCGGCAGGGCTTCGAACCTGGCCGGCTCGTGGCCTTGAAAGCAAGGCCCAGACCCGCATGTCCCTGCGCAACATCGCCATCATCGCGCACGTCGACCATGGCAAGACCACGCTTGTCGACAAGCTGCTGCAGCAGTCCGGCGCGTTCCGTGACAACCAGCGCGTCGCCGAGCGCGTGATGGACTCGAACGACATCGAGAAGGAGCGCGGCATCACCATCCTGGCCAAGGCGACCTCGGTCGTCTGGAAGGACACGCGCATCAACATCGTGGACACCCCCGGCCACGCCGATTTCGGCGGCGAGGTCGAGCGCATCCTGAACATGGTCGACTCGGCCATCGTGCTGGTCGATGCCGCCGAAGGCCCGATGCCGCAGACCAAGTTCGTGGTCTCGAAGGCGCTGAAGCTCGGCCTTCGTCCGATCGTCGCGATCAACAAGGTCGACAAGGCGGACGCCCGCACCCAGGAAGTCATCAATGAGGTCTTCGACCTCTTCGCCGCGCTCGACGCCACCGACGAGCAGCTCGACTTTCCGATCCTCTACGGCTCGGGCAAGCAGGGCTGGATGGCGCACTCGCCGGAAGGCCCGCAGGATCAGGGCCTGGCGCCGATGTATGATCTCATTCTCAAGCATGTGCCGGCCCCGAAGGTCGAGGACGGCCCGTTCCGCATGATCGGCACGCTGCTGGAGGCCAATCCCTATCTCGGCCGCATCATCACCGGCCGCGTCACCTCTGGTACGGCCAAGCCGAACCAGACCATCAAGGTGCTCTCCGGCGACGGGACGACCGTCGAGACCGGGCGCATCTCGAAGATTCTCGCCTTCCGCGGCATCGAGCGCCAGCCGATCGAGGAAGCTGTCGCGGGTGACATCGTCTCGATCGCGGGCCTGGTGAAGGGCACCGTCGCCGACACCTTCTGCGATCCTTCCGTCACCGAGGCGATCAAGGCACAGCCGATCGATCCGCCGACGGTGTCGATGACCTTTGCGGTCAACGATTCCCCGCTTGCCGGCACCGAGGGTGACAAGGTCACCAGCCGCATGATCCGAGACCGTCTCTTCAAGGAGGCGGAGGGCAATGTCGCGCTCAAGGTCGAGGAATCGACCGATAAGGATTCCTTCGTGGTTTCCGGGCGCGGCGAGCTCCTGCTTGCGATCCTGATCGAGACGATGCGCCGCGAGGGCTTCGAGCTCGGCGTCTCGCGCCCCCGCGTCGTGCTGCAGCGTGACGCCAGCGGCCAGCTTCTGGAGCCGATCGAGGAAGTCCTGATCGACGTCGACGAGGAGCATTCCGGCGTCGTCGTGCAGAAGATGTCGGAGCGCAAGGCCGACATGCTGGAGATGCGTCCCTCCGGCGGCAACCGCCTGCGCCTTGTCTTCCACGCTCCGACCCGCGGCCTCATCGGCTATCAGGGCGAGTTGCTGACGGACACCCGCGGCACCGCGATCATGAACCGCGTCTTTCACGAGTACATGCCCTACAAGGGCGAGATCGCCGGCCGCCGCAACGGCGTGCTGATCGCGATGGAGACCGGCGAGGCCGTCGCCTATGCGCTGTGGAACCTCGAGGATCGCGGCCCGATGATGATCGAGCCCGGCTGGAAGGTCTATCAGGGCATGATCGTCGGCGAGCACACCCGCGAGAACGATCTCGAGGTGAACGTGCTCAAGGGCAAGAAGCTCACCAATATCCGCACCACTTCGAAGGACGAGGCGGTGCGCCTGACCCCGCCGATCCGCATGACGCTGGAGCGTTCGCTGGCCTGGATCGACGACGACGAGCTCGTCGAGGTCACGCCGAAGTCGATCCGCCTGCGCAAGAGCATCCTCGATCCCAACGAGCGCAAGCGCTCGCAGAAGCAGAAGGCCGAAGTGGCCTGAGGAATTGGGCCGCCGGATAGGGCGGCCCTTTTCATGTCTGGCTGGCTCAGTGGCTCATCAGGAGCGGGAGCGGCGTCGATTTCAGCAGCGACTGCGTGACGCCGCCGAGCAGCCATTCGCGCAGCCGCGAGTGCTTGTAGGCGCCGCAGGCGACGAGGTCGGCGCCGAAATGGGTTGCCGCCTGCCGTATCGTCTCGGCTACGTCGTTCCCGCCGGAGACGGCGACGTTGCGCACGGAGACGGCAGCGCCGTGTCGCGACAGATGCGGCGCGAGCTCGGCGCCGGCCACGAGGCGCGACAGATCCTTCTCGCCCGTGACGGACAGGATCTCGACCTCGGCGCCCGGCAGGAATGGCCTGAGCTCGGCCACGGTGCGGGCCGCGCTGGCACTGCCGTCCCAGGCGATCAGGATGCGCTTGGCGGCGAAGGCTTCGCAGCCCGGCGGGACGATGATCACCGGGCGGCCGCTGTCGAACAGCGCGGCCTCAATCAGGCCGCGGTCGCGTTCGGCGGCGTCCGTTTCGAGGTCGAGCACGCTGAGGTCGTGGACACGGGCATGGCTGACCAGGCGATCACCGAGTTCGGCATAGACCAGGTGAGGTGTCTCGATCGTGCTGGTGACGCCGGCAAGGTCGGCACTCGTCCGCGCGAGTTCGGCAAAGCGCTCCGCCAACGCGTCGATGCGCCGGTTCTCGGCATGGACGAAGGCGACGCCGAAATCTCCGACCAGCGAGGCCGGAACCGCATAGCGCATCGCGGCAGCCTGGATCGTCAGATGTGCGCCCGCCTTCTGTGCGAGCGACAGGGCGTAGCCCAGTGCGGATTCGCGTTCGCCCTGACCTTCCTCGGTGTAAGCGGTAAAGACGCTCTTGATCGACGGGGCCATCGAAATCTCCGGTTGTTGGTCACTCTCGGGGACAGGTTTGCCCAATCATCGGGTTCTCGCCTTGCGCTGCGTCAAATACCTTGGGAAGCCGGTGATGCGCTTCGTCCTGCGTGGAGCGCAGTGCTCGGGTGACGATGGCCGCGCTTGTCGCCTGTCGCCCGGTCTGATCCTGTTGCGGCTCTTGGAGAAGGATCACCACCATGCAGTTCCGCAATCTCGGCCGCTCCGGCCTGCGCGTCTCGCTCGTCGGGCTGGGCTGCAACAATTTCGGCGGCCGCATCGATCTCGACGCGACGCGCAAGGTCGTCGATGCCGCGATCGAGCATGGCATCACCCTGTTCGACACCGCCGATATGTATGGCGAGCGCGGGGGCTCCGAGACGGCGCTGGGCGAGGTGCTGGGCGCGCGGCGCAAGCAGATCGTGCTCGCCAGCAAGTTCGGCATGGACATGGATGCCGAGGGCGTGAAGAAGGGCGGCTCGCGCCGCTACATCATGACCGCCGTCGAGGATTCGCTCCGGCGCCTCAAGACCGACTGGCTCGATCTCTACCAGCTCCACCGGCCCGACCCGCTGACCCCGATCGAGGAGACCCTGCGTGCGCTCGATGATCTCGTCCGCCAGGGCAAGGTCCGCTATATCGGCTGCTCGAACCTCGTCGCCTGGCAGGTCGCCGATGCGCACTGGACCGCGCGCGATCTCGGCATTCCCGGTTTCGCCTCGGCGCAGGACGAGTACAGCCTGCTGAAGCGCGGTGCCGAAAAGGATCTGATCCCGGCCATCGCCCATTACGGCATGGGCCTGCTGCCCTATTTCCCGCTCGCCAATGGCGCGCTTACCGGAAAATACAAGCGTGGCGCGGCGATGCCGGAAGGCGCGCGACTGACCAAGCTGCCGCAGCGCGCCGGCGAAATCTTCAGCGAGGATAACTGGCGCCGCATCGAGGGCCTGACCGCCTTCGCCGAGCAGCGCGGCCATACGCTGGTCGAGCTCGCCTTCTCGTGGCTCGCGGCGCAGCCCGTCGTCTCCAGCGTCATCGCCGGCGCGACCAGGCCGGAGCAGGTCGCCGCCAACGTCAAGGCGGCCGACTGGGTGCTGAGCGCGGAAGACCTTGCCGAGATCGACAAGATCACGGCGTAAGCCGCCCCTTCAGAGAAAGGTCGCGATCTCCTCCAGCGGCTTCTTGCCGATGGCCGGGACGCGGCAATCCTCCCGGGGATAGCCGACGACGAGCAGGATCAGTGCCTTCTCGTTGTCGGGCCGTCCGCAGATCGCGTTGAGGAAATTCATCGGCGCCGGCGTATGCGTCAGCGTCGCGAGGCCCGCGTCGTGCAGTGCCGCGATCAGGAAGCCGGTGGCGATGCCCACCGATTCCGGCACGTAATAGTGCTTGATCCTGTTCCCCTCCGCATCGACGCCCCAGCGCTGGGCGAAGATCGCGATCAGCCAGGGCGCGGTCTCCAGGAAGGGTTTCTTGTCGTCCGTCCCGAGATGGGCGAGCGCGTCGAGCCATTCCTCTCCGGCACGGCCGGCGTAGAATGCGCGCTCCTCCTCTTCCGCGCCTTCGCGGATCAGCGTCTTGCGCTGTGGGTCGGCAATGCAGACGAAGCTCCAGGGTTGCTGATTGGCGCCTGAAGGGGCGGTGCCCGCGACGCGGACCGCCGTCTCGATCAGTTCCCGCGGCACCGGCCTGTCGGAGAAGTCACGCACGGTGCGGCGTTTGCGCATGCGGGCGAGGAAAGCGTCCGCACGTCCCTGCATCTCGGCTTCGGGAACGCCCTCGAAGGCGAGGGGCATGGTGACATAGGGGCTCACGACACTTCGCTCCTGACGTGTTTTGGCCAGCTTGCTGCGAATAGCGGGCCGGATGCAATGGACCCGTTGCGCCAGCCCGCCTATGGTCCGCGCCATGAGCGACAAAGCCACGACCGCCCCCGCCCTGAAGCCCGGCGACCATCTCTTCCTGGTCGACGGCTCGAACTTCATCTTCCGGGCCTATTTCCAGTCGATCAATCAGGACCGGAAGTACAATGCCCGTTCGGACGGGCTGCCCTCCGGCGCCGTCCGGCTCTTCGCGACCAAGCTGTTCCAGTTCGTGCGCGAGGGCGTGCTCGGCGTCCGGCCGACCCATCTCGCCATCGTCTTCGACAAGTCGGAGAACTCGTTCCGCAAGGCGATCTACCCGGCCTACAAGGGCAACCGCTCCGACCCGCCCCCCGATCTCATTCCCCAGTTCCCGCTGATGCGCGAGGCCGTGCGCGCCTTCGGCCTCATCCCGGTCGAGCAGGATGTCTACGAGGCTGACGACCTGATCGCGACCTATGCGAAGCAGGCTCGCGAGGCCGGCGCCGACGTATTGATCGTCTCCGCCGACAAGGATCTCATGCAGCTCGTGAAGCCGGGCGTTGCCATGTACGATCCCGCCTCCGGCGACCAGAAGAAAGGCGCGGGCTTCCGCGCCGAGCGCAGGATCGGCGAGCCCGAGGTCGTCGAGTATTTCGGCGTCATGCCCGACAAGGTCACCGATGTGCAGGCGCTCGCTGGCGACGCCACCGACAATGTGCCGGGCGCTCCCGGCATCGGCATCAAGACGGCGGCCCAGCTCATCGGCGAATATGGCGACCTCGAAACCCTGCTGGCGCGCGCCGGCGAGATCAAGCAGCCCAAGCGCCGGGAGACACTGACCAATCCCGAGGTGGTCGAGAAGGTCCGCATCTCCCACAAGCTCGTCAGCCTCGTCGACGACGTGAAGGTCGAGACGCCGCTGGAAAACCTGACGCTGGAGCAGCCCGATCCGGCCAGGCTCATCGCCTTCCTCAAGGCGATGGAGTTCACCACCATCACCAAGCGCGTGGCCGAGGCCTATGAGGCGGATGTCGGCGCCGTCGATGCCGATCCGGCTCTGGCTCCCGGCGGGGCGCGCGCGGCCGAGTTGAAGGCCCTCTATGCCGGCGCCGACGCCGCCGGGACTGTGACGCCTGCCTCTGCTCCGGCCGCCTCTTCCGCGCCTGCCGCCAACGCTTCAGTCGCGGCCGGCGGCGAGGACGGCTGGATGAAGCCGGCCGATCTCGCCGCCGCCCGCAGGAGCGAGGCGATCGCCGGCAAGATCGACCGCTCCAAATACGAATGCGTGCGTACGCTCGCCGATCTCGATCGCTGGATCGGCTGGGCTTATGAGGCTGGCCATGTCGCGCTCGACACTGAGACCACCTCGCTCGATGCGATGCAGGCTGATCTCGCCGGCATCTCGCTCGCCGTTGCGCCGGGCCGTGCCTGCTACATCCCGCTCCAGCATCGCGGCGGCGACGGCGGGCTCTTCGACGAGGGCCTGCTGGCCGACCAGATTCCGCTGGCGCAGGCCGTCGCGGCGCTCAAGCCCCTGCTGTCGGACGCAGGTGTGCTCAAGATCGGCCAGAACCTGAAATATGACCTGCTGGTGCTGGAGCGCCATGGCCTCAGCGTGTCCCCGATTGAGGACACGATGCTGATCTCCTATGCGCTCGATGCCGGCAGCAACAGCCATGGCATGGACAAGCTCTCGGAACTGCATCTCGGTCATGAGACGATTCCGTATGCGCAGGTCGCCGGGACCGGCAAGAACCAGATCACCTTCGACAAGGTGCCGCTCGACAAGGCGACGGATTATGCCGCTGAGGATGCCGATATCACGCTCAGGCTCTGGCTGGCGCTGAAGCCGCGCCTCGTGGCCGAGAAGAAGACGGCGGTCTACGAGGTTCTGGAGCGGCCGATGGTGGAAGTCCTCGTCCGCATGGAGCGCCGCGGCATCGCGATCGACCGGCAGATCCTCTCGCGGCTTTCCGGCGATTTCGCGCAGGGTCTGGCCCGGCTGGAGGATGAGATCTACGAGCTCGCCGGCGAGAAATTCACCATTGGCAGCCCCAAGCAGCTCGGCGACATCCTGTTCGGCAAGATGGGGCTGGAAGGCGCCAAGAAGACCGCGACCGGCCAATGGGCGACCGGCGCCGGCGTGCTCGAAGACCTCGCCGAGCAGGGCCATGCGCTGCCCTCGAAAATCCTGGAATGGCGCCAGCTCGCCAAGCTGAAATCGACCTATACGGATTCACTGCCGGGCTATGTGAACCCTGAGACCAACCGGGTTCACACCTCCTATGCGCTCGCGGCGACGACGACGGGCCGGCTCTCCTCGTCGGAGCCGAACCTGCAGAACATCCCGATCCGCACTGAGGCCGGCCGCAAGATCCGCACCGCCTTCGTCCCGGAGAAGGGCTTCAAGCTGGTCTCGGCCGACTACAGCCAGATCGAATTGCGCCTGCTCGCCCATATCGCCGAGATCCCGCAGCTCCGGCAGGCTTTCGCGGATGGCATCGACATCCACGCGATGACGGCGTCCGAGATGTTCGGCGTGCCGGTCCAGGGCATGCCGAGCGAGGTGCGCCGCCGCGCCAAGGCGATCAATTTTGGCATCATCTACGGCATCTCGGCCTTCGGCCTCGCCAACCAGCTCGGCATCGGCCGCGAGGAGGCGAGCGCCTATATCCGCAAGTATTTCGAGCGCTTCCCCGGCATCCGCGACTACATGGACCAGACCAAGACGCATGTGCGCGCCCATGGCCAGGTCACCACGATCTTCGGCCGTGTCTGCCATTTCCCGGCGGTCGCCTCGAAGAATCCCTCCGAGCGCGCCTTCGTCGAGCGTCAGGCGATCAACGCCCCGATCCAGGGTTCGGCCGCCGACATCATCCGCCGGGCGATGACCCGCATGGACAATGCGCTCGCCGCGAACCGCCTCAATGCCCGCATGCTGCTGCAGGTCCATGACGAGCTCGTCTTCGAGGTGCCTGAAGCCGAAGTCGAGAAGACTCTGCCGATTATCGAGCAGGTGATGGTCGATGCGCCGCATCCGGCCGTGCAATTGCGCGTGCCGCTCGCGGTCGAGGCCCGCGCTGCCGACAACTGGGACGAGGCCCACTGAGAGCCGGACGGCACGGCGCCTTCGCGCCCTTGTCCTGGGGAGTGTGGCAAAAGCTCGTGTCTCGAAGGATGCTCCAGTTGTCGCCGGAGCCTCCCGAGCATCCCCCGAGATGCCGCTGGTGCGGCTCCACGGGATGAGGGCTGTGATGGTTTCGTTTGGGCCATGATCCAACCGGAACCCGGCCGATCCCGCTGACGTTGATCCTGCCGACGCGCCAGGGCGGAGCGGTTCGTGCGTTGGAAACATCCCATGCTCAGCTCATCGGCCTGGCGGCCCTTTCCGCGCGACATGGCGGAGCCGGACCCGGTGGAGGACAGCCCAGAGGTCACGGCCGACGAGCATGACCTCATCGTCCACTACGCCATCGTCAGTATCTTCGTCATCCTGGCGACGGGATCGCTGTCCTTGGCCAGGGTCATCGCCATGCCTGTTACGGCGGGCGTCATCTTCGGCCTCGTGCTCGGACCGCTCGTCGATTGGCTGGCGCGTTACCAGGTGCCGCAGCACGCGGCTGCATGGCGATCGCCCGGCTTGCGGGGCTGCCCTTCCCGGTCTTCTGGGGGGCGCTCGCCTTCCTGCTCAACTATCTGGCCTTCATCGGCCCGGTCATCGTGGCGATCCTGCTACTGGCGGGCGCGCTGCTCGATGCATCCTCGATCCTTGCCGCGCTTTGGCCGGCGTCGGCCTGCTATATTCTGCACCTGATCGAGGGCAACGCGGTCACGCCCGTGTTCGTCGGCAATCTCCTGATGATCTCGCCCTTCCTCGTCTTCATCGCCTTCATCTTCTGGCTCTGGCTGTGGGAGCCTGTGGGCGCCGTGCTCTCGACGCCGATCGTCATCGTGGCCATGGTCGCGCAGGAGGAGTTCGCGCGCTATCGCCGCGATCAGGCGAAGGCCGATGCCGAGGAGGCCGGGGAAGTTCAGGCCGCCTGAACGCCGTTTCCGGAACAGAACGCGCGCATAAGCGTTGCCCGATCGAGCGGTGGCCCTTGCGGTCGCCGCGCCTCCTCGCCACCATCCGAATTTCCATCAGCGACAGGACGACACTGCCATGGCCACAACGACACCCGCGAAACGTCAGGCCGCTGCCGCCGCCAGGCGTGCGAAGGCCGAGGTCGAGGCTGGCGCCGAGGAGATCGCGGCCGAGACGCGGCAGGCAGGAGCCCGCGCCCGGCGCCAGGCGAGTGCGCTTGAGGACACCCTGACCCGCAGCGCGGAGGATATCGCCGCGACCGTCAGCGAACGCCTGCGCGCCGTCGGCGTGGACACCGACAAGATGGTCGACGTCGCCAAGGAGCAGGCGACCGAGTTGCAGCGGCTGATCGAGGACGAGATTCGCGAGCGGCCCTTGCGCGCGCTCGGCGTAGCGGCCGCCATCGGCCTGTTCGTCGGCTTCCTGTCGGCTCGCTGATCATGTTCGGGGGGATCGGATCCTTCATCGCCTCGGAGGTGTCCGGGGTGGTGAGGCGCAATGTCATCGTCTACGGCCTGTTCGGCCTCGCCGCGCTGCTCATGTTCTGCGCTGGCGGCTATGCGCTGAATGCCCTGCATACCGTTCTGGCGCTGCAATACGGCGCTGTTGCCGCCAGCCTCTGGATTAGCGGGGGTCTTTTCCTCGCGGCCTTGCTGGCGCTGGGCGTGGCCGCCATCGTCAAGGGCCGGCGCCGGGCGCCGCGCCCTGCGGCGACGGCGGCTCTTGCGGCTGCGCCGCTCGCCGCAAAGCTCATCGGCTCGCGCCTGAGCTGGCGCATCGCGCTGGCCGGCGGGATTGTCGTGCTTGGCGCGATTCTGGGTCGCCAGATAGTCGCGGGCGGCTCGGATGACCAAGGGGAAGCCTGATTCCGCGCCAAGCGGCGGCATTTACGAGGCATGTCTTTTTACATAGGGATGTCGTCATGCGTCCCTTAACAAGACCTGCATGTCTGCTCAGGTGAGGCCTCGCAACCGCCTTCCGATCCCGGTTCTTCCGGTCATCGGCGCGCGCTTTCGCTCGGCGTCGACCACGATCATCGCGATTGGCGTCGTGGCGGCGGCGGTCGTCCTGGCCGCCTGGATCAACCAGCAGGCGCGACAGACAGCGGACCGTGTCTCCCACGCGATCGAGATCCGCGAGCGGGCCGAGCGCTTCCTCGGCCGGATGCGCGATGCCGAGACCGGGCAGCGCGGCTTCCTGCTGACCGGCGAGGCCGACTATCTCGAGCCTTTCACCGAGGGGCGGGCTGCGGCGGGCCCCGAGCTCGATATTCTGGCCGCGCTGGTCGATGCCGATCCGGTCCAGAAGGAGCGGGTCGCGACGCTGCGCACGGACATGGCCGTCAAGTTGGCGGAGCTCGACCAGACGATCTCGCTGGAGCGCGCCGGCCGCCGGACGGAGGCGCTGGAGCTGGTTCGCAGCGAAAGCAGCATCGCCGCCATGGACCGGCTGCGCGATACCGTCCAGGCAATCCAGCTAAGCGAGAATATCCGGTTGAGGTCGCTTTACGGCCGGGAGGAGCGCCGCCGTCTCTGGGGCAGTACCGGAATCGTCATCGCGCTCGCCGGCCTCGCCTTCGCCGCCTGGCAGCAATTGCGTCGCCGCCAGCGCCGCAGCAATGCGCTTGCGATCAGCAACGCCGAGCTCGAGCGGATCGTCGGCGAGCGCACCAGCCAGCTCGAAAGCGAGCGCCTGCGCATCGAGGCGCTGCTGCGCGACGTCAATCACCGGGTCGGCAACAACCTCGCCATGGTCTCGGCCCTGCTCAATGTCCAGAGTCGCCAGACGCGCGAGCCCGCGGTCAAGGCGGCGCTGGCGCAGGCCCAGTCACGTATCCAGGCGATCGCTGCCGGGCAGCGTCGCCTGCGCCTGGACATCGAGACCGACGAGATCGATGCCCGGCCCTATATGGAAGACCTGCTCGCCGAGATCGGCAAGTCGGCAGAAGGCCGGCCGATCCGGATCGAGCTCGACATGGAATCGATCCGCCTGCCCGGGCGCGATGCGGTTTCCTTCGTCGTCATCGTCAACGAACTCGTGACCAATGCCATCAAGCATGCCTTCCCCGACGGCCTGTCCGGGCAGATCGTCATCCGCTTCGCGCCGACGGATTACGAGGGCGAGCCCGCGCTTGCGATGACGATCGAGGATGATGGCGTCGGCATGCCCGCGGAGACTGTCAGCAAGGGGCTGGGCCAGACGGTGATCGCAAGCCTGCTGCGCAGCATGCGGGCGATGATGACCTCGCAGCCCCTGCACCCGGAGCAGGCTGAGCGTCCGGGTACGCGGGTGGTGATCGTCTTTCCGAAGCGGGAAATCCTTCCGGCTCAGGCCTGAAGCCGCCGCGTCAGCCTTGCAGCGCCTTGAGGCGCGGCGAACCCACGGCGCTTTTGACAAAGGCCGCGACCTCGCGTGTCGAAAAGGGCTTGCGCAGGAAGCGGACGCCGCGCAGAGCCGTGGGCACCTCATGCGGCGCCGACCCGGAGACGAAGGCGAAGGGTGTTCCGGTTTCCTGGAGGGTGCTCGCGACATCGAAGGTCTTGCCGCCGACGACGTCGATGTCGAGCAGGGCGCAGGCAAACTGCTTCGTCGTCATCCGCCGCGCCTCGGCCACGGATTCGACCACGATCAGTTCCACTCCGTCGCCGAGCTGCTCGGCCACGGCACTCTCGATGTCCATCGCGATGAACGGGTCGTCCTCGACGATGAGTACGCGGATATCAGCCATCGACCGGCTCTCTCACTCACTGCAATCCTGTTACGCGGTCTCAACGTGACAGGATTGGCGATGTTCCTGCTCTGGCGCCCCAGCATGGCGGAAAGCTTTGGATTTGAGTCGATTTTGAGCGGTCAAGGTTAGCAAAAGGTAATTGCGTCTTCGTTTCGCAGCGTCACCGCCGGCGTCCCGGTTGGACGAGTGTCAATTCGAGAGCAGTCACGCCGATCGCGACATTGATGCCCCGATTGCCCTGTATCGGCAACGGCAGCAAGGTTGCTTCATTGTCCTTGCCGCCGGAAAGTGCGTTGCCCGGAGAGGATGGCGCGGTCACGCTGCCGCTCTTGTAGGGCCCGCTCAGCGCGCCCAGCGGCGCGCGCGCATAGGGGCCGTAGACGCGCCAGACCATGGTCGCGGTCCGGACCGCGCCGAGATCCAGGCTGAAGCTGCGCACGACACCCGTATAATGCTGTGTCGGCCCGCGGCGCGGCCTGAACCGGCACTCGGTCGGGCGCTGCGACTTGGTGATGGCGGCGAAATTGCTGCCGACGGTGCAGGACAGGCGCCCCGTCGGGGGGCCGGAAGGCTGCGCGGCGGCAGGCTCGTACATTCCTATAAGGCCGGCTAAGGCGAGAGCGGCTAGACAGGATCGGGAATGCCCTCGGCTCATCGCGAATGTTCCTCGTGAACTGGCGGGACAAACGCCCCAAGAAACCCATAGTTCCGCGCTAGGGAACCGGGAGGAGTTTGTAGCGTTGGCGTTTCATCTTGGCATGGGAATGTCGATGTCCGTGAGTCGTCCGCTTGGGGAAACCCCCACAATAATCGATCCCGATTTCGTGATGGCCCTGCCGCCATTCTGGGAGCTCGAGGATCTGATCGCCACGGGCCTCGATCGGGAGGCTGCCCTGGCGGTGATGGCTGCGCGTCGCAGCGGCTTGCGGTTGGTCGGCGAAATCGCTTTGTCGGGCGACGTGCAAGGCTTTCTTCTGCATTTCGGGACGGACGCGTTTCCGCGCTGATTCCGCTATTGGCAGAAGCGGGACGCACGAGAGCGGCGCTCCTGGATATCCACATGAAGATGATTGGCATGGGCGGCGTCCGAACCCGGCCCCAGCGTCGTCATGAACGCACCGCAGGCCGATTGCCTGACGGCATCGAGGAAGCGGTTCTGCGCCAGGCCTCCGGGCTTCTCCACAACGACCTCTGACGCGTTACCGCCGCTCCCCAGCTTGAAGGCGAAGATGTCCAGAGCCTGACCGGTGGCATGCTCGCTGATCGGTCCCGCCGAGGCACGGTTGCGGCGCCGGCACTCATGGCCGCCGCCGACGCGCAAGGCCGCAAGATCCCGGTCGAAATGCCCGCGCACCAGCGGCTGGACGCTGCGATCGAGCCAGTCGGCCAGCGTTCTCGCCATGGCGCAACTCAGCAGCGGAGGCGGTTCGAAGGATACGGTCACGGCTCCACCCGATCCCGTGACGGCAAGAGCTCCGACGCGGACGGGCTCGCTGATCCGGCATGCGGAATCGGTATCCCCCGCGGCTGGGGCGGCGGCGTTGACCCGGTTGCCGGGGATGGCGGCCAGGATCGACAGGCAGGAGCTCTGCGTCGGTGGTGCGGTTGAGCCGCCGCTATTCGCAAGAGCCGGCGCCCCGCTCACCGGTTCGGGCTTTGCGGCTCCATCCGGGACCGAGGGGCGCAACTCTGGCGGCCGCGGCGGAGGGCGCTGCGTGGAGAATGGTGCCGTTACGGGTGCGGCCGTGCTCGCTAGGGGCACGACCCAGAGTCCGATGGCAGTAAGCGTGGCCGCAATGCTCCGTCCTGTCCGGTGCGCCGCGCGGATGGCCCTTGACGGCGTTGGGACGAGGCTGGGCGAGGGGCCGGCTAGCTGTCCAGGGCCGAGGCGCTCGCGATCGTGATGCTGGTCAGGCCGGCGAGCGCGAGGGACAGGATTTCCGCGCTCGGCGCCCCCGGTTGCACGATTCCGGTGAACAGCGCCCCTCCGATCGATAGAGCCGCGATAGCGGCCGAGAAGCAGGTCGTCGCCATGATCCACGCCCTCCTCAACTGCAAACGAAACCGTCATTCCTCGCGCAACGCATCATTTCCGTCCGGGTTCCCGGATGGCAAGGAAAAAGGCCCGCGGGCAGGTGCCGCGGGCCTTGATCGTCTTCGACTGGAAGCGAAGCGTCAGGCGGCCTTGCGGCCGGCGCGGCGGTCGAAGAACAGGGCCTGGCTGATCGCGGCCTTCACGGCCTCAGGCTGGAACGGCTTGGTGATCAGGAAGGCCGGTTCCGGCCGGTCGCCGGTGAGGAGCCGTTCGGGATAGGCCGTGATGAAGATTACAGGCACGTCGATCGAGGACAGGATCTCGTTGACGGCATCGAGGCCCGAGCTGCCATCGGCGAGCTGGATGTCGGCGAGCACGAGGCCGGGCCGCTTCTTGGCGACGAGCGCGATCGCCTCGCGCTGAGTGCGTGCGACGCCGGTGACGGTATGTCCGAGCTCCTCGACCATCGTCTCGATGTCGAGCGCGATGATCGGCTCGTCCTCGATGATCAGCACTTCGGTTGCGACTTGCTCGGCGATTTCCTGGCCTGCGGTCTGGATCAGCGTCGAGGCTTCCGCTGCTGTGATGTCCATCACTTTTGCGACGTCGTCGATCGGGAAGCCCTCCACCGTCCGCAGCAGGAAGGCCTGGCGCGGGCGCGGCGTCAGCGCCTCGAGATTGCGCTCGGCGGGCGCGCGCGCGAGCTCGACCACGGGCGCTGCGGCATCGACGCTGGCCGACGACCAGAGCTTCAGGAAGGTTCTGTAGAGCCCGATGCGCGGATCGAGATCTCGCGGGAAGCCGGAGGGGTCTGCGACCAGTGCTTCGAGCATGGCGACGACATAAGTATCGCCACTCGGCTGGCTGCCGCAAAGCGCGCGCGCGAAGCGGCGCAGGTAAGGAAGATGAGGCGCAATTTCTTTTGCAATCGACATGAACGCGTCCCTTTTAGCACGTTGAAATAATGGCTTAGGCTGCACAAGAGACAAGAAATTTATTTTTGCGGAAGTGCGGAACCTTGTTGAGGCAAGGCTGTTATTAAGGCGCATTGGTGTCGCCATCGCGACGTGGTTCGGCATTGCCGGTGGGACATGGCGAGGCCGGAGATGGCGGGATTTGGAGATACGGGACCGGCTGGAAAAGCCGGCCCGGCGGTGTTGCGAGGGCTGACATGAACAGGTTGGATGCAGCGATGACTGAACCGGACGATCCCGACGAAGGTTTCGATCTCGTTATGGACCCGAAGGTGCAGGAATCGATCGGCCGCTCTCTCAAGGCCCATTACGACGACATCGTGAACGCGCCCGTGCCCGACAAGTTTCTCGTGCTGCTCGCGCAGCTTGAAGCGACAGAGCAGCGTGTATCCGGAGTGTCGCGCGATGAGTCCCAGTGATACTGCGCTTGCCGGTCGGACCGAGACACTGGCCCAGGAACGCCGGACCGAAGATTTCAAGGACGGGCTGATCCGCGAGATCCCGAATCTGCGGGCTTTTGCAGCCTCGCTCTCCGGCTCTATCCAGTTGGCCGACGACCTGGTTCAGGACACGCTGCTGAAAGCCTGGGGTAATTCGGACAAGTTCGAACCGGGAACCAGCCTGCGCGCCTGGCTTTTCACCATCCTGCGCAACACCTATTATTCCTTGTACCGCAAGCGCGGCCGCGAGGTGCAGGATAGCGAGGGCACCTATGCCGAACGCATGGCGACCCATGGCAATCAGGAGAGCCATCTCGATCTCGCCGATTTCCGCAAGGCGCTGGCGAAGCTTCCGGAGGAGCAGCGCGAGGTGCTGATCATGGTCGGCGCCACCGGTTTGTCCTACGAGGAGGCGGCCGAAATCTGCGGCGTGGCGATCGGTACGATCAAGAGCCGGGTCAATCGTGCCCGCACGAAGCTGGCCGAATTGCTGTCCATCGGCAGCGTCGATGACCTCGGGCCGAGCCACACCAATGCGGCTGCGATGCAGAGGGTTGGTCCCGAATCCGTTGGATCCTGATGCGTTTGCGGCGTTTCAGCACTGTCAGGACACGTCTGCTGGCATTGCTGGTCGCGATCGCCGTTCCCATAGCCTGCGCCTCGGCCTTCGCGGCTTACGCGACCTATCGGGCCGCGATCGTCGCGATCGAGGCCGCACAGGCCCGGGCCGCTGATGATTTCGCGGTACGCACCCGCGTCTGGTACCGCGGAATGTCGCGTGCCTTGCTCGCCTTCGGCACCACGGCAGCCGAGTTCGGCCTCGATACCCCCGGCTGCCGGGACGCCGGTATCAAGGCGATAGAGCGGGCCGCGGGGTTCCGCGCTTTTTTCCTGCGGCAGGGGGATGGGAGGCACTGCAGCGGCACCCTCGATCCTGCCCTGACGGCTGAAACGCTGAACGGCCTCGCCGCCCAGCTCGCGCAGCGTTCAGCCGTCGGGATGTGGAACGGCGCCGATCTCGGCAGGATGCGCTATGATCAGGTGACTGCGGGGGGGCGCCGTTATCTCGCGATCCTCGCCTCTGATCTTGCGGGCCCGGATGGCGGTTTGCAGCAGGCGCTTCTGCTCGTCGCACCGGAGCTGCTCGAAAATGTCTTCGCCCTTGGTGAGGAAGGGCAGGTTCAGAATGTCGCGCTGATCGGGCGCGATGCCGGCGTCGTCGCAAGCCGGGGGGAAGATCGCGACCTGTCATGGCTGCCGCGCACCGATCTGATCCCCGAGAAGCACGCACGCTGGACCGGCCTCAACCGGGGCGGCGAGGACAGCGCTTTCGCCACCCGCATGGTCGCCGAGCCGGATTTCTACATCGTCGCGAGCTTCGACGATCGTCCGGCCGAGGCGGCCCGGCTGCAATTTGCCGTGCTGCTGCTCGCACCGCTCCTGACGCTCGCCCTGCTCTGCCTCGTCTGCATGCGGGCGATCGACAAGCATTGCTTGCGCTGGCTGCGCGGCATCGAGGTTGCCGCCCGGTCGAGAACCGCCAATAACCGGGTTCGCGCCGTGGTGGCGGAGGACATGCCCAGCGATATCCGCAGTGTCGCGGAGGCCTTCAACGGCATGGTCGAGGAGCAGGAAGTTCGCCAGCGCCGCCTTCAGACGGCGCTGGACGACAATCGTTTCCTCGTCCGTGAACTGCACCACCGGGTCAAGAACAGCCTTCAGGTCGTGCAAAGCTATATCGGCCTGAGCAAGCGCGATCATCGCGACGAGGCGCGCCTCGCATTGGCCGATGCCGAATGCCGGGTGCATGTGCTGTCGGCGGCCTATCGCTTCACTCTTGCCGATGGCGAGATGCAGCCGGTCCGGATCGATCTCTTCCTGGACGATGTCGTCACCATGATCTCGAATCTGATCCGCAGCCGCGATCAATGGGTGACGAGCCGGATCGAGACGGCGGCGACGCTCTCCGTCGACCGGATCATACCCCTCGGCTTCCTTGTCGCTGACGTGGCGTCGCGCGCCCTGAGGGGGACGCCCGGCGTGCGCATTATCGTCGAGGTCGTCGATGTCGATGCCTCTGCGATCGAAGTCAGTCTCGAAGCCGATCGCGATATCGAGCACAGCGCGCCGCCACGGCTCTTCGCGGGGCTGCTTACCCAGATCGAGGCCGTGCAGACCCAGGAGCCTCATGGTCGCAGTCTGGGCCGCTGGCGGATCAGCCACCATTCCTGAAGCGTTCGGCTTTAAACGGAAACACGTCGGCAGCCGGTGGACTGGCGACGTGTTTGCTGGAAACTGATTGGAGCGTCAGCGCACGATATGCGTGGCCGGCCCGCCTGCCATTGCCTGCTGCGACGGTGACGCGATCGCGCGCTTCGCGGTGCTGCGCGAGCGATCGGCATGGTCGACGGCGGCAACCTGCAGGCTCTCGGCATAGCCGCGCTCGCTTGCACCCTTGGCAAGCGCGATCGTCGTCGAACTCTGGTCATCCGGCGTTTGAAGCCGGGCCCCCAGGGTCAGGCCTGCGACGGCCGTGCCCATGAGGCCGAAGAAGACGATGGCGCGCATGGCCGGCGCGAGGCTGGACTTCGGCATGGTTGTCTCCGGGCTGACCGGTCGATTGACCGGCTTTCGGGAGAGAAAACGCTCCAAACACGGCTTGGGTTCCGAAAGTGCGCGCAGTGGCGGGCCTTTCCTGTCGTCGCGGAACGGGAAGCGTCCTTGTCGCGTTGTTCCGAGGCCGGCTTCCCGCCGGCTATCGGGGGATCGCATTCGACCATGAACATCGCCAACCGGCCGGCACGCCTCGGCACGCCCTGCCTTGCCTGTCCCTTGCGGCTGAAGCCGGCCTTTCGGGACAAGACCGATGACGAAATCCGTTTCATCCAGACGATGAAGATCGACCACCGGGCGCTGCGTGCAGGCGCGGACATCATCCATCCCGGCCAGGAAGATGCCGAACTCTTCACACTCTATTCAGGCTGGGCCTTCCGCTACAAATCCCTGCCGGACGGGCGTCGCCAGATCCTGAACTTCCTGCTGCCGGGCGATCTCGTTGGCTTGCAGGCCTCGCTGCTCAGCGCGGCCGAGCATGGCATCGAAGCCCTGACCGACGTCGAGCTCTGCGTCTTCCCGCGCAAGCGTCTGTGGGATCTCTTCGTGCGAATGCCGACGCTGGCCTATGAAATCTCCTGGCTCGGCTCGCGCGAGGAATGCATGGTCGACGACAATCTGACTTCGGTCGGGCAGCGCAGCGCGGCCGAGCGCCTCGCCGCGCTGATCATCTCGCTCTATCACCGGGCCGATGCGCTCGGGCTCGTCACCAATGACGGCTTCGACTTTCCCCTGTCGCAGCAGCAGATCGCCGATGCGCTCGGCCTCTCGCTTGTCCATACCAGCAAGACCTGGTCGCGGCTGCGCCGGGAAGGGCTGTTCGCGCTGTCTGCAGGCAGACTCACCTTGCTGAATCCGCGCCTGACGGCGCGAATGGCCGCGGCCTATGAGCAGATCACGGCACCGCGGCCGCTGATCTGACCGCTGCTTTTGCTGCGGATGTGCAGGAAAAGGCTTGGCGAAGGCCCGCTCTTGACCCCATATGCCGCGCAGGTAACGTTGATTTGCGTCAGACGCGTCGTCTCTGCGGCGTTCAAGGGGTGTCATGTCTTCGACGGTTCGTCATCGCCCGCCGCGTGCCGCTTCGCTGGCGGCTCGTCTTGGGCAGTCCCGCGTGGCGACGCGGATCGAGGGCGAGGTGCGCGTCACCGCAGCCGATCTCGTCGATCGCGTGGCCGAGGCGAAACTGAAGGTCGCGGCCGTCCGCTACAAGGTCGAGGGCGAGGTCCGCAACACCGCGGAAAAACTGAAGAGCCGCGTCAGCGAGGCCAAGGCGAAACTGGGCGACGAAGCGCGCTTCATCAAATCCTGGATCGACGATCCCCGTCGGACCGGCTCGGTCACGCCGTCGAGCCCGGCGCTCGCCCGGCGGATGGCCTCCTTCGTCGACCCCGCGCAACCCGGTCCGGTGATCGAGATCGGTCCCGGCACCGGTCCGGTCACGGAGGCGCTGATCGAGCGTGGAATCGACGAGAGCCGCCTGATCCTCGTCGAGTACAGCCCGGAATTCTGCGAATTGCTGAGCAAGCGCTTTCCGCGGGCGACCATCGTGCAGGGCGATGCCTACGCCCTCTCGACCACCCTCGCAGGGCATCTCGGGGAGAAGGCGATCGCGCTGGTCTCAAGCCTGCCGCTGTTCAACCGTCCGCCGGCCACGCGTTCGGCGCTGGCGCGCGAGGCTTTCCCGCTGCTGGTGGAGGGCGCGCCCTTCATTCAGTTCACCTATTCGGTGATCTCGCCGATTCCGCGCAAGGGGTCGGGGCTCAAGGCCTTCGTGTCCGACTGGGTGCTCCGCAACATCCCGCCGGCGCGTGTCTGGGTTTATCGTCAAATTCGTTGAATTTCGGCAGAGTTGGCGCCGCTACATCGTACGGCATCGTTGATTTTGGCTGTTTCCATACCAAATCGTAAGACCTAGCTGTTAGGCAGCGCTCGCGATCGGGTACCTGCTGGCCTGCTCGCCAGCAGGAGCCCTAACAGCCGATGAGTGGCGCAGTCCTCCGCTACAGTTTGCCCCGTTGGCGCGTGACGCGCTGGCTGGCGGATGCCGGACCGGATGTTCCGCCCGAGATTCGGGTCGCGCTGATCGCCAGTCTCTACGGCACGCTGCCGATCTTCGCGGGCGGAGTCATCAATTCGCTTGCGGTCTCCTTCCTGATTGCCTGGCGCATCCCGACCCTGCCCTTCATGCTCTGGTGCGCGTTCGAGGTGATCTGCTGCGGGATCCGCCTGGTGGTGCTGATAGCGGCCCGCCGCCGGGCTGCGCGGGGTGCCCCGACCCCCACGGATCTCTATCTGCTGCTCGGTGTCGCCTGGGCAGCGGGCATCGGCGCCGGCACGTTCCTCAGCCTGAGCAGTGGCGACTGGGTCGCGGCGACGCTGGCCTGTCTCTCCGCCGGAGCGATGGTCGGCGGCATCTGCTTCCGCAACTTTGCCGCGCCGCGCATGGCCGGCTTGATGATCGGGCTGACATTGGGTCCCTGCGTGATCGCGGCGCCCTTCCTGTCCGAGCCGATCATGCTGATCACCTTCATGCAGATTCCATTCTACCTCTTCAGCATGGCGGTCGCTGCCTACAAGCTGAATGCCATGCTGATCTCGACCATGCGTGCCGAGCGCGAGAATGCCTTTCATGCGCGTCACGACATGCTGACCGGCCTGTCGAACCGGGCGGGGCTGACCAAGGCCTTCACGGCCCGTTTCGAGAGCGAGGCCACCCCACGGGGTCTCGCGCTGGTCTATCTCGATCTCGACGGCTTCAAGGCGGTGAACGACAATTACGGTCACATGGCGGGCGATGCCTTGCTCCAGCTTGTCGCGGAGCGCTTACGCGGTCTCGTGCGCAGCTCCGACATCGCGGCGCGCATCGGCGGCGACGAATTCGTCGTGCTCTCCGAGCAGACCGAACGCACGCAGCTCCAGCGTTTCGGCGAGCGGATCGTCCGCGAGATCTCGGCACCCTACGAGCTCGACAGCGGTCATCGGCTCAATATTGGTGCCTCCGTCGGTATCGCGCTCGCCCCCGAGCATGGCCGCGATATGAACAGCCTGATGTCGGCGGCCGATGCGGCGCTGTATCAGGCGAAATCGCGCGGCAAGTCGCTCTGTGTCATCGCCGGGCAGCGCTCCGTCCTGGACGCGCGTGGCTCGAGCGGGCGCGCCCTGCGGTTGCAATAACCGCTATTCGATCTCGCAGGCATCCTTGGCCGGCATCAGGCGCCAGAGCCCGTCATCGGGCTTTGCCAGGATTTTCACCGCATTGTCGGCAATCTCCTCGGCATCGTAGGGGTTGGGATTGGCGACGATCCCGCCATTGCGGATATCGAGTGCGCCTTGCGGCCCGCTCTCCAGTTGCCAGTTTCCGGCCTCCCATTCCGGCACGCAGCGCAGGCCCTTGCCCTGCGGCTTGCAGAAGCCGCCGAGCTGGTAGTCGAACCGGTTCGTGGTCGTGCGCTGCCGGAGGTTGAAATAGAGTGCGACATAGATCGCGGCATGCGGCTCGGCCTGCCAGTTGCCGGGCTTGTGCACGAGGCGGATCTTCGTGACCTTTTGCTGCGGGTGCGCCTTGAGATGGGCCTCGTCGTAAGTGCGCTCCCAGCAGGCATCCCGTTTCGGCGGCAATTCGCTTTCGAGCGGACGGGCCAAGGTCGGCAAGGCTGCAACCAGCACAACGGAAACGACGGCGGCGCGGCGCATTCTGGTGGCCTCCGGCTTCGGAACGCCAGATCATCGCAGTTTCGGTCACGCCGCAACGGTTTTCGCGCGGGCGCTTGACCCCGGCCGCAGCCTGGGGCTTGGCTGTCGCGCCGAGACGGAACAGCCGGGGCGGGAAGCGTGACGGATATCGGGCGGCTGGTCCGCGACATCGCCGAGGAGATGCGCGGCGCGCAGGAGCGCGGCGAGGTCGCGACCTATATCCCGCCGCTCGCTCGTATCGATCCCCGCCAGTTCGGGCTCTGCGTCGTGACGGCCGATGGTGAGGTCCATGCCGCCGGCGACAGCGAGGAGTCCTTCTCGATCCAGAGCGTCTCGAAGGTTTTCGCCCTGACCCAGGCGCTCGGCAAGGTCGGCGACACGCTTTGGCGCCGGGTCGGGCGCGAGCCATCGGGCACGCCCTTCAACTCGATCGTCCAGCTCGAGCGCGAGCAGGGCGTGCCACGCAATCCCTTCATCAATGCCGGCGCCCTCGTCGTCGCCGATATCAACCTCGCCGGCCACGAGCCGCGCGTTGCCATCGGGGAGTTGCTGCGCTTCATGCGCTATCTCGCCGATGACGAGACGATCATCATCGACGAGGCCGTGGCGCGGGCCGAACAGGCGACGGGCTTCCGCAATATCGCGCTCGCCAATTACATGAAGGCCTTCGGCAACATCACCCATCCGCCGGAACTGACGCTCGGCGTCTATTTCCATCAATGCGCCATCGCCATGACTTGCCGCCAGCTCGCCATGGCCGGGCGTTTTCTGATGCATGGCGGCTACCACGAGCCCGGCGGGCCGCGCGTCGTCTCGGGCCAGCGGGCGCGCCGGATCAACGCGCTGATGCTGACCTGCGGCCATTACGACGCCTCGGGCGATTTCGCCTTCCGGGTCGGCCTGCCCGGCAAGTCGGGCGTCGGCGGCGGCATCCTGGCGATCGCGCCGGGCAAGGCCGCGATCGCGGTCTGGTCGCCCGGCCTCAACGCCAACGGCAATTCCCTGCTCGGCACGCTGGCGCTGGAGCGCCTGACCGAGGCGACGGGCTGGTCGGTTTTCGCGCGGTAAGGCAGCGACTAGCCCCGCAACCCCGGCGCTTCCTGCCCGGTGCGGGCGACATATTCGGTATAGCCGCCACCATAGGCATGGACGCCCTCAGGGGTCAGCTCCAGCAGCCGGTTCGACAGCGCGGCGAGGAAATGCCGGTCGTGGCTGACGAAGAGCATCGTGCCCTCGTAGTTCGAGAGCGCGGTGATCAGCATTTCCTTGGTGGCGATGTCGAGATGGTTGGTCGGCTCGTCCAGCACCAGGAAATTCGGCGGATCATAGAGCATCATCGCCATGACGAGCCGCGCCTTCTCGCCGCCCGAGAGCACGCGGCAGCGCTTCTCGACATCGTCGCCCGAGAAGCCGAAGCAGCCGGCGAGCGAGCGCAGCGAACCCTGCCCGGCTTGCGGGAAGCGATCCTCCAGCGCCTCGAACACGGTGCGCTCGCCGTCGAGAACCTCCATGGCGTGCTGGGCGAAATAGCCGAGCTTGACGCTGGCGCCGATATTGACCGTGCCGGCATCGGGCTCCGTCGTGCCGGTGACGAGCTTGAGCAATGTCGACTTCCCGGCGCCGTTGACGCCGAGCACACACCAGCGCTCCTTGCGCTGGATCTGGAAGTTCAGCCCGTCATAGATGCTGCGGCTGCCATAGGCCTTGTTCACGTTCTTGATGCTGACGACGTCGTCGCCGGAGCGCGGCGCCGGCTGGAATTCGAAGGCGACGGTCTGGCGCCGCCGCGGCGGCTCGACACGCTCGATCTTGTCCAGCTTCTTGACGCGGCTCTGCACCTGCGCGGCATGCGAGGCGCGCGCCTTGAAGCGTTCGATGAAGGCGATCTCCTTGGCCAGCATCGCCTGCTGGCGCTCGAACTGCGCCTGCATCTGCTTCTCGGCCAGCGCCCGCTGCTGCTGGTAGAATTCGTAATCGCCGGAATAGCTGGTCAGCGCGCCGCCATCGATCTCGATGATCTTGCCGACGATGCGGTTCATGAACTCGCGGTCATGCGAGGTCATCAGCACGGCGCCGTCATAGTTCTTCAGGAAGGATTCCAGCCAGATCAGGCTTTCGAGGTCGAGATGGTTCGACGGCTCGTCGAGCAGCATCGCGTCGGGGCGCATCAGCAGGATGCGGGCGAGCGCGACGCGCATCTTCCAGCCGCCGGAGAGGCCGCCGACATCCCCCTCCATCATCTCTTCGCTGAAGCCTAAGCCCGCGAGCACCTCGCGCGCGCGCCCGTCGAGCGCATAGCCGTCGAGCTCCTCGAAGCGGCCCTGCACCTCGCCATAGCGGGTGATGATCTGCTCCATCTCGTCGGCGCGGTCGGGGTCGACCATGGCGGCTTCGAGTTCGGCGAGTTCGGCCGCGACCGTGCTGACCGGGCCGGCCCCGTCCATCACCTCGGCGACGGCGCTGCGCCCGGCCATTTCGCCGACATCCTGGCTGAAATAGCCGATGGTGATGCCGCGATCGGTCGAGACCACGCCTTCGTCGGGCGCCTCCTCGCCGGTGATCATCCGGAACAGCGTGGTCTTGCCGGCGCCGTTCGGCCCGACCAACCCGACCTTCTCGCCCTTCAGAAGCCCTGCCGAGGCCTCGATGAAGACGATCTGCTTTCCGTTCTGCTTGCTGATGTTCTCGAGGCGGATCATGGAATCGGGGAACCTTGAAGCGGTGTGCCGGCTGCCCTCCGCGCAATGGCAGGGTGGCGATCCGAACTTTCTGGAGAGCGCTCTACGCGATCGCGGCGACCGGGGAAAGACGGTGCGAAGCTGCGATTATGCTGAGATGACAACGCTGCGGGCATGGGCCGCGCTCAGGAGATCGGCGGGGGCGAGTGCGATCTGCAGGCCGCGCTGGCCGCCATTGACATAGACCAGCACCTCGGAAGAGGCCGGCTCGTCCACGATCGTCGGCAGCTTGCGCTTCTGGCCGAAGGGGCTGACCCCGCCGACCTTGTAGCCGGTCAGGCGCTCGGCATCGGGCACTGGCATCATCGCCGCAGCCTTGCCGCCGAAGGCAGCCGCGACCTTCTTCATGCTGGCCTCGCGGTCGGAGGCGAGAACGATGCAGACCGGCTTGCCGTCGACCTGCGCGATCAATGTCTTGAGCACGCGATGGGGCGGTTCGCCCAGCGCCTCCGCCGCCTGCAGCCCGACGCGCTCGGCATGCGGGTCGTAGGTGTAGCTGTGCAGCTCGAAACGGATTCCGAGCTGCTTCAGCGCCAGCGTGGCGGGGGTCGTCTGGGCCATCGTCCCGTTGTCGCGACGATCAGATATCGACCGTCGCGTTCAGCGCGTTGGTCTGGATGAACTCGCGCCGCGGCTCGACGACATCGCCCATCAGCTTGACGAAGAGATCGTCGGCCTCGTCGTTCTGGTCGTTCTTGACGCGCAGCAGCGAGCGCACGTCGCGGTCGAGCGTGGTTTCCCAGAGCTGGTCTGGGTTCATCTCGCCCAGGCCCTTGTAGCGCTGCAGCGAGACGCCTTTCTTCCCGATGGCCGAGACCGCCTCGAACAGGTCGCTCGGACCGTTGACGATGAAGGTATCGCCCTTGCGGCTGAGCACGCCGGGCTTCGCATAGGCCTCCTGGAGGGACGTCGCGGCAGCGTCGAGCTTGCGGGCCTCCGCACTGGCGAGAAGGCCGGCATCGATTGTCGCCGCCTGCTTCACGCCACGGATCATCCGCGAGAAAATGAAGCCACCCTCGCTGACCTTGCCTTCCCAGCCGCGCTCCAGCTCGTCGGAGATCGCGTCGAGCCGGCGCGCGACGTAAGCGGCCGCTTCGTTGGATTTCGGGTCGTCATCCTCGCCGATCGGGCGCAGCACACCGGCGATCGCCATCTGCTCGACGACGCGGCGGTCATAGCGCGAGTGCAGTTGCGCCAACGCATTGCGGACGTTGCGGGCTTCCTCGATCAGGACGCGCAGATCCGCACCGGCGCGCTCGACGCCCTCGCTGGTGCGGAAGGTCGCGCCGTCCAGAGTCGAATCGACGAGATATTCCTCCAGCGCCCGTTCGTCCTTGAGATAGACGTGGCTCTTGCCGCGCGTCGCCTTGTAGAGCGGCGGTTGGGCGATGAAGAGATGGCCGGCATCGATCAGCTCCGGCATCTGCCGGTAGAAGAAGGTTAGCAGTAGCGTGCGGATATGGGCGCCGTCGACGTCGGCGTCGGTCATGATGATGATCTTGTGGTAGCGCAGTTTCGCCAGGTTGAAGCCGCCCTGCTCGGCATCGGCGCGGCCGATGCCGGCGCCGAGTGCCGTGATCAGCGTGCCCACCTGGTCCGACGAGAGCATCTTGTCGAAGCGCGCGCGTTCGACGTTCAGGATCTTGCCGCGTAGCGGCAGAACCGCCTGGTATTCGCGGGCGCGGCCCTGCTTGGCGGAACCGCCGGCCGAGTCGCCCTCGACGATGAAGAGTTCGGACTTGGCGGGGTCGCGCTCCTGGCAGTCCGCGAGCTTGCCTGGCAGCGAGGCAATGTCGAGCGCGCCCTTGCGGCGGGTCAGGTCGCGCGCCTTGCGCGCGGCCTCGCGCGCGGCGGCAGCTTCCGCCACCTTGCCGACGATGGTCTTGGCCTCGTTCGGGTGCTCTTCCAGCCATTCCGACAGGGCGTGGTTGACGACGTTCTCGACGACCGGGCGGACTTCCGAGGAAACCAGCTTGTCCTTGGTCTGGGAGGAGAATTTCGGATCGGGAACCTTGACCGAGACGATCGCGGTCAGGCCCTCGCGGCAATCGTCGCCGGTGAGCGAGACCTTCTCCTTTTTCGAGATGCCGGAGCTTTCGGCATAGCCGGTGATCTGGCGCGTCAGCGCGGCGCGGAAGCCGGCGAGATGGGTGCCGCCGTCGCGCTGCGGGATGTTGTTGGTGAAGCAGAGCACGTTCTCGTGGTAGCTGTCGTTCCACCACAGCGCGACATCGACGGTGATGCCGTCCTTTTCCGAGACCAGCATGATCGGCTTCTCGATCACCGAGGTCTTGGCGCGGTCGAGATAACGCACGAAGGCCTCGACGCCGCCTTCGTAGACCAGCTCTTCCCGCACGACTTCGGCATGGCGCGCATCGGTCAGGACGATGCGCACGCCCGAGTTCAGGAAGGCGAGTTCGCGCAGACGGTGCTCCAGCGTCTTGTAGTCGAACTCCACCATGGTGAAGGTCTCCTGCGAAGGCAGGAAGGTCACCTCGGTGCCGCGCTTGTCGCCCTGCGGGCCGACGATGGCGAGCGGCGCGACCGCCTCGCCATGGCGGAATTCCATGTAGTGCTCGTGTCCGCCGCGCCAGATACGCAGCTTGAGCGAGATCGAGAGCGCGTTGACGACGGAGACGCCGACGCCGTGGAGGCCGCCCGAGACCTTGTAGGAATTCTGGTCGAACTTACCGCCGGCATGGAGCTGGGTCATGATGACCTCGGCCGCCGAGATGCCTTCCTCGCTGTGGATATCGGTCGGAATGCCGCGCCCGTTGTCGGTCACGGTGACCGAGCCGTCGGCATTGAGCGTCACCGTGACGATGTCGGCATGTCCCGCCAGCGCCTCGTCGATCGCGTTGTCGACGACCTCGTAGACCATGTGATGCAGGCCCGAGCCGTCATCTGTGTCGCCGATATACATGCCAGGCCGCTTGCGCACCGCGTCCAGGCCCTTGAGAACCTTGATGGAATCGGCGCCGTAGTCGTCGGGCTGGGCGCTGGGCGCGGCATCGGTCATGAAGTGGTTCCTGAACGGGCGAGCGAGCGCCCGCGATGATCCTGATTCGAAACGACAATATAGGGGCAGACGATGGCTTTTTCACGCGCCTACGCGTGCGTGCGCGGGAAGGAGGCCTATCGGGCGGTAATTCGCCTCGATGCTCAGCCGCGGAATTCCGAGATCGCCTCGACGAAGGCCTCGCCGTATTGCGCGAGCTTGCGTTCGCCGACGCCTTCGATCGCCCGCATCTCGTCCAGGCCCAGCGGCCGTTCCCGCGCCATGGCGATCAGGGTGCGGTCGGTGAAGATGATATAGGCTGCGACGCCTTCCTCGCGGGCGATCTGGAGCCTGAGCTTGCGCAGGTGCTCGAACAGGCCGGCGGTGCCCTCGTCGAGCCCGTCGGCGCGCGCCGCATCGCGCTCGGAGCGGCGGGAGCGGCGTTCCGCGAAGGGGTCGGCCCGGAGTGCGATCTCCTCCCGCCCGAACAGGATGTCCTCGCCCTTCGGCGTCAGGCGGAAGCCACCATGCTCGGCGCTGGCCTCGGTCAGCGCGCCCGCTGCGAAGAGCTTGCGCGTCAGCCCCATCCAGGCGGCCTTCGGCTTGTCGGCGCCGACGCCGAAGGTCTTCAGGCCGTCATGATTCTGGCGGCGGACGACCTCGGTCGTGGTGCCCGTCAGGATGTCGGCGAGATGGCCGGCGCCGAAGCGCTCGCCCGAGCGGATCACCGCCGAGAGCAGCTTGCGCGCGTCGAGCGTCGCATCCTGCAGGGCCGGCGCCTCCGCGCCGCAGAGATCGCAGCGGAACGGCGCATTGCCATGCCGGCACGGCGGCGTCTCCTCGCCGAAATAGGCGAGCAGCGCGCTGCGCCGGCAGAGCGCATTCTCGCAGAGATCGATCATCGCGTTCAGCCGCTTGTGCTCGATGCGCCGGCGCTCGTCGTCGATCTGTTTCTCGTCGATCTGGCGGCGCCGGAGCGACATGTCGTCGACGCCGTAGAGGGTCAGCGTATCCGCCGGCAGTCCGTCGCGCCCGGCGCGGCCGATCTCCTGGTAATAGCCCTCGATCGAGCCGGGCATGTCGGCATGGACGACGAAGCGCACATCCGGCTTGTTGATGCCCATGCCGAAGGCGATGGTGGCGCAGACGACGACGCCGTCCTCTTGCAGGAAGATGTCCTGGTTGCGGTTGCGTGTCTCCTGTTCGAGCCCGGCATGATAGGGCAGGGCGTTCCAGCCTTTTTCGCTGAGTGCTGTGGCGAGGCGCTCGGTCTTGCTGCGCGAGGAGCAGTAGACGATGCCGGAGCCGTTGCGGTGCCGGCGCAGAAAATCGTCGATCTGACGGCGCGGCTGCTCCTTCGGCGCGAAGGCGAGCTTCAGGTTCGGCCGGTCGAAGGAATGCACCACCATCCGCGGCGGCTGCGGGAACAGTTGCTGGGCGATATCGGCCTGGGTCTGCCGGTCGGCGGTCGCAGTCAGCGCCGTCACCGGCACGCCGCCCAAAGCTTCGCGCGTCTTGGCGAGCAGGCGGTATTCCGGGCGGAAATCATGGCCCCATTGCGAGACGCAATGCGCTTCGTCGATGGCGAGCCGATTCACGCCGAGGCGTTTTAGCCGCGAGACCAGCCGCTCGCCGGCCAGCCGTTCCGGCGATACGAAGAGCAGCCTGAGATCGCCGGAATTCAGTCTGTCCCAGGCCTGCGCCGCCTCTTCCTCGGTATTCATCGAGTTGAGTGAGGCGGCCGAGACGCCGGCCCGCACGAGCTGCCCGACCTGATCGCGCATCAGGGCGATCAGGGGCGAGACGACCAGCGTCAGCCCGCCCGCGACCAGCGCGGGCAACTGGTAGCACATCGACTTGCCGGAGCCGGTTGGCATCACCGCGAAGACGTCCTCGCCGGCAAGGGCGGCGGCAATCACCTCCCATTGGCCGGGGCGGAAATCGTCATAGCCCCACACCGATTTGAGGATGGCGCGGGCGTCTGATTCGCGGGATGGCGACATGGACAAGCGGTGTGCCGCAGCCGGGCGCACTTGGCCAGCCTTTCGCCGGATATCCTGTGCCTAGACCCGCACGGCGAGCAGATGAACCGCTGCGGCGAGCGCGAAAACCGCCGTGATCAGCTTCGAGGGCCAGGGTTTGAGGTCGAACCAGATGAATTGCAGTGCGAGCCTCAAGCCCCAGAAGGCCGCGCCTGTGAGAGGCAGTACAGGATGCACGTTTCCCTGCCCGGCCTGCCAGATCAAACTCGCGCCATAGGCCAGAAAGACGAAGATCAGCATCGCGTTGAGCGTCTGCGTGATCGCCGTGTTCAGGCTGCCGGAAGGCGCAAGCCGCTCCGGCCAGCCGAACAGGCGCCGGAACGCGGCGTGGAACAGCGCGAAGCCGAGATCGATGAGCCCCGCCGCCAGAGCCAAGACCATTCAGCTCCGCGTCGCGATCGCGGCGGCCGCGCCCGCCATCACGCCGCCGGTCGTCCGGTTGATCCAGCGCATCGCGCGCGGGCTGGCGACGAGGCGCCGCGCCCGGTCGGCGGCATAGGCATAGGCCATCAGCGTTCCCGTGATGATCGGGGCGATCAGCGCGGCGACCTCGACGAAGGCGAGCGTGCTCATCGCGTTGAGATCGATGACCAGCGGCAGGATCGAGAGGAAGAAGACCATGACCTTGGGATTGCCGAGCGTGAGTGCGATGCCGCCGAGAAACAGGCGCATGCCCTCGCCGCGCGCGGCGGGAGATGGCTTCGGCGCCTCGGCCGGGGCCGTCCAGGCCTTGTAGGCGAGGAAGACGAGATAGGCGCAGCCGGCATATTTGATCGCGACGAAAATGCCGTGGAAGCTCTGCATGAGGACGCTCAAGCCCAGCGCCGTGAGCGTGAACCAGACGAGATCGCCCGCGACGATGCCGGCAAGGAAGGGCAAAGAACGTCGGAAGCCCGCGGACAGGGAGCGCGCCACCAGCGCCGCGATGGCCGGGCCGGGCGAGGCGACGGCGAGGAAATAGACGCCGGCGAACAGCGCAAGGCTGGAGATGTCCATAGAAAGCCTCCGAGACTGCACGCGAGACTAGCAGGAACGCAGCGAGGCGTCCCATCGCAAGCCGTGGCCCGACCGATCAATCGAGCGGATCGATCCGCCCCGGTGTCACCGCGAAGCGCTGCGCGCCGGCCGGCAAATCGCCGAACAGGGCTGCATCCGCCCCGGTCATCCAGACTTGGCAGCCGAGCCCGGTCAGCCCTTCGTAGAGCGCCCCGCGCCGACGCGGATCGAGATGGGCAGCGATCTCGTCGAGCAGGACGAGCGGCGCGATACCGCTCATCGCCGCGACGAGCCGGGCATGGGCGAGCACGAGCCCGATCAGCAGGGCCTTCTGTTCGCCGGTCGAGCCTTGACCGGCGGGAATGTCCTTCGGCCCGTGGCGAACCTCCAGATCGGAGGCCTGTGGTCCCGCCAGCGTGCGTCCGGCTGCCCGATCGCGATGGCGGCTCTTGCGCAGCAGCTCGCGATAGGCGTCCTCGGCATCGAGGGCCGGCAGGCGTGCGACGAGCGCGTCGATCTCGCCGGAGAGCGCGATATCGGCGAAGGGGAAGGGCGAGGCCTCGTCGCGCGTCTCGGCGATGATGGCTGAGAGTCGAGCCACGGTCTCGGCCCGCGCGGCGGCGACCGCGATGCCGAGCTCGGCAACCTCACGTTCGACCGCGTCGAGCCACTGACCCTGACCGGGGCTCTCCTCGAGGATGCGGTTACGTGAACGCAGGGCCCGCTCCAGCGCGTTCGAGCGCGTCGCATGGCTTGGATCGATCGCCAGCACCAGGCGATCGAGGAAGCGCCTGCGATCGCCGGCCGCTCCCCGGAACAAGCCATCGAGATCGGGCGTCAGCCAGACAACCCGCAGATAATCGCTGAAGGCCAGCGCCGAGCCGACGCTGGTGCCATCGATCCGCGCGAGCCGCGGCCGGCGTCCCTCGGCATCGGTCGGCCCCAGCCCGATGCCGAGCCGGCCCGCCTCATCAACCAGGGTTATGGAGGCGGCGAAGGAGCCGTCGCCGCCTTGCCGCGCCATCGTGGTGATCTCGGCGCGACGCAGGCCGCGCCCCGGCGTAAACAGCGAGAGTGCTTCGAGGATATTGGTCTTGCCGGCTCCGTTCTCGCCCGCGAGCGCAACGATTTGGCCCTCGACCGGAAGATCGAGGGCCTCGTAGGAACGGAAATCCTGCAGGATCAGGCGCGCGACGGCGGCCATGATCGCCGGATCAGACGCGCATCGGCATCAGCACATAGAGCGCGGAAGCGCCTTCGCGATCCTGGATCACGGTCGGCGAGCCGGGATCTGCAAGCTTGAGCAGTGCGGTGTCGCCGTCGAGCTGGGCAGCGATATCCATGAGGTAGCGGGCGTTGAAGCCGATATCGAGCGGGCTCGCCGCGTAATCGACCTCGATCTCCTCGGTCGCCGAGCCCGAATCCGGGTTGGTGACGGAGAGTGTCATGCGCCCGTCGGCCATCGAGAGCTTCACGGCGCGACCACGCTCCGACGAGATCGTCGAGACGCGATCGACCGAGGCCGCGAAGTCGCCCTTGTCGACGGTCAGGTGCTTGTCGTTCCCGCTCGGGATGACGCGCTGGTAATCGGGGAACGTGCCGTCGATCAGCTTCGAGGTCAGTACGACGCTGGCCGTGGCGACGCGGATCTTGGAGCCGGAGAGCTCGACCGCGACCTCGCTATCGCCGTCCTCCAGCAGCTTCTGGATTTCGGACACGGCCTTGCGCGGCACGATCACGCCGGGCATGCCGACCGAGCCCTGCGGGGCGGCGGTGTCGACCCGGGCGAGGCGGTGGCCGTCGGTCGCAACCGCGCGCAGGACGGGGCGGCCGTCGACATCGATGGTGTGGAGATAGATGCCGTTGAGATAGTAGCGCGTCTCCTCGGTGGAGATCGCGAACTGGGTCTTGTCGATCAGGCGCTTCAATTCGCCGGCCGGCAGCACGAAACGGTGCGCCATCTCGCCCGCGGTGATGTCCGGGAAATCGCTTTCCGGCAGCGTCTGGAGCTGGAAGCGCGAGCGGCCGGAGCGCAGCACGAGGCCGCTGTCACCGGTCGTCTCCAGCGAGACCTGCGCGCCGTCAGGCAGTTTGCGGACGATGTCGTAGAGGGTATGGGCGGGAACGGTCGTTGCGCCGGGCTCTGCCGCGTCCGCAGGGATCGTCTCCACCACCTCGATGTCGAGGTCCGTCGCTTTCAGCCGCAGGCCGTTCTCGGAGGCCGAGAGCAGCAGGTTCGACAGGATCGGGATCGTGTTGCGGCGCTCCACCACGCGATGGACGTGGCCAAGCGACTTGAGCAGCGTGGAACGTTCGACCGTGACCTTCATGATTGTCTAGTCTTCTGGCGCTGGCCGCCCGCACGCGAGCGCGCGAGCCGAATGAATGGCCAGCGACATTGCCGGACGCCGGGCGGGGGCGCAAGGCCTGCCCGCTCCGGCAACCACAGTCATTTTACGCGGGATGAAGCCCCCGGGGGTCTCACTCCTGCAGCATGCGCTTCAAGAGATCGACTTCGTCATGCAGCGAACGGTCCTCGCTGATCGCCTTCTCGATCTTGCGCACGGCGTGCAGCACCGTCGTGTGGTCGCGCCCGCCGAAGCGGCGGCCGATCTCGGGCAGCGAGCGCGGAGTCAGCGCCTTCGACAGATACATGGCGATCTGGCGCGGCTTCACCACGGCCGCGGTGCGGCGCTCCGAGAGGATATCGGCGCGGCTGACATTGTAGCGCGTCGCGACCAGCTTCTGGATGTCCTCGATCTTGACGCGGCGCGGCTCCCGGGTGCGGACCAGGTCGCGGATGGCCGCTTCCGCCGTCTCCAGCGTCACGAGCTGGCCCGACAGTGTCGCATGGGCGAGCAGGCGGTTGGCGGCGCCGTCGAGATCGCGGCCATTGGTCGCGACGACGCGCGAGACATAGGCGACGACATCGGGGCTGACCTGGAAATTCGGATGCGCGGTCTGCAGCGCCTCCAGCCGGCTGGAGAGGATCGTGGCGCGCAGCGTCTCGTCGAGTTCTCCCACTTCGACCACCAGGCCGCCGCCGAGCCGCGAGCGGATGCGCTCGTCGAGCGCCTCGAGTTCCCCGGCCATGCGGTCCCCGGCGACGACGATCTGCTTGCCGGCATCGAGCAGCGCGTTGATCGTGTGACCGAACTCCTGCTGGATCGATTTGCCCTGGATGAACTGCACGTCGTCGACGACGAGCAGGTCGATGCCGCGCAGCTTCTCCTTGAAGGCAAGCGCCGTCTGCGACTTCAGCGCAGCGACGAAGCCGTACATGAAGCGGTCGGCGGTGAAATAGGCGACGCGCTTGCCTTGGCGGCGTGCTTCCTGGGCGATCGCCTGCAGGAGATGCGTCTTGCCGAGGCCGACCCCGGCATGGAGATAGAGCGGGTTGTAGGGGCTTTGTCCCGCGGGCGCCGCAGCGATGCGCTCGGCCGCTGCGAAGGCGAGCTGGTTCGACTTGCCGACGACGAAGCTCTGGAAGTTCATGCGCCGGTCAAGCGCTGTGCCGCAGGCGTCGACGAGGTCGCTCTCACTCGCCGGGGAGAGGCTCGCGACAGGGCGGCCTGCTTCGGCGGGGGCGGGGCTCGCCACGGTGGCCGTGCGGTTGCGCAGGGCCTCGATCTGCGGCTGGGCGGCGGGATCGCGCGACACGGTGCGTACCGACAGCATCACGCCGTTCGGCGCCGGCAGCTCGGCCATGCAGTTGACCCGCAGACGCTCGGTATAATGCGCTTCGAGCCAACTCTTCAGGAAGCGGGTGGGGACGGTGAGGTAAGCTACGCCCTCGACGATTCCGGCGATCTCCAGCCGGCCGAACCAGCTCGAGAACACATCCTCGCCGAGCTCTGCCCGCAGGCGCCGGCGCACGCGCTCCCATGCATCCTGAATCGAAACCTCCCCGACCTGGACGACGGCGGGCTCCTCCGCGGCAATCGTCACCACCACCGACGTCGTCTCGACCATGTCCCCGAAATCCTGCCGCTCGAACATCAATGGCCCCGTTCTTTGAAAATGCGCGCAGCTTGGGTTCGGTGGCCGCTTCCTGGCCGCCGTCCCGGTGCTGCTGCTCCGGTCAAAATGGTCCCGGTCCTGACGAGCGCAACGCGCCGCCTCAGGTTCCGGTCCCTGCTCTGTTGATTACGCTTGGAAGGCTCGCCGAGGGACGATGCCACCCTTCATCTCGATCAAGAAAGACAAAGGGTCACATTCTCCAACCTCCATGGTCGCGAGCCAAAACGCTGATCATCTATGGAAATCCCGCGGCGGTCATTGCTGTCCGCCCGGCGATGAGAGGGACCTTACAAGGCGCCCTCGACGGGCTGCAACACCCCTTTCAGCCGGCTTCCGAGACTCGCTGCTCGCCCGGTGTCGCGGCGACTGGGGATGGGCGTCGCAATTGGTTGGGGAACTTAAGATTTTCTTCATGCCGGCCCTTTCCGGGAGGCCCGAATCTTTTTTTGCTCCGCTCCGAAAAGCTTGCCGCAGAGTCGCCGCGATTCCGCCGCTTAAATTCCTTTGCCCACTAAAGTCATGAAAAATCATGCCTTTTTATGTGCGGCAGAGTCTGTCGCGGCGCCCGATTTTGCGCCCTGAACGGCGTCCGAGAGTCAAGTCCGCAAGGTCGTGGAAAGCTTGCGAAAATGGCTTGAAAGCCGGGTTGTTTTGTTCATCCGAAGGCTGTGGCGAGTGCGCCACAGGGAGGGGTGAAGCCAACGAAAAAGCCCGGCCTTGCGGCCGGGCTTTCCGTCGTCGAAACGATCAGGATTTTTGACTCAGGACGCCAGGGCGCCGATCCGGTGCGCCAGGCGCGAGACCTTGCGCGAGGCGGTGTTCTTGTGAACCACGCCCTTCTGCGCGGCGCGCATGATTTCCGGCTGGGCGGCCTTCAGGGCCTCGGCGGCGACCGCCTTGTCGCCGGAGGCGATCGCCTCCTCGACCTTGCGCAGGAAGGTGCGCATCCGCGAGCGGCGCGCCTTGTTGACCTCGGTGCGGCGAGCGATCTTGCGCGTAGCCTTCTTGGCCGACGTCGTATTGGCCATCGAAACGTCCTCGTCTCTTCATCGCGTCCGGGCGCCTGGCGTTATTGCCGGCGGGGCTGGCCGCATCCTTGCTGGAAAAACGTGCGCGGCGGCCGAGCTTGCGCGGGCCGCCGCGAGTGGTCGGGCTATAGTCGCTTGCCGGCGCTACGTCAACGCCGGAATCGTGCCTGCACTGCCGAGCTCACGCGGACGGCGCGATAAAGCGCGCGAAACTCGCCAGATCGACATTGCCGCCGGAGAGGATGATACCGACGCGCTTGCCCTCGACCGGCACGGCGCCGCTGAAGGCTGCCGCCGCCGCAAGGCACCCGGTCGGCTCGACCACGAGCTTCATCCGCTCGGCGAAGAAGCGCATGGCATCGACGAGCGCGGCGTCGCTCACCGTGACGATATCCTCGACCTCACGCTGGATGATCGGGAAGGTCAGGTCGCCGAGGAAGGCGGTCTGAGCGCCGTCGGCGATGGTCTTGGGCACGCCGATCGCGACGATCTCGCCCTTGCGCAGCGATTGCTGGCCATCGTTGCCGGCCTCCGGCTCGACGCCGAAGACGCGACAGCCCGGGTTCAGCGCCTTCGCCGCCAGCAGCGCCCCGGCGAGCAGGCCGCCGCCGCCGAGCGGCACGAGCAGGATGTCGAGCGGGCCGGCATCCTCGATCAGTTCCTTGGTCGCGGTGCCCTGGCCGGCGATGACGTCAGGATGGTCGTAGGGCGGGATGATCGTCAGCCCGCGCTCGGCCGAGAGCTTGTTCCCGATCTCCAGCCGGTTCTCCTTATAGCGGTCATAGCGCACGACCTGCCCGCCATAGCCCTCGGTCGCCGCGACCTTCGCCGCGGGAGCATCGTTCGGCATGATGATCGTGGTCGGCACGCCCAGAAGCTGGCCCGCATAGGCGATGGCCTGGGCATGGTTGCCGGAGGAATAGGTGACGACACCCGCCTTCTTCTGCTCAGGGCTGAGCGAGGCGATCGCGTTGTAGCCGCCGCGGAACTTGAAGGCGCCCATGCGCTGCAGGTTCTCGGGCTTGAAGACGAGGCTGGCTTGCGTCCGCCGGTTGGCGGTGGCCGAGCTCATCGCCGGCGTGTGATGGGCGATGCCCTTGAGGCGTCCGGCCGCAGCCTCGACATCGGCATAGGTCGGGAGGGACGGTCCGGTCTGGGCGTTCATCGCGAGAAATCCTGCTGGCGAAAGAGGAAAGCTATCTGTCAGCAGGAGCGTCGTTTCATCAAGGCGGCGCCGCTCGACGCCGCCATGCGGCAGGCGATGGCCGGCCGCTCAGGCGTTCTTGAAATCCGGCTTCCGCTTCTCGGCGAAGGCGGACATGCCCTCCTTCTGGTCGGCGGTGGCGAAGAGCGAGGAGAAGACGCGCCGTTCGAAGCGCAGGCCTTCCTGCAGCGTCACCTCGAAGGCGCGCTCGACCGATTCCTTCGCCATCAGCACCGAGGGCAGCGACTTCGCGGCGATCGCCTCGGCGGCCTTCAACGTCTCGGCCAGGAGATCGGCGAGCGGCACGACGCGGGCGACGAGGCCGGAGCGCTCGGCTTCCTCTGCGCCCATCATCCGGCCGGTGAGGATCAGGTCCATCGCCTTGGCCTTGCCGACCGCCTTGGTCAGGCGCTGCGTGCCGCCGGCGCCGGGGATGACGCCGAGATTGATCTCGGGCTGGCCGAACTTGGCGTTGTCGGCGGCGATGATGAAGTCGCACATCATGGCGAGCTCGCAGCCGCCGCCGAGCGCGAAGCCCGCGACCGCCGCGACGATCGGCTTGCGGCGCTGGCCGATCCGGTCCCAGTCCGCGAACTTGTCGTCGAGATAGGTGCCCGGGAAGGTCCGGCTCTGCATTTCCTTGATGTCGGCGCCGGCGGCGAAGGCCTTCTCCGAGCCGGTCAGGACGACGCAGCCGATGCCGGCATCCTTCTCGAACCCGTCGAGCGCCTGGTTGATCTCGCCGATGAGCTGGCCGTTCAGCGCGTTCAGCGCCTGCGGGCGATTGAGCGTGATCAGCCCGACCTTGCCCTTCGTCTCGACGAGAATGGTCTCATAAGCCATGGCGGCCTCCCGGATGCTCCTGTGCCGCCAGCTTTAGCGGGCGGCGTGAGAGCGGTCCATGCGCGTCGCACGCATCCGCGCATTCGCGCGGCCTCCCCGCTGATCACCGTCATGGTCGGGCTTGTTCCGGCGATCTCGTAACGAGAAGGCGCCGGAACCGTGGGGAACCCCTCTCCCGTGTGGGAGAGGGGCAGGGGTGAGGGCAGGACGGAAACCGCTTTAGCCGTACCTCGTCGCTGCTGCCGTTAGCTTTGCGCCTCGCTGGTCCATGGGCCGACACCTCACCCCTGCCCCTCTCCTTACAGGAGAGGGGTTCCGCGTTGCGGTTACCGCGCATGCGTCTTCATTCGCCCGCGTCGTCGCCGCGTGCGTTCATCGGTGAGGGGCAGCGGAGCGCCGCGAGGCGCGGTGTATAGAGAGCCGCTTCCGTTGAGCCAGGATGCGGCGCGGAAGGATTGAGCCACCTTCCGCACGCCCCGTGGCGCTCCGCTTGCCGGCGATTTGAAAGCCACGGGCCGCGCTTCCGTTGGGCGGAGCGTCGATCGCGGACGGATAGGATGCGCCAGCTTCCCTCAACGGGTCGTCGCGCGCCTGCCGCCTCCCAACCGCCGCGCCGCCTCTCCTAGCGAGGCTCCTCGCGCAGGGGCCGTAGTACCCCCAGGGCGGTTCCCGCAGCCTCCCGAGTCCGGGTTGCAAACCCGGCCGCAGGGCGCCGCCCCCGCCCCGCCATGCAGCTTGCCTCCGGATGGCAGCCCCTCGGGGTGAGGTGGGCCGAGAATAGGCATGGGTCGCACGGGCGGGGATTAGTTTTGAGCGATGTCCGCTCTCCACCCGTTGCGCTCCACCAAAGCAGTCCCTCTAATCGCTGCGGCGGCCGAAAATGGCCGTGACTGGGAAGGAAACTGGGATGATCAAGTTCGCCGTCGCCGTTGGGATCATGGCCTCCGTTCTCGCTGGTTGTAATGAAAGCCGCCCGGGTGCTGCGCAGAGCACTGCTCTATCGCAGATGTCCGTCGCATTCGCCTGGTGCCAGAACGCGTCGCCCTCATTCAAAGTCGGTCAGATACCGGCCGGCACGAAGTCTCTTCGCCTGAAAATGGTAGATCGTGACGTTCCCACGTGGAGCCATGGCGGCGGCGATGTTCCGATCAGTGGTCCGACGGCCAATGTCCCGTGTGGAGCGATTAGCGGAGCCTATAACGGACCGAATCCGCCAGCCGGGCAGGTCCATACTTACGAATGGACAGTCACTGCCTTGGATGGCTCTGGCAACGCCCTCGCAGTCGGAACCGCATCCAAGAAATACCCGCAATAGCGGGTCACCAGCGCAGGCTTTTGACCGATTTTGTTGAAAAAGCCTGTGTTGCTGGAAGCTTGAGGTTCTGATTCAGTCGCCCTTGCGGAGGGCGACGCGATGATGGGTGAGCGGACGGTTGCGCAGGAGGCGCTGTTCTACGAGTTCAGCGTTGAGCGGCATGTCCCGGCC
>NZ_JAFKFW010000016.1 GCF_017308015.1 Allobosea sp.
ATCAGCGCGGCCCCGAGCCTGCGCCCGCCGGCCTCGGGCGCGACGGCCACGCTCCAGACGGTGAAATCCTCGGGTTCGATATCGAGCACCAGCGCGGCTTCCAGGTCACCACCCTCGCCTTCCGCGAGCCAGACCTCGTGCTCGGCGACGACCTGCGTGTAATCGGCGATCCGCGGGAGAGACGGCACGCCGATGATGCTCTCGTTCGGCGTATAGGCGGCGTTCTTGAGCGCAAGGATCGCCGGGACATCGGCCAGCCCCGCCCGGCGCAGGGTGACCGCGCCGACATGGCCCCCGGTCTGGTTGAAGGCACCGAGCGAGAGCTTCTGCTGCCCCTGCGCGTCGAAATTGGCCGGCGCCAGCCAGCGGCGGAAAGCCTGGGCCCGCACCGGCCACTCGCCGTCGAGGATCGAGAACCAGGCGGTGTCGCGATTGGCGCCCTTGACCACCATGTGCTGGCGGAAGAGGCCCTCATACTGGAAGCCGAAGCGCAGAGCGGCGCGCTTGGAGGGCTCATTCCGGTTGTTGCACTTCCACTCGTAGCGGCGATAGCCGAGCGAGAAGCCGTAATCGCCGACGAGATAGATCGCCTCGGTCGCCGCCCGTGTCCGCTGCATCGCCGGCGAATAGGTGATCCAGCCGACCTCGAACACGCCGTGCTCGGGCCGGATCTCCATGATCCAGAGATGGCCCTTCGCCTTGCCGTCGGCCTTGTCGATCACGGCGAGCGGCACGATGCCGGCTTTCGCCACCATCGAATCGAGCAGCGCGCGATAGGCTTCCTTGTCCTTCGGCGGCGCGGCCGGCAGCCAGTCCCAGACATCGCCACGCCCGACGTCACAGGCCCAGATGTCGTCGATATGCCTGGCGACATCGAGCGGCTCCAGCCGGCAATACTGGCCTTCCAGGACCTTGGCCGGCGGGAAAGGCGGCGCCTTCCAGTCGAGCGTCGTCATGATGCTGCCTTCCCCTTCCAGCCGGTGAGATCGTGCCGGATCTCCCAGTCCGCACCGAGTTCCCTGGCGATGGCATGGGTCAACGCCGCCCCTTCGGCCTCCCAGGCCAACCGCTCGACGGCATCACCGAAATCGGAAGCCGCCGGCTCGTCCTCGTCATAGATCGCGTCGAAAGCGTCCATCCAGGCTTCGAGACGGTCCGCGAGCTCTTCGGACAGGCCGACATCCTCGGCATCCACGGCCTTGCGCTTGCCCTTGGCGTCGATCTGCCAGAGACCGCTGAGGCCGAGCCATTCCGGCGCGAGCAGGAGCGTACCAGTCATGAGCGCTCCGCCAGATCTTTGGTGAAGAACGGGTTCAGCGGGGCCGAAGCGCCGTTGCCGGCGAAGCCTCTGAAGCTGCCCTCTTCCGCGATCAGGCGCGTCGCCTCGATGAAAGCGGACCAGGCTGCCCGCGCCAGCGCTCCGCCGATCGAGATGCGCCGCGTCCCGGTCGCCGCGATGTCCGCAACCGACAAACCGAAATCGCCATAGATCAGCGTGTTCACCGGCTTGCCGCCAGCCGCCTTGACGACGGCTCCGATATCGGCAGGGGTCTTCGGACCGGGCGCATAGAGCACGTCGGCGCCGGCCGCGGCATAGGCCTCGATCCGCCGCACCGATTCCTTCAGCGCCTCGGGATGGCCCGTCAGAAAGCACTCGGCCCGCGCCGTCAGCACGACGCCCGAGCCGGTCTCGTCGATCGCCCTGCGCGCCGCCTTGACCCGCTCGACCGCGAGCTCGAAGGGGTAGAGCGGCTCGTCCTGGCGCCCGGTAGCATCCTCGATCGACAAGCCCGCGACGCCGGTCGCGACGCAGAGCTTGACGTTGGCGGCGACGCCATCGGGCGTATCGGCATAGCCGTTCTCGAAATCGGCATTGACCGGCAGATCAGGCACTGTCTTCACGATCTCGGCGATATGGGCCAGCATCATGTCGCGCGGCACGTCCTGGTCGGCACGCCCCTGCGTGAAGGCATAGCCCGCACTGGTCGTCGCCAGCGCCTTGAAGCCCTGCCCGCGCAGCCAGCGGGCCGAACCGGAATCCCAGGGGTTGGGCATCACGAAGCAGCCGGCCTCGTGCAGCTTGCGGAAGGCTTCGACCTGAGGGCTCTGCGCCATGTTTAAATCGTTTCAAATGGAAGCGGAACGAATGACTGCCATAGTGTCGAGGGCGAGGTCATTTGTCAGCCCCGGAGGCCGCGCGTCGCGCAGCGAACGCCGATGCGCGGGCGGAATGGCGTAAGGCGCAGCGCGGGCGGGGAGCACGGACGGAAGAGCGCCAATGGACGTGTCATCCCGTACGCGCCGCGACGCGAAGTGCCGCTGCGCGTACGGGATCGTAAGAAGCAAGGGCACCCTTGCCGGGTGGCGGTCCGTGGTCTGCGCCGCGGCATTCACATGCCGCAGCGCGCACGCACGGGGCAAAACCCTTCTCAAACGCGGCAACCCGCTCAGTGGTTGTCGCGCGGAATGCCGAACTTCTTGTGGATCTTCTGGTACTTGACCGCCGGCTTGAGGACCATGCCCTCGGAGAGCTCGTCGACGATCTTGCGCTGGATCTCCTGCCAGGGCGTCTGGCTCTTCGGGTACTTGTAGCCGCCCGCCGCCTTGAACGCCGCCTTGCGCTCGGCCAGTTCCGCATCCGAGATCAGGATGTTGGCCGTGCGCTTCTTGAGGTCGATGCGGACCTTGTCGCCGGTCTTCAGCAGCGCAAGCCCGCCGCCCGTCGCCGCTTCCGGCGAGGCGTTGAGGATGGAGGGCGAGCCCGAGGTGCCGGACTGGCGCCCGTCGCCGACGCAGGCGAGCGCCGTGACGCCCTTCTTGATCAGGTAATCCGGCGGCCGCATGTTCACGACCTCGGCCGCGCCCGGATACCCGATCGGGCCGACGCCGCGGATGAACAGGATGCAGTGCTCGTCGATGGCGAGCGCGGGATCGTCGATGCGGTGGTGGTAATCCTCCGGACCGTCGAAGACGATGGCGCGGCCTTCGAAGGCCATCGGGTCCTTGGGGTTCTCCAGATAGCGCTTGCGGAATTCCGGCGTGATCACGCTGGTCTTCATGATCGCGGAATCGAACAGGTTGCCGGAGAGGTTGAGGAAACCCGACTGCGCCTTCATCGGCTGATCGTAGCTCTTGATCACCTCGCGGGCGATCGAGAAGGCGCCCTTGCAGTTCTCTTCCAGCGTCCGGCCGTTGGCGGTGATCGCGGGCTTGAGCTTGCCCTTCTCGATCAGCTCCGCGATCACGGCGGGCAGGCCGCCGGCGCGGTAATAGTCCTCGCCGAGATATTCGCCGGCCGGCTGCAGGTTCACCAGCAGCGGGATGTCGTAGCCGATCTTGGTCCAGTCCTCGTTGTCGAGCTTGACGCCGATATGCTTGGCGATGGCGTTGACATGGACCGGTGCATTGGTCGAGCCGCCGATCGCCGAGTTGATGACGATGGTGTTCTCGAACGCCTCGCGCGTCAGGATCTTCGAGGGGATCAGGTTCTCCCAGACCATCTCGACGATACGCTTGCCGGTGAGATAGGCCATCTCGTAGCGGTCGCGATAGGGCGCGGGGATCGCGGCCGCGCCGGGCAGCGTCATGCCCATCGCCTCGGCCAGCGAGTTCATCGTCGAGGCGGTGCCCATCGTGTTGCAATGGCCGGCCGAAGGGGCCGACGAAGCGACGAGATCGACGAAGCCCTTATAATCGATCTCGCCGGCGGCCATCATCTGGCGGGCCTTCCAGACGATCGTGCCGGAGCCCGTGCGCTCGCCGCGGAAGGAGCCGTTCAGCATCGGCCCGCCCGGCAGCGCGATTGCCGGAATGTCGACCGTCGCCGCAGCCATGATCTGGGCCGGCGTGGTCTTGTCGCAGCCCGTCGTCAGAACGACGCCGTCCAACGGATAGCCGTAGAGGATCTCGACCAGCGAGAGATATTGCAGGTTGCGGTCGAGCGCCGCGGTCGGCCGCTTGCAGGTTTCCTGGATCGGATGGATCGGGAACTCGAAGGGCACGCCGCCCATCTCGCGGATACCGTCGCGAACGCGCGCGGCCAGCTCGATATGATGGCGGTTGCATGGCGCGATATCGGAGCCCGTCTGGGCGATGCCGATGATCGGCCGGCCCGATTGCAGCTCTTCCCGCGACAGGCCGTAATTCATGGTGCGCTCGATATAGAGCGCCGTCATGTCGGCGTTATCGGGATTGTCGAACCACGCTTTCGAGCGCAGTTGCTCGGGCTTGATGCGCCGAACCGGCTTCTTGCCGGGGGTCTTGCCGGGTGCCTTGGCCATCCGCGTTTCCTCTCGCTCGGTACGGCGCTGGCGGCCGCTTGCCGATCTCACATTCAAACGATTTGAGACTAGCCATCATGCCCATCGCCTACGGCTCGGCAAGGCCCATTCTGACTGATAGTCATACTATTTAATCATGCTGTATGCAGCATGCAACAATCCTGCGATGCGCCGCCCGCGCTTGCCAGCCGCGCCGCTTTGACGCCAAGACAGGCGAGCCGGCCGCCACGCCAACGAAGCCCGAGGAAACGCGCCATGACCCTTCACGTCGTCCCCTCCTTCTCCCGCATCGGCGAGGAGAACGCCTTCGCCGTGCTGGCGCGCGCCACCGAATTGCAGCGCCAGGGCAAGGACATCATCAATCTCGGCATCGGTCAGCCGGATTTCTCGACGCCCGACCATATCGTCGAGGCGGCGGTGAAGGCTTTGCGCGATGGCCATCACGGCTACACCCCGGCCAACGGCATCCTGCCCTTGCGCGAGGCGGTCGCCGCCGACCTGCACAAGCGCTTCGCGGTCGATGTCTCGCCCGAGAGCGTGATGATCGTGCCCGGCGGCAAGGTCACGATGTTCATGGCGATCCTGATGTTCGGCGAACCCGGCGCCGAGATCCTCTATCCGGACCCCGGTTTCCCGATCTATCGCTCGATGATCGAGTATACCGGCGCGACGCCGATCCCGGTGCCGATCCGCGAGGAGAACGGCTTCGCCTTCTCGGCCGAGGAGACGCTGGCGCTGATCACGCCGAAGACCCGGCTCCTCATCATCAACTCGCCGGCGAACCCGACCGGCGGCGTCACGCCCAAGGCCGAGATCGACAAGCTCGTCGCCGGTCTCGCGAATTTCCCCGATGTCGCGGTGATGTCGGACGAGATCTACGACCAGATGGTCTATGACGGCGAGAAGCATGTCTGCCTTCTCAGCTACCCCGAGATCCGCGACCGGCTGATCCTGCTCAACGGCTGGTCCAAGACCTATGCGATGACCGGCTGGCGGCTCGGCTACTCGGTCTGGCCGAAGCCCTTGCTCGACAACGCCCGCAAGCTCGCGGTGAACTCGCATTCCTGCGTCAATGCCCCTGCGCAATGGGCAGGGCTCGCCGCGCTGACCGGCTCGCAGGACGCGGTCCATATGATGCTGGCGGAATTCGACCGGCGCCGGAAGGCTGTGGTCAAGGGCCTGAACGGCCTTCCCGGCGTCTCCTGCATCGAGCCCAGGGGCGCGTTCTACGCTTTCCCGAATGTCTCGCAGACCGGCTGGAAAGCGAAGAAGCTGGCCTCCGCCCTGCTGGAGGAAACCGGCGTCGCCACAATCGGCGGCCCCGATTTCGGCGTTCATGGCGAGGGCTATATCCGCCTCTCCTATGCCAACTCGCTGGAGAACATCGAGAAGGCGCTGGAGCGGATGAAGACCTTCCTCAGCACCGCGAAGGCGGCGTGAGCGCGCGCACCACATTCACGGCCCACGCGGGGCGTCATTCCCGGGCGAGGCGCGGCTTCGACCCGGGAAGCTTATGACCGAAAAGCAGATGGCAAAGAGACGCCGGCTTCCAGGATGCCGCGGTCAAGCCCGAGCCTGACCGCCTTGAGGCTCAGTTCCGCGCGCTGGCGGTCACGCCGGGATCGACCTTGAAGCTCGCGGCCTCGATGACCGCCGTGCCGATCATCGTCTTCACGGAGATGCGCACCGGCACCATGACATCGGTGCCGGCGATCGGCGCGAGCCAGGTCGTGATGTCCCGATTCTCCGCCATGAACTTGGTGCTGGGCCGAAGCGCCCGGTGGCCGGCGATCGGCACGAAGCGCGCCTGGCAGATCGAGACCGGGCCGCTGTAGCCCTCGAGCTTGACGTTGCGCGTGCCGGCACTCGTGAGCTTGATGTCATAGCGCGCTGCGCCGTCGAAGATCGGCAGCGTGCGGTTGCAGGCGCTGTCCCTGCCCTTGCCGTTGACCGGCATCAGGAAGGCGCTGAGCGGATCGACGATATTGCGCTTGTGGCTGTCGTTGAGCGGTACGCGATCGGGCTTCTCGTCGATCGGCGGCTCGATATCGATGCCCGCGACACTGCCCTCGGCCAGCGCCATGCGTACGGTCCGGCTCTCGCTGGAATTGGCGGAGCTGACGGCAAAAGTCTTCGGCGCCAGCCTGCCGCCGACGAGCCCCCCCGTCGCCGCGCCCGAGCCGCGCCCGCCGGTAACGCTCCCGGCGATTCCCGTGAGCTTCGCGGTCATGTCGAGCTTGTAGCCCGAATTGTCGATTCCACCGCTCAGGCTCGCCGTACCCAGGGTGATTCCCAGGAGCGAGACATCGTAGCGCGCGTCGAGCGAGGCCGCACTGGCCCCCGCGCCCAGACCGGCGGCGAGGACGAAGCCTGCGAGGGACGATGCGACGGCGGATTTCATCCATTGCCTCCGGAACGGCGCGATTCTGCGCTGAATGCACTCTGAATCGGCCCGAATCGTGACCGGCTCCGCCCCACGGCGAAGCGACGGCCGGTTGAAGCATCGGACCCCGATCTTTACACCCCGTTAACGCTGAAGGCCATGTGAACGGCGAACCGAGTTTTCCTTGACGCAAGCCGCAGCCTTGGCTATGGAACCGCGACTTCAATTTGACTTCCGGTGCTCGCCGGCACGTCACGTGTCGGTTTTTTTTGTTTGAGCGCCCCCGGGAACGTAAGGAACGATATCATGGCCCGCCGTTGCGAACTGACCGGGAAAGCCACCCAGACCGGCCACCTCGTCAGCCACTCGAACCGCAAGACGAAGACCGTCTTCCGCCCGAACCTCGTGAACGTCACGCTGCAGTCGGACGCGCTCGGCCGTTCGGTGCGCCTGCGCGTTTCGGCCAACGCCCTGCGTTCGGTCGAACATCGCGGCGGCCTCGATGCCTTCCTGCTCAAGGCTCCGGCCGGCGACCTCTCGAGCGGCGCTGCTTCGCTGAAGCGCGACCTCGAGAAGAAGCTCGCCGCCAACTGAGCGGTTCGCCCTCTCGGGTTTGAAGGAAGCGGCCGCAAGGCCGCTTTTTTCGTTTGGGGCCATACCAGCCGTCATTCTCGGGCGAAGCAAAGCGCAGACCCGAGAATATCCCGACAAGGGAAGGTCCGGCGCCTGCTGGTCGTGAGATGCTCGGGGCAAGCCCGACCATGATGCCGCCTATGGAAGCAGCTCGAATTCCAGCAGCAGCGTGCGCTGGAGGAACGAGAAATTGTCGTCGGAGATCAGGGTAAGGATCGTCTTGTCCTCCTCCAGATGGACCGACAGCCCCTCCATGTTGTCGATTTCAAAGCCGAGGTCGGCCTCGATCAGGCGCTGGCCGTCCACCAGCGCTCCCGGCCGGATGTCGCGCCCGGCGATACGCCTCATCCGCATGCCGACGCCGCGCAGCGGCTGATACCAGCGTTCCAGCACAAGCATGTCGCCGCCGGGTAGAAAGGCGAGATCGGTGATGTCGTAGCCGTCATGCCGGGCGAGCTTGAACAGGCCGGGCTGCGGGCCACCGAGGATGGCACCGAGCGTCGACTCGTCCTCCTTGCCCGAGCGCTCTGCGATCGCGATCAGCGCGCCTTTCAATGGCCCCACTGGCATGACGCCGAGCGCCTCCAGCCCGCGATTGCGCGGCAGGCGCTTGATCTCCGGCGGCACGGGCACCGGTCGCGCACGCGCCTCGACGCCGTCGCGGGCCCAGTCGAAGCGGACAATCTCGTGCTTACGCTCGATCCCGATGAAAGCCACCCCCTCATGGATGCAGAGGCTTTCGGTGTCGTAGAGGCCGGAGCGCGCCAGCGGCCGGCCGGAACCGCCGAGAATCGCCGCCATCTCGCCGTCTTCGAGAGCGGAGAGCTTATCGTCGCGATAAGCGACCTTCGCCGTCAGCCAGTAGCCGCGATCCGTCACCGCGACGAGATCACGTCCGCCATTCAGGCGCGCCAAGCCGGAGAACCCACCGAATCGGGGATGGCCGGACGAGAGCACGAGCCCGCTGCGGAACTGTAGCGCGCCAAAACGGCGCTGCTCCGGCCGGCGCGGCTCGAAAGCCGCGATCGGCCGCGCCGAGATCCCGACGGGAAACCGCGTCTGCTCGATCGCCTGCGCGGCGCCCGGCAGCGCGAACGCGCCGAGCCCTGTCAGGACAGCGCGGCGCGCAAGGCGCATCAATGCCCCCGGCGCTTGGAGCCGGAGCCGGCGGGCCCGTCCTCTTCGAACAGCTCGGCGAGCTTCTCTGTCATCACGCCGCCCAGCTCCTCGGCATCGACGATGGTCACGGCGCGGCGGTAGTAGCGCGTCACGTCATGGCCGATACCGATGGCGATGAGCTCGACCGGCGAGCGTGTCTCGATCTCGGCGATGACATGGCGCAGGTGCCGCTCGAGATAATTGCCGGCATTGACCGAGAGGGTGGAATCGTCGACCGGCGCGCCGTCCGAGATCACCATCAGGATCTTGCGCTGCTCCGCCCGGCCGAGCAGGCGCTTATGCGCCCAGTCCAGCGCCTCGCCGTCGATATTCTCCTTGAGCAGCCCCTCGCGCATCATCAGCCCGAGATTCTTGCGCGCGCGCCGCCAGGGCGCGTCCGCCGCCTTGTAGATGATGTGACGGAGATCGTTGAGGCGGCCGGGATTGGCCGGCTTGCCCGATTGCAGCCAGGCTTCGCGCGACAGCCCGCCCTTCCAGGCGCGCGTCGTGAAGCCGAGCAGCTCGACCTTGACGCCGCAGCGCTCCAGCGTCCGGGCCAGGATGTCGGCGCAGGTCGCCGCGACCGTGATCGGCCGGCCGCGCATCGAACCGGAATTGTCGATCAGCAAGGTGACCACCGTGTCACGGAAATTCGTGTCCGATTCCTGCCGGAACGAGAGCGGCTGGAACGGATCGAGGATGATGCGCGGCAGGCGGGCGGGATCGAGAGCGCCCTCCTCCAGGTCGAATTCCCAGGTGCGGTTCTGCTGCGCCATCAGGCGCCGCTGCAGCCGGTTGGCGAGCCGCGCGACCACGCCCTGGAGATGGGCGAGCTGCTTGTCGAGATAGGCGCGCAAGCGCGTCAGTTCCTCGGCGTCGCACAGCTCCTCGGCGGTGACGACTTCGTCGAACTTCTGGGTATAGGCCTTGTAGTCGGTCTGCGGCCGCTCGTTGCCGCGGCTCTCGCGCGGGCGCGGCGCCTCGCCGGCCTCTTCGGATTCGGAACTCTCGTCCTCCTCGTCCCAGTCGCCGGCCGGCGCATCGGTCGCCTCGGAGGCGCCCTCCTGCAGCTCCTCGGTCGCGTCCTCGCTGACCTCGACCTCGGAGCGGTCGGCACCGCTCTCCTGCTCGGATTCGCCGTCCTGCTGCTGCTGATCCTCGGAGGACTGGTCCTGATTGTCCTCGTCCTCGTCGGACTCGTCGCCCTGCGCCGTCTGCTCGGCCATGTCGAGTGCGGCCAGCATGTCGCGCACCGTGCGGGCGAAGCCGCGCTGGTCCTCGATCGTCCTGGTGAGCCGGTCGAGATCGGCGCCGGCCTTGGCCTCGATCTGCTCGCGCCAGAGCTCGACGACCTTTTCGGCCGCCTTGGGCGGCTTCAGACCGGTCAGGCGCTCGCGTACCATCAATGCCAGCGCATCCTCCAGCGGCGCATCGGCCCGGTCGGTGACCTCCTCATAACGCCCGCCGCGGTGGTAGCGGTCCTCCAGCATCGCGGTGATGTTGCCGGCCATGCCGGACATCCGCCGCGAGCCGATCGATTCGACGCGGGCCTGCTCGACGGCGTCGAACACGGCACGGGCCGCATCGCCCTCGGGCGCGGCGCGGCGGTGGATCGCGGCATCATGGCAGGCAAGCCTGAGCGCCATCGAATCGGCATGGCCGCGCAGGATCGCGACATCGCCGGGGCTGAGCTTGCGCGGCGGCTCGGGCAGGCGCGCCCGCTCACCGACGAGCGAGGGCTTGTCGGCGGCGAAGACGATTTCCATCTCCGGCTTGCGCGCGATCGCCTTCATCGCGCCGGAGATCGCCCGCTTCAGCGGCTCGGCCGGAGCCTCCTTCGGCGTTCCGGGCTTGCGGTTCGAGATGGACAAGACTGGGCCGTCCTCTGGCTTCGAAGGATTAGCGCGACCGCCCGTCATATTGCGTCGGCGACAATTCGGTTGGCTCGACACCGGCAAGGCAGCGCACGTTGACCGCGACCATCGGCGTGCCATCGGGTCCATTCGCCCTGGCGAAGGACTCGATGCCGCAGGTCTCGCAGAACAGATGCTGGATCTTCTGCGTATGGAAGCGGTACTCGGTCAGCGCGTCTTCACCCTTGGTCAGGGTGAAGGCACTGGCGGGTGAGAACGTGAGGATGGAGCCGCGGCGCTGGCAGTACGAACAGTTGCAGGCAATCGTCCGTCCAAGATCGGCCTCGACCTCGAAGGCGACCCGCCCGCAGTGACAGCTTCCCTGATACTGCGCCATAGCTCCTGTCCTCCTGTTAGCTGAGCACCACGTTCGCGGCGCTCTCCGGCAGTTCCTTGCCGAAGGAGCGCTGGAAGAACTCGGCCACCAGCGTGCGCTCCATCTCGTCGCACTTGTTCAGGAAGGTGACGCGGAAGGCGAAGCCGATATCGCCGAAGATCGCCGCGTTCTCGGCCCAGGTGATGACCGTGCGCGGGCTCATCACGGTCGAGAGATCGCCGTTCATGAAGGCGTTGCGGGTGAGATCGGCGACGCGGACCATCTTGTTGATGACGTCCTTGCCGTCCGGCGTGTTCTGATAGTGCTTCGACTTGGCCAGAACGATCGCGACTTCGTTGTCGTGCGGCAGATAGTTCAGCGTGGTGACGATCGACCAGCGGTCCATCTGGCCCTGGTTGATCTGCTGGGTGCCGTGATAAAGGCCGGACGTATCACCGAGGCCGACCGTGTTGGCGGTGGCGAACAGGCGGAAGGCCGCATGCGGGCGGATGACGCGCTTCTGGTCGAGCAGCGTCAACTTGCCCGACTGCTCCAGCACGCGCTGGATCACGAACATCACGTCCGGGCGACCGGCATCGTATTCGTCGAAGACGAGCGCGATGTTGTTCTGCAGCGCCCAGGGCAGGATGCCGTCCTGGAACTCGGTGATCTGCTTGCCTTCCTTCAGCACGATCGCGTCCTTGCCGACGAGGTCGAGGCGCGAGACGTGGCTGTCGAGGTTGACGCGGACGCAGGGCCAGTTGAGGCGGGCGGCGACCTGCTCGATATGGGTCGACTTGCCGGTGCCGTGATAGCCCGAGATCATGACGCGGGGGTTATGCGCGAAGCCGGCGAGGATCGCGATCGTGGTGTCGCGGTCGAAGCGGTAATCCGGGTCGAGGTCCGGCACATGCGGATCGGCTGCGGAGAAGGCCGGCACTTCGAGATCCGAATCGATCCCGAAAGTCTGGCGCACGGACAGCTTCATGTCGGGCAGGCCGGGCGCAGTCGTCGTCGTCATCATCTTGTCTCCAGGCAAAGGGCCATGACCGGAATTCGCCGGTTAACCCAGAGCCGACCGAGGAGGGAGGCGGATCGTCCCTCATTAGAGCGAAAGACCGGAAGCGGCAATTCGCAAAGCTGCACCCCGGCCCTCGCAAAGGGCATGCCGGCTCAGAGGCGCGCGCGCCCGGCCGCCTCGGCAAGAAGCTCGGTCACGATCGCAGCCGAGCGGGCCGCGCCCTCGCGGTCGAGCGGCAGGACCGGCGGCCGAGAGCCGACGGCTTCCCCGACAGCATCCGCCAGCGCCACGGCATCCCCCACGAAATCACCCGACAGCCGGAAACAGCGCGCCAGCCCCGCCCGCTCCATCGCCTCGGCCCGGACGGTCTGTTCGGTCTCGTTGCCGGCATCGAAGGGCACGACGATCGCCGGTCGCCCGGCTGCGACGAGATCGAGCACGGTGTTGTAGCCGGCCTGGCTGATCGAGACCGCGCAGCCGGCGAGCAGCGCCGGAAAGTCCGGCCGCGCCCGCTCGATCACGACCTTGTCGGGAGCGTCGGCCGCCAGCAGCGCCAGATCGGTATCCGCCATGCCGCGCCCGGCGAGAAGCCGCCAGCGTCGCCCGGAACGGTCGAGCCGCGCCGCCGCGACCGCGCAGGCGAAAAGCGGCAGGGCCGCGGCCGAGCCGCCACCGGAGACGATGACCTCGCCATTGTCCTGTGCGGTGCCGACCGGCCGATCATCGGCGAGATAGCCGGTATAGCGCAATTTCGCCGCGAGCCCCTCGCCCACTGGCCATGACCGGTCGAGCGGCAGGAAACCGGCGTCGCCATGGACCAGGACCGCGTCGAACACCCCGGCGATCCGCTCCTCGGCTTCGGCGATCCGGTCGGGCCGCGGCGTCACCAGAACGTCGCGCACAGAGGACAGAACCAGCGCCTCGGGCCGCGCCGCCTTCACTGCCGCGATCAGTGCGAGGAACTCCCCGGCGAGTTGCCGTCGCCCGAAGGGGAAGTGCTCGACGATAACCACATCGGGCCGCAATCGCGTCGCCAGCTCTGCGAGCATGGCGATGCGGGCAGTCTTCCGCTCCGGATCGATCGGCTCGCCGGCCTCGTCGAGGAGCGTCCGGAAGTCGGTGCCTTCGGTCCTGATCGGCGGCAATTGCACGAAAGCGAAGGGCTCGCCATCCATCACGCGCAACGGCATGCCGCCGCTGGCCAGCGTCGCGGAGAAACCGCCTTGCACTAGTGCCCGCGCCAGATTCGCCGCACGGACGAGATGGCCGCTGCCGAGCAGATGCGTCACGGCGATCAGAACGGAAGCGCTCATGCCCCCTCACCCGCCGAGCGCTTCAGCATCCCGGCGATCCGATCGAGACCGGCCTGCGCCGAGAAGGCGTCCGTCAGGCGCGCATAAGCCGCCTCGCCCAACGCCGCTCGTTTCCCGGGCGCCCCGGCGAGTTCACCCAGCGCGGCCGCCAGGGCCGGGACATCTCCCGGCGGGACCAGCAGCCCCTCTGCGCCGTCGCGCACGAATTCCGGAATCCCCGCGAAATCGGTCGCGACGATCGGCAGGCCCTGACTTGCCGCCTCCATCACCACATTGGGCAGGCCATCGCGGTCGCCGTCGCCCGCCTCTTTCGAGGGAAGCACGAAGACGTCGGCAGTGCGCAAGGCGGCGATGACCTCGTCCTGCGCCTTCGGCCCGGCCCAGACGATCCGGTCGTCGAGCCCCAGCGTCCGCGCCTGCGCCTGCAGGGCCTTGAGCTTCTCCCCCCCGCCGATATGCGTCAGCCGCCAGTGCAGCGCTGCCGGCAGCCGGGCCAATGCCTCCAGCAGATCGTCGAAACCCTTCTTCGCCACCGCTCTTCCGATGGTGACGAAGCGCGCGGGGTCGGCCGGATCCGTGCCATCGCGCGCCGATCGCGGTCCCGGCGCCGGAAAGCGCGCAAGATCGAGCCCGTGATAGAGCAGCCCGACCTTGTCCGGCCGGTCGGAAAGCCGCTCCAGCTCGCGATGCCCGTCGCGCGTGCAGGTGACGCCCCAGGCGGCAGAGGCGATCTTCTCGCGCTTTTCCCAGTCTTCGGTTGTCCAGATGTCCTTGGCATGGGCCGAGAACGACCATGTCAGGCCGCCGAGCAGGGCGGCATAGCGGATCACCGAAGCCGGGGTATGCAGATAGTGCACATGCAGGTGCCCGATATCATCGGGCAATTCATGCGCCATCACGCAGGCTTGCCCGAAGCGGCGCCAGCGGTTGCGTGTCCGGTCGCGGGCGAGATCGCGCAGGAAGACTGGCAGCAAGCGCAGCAGGCCCGGCCGCAGCAGCGCGGCAAGCATCCCGCGCACCACGCGAGCCGGCTCGTCATGCAGATATTCCGGCAGGTAGCGCACCGGCGCCGTGATCTGATGGTGCATCAGATGCTTCGCCGCATCTGTCGGATGGCGCAGCGACCAGATTTCGAAGGGCAGCCCGCGCTGCTGTAAACCCAGCAATTCCTGCGCGATGAAAGTCTCCGACAGCCGCGGATACCCTTTCATCGCCACCGCGATGCGCGGCGCCTCCCCCGCCGTCATCGCCGCCCGATCAGCATGAAGCGCGTATAGTTCTTCGTCGGCCGCGCGCCTGAGAACCAGATATCCGCCAGTCCCACCTGCTCGCGGAAGGCGTCGAGCGAGGGCACACAGCTCCGGTGGTCCGGCTCGCGGAAATAGTCGTTGGACTGCAGCACCAGCGGCAGGCCCTTCGGCAAGGTCGCCAGCCAGCCAGGCACATCGTCGAGATGCTCGCAGCTCGTATTGACGATGAGCCCCGGCAGGGTCGACTGCGCTGCGAAATCCATCGCCATCATGTCGGCCGTCACCGCCCGGAACCGCCCCGCCGCGACATGGCGATGGTTCAGGATCTCCGCGACCGCTGCGCAGGAGGGGTCGATATCGAGGCTGACGATTTCGGAGATCGCGAGCCTTTCATCGTCGAGCAGCAGCGCGCCGAGCACGCCATACCAGGCGCCCAGCACCCAGACCGGCCCCGCAGGCTTCGGACAGGCCTGCGCCAACGCCTCGACCAGCCATTGCTTCGAGGCGATCTGCTTGTGGTTGCAGGCGATCGAGAGATCGGCTGGCGCGCCCTTGCCGTAAAGCCGCGCGACATCGGCGACGATGCGGTTGCCCGAGAGCGCCGCCATGCCGCGCAGCAGGTCGTGAAAGGCCTCTTGGGGCGGTTCGGGCATCATGGGTTGGTCGTCATCCGGAAAAGCCGGCGGACCATAGACATGCGCGCCCGGAAAAAACCAGCCGCCTGCACAAGGGTCAGCCCTTTTCGTTCGCCTCGCCCTGCTCCTGCACCACCTCTGCCGGCGTGGTCACCTCGCCCCCCGCGACCACGGGCGCGGGCATCGCCACGTCCTCCCGCTTGCGGCGGGCGATTTCCGGCGCGCTGGCGAAGCCATAGGCCGTCAACGGCTTCTCCCGTCCCTTGATGGCGATCTTCAGCGTCGTCGTGCCGGCATAGCTGCGTCCGCTCGCCCGGATCGTGTCCTCGGAGACGACGATATCGGCAAGCACGCGCCGCGTCGCCGACTCGAGCTGGCTTGCGACCATCACGGTCTGGCCGACCGTGATCTCGCGCCGGCCGAGATTGTCGTTCTCGACCGCACCGGTGATCGCATCGCCGGTATGGATGCCGATGCCGATCCGGAGCGGCAGAGGCAGCGCCGCGCCGTACTCGCGATTGAGCGCATCGACCGCGCGCACGATGTCCCCCGCAGCGGTGATCGCGGCTTGCGCCCCTCGGGCCGGCGGACCCTCGAGACCGAATACCGCCATGAAACCGTCGCCATAGAAGGCGTCGATCCGCCCTTCATGCGCGGTGATCGCCTGCCCCATCTCGTCGAAGAAACGATTGAGCAGGCCGATCAGCTCGCGCGGCAATTGCCGCTCGGAGAGAGCGGAGAACGCCCGGAGATCGGCCACGACGACGGTCAGACCGCGCTTGCCAGCGGCGTCGTTCAGCTCGAACGCGCGCGTCGCGCCGGCATTCAGCCGCGAGGCCAGCAGAATCTGTACCTGCAGATCCTCGCGCGGCCGGATCTGGCAGGCGAGTCGGACGCCTTCGGGAGCCGATATCCGCCGCAGCAGCTTGGCCTCGTTCGGGCCCGGCCTCGGCAGCTTGTCGTTGCCGTCCATCACCAGCACGCGGCAGGTCGCGCAGCGCGCCCGTCCACCGCAGAGCGCGGCATGGGGAATACCGAAGCGCCGGAACATCTCGAGCACCGTCGGCCCCGGCGCCAGCCTGCGCGTGCCGTGGCCGACGAAGCGCACCGTGATCTGGCGTGTCGTCCGCACCCGGATCTCGCGAATGCCGATGAACAGCAGGAAGGAGGCGACAAGGCCGTAGAAGGCGCCCTTCCCCCACATGACATCGCGGACGAACATCGCCGCCTGCGCATCGCTGACCAGTTCGGCCGGCAGCGCCATCTGCTTGGCCTCGCGCGCGCCGACGGAGAAACCGATGATGGCGAGAAGCGGGATCAGGATCGCCATCAGCAGGAAGGGATCGCGCCAATGGCGATAGCTGTCGCGGGCGCGCAGCATGAAATGGATGCCGAGGATGCCATGCGTCCAGACCAGCAGCAGCAGCAGCGACTGCGTCAGCGCGGCGCCCGGCCAGAGCCGGCGCAGGACCGAACGATAGCCCTCGTCAGCACCGAAATAGATGCCCATCACCCGCGTACCGATGATGTGGTCGACCAGCAGCAGCGGGATGGTGAGGCCGAGCGCGATCTGCAGCATCTCGCGCAGCGGCATCTTGAAGGTGCGGCGTTGCACCACCCGCAGCAGCGCGAAGACCGGATGGACGATCAGCGCACCGTAGAGCACGGCCGTTCCGAGCCGGGAATGCCAGAAGCCGTAGCGCCAGTCCTGGACCTTCTCCATGGCCTCGAGACCGAAGATGCCGACGGCGTGATTCAGGAAATGGGTCGTCGCGAAGGTAAGCAGGATCAGCCCGGAAACGAAGCGGATATCCCGGTTCCAGGACGAGACCTGGTCCATGCTCGCCCCCATGCCGCCGCGCGACATTCCGGTGCGGCTCGTGCCTGCAGCTTGCGGCCGGTTCATGCGCTGATCGACCTCGTCAAACGGTTTCGTGCTCGCGCAGCAGGACGGAGGCGAGCCGGTGAACGCGGGCCGCCAGATCGCGGCAGACCGCCAGGCTGAACTCTGGAACGGTCTGGAGCAGTTCGAAGAACAGATCCTTGGGAATCCGCAGTGCCAGAACCCGCGACTTGGCGCTGATGGTGGCGATGAAGGGCTGGCCGCTCAGCAGGGCCACATCACCGGTGATGGTCCCGGTGTCCTTGAGGAAGCGCCGCTCCTCGCCGTTCTCGCGCGGCTGCAGGATCTCGACCTCGCCCTCCATGATGACGTAGACGCCCGAGAGCTTCTCCTGGGGGCTGATCAGGACGGCACCCGGCTCGAACTGCAGCCGCTCGCCCATCAGGGCGACGAGCTTGAGCCGCGATGCCGGCATGTCCTGAAACAGCGGGATGCAACGCAGACAGCCGATATCGGTTTCCAGACTCATGATCGCGCCTCCATTCGCCCGGGGTTCTCGAAGCGCGGCGCCCGCCTGTTCACCGCATCGGGCGCGCCCTGCGCTTCGACCGTCCCCGTCGCTCCGTGGAACACCACCCGTTGCGGGGCCTCTCCTGCAAGTTTAGCATCTCCGACCAGAAGAAACAGCGTCATGTCCGCGCAATAGCCCTCCAGCCGGGCGACGATCTCCTCGGAATCGTCCGAAATCGCGAGCAGGGCGGAAATGTCGAGCACCGCGATCTGCGGCGCCTTGACCAGCGCCTGCACGAGCGGGATCGCCTGGCGCAGCCGGGCCGGCAGGTAGCGCCCGCGAATACCACTCTCGGTATCGAGGCCTAGCCGGTACAGCGCCTCGCCCAGCCCCGAGCGGGCCAGCGCCTGCAGCACGATCTCCCCGACCTTGCGCGCGGCATCGGGCACGCCGTAGCCGATGCGCCCGAACATCAGGTTGTCGCGCACGCTGGCACCGACCATCACCTTGTCGGGATCGTAGAAGTCGACATCGTCGGCCGCATCCGCCGGCAGATGCTTGCGGAAGCTCTCCCGCGCCCGCAGGACGCGCCGCTCCAGGCGGGCATCGATGAGGTTCAGCCTGTGCTTGGGCTCGATATAGCCCAGTGCTAGCGCCACGAGATCGCGCTCCGTCTCCTGGTCGAGCGGATTGCGCATGTCGTGCTTGGCCAGCAGGTCCGCCAGCTCGTTCAGGCGCTCGAACTCGAAATTCGCGCCGAAGGAATAGCGCTCGAACAGCGCATGGCCCTGCGGCAGGCCGGCAAAGATTTCGACGACGGTCGCGACGATGCGCGCGCCCATCTCGGCCAAAGGCTCGACCAGTGCCTCGGCTTTCAGGATCGACTGGGCGTAGGGTTCGAACAGCAGGGTCGCGCTGTCGAAGCGCATCGTGGTTCGCGTCCCGAAGATCAGGTTCTCGACGATCGGCGCATTGCGATTGTAGCGGTCGAGCACGAAGGGTTCGATCAGATCGCTCTGCTTGATCCGCACGAGCTCGGCCGCGACCACCCGGCGCGCCGTGATGAGGCGCTCGATCGCCTGTTCGCTGACGGGGCGCATCACCTTGCCGCCGAGCCCGAGCTCGTAGACCTCCTGCGTGCAGCCGAAGAGGTCGAGCAGTTCATGGACCCGGGCTCCGAGCTCGGCCGCGTCCGCCACGCCGACCCCGGCATAATCCGTCCAGTCGGCTTCGAACGGGAAAGGCGAGTTGCCGGAGCGGATCGCCTCGACGAAACGGCGGTGCTCGGGCGCGGATATCCCGCCTTCAGCCTTCAGGTCGGGGCGCCGGCGCCGGAGCGGCAGGAGGATGTTGTCGCGCATCGAGCCCGCGATGATCTCGGGCTCGTCGCCGGAATAGCCGATGATATGGCTCGCCCGCTCGACCGACATGCCCGCGAGCGGCTCGCCGTCGATCAGCACGCGGCCCGTATAGCTCGTCGCCTGCCTGCCGAGAATCCGGCCGAGCACGTCCTTGCCACCCCCCTGCGGGCCGATCACCGCGGCGACGCCCGGCCGCGTCAGGGTGAACGAGAGCGGCGTCAGCAGCGGCTGGCCGCGGTTATCCAGCATCTGCACGGATTCGAGCCGGATCTCGCCCTTCTCCGGCAGGGTCGCGACGCCGTTCTCCTCTTCGAGGACGAGGGTCTCGTCGCTGTTGAACTGGGAGATGACCTGATCGTATTTGATCGTCACGTCGTTGCGCTGCTGGTCCCAGTCGATCAGCTCCTTGATCGGCGGCGGCAGGTCGCGATAGGCGGCGATCACCGCAACGAGCTGACCGATATCGAGCCGCCCCTGCAATGCGAAGAAGCCGCCGATGGAGTAGAAGAAGAACGGCGTGATCTGCGCGAGCAGGTTGTTCAGGAACTTGACTGCGAATTTCCGTTTGTAGAGCGCGTAGCGGATATCGAAGAGTCGCCCGAGACGCCCTGCGATGTCGGACTGGACATAGGCCGTGGCGCCGTGGCCCTGGATCATCGGGCCGGCATCGACGATCTCGCCGATTCGGCCCGCGAGCTGGCGCGAGGCGATCTGGCGCTCGCGGCCGAGCCGGAGTTGCTCGCGCCGCAGGATCGGGATGATGATTGCCTGCGCCAGCACGATCAGAAGCGCGATCGAGCCCAGCCAGAAGCTCTGCGCCATGATGAAGACGAGTGCCGTCAGCGCCTGGCTGAGCAGGAAGACCGGCTGGATGAAGGCATCGCCGACGAAGCCGCCGATCGGCTCGACCTCGTCCTTGATCATGCTGGCGATCTCGGCCGGCTTGACCGAGCGGATCTCCTCGGGCCGGAACCGCATGAGCTGGCTGAACAGGTCGTAGCGCATGCGCCTCAGCATCCGCTCGCCCAGAATGCCCTTGCGTACGTTGATGACATATTTGAAGGCGCCGTTGATCAGCACCAGCAGCAGGAAATAGCCGCTCAGGCCGATCAGCAGGCCGTACTGGCCGACCTCCACGCCCTCCGACAGCCTGTAGCTCGCCCCACCGAGCCATGACGGCAGATGCAGGGTGAAATCCATCAATGTCGCGGTAGTCCGGCCGTCCTTGAAGGCACCGCCCTGAATCGCGTCGTTGACGATGCGCTTGGGCACGTCGAACGAGGCCCAGTTGAACGGGATCGAGACCAGAATGATCAGCAGGACGACGACCTGCTCGGCCCGGCTCTTCTGCCAGATGTAACGGAAGAGATTGGTCTCCAAAGGGCAACCCTGTACCGAAGCGCTCGCGGCGCGACCTCGACCGGGTCCGGCGGGCCCGAAGCGACCATATGTGGTGAGGTTGCGGCCGAGTGCAATGCGCGCCGCGACGGGCCCGTCCAGCTCCGCGTCGCGCCGTGCCGCCCCCATGCGATAATCGCACATATGTGATCGCCGCCGTGGCCCTGCCGGAAGCGTCGCGGCGACCGGCTGCGGCACGGCCCTGCGTCGCAGGAGTGTCACCCGCACCGGGCGATAATGCCGCAGACGTCGAAAGCGATTGGCAAGCCGTTGCTTTCGACGTCTAGTGACGTGAGGACAGCTGTGGAGGCGATGAGGCTTCCGGGACTTATCGACGAGAGCATGGACATCCTGCGGATCAGCGACCTGCGTATCGGCTTCACGATCCACGGCCTGTCCCGTGACGTCGTGAAGGGCGCGAGCCTGCGCGTCCCTGCCGGCAAGACCGTCGCGCTCGTCGGCGAATCAGGCTCGGGCAAAACGGTGATCTCGCAGGCCATCATGGGTCTCCTGCCCCGCGCCGGCAGCATCACCGGCGGCGAGATCCTGTTCCGCGATCCCTTGGCTCCCGAGACCGTCGTCGACATCGCGACGCTGCCGGCCGAAGGCGAGGGCATCCGGGCGCTGCGCGGCGGGCGCATCGGCATGATCTTCCAGGAGCCGATGTCCTCGCTCTCGCCGGTCCATACGATCGGCAACCAGATCGAGGAGGCGTTGCTCCTGCACCGGCCGATGCCGAAGGCCGAGGCGCGCGAACTGATCGAGGCGATGCTGAAGCGCGTCGGCTTCAAGAACCCGAAGCGTGCCTTCGGCCTCTACTCCTTCGAGCTCTCCGGCGGCCTGCGCCAGCGCGCCATGCTCGCCATGGCGCTGATCTGCCAGCCCGCCCTGCTGATCGCCGACGAGCCGACGACGGCACTCGACGTCACCATCCAGGCCCAGGTCCTCGATCTGATGCGCGATCTCCAGGCCGAGATGGGCATGGCGATCCTGCTCATCACCCATGATCTCGGCGTCGTCGCCAACATGGCCGACGAGGTCGTCGTGATCTTCCACGGCGAGATCATGGAGCGCGGCCCGGTCGAGGACATCTTCCGCCGCCCGCGTCACCCCTATCTCAAGGCCCTGCTCGACGCCTCCCCGCATTTCGACATGCAGGACGGCGAACGGCTGGTCGCGTTGCGCGAGGCGCGCCCGCGCCCGGTCGTGGCCTCGCCTCCGCCGACGCCCGCTGCGGACGCGGCACCACTGCTCAGTGTCCGCGGCCTGCACAAGACCTATGTCACGGGCTCGCGCAGCTTCTTCGGCAAGGGCACCCAGACCAGCGTCAAGGCTGTCGACAATGTCGGCTTCGACATCCGGCGCGGGGAATGCCTCGGCCTCGTTGGCGAGAGCGGCTGCGGCAAGACGACCGTCAGCAAGATCGTGATGCGGGCCGTCACGCCCGATTCCGGCGAAGTGATCTTCGACGACGGGCGCGAACGGGTCGACGTGCTCGGCCTCGACGGAGAGGACCTGCGTCGGTTCCGCCCGCGCGTCCAGATGATCTTCCAGGATCCGGTCTCGTCGCTCTCTCCGCGCATGACCGTGATGAACATCCTGCGCGAGCCGCTGGTGATCCACGGCCGCGGCGACCCGGCCGAGCAGAACGAGCGGGTGCGCGGTCTGATGCAGGATGTCGGGCTCGATATCCGCTTCCTCAACCGCTATCCGCATTCCTTCTCGGGCGGCCAGCGCCAGCGCATCGGCATCGCCCGCGCACTGGCGCTCGATCCGGAACTGATCATCTGCGACGAGCCGGTCTCGGCGCTCGACGTCTCCGTGCAGGCGCAGATCCTCAACCTGCTCAAGGATCTCCAGGCCGAGCGCGGCCTGACCTTCCTGTTCATCTCGCACAATCTCGCCGTGGTGAACTACATGGCGGATCGCATCGCGGTGATGGCGAATGGCCGGATCGTCGAACTGGCGCCGCGCCATGCTCTCTTCGCCCGCCCGGCCCATCCCTATACGCGGGCGCTGCTGCGTTCCGTGCCCTTTGCCGATCTCGACCGCAAGCTCGACTTCAAGCTGGCTGCGCCTGGCGGCGCCTCCGACGACAGTCATTGGGGCGCCGCCTTCAGGGTCGGACCGGACGAGACCGCATTGACGCCCCTCCCGCTGGGCGACGGCCATTTCGTTTTGGCGCGGCCGAGCGCCGATATCAGGGAGCTGGTGCCATGACGCAGCGCCGCCCCCCGACCCGCCGGACCACGCTGCTGCTAGGCTCCGCCGCGCTCGCAGGCCTGAGCCTGCCACGCCGTGCGCGCGCAGCGCCTTATGCCGGCCCGGCGATCGACAGCCCGTTCTTCGCCGACAGGATCGCGGCAGGGTCCATGCCCCCGGTCGCCGCGCGCCTGCCGGCCAATCCGCGCATCATCGATCTGGCGGCGCTCGGCCGCGAGCCCGGCCGCCATGGCGGCAATATCCGCATGCTGATGGGCGACCAGCGCGATATCCGCATGATGACGCTCTACGGCTACACCCGCCTGATGGTCTATGACGACAATCTGGAGCTGGTTCCGGACATCCTCGAGAGCTGCGACATCGAGGACGGCCGCATCTTCACGCTCAAGCTGCGCCAGGGCCATCGCTGGTCTGACGGATCGCCCTTCACCACCGAGGATTTCCGCTACTGGTGGGAGGATATCGCCAACAACAAGCGGCTTTCGCCGGGCGGGCCGCCCCAGGCGCTGTTCTCGGCCGGCGAACCGCCCCGCTTCGAAATCCTGAGCGAAACCGAAGTCCGCTATAGCTGGAGGACGCCGAACCCGATCTTCCTGCCGGCTCTGGCCGGTGCGCAGCCGACCTATATCTTCATGCCCTCCGGGTATCTCAAGCAGTTCCACGAGCGCCACGCGCCCAAACATGAACTCGCCCAGCGCGTGAAGGAACACCGCGTGCGCGACTGGGGAGCGTTGCATGAACGCCTGTCCCGCATGTACCGGCCGGAGAATCCGAAGCTGCCGACGCTGGAACCCTGGCGCAACACCACAGCCCTGCCGGCCGAGCAGTTCGTCTTCGAGCGCAATCCCTATTTCCACCGCATCGACAGGAACGGCCGTCAGCTTCCCTATGCGGACCAGGTGACGCTGACGATCGGCACAAGCGCTCTCGTTCCCGCCAAGACCGCGGCCGGCGAGGCCGATCTCCAGGCCCGCTATCTCCGCTTCGACAACTACACGTTCCTGAAGGAAGCCTCGAAACGGATGAATTTCGACGTCCGGCTCTGGAAGCGGGCGGAAGGCGCCTATTTCGCCCTGCTCCCCAACCTGAATGCCATCGACCCGGTCTGGCGCGACCTCAACCGCGACGTTCGCTACCGCCAGGCGATCTCGGTCGCGATCAATCGCAAGGACGTCAACAAGGTCATCTTCTTCGGACTGGCGCGCGAGAGCGGCAACACCGCCCTGCCCGAAAGCCCGCTCTACGACGCGAAGCTCGCCGAACTCTGGACCCAGCACGACCCGGCGCTGGCAAACCGCCTGCTCGACGAGATTGGCCTGACGAAGCGGGACGACGATGGCATCCGCCTGCTCCCGGACGGACGCCGGCTGGAATTCACCATCGAGACCGCCGGCGAGAATACCGAGGAGACCGACATCCTCGACCTGTTGAAGCAGGATTTCTTCGATGTCGGCATGAAGATCTATCCGCGCTCGACCCAGCGCGATGTCTTCCGCCGCCGCATCCTTGCCGGCCAGACCGTGATGTCGGCCTGGGCCGGCATGGACAACGCGCTCGTCACCTCCGACATGGAGCCGGACGCGCTGGCGCCGACCTCTTCGGCCCAGTTCCAGTGGCCGCGCTGGGGCCAGTTCATCGAGAGCAGCGGCCGCGAGGGCGAACGGCCGGCTCTGGCGGAGGTCAACGAACTCGTGCGGCTCTACGAGCAATGGCGCGTCAGCTCGACCCGGGACCAGCGCCGCGCGGTCTGGCACAAGATGCTGGCGATCAATGCCGAGCAGCTCTTCACCATCGGCGTGATCAATAGCACCCTGCAGCCGATCGTCGTCTCCAACGACCTGCGCAACCTGCCCGAGAAGGGCCTCTACAGCTTCGAGCCCGGCGCCTTCATCGGCCGCTACATGCCCGACACCTTCTGGTTCGACCGGCAAAAGACCGATCAGCAAGAGACGAAAGCCTGACGCGTGCTGATCCGCTACATCCTCAAGCGCATCCTGATCATGATCCCGACGCTGATCGTCACCAGCGCGCTGATCTTCACCGTGATCAACCTGCCCGAAGGCGATTATTTCGAGACGCTCGCCGCCGAAATGCAGGCTCAGGGTGAGAAGGCGGACATGAGCCGCATCGAGTTCCTCAAGAAGGAATACGGCTTCGACAAGCCGCCGGTCGAGCGCTACGTCTACTGGGTCGCGGGCCTGCTTCAGGGCGACATGGGCTATTCCTTCGAGTATCAGCGCCCGGTCCGGGAGATCGTCGGCGATCGCTTGCTGCTGACCATGATGGTCTCCTTCGCCACCATCATCTTCACCTGGGTCGTCGCCTTTCCGATCGGCATCTATTCGGCCACGCATCAATACAGTTGGGGCGATTACGGCCTGACCTTCCTCGGCCTCGTCGGGCTTGCCGTGCCGCATTTCCTGCTGGCGCTGGTCTTCATGTATTTCGCCAATATCTGGTTCGGCACCTCGATCGGCGGCCTCGTCGACCCCGCCTATCTCAACCAACCGATGAGCTGGGCCAAGCTCAAATCGGTGCTCGAACACCTCTGGATTCCCGTCATCATCATCGGCGCCGGCGGCACCGCGGGCATGATCCGGGCGCTGCGCGCCAACCTCCTCGACGAATTGCAGAAGCAGTACTACGTCACCGCTCGCGCCAAGGGCCTGCCGCCCGGCAAGGCCCTGCGCAAATACCCGCTGCGCATGTCTCTCAACTTCTTCATCTCGGATATCGGCGATATCCTGCCCTCGATCGTCTCGGGCGCCGAGGTCGTCGCCATCGTGCTCTCGCTGCAGACCACCGGCCCGCTCCTGATCCGTGCCCTGCAGAGCCAGGACATGTATCTCGCCGGCTCCTTCCTGATGTTCCTCTCCTTCCTGACCGTGATCGGCGTGCTGATCTCGGACATTGCGCTCGCCATCCTGGATCCGCGCATCCGCCTTCAGGGAGCCGCGACCAAGTGAAGGCGACGACGCTCAACCATCTGCCGCCGGACGGTGCGCCCCTGCCCCACGAGGTCTCGACGGCTCCTTTCGAGCCCTATGCCACCGAGACGATGACTCCGGAGCAGGAGCGGGTCTATCTCGCCTCGCAATGGCAGTTGATGTGGTGGAAGTTCCGCAAGCACAGGCTCGCGGTCATTTCCGCCTTCGTGATCGTCGCGATCTACGCGATGGCGGCCTTCGCCGAATTTCTCGCGCCCTATCATTACACGACGCGCAATACCGATTTCATCCGGGCGCCCAGCCAGAGCATCCATCTCTTTCACGAAGGCAGCCTCATCGGCCCCTTCGTCTACCCGTATACGATGCGTCTCAACATGGAGAACCTGAAGCGCGAATACGAGGTGGATGCGACCCGCCCGGAGAAGCTGCGCTTCTTCTGCAAGGGCGACGATTATACGTTCTGGGGCCTGATCTCCGGTAATACGCATCTCGTCTGCCCGCCCGAGGGAGGTACCTTCTTCCTGCTCGGCTCGGACCGGCTCGGCCGCGACATGCTCTCGCGCATCCTCTATGGCGGGCGCATCTCGCTCTCCATCGGCCTGCTCGGCGTCTCCGTGTCCTTCGTGCTCGGCGTCATCATCGGCGGCATCGCCGGCTACTATGGTGGCCGCGTCGACCTCTTCGTGCAGCGCATCATCGAGATCGTGCAGTCGCTGCCGCATATTCCGCTCTGGCTGGCACTGGCCTCGATCCTGCCGCCGACCTGGAGCCCGCTCCTGGTCTATTTCGGCATCACCGTGATCCTCGGCCTGATGGACTGGACCGGGCTCGCCCGCTCGGTGCGCTCGAAACTGCTCTCGCTGCGCGAGGAGGATTATGTCGTCGCCGCCCAGCTCATGGGCGCTAAACCGCGCCGCATCATCGCGCTGCATCTCGTGCCCGGCTTCATGAGCCATCTCATCGCGTCGGCCACGATCACCATCCCCAAGACCATCCTCGGCGAGACCGCGCTTTCCTTCCTCGGCCTCGGCCTGAGACCGCCGATCACGAGCTGGGGCGTGATGCTCAACGAGGCCCAGAACATCAATGTGGTGGCGCTCTATCCCTGGCTGCTCTATCCGGTCGTGCCCGTGATCATGATCATCCTGGCCTTCAACTTCCTCGGCGACGGTCTGCGCGACGCGGCCGACCCCTATCGCTGACAGCGTCACCGACACCGAAGATCGTCTTGCATATCGCTTTCCACACCCCGCTCAATCCGGTTGGTGACCGCGGCGTCTCCGGCGACCGCCTCATGGCCCGCCAGATCGTCGCCGCGCTCGAAAACCTCGGCCATGCCGTGCAGCCCGTCGCGGCGCCCAAGACCTATTTTCGCGCGGCCGATCCCGCCCGTTTCGCTAGCGTCGCGGCCGATGCCGCCCGGCTGCGGGACGCCCTGCTCGCGGGCTACAGGGAAGGTAGGCCGCAGCCAGATCTGTGGTTCACTTATCACAACTATTACCGCTCGCCGGATTTCCTTGGCCCGGAGATGGCGGCAGAACTCGGCATTCCCTATGTCACCGCCGAATCGAGCGATTCGGCCCGGCGCGCCGTCGGAGAATGGGCCGCGCAGACGGCGACCGTACGGCAGGGCCTTGCTGCAGGCGACGTCCATTTCTACTTCACCGATCGCGACCGGCAGGGTCTCGTGCCCTGGGAGAACACCGGCACGGCCCTGCTGGCCCTGCCCCCCTTCGTCGCCCCCGGCCCCGGTCCTTCTCGCAAGACCGGCAGGACCGGCCCGCCACGCCTCGTCACCGTCGCGATGATGCGCAAGGGCGTCAAGCTGGAGAGCTATCTCACGCTCGCTCATGTCCTCGAGCGCTGCCGGGACGAGGACTGGACGCTGAGCATCGTCGGCGATGGCCCTTGCCGGACCGAGATCGGCGCCGCCTTCGCCAGCCTGCCCGAAAGCCGTATCACCTGGCGCGGCCAGCTCGATCGCGAGGCCACCCAGGCCGAGCTAGCCCGGCACGACATCTTCCTCTGGCCGGGCATCGGCGAGGCCTATGGGCTGGTCTATCTGGAAGCCCAGGCGGCGGGCCTGCCGGTCGTGGCCTGTGACAGTGGCGGCGTCGCCGAGACGGTCCGGGCAGGCGAAACCGCCCTGCTGGTGCCGGAGCGGAACGAGGAAGCGCTGGCCGCAGCTCTCACTCGCCTGCTGCGCGACACAGCACTGCGCGAAAGCATGGGCGCAGCCGCGCGCCGCTTCATTCTTGCCGAGCGTACGCCCGCACGTGCCGCCGAAAGACTGGCGGAAGGCCTCGCGCTGGCCCTGCGAAACCGGAGCGCCAAGCTGAAATCATCCTCCGGGAAAGCCAGGCCATGAAGACCTCGTGCTGGCAGGCGCTCGACATCGAACTCGATCATTGGAATGCGTCCGGCCGCAAGATCGGCCTCTGGCTGCGCGACGATGATGCCATAGCGCCAAGCCCGGCGCTCAACCGCCTTTCGAATCTGGCCGACCGCTTCGCGGCGCCGATCCTGCTTGCGGTCATTCCGTTGCTGGCCGAACCCGCGCTTGCGGGGGAGCTGCGCGGCATGCCCCTGCTGCGGCCCTGCCAGCATGGTGCTTCGCACCGGAACCACGCGCCTGCCGGCAGCAAGAAGTCGGAATTCGGCGCCGAGCGTACAGCGGCCGATGTCGGCACCGATATCGCGCAGGGCCGGCAGCGCCTGCACGATCTTCTCGGCGACGAGGTCCTGCCGATCTTCGTGCCGCCCTGGAACCGCATCGCCCAGAGGCATGCCGCGCGCCTGGAAGCGCTCGGCTTCGCAGGCCTGTCCTGCTTTCGCGGCTATCGCCACGGACCGGGCGGAGGTCCACGCCTGCTGAACACCGATGTCGACATCATGGACTGGCATGGCGGTCGCATCGGCCGTTCGGCCACCGAGGTCCTCGGCGATCTCGTCGCCTTGCTGGCGCAAGGACGGCAGGGCGCAGCCGGCGATATCGAACTGGGTCTTCTCCTGCACCATCGCGACCATGACGAAACCGCCTGGTCCTTCCTCGCCGGCATTCTGGCCGCGACCTCCGCTCACCCCGCGATCCGCCTGATCGATCCGGCCGGCTTGGTCCGGCCGCCGGGCCGCGACAGGCAGGGCATTTCCGACCCACGATGACCGCCACGATCCACACCGTTTTTATCGGCGGGCGATAAGTCGATGGGCTTGGATCGTGCCCGGCGAACAGTTATATTCGCCTCAGAGTTCCAACTGCGTTCGTCCTCGCCAAGAGGTCGTCTGGCCTTTCCCGGGGGGGCGACGAGCCGATGCCTTCAAACGTCGTTGATCTCGCCGGCGCCGAACGTGCGCCGCGCAGCCCCCATGCCCCGCGCGTCCTGATTTACAGCCACGACACCTTCGGGCTGGGCCATATCCGCCGCTGCCGCGCCATCGCCAATGCGCTGATCGCGAGCTTCCCGCATATCTCGGTGATCATCGTCTCCGGCTCGTCCGTTATCTCGAGCTTCCAGTTCGGCGACGGCGTCGACTATGTCCGCATTCCCGGTGTCGAGAAACAGAGCGACGGCGGATACGAGCCGCATCATCTCAATCTCGACCTGACCGACACCATCCGCCTGCGTGCCGACCTGATCAAGCAGACCGTCCTGTCCTTCGACCCCGACGTCGTCATCGTCGACAAGGAGCCTGTCGGCCTGCGCGGTGAATTGAAGCCCTCGCTCGACATTCTGCGCCGGCGCGGCGCCCGCATCGTGCTCGGCCTGCGCGACGTGCTCGACGAACCCGCCGCCGTGCTGGAGGAATGGAGCCGCAACGGCGCGCTGGAAGCGCTCGATACGATCTATGACGACATCTTCGTCTACGGTCTGGAAAACGTCTATGAGCCCCTGACCGGCCTGCCGGGCCAGCAGCGCTTCGCCGACAAGCTCCAGTACATGGGCTATCTCAAACGCGCCGTACCAAACCCGATGCCGCCGAACCGCTATCCGCGCATCACCAAGCAGCCATTCATCCTGGTGACGCCCGGCGGCGGCGGCGATGGCGCCGGCGTCATCGACTGGGTGATCTCAGCCTACGAGACCGACCCGACGATCGCACTGCCCGCGCTTATCGTCTTCGGCCCCTTCATGTCGCGCGAGAAGCGCAAGGGATTCGCAGAGCGCATCGCCCGCAACCCGAAGCTCGAAGGTCTCGGCTTCGACCCGCGCCTCGAACTGCTGATGAACCGCGCCCACTGCGTCGTCGCCATGGGCGGCTACAACACCTTCTGCGAGATTCTCTCCTTCGACAAACCGGCGCTGATCGTGCCGCGCGTGCGGCCGCGCCTCGAACAGGCGATCCGCGCCGGCCGCGCCGACGAGCTCAAGCTGGTCGATGTCCTCTACGATCCCTCGCAGGCAGGCGAGGGCGAGCGCGATCCGCGCGTGATGGCCGCCGCACTCCACGCCCTGCCGCGTCGTCCGCCCCCGTCACAGGCCTTCGTGCCGGACCTGCTCGACGGCCTGCCCGCGATCAGCCGTGCGCTCGCCGGCGATCTTTCCCTGCCCGTCCGCGGCCGTGCCCTGGCGCAGACGGCTGCGACGAGCTGACCCACGGTTCAACCGGCGCCAGCCCCATCAGGGCGCTGGCCAAGCCCCTCGCACCAGCATAAGCCTGTCGCCATGACGTTTTCGAACACCCTCGTGTCCGTCGCGGTCGGCGCCGTCGCCGTCGTCCTGCTGCTCGGGCTGATCAACATGTTGCGCGGCGGCAGCGCCAACACCTCGCAAAGGCTGATGCGGTTGCGGGTCATCCTGCAGTTCACCGCCATCGTCCTGATCGTCATCGTCCTGTGGTGGCGCAACGGCTGAACGCCTGCGACACTGGACGCAAGTCATTGGAATAACTGAGTCCGATACCTTGTCCGGCTGTGGATGAGAGCCTGGATGTCCGGGCTTCGCCACATTCCGAACACGAGTATGTGTGCTTCACTAACGCCTGCTCACACGTTCATTGTCGAAGGCCCATGGTCCGCGTCGCGTTGCTGCCTCTTGCCGTTTGCCTGGCTATCCCTGCCGCTTCCGCGCAGACCCGCTCCCTCTCCGGCAGTGTCTCCAGCTACGCCCCCGCCACTGAAGCGCCCGCCCCCGCCTGGGAAGCCCGGATCGGCGCCGGCCTCGCCAATCCCGGCGGCCGCGAGAGCGGCCTGCCCAACCTGAGCGCGGATCTCCTGTCTCCGCGCATCGTTCCGCTGAGCGACCGCATCGCCGCGGCCTTCATCCCACGCTTCAACCTGGGCGCGAGCGTCAACCTCAACGGCACGCGCTATGCCTATGCGGGGGCGACCTGGTCCTTCGACGTAACCCGCGACATCTTCGTCGAGGCTAGCCTCGCTGCCGCCTTGAACGACGGCAAGACCGGCCCCATCGTGCCGGAGAATCGTCTCGCGCTTGGCTGCAACACCGGTACGCGCGAGGCCGCCGCCCTCGGCTTCCGGCTCTCGGACCGCTGGAGCCTTGTCACCACGCTCGAGCATTTCAGCACGGTCGGTTGTTCCGACAAGACCGGCTCGACCGGCCGGGGGCCCGCCAATATCGGTGCAAGGCTGGGCTACACTTTCTGAAGTCCAGCCACTCTCCAAATGCGCTTCCACCCGGCCAAAGCCGCGCTATAAGCATGGCATGGTCAAGCTCAACCGCATTTACACGCGCACCGGCGACAACGGGACGACCGGGCTGACGAGCGGCCCGCGCCGGCCCAAATTCGACCTGCGCGTCGCCGCCTACGGCACCGTCGACGAGACCAATGCCTGCGTCGGCCTCGCCCGTCTCCATGCCGCGGCGGAGGATGCCCTGGTCGCCACGATGCTCGGCCGCATCAGCAACGATCTCTTCGATCTCGGCGCCGATCTCTCGACACCCGAGACCGGCAAGCCCCTCGCTTTCGAGCCCTTGCGCATCGTGCAGGCCCAGGTCGACCGGATCGAGGCCGAGATCGACGAACTGAACGCGAATCTCGCTCCCCTGCGCTCCTTCGTTCTGCCCGGCGGCACGCAGGCCGCCACGCACCTGCACCTCGCCCGCACCGTCAGCCGCCGGGCCGAGCGCCTGATGACCGAGCTCGCCGCGACCGAGGGAGAGACGGTGGCCGCTCCGGCGCTGAAATACATCAACCGCCTCTCGGACTTCCTGTTCGTCGCCTCCCGCTACCTCAATGCCAAGGCTGCCGGCGACGTGCTCTGGGTGCCCGGACAGAATCGCTGAGATCAGCCATGTTCGTCCCCCTGCATGACGGCGTGCCGCTGCGCTTCATGCGAACGCCCTACATCACCTATGGGCTGATCGGCACCATCCTGGCCCTTCAGATCGTGTTGCAGCTCTGGCCCGGAGAAGAAGCGGAGCTGGCGATCATGGCCGGCTTCGGCATGATTCCCTCGGTCCTGTTCGGCACGGCGCAACTGCCGGAAGGGCTTGCCCATGTCCCGGCCTGGGCGACCCTGTTCAGCAACATCCTCCTCCACGCCAATGTCGCGCATCTCGTCGGCAACATGCTGTTCCTCTGGGTCTTCGGCGATAATGTCGAGGATGCGATGGGCCATGCCCGTTTCCTCGCCTTCTTCTTCCTTTGCGGCCTCGGCGGCTCGCTCTTCCATGCCGGCATCTATCCGGATTCGCAGCAACCGCTGATCGGAGCGTCAGGTGCCATCTCCGGTGTCATCGCCTCCTATCTGATGATCTACCCACAGGTCCGGATCTGGGGTCTCGCCTTCAACTGGATTCCGATTCACATCCCGGCGCTCTATGCGCTCGGAGGCTGGATCCTGCTTCAGGCGGCTTCAGCCCTGCTCGGCGCCGACGGCAATGTCGGCTGGTGGGCGCATCTCGGCGGGCTGGCGACGGGCGCAGCGCTGACCCCGCTCTTCGTGCACCGCAGCATCGCCCTGTTCGGACGCAAGGCCGCCCGTGGCTGAGCCGCGCTGTTTTGCCTTCGAGCCGTGTCTGGACGGGCGTTGACAAGCGCAAACGGGCGTCGTTACGGTCCCAGCGCATTCCAGCCGAGGGCCGCGATGCCGCTGTCCTGCCGTCAGGTACGCTGCGGTGCAAGGCTCATCTCTTCTGAACGGTGATCTGGCGATGAAGATCTTGGTGCCCGTCAAGCGGGTTGTCGACTACAACGTGAAGATCCGTGTGAAGGCGGACGGTTCCGGCGTCGAGCTCGCCAACGTCAAGATGTCGATGAACCCGTTCGACGAGATCGCGGTGGAAGAGGCGCTGCGGCTGAAGGAAGCCGGCAAGGCGACCGAGGTGGTCGTGGTCTCGATCGGCCCGGCGCAGGCCGCGGAGACGATCCGCACCGGCCTCGCCATGGGCGCCGATCGCGGCATTCTCGTCAAGGTCGACGGCATCGTCGAACCGCTCGCGGTCGCCAAGTTGCTGAAGAAGGTGGTCGAGCAGGAAAACCCGGGCCTCGTCATCCTCGGCAAGCAGGCGATCGACGACGACTGCAACCAGACCGGCCAGATGCTCGCCGCCCTCCTCGGCTGGGGCCAGGGCACATTTGCATCCAAGGTCGAGCTGGCGGCGGATTCGGTCGACGTCACCCGCGAGGTCGATGGCGGCCTGCAGACGGTGTCGCTCAAGCTGCCGGCCATCGTGACCACCGATCTGCGCCTCAACGAGCCGCGCTATGCCTCGCTGCCCAACATCATGAAGGCGAAGAAGAAGCCGCTCGACGAGACCACGGCCGAAGCGCTCGGCGTCGATGTCGCGCCCCGCCTCAAGGTGCTGAAGACGACCGAACCCGCCGGCCGCTCCGCCGGCGTCAAGGTCGCCTCCGCCGCCGAACTCGTCTCCAAGCTCAAGACCGCCGGGGTGATCTGATGACCACGCTGCTGATCGCCGAACACGACAACGCCTCGATCAAGGACGCCACCGCCAAGGCGCTGACCGCAGCCGGCCAGCTCGGCGGCCCCGTCCACATCCTCGTCGCGGGCCAGGGCGCCCAGAGCGCGGCCGATGCGGCTGCGAAGCTTGCCGGCGTCGAGAAGGTCCTGCTGGCCGATGACGCCGCTTACGGCCACGCGTTGGCCGAACCGCTCGCCGCGCTGGTCGTCAAGCTCGCCGATGGCTATGACGCCATCGTCGCGCCCTCGACCACGACGGGCAAGAACGTGCTGCCGCGCGTCGCCGCCCTGCTCGACGTGATGCAGGTCTCGGATGTGAGCGGCATCGTCTCGCCCGACACCTTCGAGCGCCCGGTCTATGCCGGCAACGCCATCCAGACCGTGCAGTCGACCGACGCGAAGAAGCTGCTGACCATCCGCACCGCCTCCTTCGCGGCGGCGGGCGAAGGCGGCTCGGCTGCGGTCGAGGCCGTCGCGGCCGCCGGGAACCCCGGCAACTCGTCCTTCAAGGGCGAGGAGGTCGCCAAGTCCGACCGTCCGGAACTGGCCTCGGCCAAGATCATCATCTCGGGCGGCCGTGCGCTCGCCTCGGCCGAGAATTTCAGCAAGGTGATCGAGCCCGTCGCCGACAAGCTCGGTGCCGCCATGGGCGCCTCGCGCGCTGCGGTCGATGCGGGCTACGCTCCGAACGACTGGCAGGTCGGCCAGACCGGCAAGGTCGTCGCCCCCGAGCTCTACATCGCGGTCGGCATCTCCGGCGCGATCCAGCATCTCGCCGGCATGAAGGATTCCAAGGTCATCGTCGCCATCAACAAGGACGAGGAAGCCCCGATCTTCCAGATCGCGGATTACGGCCTCGTCGGCGATCTCTTCACCATCCTGCCCGAGCTCGACGCCGAGCTCGCCAAAGCCGGCAAGTAAAGCCGGCACCACCCTTCCGGGCCGCCCCAGGGCGGCCCGCTCCGCTCCCGCGGGAGCTGAACGTTTATCCGGGATAGAACCATGTCGGACCACGCGATCAAGACGATCGGCATCATCGGGGCAGGCCAGATGGGCAACGGCATCGCCCATGTCGCGGCTGCCGCAGGCTTCGACATCCGGCTGCACGATATTGCCGAAGAGCGCATCAAGGCCGCGCTCGCCACGATCGACGGCAACATGGCTCGTCAGGTCTCGAAGGGCGCCCTCGCGGAGGAGGAGCGCCGCGCGGCGATCGCCCGCATCCAGCCAGCGGTCGCTCTCGCCGATCTCGGCGATTGCGACCTCGTCATCGAAGCCGCGACCGAGAACGAGGAGGTCAAGCGCAAGATCTTCACGGCAGTCTGCCCGCATCTGCGCCCGGACGCGATCCTCGCCTCCAACACCTCCTCGATCTCGATCACGCGGCTCGCCGCCGCGACCGATCGCCCCGAGCATTTCATCGGCATCCATTTCATGAATCCGGTGCCGCTGATGCAGCTCGTCGAGCTGATCCGCGGCATCGCCACCGATGACGGCACCTTCGAGCGCGCCAAGAGCCTCGTCGGCAAGCTGCACAAGACCGTCTCGGTCTCCGAGGATTTCCCGGCCTTCATCGTCAACCGCATCCTGCTGCCGATGATCAACGAGGCCGTCTATACGCTCTACGAGGGCGTCGGCTCGGTCGAGGCGATCGACACGGCGATGCGGCTCGGCGCCAACCACCCGATGGGCCCGCTCCAGCTCGCCGACTTCATCGGCCTCGATACCTGCCTTTCGGTGATGCAGGTGCTCCATGACGGGCTGGCCGATTCGAAGTATCGCCCCTGCCCGCTGCTGGTGAAATATGTCGAGGCCGGGTGGCTCGGCCGTAAGACCAAGCGTGGCTTCTACGACTATCGCGGCGAGAAGCCGGTCCCGACTCGCTGAACCGGCCGGCTCTGCACCGCAGCCGCCGCCTCAGCGGCGGCTGATCCGGTTCTCGATGCCCGTGGCCGAGACCGACGGCGCCTTGACCCCGGCCTCGGCGCGCCACTCGACAGCGTTCTTCGCGCCCTGAATTTCGATCTGCGCGGGCCCGGCAAGCGTCAGCTCGAGCCTTTGTTCCGCGCCGGAAACATCGATCTTCGCCGTCTCGACTGCCTTCACCGTGACCTGCACCTGGTTCTTGGCCGTTTCGACAACGAGCCCCTCGGCCACGCCGCCCTCGACCCTGTTCGCGATCCCGCTGACCACGAGTTCCCCGGCCGCCTCGAAGGACAGCTGGTGATCTGCGCCATGCACGCTCACTGCACCGCAGCGACCGGTGAGCACGATCTTGTGTCCAGCACCGGAGATCATGACATCCTGCCCGCCCTCGCAGGCGAAATCCCGCGACATCCGTGCGCCCTCGACCCGGATCTCCGCCGCGAAAGCCGGCAAGATCCCGACCATCGGGGCAAGGAACATGGCAATCCGAGGCTTCACGGGCAGATACTCCGGTGTTTCGGCGACGAATCGACGGCGCGCGGCCTCACCGCACTAACCGCAAAGTCGGGCCGTTATGTGCCCGCAGCGCACCCGATTGCTTCAACGCACCTGCAACAAGTTTCTTCACATTCCTGTCGTCTCGCGCTTACATTGATCCTTGGGCGGGATTCGTCCCGCTTGACGAAGCGGAGGTGCGACGAGTTTGACGGCGCATGTGATGCATCCGATGGCATCGCCGGACGGTTGTCCGGCCTTGGTGCTGAACGCCGATTTCCGGCCGCTCAGCTACTACCCCCTGTCGCTCTGGAGCTGGCAGGATGCGATCAAGGCGGTCTTCATGGACCGCGTCAACATCGTCTCGGAATACGACACCGTTGTCCGCAGCCCGAGCTTCGATATGCGACTGCCCTCGGTTGTTTCGCTCAAGAGCTATATCAAGCCCTCGCGCACCCCGGCCTTCACACGCTTCAACGTCTTCCTGCGCGACCGCTTCGCCTGCCAGTATTGCCACGCGCGCGAGGAGCTGACCTTCGATCACGTCATTCCCCGTTCGAAGGGCGGCCTGACCACTTGGGAGAACGTCGTCGCCGCGTGCTCGCCCTGCAACCTGCGCAAGGGCGACAAGATGCCAGCCACCGTCGAGATGTTTCCGGCCCAGAAGCCTTATGCGCCCTCGGTCAACGACCTTCACCGCAACGGAAAGCTCTTTCCGCCGAACTACCTGCACGAGAGCTGGCTGGACTATCTCTACTGGGATTCGGAACTGGAGCCGTAAAGCTTACGCTGGCGCCTTCCCGCGCAGCAGCCCGAACACGGCGAGCAGGAAGAGCCCGGCCGAGGCCAGCGCATTCCAGCCTGCGAGCGACAGGCCGAGGAAGCGCCATGCGGCTTCGGAGCAGGCGACGATCCGTGCGGCCTGCAACTGCTTCATGAAATCCTGCATGCCCGCCACTGCCGGAGCCGCGCCGCCGCAATCGTTCGGCCCCAGGAACCAGCCCCATTCGACGCCGGCATGATAGACGCCGAGTCCGGTGCTCCAGGCCATCAGCCCGGCCAGGCCGAGCAGGACGAGCCATTGCAAGCGCGGGGAGTGCGCCAGCGCCAGCCCGGCCAAAGCCAATCCGATCGCCGTATAATGCGGCAGGCGCTGCTCGAGGCAGAGCTTGCAGGGAAGCAGATGCACGACGAGCTCGAAGAACCAGGCTCCGGCGATCAGTGCCAGGCTCGCTACGCCGATGAGAGCGATCAGTTGCCGCGCGCTGGGGAGATGGCGCGAAGCGGAGGCTACGGGAAGGGAGGTGGTCATGGCGAGCTCAGCAGGAGAGAAGCTGGCCGGACCCTGCGACGAGCTTGAGGCCGAAATAAAGCAGGATCAGCAATGCCGCGCCCACCACCGCGATCACTTTCAGCCGACGCTCGATGAAATGGCGAATGGTGACGCCATAGCGCCTGAGCAGGAAGGCGAGCGCGAAGAAGCGCGCCCCGCGCGCCAGCACGCAGGAGATAACGAAGAAGGTCAGGCCGATATGAACGGCGCCGGCCAGGATCGTCACCACCTTGATCGGCGGCAGATGGGCAAGGCCGGAGGTCGTCAGCAGGATCAGCGTCGTATCCGGCCCGGCGCAGGCCTTGAGCGTCTCGAAGGCGCCGAGCTTGCCGTAGAAGGCGAGGACCGGCTTCGCCAATGCCTCGAAGGCATAATAGCCGAGCGCGTAGCCGGCGATGCCGCCGAGCACCGAGAACAGCGTCGCCACGAAAGCCAGCCGATAGGCCCGCTGCGGCCGCGCCAGCGCCATCGGCACGAACAGCACGTCGGCCGGGATCAGGAAGAAGGAACTTTCGACGAAGGCGACCACCGCCAGCCAGAGCTCCGCCCGCGGCCGGGCGGCGAGCGACATCGTCCATTCATAGAGGCGCTTGAGCATGGCGCGCTCTAGAGCATGGGCGGGATGGTGACGCAACGGCTTGCGTGCCGTGGATCGGCGCGTTTTCGAGCGGTCTCGTCCGTATTTCTCTTCTTGCAGCGAAACACCTGCGAACCATGCGCTGAAACCTGCGGGAATGACGCCTCCGCCGATTGACCGGCATCGGTCGATCGTTATAGTCCGCCCGCCTGCAAGGGCCCCTGTGGCGGAATTGGTAGACGCGCTCGACTCAAAATCGAGTTCCGCAAGGAGTGCTGGTTCGATCCCGGCCAGGGGCACCATTCGCCGCTCTCAACGATGCTTTCGCGGTCTGGGACCGTCTCGATCGGATCGTTACGCATCACGTCGTCGATGGAAGCCGGGACGACGTCCCGCCAGGCGGCCTCTCGGATGCCGCACCGGCGGCGCAACGGGCAATCTTGCCCCAGGCGGACCGCTCGTCTCTCTGCAAGCCTCCCATGCCGTAAAGTGACGCCCCCCGAACAGGAAACGTGACATAAGATTCAGAATCACGCTCGGAACCAAAGCCGGCGGTCCAGGAGCAGACGTCGGAAATGAGCCGAGTCATGGATGTGGGGATGCGTGCGGCGAACGCTGGACCGTTTGCGCCTCTCAGGAACGTCACGTTTCGCGCGATCTGGCTCGCCGGGCTGATCTCCGCGCTCGGGTGGCTGATCCAGACCATCGCCATGAGCTGGCTCATGGCCACCATCACCCCGTCCAGCGTCATGGTCGCGCTGGTTCAGGCCGCGACGAACCTGCCGGCCTTCATCCTGTCGATCTTCGCAGGCGCCATCGTCGACAATTTCAATCGCCGCAAGGTGATGCTGGCAGCCCGGTCTCTGATGACCGTGACCGCCGCGGCACTGACGATCCTCGTCGCGCTCGGCATGATCAATCCCTGGGTCATCCTGTTCTTCAGCTTTCTCGCCGGGTGCGGCATCGCCTTCAATGATCCGGCCTGGCAGGCCTCGGTCGGTGATATCGTCGACCGCAAGGATCTCGCGGCGGCCGTGACGCTGACATCCGTCGGGTTCAACACGGTGCGCAGCATCGGGCCGGCGCTCGGCGGCATCATCCTCGCGGCCTTCGGCCCCTTGACGGCGTTCTGCCTGTATACCCTCGGCCATCTCGCGCCGCTGGCCGTGGTCTGGCGCTCCCGATGGAAAGTGCCGGTGTCGAGACTGCCGCCCGAAGCGATGCTGACGGCGATCTCCGACGGCATCCGCTTCACCTCCCTGTCCTCGGAGATCAAGACGGCGATCGGGCGCGGCTTCCTGTTCGGTCTCTCGGGCATCGCGATCCTCGCCCTGCTTCCGCTGGTGGTTCGCGATCAGTTGAAACAGGGAGCAATCGCCTACGGCACGCTGATGACGGGCTTTGGCGCAGGAGCGCTCCTGGCCGGCCTCGCCTCGACGACGCTCCGGCGAAAGCTGTCGGACGAACAGTTGCTGAAGCTGGCTTGCCTCGCTTGCGCGACATGCACGCTCGGTCTTTCGCTGACGCAGACCACGGCTGTCGCGACCGTCGTGCTGATGTTGGGCGGTGCCGGATGGGTTCTGGGATGGTCGGGCCTGAGCATCAGCGTGCAATGGGCGAGTCCCCGTTGGGTCGTCGGCCGAACGATCTCGCTCTACTACGCCCTCACCTCGTTCGGGCTCGCTGCCGGGAGCTGGCTCTGGGGCATGGTCACGGAGAGCTATTCGCTGGCTTTCGCCCTCCAGGCATCGACGGCTGCCTCTCTCGGCGTCGCCCTTCTCGGTTTTCTTCTGCCCATCCATCAGCGCAAGGATTCCGATGTCTCGACGCCGGAGAGCTTCGAAGCGCCGGCGCTCGGCCTGAATCTGAAGCCGCGAAGCGGGCCGATCGCCGTCAAGATCGAGTATCGGATCGCCCCGGATCAGGTTGAAACCTTCCTCGCCCTGATGCTGCAGCGCCGGCGCGCGCAGGGGCGCAACGGTGCACGACGCTGGATCCTGACGCGCAACCTGCACGACATCACGGTCTGGACCGAGACTTTCCGCACGCCGACCTGGAACGACTATCTGCGCTTCAACTACCGCCGGACTGCAGCCGACAGCGCACTGAACGACAGCCTCGCCGATCTGCACATCGGAGACGACGCTCCGCCGGTGACCCTTTCGATCGAACGGCCGACAGCCTCGCCGCGAAAGGCCGACATCATCCGGTCTGACACGCCTCATACCTGAAAACCGCGCCGGCCTGTCGCTCCCGAATTCCTATAAAATTCCTATTCCGCGACGCCGCTCGCCGTCTCGAACGGCTATGCCGCCGGCACGATAATCCCCGTCATGGCCGATCCGCTCGCGTCCTCGCCTTCCGCGAGAACCTGTACCCGCGCGCCTCGGCCCATCGGCAACGCCCGGTCGAAAGGACCACGGCAATGGATTTCGCCATGCTCGCGCTCGCGCTCGGCTTCTTCGCGGCAGCCCTCGCCTATGTCTCGGCCTGCGGCGCGCTCTGAAGGAGCCCTCTCATGATCGTCGACTATCTCCTCGGCAGCGCGGTGACCGCAGCCCTACTCGTCTACCTCACCTATGCGCTGCTGCGCCCCGAGCGCTTCTGAGCGCCGGCGCGAGCTGAGAAAGCCTCCCCATGACACTCTATGGCTGGATCCAGATCCTCGTTTTCTGCGCGATCGTGCTCGCCCTGGTGAAGCCGCTCGGCGGTTACATGACGCGCGTGTTCAACGGCGAGCGCACATTCCTCTCCCCAGTGCTCGCACCGGTCGAGCGCGGGCTCTATGCCCTCGCCGGCACGCATGAGCGCGAGGAACAGCATTGGAGCGCCTATGCGATCGCCCTGCTGCTGTTCAACCTCTCCGGCCTGCTGCTGCTCTACGGGCTGCAGCGCTTCCAGGGACTGCTGCCGCTGAACCCGGACGGCATGAGCGCCGTTGCCCCCGACCTCGCCTTCAACACAGCGGTCAGCTTCGTCACCAACACGAACTGGCAAGGCTATGGCGGCGAGAGCACCATGTCATACCTGACGCAGATGCTCGGCCTGACCGTGCAGAACTTCGTTTCGGGCGCGACCGGCATCGCCGTCGCGGTCGCGCTGATCCGGGGTTTCGCCCGGGCCTCCGCCAAATCGGTCGGCAGCTTCTGGGTCGACCTGACCCGCGCGACGCTCTACCTCCTGCTGCCGCTCTGCATCCTGCTGACGCTCGCCTATGTCGCTTCGGGCGTTCCGCAGACGCTCGACGCGTCGGTAACGGCAACCGCCCTCGAGGGTACCCAGCAGACCATCGCACGCGGCCCCGTCGCCTCCCAGCTCGCGATCAAGATGCTCGGCACCAATGGCGGCGGCTTCTTCAATGCCAACTCGGCCCATCCCTTCGAGAACCCGGACGCGGTCACCAATCTCCTCCAGATGGTCTCGATCTTCGCGATCGGTGCCGCGTTGACCAATGTCTTCGGCCGGATGGTCGGCAACGAGCGCCAGGGCTGGGCGATCCTCTCCGCCATGGGCACCCTGTTCATCGCTGCGATCGCCGTCTGCTACTGGGCGGAAGCCGCAGGCAATCCGCTTGTTCAGGCGCTCGGTCTCCAGGGCGGCAATCTGGAGGGCAAGGAGATGCGTTTCGGCATTCCGCTCTCGGCCCTCTTCGCCGTCGTCACCACGGCGGCCTCCTGCGGCGCCGTCAATGCCATGCATGGCAGCTTCACCGCGCTCGGCGGCATGATCCCGCTCATCAACATGGAACTCGGCGAGGTCATCATCGGCGGCGTCGGCGCCGGCTTCTACGGTATCATCCTCTTCGTCGTGCTGGCGATCTTCGTCGCCGGCCTGATGGTCGGCCGCACGCCGGAATATCTCGGCAAAAAGGTCGAGGCCCGCGAGGTCAAGATGGCGATGCTCGCCATCCTCTGCCTGCCCGCCGGCATACTGGGTTTCACCGCGGTCTCCGTAGTGCTTCCCGATGCAGTGGCCTCCGTCGGGAATGGCGGCCCGCACGGCTTCTCGGAGGTCCTCTACGCCTATACCTCCGCGGCGGCGAACAATGGCTCTGCCTTCGCCAGCCTCTCGGCCAATACGCTCTGGTACAACACGACGCTCGGCATCACGATGCTCATCGGCCGCTTCCTGGTCATCATCCCGGCGCTCGCCATCGCCGGTTCGCTCGCCGCGAAGAAATCCATACCCTCCTCGGCCGGCACCTTCCCGACCGACGGCCCGCTCTTCGTCGGCCTGCTCGTCGGTGTCATCCTGATCGTCGGCGGCCTGACCTTCTTTCCTGCGCTGGCCGTCGGCCCGATCGTCGAGCATCTCGCGATGCTCGCGGGCCAGAGCTTCTGAGGAGGCCATCATGACAAGCTGCCTGCGCCAAATGCGCCGCGACGCCGTCCATCGGGACGCCGCCTCGCGGGAAACGGACAGGGCGCCCCCGCGTCCTGCCACCCTCATCCTCGGCCTGACCGTCGCTTTGTTCCTCGTCCTGCTGCTCGTCCGCGCGCTCGCCGGCCTCGTTGCCGCCTGAACCGGACTTACACCCCTTCGCCGGAGCTTCTCATGAGCCCATCCAAATCCGCGAGCCTGATCGACGCCCGGATCCTGCTGCCGGCCTTCGCCGACGCCTTCCGCAAACTCGACCCGCGCAGCCTCGCCCGCAACCCGGTGATGTTCGTCGTCGCCGTGGTCTCGGCGCTGACCACCATCCTCTTCGTCAAGGACCTCGCCACGGGAGGCGCCAATCTCGGCTTCTCCTTCCAGATCGTGCTCTGGCTCTGGTTCACCGTGCTCTTCGCCAATTTCGCGGAAGCGGTGGCGGAGGGGCGCGGCAAGGCCCAGGCCGACTCGCTGCGCAAGACCCGCTCCGAGACGGAAGCCAAGCTGCTCTCGGGCGATGATCCCGGCCAGTTCCGGCTCGTGCCCGGCACCTCGCTCAAGGTCGGCGATATCGTGCTGGTCGAAGCCGGCGACATCATCCCGTCCGACGGCGAGGCCATCGAAGGCGTCGCCTCGGTCAACGAGGCCGCGATCACTGGCGAATCCGCTCCCGTCATCCGTGAATCCGGCGGCGACCGCTCAGCCGTGACCGGCGGCACGCAGGTGCTGTCCGACTGGATCCGCGTGCGCATCACCGCGGCGGCGGGCTCGACCTTCATCGACCGCATGATCGCGCTGGTCGAGGGCGCAGAACGCCAGAAGACCCCGAACGAGATCGCGCTCAACATCCTGCTCGCCGGCATGACGCTGATCTTCGTGCTCGCGACCGTGACGATCCCGAGCTTCGCCACCTATGCCGGCGGCTATATCCCGGTCGTGGTGCTGGTCGCGCTGTTTGTCACGCTGATCCCGACCACGATCGGCGCCCTGCTCTCCGCCATCGGCATCGCCGGCATGGACCGCCTCGTGCGCTTCAACGTGCTCGCCATGTCCGGCCGTGCCGTAGAGGCCGCCGGCGACGTCGATACGCTGCTGCTCGACAAGACCGGCACGATCACGCTCGGCAACCGCCAGGCGACCGAGTTCCGTCCGGTGCGTGGCGTCAGCGAGCAGGAGCTGGCCGATGCCGCCCAGATCGCCTCGCTCGCCGACGAGACGCCGGAAGGTCGCTCGATCGTCGTGCTCGCCAAGGAGAAATACGCCATCCGTGCCCGCGACATGGGCGCGCTGCACGCCACTTTCGTGCCCTTCACCGCGCAGAGCCGGATGAGCGGCGTCGATCTCGAAGGCTCGCAGATCCGGAAGGGCGCGGTCGATGCCGTCCTGAAATATGTCGAAGGTGCCGGCACCGAGGCCGTGCGTGAAATCCAGGCCATCGCCGCCGAGATCGCCAAGGCCGGTGGCACGCCGCTCGCGGTCGTCCGCGACGGGCGTCTGCTCGGCGTCATCCACCTCAAGGACATCGTCAAGGGCGGCATCCGCGAGCGCTTCACGGAACTGCGCCGCATGGGCATCCGCACAGTGATGATCACCGGCGACAACCCGATGACCGCCGCCGCCATCGCGGCCGAGGCCGGCGTCGACGATTTCCTCGCCCAGGCGACCCCTGAGAACAAGCTCGCGCTGATCCGCGAGGAACAGGCCAAGGGCAAGCTCGTCGCCATGTGCGGCGACGGCACCAACGACGCTCCCGCACTGGCCCAGGCCGATGTCGGCGTCGCCATGAACACCGGCACGGTCGCCGCCCGCGAGGCCGGCAACATGGTCGATCTCGACAGCGACCCGACCAAGCTCATCGAGATCGTCGAGATCGGCAAGCAGCTCCTGATGACCCGCGGCGCGCTGACCACCTTCTCGATCGCCAACGACGTCGCCAAGTATTTCGCCATCATCCCGGCGATGTTCCTCGCCTTCTACCCACAGCTCGGCGCGCTCAACGTCATGGGGCTGGCGACGCCGCAAAGCGCCATCCTCTCCGCGATCATCTTCAACGCGCTGATCATCGTCGCGCTGATCCCGCTCGCGCTGAAGGGCGTGAAATACCGCGCCGTTGGCGCCGGCGCCCTGCTCAGCCGCAACCTCACCGTCTATGGGCTCGGCGGCCTCGTCGTTCCCTTCATCGGCATCAAGGCCATCGACATGGCCATCACCGCCATCGGCCTCGTCTGAGGAACACGACCATGCTCAAGCAGATCCGCCCCGCGCTGGTGATGATCGTCGCACTCGCTGCCATCACCGGCCTCGCCTACCCGCTCGCCATGACCGGCATCGCCCAGGCCATCTTCCCGCACCAGGCCAATGGCAGCCTGATCGAGAAGGACGGCAGGATCATCGGCTCCAGCCTGATCGGTCAGAACTTCACCGACGAGCGCTATTTCCATGGCCGGCCCTCGGCGACGGCCGGCACCGACCCCAACGACAGCTCGAAGACGGTCGACGCGCCCTACAACGCCGCCAATTCCGGCGGCTCCAATCTCGGCCCGACCAGTCAGAAGCTGGTCGAGCGCATCAAGGCCGAGACCGAGAAGCTCAAGGCCGAGAACCCCGACGCGCCGGTGCCGATGGAGCTGGTGACTGCCTCGGGCAGCGGGCTCGACCCGCATATCTCGCCCGAGGCCGCCTATTTCCAGATCGTGCGCGTCGCCAGGGCCCGTAATGCCGACCCGGCAACGCTGAAAGCGCTCGTCGACACCCATGTCGAGCGGCGCAAGCTCGGCTTTCTCGGCGAGCCCGTCGTCAACGTGCTCGCGCTGAATCTCGCTCTCGACGGCGCCGGCCAACGCTGACACAAAGACCCCGGCGGTGCACCACGCGCCGCCACATTCCCGTGCGGACCGCATGACCATCGCCGACAGCCATCGCGAGACGAGAGGCCGGCCCTCACCCGAAGCGCTGCTGGCGAGCGCCCAGCGCGAGGGGCGCGGGCGCCTGAAGATCTTCCTCGGCGCGGCGCCCGGTGTCGGCAAGACGTATGAGATGCTGAGTTCCGGACGCGCGCGCCGGGCGGAAGGGATCGATGTCGTGATCGGCGTCGTCGAGACCCATGGCCGCAGCGAGACGCAAGCGCTGGTCGACGGCTTCGAGATCGTCCCGCGCCGGCTCGTCGACTACAAGGGCCGCGCGATCGACGAGATGGACCTCGACGCGGTCCTGGCGCGCCGTCCCGCGCTCGTCCTCGTCGACGAGCTCGCCCATACCAACGCGCCTGGCAGCCGCCATCCCAAGCGCTATCTCGATGTCGAGGAGCTGCTCGCGCGCGGCATCGACGTCTATACCACGCTCAACATCCAGCATGTCGAGAGCCTGAACGACGTCGTCGCGCAGGTTACCCGCATCCGCGTGCGCGAGACCGTGCCGGATTCGATCGTCGACCGCGCCGACGACATCGAGATCATCGATCTGACCCCGGCCGACCTGATCAAGCGCCTCGAGGAAGGCAAGGTCTATCTCGGCAAGACGGCCAAGCGCGCCGTCGCCAACTATTTCTCGCCCGGCAACCTGACGGCGCTGCGCGAACTCGCATTGCGCCGCACCGCGCAACGGGTCGACGACCAGCTCCTCAGCCATATGCAGGAACACGCGATCTCCGGTCCATGGGCCGCGGGGGAGCGCATCCTGGTCTGCATCGACGACAGCCCCGGCGCCCCCGCCCTGATCCGCCATGCCAAGCGGCAGGCCGATCGCCTGCGCGCGCCCTGGAACGCGCTCCATGTCGAGACGCCGCAGGCTGCGGCCCTGACGGAAGCGGCGAAAACACGGATCGCCAATGCGCTGAGACTCGCGGCACAGCTCGGCGCCGAAGCGATCACCTTGCCAGGACAGGACGTGGCCGGCGAAATCCTCCGCCATGCCGCCGCGGGCAACGTCACCCAGATCATCGTCGGCAAGCCGGCCAAGCCCCGCTGGCGCGAATGGCTGCGCCCCTCCGTCTCGCATGAGTTGATCAGCCGCGCCGGCGATATCGGCATCCATGTCGTGGCGTTGCGGGAACAGGCACCCGAGACGGGCGGTGGCATCTCGGCCGTCGGCGAGCCAGGCTTCTCGGCCAAACCCTATCTTGCGGCACTGGCCTATGTCGCGATCGCGCTGGGCGCTGCGGAACTGCTCAGCCAGATCATGGACCTGCGCAATATCGCGCTGGTCTTTCTCACCGCCGTCCTCGCCTCTGCCGTGACGGCGGGCCTGTGGCCGGCCCTCTTCGCCTCGATCCTCAGCGCGCTCGCGCTGAATTTCTTCTTCATCGCACCGCTCTATGCGCTCACGATCAGCGATCCCGAGAACGTCGTCGCACTCGGCTTCTTCCTGCTCGTCGCGCTCATCGCCTCGAACCTGACCGCCCGTGTCCAGCGCCAGGCCAATGCCGCCCGCCAGCGCGCCCGCACCACCGAGGATCTCTATCTTTTCTCGAAGAAGCTCGCCGGTACCGGCACGCTCGACGACGTGCTCTGGGCCAGCGCCTTCCAGATCGCCTCGATGTTGCGCCTGCGTGTCGTCATCCTGATGCCGGACGAGGGCACGCTTTCGGTCCGCGCCGGCTATCCGCCCGACGACACGCTGGTCGATGCCGATATCGCCGCCGCGCGCTGGGCCTGGGAGCATGACCGCCCCGCCGGGCGCGGCGCCGACACCTTGCCCGGCGCGAAAAGGCTCTATCTGCCTCTGCGGACGGGCCGCACCGCGATCGGTGTCATCGGCCTCGACGACGACAAGGAAGGTCCGCTGCTGACGCCGGAGCAGCAACGCCTGCTCGATGCCCTGGCCGATCAGGCTGCCGTCGCCATCGAGCGCATCCAGCTCGTCGCCGATGTCGACAGGGCCAGGCTCGCGGCCGAGGCCGACCGTCTGCGCTCGGCGCTCCTGACCTCGATCTCGCATGACCTCAAGACACCGCTGGCCTCGATCCTGGGCGCCGCCGGCACCCTGCGCGATTATCGCCAGGCCCTGCCGGAAGAGGATCGCACCGCCCTGCTCGCGACCGTGATCGACGAATCCGAGCGCCTCAACCGCTTCATCGCCAATCTGCTCGACATGACTCGGATCGAATCCGGAGCGATGGAGCCGAACGCGGCCCTGGTCGATGTCGCCGACGTGGTCGGAAGCGCACTGCGCCGCGCCAGCAAGATTACCGCCGGCCACAACGTCGAGACCGCCCTGCCCCGCGACCTGCCGATGCTCCGGCTCGATCCCGTCCTGTTCGAGCAGGTGCTGTTCAACCTGCTCGACAACGCCGCGAAATACGCGCCCGCCGGCAGCGCCATCGCCATCCGCGCCCGGCAGGATGGCGGCGAGGTGCTGGTAACGGTGACCGACGAGGGGCCGGGCCTGCCGCCTTCAGATCTCGAACGCGTCTTCGACAGCTTCTACCGCGTCCGCAAGGGCGACCAGGTCCGCGCCGGAACCGGGCTCGGCCTCGCCATCTGCCGCGGCTTCGTCGAGGCGATGGGGGGCACGATCGCGGCGGCCAACCGGACGGATCGCAGCGGCGCGGTCTTCACCATCAGCCTGCCGGCGGACGCCCAGCCCAAACCATTGGAACCGCAGACATGACGGCAACGGACATCAAGGTGCTGGTCGTGGACGACGAGCCGGCGATCCGCCGGCTGCTGCGCGTCGGGCTTTCGACCGAAGGCTATGCCATCCGCGAGGCCGCGACAGCGCGCGAGGCGACCGAACGTATTGCCGAGGACTTGCCCGATCTCGTCATCCTCGATCTTGGCCTGCCCGATCTCTCGGGACAGGAGCTGCTGCGGAAATGGCGCGCGGAGGCGCTCACGCTGCCGATCGTCATCCTGTCGAGCCGCACCGACGAGGCCGGCATCGTCGAGGCGCTGGAAAATGGCGCCGACGACTATGTCACCAAGCCCTTCGGCATGAAGGAACTGGCGGCGCGGCTGCGTGTGGCACTGCGCCACAAGCTCCAGCAGCAGGGGGAGAAGCCGATCTTCCAGACCGGCGAACTCTCGGTCGATCTCGTCAAGCGCATCGTCAGGCTTGGCGAGCAGGAGGTGAAGCTCTCACCCAAGGAATACGATATCCTGCGCATCCTCGTGCAGCATGCCGGCAAGGTGCTGACCCATCAGTTCCTGATGAAGCAGGTCTGGGGCGCCTCGGCCGATGTGCAGTATCTGCGCGTCTATGTCCGGCAATTGCGCCAGAAGATCGAGCGCGTTCCCGACCAGCCGCAATACATCACCACGGAGACCGGCGTCGGCTACCGCCTGCGCGAAGCCGAATGAGCCCTGTCGCCCGGCCTTCCCGGCCGATGGCATCCCACGAAAACCAGAGTCATGATTCCATCCGACATCATCCGCCCGCGCTCGATCATCAGGCTCTCTGCCGCGAGCAAGCCCGCCCTGTTCCGCGCCCTCGCGACGAAGGCGGCCGAGCAGATCGCCTTGCCCGAGCCCGTGATCCTCGATGCGCTGAACCGGCGCGAGACACTCGGCTCCACCGGCGTCGGCGATGGATTGGCGATGCCGCATGCGCCGGTCGAAGGCCTCGCCGAACCCTTCGGCCTGCTGGCGCGACTGGAGCGGCCGGTCGCATATGAGGCGATCGACGGCGCGCCGGTCGATCTCGTCTGCCTGGTGCTGACGCCGGTGAATGGCGGCAAGGGCCGGATCGACGCGCTGGCCTGCATCGCAAAGCGCCTGCGTTCTCCCGAGCTCCGCGACCGTATCCGCAACGCCGCCGGCAGCGAGGATATCTACGCGCTGCTGCTGGAAGAGAGCTGACCGGCCTTCACGGCTATCGGCGCCGACATGATCGACGGCTTGCGGCGCGCGCCGCCGGTGACGAGGACGCATTCGTCGCGGATGATAAGCTCGGCCAGTCAGCCGAGCAGGAGCGCATCTTGCAACCGAGAGGCCGACGATCGGCTCCAGAGCCGACTCTTGCCGCAAGCCCGGCGGAATGCGAGAACGCGCGACAGTGCGATGCTAACCGGTCTTGCCGGAATGGAAGCACTGTTTCTCCCTTCAGCCGCTTGCGGGCCGGGCGGCACATCTGCTGTTGATCTCAAACCGATGAGACATCGTTCGCTCCTGATGGCTATTGCACGCCCGTTGCCCGCTCGGGCGGCCGGAGGCGGCGCGCGGCGGGATCCAGGATTGTGAGGCCTCGCTTGCGCATTCTCCTGCTGAATCCGAACACCATGCCGGAGATGACGGCGCTGGTCGCGCGCGTAGTCCAGCCTTATCTGCCGGAACAGGCAGAGTTCGTGCCGGTCACTGGCCGTTTCGGGGCGCATTACATCGCCAGCCGCAGCGCGGGGGTCATTGCCGCCCATGCCGCGCTCGAAGCCTTCGCAGAGCATGGCCGAGATTGCGACGGCGTCTATCTCGCCTGTTTCGGCGACCCCGGCCTGCTCGCACTCAAGGAGATGGCCCGGATTCCCGTGATCGGCATGGCCGAGGCCAGCAGCCGCTACGCCGCGGAGAAAGCCGAGCGCTTCGCCATCGTCACCGGCGGCGAGCGCTGGGGACCGATCCTGCACGAATTCGTCGGCTCCATCGGGCTGGGCAGCCGCCTCGCCGCCGTCGAGACGGTGGCGCCCACCGGCGCCGACATCGCCCGCGATCCCGACGGCTCGATCGCGATGCTCGCGGAAGCCTGCGGCCGGGTCGCCAAGCGCAACGGCGCCGGCGCCGTCATTCTCGGCGGCGCCGGACTGGCGGGCCTTGCCTCCCGCGTTCAGCCGTATGTCGACGTGCCCGTGATCTGCTCGGCGGAGGCCGGCATCCGGATGCTGCTGTCCGAACTCGACCACCCGCAGCCGAAGCCGCGCGAAGGCGACCTCGCCCTGCCGGCACCGGTCGCGAGTACCGGGCTCTCGGACGGCCTGTCGCGGCTGCTTGCAGCGCCCTGACAGCCAGCGCCGCTTCAGCCCTTGCTAGCGAGCGACGTACCGTTCAGCCCGGCGATCCAGTCCGAGAGCATCGGCACGTAATCCTCGCCATGCCCGCTCGCGACCGCGGTCGCGTAGCTGTTCTTCACGGCATTGCCGACCGGATTGGCGACGCCGGCCTCGTTGGCGACGCTCTCCAGATAGCGCACGTCTTTCAGCGCGTTGCGCAGCGTGAACTTGTGGGCGTCGCGGTCGCGCTCCAGCACGTATTGCATGAAGGTCTGGTAGAAGCCGCAATCCATGCGGCTCCCACGCAGCACGCTGTCGAAGACCTGCGGGGTGATGCCGATCTTCTGGCCTAGCGTCAGCGCCTCAGCATAGATCGCGGCATAGCCGAGCGACAGGAAATTGTTGATCAGCTTCATCTTGTGACCGTCCCCGACCGGCCCGAGATGCACGATCTTCTGTGCCCAGGCTTCGCAGGCCGGCTTGATCCGGGCGAAGACCTCCGGCGCGGCCCCGACCATCGCCGAAAGTTGGCCGAGCGCGGCCTGAGCCGGCGTGCCGCCGAGTGGCGCATCCGCCAGATACAGTCCCTTCGCCTCCAGTTCCGCCGCGAGCTTCACGGTCACCGTGGGGTCGGAAGTCGAGCAATCGACGATTACGGTGCCCGGCTTCGCGCCGGCGATGATGCCGCCATCGCCCCTCATCACGGCCTCGACCTGAGGAGAACCGGTGACGCACAGGAAGATGATCCCGGAGCGCGCCGCGAGCTCCTTAGCCGTTTTCGCCTCGACCGCACCGGCCGCGACCAGTGCCTCGACCGGCTTGCGGTTGCGGTGTCCCATCACGGTGAGCGGAAAACCCTTGTCCACAAGATTCCGGGCCATACCCTGCCCCATCAGGCCGACGCCGATGAAGCCGATGGACTCTTTGCGTGCGCTCATCTTCAAATTCTCCCACTGATATGGTTGAGATGGAGCCGGAATTCGGCGAAATGGCCCGACCGGCAGCCGGCCGCGAGGCCCGCGCCCAGTGTGGACGAGTCATGATTGCCAGCGACCCCCCCGGGGCCCGCCAGCCCAGGAACCCGACGCCCGCAGGCCGCAGCCGCGTCACCTTGCAGGTCATCGCCGAGCGCCTTTCGGTTTCGACCGCGACGGTGTCGCTGGCGCTGCGCGGCTCGCTGCTCGTTGCGGAAGCGACGCGCAGCCGTGTGCGCGAGATCGCCCGCGAGATGGGCTACAGCTACAACCGCAGCGCCGCTTCGCTGCGCACCGACCGCACCAACATCATCGGCGTCGGCTTCCACGACATCACCAACCCCTATTTCGCCGAATTGCTGGCGGCGATCGAGGAGACCACAGCCCGCCACGATCGCTCGATCCTGCTCGGCACCTATTCCGAGAATCTGGACCGGCAGCAGCGCGTGCTGAGCACGCTCGCCGAATACCGGCCGGACGGCATGGTGCTCTGCCCCGCGGGTGCCAGCACCGCCGAGAATCTGCTGCCGCTTGTCGATGCCGGTATCCCGATCGTCCAGCTTTCCCGCGAAATTCCCGAGCTCGATCTCGATTTCGTCGGATCCGACGACCGCCACGGCACCAATCTGGCGATGGAGCACCTGATCGGGATCGGCCATCGCCGCATCGCCTTCCTGTGCGCCAACGAGAGCATCTCGACCGGGCGCAACCGCTATGCCGGCTATCGCGATGCGCTGGCCCGCCACGGCCTGCCCTTCGACCCGCAACTGGTGCATTTCGACTACGGCACCCGCGAAAACGGGCTCAAGGGCATACAGCAGGTCCTCGACGCCCATGACCCGCCGACAGCCGCCGCCTGCATGAACGACCTCGCCGCCTTCGGCGCAATGCTCGGCCTGCGCCATCGCGGGCTGGAAGCCGGCAGCGATTTCTCGATCGTCGGCTGCGACGACGTGAAGGAGGCGGCGCAATGGTTCCCGGCACTGACCACCGTGTACAATTTCCAGAACGAGATGGGCGCCAAATCGGCCGAGTTCCTGCTGAACCGCATCGCCGATCCCGCCGCCCCGACGCAGCGCCTGCTGCTGACGCCCGCCCTCCACATCCGCGGAACGACCTGCCCGCCGCGGCGCTGAGCCAGCCTCAGGCATCGTTGGCGGGCTTGGCGTTGAGCGCGCGATAGGCCCGGACCACCTGCGAATCGTCGCGCCCGCCATGGCCGAGACCGGAGGCTGACAGGAACATCTGATGTGCCGCCGCGGCCAGCGGCAGGGCCGTCCTCGCAGCGCGCCCGGCATCGAGCACGATACCGAGATCCTTGACGAAAATGTCGACCGCGCTCGCCACCACCGGGTCGGGCTCGTGCATGCGCGGCCCGCGATCCCGGAGCATCCAGGAGGAAGCGGCCGAGCCGCCCATGATCTCGAAGAGCAGGCGCCCGTCGATGCCGGCCTTCTCGGCGAGCGACAACGCTTCGGCCGCGACCGCGATATGCACGCCGCAGAGCAACTGATTGACGGTCTTCACCGTCGCGCCCTGCCCGGCCCTCTCGCCGACATGGAAGACCTTGTCGCCGAGCGCGTCGAGCACCGGCTTCGCCCGAGCGAAGCTGTCGCCGGGCGCCCCGACCATGATCGTCAGTGTCGCATTACGCGCGCCGTTCACGCCGCCCGAGACCGGAGCGTCGATGAAATGCCGCCCGGTCTTCGTCACCTCCGCCGCGATCGCCTCCGCCTCGCCCGGCGGGCAGGTCACCATCAGGATGACGGTCGCACCCGGCGCCAGAACACCCAGCGCTCCGGCTTCGAACAGCACCGACCGGGCCTGCGCCGCATTGACGACCATCAGCACCAGCGCTTCGGCGCCCTCGGCCGCATCCTTCGCGCTTGCTCCCGCATGCCCGCCGGCCGCGACGAGCGCCTCGCGCGCCGCTTCACGCATGTCGAAGCCGGTGACGCGGAACTGCTTCCTGACGAGGTTCTCGGCCATCGGCGCGCCCATGGCGCCGAGCCCGACAAAGGCGATGCTGGAGATCGGTTGAGCGGACATGAGGCAAATACTCTCGGAACGAAAGCGGGCACAGCTCACGCCATGCCCGTGGGATAGTCGGCACTGCAGCCTGTTACTCCTTCACCGCACCCGTCATGGACGCGACGTAGTAGTCGACGAAGAAGGAATAGAGGATTGCGACGGGGATCGAGCCGAGCAGCGCCCCGGCCATCAGCGAGCCCCAGTGATAGACGTCGCCCTCGACGAGCTGGGTCAGCACCGCCACGGGCACCGTCTTCTTCTCCGCCGACTGGATGAAGGCGAGCGCATAGATGAACTCGTTCCAGGACAGGGTGAAGGCGAAGATGCCGGCCGAAATCAGGCCGGGCATGGCCAGCGGCAAGGTGATCCGCCACAGCGTCTGCAGCCGCGTCGCCCCGTCGATCATCGCGCATTCTTCCAGCTCGTAGGGGATCGACTTGAAATAGCCGATCAGGAGCCAGGTGCAGAACGGGATCAAAAAGGTCGGGTAGGTCAGGATCAGCGCCAAGGGCGAGTCGAACAGGCCGAACTGGAAGATCAGGGTCGCCAGCGGGATGAACAGGATCGAGGGCGGAACGAGATAGGCGAGATAGATCGCCAGGCCCACATATTGCGAGCCCTTGAACCGCAGGCGCTGGATCGCATAGGCGGCAAGCACGCTGGAGAACAGCGACAGCGCCGTCGCCACGGCCGCGACCATCATCGTGGTCCACAGCCATTGCGGATAGTCGGTCTGGAAGAGCAGCTTGTTGATGTTCTCCAGCGTCGGCGACTTCACCCAGAACGGGTTATTGTTCTTGTAGTCGAGCAACTCGCCGTTCGGTTTGATCGCCGTGATCGCCATCCAGTAGAACGGGAACAGCAGCACGAGCACGAAAACCGAAAGCGGCAGATAGAGCGTGATGAAGCGCCGCGGGCCCGACGACCAGTCGATGACGCCTTCACGCTCCTTGTCGGTCAGATGCGGGCGCGCTTCCAGGGTCTGATCAGTCATTGTCTTCCCCCTGCTGCCACTTGCGCCGGGCCAGGCCGTAATAGCTGAACAGCGTTGCCATCACGAGGAACGGGATCATCGCGACCGCGATCGCCGCGCCCTCGCCGAGCTGGCCGCCGGGAATGCCGCGCTGGAAGGCCAGCGTCGCCATCAGATGCGTGGCGTTCACCGGCCCGCCACGGGTGATCGCGTAGACGAGCTGGAAATCGGTGAAGGTGAACAGCACCGAGAAGGTCAGCACCACCGCCAGGATCGGCATCAACATCGGCAGCGTGACATGCCGGAAGCGCTGCCAGGAATTGGCGCCGTCGAGCATCGCCGCCTCGTAGAGCGAAGGCGAGATGGTCTGCAGGCCGGCGAGCAGACTGATTGCGACGAAGGGGATGCCGCGCCAGATATTGGCGGCGATCAGCGAGAACCGCGCCGGCCAGGGCTGGCCGAGGAAGTCGATATAGGTGTCGCGCCAGCCGAGCACATCGACGAGCACGTAGGAAATGATGGAAAATTGCGGGTCGTAGATCCACCAGAAGGCGATGGCCGAGAGCACGGTCGGCACGATCCAGGGGATGAGGATGATCGCCCTGAGCAGCGACTTGAACGGCAGGTGGTTGTTGAGCAGCAGCGCCAGCCAAAGTCCCAGCGCGAATTTCCCGAATGTAGCGACGCCCGTATAGAGCAGCGTGTTCCAGACCGAGGTGATGAAGACGCGGTCGTGCCAGAGCGACTCGAAATTCTCGAAACCGATGAAGTAGCCGACGCGGCCGATGCGGGTATCGGTGAAGGCGAGCCAGATGCCCAGCCCCAGCGGGTAGCTGAGGAAGACAAGCAGGAAGCCCGCCGCAGGCAGCAGACAAAGAAAGATCAGGAATGGCTTGTTGTCGAACAGACGCACAAGCCAGCTCTGCTGCAGGCTGTGGACGGTTCGCGATTCGGCGGCAGCTACGGCCATGGCGCCCTCGCGTTCGGGTCGGCTGTGACATCGGGGCGAAAAGCGGCTGCCGCTTTTCTGGCAAATCCGATGCGATATTTCAGCGGCCGCCGGACGGACCGGCGGCCGCATATGGTCAGATCAGCACGGCGCGCGCATCACGTCCGGTAGTAGCGCTTGGCGCGGCGCTCGGCCTCCTTGGCCGCCTCTTCCGGCGTTGCCTGGCCGGCGCAGACCGAAGCGACCATCTGGACGACGACATACTCGGCATTGACGGTGCCGGCCGCCTCGTTGATCGAGCCCTTGTAGCCGCTCCACAGCGCGCGCTCCCAGGTGTCGCGATAGACCACGATCTTGGGGTCGCTCGACCAGACCTTGCTCTCGGCATAGCCTTTCAGCGGCTGCGTCCAGTAACCGTAGCAGCCGGTCAGCCACTTGTCGTAATTCTCCTTCTCCATCATGAAGCGGAGATATTCCTTCGCGGCGTTCGGGAACTTGGTGTGCTTGAACGCCATGGCGTTGATGATCAGCGCCGGCTCCGACGGGCGCCCGAGCGGGCCGACCGGCATGGTGGCGTGGTTCAGGTCCTTGCCGATCGCGGCGGTCTTCTCGTCCTTCGAGTTCTTGATCGAGAAATAGAGCGAGACGCCGTTCTGGGTCAGGCCGATTTCGCCGGCGGACAACGCCTTGTTGTTGCTGATGTCGAGCCAGGAGAGCGTGCCCGGAATGAAGGTCTCGTAGAGTGCCTTGGCGTATTTCAGCGCCTCGACCGTCTCCTTCGAATTGATCGCGACCTTGTTGTTCTCGTCGACCATGTAACCGCCATGAGTCCAGACGAGCCAGTTGCAGAAGGCGTTGCCGTCGCCGACCGCGTTGCCAAGCGCGAAGCCGGCCGGGTGTCCCTGCTCCTTGAGCTTGCGGCAGAGCTTGAGGAAGCCGTCGAGGTCCTTCGGGAAGGTGTCGAAGCCCGCTTCCTTAACCCAGGATTCGCGATAGACCGCCGGCGCGCCGGAAGCTCCCATCGGAATCGAGATCCACTGATTGGTCTTGTCCTTCTTGCCGTATTTCTCGGCGATCGGGTACCAGCCGCCATACTTCTTGCCGAGCTCCTCGGCGATATCGGTGAGATCGATCAGCTTGTCCGAGAAGATGTGCGGATCATCGGCCCAGCCGACGACGATATCCGGCCCCGCGCCGGTATTGGCGGTCACCGCCGTCTGGGGACGCAGATCCTCCCAGCCGGCATAGTCGACCTTGACCTGCACGCCGGTCGCCTTGGTGAAGGCCTCGGTGTTCTCGTTGAAGATGGCCTGGTCGGGATCGACGAACTTGGTCGGGCGCAGCACGCGCAGCGTCGCGCCGGGCTCGATCTTGGCCTGTGCGATTGAGGGGGCAAAGGGCAGGGTTGCGCCCGCCGCGAGCCCCGCGCCGCCGATCAGAACGTCTCTTCTGGAAATGCTCATGGAAACCGTCTCCTCCGTTGGCGCGGCGGCGGCCTGCATGGGACCACCGTCCTGCATGATTTATGGGCATTGACAGCGATCATCCGCCGCCCGGTCTGCGGGGCGGCGAATTCCTTGGCACCCGGCCCGATCAGGCGCGAGGAAGGCCGATCGGAAAGGCCGGTTCTGAACTTTGCATCGAGAACACGTGCAGTTCGACCGGATCGCAGCGCAATCCGGCCTCACCTGCTCTAGATGCGTTTGCCCGTAGCCGCGTCGAAGAGATGGGTGACGCTGGTATCGGGGGTGATGCCGATGGTCTCGCCGGGCCGGGCCGAGATGCGCTCGCGGAAGATGCAGGTCAGATCCTGGCCGCCGCAGCGGACGACGACCTGCGTCTCCGAGCCCATCGGCTCGACGACCGCGACCTCGGCCTTCAATCCGTTGGGATCGAGCCGGAAATGCTCCGGCCGGATTCCCAGCACCGCGGAGAGCCCGTCGGAGCCGACCGGGTGCTTGCCGATCGGCCAGACCGTGCCGCCTTCGGTCTCGAAGCCGTTACCGACGATCTTGCCCTTGAGCAGATTCATCGAGGGCGAGCCGATGAAGGCTGCGACGAAGAGATTGGCCGGGTTGTCGTAGAGATCGAGCGGGGCGCCCATCTGCTCGACGATGCCGTCATGCATGACGACGATCTTGTCGGCCATGGTCATGGCCTCGATCTGGTCATGGGTAACATAGACCGTGGTCGTCTTCAGGCGCTGATGCAGTTCCTTGATCTCGGTCCGCATCTGGACGCGCAGCTTGGCATCGAGGTTGGAGAGCGGCTCGTCGAACAGGAAGACCTGCGGATCGCGTACGATCGCCCGGCCCATCGCGACGCGCTGGCGCTGCCCGCCCGAGAGCTGACGCGGGTAGCGGTCGAGCAGCTTGCTCAGGCCGAGGATCTGCGCCGCCTGGTTGACGCGCTCGTCGATCTCGCTTTTCGGCGCCTTCCTGAGCTTCATCGAGAAGGCCATGTTGTCGGCGACCGTCATATGCGGATAGAGCGCATAGTTCTGGAACACCATCGCGATGTCGCGCTCTTTCGGCGGCACGTCGTTCACCACGCGCGGACCGATCCGGATCTCGCCGCCCGAAATGTTCTCGAGCCCCGCGATCATGCGCAGCAGCGTCGACTTCCCGCAGCCCGAAGGGCCGACCAGAATGACGAACTCGCCGTCATTGATGTCGATATCGACGCCGTGGATGACCTGCGTCGACCCGTAGGCCTTCCGCACATCGGCAATCTGGACTGAAGCCATGCCGTCCTTCCCTGCTTTCCCGTTCCCTGGTCGCTCCGCCTGTCCATGCAGGCGGCTCACGACCACAATCGGCTTCTTGTGACCGAATGATGAAAGCGGATATCGCCTGTTCCCGGCAGATTGTCTCCGTTTCAATCTGCGATAAAGTCATACGATAGAAGCGGCCCTGTCAAGCGCCGCCACGGCCGTCGGCGCGCCACGGATTCAGGCTGGCCGGAGGCGCCCGAGGGAGGGGCACCAACGATGCGGGTACGCGACTTCTCGCGACCGACCACGCTCAATCCGGACCGGCTTTTCGGGCAGGTGGCCCAGAAGCTCGCCGTCGCGATCATCACCGGTCGCGTCAGAGCGGGCGAAGTCCTGCCGAACGAAGACGACCTGCGCTCCGAGATATCGGTCTCGCGCACGGCCTATCGCGAGGCCGTCAAGATCCTCACCGCCAAGGGGCTGGTCGAGGCGCGTCCCAAGAGCGGCACCCGTGCCGCGCCACGCGAGCGCTGGAACCTGCTCGATCCCGACGTCCTGTCCTGGCATTTCGAGGCCGACCCCAACGAGAAATTCATCCGCGATCTCTTTGAGTTACGTCGCTTCGTCGAGCCCAGCGCCGCCCGCCTCGCCGCGCAGCGCCGTACCTCGGCCGATATCGCCCGCATCGAGGCGGCCTATCGCGGCATGACCGAGGGAGCCCCCTATGCCGAGGCCACGATCCGCGCCGACATGGCCTTCCACGAAGCGATCTTTGCCGCCGCCCAGAACGCCGCCCTGCAATGCCTCGCCAGCGCGGTCATCGCCACGCTGCAATGGTCCCTGCTGCTGAAGACCGGAGACGAGGTCGCCTATGTCGAATCCCTCCCCGATCACGAGCATGTTCTGCTCGCCATCATCGATCGCGACGGCGATCTCGCCTCGGCGCGCATGGCTGGCCTCGTCATCGACAGCCTGAACACCACGCTCGCCTCGCTTGGCACGCATGTCGCCACGGAAGCCGGGAAAATCGCCAAAATAAAGCATACTAAATGATCGCCCCATTCCACTGCGGGGCGTCATCGGATAGCGCTCATGCAGCGGCGGGGCTATGCCGTTCCGGCAAGCCGCGTCATTTCATTTTAATCGATTCAGACGAGCCGAATCAACGACCCTCGCCACCGCACTCATGGACAGCCCGACAATGACAGCTTCCACCAAGCCCGAAATCGTCATGACCGGCCCGCTGATGGCCTATGCGGCCGACCAGCTCAAGGCGCGCTTCACCGTCCACGAACTCTGGAAGGCAACCGATCGCGCCGCCCTCCTGCGCGAAGTGGCGGCCCGTGTGCGCGGCGTCGCCGCCGGCGGCGGCCACAACCGGGTCGACGGCGCGCTGTTCGACGCGCTGCCCAACCTCCAGGTCATCTCCAGCTTCGGCGTCGGCTACGACCATGTCGACGCGGCCGAGGCCGGCAAGCGCGGCCTCGTCGTCACCAACACGCCCGACGTCCTGACCGACGAGGTCGCCGACCTCGCGCTCGGCCTGCTGATCGCCACGGTCCGCCAGCTGCCGCAGGTCGACCGCTACCTGCGCGAAGGCAAGTGGCTGCAGGGCAATTACCCGCTCACCACTTCGTTGCGCGGCCGCAAGGTCGGCATCGTCGGCCTCGGCCGCATCGGCAAGGCGGTGGCGCAGCGCGTCGAGGCCTTCGGCCTGCCGGTCGTCTATCACGGCCGCTCGCGCCAGCCGGACGTGACCTATCGCTACTACCCCTCGCTGGTCGACATGGCCGCCGATGTCGACACCCTGATCTCGGTCGCGCCGGGCGGCGCCTCGACCCATCACATCATCAACGCCGAGGTGTTGAAGGCACTCGGCCCCAACGGCATCCTGGTCAATGTCGGCCGCGGCACGGTCGTTGACGAACAGGCGCTGATCAAGGCACTCGAGGACAAGACCATCCTCTCCGCCGGCCTCGACGTGTTCGAGGACGAGCCGCGCGTGCCCGCGGAGCTGATCGCGATCGAGCATGCCGTGCTGCTGCCCCATGTCGGCTCGGCCTCGGTCCATACTCGCGAGGCGATGGGCCAGCTTCTGGTCGACAATCTGGTTTCATGGTTCGATGGCAAGGGTCCGCTGACGCCCGTGTCGGAGACACCATGGAAAAAGGCCTGATCCGTCGGCTGCTGCCGCTCCTGATCCTCGGCGCCGGCTCACTACCGGCCGTCGCCCAGACGGCGCCGCTTCCGCGCGGTGCCGACAAGGCGCCAGAGGCGATCCGCCCCTGGCTCGGCGCCTGGGAGCTTGAACTCGCCGGCGCATCGCGAAGCTGCACCGTTACCCTCGGCGCGGAAGCGGCCGGCAGCATGCACCGCTTGCGCTTCCCGGCAACCTGCCGGCGCGCTCTGCCGGTTCTCGATACCGCCACCGCCTGGGCCTTGACGGTGGACGGGCGGCCTCGCATCACGGATGACACCGGCAAGGAGCTCGTGAGCTTTCAGAGCGGCACGGCCGAGACCGGCCTCGACGGCAAAGGCAGCGACGGCAAGACTTATCGGCTGGCATCGCGCAACCATTCCCGCATCGCCCCGCAGACTGCGCAGGACCGGGCTGGGACAGCCGCCCGGCGCATCACCGTCGTCGACCCCGCGACCGCTCCCGCCCCCGAGACCCTGCCGGGACGCTATGTTCTGATGCGACAGCAGAATCGCGAGGCCTGTCGCCTCGTGCTCTCCGCCCCATCGACCGACGGCCACCGGCCCGCCGCCTTCGAGGGCCTCTGTCCGGATACCGGGCTGACGATCTTCGATCCGGTCGGCTGGCGCTATACAGGCGGCCGGTTGACCCTCGTTGCGCGCCGCGGCCATGGCACCGACCTCGTCTTCGAGAACGGCCAGTGGCGCAAGGATCCTGCTGTCGGCGCCCCGCTCCTGATGCGCAAGCTCGCGCCGTAGAGCGCATGGCCGTCCGAGCCGGCCATGCGAATCAGAACGCTACTCGGCAGCGGCGGGGCTCAGCACACCCCGGCGAATCTGATCTTCCTCGATCGATTCGAACAGGGCGCGGAAATTGCCCTCGCCAAACCCGTCATCGCCCTTGCGCTGGATGAACTCGAAGAAGATCGGTCCGACCACCGTGGCCGAGAATATCTGCAGCAGCACCTTGCTCATCCGGCCCTGCTTCTCGCCGAGTGCGACCGCGCCCTCGCCATCGATCAGGATGCCGTTGGCCTTCAGTCGCTCGACCGGCTCGCCATGGTTCGGCACGCGGGCATCGACCTTCTCGTAATAGGTCGCGGGCGGCGATGGCATGAAGGGCAGGCCGTTGCCGCGCAAGGCCTCGACGCTGGCATAGATGTCGCGCGAGCCCATCGCGACGTGCTGGATGCCCTCGCCCTTGTACTGGCGCAGGTATTCCTCGATCTGGCTCCTGTCGTCGAGCGACTCGTTGATCGGGATGCGGATCTTGCCGCAGGGCGAGGTCAGCGCCCGCGAGATCAACCCGGTCAGCTTGCCCTCGATATTGAAGAAGCGGATCTCGCGGAAATTGAACAGGTTGCCGTACCAGTCGGCCCAATGGTCCATGCGTCCGCGCATGACGTTATGGGTAAGGTGATCGAGATAGTACAGGCCGGCCTGCTCGGGATGGGGATCGCGCTCGCCGGCCCACTCGAAATCGACGTCCCAGATCGAGCCCTTCTCGCCATAGCGGTCGACGAAATAGAGCAGCGAACCGCCGATACCGCGCACGGCAGGGATCGCAAGCTCGCCCGGCCCGATCGCGCTCTCGTAGGGCTCGGCGCCGAGCGACACCGCCCGGTCGAAAGCGTGCTTCGCATCGACGACGCGGAAGGCCATGGCGCAGGCGCAAGGGCCGTGCTCGGCCGCGAAGGCCTGGGCGAAGGAACCGGGCTCGGCATTCACCACGAAATTGACGTCGCCCTGGCGGTAGAGCGTCACCTGCTTCGAGCGATGGCGGGCGACCTTGGTGAAGCCCATCGTCTCGAACAGGGAACCGAGCTTTTCCGGTTCAGGATGAGCGAACTCGACGAACTCGAAACCGTCGGTTCCCATCGGGTTGGCGGCCGAGATCGCGGGCGGGGCTGCATCATGCGGAAACGGACCCATGGGCATTCCTCCTGTCTGGTTCTGTCGAGGCGCTCAATCATCGCGCGATCGACAGACGAATTCCGTGCAAACTTGCTCCCTATTGAAATTTCGATGCATGATCCGTGCATCACGGACCCATCGGATGCGTTATATGACCACTCTTGACGCGCTCGACTGGCGCCTGCTCGACGCCCTCCAGAACGATGCCTCCCTGACCAACGCAGCTCTGGCGGAGGCAGTGGGGCTGTCTGCGAGCCAGGTCTCGCGCCGGCGGCAGAGGCTGGAGCAGGAGGGCGTGATCCGCGGCTACCGGGCCGCGCTGGAGCCCTCCGCCGTCGGCCTCGGCGTCATCGTCTTCATTCATGTGGCGCTCGATACGCATACGCGCGACAATGCCCGCCGCTTCCGCGACCTCGTGCGATTGACACCCGCGATCCTCGAGGCCCATGCCCTGACGGGCGAGGCGGACTACCTGCTGAAGGTCGCCGTCGGCGACCTCAAGGCGCTCGCCCGGCTGGTCAACGAAATCCTGATGCCGCATGAGAGCGTGGCCCGCGTCCGTTCCGAGATCGCGCTGGAAACGCTCAAGGAGCCGGGGCTGCTGCCGCTGCCGATGACTTGAGCGCCAAGCTGTGCAAACTGGGGCCTTGGTCACGCCGCTTTCATGCGGCTGATCGATCCCGACTGCGCGGCATCGCGGCCGCCAACAGGAGAAGCCTAGATGTTCAATGCCAAATCCCTGCTCGACGCCCTGATCAATGCCGGCAGCCAGGCAGGCGCGCAGGCAGGGCAGCAGGGCGGCCTGGGCGGCCTGCTCGGCGGGCTCGCCGATCAGGTCCAGCGCTCGGGTGGGCTCGGCGGACTGGCCGGACAGATCCTGACCCAGGCCACGCAAGGGCTCGGGGACGCGGCACGACAGGCCGGCGTGCAGCAGGGCGCCGGCGATGCGCTCGGCCGGGTCACCGGCGGCCGGACACCCGACCAGCTCATCGAGCAGGCCAAGGGCGTGTTCAGCAGCAACCCGGCCCTGGCGACGGCTGTGCTCGGCGGCCTCGGCGCGCTCGTCTTCGGAACCAGCACGGGCCGCTCGGTCGCGGGCTCGGCGGCCAAGCTCGGCGGCCTCGCCCTGATCGGCGGCCTCGCCTACAAGGCCTATCAGAACTACCAGGCCGGCAAACCGCTGCTCAACGCCGGCCAGCAGGAGCTGCTGCCGGCACCGGCCGGCACCGGCTTCGAGCCACAGGCCGCGACCGAGGCAACCGCCCTCGTCTTCATCCGCGCCATGATCGCGGCGGCGGCGGCCGACGGCCATATCGATGCCGACGAGCGCAGCACCATCCTGGGCGGCCTGAAGGAGGCGGGATTGGAGCAGGAAGCTCATGACTGGCTGGCCAAGGAAATGGCCAAGCCGGCCTCGATCGACACGCTGGTCGAGGCGGCCGAGAGCCCGGAACTCGCCGCCCAGATCTACACGGCGGCGCGCATCGCCATCAATCCGGATAATGCTGCCGAAAAGGACTTCCTGGCGGGGCTTGCCGGCTCGCTCGGGCTAGATGCCGAGCTGGTCGCCAATATCGACGCCGCCGCCAGCGCCGCCAAGGTCTGACGCGCGCCAGCCATCGCCATGACGGTGCCCGGCACGGGCACCGTCTGCCCGTGCTTTCGCTCAATGCGGAAGCGCGATGTTAAGCATGGCGTTGAAATCACTGCCCGTTTCGACGCTACATGCACCCCCATTTAGGATTTCCCCGCCGATAACACCCGCGCCGGTCGAGCCGGCGGCCGGGTTCCGCATCGCGGAGGCCGGCCCGTGTCTGCGGGGGAGACGGGTCGATCCATGTCCGTGACGGCGATGATAAGGGCGATGCGGCCGCATCACTGGCTCAAGAACGGCCTTGTCTTCATCCCGATCCTGCTCAACCACGACGCCTTCGATCCACACGCGCTCTGGCTCGGGCTGATCGCCTTCGTCGCCTTCAGCTTGATCGCCTCGGCAATCTATCTCCTCAACGACATCAAGGATGTCGAAGCGGACCGGCGCCATCCGACCAAGTGCAAGCGCCCGCTCGCGGCCGGCGAGATCACCCCGACGCAGGCCTATGCGGCCGTGCCGGTGCTCCTCATCGCAGCCTTTTCGACAGCCGCGCTGGTGCCGCAGCCGAAGAACTTCATCCTCGCGCTGCTGGCCTATCTCTTCCTGGCGCTCGCCTATCTCCTCTTCCTCAAGCGCAAGCTTCTGGTCGACGTGCTCGGCCTCGCGGCCATGCACACGCTGCGCATCCTTGCCGGAAACGCAGCGGCCGCGGTTCCCGTCTCCTCCTGGCTGCTCGCCTTCGCGATGTTCCTGTTCCTCAGCCTTGCGCTGGTGAAGCGCTATGCCGAATTGCGCCTGACCCAGGATCAGTCCGGCCTGAAGAAGGCCGGGCGCGGCTACCATGCCGAGGATATCGAGGCCCTGTCCCAGCTCGGGATGGCCTCGGGCTGCACCTGCGCGCTCATCATGGCGCTCTATGTCGACAGCGCCAATGTGAAGCAGCTCTATAGTCAGCCGAAGCTGATCTGGCTGATCTGCCCGATCATCCTCTACCAGATGGCCCGGATCTGGTTCCTGGCCCGCCGCGGCCAGATGCCCGATGATCCGCTGGTCTTCATGATCCGCGACTGGCGCAGTCAGCTCATGGGGCTCGTCGTGGTCCTGATCATGGTCGCCGCGACCTTCGTGCCGTGACCGCGCCGCTCTCGGATTATCGCTCCTGGGGCGGGTTGGCGGCCCGTGGCAGCACGCTCGTCGATGCCCGCGACTGGCTCGATGCTCCCCACCGTCCGCGCCGCCCCCTGCTCGCTTATGGCAATGGACGGTCCTATGGCGATTCCTGCCTGAACGACGGCGGCACGCTGATCGATACGCGCGGCCTCGACGAGGTCCTCGCCTTCGATCGCGAGACGGGCCTCATGACCTGTGGCGCCGGCCTGCTGCTCGACCGCCTGCTCGAGATCGCTGTGCCCGCCGGGTGGTTTCCGCCGGTGACGCCGGGCACTGCCCTTGTCACCGTGGGCGGCGCGCTGGCCAACGACGTCCATGGCAAGAACCATCACCGTGCCGGCACCTTCGGCTGTCATGTCCGCGCCTTCGAACTGGTACGCTCAAACGGGCAGCACCTGATCTGCGCGCCTGATCTCAACCGTGATCTCTTCGATGCGACGATCGGCGGCTTCGGCCTGACCGGCCTGGTGACGCAGGTGACGCTGCAACTCATGCCGATCGCCTCGGCCGAGATGACGCAGGAGGTTCTGCCCTTCGACAATCTCGACGGCTTCTTCGACATCGCCGCCGTATCCGACGCAACGCATGACTACACGGTGGCCTGGCTCGACTCGCTCGCCACCGGCCGCAATTTCGGTCGTGGCATCTTCTTCCGCGCCAATCATGCGCCAGCCTCCGACGAGCCTCCGCCTCGGCTGGTGCGCTCCCTTCCGTTCCCGCTGAAGCCGCCAGTCCCCCTGATCAACCGCGTTACGCTCGGGGCCTTCAACTGGCTCTATCGCAACAGCCAGCCGCGCGACGGCGCCGAGCGTCGCGTCCCCTACCGCCCGTTCTTCTACCCGCTCGACCGCGTCCATGACTGGAACCGCGCCTATGGGCCGAAGGGCCTGCGCCAGTTCCAATGCGCCATCCCGCGGGACAGCGCGCCCGAGACCGTCGCCGAGATGCTGCGGCAGACGCTCGCTGCCGGCGAGGCCTCCTTCCTGACGGTGCTGAAGCTCTTCGGCGACAAGCCCTCGCCCGGCCTGATGTCCTTTCCCATGCCGGGGGCGACGCTGACGCTGGATTTTCCCAATCGCGGCGAACGCACCGAGCGGTTGCTGTCACGGCTGGACAGCCTCGCGATTGCCGCCGGCGGGCGGGTCAACCCCTACAAGGATGCCCGCATGTCGCCCGCAACCTTCGAGGCCTCCTTCCCGCGCTGGCGTGACTTCGCCCGGCATGTCGACCCGGGCTTCTGCTCCGATTTCTGGCGGCGGGTCACCGCATCCTAGACACAGGCTGCGACATCACAGCCCGGTGAGATGCGTCCGACAGCGGTTTCCAGCCAGGGCAGCCTGCTGCTAGCTGAGGCTCATGACTGCGCCCGTGAACCATCGGCCGGCATCGGACCGGCATACCGCCCTTCTGCCGACGCGCCGCCAGGCCCTCGCCGCTGCTCTGCTCTCGCCATGGGCCGCAACATCGGCCGCCGCCCGGCAGCCGCCACGCTTCGCTGGCCCGAGTTCCCAGTTCATCCAGATCGATCCGCCAGAAGATGTCGGCTCTCTCGTGATAACCGATCTCGCCGGCAAGACCCGGCGGCTCTCCACCTATCGCGGCAAGGCGGTTCTCCTGAATTTCTGGGCAAGCTGGTGCCCGCCTTGCCGGCGCGAACTGCCGATCCTGCGGCGGCTCCAGGCAAAGGCAGCCCGCGAGCCCTTCGTCGTCGTGCCGGTCTCGCTCGATAAATCCGTCGCGACCGTCAGGACCTATCTCGACAGGCTCGGCCTCGCCGATCTCGCGACCTTCATCGATGCCGAGGGAACAGTGGCCTCCGGCCCGAAATCGGCGAAGCCTACGCCCTTCCCGCTCTACGGCATGCCGATGACCTATCTGCTCGATCGCGAGGCACGCAGCGTCGGCTATCTGGTCGGCGAAGCGGATTGGACGAGTCCGGAAGGGCTGGAACTGCTGCGCTTCTACGGACGGGCGCCGGGCTGATCGTGCCAACCTTGCGAAGCGGATCAGACCACCTTCGAAAAAATCTCGCGTCGTCGTTGAACCTGTCTGCCGCTCCCCGAGACCAATGAGCATAGAGAGCGAAACCTTCGCTCTCGCAGAGATCGGGAGACGAGCATGACGACGTTCCGCAAGACCGTGACCGCGACCCTCGCGGCCCTCACCCTGGCCACCACCTTCGCGGCTTCCGGCGCCGAGGCGCGCCCGCGCTGGGGTTACGGCTACGGCCATCGGGGCTGGGGTGTCGGAGCCGGCGTGGTCGGTGCGATCGCGGCGGGCGCCATCATCGCCGGCGCCACCCGCCCTTCCTATGGCTACGGCTACTACGCCGCCCCCGTCCGCTCCTGCGATCTGGTCGAGCGCTTCGACCGCTGGGGCAACGTCGTCGGCTACCGCCGGGTGTGCGGCTACTACTGAGCGTTTCCGGAAGACCCCTGTTTCGAGACCCCTGACTCAAAAGGCCGGCTTACGCCGGCCTCTTTTTTGTTGCTGGTGATCGAACCGGTCAGCCCTTGCCGACCGCGACCTTGCGCAGGTAGCCGGTGACGATGCCGGTGACGCCGCCCGACAGCACGGCCTCGAAGGCCGCGAGGAACTGGTCGCACTGCTCGCGCGTAACGATCAGGGGCGGCTCCAGGCGGATGACGTTGCGGTTATACTCGGTGAAGGCGACGAGCACGTCGTGTTCCTTCAGGAGCAGCGCGCCGACGAAGCCGCAGAGCGAGCCCTTCAGCTTGTCGTCGAGCAGCGCGACCATGTGCTTCAGCCCGAAGGGCATGGTCTCGCTGATGTCCTGGAACTCGACGCCGATCATCAGGCCGCGCCCGCGGATTTCCTTGAGCAGCGTCGGATATTTGGCGCGCAGGCCGTTCAGCTTCTCGATCAGGTAATCGCCCTGGCGCTGGGCATTGCCCATCAGATCCTCGTCATAGAGGACGTTGAGGGCCTCGATCGCCGAGACGCAGGCCTCGCCCATGCCACCGAAGGTCGCCTGCGCATGGATCAGCGCCGACTTCGGCTTGCCATAGGCCTTCATGTAGATCTCGCGCCGCGCGATCATCGCGCCCATCGCGGCTTTCGAGCCGCCGAGCGCCTTGGCGAGCGCGGTGACATCAGGCACCACCCCGTCCCGCTCGAAGGCGAAGAACTGGCCGGTGCGGCCGAGCCCGCACTGCACCTCGTCGGCGACCCAGAGCACGCCATGCTTGTCGCAGAGCGCCCGCAATTCGCGCCAGAAGCCCACGGGCGCCTCGACAATGCCGCCACCGCCCTGGATCGTCTCCATCACGACGATGCCGATCGACGGGTCGCTCTCCAGCGCCTGCCGGACGGCATTGATGTCGCCGAACGGCACCTTGACCCGGTTCTCGACCAGCTTGAACTGCGACTGGTAGAGCGTCGAATCCGTGACCGAGAGCACGCCCTTGGTCTTGCCGTGGAACGAGTTCGCCGCGTGCAGGATCTTGGACTTCTCCGGCCCCTGCGCCTGCTCGGCGACCTTCAGCGCCGCCTCCATCGCCTCCGAGCCGGTCGAGCCGAGGAAGACCATGTCGAGATCGCCCGGCGCGATGGTGGCGAGGTTCTTCGCCAGCGCCGAGGCATATTGCGACATGAAGGCCATGCAGATCTCATGGCGGTTCTCGTCCTGGAACTTCTGCCGGGCCGCGACGATGCGCGGGTGGTTGTGGCCGAAGGCGACCGAGCAGAACCCGCCGAAGAAATCGAGGATCTTGCGACCGTCCTTGGTGATGTAGTGCATGCCCTCGGCGCGATCGACGAGGATCTTGTCGAAGCCGAGCAGCTTCAGGAAGTGAAGCTGACCGGGGTTGATATGGTTGGCAAAGAGCTCCTTGACCTGCGCGGCATCGAGCTGCTTGGCGGCTTCCACGCTGATGAGCTGGGGCCGGGCATTGGTCACGGCGACGTCCTCGTTCTTGAAGGCGGGCATGCTCATGCAGCGAGGCTCCTCTCAGCCTGTTTCGGGCCGTCCTTGGCCTTGCGGTATTCGGTATAGGCGGCGAGCAGCATGTCCTCGTCGCGATGTTGCGGCGCCCAGCCGAGCTCGCGCTTGGCCTTGGAGGTGTCGAGGATGCAGATCTCGTCGGCGATCTTGTACTGCTCGGGGTCCATGATCGGCAGGTTGATCGCGTCGAGCGTGTCGAGCGTCAGCTTCACCAGCGAGGCCGGCGTCGGCAGCAGGATCGACTTCGAGCCGGCATGCTTGATGAGATCACCCAGCAGCTTCTTCACCGGCGGCGGATCGTCGGAGCCGAGATTGTAGGCCTCGTTCGGGAAGCCCGCCTTCCACGCCGCGATGCAGGCGCTGGCGCAGTCGAAGACCGAGATGAACTGGTAGGGATTCTTGCCCGAGCCGATCATCGGCACCGGCAGGTTCATGTCGATCAGCTTGAACAGCTTGACGAGGATGCCGAGCCGCCCCGGCCCGATGATCAGGCGCGGCCGGAAGATCGGGATGCGAAAACCCTTGGCGCGGTACTCATCGGCGAGGCGCTCGGTCGCGAGCTTGCTCTCGCCATATTCGCCGAGCGGATGGGCCGGGTGCGTTTCGTCCTGCGGCACGGTCACCGAATGGCCGTAGATCATGTCGGTGGTGAAATGGACCAGCCGGTTGGCGCCGTTCTTCTCCATCCACGACAGAATGTTCTGCGTGCCGTGATAGTTCACCGGCCAGAAGAACTCATGCCGCTCGGCCCGTGTCACGATCGGCGAGAGCATCTTGGCAGAGAGATTGTAGACGAGGTCTTCCGGCGCGAGCGGAATCGAGTCCACGCTCTCGGCCTTGGTCACGTCGACCGTCAGGAACGGCACCTTGGCGTAATGCGCATGGCCGCTCTGGTGGATATCCGCGACCAGCACCTCTTCGCCCATGGCGGAGAGATCAGCCGCCAGATGCGATCCGACGAAGCCGTCGCCGCCGATGATGATATGCTTCATCGCGTCACCTCCGGTCGACGGGCAGGCGCGGATGGCGGTTGCGCACCGGCACCGGGATCGGCTGCGGCGCCGCCGGCGGCTCGAACAGGGCGCCGAGGCGCAGGAACAGGCGTACGATCAGGTCCATGATCTCCCTCAGCTTTGTGCAATGAAGATGGTGCCCAGCACGATGAAGCCGATGCCGGCGATGCGCATCGCGCTCAGGTCCTCGTGGAAGACGAAATAGGCGTAAGCCGCGACCACGACATAGGCGAGGCTCAGGAACGGATAGGCGTAGCTGATCTGCACCTTGGAGAGCACGATCAGGTGCGAGGCCATGCTGATCACGAAAGTGCACAGGCCCGCGAAGACGAAGGGATTGAAGACGACGCGGAAGACCGTACCGATCAAGCCGTCATCGGCGACATTGAGCGAGCCAAGGCCAGTCATGCCGCGCTTGAGCATCAATTGCGCGGCAGCGTTGGTCAGCACCGTGAACAGGATCAGGGGAAGATAGGCGTTCATGGTGGCGCTTGCCGGCTCCGCATGGCTTCGTCGTCACCGGAATGCAGCCGAAAATACTTCAAATGCCTTAGGGGCCGCGGCCGACTTGCTTCTAGCGTTAAGGCTCTGCTGACGGGATCGCAGAAAATCGCCCACGCTTCTTCAGTCGTTGCTCAGCCCTCGTGATGCCCGCGCCGGATGCGCCTGACCGCCAGCCAGACACCGGCCAGCGCCACCGGAACGAACAGCGCCATGGCGACGTTCGTATCCGGCATCGGCCAGCCGGCTTCCTTGACGCCCTTGGCGAGATAGCCGAACAGGCTGACGACGTAATACGCGATGGCCGCGACCGACAGCCCCTCGACCGTATGCTGCAGGCGCAATTGCAATCGCGTCCGCTCGTTCATCGCGGCGAGGAGGTCGCGGTTCTGCTGCTCCAGCGCGACGTCGACGCGGGTTCGCAGCAGGTTCGAGGCGCGGCCCAGATTGCGCGAGAGGTCGGCCAGGCGCCCGACCAGCATCTGGCAGGTCCGCATCGCCGGCGCCATCCGCCGCGACAGAAAGGCCGAGACCGTCGGCCAGCCCTCATGCGGCTGCTCGCCGATCGCGGCCAGGCGCTGCTGCACGATGTCGCTGTAGGCGCGGCTCGCGCCGAAGCGGTAGCCGGCGACGGTCGCCTCCGCCTGGAGTCTCGCCGCGAGCGCCGTCATCTCGTCAAGCAGCGCGTTGTCGGCGGCAAGTCCATCCGTCCGCGTCATCGTGTTGGCGATACGCACCAACGCGTCCTCGGTCGATTTGACGAATGGCGCGATGCGATGGGCTTCCGGCAGACCGAGCAGGGCGAGTGTCCGGTAAGTCTCGATCTCGAGCAGACGCTGCGCGAGGGCCCCCGCCCGTGCCGGCGTCAATGCGCGATCGCGTACGAGGATACGCACGAACCCGTCGGCGCAAGCCCGGAAATCGGTCGCCGCCATCGCTGCGCCGCCATCGACCGAGACCACCGCTAGGCTGGATGCGTCGAACAATCTGTCGAAGGCCTCCGTTGGCCGTTCCACGACCAGATGCAGGTCGACGGAGACGAGATGCGGACCCGGCTGCGGCAATTCGAGCATCGGCTGCGGCAGCATCGCGGGCGGTGGCTCGAAGGGCTGGGCGCCATTCGCCGGAAGTTCCCAGCTAAAAGTGGTGAACTCGCTGTGCTGTTCCCAGCGCAAGCCGGTGTCGTTGAGCCGGACGCGATGATGCTTGGCCCCGTCCGATGGACCGGCGACGCCGCGCTCGGCACAGAAGTGCGCAAGTGCCGCACGGTCGGCGGCGGCCTGCTCGGGATCGGTCAGGAAGGCGAAATGCAGGACGCGGCTCGGCGTCGCCATCGGCGCGAAGGGGCGCGCATGCACCTCACCGAGAATCAGGCCGCGGTCGGGATGGGCGACCAGCCGCGAGGTCGCCGGCTGCGGTGCCCGGATCTCCGCCGCGTTGCGCGCGTCTTCCATCGCCGCTCCTGGTCCCTCGACGAAACCAGCTTGCCTTACGTCATCCGATGCGCCAACACGCCGCGACGTCGCAGGGCCGGGCGCTGCTGCCACCTCCTGTCGCGCAGGCCCCGGATGCTGACCACGATCAAGCTCGGCGAGCCATACCATGCCCCTTCCCAACCGCGTCAGACCCGATGGCACGCTCTTCGCCGATCCCGCGCGCGGCACCTTCTACGGCAATCGCGGCGGCCGTTTCCATGACCCGGCGGCGCATGACGTTCCGACCCGGATGCAGGCGACGCGGCAATGGCTCTGCTGCGTCCTCTCGTTCAAGGGGCGCAAGCGCAAGGTCTGGGGCCGCGGCTATACCGAGTTGTTCTTCTGCGACGAGGTTACGGCACTCGCCGCGGGACATCGCCCCTGCATGGAATGCCGCCGCCAGGACGCACTCGCCTATCGCGAGGCGCTTGTCCGGGGTCTCGGACTTGCCGAGACCCCGCTCTTTCCCGATCTCGACCGCATTCTCGATGCTGATCGTCGTGACGGCCGTCTGAAGCGCACGCACCGGCTGACGGCCGAGGCATTGCCCGATGGCGCGATGCTGCGATCGGATGACGGGGCGGCGTTCCTGGCGCTGCGCGGCACCTCCGCCTTGCTCTGGTCGCCCGGTGGTTATGTCGGGCAACGGAAACGCCCAGCCGGCACTGTCACCGTGCTCACTCCGCCGGCGACGCTCGCGGCACTGGAGCACGGCTATCGCCCGCGATGGCACCCGACCGCGGAGGCGTTCAGCGCAGCCTGACCTGCCATTGGCAGGAACATTCCCCCTCAGGAAGGCGTTGCCGCAGCATCATCGATCCAACGAGGGGCTGACAATGCGTTCCATCGTCCTGTGGCTGGTAGGCGTGCCGATTCCGATCATCATCCTGTTGTGGTTCTTCATGAAGTAGCGTTCGGTTGCATGGCGTGAAGAAGGCCGGGCCCCGTGCCCGGCCTTCTCGTTTGGCGGAACGCTTCCCGCCATGAACTGACAGGCGATCATGCTTACCCCGCATGACCCAGCCATCGTAACCGAGCATCGGCTTCCCATATGCCGCCCATGTCAGACATCAACCCACCGATCATCTCGGTCTCCGGCCTTTCGAAGACCTATGCCTCCGGCTTCAGCGCGCTGAAATCGATAGATCTCGCTATCCAGCGCGGCGAAATCTTCGCCCTGCTCGGCCCCAATGGCGCCGGCAAGACGACGCTGATCAGCATCATCTGCGGCCTCGTCCGGCCGAGCACCGGCACGGTCACCGCCGATGGCCATGACATTCTCAGCGATTATCGCGCCGCCCGCTCGGCGATCGGCCTCGTGCCGCAGGAGCTGACGACCGACGCCTTCGAGACGGTGTGGTCGACCGTGAATTTCAGCCGCGGCCTCTTCGGCAAGCCGAACGACCCGGCCCTGATCGAGCGCATCCTGAAAGACCTCTCGCTCTGGGAGAAGAAAGACAGCCAGATCCGCATGCTCTCCGGCGGCATGAAGCGGCGCGTCATGATCGCCAAGGCGCTTTCGCACGAACCGCGCATCCTCTTCCTGGACGAGCCCACCGCCGGCGTCGATGTCGAGCTCCGGCAGGACATGTGGCGGATGGTCCGCCGGCTGCGCGACGAGGGCGTCACCATCATCCTGACGACCCATTACATCGAGGAGGCCGAGGAGATGGCCGACCGCGTCGGCGTCATCTCCAAGGGCGAGATCATCCTTGTCGAGGAGAAGGCCGAGCTGATGCGCAAGCTCGGCAAGAAGCAGCTTTCCCTCCAGCTCCAGCAGCCGATCGCTGCCGTGCCGGAGGCGCTCGCAAGCTTCGACCTCAAGCTCTCGGCCGCGGGCGACGAGATCGTCTATATCTACGACACGCAAGGAGAGCGCACCGGCATCACCACCTTGCTGCAAGGCCTAGCCGAGGCCGGTATCCGCTTCCGCGACCTCAGCACCAGCCAGAGCTCGCTCGAGGATATCTTCGTGAGCCTGGTCAAGGAGCGCCGCTGATGACCGGTCTCAACCTCCACGCCATCGCCGCGATCTACCGCTTCGAGATGGCCCGCACCTGGCGCACGCCGCTGCAGAGCATCGTTTCGCCCGTGCTTTCGACCTCGCTCTATTTCATCGTCTTCGGCGGTGCGATCGGCTCGCGCATGCAGTCGGTCGAGGGAGTGCCCTACGGCGCCTTCATCGTGCCCGGCCTGATCATGCTCTCGCTCCTGACGCAGAGCATCGCCAATGCCTCCTTCGCGATCTACTTCCCGAAATTCACCGGCACGATCTACGAACTACTCTCCGCCCCCGTCGCCTGGTGGGAGGCGGTGATCGCCTATGTCGGCGCCGCCGCGACCAAGTCGATCCTGCTCGGGCTCATCATCCTGTTGACCGCAACCTTCTTCGTGCCCCTCAGGATCGAGCACCCCGTGATGATGCTGCTCTTCCTCGTGCTGACGGCGACGACCTTCAGCTTGTTCGGCTTCATCATCGGCATCTGGGCCGACGGTTTCGAGAAATTGCAGGTCATTCCACTGCTGATCGTAACCCCGCTCGCCTTCTTGGGCGGCTCGTTCTACTCGATCTCGATGCTGCCGCCCTTCTGGCAGACGGTGACGCTGTTCAACCCTGTCGTCTATCTGATCAGCGGCTTCCGCTGGAGCTTCTACGGGCTCGCCGATGTCAGCCTGGGGGTCAGCCTCGGCATGACGCTGTTCTTCCTTGTCGTCTGCATCGCCGTTGTCGGCTGGATCTTCAAGACGGGCTACCGGCTGAAGAACTGAGTGCCTTTACGGCGAACAGCTCCTCGTCATGGTCGGGTTTGTCCCGATCATCCACGTCTTCGCTGATCGAACTCGTGTTCAAGACGTGGATGCTTGCCACAAGGACGAGCATGACGAAGCATTGAAGCTTCGACACCAATTGACTTCCGCCCCCCTTCCGTCTTCATGCGCGCCATGACCGATCTTTCGACCCTGGAAGCGTCCGCGGCCTCGGCAGCGCCACATGCGCGCCGGCGCACCTTCGCCATCATCTCGCATCCGGACGCGGGCAAGACGACGCTGACCGAGAAGCTGCTCTATTTCGGCGGCGCCATTCAGCTCGCCGGTGAAGTCCGCGCCAAGCAGGGGCGTCGACAGACCTCCTCGGACTGGATGAAGATCGAGCGCCAGCGCGGCATCTCGGTCGTAACCTCCGTGATGACCTTCGAGTACGGCGGGCACGTCTTCAATCTGCTGGATACGCCGGGCCACGAGGACTTCTCGGAAGACACCTATCGCACCCTGACCGCGGTCGATTCCGCCGTCATGGTGATCGACGCCGCCAAGGGCATCGAGGACCGCACCAAGAAGCTGTTCGAGGTCTGCCGGCTCCGCGACATCCCGATCGTCACCTTCATCAACAAGGTCGACCGCGAGACGCGCGATCCCTTCGACCTGATCAACGAGATCGAGACGACGCTGGCACTCGACGTCGCGCCGATGACCTGGCCTGTCGGCCGCGGCCGCGAGTTCGTCGGCACCTACGATCTCAAGGCCAACACCTTCCGCCGCAACCAGAAGGGCGACGAGCGAGCCGAGGACCAGCGCGTCTCCGGCTGGGACGATCCGCTTTTCGACGAGTTGCTGCCGCATGGCGCCGCCGAGACCTGGCGCGAGGAGGTCTTCCTCGCCGCCGAGGGACTGAAGCCCTTCGATCTCCAGGCCTTTCGCGAGGGCCATCTGACGCCGCTCTACTGGGGCGCGGCACTGCGCGACTACGGCGTGCGCGACCTGATCGATGCGCTGGGCCGTTATGCCCCGAGCCCACGCGCGCAAGCGTCCGACAAGCGCCCGATCGAGGCCGGCGAGCCGAAGATGACCGGCTTCGTCTTCAAGATCCAGGCGAACATGGACCCGAACCATCGCGACCGCATCGCCTTCATGCGCGTCTGCTCGGGCAAGCTGTCACGTGGCATGAAGGCCAAGCTGGTGCGCACCGGCAAGCCGATGCCGCTCAACGCCCCGCAGTTCTTCTTCGCCCGCGACCGCTCGATCGCCGAGGAAGCCTTCGCCGGCGACATCGTCGGCCTGCCGAACCACGGCACCCTGCGCATCGGCGACACCCTGACCGAGGGCGAGGATATCGTCTTCAAGGGCGTGCCGAGCTTCAGCCCGGAAATCCTGCGCCGCGTCAAGCTCAAGGACGCCATGAAAGCCAAGAAGCTGCGCGAAGCACTGCAGCAGATGGCCGAGGAAGGCGTCGTTCAGCTTTTTCTGCCACACGATGGCGCCCCCGCCATCGTCGGCGTCGTCGGCGCGCTCCAGCTCGACGTGCTCAAGGAGCGCATGGACGTGGAGTACTCGCTTCCGGTCGACTTCGAGCCCTGCCAGTTCTCGATCGCGCGCTGGGTCTCCGCGGATGACAAGGCCGCGCTGGAGAAGTTCGTCGGTCTCAAGCCATCCTCGATGGCCGACGATCTCGACGGCGACCCGGTCTTCATGGCCTCGTCCCAGTTCACGCTGAAATACGATGCCGAGCGTGCGCCCGACATCACCTTCTCGGACGTGAAGGACTACCAGAAGGTCACGAAGGCCTGAGGCCGGTCCCCAGGCGTCATGCCCGCCCTTGCGGCGAGCGTCCCCGTCTCGAACACCGGCCTCGATGAAGGAAGGCGTGGATGGTCGGCACAAGCCCGATCGTGACCGGCCGTTAGCGCGTTCATCCCTCCACGGCGAAACCCAGCGGGATCGCAGTCGTCGATTTCAGCTCCTCCATCGCGAACATCGAGGTCACGTCGCTGAGATCGATGCGCGAGATCAGCTTCTTGTAGAGGGCGTCGTAGGCCGCGATATCGGAGACGCAGGCCTTGAGCAGATAGTCGATCTCGCCGCTCATCCGGTAGAAATCGACGATCTCCGGCAGATCCTGCACGGCCGCATGGAAGCGCTCCAGCCACTCCATCGAGTGGCGCGCCGTCCGGACCGCGATGAAGACGGTGACGCCCGCCTTGAGCTTCTCACGGTCGAGCAGCGCGACGCGGCGCTTGATATAGCCGCCCTCTTCCAGCTTCTGCACGCGCCGCCAGCAGGGCGATGACGACAGCCCCACCGCCTCGGCGAGTTCGGAGAGCGGCAGATTCGCATCCTCCTGCAATCGCGCCAGAATACGCAGATCGAACGCATCGAGCTTCGCCATGTCACTCCACCAAATTGGGAATCAGGTTGCTTCTCGAAGAATAAAAGCGGGAGATAATTCCCAACATAGTCTCATGGTGGGCACTGAATTCCAATTGGGGATGAAAATTCTCCAATTCCGCAAACCGCTGCCCGCGCCCGCGCCCTATCATTTCCGAAATGATCCGGAGGGGAATGGCATGCAGGGTTTTCTCAGCGAGGAGCGGCGCGGGGCTGTGTTGCGCAGCCTGCGTACGGATGCGGGCACGCTGACGCGTGACTACCTGAGCGCCGCCCGCGAGGTGCTGCAGGAACTCGTCGCCATGCCCGACCTGATCCAGCGCCTGCCGCTGGAGCGCAAGGCCGGCGGCTACAGCCGCAACCTGCTCGCCGGCAACGACGCGGTCAGCGTCTGGGCGATCGTCTGGAGCGAAGGCTCGTCGACCTCGATCCACGATCATCATTGCTCCTGCTGTTTCGGCGTGGTCTCCGGCTCTGTCACGGAAACCTGGTATCGTGCCATCGACGCCAATCGCGCTGTCCAGACCGAGGAGCAGGAGCGCAAGCCCGGCTATGTCGCCTGCATGCTGCCCTCGGGTCCGAATATTCACCGCATGCGCAATTTCGGCCCCGGCGATGCGATCTCGATCCATATCTACGGCTTCGATCATGAGGTCCATGCCTCCTCGATCGAGAGCGAGTACACCGCCGTCAGCGGCTGACCTCTCGTCTCCCCAGCGGGGCCGCGCAAGCGATTTATCCCCGGCTCCGCGGCAGCGACGATGATGCCCTCCTTTTCGGAGGGCATTTTCATGTCGATGCGCGCCATCGGAAACTGGATCGGTCTCGACAACGCAGGCGAGCCGGGCCTGGCGGTCACCCGCGCGCGCCTGCTGCGTCTCGCGCCTGCGGCCAATGCCGCGATCGTGGCCGGCATCGCCGAGCGTTTCGACCAACTGGCCGACGCCCATGACGTGACGACACACCAGCGCCTCTGTCATTTCCTTGCACAGGCCGCTCATGAGACCGACGGCTTCCGCACACTCGAGGAATATGGCGGGCCGGCCTATTTCCTCCGCTACGAGGGCCGCCGCGATCTCGGCAACACGCAGGCCGGCGACGGCATCCGCTATCACGGCCGCGGCATCTTCCAGCTTACCGGCCGGGCCAATTACCGTCGCTTCGGCCAGTTGCTCGGTATCGACCTCGAAGCCGAGCCCGAGCGGGCGAAAGAGCCCGCAACCTCATTGCGTGTCGCCTTCGCCTATTGGAGCGAGCGTGCGATCAACCCGGCTGCGGATGCGGACGATATCGAACGCGTGACCAGGCTGATCAACGGGGGCCGCAACGGGCTGGGGGAACGGGCACGCTATCTCGCGAGGGCGAAAGCGATCTGGCTGTGAGGGCGTCCTCGCCCAGCCGGGATGGGTGGCCGGCGTTTCGGCGCACCCTGCCTCGGAAAAAGTTCCATGAGAGGGAGGCATGTTCGCTGCTGCAGGCAGCATGTCCGAAACAGACGCAGCGCCTTGCAGGACGCGCCGCGCCATCCCATGATCGGACCATGACGACGCCCACCGACATGCGCTCCGACCATCGCCCGCCGCTCTGGCAGGCGCTCGCCATCGCGATCCTGCCGGTGGTGGCCGCCTCGATCGCCGGCAGCGCCGCAACGGTACCGCAAATCCCGACCTGGTATGCCGGGCTCGCCAAGCCGCCCTTCAATCCGCCGAACTGGATCTTCGCGCCGATCTGGACCATGCTTTTCGCGCTGATCGCGCTCGGCGCCTTCCGCATTCTGCGTCTGGCGGTCGGCACACCCGGGCGCCGGCGGGCGCTGCTGGTCTATCACCTGCAGCTTCTGTTCAATATCGGCTGGTCGTTCGCCTTCTTCGGCGCCAACAGCCCGCTCGCCGGCCTTGCCGTGATCCTGCCGCTGCTCGTCCTGATCGCGGCGACGATTGCAGCCTTCCGGCCGCTCGACCGGCTCGCCTCGAACCTGCTCTGGCCCTATCTTGCCTGGGTCGCCTTCGCGGCGCTGCTCAACACCTCGATCTGGTGGCTGAACGGCTAGCCGATCGAGCGTTCGATCACCTTCATCACCGTCGCACGCAGTTCGGCAATGGTGAACGGCTTGGCCATCACCTCGGCCACGATCGATTCCAGACTTTTCGCGCGCTCACGCTGCTCGGCATAGCCGGTCATCAGCATGATCGTCAGTTCGGGAAATTGCTGCTTGGCGGCGAGAGCCAGCGCGATCCCATCCATCAGGGGCATACGGATATCGGTCAGCAGCAGGTCGAAGCGACCCTGCTCGGCGACAAGGACATCGAGCGCCTCGGCGCCGTCCGACGCAGTGAGACAACTATGTCCGTCGAGCCCAAGTCCGCGCGCGACAAGCATGCGCAGCGGCTCCTCGTCGTCGACGACCAGAATACGCGACATGGCTCCTCCTCAGATCCCCGGCAAACCGGCCTGATCATCGGTCTCGACCACACCCACGAAGGGCAGTTGCCGGTAGGAATGTGCGACGTCCATGCCATAGCCGACCACGAAATAATCGGGACATTCGAAACCGACATAATCCGCCTGGATGTTGACAGCCCGCTTGTGCGGCTTTTCCAGCAGCACCGCTGTCGAAACCCTGGACGCGCCGCGTGCCGTCAGCAGGTCCTTGGCGAAGGCGAGCGTCCGGCCGGATTCGAGGATATCGTCGACCAGCAGCACGTCGCGCCCGCGCACCTCGCTCTGCACGTCGCGCAAAATCTCGACCTGGCCAGAAGAGACGGTCCCGGAGAGATAGCTGGACAGATGGATGAACTCGACCTGCGGCGAAAGTCCGGTGCGATGCATCGCCCGGATCAGGTCGGCGGCGAACATGAAGCTGCCCTTCAGGACGGCGACGACGAGCAGGTCCCTGGGGTTGCTGGCTGCGATGGCCTGCGCCATCTCCTCGTTGCGCCGCGCGATCGCCGCTTCATCGTAGAGAACCCTGATGCGCCGTTCCGGCATGATAACTCCGTTTCGATATCCGGCCGCGACGGCCCTCGCGCGTTTCCGGCGCGCCGAAAGCCTGAGGGGCGATGATTCGTGAAAACCGTCCGGCTGCTGGCCCGGCCCGGTCGACAGGCCATTGTCCTAGCAGCCTCAGCGCTTGCTGGCGAGATTGGCCGCGGTCGTGGCCGATGTGAAGCGCACCCTGACCGATTGTCCCTGCTCCGGCGGAGAGGCCAGCCGCGCCCGGAAGCGGATCAGCTCCGCCGGTTCGAGACTCGCGCGCGGCGGCTCCGTCGTCCAGGTATAGAGCGTCGTGCCACCGGCATCCTTGACCGCAACCTCGATCAGCGGCACCGGGGCCTTGCTCTTGGTGATATTGGTGACGTCGCCCTCCACGACGAGGAAACGGCTCTCGCCGTCCGAGACCACGCCGCTCTCGACCGAACTCAGGCTGAGGCCCCGAACGTTCACCGGCAGCCCGATCGTCTCGAACAGGCCAGCGAGTTGCGGCGCGGCGCGAACCGCCGCCTCGCGCTGCCACGTCACGGCAGCAAGCAGCGCGACGCCTGCCAGGGCGACGGCGGCCGGCAGGCCGGCCCTGCTGCAACTCAGCAGAGCGCCCGTCGCCTTGCTCGGCTTCGCGGAAGACTTTCCCCGGCGCTTCTTCGGGGCCGGCGGCGGCGCCTCTACGGCTGGCATTTCCTCCGCGGCGCCTGGCCGGCCTGCTTCGGCGGCCAATGCGGTGATCTCTGCATCGATCGCAGCGGCATGCTCCAGCTCTTCGGCGAGCAGTGCCTGGGTTTCAGCCTCGCTGGGCGGCGTCGGGAAGGCGGTTGGTTCGACATGCCAGGACGCTTTGCAGGTGGCGCATCGCACCTTGCGCCCTTCCGGCCCCAGTTTGGCCGCGTCGAGTTCATACTGGCTCGCGCAGGATGGGCAGACGATCAGCATGGCTGCGAGCCAACTCCTTCAAGACGATTGCCGCAAGCGCTTCGACGCATCGACAGGGCATCGCATGGCGGCAGCCATTGCGCGCGGTTCCATTGGCGCGATTTATGGTTAACGCCCCGTGAAGAATCTCTGGGGCAGACTGGCCGCCTCACGATCTTTCCGCGTCCGATGGCTTGCGGTGTAGGATCGTCTGCGGATTCGCAAGAGACCGGTTCAGCGAGGAAGACTGTTTGGTTCGGTTCGAGAATGTCGGCCTTCGTTACGGCATGGGCCCGGAGGTGCTGAAGGACATCAACTTCAGCATCGAGCCGCGCTCGTTCCAGTATCTGACCGGCCCATCCGGCGCCGGCAAGACGACGCTGATGCGCCTCATCCTGATGGCGCTGAAGCCGACGCGCGGGCTCGTCAACCTGTTCGGCCAGGATGTCTCGCGGCTCGATCCGGACACGCTCACCGCCTTTCGCCGACGCATGGGCGTCGTCTTCCAGGATTTCCGCCTGCTCGATCACCTCACCGTCTACGAGAACGTCGCGCTTCCGCTGCGCGTCCTCGGCAAGGAGGAGGTGAGCTATCGCGCAGAGGTCGTCGAGCTGCTGCGCTGGGTCGGTCTCGGCGAACGCATGCACGCCGTGCCTCCGGTCCTCTCCGGCGGCGAGAAGCAGCGCGCGGCGATTGCGCGGGCATTGATCAGCCGGCCCGAGCTCCTGCTCGCCGACGAGCCGACCGGCAATGTCGACCCCGGCCTCGGCCGGCGCCTGCTGCGTCTGTTCATGGAGCTGCAATCGCTCGGGACCGCCGTCGTGATCGCGACTCACGATCTCAACCTGATGGATATCTACGACGCCCCGCGCCTCGTTCTGGCCGACGGACATCTGCATGTCGACGCCTGAAGCCCACGACCGGGAACCCGTGCGGAAGGAACGCGGCCTGCCCGCCAATCTCCGGCGGGACCAGCCGCTCGTGCCCGTCGACAATGTCGCGGGCCGGGCGCTGATGGCCGTGATCGCGATCCTGACCTTCCTGGCCTCGCTCAGTGCGGGCGCCGCCGTCCTGGCCGCGCGTGCTTCCGACCAATGGCGCGGCGCCATCTCCAACGAAATGACCATCCAGGTCCGCCCCGATTCGCACCGCAAGATCGACGACGACGTGGCGCGTGCCGTCATGCTCGCGAGTGGGCTGAAGGAGGTCGAGAGCGTCCGTGCCGTGCCCAAGGTCGAATCGGACAAGCTGCTCGAGCCCTGGCTCGGCACCGGGCTCGATCTCGTCGAACTGCCGGTGCCGCGCCTCATCGTGCTGAAGCTGAGGTCCGAAGCAGGGGCCGATCTCGGCAGCTTCGGCACGACGCTGCGCCGCGAGGTGCCGACTGCGACGCTCGACGACCATCGGCTCTGGGTCCGGCGTCTCTCCGCCATGGCCGGCACCATCATCGCCTCCGGCTTCGCCATCGTTCTGCTCGTGCTGACGGCGGCCGCGCTGGCCGTCGCCTTCGCCACGCGCGGCGCCATGGCTGGCAGCCGCGACAGCGTCGAGGTCCTCCATTTCGTCGGAGCCGACGACGATTTCATTGCGCGGGAATTCCAGAGCCGCTTCATCCGGCTCGGCCTCCGCGGCGGTCTCTTCGGCGGGCTCGCCGCGATCGCCACGATCGGCGTGCTCGGCTTCCTCGCCTCGCGCTGGAGCGCGACGCCCGAAGCCGAGCAACTGCAGGCCCTGTTCGGCGCCTTCGAAATCGGCTGGACCGGCTATGGCGCCGTCATCCTCGTGGCGCTGGTCGTAGCCGTGATCGCTGGCCTGGTCTCGCGCTTCACCGTGCGGCGCCATCTGAGGATGCTGGCATGAGCCTCCTTCTGGCCGGACCGTGTCAACCGGGCCTTAACACCTGCGGCAGGGGCGTGCACAGGCCTGCCGCCGTTATGCCCGATTGGCGCGGTAGGACGACGGCGTCATGGCCATGATCGGCAGCACAGACGACCATCTCACGATGGCGCAGTCCGATTCCGCGCCCCGGAGCGGCAAGCCTGCCCGGCCGTTCTCGCTGCGCCGTATGTTCGGGCTTGCCGCCGCCTCCATGGCCGGCATCGGCCTGCTGCTCCTCGGAATCGGCTATATCCGCTTCGTCGCCATTATCGACGCGCGCGAGCCGGCGAGCACTCCGCGCACCGATGCGATCGTCGTCGTCACCGGTGGCGCCCAGCGCGTCGGCGACGCCATGGGCCTGCTCGGGGCCGAGCGGGGCGAGCGCCTCCTCATCAGCGGCGTCAACGAGAAGACCGGCCGCGAGGAACTCGCCAAACTGAATCCCGCCTCGCGCGACCTGCTCGCCTGCTGCGTCGATCTCGACTACCGCGCACGCAACACCATCGGCAATGCCATCGAGGCCAGGCGCTGGGTCCGGCGCCACGGTTTCCGTTCGCTGCTCGTGGTGACCTCCAACTATCACATGCCCCGCACGCTTGCCGAGTTCGCGCATGCGATGCCGGATATCCGTCTCGTCGCCCACCCGGTCGTAACCGAACATATCGACACCGCTGGCTGGTGGAACCGCTGGTCGGCGATCAAGATCCTCGCACCGGAATACGCGAAATATCTCGTTGCGCGCCTCCGCAGCCTCGTCGAAACTGACCCGGAGACCTCGCGCCTCTCGGTCATCATCGGCGGTCGCAAGCCGATTTCGCCGAAGCCCGCCGACATGCTCGGCCCCGCCGCCGAAAAGCGCACGCGCCTCCTGGGCCAGCATCGTTACGAAGGTTGATGCCGAAAGCGCGAGGCGCCGCTTGACCGGGACGGCGTCTCGGGCTCATTGCGCAGCATGCTCGTCCTGCGCTCCCTCGCCTTCAACATCCTGTTCTATGCCAATCTCGTCATCTGGCTGATCTTCGCAGTCCTGCCCACACTCGTCCTGCCGAAGCGGGCGCTGCTGGCGGTCGCGATCGCCTGGTCACATTCCTCGCTCTGGCTGATGCGCGTCGTCGCGGGCATACGCTGCGAGATCACCGGCATCGAGAACATCCCGCAGGGCGGACTGATGGTCGGCGCCAAGCACCAGTCCTTCCTGGAAACCTTCGCGCTGGTCACGGTCTTCCGGAATCCGGTCTTCATCCTGAAGCGCGAGTTGACCTGGATCCCCGTCTTCGGCTGGGCGCTGATGAAGATGCGGATGATTCCGGTCAACCGTGGCGCGCGGGCTCGCGCGCTCTCCGGTGTCACGCGCCGCGCCAAGGTCGAGCTCGGCGAGAATGGCCGCCAGCTCCTGATCTTCCCGGAAGGCACGCGCCGCGCACCCGGCGCCCCGCCCGCCTACAAGTTCGGGGCCGCCCATCTCTACGCCGAACTCGGCGTACCCTGCGTCCCCGTAGCCCTGAACACCGGCCTCTACTGGCCCCGCCGCAAGTTCCTCCGCCGCCCCGGCACCGTCCGCATCGAAATCCTTCCGCCAATCCAGCCGGGGCTCGGCAAGGTCGACTTTCAGGCCCTGCTGCAGGAACGCGTCGAGGCCGCGAGCGACCGTTTGCTGGCCCAGGGTCGCGCCGAGCTGGCGGCACGCGGCATGGACCCGCTCGCCAACTCCTGACAGCCCCTGACAGTAGCAGAGCGTGAAAGCGCCGGCCTCATCGCCGGTGGTGCTTGACTTATGCCCGCATCGTTCCCATTTTGTTCCTATCACTGGAGGAACGGATATGGCCGCTCTCGCCTATCGCTACACCCCCGATCTGTTCGACGAGGCGCCGGCCGCCCGTGAGATGCCGCTGCGCAGTGCCGCTGCGCTCAGCGAACGCCGCTTCACCGCCTGGCGCGGCCGCTCCGGCCGGCGCTATGTCGCCTCGGTCTTCGCCGTCGAAGACACCCATGCGCTGGGTTTCACCGATGCGGTCCTGCTCGCGATCTCGGCCGATCGGCGCGTTATCGCCGCCCGCGATTCCGGCCCCTTCGGCATCGAGGCCGCACTCGCTCGCTGGCAGCGCGCGGTGATCGCCGCAGGCGCCTGCGAGATTCATGTCCACCTCCTGGCCGAGGACGGGATGAGCCGCCGCGCCGCGCTGCTCGACCTGATGCCGGAAGCGAATCCGGAAGGCTGATCAGGAGCATTTCCGAGCGGAGTGGATACCGGTTCGCGTAAGGATAATACGATAAAACAAATGGCTAAGGCGTTTTCGCGTTTCGGAGAACGCGGAATGCTCTAACCCGCCAATGGCGGATGCGGCGCACCGAGCCCTGGCGCCAGTTGCTGGGCCAGCTCCGCCAGAACCGGATCGAATATCCCCATCTTGCGCAGATGCTCATGCGTCTGCAGAACATAGTCCGGGTTCTCGCCGGACTGTCCTCTGCCCTCGCGCACCAGCTTGAGCAACTGGGCGGGCGGCAACTTGCCGGCATACTGCAAGTGCTTGCGATCGGCGACATAGACGATCCCGCGCACCTGCCGGCCATCCTCCAGCCTCAGCGCGACATGGCGTTCGAGATAGACCGCCGTCGCCTGCTCGCGCGCCCGGAGATAGTCCACCGTCTTCTGCGCCCGCCCGGCCGCGACGCGGTAGGCGAGGCCGCGGCAGACCCCACCGCGATCCAGCCCCAGCACCAGCCCCGGCCGCTCCGGCGTGCCGCGATGCACATGGGAGAGCACGCAGAGCGAGCGGTGATAGCCGTGGAGGCGCGCTTGCGCACTTTCCTCGAAGGCGAAGCCCGGCCGCCAGATCAGCGAGCCATAACCGAAGACCCAGAGATCGGTTGCGCCGAATTCGGTCGTCATCGCCATCCCATAATTTGGCCGCGCCGACCTGCTTGCTGGGGCTGCCGGCTCGTTCGGATCGCTTGCTCTGGCGCCTTCCCGTGTGTCCGGCTAAACCATCGGGCCGAAAAGCGATATCCGCCTTTCAGGCAAATCCGGTGACACGACAACGCGATAGACCGCCCGCGAAAGCGACCCCGGCGATCTAACGACCCGTCCGCACCTGCGCAAGGAACGCCTGCCGCATGACCGATCCCCTCCCGACGCGCCGCCGCAGCCGCTTCTGGCTCTACGGGCCCTTCATGCTGCTGGTCGTCCTCGCCGCCGCCTGGTGCGCCTTCTGGTTCCATGCGCGAAACCGTATCGCCACCGAGATCGACGTTGCACTGGCCCGCGAGATTGAACGCGGCCGCACCTGGACCTGCACCGACCGCAGCATCGGCGGCTTTCCCTTCCGCATCGAACTGCGCTGCAATGCGCTGACCCTGACCTCGACCCGCTGGGGCGATGCCGTGCGCGTCGAAACCGGCACCACCGTCGCGGTCGGCCAGATCTATTCGCCCGGCCTCGTCATCTTCGAGGCATCGAGCCCGGCGAAGGTCACCCTGCCGGAAGGGCGCGTGCTCGACCTGACCTGGAAGAATCTCGACGCCAGCCTGGCATGGCGCAGCCCGGAGCGTTTCGCGCTCGTCGCCAGCGAGCCGCGTGGCGTGTTGACGACACCCGGCCTCGCCACCGAGAACTGGGGCGCGGCCACGCTGGAAGCGCATCTGCGTCGCAATCCGACGCGCCCCGCTACCGATCAGGCCGTCGACATCGCCATCACCGCCAAAGGCACGATCCTGCCGGCCATCGATGCGCTGCTCGGCAATAGCGAGGCCGGCGAGATCGATCTGCAGGCGACGCTGACCCAGGCCGAGAGCTTCCGCAAGGGCTTCAACCCGGATGCACTGGAAAGCTGGCGCGCCGCCAACGGCACCGTCGAACTGACCCGCCTCGTCTCGACCAAGGGCAAGGCCCGCGTCGACGGAAGCGGCCAGCTGCTGCTCGATCCGCAGCATCGCATCGCCGGCGATCTCCAGCTCGCAGCGGCTGGCATCGAGCAGATCGGTGGCCTGCGCATCGGCAATCTGCTGGGCGGTCTCGGCGGCTTCCTGGGCGGGCGCGGGGGTGGCGCTTCGGCACCCGGCCTGACCACGCTGCCGCCGGTCTCGCTACGCGAGGGCCGGGTCTTCATCGGCCCCTTCCGTCTGCCGCTACAGCCGTTGCAGCCGCTATATTGAGGCATGCGCAAGCCGCCATGCCCGGAGCTTGATCCAAGCACCTTCGAACAAGAGGCCGCTGGCGCCTCCTCCGGCATGTGTTTCTCGGTCGATGTTACCCATCGCCCGAGAATGATGCGGATATGAAAAAGGGGCGCCTCGCGGCGCCCCTTCAAATTCTCGCAACGCAGATCGGTCAGGCCGCCGGCAGCGCGGCGCGTGGCGCCTCGATGCGGGTGATCGCCTTCTTGACGGCCTCCTGAACCTTCTCGAAAGCGCGGACCTCGATCTGGCGCACGCGCTCGCGCGACACGCCGAACTCCTCCGAGAGCTGTTCCAGAGTGATCGGGTCCTCGGCCAGGCGGCGCGCCTCGAAGATGCGGCGCTCGCGCGGATTAAGCACTTCCAGTGCCTCACGCAACGCCAGGTGGCGGTTATCCGCCTCCTCGGAATCGGCAAGGCGGCGCTCCTGGCTTTCCGAATCGTCGACGAGCCAGTCCTGCCATTCGCCTTCGCCATCCTCGCGCAGCGGCGTGTTGAGCGATGCGTCGCCGCCGAGGCGGCGGTTCATGTCGACCACATCCTGCTCGTTCACGCCGAGCTTGGTCGCGATCTGCTTGACCTGGTCGGGGCGCAGATCGCCCTCGCCCAGCGCCGAGATCTTGCTCTTGGCCTTGCGCAGGTTGAAGAACAGCTTCTTCTGGTTGGCCGTCGTGCCCATCTTCACGAGCGACCATGAGCGCAGGATATATTCCTGGATCGAGGCCTTGATCCACCACATCGCATAGGTGGCGAGGCGGAAGCCCTTCTCGGGCTCGAAGCGCTTCACCGCCTGCATCAGGCCGACATTGCCTTCCGACACGACCTCGCCGATCGGCAGGCCGTAGCCGCGATATCCCATGGCGATCTTGGCGACGAGGCGCAGGTGCGAGGTTACGAGCTTGTGCGCCGCATCGCGGTCGCCATGCTCCCGCCAGCGCTTGGCCAGCATATATTCCTCGCTCGGCTCCAGCATCGGGAACTTGCGGATTTCATCGAGATAACGTGACAGCCCGCCTTCGGCGGACAGGACGGGCAGCGAAGCACTCGCCATGCTCGTTCTCCTCATCAAGGCCCCCGCTTGGCGGCAGGCCCTCCGCGCGATCAACCTTCGCGCAGGCTTCGGATCCGGCAAAACGATCCAACGCAGGAAACCGTCATCGGTTCGGTTGGAACGCTCGCTTGCGGCGCCCCCTTGGCCATCCGCATCCGAACAACCCCAGTATATGCGAACTCACTCTGGCGGAAAGGTGGCAAAACCGCCCGGTTCGCTCACAGCCGCGCGAGCGCTGCTTGCAGTTTCGCAAAATCCTCGGGCGGCTCGGATTCGAACAGCATCTCTTCGCCGGTAGCAGGATGCTCGAATCCGAGGATCGCCGCATGCAGCGCCTGCCGCCCAAGCGCAGCCAGCGCCGCTTGCGCATCCTCGGGCAGACGAACGGCTTTGGTCGCAAAGCCCGAAGCGTAGAGCCGGTCGCCCAGCAGGGGATGGCCGATATGGCTCATGTGCACGCGGATCTGATGCGTGCGCCCGGTTTCCAGCCGGCACTCGATCAGGCTCGCCAGCGGTTCGGTCTCGTCGAGCCCCTTCAGCAACGGCGGATAGCGTTCGAGCAGTTCGATATGCGTGATCGCCTCGCGCCCGCGCCCTTCCTTCACCACGGTCATCTTCTCGCGGTTGCGGGTCGAGCGCTCTATCGGTGCGTCGATCGTGCCCTCGCGCAAGCGCGGTACTCCCCAGGCGATCGCAAGATAGGCGCGCTGCAGCGGGCCGGTGCGACCATGGTCGGCGAATTGCTTGGCGAGTTTCTGATGCGCCCGGTCGTTCTTGGCGACGACGAGGAGACCGCTCGTATCCTTGTCGAGCCGGTGCACGATGCCGGGCCGCCGGACGCCGCCGATGCCGGACAGGCTCTCGCCGCAATGCGCGATCAGGGCATTGACCAGCGTTCCGTCCTCATGCCCGCCGGCCGGATGAACGACGAGCCCTGCCGGCTTGTCGATCACGATCAGGTGCTCGTCCTCGTAGACGACATCGAGCGGAATATCCTGTCCGACAGGATCGGCCGGCTTCGCCGCCGGCATGATCAGCGCGATCGTGTCGCCCTCGACCACCTTGCGGCTGCCATCACTGAAGACAGCGCCGTTGAGGCTGACCCCACCCTCCTTGATGACCTGCTGCAGGCGCGCGCGCGAGATCTCGCCCGCAAGCAGGGCGAGCGCCTTGTCCAGGCGCTGGCCGGCCTGCTCGGGGCCAACCGTCAGGGTGACGCTGGCATTCGGATCGAGAATGGATGTCATCGCGTCGCTATAAGGCGCAAGCGCCTCGGCCGCACGCCTTTTCCGCTGCAGGCGCCGTTATGCTCACCCGCCGTCATGCTCGGGCTTGACCCGGGCTTCACACGACACGGAGGCTCCAGCGCCACTTCCTGAGCGAAATTCTCGGGTTTGCGCTTCGCTCCACCCGAGAATGACGCCACTGGCGAACTCAACCGAACAGCCTGAAGCCACCCTTCTTCGGTTCCGGCGGCGGTTCCTCCTCCGGTCCCGGGTCATCCGGCGCATGCGAGACCGGGAAGATCACCGGCTTGGGCGACGCCACCTCGCGCTGCGTGGGCTTGCTTTCGACCGGCTTGGCCTCGGCAGGCTTCGGTTCAGCAGGCCTCGCGGGCTCGACGACCGCTTCCACCGGCTTCGGCTCGGCAGCCGGCTTCGGTTCCTCCTTCGGAGCCGACGGCGCGGCAGCGGCGACCGGGTCCGGCGTGGGCTCTTCCTTCGGCGCGGGCGGAGGCGGCGGCGAAGGTGGCGGCGCCACGGCAGCAGGCTCGATCGTCGTGATGTTCTCCGCCTTGGCCTCGATCAGCTTGGTGGAATCATCGAGATCGGCCAGCACGTCGTCGGCGGCCCGTGTCCGGTTTCCGAGCGTCGCAGGCGGCACAGTCCAGACGAAGGCGTCGAGCCGGCCGGTGATCGGCGAGACCGGCATCCAATGGTCGGAGACCAGCCCGTCCGCCACCAAGGCGGCGTCGCGTGGCGCCCGCGTCGCCCGTGCCAGCCATTCGCGCACACGGCCGGCAGAGCCGTGCTCGGCATCCTCCAGCTCTGCCATGAGCAGGCAAGCCCGCACCGACGCGCCGCCCGCCAGCAAAGGCTTCAGCGCCTCGCGCGCCTTCTGGAATTCGCGTGCCTGGATCGCCGCGCCGGCCAGCGCCAGCACGCTTTCCGGATCGGAGGGGCGCAGCTTCGTCAGCGTGACGGCCCGGTTGAGACGATCCAGCGCGCTGTCGCCCGGCCGCGCATCGAGATAGGCCGCAGCGATATCGGGATGGGGCGCGTCCTTCCAGGCGGCCTCCAGCAGCTTCGAAGCCTTGCGGACATCGCCGCGCTCGGCGAGCATCCGCCCGGCCAAGGCAGCGGCCGGCGTCAGGGCCGGCGCGAGCTTGACCGCCTCCAGAGCGGCGGCGAGCGCCTTCTCGGGCTCGTTATCCCGTGCCTGAAGCGCTTCGGCTGCCAGCAGCACCGCGCGCTGGCGACGTGCCTCGGCCTTGTCTGCGAGCCTGAGCGCAGCACGGCGCTCGACCGCAGTGCGGGCCGCCTGCCAGTCGCCGGCCTGCGTGTGGAAATCGAGCAGGGCATCATTGGCCCAGGCCAGCGAGGGCGAGCGGCGAACCGCGTCATCGGCAAAGGCGCGGGCAGCGACAACATCTCCACGCCGCTTGGCCTCGACGAAGAGCCCGCGCAGGCCCAGTACGCGCGTCTCGGATTTCTCCAGCATCGCCTTGAAGGCAGCTTCCGCCTGCGCCCGGTCGCCGCTCAACTGGGCGGCCTGCGCCTCCAGCAGCAGGGTCAGCGGCTCGCCCGGAACGAAACGGCGCGCCTCGCCGGTATAGCGCCCGGCAGCGATCGGATCGCCAGCGCCGATCGCGACCATGCCGCGCGAGACGGCCTCGAAGCCGCGTGCGCGGCGCCGCGCCCGCGAGGACAGGCTGAAAGCCGAAGGCAGGCCGAAGACGAAGCGGAAGATCGCCCAGATCAGCAGGACGAGGAAGGCGAGCGCGACGACGCCGATCGCCGCCAGCGCGACGCTGGTCTCGATACGATAGCCTTGCCAGAGCACGGAGACCTCGCCCGGCCGGTCGGCAAGCCAGACGGCACCGAAGGCGAGGCAGGCGAAGACGGCGAGGTAGACGAGAACGCGAACCATGGACCCCTCAACCCTCCGTCAGCCGGCCGCGCCGAGCGCCGCGACCGCATCCTGCGCGATTTTGGCGATCGCCGCATCCGCCGTGGCACGCTTCTGCAGATCGGCGCCGAATTCCGCACTGGCACGGCGCGCCGGCTCCGGCAACTGGTTCCACAGGGCCGCCGACTTGACGATGTCGCCTGCAGCGATAGCGGCTTCGAGCCGGATCGGCAGCGTCGCCGGATCGGTCGAGCCACTGTCTCCGACCGGACGGACCGTGACGACCCGACTGGCCAGAGCGAGCAGCTTGTCGCTCCAACTCTCGGAAGCCGGCATCACCTCGCGCTGGAACATCGCACCATGCTTGCGGAAACCCGCCTGCAGGGCCTCGCGCGTCGGCGCGCCTGCGGTGGCGACCGCCGTCAGCGCAGCCAGATCGGCCGACGTCACGCCGCTCTTCGTCAGCGCCGCGATATCGCCGGCGAAGGGCTTCCCGCTGGCGAGAGCCCGCTGCACCCGCTCCGCGAGCACGATCCGCGCCGCCGCCATCGCCTCGGGACTCGCATCCGACATGGCCTTCGCCTGCGTCTCGACGCTGCCGAGCCGCGCAGCAATCTGGTCCAGGCGCTGGCCGACGGCCGCCGCAGCCGCTTCGGCCCTCTGTGCCTGTGCGCTGAAAGCGCTCGTATCCGGCGCTTGCGTACTGCCGAGCGAAGCGATCTTCGCTGTCACAGCCTGAAGTTCGGAGCCGGCCTTGGCGGCTGCATCCAAGGCGGAGACCGCCTTGCGATCGGCCGCCGCCGTGCTCGCCTGCGTAGCCTCCAGCCGGCTGCGCAATTCGGCGATAACCTCGGTGCCACCCGAGGAGGCCGGCTTCGTCAGGGCATAGCTGACGAGCGCTCCGCCGATCACGCCGCCGACGAGCCCGGCTGCGACCACCGCGAGCCAGGGCGTGCGAGCCGGTATCTCGCGCTCGACAGCCGCGCGCGCCGGCTCGACCGGTGGTGGGGCGAATTCTCGCGGCAGGGCCTCGGTCGGAGCGACCGCCTCCGGCGCATGCGACAAAGCATCGGCGTTCTCCGCGGGCTCGGCCGTCGTCGGCTCCGCCTTCAGCGCGATGGTCGGCGCTGTGCGTTGCAGACCGCCTCGCGCCTCCGGTCGTGCCGGATCGGTCAGACGCTCGCGCGCCGAAACCTGTTCCAGCGCGGCGAGCATGCCGGCCTCTTCCGGATGCTCCGCCACCAGAACGGTGCTCGCCCCCGCCGCGATCAGCGGTTCTGCTGCGGCGGCCGAGATCACGACATGGGTGAGTTCAAGCGCCTCGTCGGCGACGCCGGCGGCCTGGGTCAAAGCGATGAAGGTCCGTGCCCCACGCGCCGAGTAGTGCATGGCCGCATCATCGCCCTTGCCGTGCCGCAGCGCCGCCTGGGTGTCCGCGGGCAAGACCGGAACCGCCTCGGCCGCATAAGCCGTCCAGAGCGCGACATCGTAACCGGCCTCGCGCAGCCGGTCCGGCACGTCCTCCTTGCGGTCGCGCCCGGCGATCATCAGCAGTTTTGCGGGGGAAGGCAGCGTCCGCCGGATCAGCTCGATCAGGTCGTTACGGTCGCCATCGGCGCTGCGTGCATCCTCCAGCCCCGCCTCGCGGACCTTGGCCGCCGTACGCGCTCCGACAGCGAAGATCGGCAGATCGCGCCACGCCGCCGGCCCGTCCGCCAGCATTGGAACGGCATTGCCACTGGTCACCACGATCGCATCGAAGGTTCCCGCCGGCGCCTCACCGGGCAGCCGGACCACCTCGAAGAGCGGCGCGACCACCGGCTCGAAGCCGTGTTCGGCAATGGTGCGCGCCGTCCGTTCGGCATCATGACGAGGGCGAAAGACGAAGACGCGCATTCACAGCTCCTGAAAAAACCGGCGACCGCAGGACGATCCGCGAACCGTGCAGCATTCCGCGATCATGCCGCATTGAGGCGGAACAATGATCCTGCCCATGCCGTCTCCTTTTCCGTTCCTGCCACCATGGTCGCTGACGCGCCTCTTGGCCTTGTGCCCCCTCGCGCACTATACGAAGGAATTGCCGGCACGGAACCGCCGAACGGCAGTTCTGGACCCTGATCCCTCATTCCGCGAGACAAGTCGACCGATCATGCGTGTACTGGGGATAGAGACGACCTGCGACGAAACGGCAGCCGCGATCGTCTCCGTCGAGCGATCCGGCGAAAGCAAGATTCTCTCCAACGAGGTACTGAGTCAGATCGCCGCACATGCCGCCTACGGCGGCGTTGTGCCCGAGATCGCGGCGCGCGCGCATGTCGAGGCGATCGACCGCATCATCGCCCGCGCCTTCGCCAATGCCGATCTGAAGCCAAGCGATATCGACGCTGTCGCAGCAGCGGCCGGCCCCGGCCTCGTCGGCGGCGTCATGGTCGGCCTCACTGCCGGCAAGGCGATCGCGCTCGCGACGGCCAAGCCCTTCATCGCCATCAACCATCTCGAGGCGCATGCGCTGACCGCGCGCCTGACCGACGATCTCGCCTTCCCCTACCTGCTGCTGCTCGTCTCCGGCGGCCACACCCAGTTGCTCGCCGTGCGCGGCGTCGGCGACTATCTCAAGCTCGGCGGCACCATCGACGACGCAGTCGGCGAGGCCTTCGACAAGATCGCCAAGATGCTGGCCCTGCCCTATCCCGGCGGCCCCTCGGTCGAGCGCGAAGCCGCCAAGGGCGATCCCGAGCGCTTCGACTTCCCGCGCCCGATGCAGGGACGGCCGAGCCCGGACTTCTCGCTCTCCGGCCTCAAGACCGCGGTCCGTCTGGTCGCCGAGCGGATCGCGCCCCTCTCCGACAACGATGTCGCCGATCTCTGTGCCTCTTTCCAGGCAGCGATCGTCGACGTGATGGTCGACCGCACCCGCGCCGGCCTGCGCGCCTGCCGCGAAGCCGGCATCAGCCCGACGACGCTCGTCGTCGCCGGCGGCGTTGCAGCCAATCAGGCGATCCGCAGCGGGCTCAACCGGCTCGCGACCGAAGCCGGCCTGCCCATGGTCGCTCCGCCCCTGGCGCTCTGCGGCGACAATGGCGCGATGATCGCATGGGCTGGCCTCGAACGTCTCAGGCTCGGCCTCGTCGACGACATGAGCGCCGTCGCGCGCCCGCGCTGGCCCCTGGACGAGCTCTCGGTTGCGCCGTCGACCGCCGCATGAGCTCGCGCATCGCCTATAGCAGCATCGGCGTCGTCGGCGCCGGCGCGTACGGCACCGCGTTGGCGCTCGCCGCGGCCCGCGCCGGGCGCAAAGTCCGGCTCTGGGCCCGCGATGCCACGACCATCGAAGCCGTCGAACAGACGCGGCAGGCGCCGCGCCTCCCCGGCATCGATCTGCCCGACAGCATCCGCGCGACCAGCTCGCTGGTCGTCCTCGCCGATTGCGATGCGCTGATCGTCGCCGTGCCGACGCAGGCCCTGCGATCGGCTTGCGAAGGGCTGGCCGGAACCCTGCCGCCCCGCGTGCCGGTGATCTCGGCCGCAAAGGGCATCGAACAGGCGAGTGGCCGCTTCGTCACCGAGGTCATCGAGCAGGCCTGGCCCGGTGCGACCGCCGCCATTCTCTCCGGGCCGAGCTTCGCCGCCGATATCGGACGAGGACTGCCGACGGCGGTGACGCTCGCAGCCGCCGACCCCGATCTGGCGCAGGCGCTGGCCGAGGCGCTGAGTTCGTCCGCTCTGCGCATCTACCACTCAGCCGACATACGCGGCGTCGAGATCGGCGGCGCGGCCAAGAACGTGCTCGCCATCGCGGCCGGCATCGCGGTCGGGCTCGGGCTTGGCGAGAGCGCCCGCGCTGCGCTCGTCGCGCGCGGCTTCGCCGAACTGCGCCGGTTCGGCGAAGCCTACGGTGCCGATCCGGAAACGCTGATGGGCCTCTCCGGCCTCGGCGATGTCGTGCTGAGCTGCGCCTCGCCGCAATCGCGCAATTTCTCCTATGGATTAGCGCTCGGCCAGGGCAAAAAACCGGCCGAGGCGGCCGGCGGCAAGCTGGCGGAGGGTGCCTTCACCGCGCCGGCACTCGTCGAAATGGCGCGGGCAAAGCAGGTCGAGACCCCGATCGCCGAGGCCGTGGCCGCGGTCATCGCCGGCCATGTCGGCGTGCACGACGCGGTCGCCGCCTTGCTGGCGCGGCCGATCCGGGCGGAGTGAGGGAGGAGAGCATGGCGGGAGACTGGTCCGACCTGACGAAGCGCGTCGCGCGCGGCATCGCCGAGGTCAAGAAGACGACGGGCTCGGAGCTCGTCGCCGAGAGCGGTCCGGTGCCATTGGCCGGCCGCATCGCCGGCCCGGTGATCCAGCATCGCAAGCGCCGGGCCGAGGGCACGCATCGCTTCGTGCTGATCCTGCCCTTCGGCGAGGGCGAGGTCCGCGTCGAGCTCGACCCCAAGGATTACGCCGCGCTCACCCGCGAGATGGTGCGGTTCTGGAACGAACAGGGCGAGGCGGCCTCGCAGCCGCCGGTGCCGCTCAAGGAGGACGAAGCCTGATGGCTCACTGGCTGATCAAATCCGAACCATCCGTCTGGTCCTGGGACGACCAGGTCAAGGCCGGCGCCAAGGGCACGCATTGGGACGGGGTGAAGAACCACACCGCTAAGCTCAACCTGATGGCGATGAAGCAGGGCGACGAGGTCTTCTTCTACCATTCCAACGAGGGTCTCGAGGTCGTCGGCATCGTAGAGGTCATCAAGGAAGCTTATAACTGGATTCCGGGCGAGCCCTGGGTCCTCGTCGACTTCAAGGCGGTGAAGCCGCTGCCCAAGCCTGTCACGCTCGTCGCCGTCAAGGCCGAGCCGAAGCTCGCGAAGATGTCGCTCGTGACCTCCTTCCGTCTCTCGGTCCAGCCGGTGACGGACGAGGAGTGGGACATCGTCTGCAAGATGGGCGGGCTCTGAATAATAATCGGCAGTGAAAGCCGGTCCAAAAGTCGATTCGACCATCGGATAAGACGGCCCAGAGGCTTTTCGGCTCGCTTTCATGCATTCGCGGCCTGCCCCTGCCACGAAAGTGCGATGCACAATGGGTTGCCGCGCCGCGCGTGCATCCTATGATGTGTCGAAATCGAAGAAGCGACGTCCGCCGTGCCCATCCGGAGGCGGACCAGCGCAACACAGACGGCCCAGGTCTGGGGAGACACCCGAATGTCCGAAATCATCTACGATGTCCCGACTTCCTGGTCGAAGAAGGCCTGGGCGACCGACGCCAAGTACAAGAAGATGTATGCGGCCTCGATCAAGGATCCCGACAAGTTCTGGGGCGAACAGGGCCTGCGCATCGACTGGTTCAAGCCCTACACCAAGGTCAGGAACGCCAGCTACAAGCCGGGCAAGGTCTCGATCAAATGGTTCGAGGACGGCACCACCAATGTCGCCCATAACTGCATCGACCGGCATCTCGCGACCCGCGCCAAGCAGACGGCGATCATCTGGGAAGGCGACGATCCCAGCGAGTCGAAGAAGATCACCTACGGCCAGCTCTATACCGAGGTCTGCAGGTTCGCGAACGTCCTCAAGGCCAACGGCGTCAAGAAGGGCGACCGCGTCACCATCTACCTGCCGATGATCCCGGAGGCGGCCTATGCGATGCTCGCCTGTGCCCGCATCGGCGCAGTCCATTCGGTGGTGTTCGGAGGCTTCTCGCCCGATTCGCTGGCGAGCCGCATCGAGGATTCCGATTCGAAGATCGTGATCACCGCGGACGAGGGTCTGCGCGGCGGGCGCTCCGTCCCGCTCAAGAAGAACGTCGACACCGCAAACGACAAGGTGAAGGGCGGCATCGAGACCGTCATCGTCGTCAGGCGCACCGGCGGCAACATCACCATGAGGGAAGGCCGCGACCGCTGGTACCATGATGAGGCGGCCAAGGTCTCCGGCCACTGCCCCCCAGTCGAGGTGAAGGCGGAGGATCCGCTCTTCCTGCTCTACACCTCCGGCTCCACCGGCAAGCCGAAAGGTGTGCTGCACACCACCGCCGGCTACCTCGTCTACACCGCGATCACCCACCAGTACGTCTTCGACTACCACGACGGCGACATCTACTGGTGCACGGCGGATGTCGGCTGGGTGACCGGCCACAGCTACATCCTCTACGGGCCGCTCGCCAATGGCGCGACCACGCTGATGTTCGAGGGCATCCCGACCTATCCGACGATCTCGCGTTTCTGGGAGGTCATCGACAAGCATAAGGTCAACACCTTCTACACTGCGCCGACCGCGATCCGCTCGCTGATGGGCGCCGGCGAAGAGCCGGTGAAGAAGACCAAGCGCAAGTCGCTGCGCCTGCTCGGCTCGGTTGGCGAGCCGATCAACCCGGAAGCCTGGGAGTGGTATCACCGCGTCGTCGGCGAGCGCCGCTGCCCGATCGTCGACACCTGGTGGCAGACCGAGACCGGCGGCATCCTGATCTCGCCGCTGCCAGGCGCCACCCAGCTCAAGCCGGGTTCGGCGACACGGCCCTTCTTCGGCGTGAAGCCCGAGATCGTCGATGCCGAGGGTAAGGTCCTGGAGGGTGCCTGCGAGGGCAATCTGGTCATCGCCGAGAGCTGGCCCGGCCAGATGCGCACGGTCTATGGCGACCACAAGCGCTTTGAGGAAACCTATTTCGCGACCTATCCCAACAAGTACTTCACCGGTGACGGCTGCCGGCGCGATGCCGACGGCTATTACTGGATCACCGGCCGCGTCGACGACGTCATCAACGTCTCCGGCCATCGCATGGGCACGGCCGAGGTCGAATCGGCGCTGGTCGCGCACCCCTCCGTCTCGGAGGCCGCCGTCGTCGGCTACCCGCACGATATCAAGGGGCAGGGCATCTATGCCTATGTCACGCTGATGACCGGCGAGCAGCCCAGCGAAACGCTGCGCAAGGAACTCGTCGCCTATGTCCGCAACGAGATCGGCCCGATCGCCTCGCCGGACCTGATCCAGTTCGCACCCGGCCTGCCCAAGACCCGCTCCGGCAAGATCATGCGCCGCATCCTGCGCAAGATCGCCGAGGACGAGTTCGGCGCGCTCGGCGACACGTCGACCCTCGCCGATCCAGCGGTCGTCGACGACCTCGTCGCCAATCGCCAGAACAAGCGCAAGGCGGGCTGAGGAGTCACCCTCGGGGCTGAAATCGAAAATGGCCTGCTCGCACCGGCGCGCAGGCCATTTTCACAGGATCGAGCCCGCCGGGGCGGAACCGGAACCGGCATCAAGGGTTCGCAACGTAGCAGGCCTGCGCTAGACCATGCTCATGCCGCGTTCATTGAGTTCCCTGATAATGACGCAACGTTCGGCTGACCGAGATCGGAACCCGCGCCGCATGACGATGACCAAGACTCCTCCGACCGCCGCCCTGAAGCGCACGGCCGCCCTGCTTCCCCTGCTGGCGCTGACGGCTTGTGCCGGTTCGCAACGCTTCAGCGGCCCGGTGATGAACCCGCCCTCCTACAGCCAGCCCGCGCTGCCGTCCGCGCCGCCGGTGAGTTCGGCGCCGATCACCTCGGAACCGCTGCCGCCGCCGGGCGGCTATCCTGCGGGAGCTCCCCAGGCCGGCGGTTATCCCGTCGCAGGCGGCTCGCAGGGCGGCGGCGCCCTGCCCCCGCCGCAGGATCCGTTCTTCGATCCCAATGCAGGTGGCGCGCCGCAGGGCCAGACCCTGCCTCCGGCCAGCCAGCCGGACCAGGCTCCTGGCCTGCGCGGCAGCAGCAGCCAGGTCGCCGGCCTCGGCCAGAGCCCCGCTGCAGCGCCCCCTCCCTCGGCCAGCCGCACCAGCGTCGTCGGCGGCTGGACAGCGCGCGAAGCGACCGGCGGCACCTGCCGGGTACAATTGTCGAGCACCCCGACGCTCGACCTCTACCGCGCCTCCTCGTCGGGTTGCGCCAACAAGGACCTGCAGAAGATCTCGGCCTGGGATTTCCGGGACGGCGAAGTCTATCTCTACCAGCAAGGCGGCACGGTCGCCGCCCGGTTGCGCAGTTCCGGCTCGGGCGCGCTCGACGGCGCAGTGACCAAGTCCGGCGCCTCGCTGTCGATGAGCCGGTAAATACGAAACTGATCACGTCATGGTCGGACTTGTCCCGAGCATCCGGGCCTTGCTTCGCCCAATCCGGCGGCAAGACGCGGATGCTCGCTCGCAGGCGAGCACGACGATAACTGGATCGGCGACGCTTCCGTCGCAGGTTTACGTTCAGGCCCCAAAGGTCCGAGCCAGCAACGCACCCGGCCAGAAGCTCTTCTGCAGCGACAGCGCCATTGCCGCAAAGCCCTTGGCGTTGTCGAGCGCCTCGTCGAGAATCGTAAAGGGCGTCGGGCCTCCGGTCGCGATCACGCCCTCGACATCGGCATAGCCGCCGACGAGATCGGCCTCGAACTTCGCCGCGAGCCGGCGCATCGCCGCATTCTCCGGCAGGCAGGTCAGATAGAGCGTGCGAATGCTGCGATTGCGCGCGGCGGTGATCAGGCGGCCGAACAATTGGGCGCCCACGCCGCGCCCGCGCCAGGGCGCTTCAACGCTGAAAGCCGCTTCGCCGGTCTGGGCGATGATGTCGTCGAGACCGCGCAACTCTGCGGCGCCGCGCACCGCCCCGTCGACGATATAGGCATAGACCAGCCCGCCGACGCCGAAAGTCGTCCTGGCGTAATTGTCCAGGAATGCGTCATTCACCGCCGTGCCGAAGCGCTGATGGCGCGTGACGGGGTCGAGCCTGAGCAGGTGCTCTCTGAAAAGATCGCGCTCCGTCGGCCACAGCCGCCGGATCACGCCGTCGCCGGCGCTTCTGCCGGATTGTCGCGAACGGACCAATTGTCATCTCCTGAATCGCGCATGTGTCGCGCTGACCGACCAGGAGGCGTTGTCTTCCCTGACTGGCCTTGCAGATCGGACTCCGCCCGGAAGATTGCAAGAGGATGAACTGCGGCATTTTTGCTGATCCCGCGACGGGATCGGTCAAAAATCCGACCGTCACATGCGCGTAACGCATAACGAAAGCGACGGATGGTGTTGGGGACGGGGGTCGAAAACCGCTATAAAGGTGTGAAATATCGTGCAATAATTTCGCATTGACCCCGATGACGGCGCGCCCGGCATGAGCTAAGTTGCGTGCTCCCGGTCACTCATATTTGAAGCTCCATGTTCGATCGTCGCAAGCCTCCCGCTGCCCAGCCTTTCGTCACGCACGAAAACATCGAAGCCAAGGTCAAGTGGTTCGACCCAGAGAAGGGATTCGGTTTTGCATCGCCCTCCGACGGTTCGGGCGATGTCTTCCTGCATGTTTCGGCCATCGGTCCACTGGATCAGCAGGACCTGCTGCCCGGCGCAACGATCGTCGCCGATCTCGGCGAAGGTCGGCGCGGCCTCCAGGTCGTTGCGATCCACGAGATCGACGCCTCCACGGCGACGCAGACCGCGCCGGCTCCCCGTGCCTTTTCGCCCCGCCCTCCGCGCGATGATTTCGGCGGCGGCTACGGCGATCGGGACCGCGGCGGCTATGGTGGCGACCGTGGCGGCTATAACGATCGCGGCGGCTACGGCGGCGGCGATCGCGGCCCGCGCGGCGGCGGCTTTCAGGATCGCGACAGCGGCCCGGTCGAAGGTCCCTATGACGGCGCCGTGAAGTTCTTCAATTCGGATCGTGGCTTCGGCTTCATCGCTCCGGACAAGGGCGGCCCGGACGTCTTCCTGCACGTTTCGTCGCTCGGTCGCAGCGGCCTGCAGCCGCCGATGGACGGACAGCGCGTTCGTTTCTCGATCCGCACCGGCCGTAAGGGCCCGGAAGCTGCCGACGTCAGCTTCATCTGACACGCCGCCGCTTCGCTGAAAGCATCAAAGGCCCGCCATCCGGCGGGCCTTTTTTACATCGCCGATCACTCGAAAAGGCGCGCCGCCGAGGCGCCACGCCCTGACACACGAGACTCAGTGGTCGTGGTCGTCGCCTTCAAGGCCACCGATATGCTTCTGAGTGTAGAGCTCGATGCCGACGCGCGCGATCAGGTCGAGCTGCGTCTCAAGGAAGTCGATATGGCCTTCTTCGTCCTTCATCAGGGCCTTGAACAGGTCCTCGGACGGAAAATCGCCAACCTCGCGGCAGTACTTCGCCGCCTCCTGATAGAGCGCGCGCGCCTCGATCTCGGCCTTGAGATCGCACTCGATCACTTCCTTGACGGTCTCACCGATGCGGAGTTGGTCGAGCGTCTGCAGGTTGGGAAAGCCCTCCAGGAAGAGGATGCGATCGACGAAGCGGTCGGCATGAACCATCTCCTCGATGGATTCCTTCTTCCAGGTCTTGGCCATCTCCTTCAGGCCCCAGTTGTCGAGCATGCGGTAGTGCAGCCAGTACTGGTTGATGGCCGTGAGCTCCGAGCGCAGCCCCTTATTGAGATACTCGATGACCTTCTTGTCGCCCTTCATGAGATACACTCCGCAATCCACATTAGAATAATCCTAATGTAGGCACGGTCTGATCCGAAGTGAAGGGCAAAAATTCAGCCGCGACGCGCTTGCTCGAAACGCTGTCAGAGCGCCGACCTCAGGCCGCGACGCTCTCCTCGCCCAGCTCGATCCCATCGAACATGCGCCCGACCGAGACATGCACCGCGCATTCGATCTCGCGGCTGGCACAACTGCCGCACTGTGTCGCACAGACCGCACGGGCTTCCGCCAGAAGCGACCTGACCTCTCGCGCGCAGCGCCCGCAATCCGGGCTGCAGCCCAGGCAATCATAGACCTCGCCCGCTGTCCGGGGACCACTGCCGTCGGCAGCGACGGTCCCCTTGATCTGGCCGCAGGACAGGACGTTGCAGGAACAGACGATCACGCGTGGTGGCCCACCACCCGCTTGGTCTCGACCGCCTCGCCATCGGCGCTGCGCAGGCGGACGATGACCTCGACCGAGGAGATCACCATGCCTTCGGGCGCATCCGGCAGGCCGGCGACCTGAATCATGGAGCCCGGGATATCGGTGACGGTCTCGTCGTCCTCGTTGTAGAAATGGTGGTGCTCCGACACATTGGTGTCGAAGAAGGTCTTCGGGCCGGAGACGGAAACCTGACGCAGCAGGCCGGCCTCCGAGAACTGGCGCAATGTATTGTAGACGGTCGCAAGCGAGAGCGGCTCGCGCGCCCGCAGCGCTTCCTCATAGAGCATCTCGGCGCTGACATGGCGGTCGCCCTTGGCGAAGAGCAGCCAGCCCAGCGCCATGCGTTGACGCGTCGGCCTGAGCCCCGCCGTCCGCAGTCGCGCCTTCACGGCGCTGATCGGGCAGCTCGTCGGACTTTTCTGCGGCCACGGGATATGATCGGCCGCCGCCGGCCTGTGATCCTGATCCTTGCTCGCCAGAACGCTCATCGTAACGCCTTCCACCATGCCGAAACCCGGCACGTAGTTTAGAAAACATCTAAACTACTGATATTGTTACTATATTTGGCAAAGCAGCGATCAGATGTCAATCTTTGGGAGTGCGACATCGGGCAGCGCCCACTGCACATCGGCGTGATCATCGCGCCGATGTTACGCGTTGAGCGCATGCCGCCAGCAATCGCGCGGATGCCTGCGCCCCGGCGGAGGCATCGGACTTTCCCGGAAGCGGGCTAGTGGCCGCCGCCTCCACCGTTCGCGGTGGGTTTCGGCGGCTTGCGCAGGAACAGCGAGAGCACGACCAGGCTGCCGAAGATCACCGTCAGCCCCAGGAAGACGTCGCCGAAGGCCATGACCAGCGCCTGCTTGTGGACGCGCTGGTTGATCAGGGCGAGCGCCATGGTCTGCGCCGCATCGCCGAAATCGCTGAATCGCTGCGCGGTATTGGCGATCGCCTCCTCCGCCACCTGGCGCCCGGCGACGACCATCTCGTGCAGCCGGGTGATATGCAGGTCGGTGCGCGTGTTCAGCATCGTATTGATGACCGCAAGCCCGACGGCTCCGCCGAGATTGCGAGTCAGATTGTAGAGGCCCGACGCGTTCTTGAGCTGATGCGGCGGCAGCGTACCGAGCGCGATGTTGTTGATCGGCACCATGCACAGCATCAGGGAGCAGCCGCGCAGGATCTGCGGCCAGAGCAGTTCGTGGAAATCCCAGTCTGCAGTGATTCCCGAGGCCAGCCAGGTCCCGAGCGCGAAACCGCTGAACCCGATCATCATCATCACGCGCGGGTCGAGCTTTGCCGAGAGCCGCCCTGCGAAGGGGGCCGTCAGGAACATGGCGAGACCGGTGATGAACATCGTCTCCCCGATCATCAGCGCGTCATAGCCGCGGATGCGCCCGAGATAGACCGGATAGAGATAGGTCAGGCCGTAGAGGCCGATGCCCATGGTGAAGGAGAACAGCGAACCGAAGGCGAAGTTGCGGTTCCTGAACGCGTAGAGATCGACCAGCGGGTCGTCGCGCGTCAGCGCCCGCCAGAAGAACATCACCGCGCCGACGACCATGATGATGGAGAAGAGCACGATCTCGTGGCTCTGAAACCAGTCGAGCCGCGTCCCCTCCTCCAGCACATATTCCAAGCTGCCGAGGAAGGCGGCCATCGAGAGCAGGCCCAGCCAGTCGAAGCGCTTGATCAGGCTGTGATCGGGTTTGTCGAAATCGATCAGCATCCAGGCAGCGATCGTCACGGCGATGCCGGGCACGACGTTGACGAGGAAGAGCCAGTGCCATGAGAAGGCATGGCTGAGATAGCCGCCGACGGTGGGTCCGATCGTCGGCGCGAGCGTCGCGACGAGGCCGATCAAGGGCGAAACGATCGGCCGCTTGGACGGCGGGAAGATCGTGAAGGCCGCAGCGAAGACACCGGGAATCATGCCGCCGCCGATGAAGCCCTGCACCGCCCGCCACAGGATCATCTCGTTGATCGAATTGGCCTGGGCGCAGAGCACGCTGGCGATGGTGAAGCCCGCCGCCGCGATCGAGAAGAACACGCGCGTCGACAGCGCCCGGCTGAGATAGCCGGAAAGCGGGATCATGATCACTTCGGCGATCAGATAGGCGGTCTGGACCCAGGCGATTTCGTCCGAGGACGCCGAGAGGCCGGCCTGAATCTCGGCGAGCGAAGCCGAGACGATCTGGATATCCAGGATCGCCATGAACATGCCGAACACCATCGCCATGAAGGCGAGGATCCGGCGAAGCGGAATGGCGTCCGAAGCCGGCGACGCCCCCGCCGGAGCGTTCAGGGTTGCGGTGGCCATGGTGGCCTACCTTTCCTCGGGGCTGTTTTCCCGTGCGCGCCGCAGCGTGAGCCGCTGCCGCGCCGATATGGGACCATCGTCAGAAAGAGGCTCCGTCACGGAGCTGCGAGCCGGTCGCTTCTCATCGCGCGATCCCGCATCAGCGCTGTGCGGCCGGCCGCGGATCGATCGAAACCACGACCGACATGCCCGGCCGCAGCACGTGCTGTGCCGTTGCGTCCCTGTCGAGCGCGATGCGCACCGGCACCCGCTGGACGATCTTTGTGAAATTGCCGGTCGCATTGTCCGGCGGCAACAGCGTGAAGACCGAGCCCGTACCGCCGGCGATACCGCTGACAGTGCCGTGGAACACCTGTCCCGGCAAGGCATCGACGGTGACGGTTGCCTTGTCGCCCGTCTTCAGCGGCCCGACCTGTGTCTCCTTGAAATTGGCGTCGACATAGACCTGGTCGAGCGGAACGATCGACATCAGGCGCTTGCCGGCGCCGACGAGGTCGCCAATCTGGACGTTGGTATTGGCGACGATGCCGTCGATCGGCGCGGCAATGTTCATGAAGGAGAGATCGCGCTCGGCCTTCCGCTCGACCAGCTTGAGTTCGTCGATCTGACGGGCGGCCTCGATGCGCTGCGCTTCCAGCACCTTGATGTTGGCCTGCGCCTGCACGACTCCGGCCTTGGCACTCGCCAACGCGGCGACCGCCTGATCGCGCGCCGCGGTCGCAGCATCGAGGGTCGCCTGCGAGCCGTAGGACTTGGCTGCGAGACTGTTGGCACGGTCGAAATCGGCGGCCGTGCGCGTCACCGCCGCCTCAGCCGAGTTCTGCTGCGCCTGCGCCTGCAACTGAGCAGCCCGGGCGGCCTCGACCTGGCTGTCGATGCGGGCCAGCGTCGCCTGCGCCGTGGCGCTCTTGGCGCGGGCACTATCGAGCGCGATCCGCCAGTCGCCATCATCGAGCGCGACGAGCGGCTGCCCGGCCTTGACTTCCTGGTTTTGCCGTACCGAGACGGAGGCGATGTTCGCGGCGAGCTTGGCCGAAACGGTCGCCATTTCGGCGCCGACATAGGCGTCATCGGTCGAGACAATGAAGCGGCCGTTCCGCCACCAGTCGATGCCGTACCAGAGCCCGGCGCCGACGACGGCTGCCGCCACGACGAGCAGCGCACCGCGCTTCAGCGGGCTCTTTCCGGATTTGGATCTGCCCTCTGCCGCTTCAGGCGAAGCGCTCCTGGCCTGCGCATCGCGGGCGGTGGCGGGCTCGGCCGGCTGGGCGGTTTCGGCCTTTGCGTCGACCAGCCTCAGCCGGTCGCGGCGCTGTTCGGTAACGGTTTCAGCAGACATCGGGCGTCCTGCATGTCAATTCGAACCAAACGGTTCGATTGCGCTTGAAATAGCGCGGGCTATGATGCATATCAAGTCAAATCGAACCGCTTGGTTCGATTTATTTTTGCAGCACGCACGGAGCGACCCCTCCGCCAGGGAATGATGACCAAGATCGCCAAAGACCGCGTTAAAGCCGTCGCGCGCAATCATCGCGTCGCCGGCGCCGATCCCGACAAGCGGCGGCAGATCCTCGACGGAGCCCATCAGGTCTTCATCGCCCGCGGTTTCGACGCTGCCAGCATGAGCGATATCGCCACTGCCGCGAATGTCTCGAAGAGCACGCTTTATGTCTATTTCGAGGACAAGGAACATCTCTTCGTCGCCCTGATCGAACGCGAGCGGGAAGCGCAGAAGCGCGGCGCCTTCGAAGCGCTGAACGAGGATTCCGACCCTGTCCGGGCCCTCAGCACATTCGGCCAATGCCTCGTGCGCATGATCAACGCCGAATTTGCCGTCAGCGCCCATCGCGTCGTCATCGGCGTCGCGGAGCGGATGCCGGACCTCGGCCGCGGCTTTTACGAGAATGGGCCTATGCTGGGCGCCAAGCTCATCTCCGCCTATCTAGACCGGATGGTGGCCGAGAATGTGCTGGCGATTGGGGACACCGCCCTCGCCGCCGTTCAGTTCATCGACCTCTGCCAGTCGACGCTGACCCGACCCCGCCTGTTCAATGCCATCCGTACGCCCCCGAGCGAGGACGAGATCCGCCGCGTCGTCGGCGAGGCGGTCGCGATGTTCATGGCACGCTATGGAGCGAAGCCGCGCGGCTGACGCTCCGGCTCCCTCAACCGGCGATCTGCCTGGCGCGGATGCGCTCGCGATGGGCAGTGTAGAGCCCCGACGCAGCGATGATCGCCGCACCAACCCAGGTCCAGACATCCGGCAGGGCCGAGAACAGCAGAAAGCCGAAGAGCGAGGCCCAGAAGAGCTGGACATAGGAGAACGGCGCCAGCAGAGATGCCCCGGCATAGCGGAAGGCGATGATGATCAGCCAGTGTCCCGCCGTCGAGACCGCCCCGATGAACAGTCCGACCCAGACGATCTCCCAGGTCGGCGTCACCCAGTGCAGCGGCAGCAACGCCGCCATGACCAGCGCCCCGAAGACGGTGGAATAGGTTACGGTCGCGAGCGGGTTCTCCGTTCCGCTCATCATGCGTGTGATGATCAGCGAGAAAGCCCAGCACATGGCCGAGAGCGCCGGCAGCAGCGAGGCAAGCTGGAATTCGGCTCCGCCCGGCCTTACGACGATGAGCACGCCGATCAGGCCGACCAGCGTCGCCGCCCAGCGCCGCCAGCCGACGCGCTCCCCCAGCATCGGAATCGACAATGCCGTGACGAAGAGCGGCGCGACGAAGCTGGTCGCCGTCGCATCGGCGATCGGCAGAAGCTTCAGCGACGATACGAACAGCATGGACGAACCGATTGCGCCGCAACCGCGCAGCAGATGCATGCCGGGGCGCCTTGTGCGCAGCGATGCCCATTCGTCCCTGAAGCCGACAATCGCGAGCAGCATCAGCCCGGAAGTGACGTAGCGCAGCCAGACGATATGGAGCGGCGGCACGCTGGCCGCGAGATATTTCGCAGCCGCATCGCCCGCCGACAGAAACACCGTCGCGAGCAGCATGATGCCGATACCGAGCAGGCCGTTGTCGCGCCGAAGCGAGGTGACGGGCTTGTCCGATGCAGGCTCGGATGAAGGAATGACGGGTTGCGGCAAGGGCTTCGGCGCGAAGGAGGGCGGAGATGCGAGAAGTCTGCCGCCTACTCTAATCGTTTCAACCACGATCCGCTGCGCAAAGAACATGGGCTCTCCATGCGTTGGCGCACCGAACATGCGTGCTTCGGCAAAGAAAAGGCGGGCATGGAGCCCGCCTCGTCATCGCGCGATCCGCCCCTTTCAGGCCGCCTGCTTGCGCGGCTGAATCAGCTTGCGATTGACCAAGACCTCGGCGATCTGCACCGTGTTCAGCGCCGCGCCCTTGCGCAGATTGTCGGAAACGCACCAGAAGGCGAGGCCGTTCTCGACGGTCGTATCCTCGCGGATGCGCGAGATATAGGTCGCGTCCTCGCCTGCCGCCTCATGCGGGGTGATGTAGCCGCCAGGCTCATGCTTGTCGATCACGAGGATGCCCGGCGCCGTGCGCAGCACCTCGCGCGCCTCCTCGGCGGTGATCGGCTTCTCGCACTCGATGTTCACGCTCTCGGAATGGCCGATGAAGACCGGCACGCGCACGCAGGTCGCGGTCAGCTTGATCTTCTTGTCGAGGATCTTCTTGGTCTCGACCACCATCTTCCACTCTTCCTTGGTGAAGCCGTCTTCCATGAAAACGTCGATATGCGGAATGAGGTTGAAGGAGATGCGCTTCGGGAACTTCTTGGTGGTGACCTCGCCGGCCGAGAACACGGCGCGGGTCTGGTTGAACAGCTCGTCCATGCCTTCCTTGCCGGCGCCGGAGACCGATTGATAGGTCGAGACGACGACGCGCTTGATGCCGAACTTGTCATGCAGCGGCTTCAGCGCCACGACGAGCTGCGCGGTCGAGCAGTTCGGGTTGGCGATGATGTTCATCTTGGTGAAGCCGGCGGCTGCGGCGGCGTTCACCTCGGGCACGATCAACGGCACGTCGGGATGCATGCGGAAGGCAGAGGAATTGTCGATCACGACGCAGCCCTGCGCGCCGATCTTAGGCGACCAGGCCTTCGAGATTTCGCCACCCGCCGACATCAGGCAGATATCGGTGTCGGAGAAATCGTAATGCTCCAGCGCCTTGCACTTCAGCGTCTTGTCGCCGAACGAGACTTCCGTTCCGACCGAACGGGAGGAGGCGAGCGCCACGACCTCGCCCACGGGGAAGGCACGCTCGGCGAGAATGTCCAGCATCTCGCGGCCTACATTGCCGGTTGCACCGACCACTGCGACCTTGAAGCTCATGATGTGATCCTTTGCGGATAAGGCGGTTCGGATCTCCCTTTGGGGGCCGCCCCGCACCGGTCTCGGGCGGGTTCGGCGATCTCTCCCCGCCGGGGGGAGATGGACCCGGAACCGAGGCGAAGCGTCAGCGCGACAGGCCGGTTTTCCCGGTCGTCGTTTTGGTCGTGAGTTTCGTCGTCGTCAGACGGACAGTCACAGAGCCAATCCCGAA